>NZ_CP011112.1:1355227-2710455 GCF_001190945.1 Luteipulveratus mongoliensis | reverse complement strand
CCTGCCTGGCAAACCGGCGCCCGACACCTTCCAGCACGCCGCCGACGAGCTCGGCGTGGCCCACGCGAGGTGCATCGTGCTCGAGGACGCTGTGAGCGGCGTACAGGCAGGCGCAGCAGGCGGATTCGCCGGTGTCGTCGGTGTGGACCGGGGCGCCGGATCGGCGCTCGCGGACGCCGGCGCGACGATCGTGGTCCGTGATCTCGCAGAGCTGATCTCATGAGCGCGGCCCTGGGTTCTTCGCCGGTTGATCCGATGGACCGGACCCGCTTCCCCATCGACCCATGGCGCCTGGTCGAGAAGCGCACTGACCGGAACGACCTCGGCGTCACCGAGTCCCTGTTCGCGGTCGCCAACGGCTATCTCGGGATGCGCGGCAACCCGGCCGAGGGCCGCGACGCCCACGCGCACGGCACCTTCATCAACGGTTTTCACGAGACCTGGCAGATCCACCACGCGGAGGCGGCGTTCGGCTTCGCCCGGACGGGCCAGACGCTCGTCAACGTCCCTGACGCCAAGGTGCTCAAGCTCTACATCGACGACGAGCCGCTCAACGTCAACTTCGCGGACCTGGAGGAGTACGAACGCGTCCTGGACTTTCGCGACGGTGTCCTGCGCCGCAGCCTGATCTGGCGTACGCCGTCGGGCAAGCGGATCAAGGTCGTCAGCTCTCGCATGGTCTCGATGGCCCAGCGGCACCTGGCGATCCTGTCTCTCGAGGTGACCGTCCTGTCCAGCGCCGGCAGCACGCCTGTGTTGATCTCGTCGCAGATACTCAACCGCCAGGACGGCAAGGACGAGTACGACGTCCCGTCCGCTGCCATGGGCGAGGGCCGAGACCCGCGCAAGGCGGCTCAGTTCACCGAACGTGTGCTGCAGCCGATCATGAGCGATGCGACCGACGAACGCCTGGCGCTCGGCTACCGGTGCGCGCACTCGCGCATGACGGTCGCGGTCGCGGCCGACCACGTGGTGACCTGCCCGGTCGCGTACGAGACGATCACGCACCACGAGGAGGACCTGGCGAAAGCGGTCTTCCGCACCGAGCTCAGCGAGGGCCAGACCCTCCGGGTGGACAAGTTCGTCGCCTATCACAGCTCGCGCGGCGTCCCGGTTCGTGAGCTCGCGGACCGCTGTGCGCGCACCCTCGACCGGGCTCGTCAGTACGGCATCGACCGGGCGCACGCCGCCCAGCGCGAGTGGTTCTCCACCTTCTGGGACGGCGCCGACATCGTCGTCGAGGACCAGCCCGCGGTCCAGCAGGCCATCCGCTACAACCTGTTCCAGATCGCGCAGGCCGCCGGCCGTGCAGACGTTCAAGGCGTGCCTGCCAAGGGCGTCACGGGCTCGGGCTACGAGGGCCACTACTTCTGGGACACGGAGGTCTACGTCACGCCGTTCCTCACCTACGCAGCGCCGCAGATCGCTCGCAACACCCTCGTGTTCCGCTGCCAGATGCTCGATGCCGCGCGGCGACGGGCCGCCGAGATGGCCCTGAAGGGTGCGTTGTTCCCCTGGCGCACCATCAACGGCGAGGAGGCGTCGGCCTACTACGCGGCCGGCACCGCTCAGATGCACCTGGACGCGGACGTCGCGTTCGCGATGATGAAGTACGTCGATGCCACCGGCGACATCGACTTCCTGCTGCGCGGTGGCTTCGACATCCTGGTCGAGACGGCCCGGTTCTGGGCCGATCTGGGCTTCTGGCGCAGCAACGGCGACCCGTCCTTCCACATCCACGGCGTGACCGGGCCGGACGAATACACCACGGTCGTCAACAACAACCTGTTCACCAACGTCATGGCCAGGTACAACCTGGAGCGTGCCGCCGAGATGGTCGACCTGCTGCGCCGCGACTACCCCGACGAGATGGCCGCGCTGACCGAGCGCCTGCACCTCAAGGACGGCGAGGTCGAGGAGTGGCACCGCTGCGCGGCCAAGATGCACATCCCGTTCGACTCCCGCCTCGGCATCCATCCGCAGGACGACCAGTTCCTGGCGCGTGAGGTGTGGGACCTGTCTCGTACGCCTGACGAGCTGCGTCCGCTGCTGCTGCACTACCACCCGCTGGTGATCTACCGCTTCCAGGTGCTGAAGCAGACCGACGTGGTGCTCGCGCTGTTCCTGCAGGGCGACCGGTTCACGCTCGAGGAGAAGAAGGCCGACTTCGAGTACTACGACCCGATCACCACCGGTGACTCGACGCTGTCGGCCGTGGTGCAGGCCGTCATCGCCTCCGAGGTGGGCTACCACGAGGTCGCGGCCGAGTACCTCAACCACGCGCTCTACGTCGACCTCGCCGACCTGCACGACAACACCGTCGACGGGTTGCACATCGCCTCCGCCGGCGGGGTGTGGGCCGCCGTGGTCAACGGCATCGGCGGTATGCGAGACCACGGCGGCACGCTGTCGTTCGACCCTCGCCTGCCGGTGAGCTGGCCCTCCCTGGAGTACTCCTTGCGCTGGCACGGCTCCCAGCTGAGGGTCCGGCTGACCCAGCACGCCATCGAGTTCGGTGTCAGTGAGGGCGACCCGGTCACGGTGAGCGTCCGCGGCACGTCGTACGACGTCTCCGCCGACTCTCCCGTCACGGTCGCCCTGGCCGACCAGGGCCCGCGCATCGACGGTGCGCTCGGCGATGCGCCGCTGGTCGGCGGGCGACGTGCGGACGGGACGATGATCACGGCCGCCGTGCCCGAGGCGACCTTCGGCATCGAGGAGAGCGACCTTCCCGCCTGAGCGGTCAGGAGTCCCAGATCGCGCCGAACGCCGGGATGCCGCGTGCCTCCAGCCCCTGGACCACCTGCCAGGTGACCTGCTGGTTGGCCACACAGATCACGGCCTCCGCGCCCGTGTCACGCACCGCCTGCAGGGCCAGCTCGAACAGGTCCGGCTTGCCTCGTTGGCTGGTGTCCCACACGTCGGCGTCGGGCCGGGCACCCAGGATCTCGTTGACCAGGTCAGCCCCGTAGGTCCGGACGGGGTTGCGGGTGACCCAGATCAAGTGACCGTTGCCCTGGTCGGCCAGCACGTGACCGAGCAACGGACCGATGCCGCTGCCGGTCGCCACGAACACCACCCGCCGGAAGAGCTTGCGAGCGTTGGCGACACCGACCACCGGTGTGCCGCGTACCCAGACGTGGGTCGGCGGCTCGTCGATCAGCTCGCTGGTCCAGTCGCCGGCCCGCGACACCAGCATCCGGTAGCCGTCCTCGCCCGGTGCCGCAGGCACATTGGCGAACGAGTGCCAGCCCAGGACGGCCGACCGGCTGATCGCGCGGGTCGACCCGATGGGTGGCGGGCTGCCGTGGGCAAGCCGCACCACGGCGGCGTGGTCAGACGGTCGCTCGACGGTCACGGCAACCCTGCGCAGCCGGAGCCACGGCTCGACAGCGAGCGCGGTCGACAGCAGCACCAACAGGGTCGTCGGGGACGTCAGCAGCACCCGGATGACCGGCTCGTCAGGACGTTGGTGCGCGACGAACACGACGGCGTTGATCCAGACGGCGACCAGCAGTGACCAGCCACCAATGCGGTGGCTGACCTCGAACACGTCGTGTGCGCGCCGCCGAACCGGTGGCATCGCCAACGCACAGAGCGAGACCAGGAGCACGCCAATCACGAGCGACAGCAACACATTTGCGCCGGTGACGGTGCCCTCGTCGCGGATGCCGGCGCGCGCGACGCCGACAGCGAAGAAGAGGTACCAGACCGATCCGCCGATGGCTGCGCCGATGTGCACTCCCCCGAGATGGTGCACCTTGCCCAGCGCCCAGCGCACCGACAACGGCCAGGTGACGGGCGCGCGGGTGGCGACCGCCGACAGCAGGTTGACGACGTGCTGCTGGCGTACGAGCGTTCCCAGCACAAGGTTGAGCTGAGCGATGAGCGAGAGCCGGCCAAGAGTGGCTGCATCGGCCCGCAGGAGCCACCCTGACGACCAGCCACTGACGGCGACCGCGACATTGAGGACGACCATCAAGGCCGCCCAGCGGTAGTAGACGAGCAGCGCCGGATGGGCACGCTTTCGACGTACGTGATGGAGCAGTGCTGCGAATGATGGTCGAGCGTCCGCCCGCATCTGGGCAGGCAGGATCGACAGCAGTGACATTGATTTCCCCCCGGAAACAAGCCTTCTCGGTCCCCCCGACCGAGCGGCTACAGGCACAGACGCACGGCGGTCAGATCAGGTTGTCTCCCGGACCGAATCTCTTTCCACGACGCACTGCGGCCCCGACCGCGTGGAGCGATCGGGGCCGCAGTGTGTGCGGGTGTGTGCTCAGACCTCGTCGTCGCGCAGGCCGCGGTTGACGGCAGACAGGATCGCCGTCAGGGAGGCCTTGACGATCGAGCTGTGCCGGCCGACGCCCCACAGCACGCGGTCACCGATGGCGCACTCGACGTACGCGGCAGCCTTGGCGTCCTCACCACCGGACAGGGCGTGCTCGGCGTAGTCGAGGACGCGGACGTCGACACCCAACGTCGAGAGCGCGTCGATGAACGCAGCCAGCGGACCGTTGCCGGTGCCCTCGATCGTGATCGGCTTGGCTCCGTGCTCACGGTCGGTCATCGTCGCGACGATGTGGTCCTTGCCATCGGCCGAGCTGTCGATCGTGTGGGTGATCGGCGAGAACCGGCCCCACGCGGACTCACCCTCCCCGGTGCCCGGGAGGTACTCATCGACGAACGTCTGCCACAGCTGCTCCGGCGTGACCTCTCCGCCCTGGGTGTCCGTACGACGCTGCACGACTCCGCTGAACTCCACCTGTAGGCGACGCGGCAGGTCCAGCTGGTGCTCGGTCTTGAGGATGTAGGCGACGCCACCCTTGCCGGACTGGCTGTTGACCCGGACCACGGCCTCGTAGGAGCGGCCGATGTCGTGCGGGTCGATCGGCAGGTAGGGCACGCCCCAGACCAGCTTGTCG
This sequence comes from Luteipulveratus mongoliensis, assembly GCF_001190945.1. NCBI lineage: Bacteria > Bacillati > Actinomycetota > Actinomycetes > Micrococcales > Dermacoccaceae > Luteipulveratus > Luteipulveratus mongoliensis. Next base: position 2,705,530 of record NZ_CP011112.1, on the reverse strand, counting down.
ATGTCCTTGCCGCTCTCCTTGGACTGCCGCTCCATGTCCTCGAAGCCCTTCTTGATGGCGTCCTGGTGGGAGCCGGAGAAGGCTGTGAAGACCAGGTCGCCGCCGTAGGGGTGGCGTTCGTGGACGGGCAGCTGGTTGCAGTGCTCGACCGTGCGGCGTACCTCGTCGATGTTGCTGAAGTCGATCTGCGGGTCGATGCCCTGGCCGAAGAGGTTCATCCCGAGCGTCACCAGGCACACGTTGCCCGTCCGCTCGCCGTTGCCGAACAGGCAGCCCTCGATACGGTCCGCGCCGGCCTGGTAGCCGAGCTCAGCGGCGGCGACGCCCGTGCCGCGGTCGTTGTGCGGGTGCAGCGACAAGATGACCGACTCGCGCCGGTCGAGGTTCTTGGACATCCACTCGATCGAGTCGGCGTAGACGTTGGGCGTGGCCATCTCGACGGTCGCGGGCAGGTTGATGATCATCTTGTGATCGGGAGTCGGGTCGATCACGTCCATGACCGCATTGCTGATGCGGGCCGCGAACTCCAGCTCGGTGCCGGTGTAGGACTCCGGCGAGTACTCGTAGTAGACCGCCGTCTCCGGGATGGTCTCCTCGAGCTTGCGGCACAGCCGCGCGGCCTGCACCGCGATGTCGACGATGCCGTCCTGATCCATCCCGAACACCACGCGGCGCTGCAGCACCGAGGTGGAGTTGTAGAAGTGCACGATCGCCTGCTTGGAGCCGCGGATCGCGTCGTAGGTCCGCTCGATCAGCTGGTCACGACACTGCGTCAGCACCTGGATGGTGACGTCGTCGGGGATGTGGCCGCCGTCGATCAGCTCGCGGCAGAAGTCGAAGTCGGTCTGGCTCGCGGACGGGAAGCCGACCTCGATCTCCTTGTAGCCCATGGTGACCAGCAGCTTGAACATCCGCATCTTGCGCTCGGAGTTCATCGGGTCGATGAGGGCCTGGTTGCCGTCTCGCAGGTCGACCGCGCACCAGCGCGGCGCCTTGCTGATGATCTGGTCGGGCCACGTGCGGTCGGGGAGGTCGACCTTGATCTGCTCGTGGAAGGGGACGTACTTGCCGATCGGCATCGACGTCGGCTGCTGGGGGTGCATCATGATCTCGCCTCAGGTGTGTCGCGCGGAGTGAGCACTTCGCCCTGGAATCACCAGAAGGGCGTCAGTCGCTCGGAAGTCGGCCAGGCACGTCGAGCCTCCGCGGCGAGGGAGGCCGATCTGTCAGACCTCGCCGCGGCAGCGAAGAAGAAGCTCGTACGCCGTCCGCACCCGCCCACCATAGCCCTCGGCGACACGTCCGTGTCGCCGAGGGCGTCGTACACCTTGGTCGCCTGGACCCGCGCTGTCAGCCGGAGCAGCTGCCCCAGTGCGCCGGGTCGGCTGCGGTGTCCACGTCGACGAACTGGTAGCGGTCGGTGCCGTCCTCGAACGTCCACTGGTCGCCGGTCATGGTTCGCCAGGTGCCGTCCGCGTCCTTGACCGACTGCTGGACCATCTCGGTCCGCTGATCACACGAGATAACCGGCTCGACCAAGCCGCCGTCGTCGAACGTCTCGATGTCGTGGGCGTACATCTCCACGGTGGTCGGCGTGTCCGAGGCGAGGAAACCTGGTCCGTCGCCGTCGTGGAGATCGACCGAGAGGCAGATCTTGGTGTCGTCGTCGGCGCAGTGCTCGTACATGAACGTGACCTGCTGGCCCGGCTGGAGGTGGGACAGGCCACCGCAGATGCTGCCGGCCTCCCAGGTCGGTGGGCAGTCCGGGTTGTCGGCGAGACCGTCATCGTCGTTGTAGAAGTACACCGCCCAGCCGACGTCGTTGTTGTAGTAGATGCCGGACTCGAGGTTGTAGTACCACGCGCCGACCGCACCCCACGGGTCGTCGCCGGTGTTGGCTACGGCCGGCACCTGCCAGGTGACCTGCCAGCCGCGGGTCGCAGAGATGTCGCCCTTGTAGCGGCTGTTGAGCAGGTAGACCCCCTGGACCTGCTCATGCCCCGAGGGCTGCGGGGGTGGTGGCGGCGCAGCCGACGCCGGCGCGGCGCCGATGGCTGCCAGCGTGATGGCGCCGACGAGAGCAAGCACCGGGCGTACGCGTGTCATCCCGCGGGGAGCTGTCATGGCCATCACTGAAGCAGTGCCCGTCAGGGACCGGTCCCTGACGGCGCCCGCTAGAGATGAGGTCACACCCCCACGACGAGGAGCACCCGCGATGAGCCACCCAAGAAGAGCCACTCGCATCACCCTGGCGACGGTCGGCGCGCTGGTCGGCGTCCTCGGCCTGACGAGTACGAACGTGGCGTCAGCCAGTCGTACCTCTGACCCCACGGCACGGTTCTCGCAGGCGGGACGGGCAGCGGGACTGACCGGGTCTCAGATCGGATGGCTGCAGGCCGAGGTCGATCGCGACATCTCCCGGTCCGGTGGCCAGCAGGTCGCCTTGAACGTCGTGCAGCGGGAAGGCGCTCAGCTCCGGATCGCGCTCCCTGGCGAGAGTCGGCCGCGCCATCTCGGCGGACGAGGTCTCGCGGCGAGCCCGTGCGACGGCGGGACCGCGCCCGGCTGGTTCTGCGCCTACAGCTCGACCTTCGGCCGCGGCTCCCAGCTGGGGATGTACAGGTGCGGGACGTACTCACTCCCGGGCTGGTCCGGGTTCGGTTCGTGGGGCGACAACCAGACTGCTGGCACCCAGTCGCTGTTCCAGCTGAGAGATCACACCACCGTCAAGAACGTCTTCGCTCCGAGCAACTCGCAGGAATACAACTGGGACCCGATCTGGTTCATCAAGAACTGCTGAGCGTGCCTACTCCGTGATGGGACACGGATCGGTGAGGTCGACGTTCGCCGCTCCCGAGCCCGCGTTGGTCACCGTGTTGTCGGCACAGACGATGTTGCCGCGGTCGTCGCCATCGACGTCGAAGCCGTACCCGTCGGCGCCGACGTCGGCGTTGTTGCGCGCGAAGAAGTTGTCGCTCCCCCACGAGTCGACAGCTTCATGGACCTGGAACCCGTCCAGCAGGGCATGCGATCCACGGTTGTCGATGATCTGGTAGCCGTTGCCTTTGACGTCGAGCCAGCTGTCGGCGTAGTTCTCGCCGCTCATGCCCGTGCCGTCGAACGTGTTGCCAGAGATCACCCCGCCCGTGGTCCCCTCCTTCACATCAACACTCTCCGCGCGGACATCGGGCCCAATCACGTTGCCAGACACGCGATTTCGGTCGCTGTGATCCTCGCCGCCGCCATCACACCTGTCCCAGTTGCTGTGAGCCGAGCCGAGATAGACGCCCTCGCCGTACTGCGGCTGCACCCGCCCGGTGTCGGTGATCGTGCTGTCCTGAACCACGTTGTCCGAGCTCGCACATCTGAAGTGGATCCCCTCGTCACCCACGCCCTGCACCTGGAGGTGATCAATCACGTTGTGGTTGGCGCCGTCCCCCATCAGACCCTTCTGCGAGTTCTGGATGGTGAAGCCCTTCAACGCCCAGTACGACGCGGAGTCCAGGTGGAACCCGTACCCGCTCCCACCGCCGTCGAGGACCGCACCCGCCGAGCCGGTGCGCGTGATCGGCGCATCCTCCGTCCCGGAGGTCGCCGCCTGGAAGTGCCCGGCGTACGTCCCGTCGGCCAGCTGGATCGTGTCTCCGGGGCGGGCATCCTGCAGAGCGGTCGTGAGCTCAGCGGCGTCGTGCACCTCGACGCTGCTGGCCGGCTCAGCGGCCGCCACGGCCTGGAGGTCAGGGCCGGCGCTCGCGCCTACAGCAACGCACGCCACCACTGCCCATTCGAACCGCCGACGTGTCAGTCCTCTCGTCATCGTTCGACCGTACGGAGTTCTCCCAGGGACGGGTCCCTAAGGCCTGCAATGAGATCGAGCGATCCGAAAGATGCAACGCGACACCGCGCTGTGTCGGCATGAGCGGGCAGAGTGGGCGCATGACTCGTTGCCTCATCGTCCCGCCGCACATCCTGGTCCGTCTCGCCGCGGTCGGTGACCCGCGCATCGCCAGGGCGGCCGAGCGCACCCTCGCGGTCGGTCAGGACCTGCACACGCGGCGTGAGGTGCGGGCCGCCCGATCGGGCCGCGAAGCGGGCGGCCTCGGCGGCACCGGGCTGCTGCCGGGCGACCTCCGTGAGCGCGCTCGCGGACCGCACGGCTCCACCCGCGCCCCCGCGCAGGGTGCAGCCGCTCCTGCACCCGCGCCGAAGCGATCGATCCACGACGCGCAGCAGGGCACCACGCTCCCGGGCACACTGGTCCGCTCCGAGGGTCAGGCGGCCGTCGCCGACGAGTCGGCCAACGAGGCGTACGACGGTCTGGGCCAGACCTTCGCGCTCTATGCCGAGGCCTACGGCCGCAACTCCCTCGACGGCGCCGGTCTCGAGCTGGTCGCGAGCGTCCACTACGACCGTGACTTCGACAACGCGTTCTGGGACGGCGAGCAGATGGTCTTCGGCGATGGAGACGGCGAGTACTTCAACTCCTTCACCGACAGCATCGACGTCATCGGGCACGAGCTGACCCACGGATTCACCCAGTTCACAGCGGGATTCACCTATGTCGCCCAGTCCGGCGCGCTCAACGAGTCGGTGTCGGACGTGTTCGGTTCGCTGGTCAAGCAGCGCGCGCTCAAGCAGACCGCCGAGCAGGCCGACTGGCTGATCGGCGACCACCTGTTCACCGACAAGGTCAAGGGCGTCGCGCTGCGATCGATGAAGGACCCAGGCACGGCGTACGACGACCCACACCTCGGCAAGGACCCGCAGCCGGCGGACATGGCCGGCTATCAGGACCTGCCGCACGACGAGCAGAACGACAACGGTGGGGTGCACATCAACTCCGGCATCCCCAACCGGGCGTTCTACCTGGCGGCGACCGGCATCGGCGGCAATGCGTGGGAGGGCGCCGGCCAGATCTGGTTCGACGTGATGACCGGTGGTGGCCTCGCCAAGGACGCTGACTTCACCGCGTTCGCCGAGGCCACGATCAAGGCGGCGGGTGCGCGGTTCGGTGCGGGCGGAGACCAGGAGGACGCCGTGCGTCAGGCCTGGTCCACCGTCAAGGTCCTCCCCTGATCACTATCTACCGCCGCCGGTCGAGTAGGGCGAGCCGCTAGGCGAGGCCGTATCGAGACCAGGTGCACGCGGTCACGGGGTCTCGATACGCCTCCGCTAGTGCTCCGGCTACTCGACCAGCGAGAGGGGCCAGATCGCGATGGCCCTTCGAAGGAGAGGACAACGGCGTTGCGGATATGTACAACCTCGTTGTCCTTCTCCACGACACCCATCGCTCCGGTGAGCCCGAGTCGAAACCCCTTGAGTACCAGGGAGACTCGTCGTTCGCGGTCACCAGGTCTCGATACGCCTCCGCTAGCGCTCCGGCTACTCGACCAGCGGTGGTGTGGGCTAGCGCTCCGGCTACTCGACCAGCGGTGGTGTGGGCTAGCGCTCCGGCTACTCGACCGGCGAGGCCGTGACTCGGACCTTGAGGTTCTTCATCAGGGGCTGGTCGCTCTGGGTGCTGTAGTCGGCCGCACCCACGAGCACGTTCATCTCCGGCATGTATCCCGCAGCGCTCCCGCGCGGCAGGTCATAGGCGAGGGCACGATATCGATCGAGCCTGCGCACTGACCCGTCCTTGGACGTGGCCACGATGTCCACGAGGTCACCCGATGCAAGACCGCGCTCTCGCAGATCGGCCTCGTGCATGAGGATCAGCGTGCGCAGGTTCTTGATGCCGCGATAGCGGTCGTCGTCGGAGTAGATCGTGGTGTTCCACTGGTCGTGCGAGCGCATCGTCTGCAGGACCAGCACGTCACCATCGGTCGGGATCACGTCAGGTAGCGGCGCCGAGGAGAACTCCGCCCGCCCGGACGGCGTCTGGAAGACCAGCTCCCGCGCCGGTTGCCGGAGCCGAAAACCCAGCGGCAGGCGTACCCGACGGTTGAAGTCCTCGAACCCGACCAGCGCCTTGGCCATCACGTCGCGGATGCGGTCATAGTCCTCGACGTAGGACTCCCACGGCGTCGCGCTGTCCGGGAGCGTCGCGCGCGCCATGCCGGCCACGATGGCCGGCTCGGACAGGAGGTGGGGCGAGGCGGGCTTCTTCATCCCGACCGACAGGTGGACCATGCTCATCGAGTCCTCGACCGAGGTCGACTGCAGGCCGGCGACCTGCTCGTCCTTCTCGGTGCGGCCGAGGCACGGCAGGATCAAGGCCCTCTTGCCATGCGCGATGTGGCTGCGGTTCAGCTTGGTGCTCACGTGCACGGTCAGGTCGCAGCTGCGCAGGCCGGCCTCGGTGTACGCCGTGTCTGGGGCAGCCTTCGCGAAGTTGCCGCCCATCCCGATGAAGACCTTGATCCCGCCCTCGTTCATGGCCTTGATCGTGCTCACCGTGTCCAGGCCGTGCTCGCGGGGCGGGTCGATCCCGCAGGCCGCAGCGAGGCGGTCGAGGAACTCCGGCTTCGGACGGTGGTCGATACCGCAGGTGCGGTTGCCCTGCACGTTGCTGTGCCCGCGCACCGGCGACGGCCCGGCACCTTCGCGGCCCAGGTTGCCCCTCAGCAGCAGCACATTGACGATCTCGCGGACCGTGTCGACGCCGTGCTCGTGCTGGGTCACGCCGAGGCACCAGCTGATGAGCGTCCGGTCCGACCGGGAGTAGACGTCGGCAGCCTTGAGGATGTCGGCGCGGCTCAGTCCGGACTGCCGCTCGAGGTCCTCCCACGGCGTGGCTTCGCACAGCTCGCGGTAGGCCTCGAACCGGTCGGTGAAGCGATCCACGAACTCCTGGTCGACCGCCTTCGGGTCCGTCCGGTCCGCCTCGAGCAGCGCCTTGGCGATCCCGCGCAGCAGAGCCAGGTCCCCGCCGGGGCGTACCTGGAGGTTCAGGGTGCTGGTCGCGGTCGCCTTGTTGATCGCCATGTCCACGAAGTCGTGCGGCACGATCGTGCGCGTCCCGGCCGCCTCGACCAACGGGTTGATGTGCACGACCTGCGCGCCCCGCTTGGTCGCCTCGGCGAGTGCCGTGAGCATGCGCGGCGCGTTGGACGCGGCGTTGACGCCCATGATGAACAGCGCGTCAGCCGCCTGCCAGTCAGCGAGGTCAGCGGTGCCCTTGCCCGTGCCGAGCGCCGCCTGCAGCGCGCGGCCCGACGCCTCGTGGCACATGTTGGAGCAGTCCGGCAGGTTGTTGGTGCCATACTCGCGCGCCATCAGCTGATAGAGGAACGTCGCTTCGTTGCCGAGCCGCCCCGAGGTGTAGAACGCCGCCTCGTCAGGGCTCCCGAGCCCACCCAGCACCTGCCCGATGAGCGCGAACGCCGACGGCCAGTCGATCGGCACGTAGTGGTCGGTCTCGGAGTCATAGACCATCGGCTCGGTCAGCCGACCCTGGTCCTCGAGCTGGAAGTCGCTCCACGTCTCGAGCTCGGTGACGCTGTGCTCCGCGAAGAACTCCGCGGTCGTACGACGGCCGGTCATCTCCCACGTGACGTGCTTGATGCCGTTCTCGCAGATGTCGAGCTTGAGGCCCTTCGTGTCGTCCGGCCAGGCGCAGCCGGGACAGTCGAAGCCGCCATTCTCATGGTTCATCTTGAAGATGGCCTTCGGACCGAGAAGAGGCTCACGCTCGCGGAGCAGCACCTTGCCGACCGACATCGCGGCTCCCCAGCCGGCGGCCGGGTGACGGTAGCCCAGAGGACCGTTCTCGGTTCGATCGCCCACGCCGGCTTCCTCTCGTCGTCCCGGCCACGAGCACGAGCGCTCGCGCAGGTCGTACGGACCCACCCTAAGCACGCCGGCGCTGGGTGGACAGGTCTCGACGCGCGCCCTCGGCGGTGATGTGATGCTGCTCGGTAGGTCGGTCTCCCCGTCCTCGATCGGCGTGCCAGTCTGAGGGTCTCACCGGCGCACAGGAGGTTGTACGACAGTGGTCATGCAGCAGGTAGTGGAACCTCCGGCGAAGGCTGCGGTCTTCCTGGTCCTGACCGTCAATGCCGGCAGCGAGAGCGACGTCCTCGAGGTGCTGGCCGATGCACCCGGTCTGACGCGTTCGGTGTCGTTCCGTGCGCCTCATGACGGGCTCAGCGCGGTGGTCGGGATCGGTGCACACCTGTGGGACCGCCTCTATGACCTGCCCCGCCCGGTGGGGCTGCACCCTTTCGAGGAGATCGTGGGCGCCAAGCACCGCGCCGTGTCGACTCCGGGCGACCTGCTGATCCACCTGCGCGCCCGTCGGGCCGACCTGTGCTTCGAGCTGGCGCGCCACCTCGTGGCCCGGCTGGCTGATCATGCGACGGTCGTCGACGAAGTGCACGGGTTCACCTACTTCGACGAGCGCGACCTGCTCGGCTTCGTCGACGGCACCGAGAATCCCGAGGGCGCCGACGCCGAAGCCGCGGTCTACATCGGTGACGAGGACCCTGCGTACGTCGGCGGCTCCTATGTCCTCGTGCAGAAGTACCTGCACGACCTCGACGCCTGGAATGCTCTGCCGGTCGAGGAGCAGGAGCGGGCCATCGGCCGCAGCAAGCTCGACGACATCGAGATGGCCGATGACATCAAGCCGGCGAACTCGCACGTCGCGCTCAACACGATCGAGGACGCGGACGGCAACGACCGTCAGATCGTGCGCGACAACATGCCGTTCGGAGCCGTCGGCGCCCAGGAGTTCGGCACCTACTTCATCGGCTACGCCGCGGATCCGGACGTGATCGAGGAGATGCTGCGCAACATGTTCATCGGCAAGCCGCCGGGCACGTACGACCGGATCCTCGACTTCTCCACAGCCAAGACGGGCGCGTTGTTCTTCGTCCCGACCGCGGACTTCCTGGAAGACCCGGCGCCGGCCGAGCCGGCGGACGCCGCCGACCGCGACACACCGGCAGACCGTACGACGACCGATGGCTCACTCGGCATCGGCAGCCTCCAGCACACGAACGGAAAGGGCACGACGTGAACAATCTGCATCGGGAGCTCGCGCCGATCTCGGACGCGGCCTGGGACGAGATCGACGACGAGGCGCGGCGGACGTTTAGCGGTCGGGTGGCCGGCCGCCGGGTGATCGACATGCCTGACCCGGCCGGGAGCGAGCTCGCGGCCGTCGGGACCGGACACATCAGCGCGGTGGAGTCCCCCGTCGACGGCGTGGTCGCGCATCGACGTGAGGCACAGCCCGTGATCGAGCTGCGGGTCCCCTTCACCGTCACCCGAGAGGCGGTCGACGACGTCGAGCGCGGCTCCCGTGACTCCGACTGGCAGCCGGTCAAGGACGCGGCGACCCAGATCGCCTCCGCCGAGGACCGGGTCGTGCTGCACGGCGCTCCGGCCGCGGGCATCGTCGGCATCGGGCCGAGCAGCTCCAACGAGCCCGTGACCCTGCCGCCCGAGGTCACCGCCTACCCGGCGGCTGTCGCGCAGGCGATCTCCGAGCTGCGCCTCGCCGGTGTCGATGGCGCGTACAGCCTGCTGCTGTCGGCCGACCTCTACACCGAGGTCGCCGAGACCACCGACCACGGCTACCCGATCCGCGACCACCTCGCACGGATCGTCGACGGCCGGATCATCTGGGCTCCCGCTCTCGATGGTGCGCTGCTGGTCTCCGAGCGCGGCGGTGACTACGAGCTGCACCTCGGACAGGACCTGTCCATCGGCTACCTGTCACACGACGCCGACACCGTCCAGCTCTACCTGCAGGAGTCGTTCACCTTCCTGGTCAACACTGCCGAGTCCAGCGTCGTCATCACCGGGCCGTGACCCGACCTCCGCTGTCCGCTCCGACCCGGCTGGTCGCGGCTGTCGTCGTCGGTCTGGTTGTTGGGGCCGTCGTCGGCCCACTCACCAACGCGCCACTCGGCGTCCTCGCTGGACTTGCAGCAATGGCAACGTCTTTCGTCGCCGTCGGGGTTTTCTTGCTGTGGCCGATGTCGGCGTCGGCCACTCGTAGCAATGCGCGCCGCGAGGACTTCGAGCCGATCATCGAAGAGCTCGTGGTCGTGGTCGCTGCCCTGGGCAGCCTGATCGGCATCGTCGTGCTCCTGGTGCTTCATCACTCCGGATCGGAGGACGCAGCGGCCGCCGTCGGGCTGGGCGGCGTCTTCATGACCTGGGCGATGCTGCACCTGATGTACACCGCGCGATACGCCCACCTCTACTACGGAGACCCGGAGGGCGGGATCGACTTCAACAACGACGACCAGCCGTCGTACCGCGACTTCTTCTACTTCAGCTTCAACCTCGGGATGACCTACCAGGTCTCCGATACCAACGTCTCGACGACACCGATCCGGGCTGTGGTGCTGCGCCACTCGTTGTTGTCGTACGTCTTCGGGACCGTCATCCTCGCGGCGACGATCAACCTGGTGGCGGGCATCCTGACCGGCTAAGGGACTCAGCGAATGATGTCGGGGTGACGCCGGATGGCGAGGAACTCCTCGTCCAGCTCCTCGATGCCGAACTGACCCACGGGGATCTCGTCGACGACGTGGTCCTCGCTCAGGCCGTACGGCGTGACCTGGGTCTGCTCCTCGCGCACGACTTCGCCGTCCCGCAGCACGACGTAGGTGTTGGTGATCTCGACGCGACCGTCCTCGAGCGGCTGCGCCTCGAACCAGCGCTGGTACTCGTGGCGGCCCATCGTGGCCGACTTCGACAGCTTGCGCGCGACGGCTCCGTCACCCGCACCGTAGGAGCGGCTCATGAGCACCGACGCGCCCGGTGCCAGCACCTTGGCCATCCGGGCCCAGAACTGCTCGCGCTCGCGCTCGCCGAGGAAGTAGATGACGTTGAACAGCAACGCGCCACCGCACTGGTCGGGCAGCCAGGAGTCGAGGATCGACTCAGGCATCACGGTGGTGCGCTCACGGACCTCGGTGTGCTCGGCGATGCGCAGCATGAGCAGCGAGCGCATGATCCAGTCCGGCTCGACCGCGATCACCTCGGAGTCCGGGTATCGCTGCGCCAACGCCACCGTGGTGACACCGCTGCCAGGTCCGATGTCGATGAGCGGGAGTGACGCATCGAAGGCCGCTCCCTCCCACGGCACGGTGGCCACGAAGTCGTTCGCGGGGTCGACCGGCAGACGCAGCGTGTCGCCGAACTCGGCCCAGGCCTCGTAGTCCTTCACCTAGAAGCCCATCTTGCTGAGCTGGTTGGGGTCTCGCTGCCAGTCCTTGGCGACCTTGACGTGCAGGTCGAGGTAGACCCGCTGGCCGAGCAGCGCCTCGATGCCCTTGCGCGCCGTGGTGCCCACCTCGCGCAGCCGCGAACCGCCGCGGCCGATGATGATGGCCTTCTGGCTGGACCGCTCCACATAGACGTTGACCCGGACGTCCAGCAGCGGGTTGTCCTCGGGACGGTCCTCGCGCGGGATCATCTCCTCGACCACCACCGCCAGGCTGTGCGGCAGCTCGTCGCGCACGCCCTCGAGCGCGGCTTCGCGGACCAGCTCGGCGATCATCACCGCCTCCGGCTCGTCGGTGAGCTGACCATCCGGGTAGAGCGCGGGCGACTTCGGCAGGAAGCCCATGAGGACCTCGGCGACGATGTCGACCTGGTCACCCTTGGTGGCCGAGCACGGCACGATGTCGTCCCACTCCCCCAGCTGATCCACCGCGATCAGGTGTTCCGCCAGCCGCTGCTTGTCCACGGTGTCGGTCTTGGTCGCGATGGCGACCATCGGTCGTTTACGCCCTCGACGCAGCTCCTTGAGCTCCGCGGCGATGAAGGCATCGCCCGGCCCGATCCGCTGGTCGGCGGGCAGGCAGAACCCGATGACGTCCACCTCGAGCAGGGTTTCGCGCACCAGCTGGTTGAGCCGCTGTCCCAGCAGCGTGCGCGGCTTGTGCAGGCCCGGGGTGTCGACCAGGATCAGCTGGCCTGCCTCGCTCGTGGCGATGCCGCGGATCGCGTGGCGCGTCGTCTGCGGCTTGCTGGAGGTGATCGCGACCTTCTGTCCGACCAGCGCGTTGGTGAGCGTGGACTTGCCGGCGTTGGGGCGACCGACCAGACACGCGAAACCCGCTCGAAAATCGTCGCTCACAGGACCTTCTCCTCGCCCAACACGTCGTCGTCCCCGGCGCGGGTCTCGGCCGGGTCAGTCGCACCATTCTCTCCTGCCTCACCGTTCGTGGCGACGACCTGCTCCACCACGACGGTCGCCAGCTGGTGTCGACGGCCCGCCATTCGCTCAGCGGTGAGCCGCAACCCGGCCACCTGAGCGGTCGCGCCGGGGATCGGCACTCGCCCGACGGCTTTGGTGAGCAGTCCTCCGACGGTGTCCACGTCGTCCTCGTCGATCGTCACGTCGAACAGCTCGGCGAGGTCGTCCACGTGCATCCGGGCCGGCACCCGGGTGCGCCCGTCAGCCATCGGTTCGACACCAGGCGTGGCGCGGTCGTACTCGTCGTCGATCTCGCCGACGATCTCCTCCACGATGTCCTCCATCGTGACCAGGCCGGCCGTGCCGCCGTACTCGTCGATGACGATCGCGAAGTGGCGACGTTCGAGCTGCATCTCGCGCAGCAGGTCATCGGCCGGCTTGCTGTCCGGGATGTAGGCGATCGGGCGCATCGCCTCGTGCACGGGCGTGGAGTCGGTCGCCGGGTCGGTGAAGACGCGGCGGGAGACGTCCTTGAAGAACAGCAGACCGTCGACCTCGTCCGGGCTGCCGTCGACGACCGGCAGCCGCGAGAAGCCCGACCGGCTGAACAGCACCATCGCCTGACGCAGCGTCTTGGCGCGGTCGATGGTGATCATGTCCGTACGCGGGACCATCACCTCACGCGCCACGGTGTCCCCGAGCTCGAAGACGGAGTGGATCATCTTGCGCTCGTCGGCCTCGATCAGCTCCGACTCCTGCGCCAGGTCGACGAACTCCCGCAGCTCGGCCTCGGTCTCGAACGGGCCGTCGCGGTAGCCGCGCCCAGGTGTCACGGCGTTGCCGACCAGGACGACCAGGCGTACGACCGGGGCCAGGACCGTGCGCAGCCAGCGCACCATCGGTGCGGTCGCGAGCGCCACTGCCTCGGCGTGCTGACGACCGAGCGTGCGCGGTGAGACGCCGACCAGGACGAAGGAGATGACCGCCATCACAGCGATCGCGATGAGCAGCGTGGCCCAGAAGCCGTCGACGATCCGGTCGACCGCCAGGGTCACCAGCACAGCCGCGGTCGCCTCGGACAGCACCCGCAGGAAGTTGAGCACCATGAGGACGGCGCCGCGCTCCTGCAGCAGACCCTTCAGCGCGGGCGCTCCACGCCGGCCCTCCTCGACCAGGTCATCGACGCGGTGCGGTCCGAGTCGTGAGAACGCGGATTCGGTTGCGGCGAGCAGGAATCCGACGGCGACGCTCAGCAGCGCCGTGATCCACAGGCCCATCATGAGATCGCGTCGTTCACTCGGTGCCGGAGGGCGGTGTGATCTGCGCAGCCGGCCTGCCGCGGCCCGCGAGGAAGGTCAGCAGCAGGGTGCGTTGCAGGTCGAACATCTCCTTGCGCTCGTCCGGTTCGGCGTGGTCGAACCCTAGGAGGTGGAGGATGCCGTGCACCGTCAGCAGCAGCAGCTCTTCCTGCGTCGTGTGTCCCGCCTGCGCGGCCTGCGCGGCCGCGACCGTCGGGCACAGCACGACGTCACCGAGGACGCCTTCCTCGGGCTCGGCGTCGTCACGTGCCGGGCGCAGCTCGTCCATCGGAAAGCTCATGACGTCTGTCGGTCCGGGCAGATCCATCCACTGGACATGCAGGACCTCCATGGCCGCCTCATCGATCACGCGGATGCAGAGGTCGGCCTGCGGGTGCACCCGCATCTCATCGAGCGAGTAGCGAGCACAGGCATAGAGCTCGTCGAGGTCGACCTCGACGTCCGTCTCGTTGAGGACGTCGATGCTCATGCTTGCTCGCGCTCTCCTGCGATCCGGGTCGTACGCCGGGCGCCAGCCCCACCGTGGTTCTTCGCCTGGCCGCGGGCGTCCCAGACCCCGTAGGCCTCGACGATGTGGCTGACCAGCCGGTGGCGTACGACGTCCTGGGCGCTGAGGAAGGAGAAGTGCACGTCCTCGACATCGCCGATGATGTTCTGAACCACGCGCAGCCCCGACTGTGTCCCGCCAGGCAGATCAACCTGGGTGACGTCGCCGGTGACGACCATCTTGGAGCCGAAGCCCAGCCGCGTCAGGAACATCTTCATCTGCTCGGCCGAGGTGTTCTGGGCCTCGTCGAGGATGATGAACGCGTCGTTCAGCGTGCGGCCGCGCATGTAGGCCAGCGGCGCGACCTCGACGGTGCCCGACGCCATCAGCCGCGGGATCGAGTCCGGGTCGACCATGTCGTGCAGGGCGTCGTACAACGGCCGGAGGTAGGGGTCGATCTTGTCGTTGAGGGTGCCGGGCAGGAAGCCCAGCCGCTCACCGGCCTCGACGGCCGGACGGGTCAGGATGATCCGGTTGACCTCCTTGGCCTGCAGCGCCGCGACCGCCTTGGCCATCGCCAGGTAGGTCTTGCCGGTGCCGGCCGGGCCGATGCCGAAGACGATGGTGTTCTTGTCGATGGCGTCGACATATTGCTTCTGACCGAGCGTCTTGGGCCGGATCGTGCGGCCACGGCTGCTGACAATGTTCATCGTCAGCACGTCGGCCGGGCGCTCGCGAGTCTTGGCCTGCAGCATGCCGATCGACCGCTCGACAGCGTCGCGGTTGAGCGGCTGGCCGGCGTCGATGATGGTGAGCAGCTGAGCAATCAGATCCTCGATGATCGCGATATCGGCGTCCAAGCCCCGCAGATGGAACTCGTTGCCCCGCACGTGGATCGTCAGTTGCGGGAACGCGCGCTCCATGGTGCGCAGCAGCTCATCGCGCGGCCCGAGCAGGGTCACCATCGCGATGTCCGGCGGGATCACGATCGTGTGCGGGGCCTCAGTGGTCGGCGCGGCGTCGTCCAGGTCAGGGCTGGCGCCGGTGGGGGCTGTGGTCGGCTGATGGTCGTCTGTCATCTCGCAGACCAGTCTACGGTCCGGGCCGCGCGCCGCGAACGACTTATGTGCCCTCGTCGCCCAGCGGGATGCAGGCAGCCAGCACCCAGAGTCCGATGGACACCAGCGCAGCGCGATGCAGCCCCGGTACGAACCCCAGCGCTCGTGCCGGGCCACCCACGGCGCCGAGTACGGCGACTCCGAGCGAGGTCCCGACCTGACGCGAGGCGTTGCTCAGTGCGCCGGCGAGTCCAGGCAGTGCGGGCGCTGCGGCCATCGTGACCGTGACGAGCGGCGGGACGAGCAGACCGAGGCAGGTACCCACCAGCACCATCGCCACCAGGACCATGGCGAGTCCGCTGCCGTTCGTCACCGACAGCAGGCAGAGCTGGCCGGCGACCCCGAGGGCGAGCGCAAGGCGTACGACATGGGCCGGCTTCACGTGCGCAGCCCACCTGCGCAGGACGAGGGGTGCGACGGCCAGCGGCACGAAGAACGGGACCATCGAGAGGCCGGCCTCGGCAGCGCTCCGATGCTGCACGCCCTGCAGGAGGAGGGTCACGAGCAGCAAGGTCCCGTTGCCGACCAGGTTCATCAGCAAGGCCACCGAGCATGAGCCGAACAGCGGCCGAGAATGCCACAGCTCGCGCGGCACCAGAGGCTGGGCTGCGCGGCGCTCATGGCATACGAGCACCACCGTGACGAGCCCGCACGCGACAAGGAGCAGAACGACTCCCCGGGCCGAGTCCCGCGAGACGACAGCAGCAGAGACGAGCAGGGCCAGCGCGACCGCAGCGAGGAGGGAGCCGGCGACGTCGACGCGGCGGCGACTACCCGTCGTACGCGCCGGCAGCACCGTCCAGGTGGCGGTCGCAGCGACGACGGCAATGACCGCTGTGACCCCGAAGATGCTCCGCCACCCGAGGAGCTCCACGAGCTCGCCACCGATGAGAGGGCCGGCGGCCAGGGCCGACGCCGACACCGCCGACCAGGTCGCGATCGCGCGAGCACGCGCCCGAGGCTCGGGCCACAGCTCACTGACGGACGCGAGACCGGCGGGCAGCATTCCCGCTGCGCCGACTCCCTGCACAGCCCGGGCGAGCAGCAGGGGCAGCACACTCCAGGCCACGGTCGCCGCGACCGAGCCGACCACGAACAGCGCGAGTCCACCGATGAGCACACGCCGCGACGTCCATCGGTCGACCAGCCCACCTGCGCTCAGCAGGAGGGCGGCCAGCGGCACGGTGTAGGCGACCACCACACCCTGCGTGACGATGCCGGCGTCACCGAACGTCCGCACCATGCTCGGCAAGGCGACGTTCACGACAGTGACGTCGAAGAGCACCAGGAACATGCCGGCGCACAGCACCGCGAGCGTGAGCCGAGGTCGTACGACGGTCGCGGCGTCCGTGGCTGCCTTGAGGTCGTCCATGACCTCCATGCTCGGGGCCGGTTGCTTCGACCCCGGTCGAGGTGTCGGCGGTCGATGATGAAGTCATGACAGCTGAGGGACGACGTAGAGGTGGGGAGCCAGACATCGCGGTCGTGGCTGCCCTGTTCGCTGATCGTTCGCGGGCGCGGCTGCTCACGGCGCTGCTCGATGGCCGGGCGCTGCCCGCCTCACGGCTCGCGCTGGAGGCGGGCGTCAGCCAGCAGACGATCAGCTCACACCTCGGGCGGCTGCTGCAGGCAGGTCTGGTCACGGTCGAGCCCAGCGGTCGGCATCGGTTCTACTCACTGGCCGGCGCCGATGTCGCCACTGCCCTCGAGTCGCTCTCACAACTGGCTCCCGTGCCACCGGTGACGTCCCTACGTGAGGGCACCCGCGCGCGGCGGCTCCGACTCGCCCGCACGTGCTACGACCACCTCGCCGGGAGTCTCGGTGTCCACGTCCTGGCTCACCTCGTGGCGCAGGAGGCTCTGCAGCGGACGGACGGAGGCACCGGAGTCGAACGCGCCCCCGCCGACGCGCTGTCCTCGGCGTCGCGGACGATGCCCTTCGAGCTCGGTCCGACCGCCGCGGAGGAGCTGTCGCGGTGGGGTGTCGACCTCGATGCGCTGCAGGCCGGCGGCGGCACCCGCCGGCCGCTGCTTCGGATGTGCGCGGACTGGACCGAGCAGCGCTACCACCTGGCGGGTCGGCTGGGCGCGGCGCTGCTCACCTCGATCCGCGACCTTGGCTGGGTCGCCGACGGGGCGCGAGACCGAGAGCTGGTCCTCACCGACGCCGGCGAACGATCGATCAGCCGGCTGACGGGTGGGCTACCACCGAGTGCGAGCGAGCAGGACGGCCAGAGCCGCCGGTCCGGCACTTGATGACCGCAGGACCGTCGGCCCCAGGCGTACGGCAACCGCACCCGCCTCGGTCAGCGCGTCGAGCTCGGCGGGGCTGATGCCGCCCTCGGGACCGACAACCAGTAACACGTCACCGCCCGCGGGCAGCTCGACGTCATTGAGTGACGCCGTCGCTTCCTCGTGCAGCACGAGCGTGCGTGCATCACGAGAAACCCTGTCGCACAAGGCTTTTCGATCGACCGGCTCGGCGACGACCGGCACGACCGGGCGCCTCGACTGCTTGGCTGCGGCGCGTACGACGCCGGCCCACTTGCGCAGGGACTTCGCCCCACGCTCGCCGCGCCACTGCACGATGCTGCGCTCGGCCTGCCACGGCACGACCTCGTCCACGCCGAGCTCGGTCGCCGCCTCGATGGCCTGGTCGTCCCGGTCGCCCTTGGCCAGCGCCTGGACCAGCACGAAGCGGGGCGCTGCAGGCTCGACGACCTCGACCGACACAATGCTGAGGTCGAGCTCGTCCCGTCCTGCCGCGCGTACGACCGCCTGTGCCAGCCGGCCGGTGCCGTCGGCCACCTGGACGGACTCACCCGCCGCGATCCGGCGTACGGTCGCGGCGTGCCGCCCCTCGGGGCCATCGAGCAGCAGGCTCGAACCGCCGGTCACGTGGTCTAGCGCGCCCGGCTCGACGTAGAACAGCGGGGCGGTCATGAGTCCGTGAGGTGGGGACTACTTGCCGGCGAACGCGTCGCGCAGGCGACCCAGGAGACCATGGTTGACCGGCTGGAACTTGGCCTCGGGCCGCTCCTCGCCGCGCTCCTTGGCCAGCTGGCGCATGAGCTCCTCCTGCTGGGGACCGAGCTTGGTGGGCGTCCTGACGTTGGCGTGCACCAGCAGGTCGCCCCGCACCGCCGACCGCAGGTGGGTGACGCCGAGGCCCTTGAGGGTGATCGTGTCGCCGGCCTGTGTGCCCGGCTTGATGTCCACGTCCCGAGTGCCATCGAGCGTCTCGAGCGGCAGCGTGGTGCCCAGGGCGGCCGCCGTCATCGGCAGCTCCAGTGAGCAGTGCAGGTCATCGCCCTGGCGTTGGAACATCGCGTGCTTGCGCACCCGTACCTCGACATAGAGATCACCGGACGGGCCGCCGGACGGACCGACCTCACCCTCGCCCGAGAGCTGGATCCGGGTGCCGGAGTCGACGCCGGCCGGCACCTTGAGGGTCATGGTGCGGCGGTTGCGCACTCGCCCGTCACCGGAGCACTCGAAGCACGGGTCAGTGATGACCTCGCCGAACCCGCGGCAGTTGGTGCACGGCCGGGTCGTCATGACCTGACCGAGGAAGGACTTCTGGATCTGCTGGACCTGGCCGGCACCCTGACAGACATCGCAGGTGCGGGTGCCCGTGCCGGGTCGTGCACCGTCGCCGCTGCAGGTCGGACAGATGACGGCGGTGTCGAAGACCAGGTCGGCGTTGCCACCGAACACCGCGGTCGCCAGGTCGATCTCGAGCGGGACGAGCGCGTCCTGACCGCGCTGCTGGCGCGAGCGCGGCCCGCGGCCGCCACCGGCCGCCTGACCGCCGAAGAACGCGTCCATGATGTCGCTGAACGAGAAGCCCTGGCCGAATCCTGCAGCGCCCGCCTGGGCATAGGGGTCGGCGCCCATGTCGAACGCCTGGCGCTTCTCGGGGTCGGACAGGACCTCGTAGGCCTGCGAGATCTTCTTGAACTCGTCGGCTGCCTCAGGCCCGGGGTTGACGTCCGGGTGGAGCTTGCGAGCGAGCTTGCGATATGCGCGCTTGATCTCCTCCGGGCTCGCGTCGCGGGCGACACCGAGGGCGGCGTAGTAGTCGTTCACTGATCGAGGATCTCCGAGACGTAGCGTGCGACGGCGCGAACGGCCGCCATGGTCGAGGGGTAGTCCATCCGGGTGGGGCCGAGCACTCCGAGCCCGGCAACGGCCCCGGTGCCGTAGCTGGTGGTGATCATCGAGGTCGTGTGGAGGCCCTCGTACGGGTTCTCCGCCCCGATGCGCACCGCGACCGCGTTCGACGCGTCGGCATCCACTGTCGACAACAAACGCAGCAGCACGACGTGTTGTTCCAGCGCCTCGAGGACGGGCGCGAGGGTGAGGCCGTCGGCTCCTGTGCGCGCCAGGTTGGCGGTGCCGGCGAGGACGACCCGCTCCTCACGCTGCTCGGCCATCGCGTCGGTCAGCGCTTGTACGACGAGTCGCACCGTCTCGCGGTCGCGCTGCGGGAACGCCTCGGCCAGGTCGGCAAGCCCTTGGGTCGCCTCGGCGAGCAGGTGACCGGCCACCTCGGCGTTGAGCCGGGTGCGCAGATCGGCCACCAACCCCTCGCCCTCGGGGGTCAGCAGGTCCTCGCTGACCTCCAGGACACGCTGCTCGACCCGCC
Source organism: Luteipulveratus mongoliensis (assembly GCF_001190945.1). Lineage (NCBI taxonomy): Bacteria > Bacillati > Actinomycetota > Actinomycetes > Micrococcales > Dermacoccaceae > Luteipulveratus > Luteipulveratus mongoliensis. The sequence goes on along the minus strand of NZ_CP011112.1, from coordinate 2,685,855 downwards.
CGCTGGAGACGATCAGGACGACCATCAGCCGCTGCGGAGCGAGGGCCACCAGCTCGACGTGTCGCACCGAGGACCGGGACAGGGACGGGTACTGCATGACCGCGACCTGCTGGGTCAGCGAGGCCAGCAGGCGAGCCGTCCGGTCCACCACGTCATCGAGGTCGAGGGACTGCTCGAGGAATTCACGGATCGCCGACTTCTCGGCGTGACTCATGGGCTTGACCTGGCTGAGCCGGTCGACGAACACGCGGTAGCCGGCGTCGGTCGGAACCCGACCCGCTGACGTGTGCGGCGCAGCGATCAGGCCCTCCTCCTCGAGGACGGCCATGTCGTTGCGTACGGTCGCGGCCGAGACACCCAGCTGGTGCCGGTCCAGCAGAGCCTTGGAGCCGACCGGCTCGGACGTCGAGACGTAGTCCTGCACGATCGCGCGCAGCACCTGCAGCCTGCGTTCCTCGCTCATCGACACCTCCTCGCCGTGCTTGGCACTCCTGCGTTCCGAGTGCCAAGTCTACGTGCTCCTTGTACGGTCGCGTGTCGCCACCACGGCGCGGTCGGGCGGTGACCTAGCCTCTGCGGGTGGCGATCGACGGGACGATGATGCCGGACCGAGGGAGCCTGCGACCTAGGCCGGAGGAGGAGTCACGTCCAGTGGGATCAGGTGACCGATACGGCAGCGACGTGCTGAGCACCGATTGGAAGGCCCCCAAGCGGGGTCGGTCCACCGAGGTCGAGGCGACGCCCGACCTGGTGGTCGAGGACGTACAGACCGGATGGTGCGGCGCGGTCGTCCGCGTCGAGAAGGCCGGCGGTATGCACGTGGTCCACCTCGAGGACCGGCGCGGCAAGACCAAGGCGTTCCCTCTCGGACCCGGCTTCCTGCTCGACGGCAAGCCCGTCGTCCTCACGCCTCCGACGGCCAGCCAGCGCGAGGCGCTGAAGGCTGCCAAGGAGGCCGGCCGGCGTACGGCATCGGGCTCGGTCGCCGTGCACGACGCCAAGGCCAAGGTGGCGTCGGGCTCGCGCATCTTCGTGGAGGGCCGGCACGACGCTGAGCTGGTCGAGAAGGTCTGGGGTCACGACCTGCGCGTCGAGGGTGTGGTGGTCGAGATGCTGGACGGTGTCGATGACCTGACCGCAGTGATCCGCGAGTTCGCGCCGGACCGGTCGCGCCGGATGGGGGTCCTGGTCGACCACCTCGTGCCCGGCACCAAGGAAGCCAAGATCGTCGAGCAGGCGCGCCACGCGGCCTCCCCTGACCATGTGCTCGTCGTGGGTCACCCGTATGTCGACGTCTGGCAGTCCGTGCGGCCCGAGCGGCTGGGCTGGTCGCAGTGGCCGGTGATCCCGCGCGGCACGTCGTGGAAGCACGGCATCCTCGCCGAGCTCGGGTGGCCACACTCCAGCCAGGCCGATGTCGCCCACGGGTGGAAGCGCATCCTGTCGACCGTGCGGACGTACGCCGACCTCGAGCCCTCGCTGCTCGGCCGGGTCGAGGAGCTCATCGACTTCGTCACCGCACCGGCCTGACCCCCACCTCACTGCGGCTCAGGCGCCTCGAGGACCGGCGTCTCCGCGCTGGCCCTCGCGCCCGGCAGGTCTCGAACGAATCGGCCGGTGGCGGCAGCGGTCGTCCGCACCATGTCGTACTGACGGCCGCTGATGCCCTCCGGCGCCCACTGGGCGAGGCGGACATTGTCGACCGCGAGTCGTCGGGTCTCCTGACCGCCCTTGGGTGGCTCGAGCCGCAGAAAGACCTGCACGGCCCGGGCGTCTGACGGCACGGTGGCGTTGATGGTCACTCTGCGGCACCCCGCAGCACTCTTGTCGACCTGAGGAATCGTCTCGCTCGTCGTCCGCAGGCTGCTCCCCTCGGCGCCGCGGTACCACCGCAGCTCAAGGCGAGCGCCCTTGGCCGCGTGACGCACATCGGCTACGAGTGACAGGGACTGCCCCGGACGCACCTGCTGACGGTTGAGCGGCGAGGCCACGACGTCGTCCTTGCTGAGGGGACTGCGCAGCAGCTCCAGGCCGAGGTCGCCCTTGATCTCGCCGTCGTCGCAGCGCGACTCATTGCTGAGGCGCGCGTAGTTGCCGAGCGTCCAGAGCCCGCCCGGAGGCACTCCTGGATCGGTGCCCTGCTGCTCGAACGAGCCGGTGCCGTTGAGCAGGTCGGTGCCGGCTCGGACCGCATTGACCGGCGCCGACGTCCCGCTGTACCACCATCCCGGGGCCATGGCCTGGATCTGCCGCTCGCCCAGCCGTTGCTCCTTGACCATCGCCGGCGGTGGTGGCGAGGCGTTGACCTGAGCCCCGTTGTCCGCCAGCCGGGCGGGTCCGGCGACCGAGCCGGCCGCGAGCCGGGACGCGCTCTGGGCCACACCGCCGACCGACGGGACCGGTCGATAGTGCTCCATGACGAGAGGGTCGACCGTGCTGCGCAATGCCGCTCCATCGCGCAGGTCGACCCGCAGCAGGTAGCCCGGATAGGTCGACCACAGGCTCTGGTCGAACGTCAGGTTGCCCATCGACTCGGCGGTCACACTCCCACCGCTCTGGGTCAGACCGCCGACGACGTGCGGGTGCCCGCCGATCACCACCTGGGCGCCGGCCTCGGTCGCGACCTTGAAGATGGACTGGGACTCAGGGGTCTGATCGCGTTGGTACTCCACGCCGCCGTGCATCATGACCGCGACGTACGACGCCTGCTTGCGTGCGTCGGTCACCGCCTTCTTCAACGCCGCCGGGGTGCACAGTGCCGCGCCCGCGCGCTTCGCCGCGGCGACGTACGGGATCGCGTGGTCGGAGCCGTCAACGGTGGTGCACGCCAGCAGGGCGACCCGCCGGCCGGCCGCTTGGACGATCGCCGGCTTCCACGCCTCAGCGTCATTGGTGCCGGCGCCGAAGTGCTTCACGCCGGCTGCGTCGAGAGCCTTGATCGTGCTGGCCAGACCGGGGCCGAGGACGTCGAAGCTGTGGTTGTTGCCCAGCGAGACCGCATCGACTCCGGCCGCCTTCAGCGCCTTCGCCGTTGCTGGACCGCTGGCGAACGCGAGGTCCTTGGTCGGATGAAATGCCTTGGGGCGTGGGCGATTTGGGTTGTAGTACGGCTCGTCGACCAGCGGCGTCTCAAGGTTGACGACGGACAGGTCGCCGTCTGCGAGCAGCGGCGCCACCGAGCTCAGGATCGCGGAGTGCTGCTGCACGTTGTGCGGATCGGTCAGCTGCGCCGGGCGGCCGTCCACACGCTCATAGAACCGTCGCCCCATCATGACGTCGCCGCCGAAGCGGATGCTGATGGTGCGAGATGCCTGTCCGGTCAGCTCGATCCTCGGAGCTGTCCGTGGCGCGATCGCCTGCACTCGCGACTTGTGGTCGGGTGCCGTGGCCGTGACCAGGGTGGGGTTGTCGAGATGGACGACGAATGCGCCGGATCGGTTGGTCGTGACGGCCTCACCTTCGCGGGTCTGCACGCGTGCACCGGAGACGGCCTGGCCCAGCTCGTCGACGATCACGCCGCGGGTCTCGTTCGCGCCAGTGGGTCGGTGAGATCCGGCTGGTCGGTCGGCAAGGGTCAGCGCTCCGACTCCTGCCACCGCGGTGACGACGAGTGCGCCGGTCGCCATCAGACGTGACGATGCCTTGGTCACAGCAGCTTCACCGCTTCGGCTGCGGCCACGATGAGGTTGACCGTCGTGTAGACACCCAGACCGGACATCGCCGTCCCGAGCATGGTGCGCTCCCATCCTTGACGTTGGGCATCGTTGGCGATCAGCGCAGGGACCATCAGGGTGGCCAGGGTCAGGCCGCGCCACGGCGTGTAGCTGCCGTCGGTGGCCAGCTGGATCGCGATCTCCCCCGCCCAGGCGACGATGCCGCCGACGAGGATCATGATCGACACCTTCCGCCGACCGAAGAGCAGCAGCCGCGGCATCATCAGCTTCACCACGATGAACCAGGTGACGAGGGCCGCCGCCAGCACGAAGAGCAGGTCGAACCAGCGCGGGCTGATCAGCGCGAGGTAGGCGCCGGTGATGAAACCGCCCGAGCGCAGGCCGGTCTTGGCAAACACCATCATTCCGGTGAGCACGCTCAAAGCGACTGCCACGACAAGGAACTCGCGCGGGTAGCCGATGATCGACGCGAGCTGAACCGGGTCGGAAGCCTTGCCCGGGAGGATCGAGAAGAACGCCGTCACCGAGTGGACCACGACAGCCAGCACAGCCGTGGTCGCGCCGATCGCGAGCAGCGTCTTGCCCGGACGCTGCCGACCCATGTCGTGCGCGATGATGCCCGGCACGAGGAACCCGACGCCGGTCAGCCCGAGGAAGAGCGGGTCGACCTGACCCAGGCCGTGCGCTGCCACGGTGCTGACCATGATGAGGGCCAGACCGACGAGCACCTCGGTCTCGAACTTCCTTCTCCCATAAAGGATCTGGTACTTCGACACGACGACGTGCACGATCACGTACGTCAGGTACCCGATGAGCAATGTCAGGACGACCGCGAGCGGGCGCACGATGGCGATCGCGAGATAGGGCGGCACGATCGCGCCGCCGGTCGTGAGATGAACGCGCTCGTAGAACAGGATGCTCAGGATGACCCCGAAGGCGAGGGCGACGCGTACGACCTCGGGACTCGCGGCGTACTCAGCCATCGCCCGCCCTGTCGTGGGCCCTGGCCGCGGCACGTTGCAGGCGCTGTACGCCGATGGGCGCGCGTGCGATGTCACGAGACTCATCGATCTCGTCCCGGTGCTCATCGCCCCGCAGGTGCTGGAAGTGCTCGATGAGCAGCTCGGCCTGCTCGGTGTGGATGTTGATCATGCCGACCAGCACGCCGTGGGTCCCCGGGATGAGCGAGGCGATCTTGTCGAGGATCTGGTCCAGCGACGGCTGCACCGTCTCGCCCATGTTGTGGATGCGCTCGGCGCCGTAGCCGCTCTCGATCATCTTCTTGGTGACGGTGTCCTCGTACGCACCGAACGTGATCACCTGGTCCAGGTGGTGCTCCAGGTCGTTCGGCACCATCTCGGCGAACAGCTCCGCCCGCCGGCCGCGGTCGCGACGGTTGTTGAGGATGCCGATCACGGTCGCGTCGGGCGGGAACTGCGAGCGCAGGGTGTCGAAGGTGAGAACGACGCTCTCGCGGTCGTTGGCCGCGAACATCGGCACCCAGAGCACCTCCTTGCCGCGGATGTCGTACGACCGGAGCCGGACGACGCCCACATCGGGCACCGACTTCCACATGCCTGTCAGGGCCGCCTCCCGGCTGACGCCGACATGCTGCGCAACGGCGAGGCCGATCGCGACGTTCTCCTTGAACTGGAGGTAGTCGAAGCCGCGCATGTCGGCATCGGAGATGCCGGCCGGATCGGCGTAGACGAGAGTGCTGCCCTTGGCCTCCGCATTGCGACGCAGCCGCTCGCGCAGGTGCGGGCGGTCCTCAGCCGTGATGACGATCCCGTTCGTGGGGATGGTCTTGGACATCGAGTCGGCGATCTCCTCGAGGGTCTCGCCCATCTCCTCCTGATGGTCCTCGCGGACGTTGGAGATGATCGTGATGTGCGAGCGGACCATGTACTCCTGCGAGTACTCCTGGTACAGCGGGCGAACCGCCATGCACTCCATCACCAGCGCCTCGACCTCGGGCGTCACGTGCTCAGCCACGATGTCGATCTGCTCGTTGATCGTGGCCGCACCACGACGCTTGATCGGTGTCTCGGCACCCGTCGGCCCGATCACCCGCGCGGCACTACCGGTGGTCTTGGCGACCGTCACGAAGCCGCCCTCGCGCAGCACACCGGCGACGAGGCGGGTGACCGTCGACTTGCCGCGGATGCCGTTGACGTGGACCCGGATGTCCAGCTGGTCGAGACGCCGGTTGTGGGCGCGTACGGACAGGTGCCAGTAGGCCACGAGCGCCGCGGTGGCAAGCACCAGGACTCCGAGGCCGCAGAAGGACGCGAGCATCAGTCGGTCCTGTGCCCCGGCGGCCCGGCGGTGTCGGGTGTGATGACTGAGAGGAGGGAGTCGGCGTCGGTCCCGGCACCGAGCTCTTCGAGGCTCGCGTGCAGGGCGGCCGAGTCAGCCACCACACGTCGGCCCTGGTCGGTGCCGTCCGCGTACGACGCACGAGCGGCGGCGTCGATGACCGCTCCGGCGATGTCCCAGGCTGCGGGCGCGCCGGTGTCCGGCAGGATGACGCCCAGCTGGTCCTCGGCCGTCGCGAAAGGGATGTCGCTCGGACGGACCTGACTCTCCACGAGTCGCGCGACGGCACGGCTGAGCCGGTGACGGGTCGCCGCGTCTGCTCCGGTGTCACGTGGTCGTACCTGCAGCTTCAGGACCGTGAGGGGCTGACGGGTGTGCCGGGCGCGGGTGATCTCCTCCTGCAGGAGCCCATAGGCCGACGCGCCGTCCAGCATGCCCAGTGAACCGGCCACCGGACGGACCGGCTGGTCCTTGTCCTGGTTGACGCGGGCCCGAGCCTGCTGCCGGAGGCTGGCGCCGAGCTGCCCGGCGAGCCAGGACATCAGTGCCATGAGGCCCGACGTCACGAGGATGAGATAGAAGTTCTGCGGCCCCCACACACCTTCGTGATGGAACAGCAGGAGCGCACCGCCCACGGCCGCAACTCCCACGATCAGCGCGAAGAAGCCGTCCACGCACAGCGCCGCGAGACCGGCGAGCACGGTCACGGCACCGAGACCCAGTGCGAGCTCTCGCGGTCGACCACCGATCACGATGCCGGTGACCAGCGTGGACACCACACAGAACAGCGCGAGCCAGTGCTGGTCAGTCCATCTGGTCTGTCGGTGCGCCGTCATGGCCGGCCCCCTTTCGGTGCCGGATGCGCGCAATGTTGTAGACCACGACGAACATCGATGCGCCCAGACCGGCATGTGCCAGGGGCTGGATCCATCCCGAAGAGCTCACAGCAGCGTCACGCGGTCAGCCGATGTCCAGGGGCCAGTCGGCCACCATCGTCGTACGCTCCGCGCCGGACCGAACCTCGAAACCGGGCACGGTGAGGACCCGCTCGCCCGCCTCCACGAGGAGGGTGCCGCGGTGCGACGTGTCCGTCGGGGTCTGCTCGGACCGGGTGTCGATGAATCGGGACGCGAGCCGCGCCAGCTGCGACGCACTGAGCGGGGGACCCTGGAAGGTCGCCTCCAGCTCCACGCTGACCCGCCCCTGGATCGAGGTCCCGTCGATCGCACGGATCGCGGCAGTGACGTGCACCTCATGACTCGAGGCGGCCTCCGCGGCACTGGTCAGCATCATGGTCACCGCGCGCCGAACTGACGATGAGGCGGCGCAGACCAGCAGAGACGCATCGTCCATCACCACGACGAACCGCGACCCAGGGATCGATGCCTGGGCCACCGCGACGGCCTCCGCCACCGCGAGCCGGAGGTCGACCAGATCGGCCTTGGGGCCGGGGCCGACGAGCGCGTGGCGGTGCCGAGCCCGACGCAGCGATGCGCCGGCACGTAGCGACGCGCTGGCCTGCTCGACCACCTTGAAGCGCTCACGCACTGCCGCGGCGTGACGGTGCAGGACCAGGTCCGTCCGCTCGTCGACGGCGTCGAGCAAGGAGTGGAGGGCGTCCGTCGCGCCGGCGACCTGGTCGACGAAGCCGTCGTTCAGGTGGTCGATCTCGATGGGCCGGGGCTCGGCGGACGTGGTCCGCGCCGACGTTGCGTCGACCCGCGGGACCGGGGAGAGGTACTCAGCGGTGTACGCCGCGATCGCTCGCAGCCGCTCCTGCTCGTCGTCGGTCGCCCGGCGCAGGTGCTGCGCGAGAACTCCGATCACACCCAGCCGGCGACCATCTGATGCCTCGATCGGCTGAATCGCCCGGACGACGAGGCCGTTGACGACGGCGCCGGGGACGACGAGGCCGAGCTGGAAGAGCTCGACCGTGGGGGCAGGCGCCTGGTGCACGGACCGCCGCTCGAGGTGATTGAGCATCGAGCCGGTCCCGTCCGCCGTGACGACGATGACAGCGGGTACGTCGAGCGCATCGGCAACCAGGCGTGGCAGGGAGGCGAGTACCTCGTCCTGCGCAGTGGAGCGTCCGGGGGTGTGGTTGGAGCGAGGACGAACGGTCGACGTCGTCATGACACTGGTCCGCCTGGGGGTCGGGGAGAGTAATTCACGCAGCCAGTGAACGATATGTGAATGTTGAAAGAGTTACCAAAAAAAGTACGGTGACTTACGTCACCGTAACTTCGGGCGTGGTACCGACGTCCCGAAGCGTCCCGGCAGGGGTGTCAGATGCGGCGGGCCGCGCGAAAACCGCGCGTGAACATGCTCGCGCCGTCCAGCACCGACCGGCCACTGACGTCGCCCATGGTGGGGCCGTTGGGGTTGCCGCGGCTGGAGATGAAGCGGTGCTTGCCGTCGCTGTCCAGGCCGAGGTAGATCCCAGAGTGGTCGATTCCTGGCACGTCATCCGTGATGAAGAAGACCAGGTCTCCTGGCAGGAGGCGACTGAGGTCTGTGGGTTGCCGACCGGTGTCCGGGATGAGCAGCCGACCCGGACCGAGGCCGGCCATGGCGTACGCCCTCCGCGGCAGTCCCGGGCCTGCCGTGTTGCCGCTCAGCAGCGGGTAGCCGAGGCGATAGCCCAGGACGAGCCGCAGGTAGCCCGAGCAGTCCACCGCGCCCAGCCGCCTCGCCTCGGGCTGCTTGGTCACTCCGTCGATGAACGTCCAGGGCACGCCGAGGAAGTCGTAGAAGTCCGAGGCCTCGAGTCGTGCCTCCCCTGGGCCGCCGTAGGGACCGAAGGCCGCGTCGCCGGCGTACCGAACACCCTTGGCATCTCGGCGTTCTGGTGCTCCCTGGATGTATTGCATGGCGATGTCGAGCACGTCAGGTCGACGATCGCGGTACGTCCGTGTCAGCCACGGCTTGACCCAGGGAGCGCTCTCCTGCTCCGGGCTCCAGGCGCGTGGCGCCAGGTGGACGCGTGTCGTGGAGTGCACGGACGCCCCCGTGCTCGCCACCTCGGCCAGGACACGGGCGGGACCGGTCATCGTGACCGTCCGGGCGCCGTCCGTCAGCGTGGCCACCTGCTTGGAGTCGCGATCGAGGACCAGGGTGCACCGTGCGGCTGGGTCGCGCTTGAAGGTCAGCTCAGCCGCGTCGAGCGGCCGGATCGCTGTCTCAGTCCCGTCATCGGCGGCGGGCGACGGGCTGCCGTCAGACGACGTCAATCGCACCAGGCCGTAGGAGGACGCAGCGAGCCCGACGCCCAGAGCGATGCCCAGCACGGCCCGCCGAGGGACGTCGGCCTGCGACGAACTGCTGGCGTTCACCGCTTCCGTTCCCCCTCGTGCTGGCGTTCGCCAGAGTCTAGAAGCCCTGTGGTCAGGGTCGGCCCTGACCTCACCCTGGACCTGCTCGGATCGACCCTTGCTTCGGGATCAACGGTGCTTTTCCTGCGGTTCACTGGAGCAAGACCCGATCGCAGGAGCTGATGACCATGAGCTATCCCACCCCACCGCCGCAGAGCACCAACGAGGCCATACCCGGCACCGAGGACCGCACCGCCTCGATCATGGCGCACCTGTCCGCGCCGATCGCGGCCATCCTCAGCGCCGGCTGGCTGAGCATGGTCGGCCCGCTGATCGTCTGGTTCATCTACAAGGACAAGAACCCCGCCGTCCGCCGGGCCGCGGCCGGAGCGTTCAACTTCAACCTGTCGTTCTGGGTGCTCTACCTGATCAGCTGGATCCTGATCTTCACGGTCGTCGGTGCCCTCATCGGCGTCCCGTTGCTGATCGTGATCTTCGTGGTCGCCGCCTGGTGCCACATCAAGGGCGCAATGCGCGCAGCCAACGGCGAGTCGTACGACTACCCCTGGCAGCTGCGCGTCCTCAGCTGAGCTAGTAGCCCAGCAGCCGACGTACGACCGTGTCGGCCAGCAGCCGTCCGCGGCGTGTGAGCACTGCTCGCGCGTCGCGGACTGCTGCGGCTCCGTCCAGCAGCCCGTCGGCCACCAGCCCGGCGACGGCCGTACGTCCCTCGGGCCGCAGGACGTCCAGCGGCAGCCCACCCACGAGCCGTACGCCGAGCAGCACCCTCTCGTCGTAGCGCTGCTCGTCCGTGAGCAGCTCTCGACCGGCCGCGGGCGAGTCACCGGCCGCCAGTCGCGTGGCAAATGCGTTGGGATGCTTGACATTCCACCACCTGACGCCACCCACGTGACTGTGCGCACCAGGCCCGATCCCCCACCAGTCACCGTCCGCCCAGTAGCCCTCGTTGTGCCGGCAGCGCGTGTCCTGAGACGTCGCCCAGTTGCTCACCTCGTACCAGCCGAGGCCGGCCAGGTTGAGTACCTCGTCGGCGAGCTCGTACTTGTCGGCCTCATCGTCATCGTCGGGCAACGCGACCTGGCCGCGGCGCACCTGCGCAGCGAGCTTGGTGCCCTCCTCGACCACGAGCGCGTACGCGCTGATGTGGTCCGGCTGCAGAGCGGTCGCAGCCTCCAGGCTGGTCCGCCAGTCCTCGAGCGACTCGCCTGGCGTGCCGTAGATCAGGTCGACACTCACCTGCAGACCGGCATCACGTGCAGCCTGCACGGCCTTGCTCACATTGGCCGGGTTATGAGTCCGCTCAAGGGTTTTCAGCACATGCGGCACCGCCGACTGCATCCCCAGGCTCACTCGGGTGAAGCCACCGTCCGCGAGCACCTGAAGCGACTCCGGCGTCACGGAGTCCGGGTTGGCCTCCGTGGTGATCTCGGCACCGTCGACCAGCCCGAACGTGTCTCGGACGCCTGCCAGCATCCGGACGAGGTCGTGGGCCGCGAGCATGGTGGGCGTGCCACCGCCGACGAACACCGTCTCGACCTTCGGCGCCCGCCCACCAAGCACTCGGGAGGCCAGCGCTATCTCGCTCAGGGCGGCATCGGCGTACGACGACACTCCCGCCCCGGGCATGCCCAGCTCGGTGAGCGTGTAGGTGTTGAAGTCGCAGTAGCCGCAACGCACCGAGCAGAACGGCACGTGCAGGTAGATCCCGAAAGGCCGCTCCCCCAGCGTGCTGAGGGCAGATGGGGGCAGGGCTCCGTCGGTCGGGGCGGGTTCTCCGTCGGGTAGGGCGCTCGGCACGGGGGCCATTGTCCGCCCCGCGTCCGGCCATGAGGCAAGGTGGGCCCGTGACACAGCAGGGGGAATCCAGGACAAGGCTGCGCCCGACCGATGCGCCCGCTTCCGCGACACCGACCGGCCAGGCGCCGTTCTGGGAGCCCGGCCAAGCGATCTTCTGGCGTTATCGAGGCGGCGCGTGGCAGGAGGGTGGGGGCGTCGAAGGCGTCTTTCCGATGCGAGTCGTGCGAGATGACGAAGCCGGGCTCGTCGTCTGGCTCGCTCCGGGAACGCGCTGTCTGGTCGGGCGATACCCCGACGGGAGTGGCGGCCATTCGGGCCCCCTCGAGCGACGCTTCCTTCGCGCACACGAGATCGTCCAGGCGCGGGTGGCGTGGCATGGGGCTGGCACCCTCCGCATCGCACCGACGGGCAAGCCGTGGTCTGTGTGGCTGTTCCACGACGAGGACGGGACGTTCGCGGGCTGGTACGTCAACCTCGAAAACCCTTGTCAACGCGACGGATCCGACGTCTTCACGACCGACCACATCCTCGATCTCTGGATCGAGGCGGACGGCACGATCAACATGAAGGACGAGGACGAGCTGCAGGCGGCAACCGAGCAGGGCCGCCTGACGCCGGCCGAGGCGGACGAGATCCGGACCTACGGGGAGGCCGCACGAGCGTCGTACGTCGCGGGCGACTGGCCATTCGATCGCGCGTGGACCACCTGGCACCCCGATCCCGCATGGACCATGCCCGCGTTGCCCGAGAACGCTCGCTGGACGCTCGACCTCACGACCGACGTCCCCGCCCCGTGAGCCGCCGACTGGCCGTTGCCCTCCTGGCGGCGGCCGGCCTGGTGACGGCGGGGTGTGGGTCCGAGATCGCCGATGCGCCGTCCTCGAGCACTCCGGCGACTACTCCGGCTCCCGCAGCGCCGAGGCGTCCGGTCCCCGTGCCGACCTGGATTCCCACCGATGCGAGCAGTCCTGTCCCGAACGGCCCGTGTCAGCCTTCTCAGCTGCGCCTCGTCTCCGGAGGAAGCGACGCCGCCATGGGCTATCGCGAGATGGTGATCACGGCGACCAACGTCGGCCCGGTCCGCTGCACGCTGACCGGCCACGCGACGCTCGCGCTCGCCGACGAGAACGGCGGGGCCATCAAGGGCCAGCAGCTGCCTCGCGTCCCGATGATGGACGACAAGCTGGTCGCCGCCGAGCGTCACCGCCTCGCACCCGGGAAGTCAGCCCAGGTGTATCTGGCATGGCGCGGGGAGAGCGCCATCGCGGGTCTACCTCAGGTGAAGTCGTTGCGGATGATCGCCACCAAGGGCAGTGCGCTGGCGCCGGTCACACTGACGGCGCACAGCCTGCCCATCGACATCGTGCAGGGCTCAACCTTCGCCATCAGCGGCTGGCGGGCTGTGCCCGAGCGGCACTGATCAGCCGACCAGCAGCACGCCGCCCAGACCGACCGAGGCGACCACACCCGTCGTGACGGCACCGAGCGCCAGCGGTCGCCAGCCGACCCGGCGCAGCCCGCCCCACGACACCCCGGTCCCGAGCGCGAACATCGCGGCCGCGAGCAGCGTTGTCTGCACCACGTTGAGTCCGTCCACCACGACGGGCGGCGGCACCACGACGCTGCGCAAGGCGACCATCGCGATGAACCCGACGACGAAGAGGGGCATGAGAGGCGGCGTACGAGTGCCGTCACCAGGCGTTCGGCCGGCCTGCCGCTCGTGCCAGCCGACCGCAGCCATCACGGGCGCGAGCATCAGCACCCGCGCCAGCTTGGCGACCACGGCCACCGTCAGCGCTCCCCCGCCGATCGCGCCACCAGCGGCGACGACCTGTGCGACCTCGTGGATGGACGTCCCCGCCCACAGCCCCGCTTGACGGTCGTTCAGCCCGAACAGCATTGCGAGGTAAGGGATCTCTGGAATCATCGCCGTCCCGAACACCACGACGAGCGCGACCGACGTGACGACCTCCTCCTCGTCCGCGTCGATGACGCCATCGGTGGCGGCGACCGCGGCCGCACCACAGATCGAGAAGCCGCACGCGATCAGCAGACGCTGGTTCCAGGTCAGCCCGAGCCGGGCACCGAACCACAGCGCCGAGCCGATGCCAAGCGCGACGACGGCGACCGTCACCACGAGCATGCCTGGCCCGAGCCCGAACACGTCCTGGACCGACAGATGCAGCCCCAGCAGCACGATCCCGGCCCGCAGCAGACGCTTGCTGCTGAACGCCAGCCCGGGCGCCAGTCGCGGAGTCACGCCACCCGCACCGGCCACCGCAGCGCCGAGCACGATCGCGATCAGCAGTGGACTCGCGACCGGCACGAGCCGGCTGACGACGTACGCGATCAGCGCGCCTCCCGCCGCCAGACCGAGACCAGGCGGCACGCCCGCGGTGTGCGACGGAGCGGCTACCGGCCGGCGGGTCTGCGTCGTGGTCACCTCTCCAGACTCGGACGGCAGCGTGCTCACCGGTAGCCCCTCGTCGACCATGCGGGCATATCCTGCGCATATGTCGACCTGGCCAGATCTGACTGCGCTGGCGCTGCTGACCGCCGTGGCCGATCACGGGAGCCTCAGCGCCGGTGCTCGCGCCAGCGGTATGGCCCAGCCCAACGCATCTCGGTCGGTCGCTCGGCTGGAGCGCCAGCTCGGGCTCTCACTCGTCGTCCGCTCCACTCAGGGCTCCACGCTGACACCGGAGGGCCTGCTCGTCGTGGACTGGGCTCGTCAGGTGCTGTCGGCGGCGACCGCTCTGACCGAGGGCGCTGCAACGCTTCGCTCCGAGGGTGCCGGCTCGACCCTCACGGTCGCCGCCAGCCAGACCGTCGCTGAGCACCTGCTGCCCGCCTGGCTCAGCGCGCTGCGCGCCACCCATCCCGAGGTGTCGGTCACCGTCCACGTGCACAACACCGCTGAAGTGGCCGACCACGTGCTCACGGGCCGTACGACCGTGGGTTTCGTCGAGGGGCCGAGCGCACCTCGCGGAACCCACAGCACGGTCGTCGCTCAGGACGAGCTGGTCCTGGTCGTGGCTCCCACGCACCCCTGGGCCGGGCGGCGCGAGCCGGTCTCCCCTGACGAACTGGCCGCGACCGCTCTCGTCACCCGGGAGGCCGGGTCGGGCACCCGCGTCGCGCTCGACGAGGCGCTGGCGCCGCGGGCCGTCACGCCTCCCGCACTGGAGCTCCCGAGCAACGCCGCCGTACGTGTCAGCGTGGCGGCCGGCACCGCACCCGCTGTGCTGAGCCGCCTGGCTGTCAGCGACGCACTCGCCGCCGGGACTCTGCGCGAGGTCCCGATGACCGGGCTCGACCTGCACCGTTCGCTGCGCGCGGTCTGGGGCGGTCCGCGCCGTCTGCACGGCCCAGCCGCGGACCTGGTCGCCATCGCACGCACCTGACCGACGACCCGGCCACCCGCTCGGCTCGCGCGAAGACACTCGCGAGTGACTGAACGTGCATGATTTCGAAAGATTTCGAGCACCGATGGACACTACGAGGTCATCAGCGCTGCTACGTTTCGAAAACGTGCCAAGCATGACGGCCGGCTCAGCTCAACATCTCAATGAGGAGATTCAGATGAGACGCGCGTTGACATGTACGGCGGTTGCAGCTGTGACCGCACTCCTCCCCTTCATCGCCGCACCCGGAGCCCGGGCGCAGACCTTCGGTGGGAACGAGCTCCTGGCGTGGTCCGTCAGCGGGGCCCCCAGCGGAGGACTGACGTCCCTCGACTTCCCGATCACCGTGAACACCGGCACCGCTCATGTGTCCGGAACCTACTTCGCGATGCAGTACGGGTTCACCGGGCAGAGCGACATCGGCTACGCAGGGCTGCAGCCGCGGCCGGATGCGAACGGACACCAGCGCCTGCGAGGAGTCTTCTCCTCCTTCATCAGCGGCACGACAAGCACCGACTCCCACTGCTCGGACGGCGCCGACGGCGGCCCGGGCGTCAGCTGCGGAGTGGAGTTCGATGCGGTGTACGGACACACGTTCCGGGTCGAGATCGCTCAAGTCGGCACGGACACCTGGTCGGGCACCGTGGTGGACACCAACAACGGACAGCGGACCCCGGTCGGAACGTACGAGCTGCCGGCCGGATCCGGCAATCTGAAGGCATCGCAGTCGGGTTTCATCGAGTACTACGACGTACCGAGCTGCGATCGCCAACAACGCTACGACGTCACGTTCGGCGCACCATCATCCGGCTCTCTGTCTGGCACCACCACGTGGGTCAAGGAATACGGCGACTGCCTCGGTGACGGTGATACCCAGGTGACCACGGTCGGCGCCGGTGTGCACGTGACCCGCGGGACGGTGGGCTGAGGCTCTCCGTCGAGAGCCCGGCTACTCACCGAGGGCGTACGGCCTCGCTCAGCGCGAGGTCAGACCCTCGATCAGCAGCAGCACCCCGAAGATCCCGAACAGCGCGGCCGCGCCGTACCTGATCGCCTTCTCCGGCAGGTGCTTGCCCAGCAACGCCCCCACGACAATCGCCAGGGCATCCGCCAAGACCATCCCCAGCGTGCTGCCGATCCAGGTGCCGAACCAGCCCTCGCGGGTGGCCAGCGTGATGGTGGCGAGCATGGTCTTGTCGCCGAGCTCGGCGAGGAAGAAGGCGGTGCCGACCGCGAGCATCGCGGCGCCGGTGCTGCGACGCGCCTTGTCGGCCTCTTCCTCGGTGAGCTCGTCACCACGGAGGGTCCACAGGCCGAAGAACAGGAAGGCCACCCCGGCGATGATCGAGATCATCCACTGGTTCTCGGTGAAGCGGTCGCCGACAAACGCTCCGATGGCGACAGAGGCCAGGTGCACGAGGGCGGTGGCGACGGTGATGCCGATGAGGACCTGTCGAACGCTGTAGCGCGCAGCGAAGGTCATAGCCATGAGCTGGCTTTTGTCACCGAGCTCGGCGACGAAGATGACTGCTGTACTCAGCAGGAAGGCTTGCACGGGGCGCTCCTCTGGCGCACTGGCCGAGGACCCGCCCGGGGACGTCCTTCGACCAGGTACGCCCATTGTTAGGGGTCATGAACTGGTCGAAAGTCTCGTCCGCCGCGGTGCGGCCTGCCGTACCGGACCCGAAGGTCAGTGTGTCGATACGGCCGTTGGGGACTACTCCCTTTCAGCCGATGACCTTACGCGACCTCTGTGGTCGCGGCCAACTCGCGCTCACCCAGCGGGCTTCGACGCGGTCACCCAGACCGGGATGACACCGCGTACGACCTCGGTCCCGTCCGGCAGGGTCGCGCTGCAGCGGACGTCGACCTGGAACGGGGGCTCCTTGTCCCAGTCGGCAGCGTCGGTCTCGGCGATGCAACGCACGTCGCTAGGCGTCTTGGCCACGTATTCCAGCTGAATTCCCTTGGGCAGCCAGCGCATTCCGCGTGGCGTTGTTGCCTCGCAGAGCAATCCCATCGCCGCCTCCAGGCCGTTCGCGACCGCGATCGCGTGGACGGTACCGATGTGGTTCTGCACAGCACGACGCTTGCGGATCTGCACGACGCCTCGGTTGGGACCCATCTCGATGACCTTGGGACGCACGGTCGCGAAGTAGGGCGCCTTGAGCATGTAGCCGAGTCCGAATGCCTGCTTGCCCAGCGGTCGGTCGGCGAGCTTGCGGTACAGGCCGTAGGTCGAAGTCATAACCGCCATATTACTCACGAGTAGGTTATCTAGGATCGGGAACGTGCATGGATATGAGATCAGGGCGGCTGACGAACGCGACGCAACCGAGCTGGCGCAGCTGAGCAGCGAGAGCTTCGGCTACCCCCTCCCGGACACTCCCCCGCGATCACCCAACGCTGCGGGATGGCGTACCTATGTCGCGACTCACGACGACCGGGTCGTCGCCGCAGTCATGGATCGTCGTTACGACTCGTGGTTCTGGGGCTCACGGTTCTCGACCTGTGGCGTGGCGAGCGTCAAAGTCGCCTTGGAGCATCGCGGAAACGCTTTGCTGACACCGCTGTTCGAGCGCATGCTGGCCGACGCGGTCCAGGAAGGCGTCACGATCAGCACGCTCTATCCCACGGCGCCAGGCATCTATCGCCGGTTCGGCTATGAGCTCATCAGCAGCTATGACGAGCTGAGTGTCCCGACCGCCGCACTGGCCGCGGTCCGCACCACCGGAGGCGCCGTACGCCGGGGCTCGGTCGCCGACGTCCCCACCATCCGGGACCTTTACGACCGTTGGGCTTCCTCGCACAACGGCCCGCTGACCCGCGACGGCGCGAGCTTTCCGGCGACCGACGAGGACCTGGCCAAGGCCTTCCCCGGCATGACGATCGCGGTCGACGACGAGGGCACACCCACCGGATATGCGCTCTGGACGCGCATCGACGGCTACCACGACAGCGGAGTCGTGGAGGTCCAGGACCTGATCGCGCTCAGCGATCAGGGCCTGCGTCAGCTGTTGCACGCGCTCGGCACATCCGCCACGGTCGCGCCGACGACGATCATCTCCATGTCGACGCCGGACCTGGCCCAGATCGTCCTCCCGAGCCATCCGTGGAGCATCAAGCAGGCCAACCCGTACGGCATCGCGATCCTCGACGTGGCAGGCACCTTCACCTCACGCAGCTATCCGACCTGGCTGGATCTCGACCTGCGGTTCGCGGTCGACGGGCTCCCCGTGGCGGGGCAGGACGGCGCCTACCAGCTGCGAGTTCGCGACGGTCGCGCCGATGTCGAGCGTGCCGAGAGGGCCGAGATCGCTTACACCGCAAGAGGACTCGCGTTGCGCTTCGCTGGGTCACACTCGTGCACCGACCTTCGGCGGGCCGGCTTCATGACCGGCCCCACGGACGACGATGACCGTTGGGATGCTGTGTTCAGCGGACCGAGCGTGCACATTCGGGACTACTTCTGATGGCGTCCGTGGACTCCTGGGAGGTGCCGGGCGAGCCGCCCCTGCGACTTGAGCTCGTCGAGATGGGCCACGCCGAGGCGCTGGAGCGGTTCGAGCGCGCGAACCGTGAGTTCTTCGCCCGTCACGTGAGCGACCGGGGCGACGAGTACTTCGAGCAGTTCGAGCACGGACTGGCGGCGCTGGCGGAGGAGAACCGTTCCGCGCGGAGCCTGTTCTTCGTTGCGGTGGACTCGGGCGGCGAGGTAGTCGCGCGGGTCAATGTGTACGACATCGATCAGCCCGAGCGCACCGAGCTGGGCTTCCGGGTGGCGGAGCATGCCGAGGGCAAGGGCGTGACCACTCGCGCCGTGCAGGCAGCACTCCAGGTGGCAGGCACGCGTGGAGTCGGGACGGTCGCCGCCCGCGCATCGACGGCGAACGTGGCGTCACAGCGTGTGCTGGAGAAGTGCGGTTTCGTCGGCACCGGGCAGGCGGAGCGACCTGCAGGTTCGTCGAAGGACTTCGTCGGCTACCGCAAGGACCTCTGACGCAGGTCAGGCGCGGCGAGCCTCGACGTCGCGCACGAACCGGTCGACCTGGAGACCCTTGGTCTCGAAGCGGGTCTCGACCCGCCCGTCGAACCGCGGCGCGAATCCGCCGCGTCCACCCTCCGGGTCGCGGTCCTCGTCGCCCGGCCAGGCGAGCCTGCCGGCGTACGGATTGAGCAGACCAGGGCAACCCTCGATGACATCGCGCATCTGCCAGGCGTAGTCGGCCCAATCCGTCGCGAGGCGCCAGACGCCCTGGGGCGCAAGGACTTTGGAGACCTTGTCAGCGAACTCAGGCGTCACCAGCCGCCGCTTGTGGTGCTTGCTCTTGGGCCACGGATCGGGAAAGAACGTCCACAGCTCAGAGATCGACTCCGGACCGAACAGCTCCGGCAGCGCCTGCGCCGCATCCGCCTCCACCAGACGCACATTGCGTACGCCGGCGTGCACTGCCTGGGCGATCGTCTGGGCCAACCCGGGGCGCCAGACCTCGAGCGCCACGAAGTCGCGCTCCGGCGACTGCTGCGCCGCGTAGACGATCGCATCTCCCGAGCCGGAACCGATCTCGACGACGACCGGTGCGACCCGGCCGAACACCGACGGAAGGTCGAGGGTCGAACCCGGCACCACCGTCGTACCGACGCCTTGCCGAGGAACGTCCAGCACGTAGGTCGATCCGTGCTCGGCGAACGCCCGGCGGTGCCGCTGCGGCATCCGGCCACCGCGACGGGTGAACGAGCGGGTCCGAGCCAGCTCGTGCTCCGGCAGGTCAGCCGGGCCCACCTACTTCTTGGCCTTCTCAGAACCGGCGTCCTGCGACAGGGCGGCGATGAACGCCTCCTGCGGGACCTCCACGGAGCCGACCATCTTCATCCGCTTCTTGCCTTCCTTCTGCTTCTCCAGCAGCTTGCGCTTACGGGAGATGTCGCCGCCGTAGCACTTGGCGAGGACGTCCTTGCGGATGGCGCGGATGTTTTCGCGGGCGATGATCCGCGCGCCGATGGCTGCCTGGATCGGCACCTCGAACTGCTGCCGCGGAATCAGATCCTTGAGCTTGGTCGCCATCATCGTGCCGTAGGCATAGGCCTTGTCCCGGTGCACGATCGAGCTGAAGGCATCAACCGTGTCGCCCTGGAGGAGGATGTCGACCTTGACCAGGTCGGCGGTCTGCTCACCGTCGGGTTCGTAGTCGAGAGAGGCGTATCCGCGGGTCTTGGACTTGAGCGCGTCGAAGAAGTCGAACACGATCTCAGCCAGCGGCAGGGTGTAGCGCATCTCGACCCGGTCCTCGGACAGGTAGTCCATGCCGCGCAACGATCCGCGCCGCGACTGGCACAGCTCCATGATCGCGCCGACGAACTCACTCGGCGCAAGCAGCGTTGCGCGCACGACCGGCTCGGTGATCTGGGCGATCTTGCCCTCGGGGAACTCGCTCGGGTTGGTCACCGTGATGACGCGTCCGTCGTCGACCTCGACCTCGTAGACGACGTTGGGCAGGGTCGAGATGAGGTCCAGGTTGAACTCGCGCTCGAGACGCTCTCGCACGATCTCCAGGTGCAGCATGCCGAGGAACCCGACCCGAAAGCCGAAGCCCAGCGCAACCGACGTCTCGGGCTCGTAGACGAGCGCGGCGTCGTTGAGCTTCAGCCGATCGAGGGCATCGCGCAGGATCGGGTAGTCCGATCCGTCGATCGGGTAGAGCCCCGAGAAGACCATCGGCTTGGGGTCGCGGTAGCCGCCCAAGGCATCGGCCGCAGGCTTGGCCGAGTTGGTGACGGTGTCGCCCACGCGAGACTGGCGTACGTCCTTGACCCCGGTGATGAGGTAACCCACCTCGCCGACGCCCAGGCCCCTGGACGGCTTGGGCTCCGGTGAGATGACACCGATCTCGAGCAGCTCGTGCGTCGCCTTGGTCGACATCATCGCGATCTTCTCGCGCGGACTGAGCTGCCCATCGATCACTCGCACGTAGGTGACCACGCCGCGGTAGGTGTCGTAGACCGAGTCGAAGATCATCGCCCGGGCAGGAGCATCCGCGTTGCCTGTCGGCGCGGGCAGCTGCGCGACGATCTCGTTGAGCAGGTCCTCGACACCCTCGCCCGTCTTGCCGGAGACCCGCATGACCTCACTCGGGTCACAGCCGATCAGACCGGCGAGCTCGGCGGCGTACTTCTCCGGCTGCGCGGCTGGCAGGTCGATCTTGTTGAGCACCGGGATGATCGTGAGGTCGTTCTCCATGGCCAGGTAGAGGTTGGCCAGCGTCTGCGCCTCGATCCCCTGCGCCGCGTCGACGAGCAGGACGGCACCCTCACAGGCCGCGAGCGAGCGCGACACCTCGTAGGTGAAGTCGACGTGCCCCGGGGTGTCGATCATGTTGAGGCAGTAGGTCACGTCTTCAGAGGCCCACGGCATCCGCACGGCCTGCGACTTGATCGTGATGCCGCGCTCCCGCTCGATGTCCATGCGGTCGAGGTACTGAGCGCGCATGGCCCGCTCCTCGACCACGCCCGTGATCTGCAGCATCCGGTCCGCGAGCGTCGACTTGCCATGGTCGATGTGGGCGATGATGCAGAAGTTGCGGATCAGGTCCGGCGGTGTCGCTGCTGGCGGCAGCGCAGTGCGGGCCATCGGTGACACAGGCTTGTACCTCGAAGAAGAGTCGTCGGCGGGATCGACCCAGTCTCCCATGCCTGCGGCCATGGCCCCGACCGTCGCCCGGCTACGAGGACTCTGCGGCTGCGGCCGTGGGACCTTCGGTCGCGAACCCGGCTCCGTCGTAGGTCGAGGGCCGGCGGCCGAGCCACGCCGAGTAGCCCGCCACCAGCAGGCCGAGCACGGCCAGCCCGGCACCGAGCCGGCTCGGCCACTCATAGCCGTAGCCGGCCGCCAGCACCACGCTGCCGAGCCAGGCGCCGAGCGCGTTGGCGATGTTGAGAGTCGAGTGGTTCAGAGCGGCGGCGAGCGACTGGCCCTCGTGTGCGACGTCCATCAGCCGGGTCTGCAGCATCGGCACGAGGATGGTCGGCACGAGTCCGAGCAGGAACACCGCCGGGACCGCCGTCACCTGATGCTGCGCAGCGAAGCCGAAGATGGCGAGCAGCAGCGCAATCGCCAGCAATGAGAAGAAGATTCCGCGCATCAGACCGTGCTGGGCAATGCGTCCGGCGATCATCGCGCCGGTCGTCATGCCGATGCCGTAGACGACGAGGATGAGTGGCACCGCGTCCTCGGAGAAGCCCGCGAGGTCGGTCATCGTCGGCGCGATGTAGGAGAACGTCGCGAACATCCCTCCGAAGCCGACCGTGCCGATGCCGAGCGCGAGCCACACCTGCACGCGGCGGAGGCTTCTCAGCTCGGCGGCGACCGTGGCGCTCGGGTCTCCCTGCTGCCGGGGCACCCAGGCGATGAGCGCGACAACGGTCACGACCGCGATGGCGGCGACGAGGGCGTACGGCCACTGCCAGCCAGCCCGTTGACCGAGGAGCGTGGCGACCGGGACGCCGACGATATTGGCCACGGTCAGACCAGCGAGCATCATCGCGACGGCCCAGGTCCGCCGATGAGCAGGGACGAGAGACGCGGCGACGACGGACCCGATCCCGAAGAACGCACCGTGCGGGACTCCGGCGACGAACCGGCCGATCATGAGGATGGGGTACGACGGCGCGAGTGCCGAGGCGAGGTTGCCGACGGCGAACAGCACCATCAGCCAGATCAGCACCTTCCAGCGGGGCAGCCGCGCCGCGAGTGCCGCGATCGTCGGGGCACCCACGACGACACCGATGGCGTACGACGCGACGACGTGACCCGCGGTCGGGATGTCGATGTCGACCCCGTCCGCGATCTGGGGAAGCAGGCCCATGGTGACGAACTCGGTCGTGCCGATCCCGAAACCGCCCATGGCCAACGCCAGCAGCGCGAGGCGAACATGCGCGTTGGAGGGTGGGCTCGCGACGACATCGTCGTCACAGATGTCGCGCAGCGCAGCGGGTTCGGTCACTCTCCGAGGGTCCGCTCGTATCGCGGAATCCCCAAATCTCATCAGTCCGCGCGCTCTATGACATCAGTCACAAGGCGATTTATCGACCGTCTATATCTTGAACAAGTCAGGCGAAAACCTTTGCCTTTTAAGCGAACTCAAGCGAGTGTCTTCGCGTTGGAGGCAGGCAAGACAAGGATGTCTGCCCTCCCCCGCCCCTCCCCCTGGAGGACCCATGACAGCTCTGCCTGCACCCACCTCGTCTCCATTCCGCGCCGACCTCGCGGCGTCGCTCGTCGTCTTCCTCGTGGCCGTGCCCTTGTCCATGGGCATTGCCGTCGCTTCAGGAGCACCGGTGATGGCCGGACTGGTCGCCGCCGCTGTCGGAGGCATCGTGGCCGGCTATCTCGGAGGATCCCCGCTCCAGGTCAGTGGCCCGGCCGCCGGCCTCACCGTGATCGTCGCGTCACTGATCTCGGAGTTCGGCTGGCGAACCACGTGCGCTGTCACGGCATGTGCCGGAGTCGTCCAGCTCCTGCTCGCCGCGAGTCGCGTGGCCCGGGCCGCTCTGGCGATCTCGCCCGTCGTCGTGCACGCCATGCTTGCCGGGATCGGTCTCACGATCATGCTTCAGCAGGTCCACGTGCTGCTCGGGGCCGCCTCTCAGAGCACCGCCTGGGACAACATCGCCACGCTGCCACGCAGCGTGAGCGGGCTCGAGGTCGCAGAGCTCGCCACCGGACTCGCGGTCATCGCGATCCTGATCGGCTGGCGGCACGCACCGGCGAGTGCACGCCGGGTGCCGGGACCTCTCGTGGCCGTCGTCGGGGTGACGCTCGCAGCCGTGCTCCTGCAACCGTCGGTCCGCAGGGTTGCACTCGACGGGTCGATCCTTGACGCGGTCAGCCTGCCGCAGATCCCGGATGGTGCGTGGAGCTCGTTCGCGATCGGCGTCCTGACCGTTGCCCTCGTGGCGAGCGTGGAGTCACTGCTGTCCGCCGTGGCGATCGACAAGCTGCATCACGGTCCTCGGACGGACTTCGACCGCGAGCTGATGGGTCAGGGCGCGGCAAACATCACCTCGGGCATGGTCGGCGGCCTCCCGGTGACAGGAGTCATCGTGCGCAGCTCGGCCAACGTGCAGGCCGGTGCGGTCGGGCGGGGCTCAACGATCCTGCACGGCGTCTGGGTCATAGCCTTCTCGATCGTCGGCGTGGCCCTGATCGAGCAGGTCCCCTTCGCGGCGCTCGCGGGCCTGCTCATCGTGATCGGTGCCCAGCTCGTCAAACCCCGTGACATCTCGCTCGCCAGCCGCACGGGCGATCTCCTCGTCTACGTCGTCACCCTGCTCGGCGTGGTGTTCCTCAACCTGCTCGAGGGGGTCGGCATCGGCCTCGCGCTCGCGGTCGTCATCCTGCTGAGCCGGGTCGTTCGAGCCCAGATCCGGGTCGAGCAGCTCGGCGCCGAGCGCTGGCAGGTCGCCATCGAGGGCTCCTGCTCGTTCCTGTCGCTCCCGCGCCTCACCGCCGCCCTGCGCTCGGTCCCACCGTCGACCGATGTCGTGGTCGATCTGGACGTCGACTACCTGGATCACCCTGCGTCCCAAGCTCTTTCGGACTGGGCGGACCAGCATCGGGCACGAGGAGGCACGGTGACCGTCGAGGAGCACGGGCACCCGAGGCTCGAGACCGTCGACCAACGACCGCCTCGCCGCGACGACGAGCCTGTGCCGCCGACGCCAGGGTGGCAGCGGCGTACGGAAGGGTCGTCCTCGCTCGAGCTGGCTCGACGGGTGCCGCATGCCCTGCGTCCGGTGCTGGACGGGGTCGACCTGTTCCACCGCCGTGACGCCCGCCGAGTGCGGTCTCTCCTGCGGCCGTTGGCCACGTCGCAGTCCCCGGACTCACTGTTCCTCACGTGTGCCGACTCTCGGGTCGTGCCCAACCTCATCACCACCACGGGACCGGGCGACCTGTTCACGGTTCGCAACGTTGGCAACCTCGTCCCGGACCACACGAATGGCGACGACACGTCGGTCGACGCCGCACTCGCCTTCGCCGTCGACAAGCTCGGGGTCACGTCGGTCGTGGTCTGTGGACACTCCGGCTGCGGCGCCATGCAGGCCCTCGCCGAGGGCACGGACGACCCTGCGATCGGCGCCTGGCTGACACATGGACAACAGTCGATGACCGCTCACCTCGCCGGCCATCCGGTCGGGAGGCAGGCCCGCGGGAGCGGGTTCAACGAGGTCGATCAGCTCGCGATGGTCAACGTCGCAACACAGCTGAGCCGGCTCGGGCGTCACCCCATCGTCGGTCGAGCCGCCGCCGCGGGTCGGGTGACGGTCGCCGGGCTGTTCTTCGACATCGCTACGGCGCGGGTGCTGCACGTGACCACGACGGAGGTCATCGAGCTTGCACCTGAACGCCCCGCCGCGCTGACCACGGACGTCGCCGACGCCTGAGCCGGGATCCGGTCGGCGGGCGTGGAATCCGTTGGCGGCCCGGGCGACGGTTCGGGCACAGTGCGAGCCATGGACTCGACCGGCGTGGACTACACCCGCACCTCGGAGCGGATCACCTGGGACCAGGTCCCGCCCACGGTGACGCAGCTGCTCGGTGAGGTCGTCGGTGCACCGGTTGTCGGCGCCTCCACGCCCGTTGGCTCCGGTTTCGGCTCGCACTACGCCGGTCGCGTCGCTCTTGCCGACGGTCGCGCGGTGTTTGCGAAGGTTGCTCCGCCCTGGCTGGATTTCCCCGTACGGGCCTTGCGGCAGGAGGCGTACGTCCTCGCTCACCTTCCGGACTCCGTGCCGCACGCGCGGCTCGCCGGCCAGCTTGAGATCGACGGCTGGGTTGGCCTTGCTGTCGACTTCATCCCTGGACGGATGCCCGGAATCCCTTGGACCGCAACGGATCTCGACGCTGCCTATCAGTCGGTCATCGACGTGGGCATCGCCGATATAGGGGCAGATCTCACCGTCCGCCAGTACGGCCACGGAGCTCCGTCGTCATCCGCTGTACAGACTCGCGAGGCCCTGCGCGCCCGGCGGTTCACCCGACCCGCCGAGCACGAACCCACCTGGCTGGACGAGGTCCTGGCCGAGTACGGGCCGGACATCGTCGGACTCGCAGACCACATCAGCACGTCCGAGGGGGATGCGCTGGTGCACAACGACCTGCGTCCCGACAACCTTCTCATCGACGATGCGGGCCGAGCCGTCCTGCTCGACTGGAACTGGCTGACCCGAGGTCCGGTCTGGATCGACTTCGTGGGGTTGCTGCCCATGGCACACCGACAGGGCTTGGATATCTCCCGGTGGACGCAACGCCCACTGGTCGCCGATGCCGCCGCCGACAACATCGACGCGTTCCTCGCCAACCTTGTCGTCTACTTCCTCGCGGAGCAGGGCCGGCCTCCCCTGCCCGGGTGCCTGCCAGCCATGCGGCAGCACCAGCTGTTGTACGCGCATGACTTCGTCGGCCTGCTCGCCGATCGCCGCGGCTGGCGTTAGGCCCCAGTCTCTCGGCGATGCGCGAGACGGTCGCGACATGGGACGGCACGACTGTTAGCCTTTCCACGAAGCGAGCCAATGTTTCCGCATCATGGAAAGAGATGTCTATGTCCCCCCTGGCCCTGCCCGACGGCGTCGAGATCACTGGTCCGATCGAGGACCGCTACGAGGAGATCCTCACGCCGCAGGCGCTCGAGCTGATCGCGAAGCTGCACCGCGAGCTCAACGGCCGGCGTCTGGAGCGCCTCGAGGCTCGCGCCAAGCGCGTCAAAGAGATCGCCGACGGTGCTGACCTCGGCTTCCTCGAGGAGACCAAGAGCGTCCGCGAGGACGACTCGTGGCAGGTCGCCCCGCTCGCACCCGGCCTGGAGGACCGCCGCGTCGAGATGACCGGCCCTACCGATCGCAAGATGGTCATCAACGCGCTCAACTCCGGCGCCAAGGCGTGGCTGGCCGATCAGGAGGACGCCAACACACCCCTGTGGGGCAACGTCGTCCTCGGCCCGCTCAACCTGCGGGACGCGCTCGACCGCACCATCGACTTCACCAGCCCCGAGGGCAAGGCCTACACGCTCAAGCCCGACGAGGAGCTGCCGACGATCATCGTGCGGCCGCGCGGCTGGCACCTGCCGGAGAAGCACATCAAGGTCGACGGCGAGGAGACCTCGGGCTCACTCGTCGACTTCGCGCTCTACCTCGTCGCGTGTGGCCAGAAGCAGATCGACAAGGGCCGCGGCCCCTACTTCTACCTCGCGAAGATGGAGTCCCACCTCGAGGCGCGCATCTGGAACGACGCCTTCAAGATCGGTCAGGACTTCGTCGGCATCCCGCAGGGGACCATCCGCGCCACCTGCCTCATCGAGACGCTGCCTGCGGCGTTCGAGATGGAGGAGATCCTCTACGAGCTGCGCGACCACTCCTCCGGCCTGAACGCCGGCCGCTGGGACTACCTCTTCTCGGTCATCAAGACCTACCGCACCCGTGGCGCCGACTACATCGTCCCGGACCGCAACACGGTGACGATGACCGTGCCGTTCATGCGCGCCTACACCGAGCTGCTCGTGCGCACCTGCCACAAGCGCGGCGCCTCGGCCATCGGCGGTATGGCCGCGTTCATCCCGAGCAAGGACGAGGCGGTCAACACCGCGGCCTACGAAAAGCTCACGGCTGACAAGACGCGCGAGGCCGGCGACGGCTTCGACGGGTCCTGGGTCGCGCACCCCGCCATGGTCGAGACCTGCAAGGAGGTCTTCACCAAGGTGCTGGGCGACAACCCCAACCAGATCGACAAGAAGCGTGAGGACGTACAGGCAGGCGACGGTTCTCAGCTGCTCGATGTGAAGTCGACTCCGGGCGAGGTCACCGCTGCGGGTCTGCGCAGCAACATCGACGTCGCGCTGCAGTACCTCAAGTCGTGGCTCGAGGGCCGCGGTGCAGTCGGCATCCACAACCTGATGGAAGACGCTGCTACCGCTGAGATCTCGCGCTCGCAGATCTGGCAGCAGATCAACAACCAGGTCAAAACTGCCGACACTGATGAGCTCATCAGCAAGGACCTCGTCCTGAAGATCGTCGACGAGGTCGTCGCCGAGCTGCCGGGTGATGCGAGCGACTACGACGCCGCCAAGGCGACCTTCCTCGAGGTCGCCGTGGCCGATGAGTACGCCGACTTCCTGACTCTCCCCGCGTACGCCCGGATGCCGTGACGTCGTGACCGACACCGGATCGGTGGCCAGGGTGCTGGAGCGCTTGCGCGTTCAGCTGCCCGAGGCAGCCCTGGTCACCGACCGGACCCGGCTGCGCACCTACGAGTGCGACGGCCTCCTGCACTACCGCGTCATCCCGGCTCTCGTGGTCCTGGCCGGCTCCGCCGAGCATGTCCGTACGACGGTGGCCGCCTGTGCGGACGAGGGCGTGCCGTTCGTCGCCCGAGGCTCAGGCACCGGACTGTCCGGCGGCGCACTCCCCCACGCCGATGGCGTACTGATCGTGACCTCGCAGCTGCGCGACATCCGCGAGGTCGCGCCGCAGGACCAGCGCGCCGTCGTTGACCCGGGGGTCATCAACCTGGCCGTCTCGCAGGCCACCCGACCCCATGGCTACTACTTCGCTCCCGACCCGTCCAGCCAGCAGATCTGCTCGATCGGCGGCAACGTCGCGGAGAACTCCGGCGGCGCCCACTGCCTGAAGTACGGCTTCACGTCCAACCACGTCCTGTCCGTGGATCTCGTGACGCCGCAAGGGGATTCAGTCACGTTGGGCACCCGCGCGCCCGATGCTCCCGGCTACGACCTGCTCGGCACCGTCGTCGGCTCCGAGGGCACTCTCGGTGTCGCGACGAGCGTGACCGTGCGGCTCGTACGCTCCCCGGAGTCGGTGCAGACCTTGCTGGCCGGCTTCCACAGCACCGACGACGCCGGTGCGGCCACATCGGCCATCATCGGCTCGGGCATCGTCCCGGCGGCCATCGAGATGATGGATGCGCTGGCGATCGAGGCGGCGGAAGCAGCGGTCTCCTGCAACTACCCCGATGGGGCCGGAGCCGTCCTGATCGTCGAGCTCGATGGCGCAGCAGAGGAGGTCGAGCACGAGTTCGCCGAGGTGGAGCGGCTCTGTCGAGAATCGCACGCCTTCGAGCATCGGGTCGCCGCCGATGATGACGAGCGCGCCGCGATCTGGCGGGGCCGCAAGTCGGCCTTCGCGGCCGTCGGTCGGATCAGTCCCGACTACATCGTCCAGGACGGCGTGATCCCGCGCACCGCCTTGCCCGAGGTGCTGCGCGAGATGACCCGGCTTGCCGACGAACGAGGCATCCGGGTCGCCAACGTGTTTCATGCCGGCGACGGCAACCTGCACCCCCTGGTGCTGTTCGACGAGTCCGTGCCGGGTCAGGGCGACCAGGCAGAGGACCTCTCGGGAGCCATCCTCGACCTGTGCCTGGCACACGGCGGCTCCATCACTGGTGAGCACGGCGTCGGCTCGGACAAGGCGAAGCACATGCCCAAGATGTTCACCGCCGCCGACCTCGACACGATGCAGCTCGTCCGATGTGCCTTCGACCCGGCCGGGATCTCCAACCCCGGCAAGATCTATCCGACTCCGCGACTGTGCGGCGAGCGTCCTGGCAAGCACCAGGGTGAGCACCCGCTGCAGGCTGCCGGCGTCGCTGAGGTGTTCTGATGCCGGCCAGTGCCATTCCGCGCGTCGAGCTACATGACGCCACCGATGCTGACGTCGTCGACGGTGTCCTACCTTCCTATGTTGCTCGGCCCACCAGCACTGCTCAGGTCTCCGCAGTCATGAAAGTCGCGGCGGCCCAACACCTTTCGGTCGTCGTTCGGGGTGCCGGCACCAAGTCCACCTGGGGCAACCCTCCAACACGCTGTGACCTCGTCCTCGACCTCGGCCACATGTCCGGCGTCATCGAGCACGCCGCCGGCGACCTGATCGCGTCGGCGCAAGCGGGCACGTCGTTGGCGGAGGTGGACGCCACCATCGCTGACGCGGGGCAGCGACTGGGAGTGGACGAGGTCGTGCCCGGCACGACCGTCGGCGGACTGATTGCCAGCAACCCCAGCGGTCCTCGCCGGATGGCCCTGGGCACGGTGCGCGACCTGCTCATCGGTGTGACCGTTGTCCGCGCCGACGGGGTCATCGCGAAAGCCGGCGGCAAGGTTGTCAAGAACGTCGCTGGCTACGACCTGGGCAAGCTCATCATCGGTTCGTTCGGGACTCTCGCGGTGATCACCGAGGCGACCTTCCGGCTTCACCCGGTGCCGGCGGCGGCGACGTGGGTCACCGTCGAGGCGCAGTCGCCTTTCGCGTCGGCTGCGTTCATCTCCGCTGCCGTACGTTCCCAAGTGGTCCCAGCGGCCGTCGAGATCGACGCCGCCCCGCATCGGACGACTACGGTGTCGCTGCTGCTGGAGGGCACTGCACAAGGTGTCCTGAATCGCGCCAACCGGGCGGCTGCGTTCCTCGGCTCCTCCGCAGTGATCCATCACGAGCCCCCGACGAAGGTCACTGGCTACCCGGGTGACGCGGCCGGTCGACGTACGCTCTTGAAGATCACCTGTCAGATCTCCTCAGTGCCCGAGATCGCCCAGGCTGCAGTCGATCTCGGCCTGCACATCCGAGGCTCAGCCGGCGTCGGCGTGCTCTACGCCTCGACGTTGACGGAAGTTCCGGAGGACGTCATACGAGCGATCGCCGCACTGCGTGCCCTCACCGCACGGACCGGCGGCGCGCTGGTGGTGCTCGACGCACCCCCGCATATCAAGCCTCACCTCGACGTGTGGGGTCCGGTCGACGGCCTCGATCTGATGCGCCGCGTCAAGCACGAGTTCGACCCTGAGAACCGTTTGGCACCAGGCCGTTTCGTAGGAGGCATCTGATGAGGGGCCCTGTGGATGTGGGCATGCCGGGCATCGGCGCGTTCGACGACCATCACCCGCCCAGCCAGGAGCTGATCGACGACTGCGTGCACTGTGGGTTCTGTCTGACGACGTGTCCGACCTACTCGCTGTGGGGCGAGGAGATGGACAGCCCACGCGGTCGTATCCACCTGATGAAGACCGGGCTGGAGGGCGAGCCACTCACCGACGAGATGGTGGGGCACTTCGATGCCTGTCTGGGCTGCATGGCCTGTGTGACCTCGTGCCCCTCAGGCGTCCAGTACGACCGCCTCATCGAGCAGACGCGGGCCCAGGTGGAGCGGAACCACGAGCGTCCGGCCAGCGAAAAGGCTTTGCGCGCAGCAATATTCGCGCTCTTCCCGTATCCCCGTCGGCTTCGCGCGATCCGAGGCCCCCTGCGTCTGACGCAGCGGACCGGCGTGGACCGCTGGCTGCGGCGCAGCGGCCTGGTCGAGCGACTCTCGCCGCACGTCGCGGCCATGCAGCAGCTCGCCCCGTCTCTCGGAGCGCGAGAGCCGCTCCCCCAGCGCATCCCCGCGCAGGGCGAGAAGCGCGCGACCGTGGCCCTGCTCACCGGGTGTGTCCAGCGCGAGTTCTTCCCGGGCGTCAACTCAGCGACCGCCCGCGTGCTGGCGGCCGAGGGGTGCGAGGTCGTCGTGCCCCCGTCCCAAGGATGTTGCGGTGCGCTGAGCAGCCACAGTGGTCGCGAGGACGAAGCAAAGTCCTTTGCCCGCAAGACGATCGAGACGTTCGAGCGCGCCGGTGTGGACTTCGTCGTCGTCAACTCCGCCGGTTGCGGCAGCGCCATGAAGGACTACGAGTTCCTGCTGTCCGATGACGAGGAGCCCACAGGCGTCGCGAGCTCTCGGGTCGAGGCCTTTCGTGCGAAGGTCCGCGATCTGTCCGAGGTGCTCGTCGAGCTCGGACCACGCGCGATCCGCCACCCGATCCCACTCACGGTGGCCTACCACGACGCCTGCCATCTCGGTCATGCGCAGGGCATCCGTAGCCAGCCGCGTGAGCTGCTCGCCGGGATCCCGCAGCTCGAGGTCAAGGAGATCGCCGACGCCGCACTCTGCTGCGGCTCAGCCGGCGTCTACAACATCCTGCAACCCGAACCGGCCAAAGAGCTCGGCGAGCGCAAGGCACGCAACGTGCTGGCCACCGGGGCCGAGCTGCTCGTCACGGCCAATCCTGGGTGTCTCATGCAGATCTCGTCGGCGATCACCGGCCTCGGTCACCAGATGGCCCTCGCACACACCGCCGAAGTGCTCGACGCATCGATTCGCGGCCTCGCACCAGACGCCCTGACCAAGAGGCGCACCGCATGAGCGAACCTGCAGCCGAACCCTCCGTCCGGCGTACCGGCGTGCAATCCGTCGACCGTGCGCTCGACGTGCTGGAGGCGTTGAGCGGCGGTACGCCGATGGGCGTCAGCGAGGTCGTACGCGCCACCGGTCTCCCGCTCGGCACCGTGCACCGACTGCTCGCCACGCTCGCCGAGCGCGGCTATGTGCGCCAGGACAACGAGCGGCGCTACGCGATGGGCCCCGCGACCGTACGTCTGGCCGACGCCGGCGAGCGCTCGCTCGCGGCCGTCGGGCAGATCTATGCCGCCCGGCTCACGGCGCTGTGCGGCGAGACCGTCAACCTCGCCGTCCTCCAGGGCCACGAGATGGTCTACATCGCGCAGAGCCCGTCGCCGCACTCCTTGCGCATCTTTGCCGAGGTCGGGCGCCGAGTTCCCTTGCACAGCACAGCCGTTGGCAAGGCCGTCCTGGCCTCCATGCCGGCGCCGCAGGCGACCGGGCTCCTAGAGGGAGCCCCGTTGAAGCCCTCGACACCCAAGACCCTCGTGACGGTGCCTGCCCTGAGCACAGAGCTGGACGTCGTACGCCGACAGGGCTTCGCGTTCGACGAGGAGGAACAGGAGCTCGGCGTCCGCTGCGTGGCCGCGGTCGTACCGTCTGCCGGCCTGCACGCTGCGCTCTCGGTGTCCGGCCCGACCGAGCGATTCACCCGCCCCGCTGCACACGCGGCCGCCGAGCACGTCCGCGAAGTCGCCGCCGATCTTGCGCGCGCTCTACGCAGCTGACGCGGCACGATGGGCGCATGAGCACCCCACGAAGTTCTCCGCTCGTACCTCGCTCCGATACTTCGCGGGGACCCCGCATGACCGAGACTGCGCCCGACGACGTCGCCGCCAGGGCCCGAGCGCCGTACCCCGGCGACTACACCGGAGCCCCGCACATGGAGTACGCCCCCAAGCCCGACGGCGTACCCGACCCCGGTGAGATCGTCTGGACCTGGGTCCCGTTCGAGGAGGACCACACCCAGGGCAAGGACCGGCCCGTCCTGCTCATCGGTCACGACGAGCAGTGGCTGCTCGGGCTCCAGCTGACGAGCAAGGACCACGACCACGACGCCGAGCAGGAGCGCGCTGCCGGGCGGATCTGGCTCGACATCGGCACCGGTGACTGGGACGAGGAGCACCGGCCGAGCGAGGTACGGATCAACCGGGTGCTCCGCGTCGATCCAGCCGCGATCCGCCGTGAGGGTGCGGTGCTCGATCGGGCCGCGTTCGACACTGTGGCGGCCGCCATCCACCAGTCCGCAGGCTGAGAAAATTACTAGTACGCGCTGTACCTGATACCCAAAGTACCAACTTCCTAGTAACATCTCGTTCGATGCACCACCGCCCCGGTTGCGAGCCAGTCACCGGGCCACACGAAAGGTCGAGATGAGCGATCTGCAGAGCAAGCCGACTCTGGCCGACCGCGGCCAGGCGCTCGGGCTGCGCCTGATCACCCGCGCCGGCGGACTTGAGTCGATGAAGAACCCCGGCGTCCGCCGCGCAGTCGAGAAGGTCCTCTATGGCGGCGCCAAGCACGGCTTCAAGGCCCAGACCGTTGCCGGTCGCGCCTTCGCCAAGCAGCAGTCCAAGGGCGCTGCGACCCGGGTGTCGACCACCAAGCCCAAGCGCGAGTTCGACCTGACGCCCACCGAGGACCAGGCGATGATCCAGCAGGTCGCGCGCGAGCTCGCCGATGAGCTGCTGCGGCCCGCCGCCGCGACCGCGGACGCCGAGCGCACGACTCCCCAGGAGCTGCGCGCCCAGGCCGGCGAGCTCGGCCTGACCCTGATCGGCGTACCCGCCGACCTCGGTGGTGTCGCCGAGGAGCGCTCCGCCGTCACCGCCGCACTCGTGATCGAAGAGCTCTCCCGCGGCGACATGGGTCTGGCCGTCTCACTGATGGCGACCGGCGCCGTCGCGACCGCCATCGCGTCGTACGGCGACTCGAGCCAGCAGGAGACCTACCTCCCGGCGTTCACCGACGAGAAGAACCCGCCCGTGGCTGCTCTCGCTCTCATGGAGCCGCAGCCGCTCTTCGACCCGTTCAAGCTGCAGACCACGGCCACCGTCAGCGGTGACTCCCTGGTCATCAACGGCATCAAGGCACTCGTCCCCAACGCCGACAGCTCCGAGCTCTTCGTGATCTCGGCCAAGGTCGACGGCGAGAGCCGGCTGATCATCGTCGAGCCGGGCACCGACGGCATCACCCTTGAGGAAGACCCCGCCATGGGTGTCCGCGCTGCGCGCACGGGCCGCCTCACCTTCACGGACGTGACGGTGCCGAAGGCCAATCTCCTCGGCACCGCCGAGGACCACCGCGATGCCGTACGCCGCGCTCGCCTCGCGTGGGCGGCCGCTGCGGTCGGCACCTCGCAGGCCGTGCTCGACCAGCTCACCGGATACGTCAAGGAGCGCAAGGCGTTCGGCGAGCCGATCGGCTACCGCCAGGCGGTGGCGTTCACCGTCGCCGACGTGGCGATCGAGCTCGAGGGCCTGCGACTCGTGGTGTGGCGTGCGGCCTCGCTGCTGGACGCCGGCAAGGACGCGAGTGTGCAGATCGCGCACGCCCGTCACCTCGCCGCGACCTACGGCGCCCAGATCGGCTCCAACGCCGTCCAGCTGCTCGGCGGCCACGGCTTCGTCAAGGAGTTCGACAACGAGCGCTGGTACCGCGACCTACGAGCAACGGGGGTCCTCGAGGGCTCCCTCCTGGTCTGAGAGGACGAGCACATGATTGATCTCGAAGTTCCGAAGAAGTTCGTCCCTCTCGTCAAGCAGGCGTCGTCGCTGGCCGATGAGGTCTTCCGCCCCATCAGCCGCAAGTACGACCTCGCCGAGCACGAGTACCCGCGCGAGCTCGATCTGACCTCTGCCCTCATCGACGGCCTGAGTGACTCCGGCGCCAGCCAGGGTGCCGGGGCCAGCGGCTCCACCCGTGCGGCGGAGGTCGAGGACAAGAAGCCGGCGGGAGTCGGCTCGGGCCGCAACACCAAGGGCAACGGCGGCAACAAGAACGGCGCCAACCTGTCCTCGGTGCTGTCGATCATGCAGACCTGCCGCGGTGACGTCGGCCTGACCCTGAGCATTCCGCGCCAGGGTCTGGGCAACGCCGCGATCGCGGCCGTCGCCAACGACGAGCAGAAGGAGCGCTACGGCAACCGCTGGGCGGCCATGGCCATCACCGAGCCGGACACCGGCTCGGACTCCGGCGCCATCCGCACCACTGCGGAGAAGGACGGCGACGAGTACGTCCTCAACGGCGAGAAGATCTTCGTCACCTCCGGCGAGCGGGCCGACCTGGTCGTCGTGTGGGCGACCCTGGACCGTTCCCTGGGCAAGAAGGCCATCAAGTCCTTCGTGGTCGAGCGCTCCAACCCGGGCCTCAAGCTGGTCCGCCTCGAGCACAAGCTCGGCATCCGGTCCTCCGACACCGCGGCGTTCCACCTGGACAGCTGCCGCGTCCCGGCCAACGACCTCCTGGGTGACCCGGAGATCCGCACCGAGGGTGGCTTCGGTGGCGCGATGCAGACGTTCGACAACACGCGTCCGCTCGTCGCCTCCATGGCGTGCGGCCTGACGCGCGCCTGCCTCGACACCACCACCGAGCTGCTGGCCAAGGCCGGCGTCACGCCCGATGTGGATGCTCCGCTGCACAGCCAGTCGTACGCCGCCGCCCGGCTCGTGCAGATGGAGGCCGACTTCGAGGCTGCCTACCTGCTGACGCTGCGCGCGGCGTGGATGGCGGACAACGGCAAGCCCAACTCGATGCAGGCGTCGATGGCCAAGGCGAAGGCCGGACGCACCTGCGTCAACGTCGCACTCGCGTGCGTGGAGCTGGCCGGCGCGACCGGTTACGCCGAGACCGAGCTGCTCGAGAAGTGGGCGCGTGACTCCAAGATCCTCGACATCTTCGAGGGCACGCAGCAGATCCAGCTGCTGGTCGTGGCACGACGGCTACTGGAGCTCAGCTCCTCCCAGCTGAAGTAGTCGCCACGGCACGCGACGACGATGCCGGACCGAGGGAGCCTGCGACTTCGGCCGGAGGAGGAGTCTCGTCAGGAAAAGCTCAGCACGAAGGGCTTGGTACGGCAGACGTCGTACCAAGCCCTTCGTCGTGCGCGGCGGCTGAATGGTCACGATCGAGATCGGGTTTCCCGGAGTTCGTTGACGGCCAACCCTGTGGAAACTATTTTCACTCCAGACCCCTCCCGTGTGCGGAACTTTCGGGGTCAGTCCACCGGGCACAAAGGAGAGTCAGATGCGTTGGTCTCGTTCTGCAGGGGTGGCCGCAGTCGCGGTTGTCGGCCTGATGCTCTCCGGGTGCGGTGATGACGGCTCCGGTGACACGGGTGGAGGCTCCACCGGATCGGCCGCTGCAGGCGGCGCGGCGAGTGGCAAGTCCATCACCTGGTGGGTCATGAAGGGCACCAACCCGGACGCCTCGGCGTACTACACCGCGGTCAAGGACGCCTTCAAGAAGCAGACCGGTGCCACCGTCAACATCGAGGAAGCCGACTGGGCCACCGCGCACGACAAGCTGGTGCGCGCGTTCGCGGCCGGTGGTGGACCGGACGTCAGCGAGATCGGGACGACCTGGAACCCGGAGTTCGCGGCCGCCGGCGGACTGGTCGACCTCACCTCCCAGATCGACAAGGCAGGCCTCAACAAGGACCTGCTCCCCGCGCTCAAGGACTCCTCGACCTACGACGGCAAGCAGTGGGGCGTCGGCTGGTACGCCGGCACGCGCGGCATCGTCTACCGCAAGGACATCTTCGACAAGCTCGGCCTGAAGCCGCCGACCACGTGGGCCGGCCTGCAGAGCACGATCAAGACGCTGAAGACCAAGCAGCCGGGCATGCTGCCGATGCCGATCGCGGGCGCCAGCGCCTACGCCGCAGCGCCGTTCATCTGGGGCACGGGCGGTGACTTCGCGACCAAGGACGGCGACAAGTGGAACGGCTCGCTCGACTCGGCGAAGGCTCGTGAGGGCCTGTCGTTCTACACCGGCCTGGCCACCAAGGACGGCTCGTCCAGCAAGGGCGCTGCCACCTGGAAGGAGACCGACCTGCTCGACTCCTTCACCCAGGGCAAGTCGGCCATGGTGATCCAGGGCAACTGGACGCCGAAGGCCGCGGTCGAGAAGGACCCGACTCTCAAGGGCAAGATCGGCGCCTTCCCGGTGCCGGGCAAGGACGGCGGCATCGCCCCGACGTTCCTGGGCGGCTCCAACCTCGCGGTCCTGAAGACCTCCAAGAACCAGGACCTCGCCTGGAAGCTCGTCCAGATGGTGACGACCGGGACGTTGGCCAAGCAGTGGGCGGACCAGACCAACTTCTTCCCGTCCACGACGACGGGGATGAAGTCGTACGCCGCCAGCACCGACCCGCTGGTCGCACCCTTCGCCAAGGCGATGGCAGAAGCCGGCAAGAACGTCCCGACCGCGCCGCAGTGGGGTGCTGTCGAGGGCGACAAGACCGTCAGCCAGATGCTGCAGTCGATCCTGACCGGCACCTCCGTCGACAACGCGACCTCCAAGGCCTCGAAGTCGATCACCGACACCCTCAACAAGAAGTAGCCCCTTGCCGTCATCCCGCTGGCGTCCGTGGCTGCTGCTGGCCGGACCGCTGCTGGTCATTGCCGGCCTGTTGCTCTACCCGATCGTCCGTGTCACCGTCCTGTCCTTCCAGCAGTACGGCTTGAAGGAGATCATCTCCGGCAAGCCCGAGTTCATCGGACTGGACAACTACCGCGAGGCCCTCTCGGGCTCGTACCTGTGGAAGACCGTGCTCCCCAACACGGTGGTCTTCGCGCTGGTCGCGGTGGCCGGGACGATCATCCTCGGCACACTCGTCGCGCTGCTGCTTCAGCAGCTCGGTCCCACGCTGCGGGCGCTGGTCATCGGATCAGCGCTCGTCGCGTGGGCGCTGCCGGCGGTGACCGGCACGTACGTCTGGGTCTGGGTCTTCGACCCCGACAGCGGGATCTTCCGCCGGACCCTGCAGTCCATCGGGCTGCTGGGTCCTGAGGGCACCAACTGGTTCCTGGACCGGATGTCGTTCTACGCGATCGCCGCCCTCAACGTGATCCACCACGGCTTCCCGTTCGTGGCGATCACCATCTTCGCCGGGCTCGCGACCGTGCCGGAGGAGCTGCACGAGGCGGCCAAGCTGGACGGTGCGAGCGCCTGGCGCCGCTTCTGGTCGGTGACGATGCCGTTGATGCGGCCCGTCTTTGCGGTCGTCACGATCCTGTCGACGATCTGGGACTTCAAGGTGTTCACGCAGATCTACCTGATGCCCGGTGGCGACGGGCAGAACCCGGAAGTCCTCAACCTCGGTGTCTGGTCCTACATCCAGGCCATCAACCGGACCGAGTACGGCTTCGGCTCGGCCATCGCGGTGCTGCTCACCCTGCTCCTGCTGGTGATCACGCTGTTCTATGTCAGAGCGATGTTCCGAGAGGATGAGCTGCGATGAGGCGGTCCTCCCCACTTGCGAAGCTCGGCAAGGGCGTCGCGGTCACCGCCCTGCTGGCGTTCACGCTGTTCCCGGTCTACTTCATGCTCAGCACCGCGTTCAACGAGCGGGCGGGCTCGGGCACGGACTCGCTGCTGCCCAAGCACTGGACGTTCGAGCACTTCACGCATGCCATGGGCGATGGCCACTTCGGCACCTACATGGTCAACTCCGCC
This sequence comes from Luteipulveratus mongoliensis, assembly GCF_001190945.1. Classification (NCBI taxonomy): domain Bacteria; kingdom Bacillati; phylum Actinomycetota; class Actinomycetes; order Micrococcales; family Dermacoccaceae; genus Luteipulveratus; species Luteipulveratus mongoliensis. The sequence goes on along the minus strand of NZ_CP011112.1, from coordinate 2,647,376 downwards.
ATCGTCACCGTGGCGACCGTGGTGATCTCCTGCGCTCTCGCCCTCCTCGGCGCGGTTGCCATGGCGCGGTTCCAGTTCAAGCTGCGCACCACGATGCTGGTGATGATCCTGATCGTGCAGATGGTGCCTGCCGAGGCGCTGGTCATCCCGTTGTTCCTGCAGATGAAGGACCTCCGGATGCTCAACTCGCTCGCGGGGCTGAGCCTGGTCTACATCGCCTTCTCGCTGCCCTTCGCGATCTGGAACCTGCGCGGCTTCGTGGCGGCGGTCCCGGTCGAGCTCGAGGAGGCGGCCTACCTCGACGGGTGCTCGTGGTGGCAGATGTTCCGGCGGGTGCTGTTCCCGCTCGTGATCCCGGGTCTGATTGCGACGAGCGCCTTCTCGTTCGTGATGGCGTGGGAGGAGTTCCTGTTCGCGGTGACCTTCCTCAACAGCGACGCGCGGATGACAGTCGGCGCCGGCCTGCGGCAGTACTTCGGCCAGAACGTCAACGACTGGGGCGGACTCATGGCAGCCTCAACACTGGTCACGATCCCTGTCGTGGTGATCTTCGTGCTCGCCCAGCGTCGGCTCGGCGCAGGACTCGTGTCAGGAGCCGTCAAGTGAGCGAGGACGAGACGACGATGCCGGCCCGATGGAGCCTGCGACATCGGCCGGAGGAGGAGTCTCGTCAGGAGGACACCGACGACGTACGACGTCTCGCGCACCGGGTGCTCATGCCCGGGTTCTCCGGGACTCGCCTGCCGTCTTGGCTTTCACGGGCGATCCACGACGGGCTCGGCGGCATCTGCGTGTTCGGTCACAACGTGGAGTCCCCCACTCAGCTGCGGGCCATGACCGATGACGCGCACGGCCTGGGCCGGACGCTCGTCGCGATCGATGAGGAGGGCGGCATTGTCAGCCGCCTGGGCGCGCGCCAGGGCTCGGCGCATGTCGGCGCTGCCGCGCTCGGCGTGGTCGATGACGTAGATCTGACCGAGCAGGTGGCCCGATCGATCGCGTGCGACCTGCGCTACGCCGGCGTCGACATCGACCTGGCACCCGTCGTCGATGTGAGCAGCAACCCGGACAACCCGGTGATCGGTGTCCGCGCGTTCGGGGCCGACCCCGAGCATGTGGCGCGCCACAGCGCCGCGTTTGTGACCGGCCTGCAGTCGACCGGGATCGCCGCGTGCGCCAAGCACTTCCCGGGCCACGGCGACACCAACGTCGACTCGCACGCCGGGCTGCCGGTCATCGATGCCGACCTGAACACGTTGCGCACTCGCGAGCTGGTGCCCTTCCGCGCTGCGATCGAGGCCGGCACCCAGCTGATCATGACGGCACACATCGTGTTCCGAGCGCTGGACGAGCAGCCGGCCACGGTCAGTCCCAAGGTGATCGGTCTGCTGCGCGACGAGCTCGGGTTCGACGGCGTCATCACGTCGGACGCCATGGACATGCGGGCCGTGGCCGCCACCATCGGGATGGCGGAAGGCTCGGTCCAGGCGCTCATCGCCGGCGTCGACCTGATCGGGCTCGGCAACCCGGTCCTCAACACTCCCGAGGGCGACGACCAGGACACGTTCCGGTCGGCGCTCGAGGCGATCATCGCGGCGGTCCACGAGGGCCGTCTGGACATCGACCGGCTGCGCGAGGCCGCCGGACGGATCGACCGGCTCGATCGATGGGTGCGCGACCGTCGCAGTGGCGAAGTCCCCGAGCCGGACCCAACGGTCGACGCGCGAGCCGCGACCGAGAGTCTCCTGACCACCGGCGACGTCAGCGGTGCCCTCCAGGGTCCGGTGCGCATCATCGACATCCGTCGACTCCGCAACATCGCCAGCGGCAGCAACCTCAGCGTCATCACCCAAGCCCTGATGCGCCGGCTGCCGGAGAGCTCGGCCGCCCGCGCCTTCGACCAGGGACCGACGGTCGAGGGCCGAGCGGTCGACGGGCCCCGACGGCTAGTCCTCGGCGAAGACGAGCGAGCCGATGTCATCGTGACCGGCACACCTGGCATGGACCCGAGCGAGGCCAACGCCTTGGCTCACCTGCTCGCCACCTCACCCGACGCCATCGTGATCTGCACGGGTTGGGTGCCGGACACCGATGCTCTCCAGCCGGCACGACGCACGGTGCGCACGTTCGGCCACTCTCTCCCGACGGCCGAGGCTGTCGCGGACCTGCTCACGTCGCCCTGACGCAACGCTTCCGACGGTGAGTGCGGCTCACCGCTCGCATACATAGGCTATCTGTATAGTCAACTCGCGTGACCAGCCTCCGACAGCGCGCGTTCGTCCCGGCTCTCATCTTCATCGGGGCGGTGGTCTCGATCGTCTCCAGCCTCGGCGCGCCACTCATCCCACGCCTCGCCGACGAGCTGCACACCACAGTCGGCAACGCCCAATGGGCTCTGACCGCAACGGTGGTCGTTGCCGGCGTCGCTTCACCTCTGGTCGGACGGCTCGGCGACGGACGACACCGCAAGACCGTCATCGTGGTGTGCCAGAGCAGCGTGGTCATCGGAGGCGTCCTGGCCGCGCTGGCCACATCCCTTCCTCTCCTCATCTCCGGCCGCGCACTCCAAGGTCTCGGCCTGGCCCTCATGCCGCTCACCATGGCCGCCGCCCGCGAGCACCTGAGGCCTGACCACGCTGGGCGGGTCATCGCAACGCTCTCCGTCGTGGGAGCAGCAGGAGTGGGCCTCGGCTATCCGATCACCGGTCTCATCGCCGACCACGGCGGCGTGCACGCCGCCTACTGGGCGGGCACCGGCGTCAGCGCGCTGGCTCTCGCAGCCGCGATTTGGGCGATCCCGAGCCCCGAGTCGCGGGACTCCCATCAACGGATCGACTACACCGGAGCGGCCATCATCGGCGCGGGCCTGGTCGCGCTTCTGGTGTCTCTCGACAAGGCGGCCGCATGGGGCTGGGGGTCGGCACGGACGCTGGTCCTCCTGGTCAGCGGCATCGCTCTCCTCACGCTGTGGGTGGCCCACGAGCTGCGCACGTCCGAGCCTCTGGTCGACCTGCGGCTGGTCCGGCACCGAGCAGTCCTGACCGCCAACGTCAGCGGTCTGCTGCTCGGGGTCACGATGTACCTGTCGATGGTGACCATCACTCAGCTCGTCCAGCTGTCGACCTTCGGTTTTGGTGAGTCGGTCTTCGTCGCCGGCCTCACACTCGTACCCCTGTCCGTGCTGAGCGCGTCGGTCAGCCGGACGCTTCCAGCGCTCACCCGCCGATTCGGCCTCCGACCGATCATCCCGGCGGGAGCACTCTGTGTCGTCGTGGCGTCAGTGTTCTTCGGCTCGACGGCCTCGCACCTGTGGCAGGCATTCGTGACCATGGCGATCCTGGGTGTTGGGCTCGGCTACACGTTCGCCGCGATGCCCGGGCTGATCGTCTCTGCCGTGCCGCCGGAGGAGACCGGCAGCGCGATGGGCTTCTACCAGGTGTCTCGGTTCGTCGGGTTTGCGATCGGCAGCGGTCTGGCGGTGACCTTGCTGCAGGCCTTCGGGAGTGATGGCACTCCTACGCTGCACGCCTACCGCATGACCGCGTTCGTCGGAGCGGGCGTCGGCGTCCTCACAGCGGTGTGCGCCTGGCTGCTGCCCGGCTCGCCCACCGACGCCCTAGAGACGGATCGCGAGCTGACGGCGTACGAGCGCGAGGAAGCGTTGTTGGCCGCGGCCGGACTGGAGGACCGCGACGACCCCGGCCGCGCGCGTGCGGCAAGCCATCCATAACGTCTGATAACTCTATAAACTATCTTACGTTATGAGACGTGGTCCGCATGGGGTTGCCGGGCACCCGCGTGGGTCGTAGCGTCACGCGCAAGGTCTTGAGCTCCAGCGCACAGCCCCGGCTTGCTGGACAGCAACCCTCCTCCGCGGTGGGGTGCTCCGGGTGACGACCAGGTGAGTGCCGCCCGGCACCTCGCAAGCGCGGACCCTCGGGTCCAATGACCAGGGGAGATCGCGATGACGGAAGGACGAGGCCGCATGCCGCGGCGACGCCTGCACCGTCGGCGTCACGTCGACCTGCTGCGCGTGTCCTCCGCGCAGTGTTGTCACTGACCGCTCACCGTACGCGTCGCCTCGAGCCACGCGCCCAGGTCATCTCTGCTGACTGACGGGCTCACCCGTCACGCATTCAACGCGCGAACTCCGCTGACACTCAAGGACATTCACCATGCCCTCTTCGAAGTATGCCTCTGCCTTCCCGGCGGCTGCGGCCCTCCTGGCCACCACGGCCGTGGCCGGGTGCAGCGATCCGTCGAGCGCCGCGCCGCAGGACCGGGCGCAGCCTGCGATCAATGTCAGCGCCCAGCAGAAGCGGGTTGCGGTGACCAAGGACGCCACGGCCGCTGCCCTGCTGCCCGATCCTGTCCGCCGCAAGGGCGCCATCACCATCGCCGACACTGCCGGAGCGTCCGGCAGCCCTCCCCTGGCCTTCACCGCCGATGACAACAAGACACCGATCGGCGTCGAGGTCGACCTCGCCTACCTCGTCGCGGGCAAGCTCGGCCTTCGCCTCGACCTCGAGCACACCGGATTCGAGAACCTGTTCCTCGGGGTCGACTCCGGACGCTACGACGCCGTGCTCTCCAACGTCACCGTGACCGAGGAGCGCAAGGAGAAGTACGACTTCGCCACCTACCGTAAGGACGACGTCTCGTTCGAGGCGCGCAAGGGCGAGGGCTGGAAAGTCAGCAGTGGCAAGGACATTGCAGGCAAGACGATCGCGGTGGCGAGCGGCACCAACCAGGAGAAGATCCTCGTCGACTGGAACAGCGCGAACATCAAGGCCGGCCTCAAGCCGGCCAAGATCGTGTACTACCAGAACTCCTCGGACTACTACCTCGCACTGAGCTCGCGTCGCATCGATGCCTACTTCGGTCCGAGTCCGTCGGCGCGCTATCACGTCGCGACGTCAGGAAAGACCGAGGTCGTCGGCACGTTCTCGGGTGGCGGCAACCACGTGCAGGGACTCATCGCAGCACTCAGCAAGAAGGGGTCAGGCTTGGCGAAACCACTTGCAGCTGCTCTCAACTCGGCCATCGCCGACGGGAGCTACGGCAAGGTCCTGCAGCGCTGGCAGCTGAACAGCGAGGCCGTCAAGACCTCACAGATCAACCCACCTGGCCTGCCGAAGGCTCAGGGGTGATCTCGGCATGAGCACCTTCACCACCCTGGGACCGGCCGCGGCGACCCACCCGTCGACGGCCCAGCTCACCTACATCACACGGCGGCTCCAGGCACTGGGACACCGCGTCCGCGCCGCGCACGCCGACGTCTCGGACGTCGACATCTCGGACGGTCTCATCGTCGCCGCACTCGCCCGTTCGTTGATGGTCAACGCGGTCGACGCGCTCCGGAGCAGCCACGCTCGTGCCGTGCTCATCGTCGGAGGACACGACAAGGACATCGCTGAGACAGCCAGGCGACTCCAAGCATCATCCGAGCGACGGTCGGTCATCTTGACCGCGAATCCTGTTGCCGCCCAACAGATCTTGCCTTTCAACGACGGCGGATTCGTGCTGGCGAGCGCCGCGGCCACGTCGCTGCGCAACGACGTCGAACGCCTTCTCGCCCACGTGACCGGCGAGCAGCGGTCCACCGGTGGGACCAAGGCTCAGGATCCCGCGCCGATCGTGGCGCGCCGCGTGTCGTACGACGCTCCCGAGCTCGCCGAGCTGCTCGCCGACCTGCGAGTCGAGTACGCCACGAGGTACGCCCGGGACACCGCCAACACCACCCTCACCGAGGTCCCGCCGACCGACTTCGTCCAGCCGCACGGCACCTTCGTCGTGCTGGTCAGGAGCGGACGCACTCTCGCCGGTGGCGCGATCCGACGTCTGGACGCGAGTACCGCTGAGATCAAACGGGTTTGGACGACAAGTGAGGTACGGCGGCAAGGCTTCGGCCGACGGGTGATCGACGAGCTCGAGCTCGCGGCAAGCGATCTCGGATACACGCGGATCTTCCTGTCCACCGGGCCACGCCAGCCGGAGGCGCGCGCCCTGTATCTCGCCGCCGGCTACTCCCCCGGCTTCGACCTCGACGCAGCACCCGAGGCCATCGGCCGGCACGTGTTCACCAAGACCCTGCGCCAGACCTCATCCGCCCACGGCGCCGCATAGGCACCCTGCACACACCCAGGAGACGTCATGACCACCGCCACCACTCGTCGTACCGAACGCACCGACGGCACGGACAGCACCGACGCCAACGTCACCCGCTCCCACCTTCTGCTGACCCTTCGACTGTTTGCCGAGGACCCGGCACTGCTCGACCTGGTCGACCTCAACGCCACCGAGCGCCAGTGGCACCAGGTCGCCCAGACCTCTCAGATGCAGGTCTGGGCCATCTCCTGGCCACCTGGCACCAGCACCGGATGGCACGACCACGGCGGTGCCGTGGGCGCGTTCCGGGTGGTCCGTGGCGGACTCGAGGAGCACTTCTGGGCAGACGGCGACCACACCCGAAGCCTCGGTTCGGGAGACCTCCGCGTCTTCTCCGGCCAGCACATCCACGACGTCCGCAACGTCGGGCAGGTCCCCGCCCTGTCCGTCCACGCGTACTCCCCCAGCCTGGACACGATGACCCGGTACGCGCTCGTCGACGACCGGCTCACGGTCACCGAGGTGGACGAGGGCGCGCAGTGGTGACCGCCGAGGTCCACGACACCCGGGGCATCGACGCCGTCCTGGAGGACTCGCGCACCGAGCTGGACCGCGTGACGGTGCGCGAGGCGTACAACCAGCTCACTGATGGTGCGCTGCTCATCGACATCCGCCCGGTCGCCCAGCGACAGGAGGAGGGTGAGGTCGACGTGCCTGTCCTCTACATCGAGCGCAACGTGCTCGAGTGGCGCCTCGATCCGTGGAGTGAGGCGCGCATCCCGGAGGCGAGCCAGGACGCGCGGATCCTGGTGCTGTGCCAGGAGGGCTACGCCTCATCGCTCGCGGCGGAGTCGTTGCAGCGTGTCGGTCTGCCCGGGGCGACCGACGTGATCGGCGGCTTCCGTGCGTGGCGGGAGGCCGGGCTGCCCGTGGCAGAAGGTCGCTGAGCGTCCAGGGGCCGACCGCGCTGAAGCGGCATGATGGTCGGATGAGCACACCGTCGCCGGAGTCAACGGATGTCGCCCGGCTACGCCGCTGGACCGACTTCGGCGGGCAGTGGCGGGTGATCGAGCAGGGCTCTGGCACCGCCACCGTGTCCCTGTGCCGGTGCGACGGACCAGAGGTCGAGCGGTTCGTCACCGAGGATGCGGCCGCCCTGGCCTACCTGAGCGCAGAGGCGGACGACTCATGACGGACGAGGACGGTCGCGACGAGTCTCCCGCCGAACGCCTGGACCGCCACTGGGGAGAGCTGCTGCAGGAGCTGCGCGTCGCGCAGACCGGCGTGCAGATCTTGACCGGGTTCTTGCTGATCCTGCCGTTCCAGCAGCGCTTCGCGAGCATGGACGACGGCGAACGCACGCTCTATCTCAGCGCTTTCGTCCTGGCGCTCCTCACCACCGCGCTCATCGTCGCGCCGGTCAGCATGCATCGGGTGATGTTCCGCCGAAGGGTGCGGGATGACCTCGTCGAGGCATCCAACGTGCTGGCCAAGGCCGGCCTGGCAACTCTCGCACTCGCCATGATTGCCGTCGCCGCCCTGATCTTCGATGTCGTGCTCGGGTCCCCGGCCGGCATCATCGCGGGCATCGGCGCGGCTCTCGTCTTTGCCGGCTTCTGGTGGGGCCTCCCGGTGCTCATCCGGTCACGCGCACGCCAGCACCAGGACTACGGCCCCGACGAGCTGCCCTGAGGGCATCGCGACCGAAGTTTCCGCAACCGGAAATTGCCGCCGGCACGAATTCTCAGCAGCCCCGGAATATCAACAAATCTGACGCTCGACGGATCCGGCTACAGATCCGACACACGAGCGATTTCGATCCCTGGAACACGCCCGTAAAAGACTGATCCGCATTCCAGAGGTACGTTGAACAACACACCACGCAAAGGCAGTGATGGTGTCTGGGGCACGGGGGCCGACGGGGGTCGGCGCACTTTGACGCGCGCCAGCAGTGGTCCGCTCTTGGGCGGAATTGACAGGGGTGTCAACGGTGCTGGGTACATTTGGCGAGCCATCAAACGCTCGACAGCGCTATGCGGCTGCAGTGTCATTTCTTTTGCTGCTCAGCGTTTCGATCAACTTCTACAACCTCTCGGCCAATAGATGGGGCAACGCGTTCTACAGCGGCGCCGCACAGGCGGGAAGCCAGAGCTGGCGCGCGTGGTTGTTCGGGAGCAGCGACCCGCACAGCGCAATCTCCGTCGACAAGATCCCGGCGGCCCTGTGGATCGACGGGCTGTCTGTCCGGGTCTTCGGAGAGAACTCTTTCGCGATGTTCATGCCGCAGGCGGTCATGGGCGCCGCGTGCGTCCTGCTCGTCTTCGCCATTGTCACGCGCGGCGTCGGCATCGTCGGTGGCGTAGCGGCGGGGCTCACTCTCGCGATCACACCCGTTGCGGCTGAGATGTTTCGGTTCAACAATCCAGACGCACTGCTGACCCTGCTGATGACGGCCTCGATCTGGGCAACGCTGCGCGCTATCGAGCGTGAGCAGGCGCGATGGTTGATCTTCGCGGGAGCACTGACGGGGACTGCGTTTCTCGCCAAGATGCTGCAGGGCGTGATGCTCGCTCCGATTCTGGCCGGTCTATACCTCCTGGTGAGTCCGCTCGCCCTCCGACAGCGCTTCGTGCATCTGGCTGCGGCTGGCGCGGCCATGGTTGCGGCGTCTGGGTGGTACCTCCTCCTGGTCGAGCTCACGCCGTCGCGCCACCGTCCGTTCGTCAGCAGCACCTTGGACAACTCCATCGTCAGTCTGGCTCTCGGCTACAACGGACTCGGCCGACTGACCGGTGAAGAGATCCCGTCCTGGCTGGCCGGCGATGCCGAGGTCGGCGCCGTCCGACCGGACAACGGTCCGACCCGCTTGATGTCAGGCGAGATCGCCTCGCAGATCTCCTGGCTGATCCCCAGCGCGATCGTTCTCGGGCTGCTCGGTCTCGCCCTCACGTCGCGACGCCCGCGCACGGATCTGCTCCGCGCGCAGCTCCTCGCCTGGGGTGGTTGGCTCGTCGTGGTCGGCGGGACGTTCTCGATGATGAAAGGAATCGTGCACGCGTACTACACGGTCGCGCTCGCGCCCGCGGTTGCCGGGTTGTTCGGTGTCGGCGCCGGCATCGTGTGGCGAAATCATCGTCGGCGTGCGGTGCTGGCCGGTGGAGCGCTCGCGGTGCTGGTCGGAGCCGCGTGGTCGGTTGCCCTGCTTCGGCGAGTGCACTCCTTTCATCCCCAGCTGAAGTACGTCGTGGTGGCGTGTGCCGTCGCGGCCGTCCTGGCCCTTGCTCGACATGCGTACGACCGCGCTCGGACTTCGGGGGTCATCGCCATGGTGCTCGCGTTGGTAGCCCTCAGCGCGGGTCCGGCGGCCTTCACGGCATACACGATCAAGCGCCCGACCCAAGGCCCCATCCCCGTCGCCGGGCCTCCCATGGATGGCGGCTTCAACCGCCGTGCCCCCATGTGGCCACGCCCAGGTCATGGATTCCATGGGCCTGTCGAAGCAGCAGTGGTCAGCCCGCCACTTCGACGGGCGGTTGAGGCAAGCCCCGCCCGGTGGCCCGTCGCGATCATCGGTGCCACGCGCGCGGCGCTCTTCCAGCTCGGCACGGACCGCGCGGTACTACCGATCGGTGGCTACTCCGGTCTGGATCCGTACCCCACGGTGCGTCAGTTCCAAGAGATGGCTTCTGACGGACGGGTGAGGTGGCTCTACACATCACCCGGTCCCGCGGCCGTCGGACTGAAGTCTCCGCGCTCGCAGGCGTACCTCATCTACGCCTGGGTGCAGAGCAGCTGTCCGGTCGCGACCATCGACACGACACCGTTCTTCGACCTGTCGAGATGCCGCGCGGAGTCACTCCACAGGTAGCCCGACGACATCAGTGGTCGGTGGCGCGATGCTGACGGAGGAGGTCCTCGCCCCAGTCGAACGCCGCGTCGCGCCACACCGAGTGGGCGTGGTTGGCATCGTCCTGCGTGTTGTCGTACTCGATCAGGAACGTCGGGCCGCGCAGGCAGTAGTAGCGACCCACGCCGGGCTCGACCGCACCGGCCCAGGCGAACGTGATGCGATCCAGATCGGCGTCCACGGCTGCACTCCACGCCGCGCTCGCCCGGGCCTGCGGCGCGCGACGGAAGTAGCGGTGCACGAGCGCATCGAGCTGCGCCTGCTGGTCAGTGGTCATGTCACCGCGGGCGAGACCGGCGGGCAGGACCGACGGCTCGGCGACCGGGTCGTTGCCCGTGAGGATGTCGTCCGGCGCCCGGTCGCCTGCAACGGCGTGAGCGCGGCGGTCCGGCTCGAACGCGTCCAGCAGGTCGCGCGCCATGTCCTCCTCCGGGCCGAGCATCCGGCGACCTGGCCACCGGCTGTCATCCGGGAGGACGGCCGGCTCTGAGCCGATGAAGTGCGGAGTCACCGTGCACTCTCCGCCGGCGACGAAGACGTGCACCGCCAGGTGGTGCCCGTTGATCCGCCAGCCCCACGGCTCCTGCCCCGGGCGCCCGATCAGCCTGAGCCAGTAGCGATCCGAGCCCGCCGGTGGCTCGACTCCCCCGACAATCGTCCGGCGGACGCGCTCGACCTCGATCGCTCCGAGCGCGAGATCGGCTCCGTCCGGGGACTCCGATGCCGCCACGAGGTCGAGCGCGATCGCCTCCTGCTCCGCAGTCAGATCGGCCAGTGGTACGCCGGGCCGGTCACCCGGCAAGTAGCGCCACTCGCGCAGCTGAGGGTCATCGAGACTCGTGCGAATGCGCCCCTCCTGCTCGGGCGTGAGAGTCGCCTCGAGCTGCTTGGCGAGATCGGTCATTCGCTGAACGGCGTTGTCGCGATGAGACATTCGGGACTCCTTGTCGGCCTCCCACCGACACTAGCTAGATCTTGACCTCGCCGCAGAGGTGGACCTGAAGTCCTAGCTCTGCGAAGAACGCCGCCTTCGCCGTGATCGCCTTGTCTGCCGTCGCCGCATCGGGCGCGTAGACGACGCTGAGGTGGTTGGCCTTGTGCCGCGCCATCAGCTGGTCGCGCCCCACGCCGTGCAGCACCGCGTGCATGATCGGCCACTGCGGATTGGTCGCATCGAGACGACGCTGCGTCTCCTCGGCCGGCAGCTCGATGGCCGAGCCGCGCCCGAGGTCGACGTGCAGCACGCCGTCCATGATGAAGACGCGGGACCAGACGATCTCGCCCGGCTTCGAGACACCGCTGAGGGTGCCGCCGCCGAGCGGGAAGAACATCGGGGGCTGTCGCATGGAGTACGACTTGTCGTAGCCGCCGTTGTGCGCGGCGGGCACGGATCCGGAGATCTCCATGACCCAGACGAACTGGTCGTCGTAGTCCTCGCCCCACCGGATGTCGTGCAGCGTCGTCGCCGGGTCCAGCCCCATCGCGGTCCAGATGCGGTTGGTGGTTAGGGCGTCGACAGCCACGCCCCAGTCGACCTCGTTGAAGTGCGGCAGCGGAGCGCCGGCGTACAGCTCGTGCGAGCCGTCCCGGCTGAGTACGGGCGGGCGCTCGACGTTGTTGAGCAGACCCTCGGCGAGGTCGCTCGCAGGCACGGTGTCCTTGAGACCCTGCTGGTACTGGATCCCGACAGCGTCGAGGCCGAAGTCGTCAGCGATGCGCAGGGCCGCGATGTACATGCGGTACTGGCTCATCAGCTGCGCCAGCGTCAGCTCGGTCGCCTCGTCCTCACCGAGATGGAAGGTCATGCCGGCGTCGAGCAGCCACTGGTGGACGGCCTGTGCCTCCTCGTCGGTCACCTTCTTCATCTCCGCGACAAGTGCGCTCTGGGAGAGCCGCTCCTTGTAGATGCCCAGCGGGTTGATCAGCTCGTCGTCGAAGATCGCGTTGTACATCCCCATGCAGCCCTCGTCGAACACTCCGGCGATGGCCTTCTCGGTCCGCAGCTGGCCCGCGAGCGCACGACCGAGCTGCGTCTCTGCGTTGTCTGGCAGCTGAGGCAGGTCCCGCACGTGGCTCAGGTCGTGCTCGAGCTCGCCGGTCTCCAACCAGGTCTTCAAGCCGTCGATCGCCCACTGGTCAGTGAAGTCCTTGCTCCAGAGCGAGGAGTACTTCACACCCGCCTTGGTGAGACTGCCCGAGAGTCCGAGCAGGCCCACCAGGCCTGGGAACTCACCCTCCCAGTTGGCGACCAGCAGAATCGGTCCCTGGTGGTCGCGCAGGCCCGCGAGGACGTGGTGGGAGTACTGCCAGACGCCCTCGACGACGACGAGCGGAACGTCCTTCGGGATCTTCTTGAACACCTCGATGCCGGCGCGCTGACTGTCGATGAAGCCGTGCTTCTTGACCTCGTCGGGCTCGTGACCACGCTGGACCTTCCAGCCGAGCTGCTCGACCGCCGTACGCAGGTCGGACTCCAGCTTCTGCTGCACCGGCCAGCAGGTCTCGTTGGCCGCAGGGCGAAGGTCGCCGCTCGCGACGGTCCAGACGACCCCTGGCTCGGACTGCACCGGCTCGCGCAGCTCCGGAAGTGTGTAGGTCGTCATGACGTGGCTCCTTCGTGGGTCGAGTCTTGTTTATTCGCAACGTTTTTCGCGTCATCGCCGGTGCGTTGCGCATCGGCCAGTGCGTGTACGACGGAGGCGGACCCGGCGTACAGCTCGCGGTACTGGTGGTAGGCCAGGTCGTAGGTCTCAGCGTGAGCCGGGTTGGGCGTACACCGACCGACGGGCGGGTTCCAGGTGGCGATGTCTGCATCGCCGACCGACTGTGCGGCGAGCAGGGCGGCGCCATAGCTCGCCCCGATCGTCTGGCTCGGGATCACCTGCTCGCGACCAGTGATGTCGGAGACCACCTGCGGCCACAGATCGCCCTGGGTGCCACCGCCGACAGCGACGACCCGGCGGATGTCCCCACCGGCCTCGACCATCGTCTCGATGTTGTGGCGCACGCCGAACCCAGTGGCCTCCAACGCAGCTCGGTAGAGGTCGCCCCTCGTGTGGGAGACGGTGAGGCCGGCGATCACACCCCGTGCGTCCGGGTCCATGATCGGCGTCCGCTCCCCCGCGAAGTACGGCAGCATGAGCAAGCCCTTCGCACCCGCACCCGAGTCCTGAGCCTCACGCAGAAGGTCCGGGTAGGACGGAGAGCCGAAGATCTCCCGCAGCCAACCGGTCACTGCTCCCGTCGTGGCCATGCCTCCAGCGAGGCTCCGGGTGCCGGCCAGCGCACCGACCGGGCCCCACAGCGACTCCTGCGTGACGCGCTCGGCAACGGTGTTGACCAGGAACATCGTGGTGCCGTACATCAGCATGAGGTCGCCGACGCCATGCGCTCCGACGCTGAGCGCCTCGGACCACGCGTCGATCGTGCCGGTGATGACGGGAATCCCCTGCGGCAGACCCGTGCTCGCCGCCGCGTCGGCAGTGACCTGGCCGGCGACGTCGTTGGCCCACTGCAGTGGGGGCTGCTCGAGGTCGCCGGCGATATCGTCCCACCAAGGCTCGATCCACGCCTGGTCGTCGACGTCGTACAGCGGAGTGCACTGGCTCGCCGAGTGGTGGTCGAGCACGTACGCACCGGTCAGGTGTCGTGCGAGCCACGAGCTGGGCATGTAGAGACGACGCGCCCGTGCGTACGCGTCCGGCTCGGTCTCAGCGACCCACGCGACTTTGGCTCCGGCCGCCTGGCTCGACAACGCGGAGCCGCACCGCCGCATGATCTCGGCGCTGCCGAGCTCGCGGTCCAGCCGCTCGATCTGAGCGCCGGCACGGGTGTCGACGCCGTAGAGGATCGCCGGCCGCACCGGGACATCGTGCTCATCGGCGAGCAGGACACAGGGCCCCATGCCGCTGACCCCCACAGCGACCACTGGCGGCGCGTCGTCATCGACGAGCTCACGTGCGATCGAGACGAACTCGTCCCACCAGACCTCGCCGTCCATCTCGACCCAGCCGGCGCGCGGCCTCTGGACCGGGTGCTCGCGCTGAGCCGACCGCAGCACGCGCCCGTCCATGCCGACCAGCACGCCCTTGCTGCTCGACGTGCCGATATCCACCCCGAGGACGGCGGTGGATGGCATGGCCGCCAGATTGCCAGTAATCGATTTCACCGTCAAGACGTGCCTCCCCTCAGATCGTGTATTCCCTTACTAGTCAGGCAGATTGGCCGGCCAGGCGTTCGCGTACGACGACACGCCAGCTCGCGTCGCCCGACACCGGTTCGTACGTCGCTTCATGGTCTCCCTCCCCCTGCCGAACAACGACGTGCCCGAACTCGCCACCGACCACAACCGGCCACCGACCCACCACCGGATCGGCGGTGATGGTGTCGGTCACCTGATCGACCACCGCACCGGCCCAGCCGTGCACGAGCCCGAACGACGCCATGGACCGGACGTAGTGGTTGCCGCACTCGACCTCGTTGAACGGGTTGCGCGTTCGTCCGGTGTAGCGCCCGCGGACGTCGCGCACGACCGTCTCGGCCCGCTCCCGGTCGCCTTGCAGGGCAAGCCCGACGGCAGCGGAGTACTCGAGCCCGGTCCAGACCTCGTTGCAGTACGGGAAAGGACGCTCGGGCCGGTCGCCGCGTGGGAACGTGCCGTTGAGCAGGCCACGGTCGGCGCCGAGCGCAAAGCTGCGCAGGTGGTTGAAGTGGGACCGGAACTCCTCGCGGCGGTTGTGCTCCCACACCTGGTCCAGGGCCGACCTGGTGTGCGCGGCGTCCAGTCCGGTGTCGAGCCCGCCCAGCTGCGCCATGGTGTGCCCGACGAGCTGGTCGCTGGTGCAGCCGGAGCCGATCTGCAGGTCGGGGCGCTCGAGGTCGTCCGAGCCCACGTCCGGGTTGTCGCCCGCGTAGCGGATCCGCAGGCCCTCGGCGATGCGGTCCTCGGATCCCGCAGGCATGACCACCTGCTGGTAGTAGTCACCGTTGAACACCGTGGCGTCCGTGGCGGCGGCACCGCGGCGCAGCACGTCGGCGCAGGTCCCAGCGAACTCGGTGTCCCCGAGCGCCTCGGCCATCGCGACACAGGCTGCGAGCGCACCGAGGTACCAGGACTGGTTGACGCCGCTCGGCCCGTAGTACTCGACGTCCATCGTGTTGTGCTGGCAGCCCTCCATCAGGCCGTCCTGGTCGGCGTCCCATCCAAGCGGTATCCACGCGAACTCCATCGCCCGCCGAGCCGACGCCCACAGCTCGCGAAGTCGCTCGTCGTCGCCGGTCAGCAGCCACGTGCGATGCAGTCGGACCAGGGCTCCCATCTGCCCGTCCGCGGCGCCGACCCGCCAGGCGTTGCCCTGCGTCTTCAGCGGCAGACCGATCCGAAAGCTCATCATCCCGCGCTCGTCGAGCGCGTCGACCAGCTCGGTTGTACGCATCGTCCAGGCGAGATCCGGGAACAGCTGCTCCAAGGCGTACTGGTAGTTCCAGACGTGCGTGCAGCTGCCGTGGCAGCTGCCGTGGTCGAGGTTGCCGCCCTCCCACGCGAGGAACGTGCCGTCCTCGATCCGGAAGCAGGTCGGCGACTTCAGCACGGCGACGTTGGACAGGGCCGCGTCCACGACAGCACCCGGCAGGTCGGACTCGGTGAGCGTGCGGACGTAGCGCAGCGTCGCGTCCTCGAGCTCAGGCAGACGAGCGACGAGGTCGCGTACGACGGCCGCGGCGTCGGCGTACCGCGTCGCGTAGTGGTT
This sequence comes from Luteipulveratus mongoliensis, assembly GCF_001190945.1. NCBI lineage: Bacteria > Bacillati > Actinomycetota > Actinomycetes > Micrococcales > Dermacoccaceae > Luteipulveratus > Luteipulveratus mongoliensis. The sequence continues at coordinate 2,631,611 of NZ_CP011112.1, read as the reverse complement.
GCCGACGACGTCGGTGCTGTAGCCGTAGTCGGGCGGGCCCTGGAACTGGTGCGACCAGCCGCGGCGGTTCGGGATGTGCCACGCGATCACGAAGGTGAAGTCGCGGGACTCCCCCGCCGGGATGTCGTGCGCGACCACCAGCGATGCGGTCGGGACTCGCGCTCCGTCGTCGGGCTCCTCGACCTGGCCGTCGTCGCTGAAGTCGTCCCAGAAGTCCAGCAGTGAGTCGCCCCACGATCGCCGGGCCCATGTCGTACGCGTACTGCTCGCGGCGTCCGTGGACGCGATCGCGAGCGTGCCCCAGGACTCGCTGTCCGGATCGACCTGGGTGGACCGGCCGACGAGCATCGAGCCGACGCCTCCGTCCACCGCCTCGAAGACGTTGCCGTCCGGCAGCGACTTGCCAGGGCGGTAGCCGCCCACATGCTGCAGGTTGCCGCAGATGCTCACCGACAGCTGTTCTTGCGTCGGGTTGTGCACCCGCGCTCGGTAGACGAGGGCCGGCAGGCCGCTGGCGTCGGCATCACCTGGCACCAACGGGTTGAAGACCTGCAAGGTCGCCGTGACCGGCAGCGTGGGATCGCTCAGCTGCACCTGCCCGAGCGGGTACGCCGACGCGAACCGCGCGTTCTCGAAGCGCGGCAGCCCATGGCCCGGTGACGGACTGCCCTGGTGGCCGTCGTACTCCGCCGGCAGCAGCGCGCCCTCCAGCGCTCGGGTGTGCGCCCCGCCGGCTCCGCTGACGTGGATCGCGAAGAAGGAGTCCGGGTTGTGCCCCTTGGCCGGTCGGTTGAACAGCTCCCAGTCGATCAGCTGACCACGCCCGCCCAGGCTGATGCACCCGGTCCCGATACCGCCCACCGGCATCGCGATCCGCGTCAGGTCGTTTCCGGTGCGCTCCCAGACGACCGGCCAGGGCTGGGCGTCTTTCAAGTCAGCGGCTCCATCGGTTCGCCGGCCAGCTCGAGATCGTCCGCCGACGGGAAGTCAGGACGTGCGGCCGTGGTGCGGTCGAGGTAGAAGAACGCGGTCGACGCGATGTCGTCGTGCAGCAGCTGGTAGCGGTGCCGCGAACGCCAGCCGAGCGCCTGGATGTCGACCGTGAGGTCCTGGTGGAAGTGGATCGGGTCGAGCACGTGCCAGCGATACATACCGAAGCGCTGCTGCGAGTGGTAGAGCCCGTCCGGACGGATCACCTGGGGCATACCGAGGTAGGGCGTGCTGAACTCGGTGTAGCCCTGACCGGGCACGTCGAAGTTCCACGCGCCGCCGAAGTAGTCCTCGGTGCCCGTGCCACAGATGGTCGGGAACGCGCCGTCCGACTGATCGCGGTCGCCGTCGAGATAGAACTTGATCTCGCCCTCACCCCACCAGCCCGGGCTGTTGACGCCCCACGCCATGTAGGTTCCGACGTAGTGGCCCTTGCCCTCGACGCCGGTGACGATCGGGTGAGTTTCCTTGTCCGGCAATGGGTTCGAGCGACGGAACTGCGTGTGCAGGTAGCCCGAGCCCTCGACGTCGCCGCCGATCTCGTACGTCACCTGGTAGTAGACCGTGGCCTGCTCGGGCGACAGGTTCTCGATCGTCAGGCGGGCACCCTTCTGAAAGGGCATCGGCCAGTAGGAGTTGAAACCGCCGTTGGGGTTGGCCGCGACCATCGAGGACGTGACCTGCGAGAACCGACCCCACCCGTTGGCGAAGAAGTCGCCGAGCGGCACCTCGATCGCCGGCTGGTCCGAGCCGTCCCAGTACGCCCGCAGCACCAGCGTGCGCCAGTTGTTGCGATGGGTGGTCAGCCAGATGTGCGTGATCTTGCCGGGCTCGTCGATGGCGGCCATGTCGTACGTCGCGTGCCCGGCGATGTCGACGCTGGGCGAGACCTTCCAGCCACGCCCGAGATCGACCGCGCAGTCCTTGCCGGTGCCCTCGGTGGCGCGACCACCGCCGCCCTTCGCGCCGTCGAAGTTCTCCGGCGAGATGGAGCGGGTCTGGACGTCGCGAAGTCGGGCCAGATCCATCGGTTGACGGTCAAGCTGCACGAGTGATCCTCTCGGGTGTGGTTTGGCTCGGAGACTCCGAGTTCTCTTGAATATCAAGGTCATTCGCGCCCATCTCGAGCGCAGACGTCCAGAATGCGGCGCCCAGGACGAGCGCTGCGGGTGCGGGCACGAGCAGGAGCAAGGAGGCGGTCAACGAGGTCGAGGCCCACACGCCGAGTACGACCAGCACGGGACCCGCCACGAACCGCACCGGCCAGCGGGACACCAGGTGGAAGGCCGTCAACCACAGCCGCGTGCCACGCAGGTGGGGCCGGGCGATGCCCAGCGGGAGGGCAGCCACTCCACCGAGCAGGAGCAGCACGGTCACGGCCCCGCTGACGGCCACCGGAGCCAGTGCGACGACGCTGCCGCTCAGGTGCCAGGCGCGGAGCGCGACCACGAGCAGTGCGGCTGCCACGGCAGGAGGCGTACTGACGACCACGCCGAAGACGGCGAACCGGCGTACGGAATGGACCCACTGGCGCACGGAGGTGTCGTCCTCGATCACGATCTGGTGGACACACGCCACCAGCCCAGCGGCCCACGGCCCGAGGAGCAGAGCGGCCAGGAGCACGGAGACCGGTGTGACACCAGGCGCGAGCGCGACCGTCAGGCCTGCGGACAGGCAGATCGCGACGCTCGCGCACAGCAGAGTCGGCAGGTGCGGCCACCAGCCGCGCAACGTGCGACTCATGACCTGAGTCTGCGCGGGAGTCGGTGCGGTGGTCACGGCACTCACCCCCTGATCCCGGCGGTGGCGATGCTCGCGACGAACGCGCGCTGGAACAGCAGGAACAGCAGGAGGACCGGCACCACGACGGCTGTGATCGCCGCGAACACGATGACCGACGAGCCGCCCTGGCCGTTCTGCAGTGTCACCAGGCCGATGGGGAGCGTCATGTTCTCGGGGCTGCTCAAGAAGATCAGCGGTCCGAAGTAGTTGTTCCACGAGGCCTCGAACGCCAGGATCGTCATCGCGGCGATCGCCGGACCCGACAGGGGCACCAGCAGTCTGAACAGGATCCAGAGATGGCCCGCGCCGTCGATCGTCGCAGCCTCGTCGAGGTCACGCGGGATCGTGTTGAAGTACTGCCGGAAGAAGAAGATCGCGAAGACGTTGATCAGCGCCGGCAGCCACAGCGACGCCAGGTGGTCGATCAGACCCAGGTGGCGCATCAGGATGAACACCGGGATGACGGTCATCTGCACGGGCACCATCAGAGCCGCCAGCATCACCACGAAGATCGAGTCCCGCCCGCGGAACTGCAACCGCGAGAACGCATACGCCGCAAGGATGCTCACGATCATGGAGCCTGCTGTGGAGATCACCGCGACCTGCAGGCTGTTGAGCGCCATCCGCCCGAACGGGATGAGTCCGGAGATCCCCTCGAAGTTGTCGGTCGTGAAGGGTTTGGGCACCCAGCCCGGCGGGATCGAGAACGCGGACCTCTCCTGCGTGAAGCTCTGGACCACCAGCCAGACCAGCGGCGCGACCATCACCACGCCGATCACCAGCAGCACGAGATCGATCAGGAGCGAGCCGGCGGTGGGGCGACGCCGGCGTCGTACGGCCGCCGGCTTGGGCGCATCGATCTTGGGGATGAGATCGCTCATTGCGTGTGCACCCACTTTCGGCTGAGCCACAGCTGGAACAGGGTCGCGACCATCATCACCGCGAACACCAGGAGCGCGACGGCGGAGGCGTAGCCGACCTGGAAGGCCTGAAAACCCTTCTGCCACAGGTACATCACGATCGTGATGGTGGAGTTGTCCGGTCCGCCGTTGGGCGTGATGATCTGCACCGGATCGAAGATCTGGAAGGCACCGATGAAGGTCACCACGCCCGCGAAGAAGATCGTCGGCGACATCAGCGGCACCGTCACGTTCCAGAAGATCTGCCACGGCCCGGCGCCGTCGATACGGGCCGCCTCGACCAGGTCCTTCGGCACGGTCTGCAGGCCGGCCAGCATGATGACGAAGGTGAATCCGATGGTGTGCCAGAAGTCGATCGCAATGATCGACGGGAGCGCCCACGTCGGATCGGTGAACCAGTCCGGCGCCGTGATGCCGACCTCGCCGAGGTAGTAGGTCACGATCCCGAACGTCGGGTCGAGGACGTACTTCCACAGCAGCGCGACCGCCGCCCACGAGATCACGAAAGGGAAGAACAACGTGGTCCGCACGAAGTACGAAAGTGCCCGGTTCATCACGCGATTCACGCCGAGCGCGAGCAGCAGCCCCCCGCCGATGTGGGTGATGACGGACGCGAACGCAAAGATGAACGTGTTGCCCAGCGCCTTGTAGAGCAACGAGTCCGAGAACATCTCGGTGAAGTTGCTGACGCCGTTGAACCGCGCCGGCGTCAGCATGTCCCAGCTGTAGAAGCTGAGCACGATCGCCGCGATGAACGGTCCGGCGATGAAGACCAGGAACAGCAGCGCGGCCGGGCTGAGAAACGCGTACGCCACCCAGCGCTGCCGAGTCGCCGGCGACCTCCGGGAAGACCCGGCGGCCGCCGTACGACGGCTGAGCGCTGCTGTCATACCAACCCGGCCAGCTTGGTGTTGGCCTGCTCGAGCGCGTCCTTGACGGGCTTGGTGCCGGTGATGGCCGCCTGCCACCCGGCCGTGACGACGGCCTGCATCTCGGCGCCTCGGTCCGGTGACGGGATCGGTGTGCCGTAGGTGATGGCTTCAGCGAGCAGCTCGGAACCCTTGGGCGCGTTGTTCAGGAAGGTCGCGCTGGTGGCGACGCTGGTCAGCGCCGGCACGTTGGTGCCGCCGATCTGAGCGTAGAACTCGGAGGCCTCCTTGGACATGATCCACTTCAGGAACGTCCAGGCCTTGTCCTTCTGCTTGGACGCCTTCATGATCGGCCAGCCGTCCCAGCCGATCGGTGCGCCGTGCCCAGTCTTGGTGGGCCAGTTGACGATTCGAGTCTTCTCGACCACCTTGAGGCGCCGCATGTCGAGCGTCGGCCAGCGACCGCCGCCGAGCGTCGCCACCTTGCCCTTCTCGAACTGTGCGGCCGCATCGAACGTGCCACCCGGCTTGGGCGAGAGTCCCGCATCGAGCAGGCTCTTGACGTAGGTCGCCGCCTCGATCGCCTCCGGCGAGCTGAACGTCGGCTCGTCCCAGTCAGCGTTCAGCGTGCTGGCGCCGTTGGTCAGCAGCCACGGCATGATGTCGACGAACGGGAAGCCGTAGCCGATGGGCAGCAGGAACGCGCCGGTCTTGGCCTTGATCTGCTTGCCCGCCGCCATGAACTCCTCCCACGTCCAGTCCTTGGTCGGAAGCGTGACGCCCGCCTTGGCGAAGACCTCGGTGTTGCAGTACATCAGCGCAGGGTTGTAGCCGCCGGGGATGAAGTAGGTCTTGCCGTCCGTCGAGCCGTACTTCTTGGTCCAGTCCTTGAGGTGCGGGTCGATGCCGGCGTAGAAGTCGTCGACGAGCTTCTTGTCCTTCGCGATGAAGGGGTCGAGCGGAGCGAGCAGACCCTTGGACGAGAACAGCTTCTGGCCCTCGGTCGCGACGCTGACGATGTCGGGGGTCTTGCCACCGGCGATCTGCGTCGAGACCGTGTTGGCGAACGTGGCCCAGTCCTTCGCGGCGATGCCCCGGGCGTTGATCTTGATGTCGGGGTGCTTCTTGTTGAACGCCCCGAAGAGCTCGTTGAAGGCCTTCTGCTGCGTGGCGTCACCGAGGTAGACGAGGGACAGCGGACCGGATGCCGACGTGCCACCTCCGTCGGAGCCGCCGCACGCGGCGAGCGCCGGGGCAAGCGCCGCTGCGCCCACCATCTGCAGGACCGTACGCCGGCCGTACGACTGCGGCTGCTCACCACCTGCCCGCTGTTCGAGTGAAGGGGTCGAGTCGTCGGGGTCGTGGATCGGGAACTGCGACATGGCTGCCTCCGCCGTGCGTCGTTGCAAGGTCGATCGGCCACTCACAGGCCCCGCGACGGCGTACACGCGCACGTCGGGGAATCGATTACTGGCCGTTGGTTCGCAATGTACGCAGGGGGTGCGCACCCGCGCAACACATTCGTGAAAGCGTGGACAGCACGCTCGGAACGGCGCCTTCCGGCGAATCCCTTGACGGGCCACAGGCGCGGCTCTACGGTCGTAGAAATCGATTACTCGGGCGCAGTGCCGCGCTCGCCGATGCCCCAAGGTCGTGAGATGCGCGAAGAGACACCGGCTGACCCCTCCCCTCGGGTCACACGCTCGACCGTCGGTCGACGTCAGTTCCTCAGGCTGAGCACGGGGCTCGCAGTCGCCGGCCTGGCCGGCGCCCCGATCCTCACCGGGTGCAGCCGAGGCGGCAAGAACACCAAGGAGCTCTCCTTCTGGAACTTCTATGCGCCGGACCCCACGGGCAGCCCGCAGAGCAAGTGGTTCGAGTCGATGGTCGCCGAGTGGAATCGCAACAACGACGTCAGGATCAAGCTGCGCTTCATCCCCGGCAGCCAGTACCTCGGGGGCAACGTCCTGCAGACCGCGTTCTCCACGGGTGAGGGTCCGGACATCTTCCTGATCAGCCCTGGTGACTTCCTGCGCTACTACAACGGCGGCGCGTGCGTGGACCTGACGCCGCACCTCGAGCCGGGCGTGCGCTCCGACTTCGTGAAGGGTGCGCTGGAGACTCGGACGGTGGGCGGCAAGGTCTATGCGATGCCGATGGAGATCGAGCCGCTGGCGCTGTACTACGACATCGCAGCGTTCGAGAAGGCCAAGCTGTCCGAGGCGGACCTCCCCCGCACCTGGGACCAGATGCTCGACGTCGCAGAGAAGCTCACGACCAAGCAGCGCTTCGGCGTCCAGTTCGAGACGGTCCCCGGCTACTACCAGAACTTCACCTGGTACCCCTTCATGTGGCAGGCCGGTGGCACTCCCGTCACCGCCGACGCCTCCGCCAGCGAGTTCGACTCCGAGGCCGTACGCCGCGCGCTCGCCCTCTGGAGCGACACCCAGCGCCGAGGCCTGGCACCCAAGCAGGCGCTCGGCGGTGGCGCCGGGGACGTGCCCTCCAACCTCGCGGCGGGCTTCAGCGCCATGCAGCAGAGCGGCATCTGGGCGGTCTCCGACATGCGCAACCTCAAGCCGAAGTACCGCTACGGCGTGATGCCGCTGCCGACCCCGGCCGGTGGCAAGGAGCAGACGTGCGGGGGTGGCTGGGCCTTCGCCGCCAACACCTACGGCGACAACCCTGAGGCCGCCGCAAGGTTCATCACCTGGGCGCTGGCGTCGACCAGCCCGGAGGGTGTCGAGCGGGGCCGCCAGTGGAACACCGTCGCCAAGACCAACCTGCCGACGCGAGCCTCGGTGCAAGCCTCGGCTCGGGCTCATGGCGCCTTCACTTCCGGGCCTCTGAAGACATTCGCCGATGTCATCGTCCCGACCGTGCGCTCCGAGCCGCGGTATCCACCCGAGGTCTACAAGGCGATCTCGGACGCGATCCAGGGCACCCAGCTCAGTGGAAAGGCCACCGGCAGCGCCGCCGGACGGGCCAGCGATGTGATCGACAACTTCCTGCAGACGTACGACGGCGCCACCATCCTCTAGCGACCAGCCACAAGGAGGTCGGCCCGTCATGGCCACCATCACCTCATCGGACGCGACACCCGTCGCGCCCTCCCGCGAGGGCCTCGGCTCTCGACGCCGACGCCGGGAGAACCTTGCCGGCTGGCTGTTCCTGGCCCCGGACGCGATCGGGCTCCTGCTCTTCGTCGCGATCCCGATGGTGCTCGCTCTCGGTATCGCGCTGTTCGAGGTCGACAGCTTCGGCCACTACGACTTCATCGGCCTGGACAACTTCCAGCGGATGTTCGGCGACCCGATGCTGTGGAGCAGCATCTGGGTGACCGTGAAGTACGTCGTGCTGTTCGTCCCGCTGTCGTTCGTGGCCGGCCTCGGGCTCGCCCTGCTGGTGCGCGACTACTTCCCCGGCGTGGCGATCGTACGAACCCTGCTGTTCCTGCCCAACGCCGTCAGCCTCGTCGTCGTCGGCCTGCTGTGGCAGTTCTTGCTGGTGGACAAGCAGGGTGTGCTGTCCAAGGCCGGGGACAAGGTCGGCCTCGACGGCATCTCGTGGCTGGGAGATCCGAAGTACGCGCTGATCAGCTACGTGCTCATCAGCGTCTGGTTCACGATGGGCTACCAGATGCTGCTGTTCATGGCGGGGCTGAAGGACATCAACCCCGAGTACCTCGACGCCGCGAAGATCGACGGAGCGACGCCCTGGCAGCGGTTCCGGCACGTCATCTGGCCGCTGCTGCAGCCGACCAGCTTCTTCGTGCTGATCACCTCGCTGGTCGCGTCGGTCACCGGCCTGCAGGCGTTCGACCTGGTCTTCGTCCTCACCAAGGGCGGACCGGACAACCGGACGTCAACGGTCGTCTTCTACGTCTACCAGCAGGCCTTCACCTTCGGGCACTACGGCTACGCGGCCGCGATCACCGTCATCCTCGTCGCCTTCCTGATGCTGGTGACGGGTCTGTTGTTCCGGTTCACGAAGGGTGGACGTTTCCATGCCGGCTGACACCACGGTCCGTACGACCTCGGCGACGAAGTCACGGCCGGCCAGCAGCGCTGCGCCCGGCGTACGCCGTCGCCGCCCGCGCGCCAAGAAGGCGCTGCGCGGAGTCATCGCGTGGGTGATCGCCCTCATCGTGTTCTTCCCGATCGCGTGGCTGCTGCTCACCGCGTTCAAGCCGTCGGCCGAGACGTTCTCCTCCGGCTGGCCCAAGGACTGGACGCTGGAGAACATCCGCTACGTCCTGACCGAGATCGACATCAAGCGCTACCTGCTCAACAGCGCGATCGTGTCGGTGGTCGTCACCGTCCTGGCGCTGCTGTTCCACTCCATGGCGGCGTACGCCTTGGCACGGCTGCGCTTTCGCGGTTCCGGGTTCGCCTTCGGTGCGATCGTGTCGACGATGCTGGTCTCGCTGCCGGTCATCCTGGTGCCGCTGTTCCTCATCGTGCGCGAGCTCGGGATGCTCAACAGCTATGCCGGACTGATCGTGCCGGCGATCTTCAACGCGTTCGGCATCTTCTTGCTACGGCAGTACTACCTCAATGTGCCCAAGGAGCTGGAGGATGCCGCCGAGCTCGACGGGTGCGGCTATCCCGGTCTGTACTGGCACGTGATCCTGCCGCTGTCCCGGCCGGCCCTGGCGTCGCTATCCGTGCTGTTCTTCCTGGCCAACTGGAACGCGTTCCTGTGGCCGCTGGTGACGACGTCCGACCCGGACCTCGCGGTGATCCAGGTCGGCATGGCCAGTCTGCAGGGGCAGTACGCCACGGCGTACAACTACGTCCTCGCGGCGGCGCTCATCGCCGTCATCCCGACGATCCTGGTCTTCCTGATCGGCCAGCGCTGGCTGGTCGACTCGATGAAGACCTCAGGGCTGAAGTAGCCCTCGTATCAAGCAGTTTGGGCGGCCTTGGCCCTGGTCCGGCGTGGCTTGTGCAGGGAGCTGTCACGCACGATCAGCTCGGTCGACAGCGTGATCGTGCGAGCGTCCTTGCCGGCCAGCGGGTGACCGATCCGCTTGAGCAGCAGCTCGCCGGCCTGGACGCCGATCTCGTAGGTCGGCTGCACCACGACGGACATCGGCGGGTTGACGAAACCGGCCCACGGCGGGTCGTCGAAGGACACCAGACCCACGTCACGGCCGGGCAGCAGCCCGCGACGACGGAACTCTTGCAGCGCTCCCAGCGCGAGCGAGGAGTTGGCTAGGAAGAAGGAGTCCGGCGGGCTCGCCGAGTCGAGCAGTGACGCCACCGCCTCGCGCGCCGACTCGGCGCGGTAGTCGGTGTGCCGGACCAGTGACTTGGCAGGTCGGCGACGCAGTGCGGCGAACGCATCGCGGTAGCCCGCGAGCCGCTGCTCGGCCGTGTCGGCGCGCGCCGGACCGGTGACACAGGCCGGACGGGTCCAGCCCTGCTCGAACAGGTGCTCCGTGGCCAGCCGCGCCCCATCAGCCGAGCTCACCAGGACCGAGTCGACCGGCTCGCGCAGCGGACGGTCGATGGCCACGACGGGAATACCGGCCGCGGTCAGGCGAGAGATGTCGCTGCCAAAAGCGTTGGGAGACATCACAACTCCCGCGACCTGCTCCCGCTCGGCGACGTCGATGTAACGCGCTTCCTTGGCCGGGTCCTCGTCGGTGTTGCACAGCACGACCGAGAAGCCCTCTCGCTGGGCGATGTCCTCGACACCGCGTGCCACAGAGGTGAAGAACGGGTTGCCGATATCGCTGATGATGAGCGCCCAGACATCCGTGCGCTGTCGGCGCAGACTCCGGGCGACACCATTGGCGCGATAGCCCAGCTCGTTGGCGGCGTCGCGTACGCGCTCCGCGAGATCTGCGTCCACGGTCGGGACGTTGTTCAGGACCCGCGAGACGGTCGCAGCTGACACACCTGCCAGCTCGGCCACGTCTTTGATCTTGGCGATGGTCGTCTCCTACCCCTCGCTACCGATCTTCTCTGGTCGGCAGCTACACACGTTGTGCAGAGAATAGCGTCAGGCAATCGTTTACTCGTTGCAGCACAACACTGTTCGAAATCATCATTGCCCTCAGATGCGGTCGATATTGGCAGCCGAGATGACCGAGTCGAGCAACCCGGGAAAGCGTTTCTCGACGGCGGCAGACCGCAGGCGCTGACACGCCTGCCCCTGCTCGACCACCCGTTCGCTGACGCCGGCCTCGAGCAGGACCTTGAAGTGATGGCTCGCCGTCGACTTGGAGATGCCGTCGTAGAGCGCGGCGCACGGCAGCTGACCATCGGCCGCGCTCAGCCGGCGAACCATCTCGAGACGCACTGGGTCGCTCAACGCCGTCAGCACGTCCTGGATCGTGCCGACCGCTCGATGGCCTGTCGCCTCGCGGGACGAGGCACTGTCGGACGCGATGGCTGGCACCCGCCCATCGTACGGGCTAGTTCGACAGTCATCGAAGGATGCTGCTGGACCAGCGACACGCCTAGGCCCAGGTCGGCGGCTGCTGCCCGTCCTCGAGGGCGACGCCGAGCGAGTTCAGTGTCCCGGCGAGCATGGCGTACAGGCCGACGAGCAGACAGATCTCGATGAGCTGCTCGGTCGCGTACGGATCGGACAAGCCTTGCCAGGTGCGGTCACTGAGCCGATGGTCGGCCACCAGGTCATCGGCCGCGTCCAGCAGCAAAGCCCGCGTCGCGTCCTGGGACGCGGTGGAGTCGGTGGCAAGCGCAGCGATGTCATCGTCGGTCAGTCCCGCCGACCGGCCGATGACCTCGTGGTGAGACCACACGTACGGCGCACGACACCGCCAGGCGACGCGCAGGATGAGCAGCTCGCGTACCGAGTCCTCCAGCGTGGACTTCTGCAGCAGCCGCTGACCGAGCGGCAGCAGGTCCGCAAAGACATCAGTGCTCCGGACGAGCGTCGTGTAGACCCCGAGCTCGGCACCTGCGGCTGCGACCAGCGCCGTCTGTCGCTCGTCACGCTCCTCGGGTGGCAGCGGAGGCACTCGAACCGGTCTCGTTCCCGACGTTGAGCTCACCATCGCAACGCTAGCGTGGCCGTCGTGCGACTCGACGAGGACGGCGTACGCCGGCGGCTCACCCCAGCGAGAGTGGCCCGGCTGGCCACGGTGGGATCGTCAGGCGCGCCGCACCTGGTGCCCATCACGTTCGTGGTCGACGGCGACGCGCTGCTGTTCGCGGTCGACCACAAGCCCAAGACGACGACCGCCCTGCAGCGGCTGCGCAACATCGAGCGCAACCCGGCCGTGTGCGTCCTTGCTGATGAGTACGACGAGGACTGGTCCCAGCTCTGGTGGGCGCGCGTCGACGGCCAGGCCGCAGTGCTCGATGACCCCGCCGACATCGCGGCCGCCATGCGTGCCCTCCAGGGAAAGTACGAGCAGTACCGCGAACGCCCGCCGCACGACCTGGTCGTCCGCATCGACATCACCGCCTGGACCGGCTGGGCCGCGTCAAGCAGCTGAGGGCGACGTCGACGGCGGCGACCAGAGACAACACGACCGGGTCGGTGAGGCGACCCGAAGCGCCGGGTGACGTGCCGGCCCTCAGGCGATCTCGGTCCAGCGGTCGGGCCACGCCTCAGGAATGCCGGGCACGGCGCGTTCCTCCTCGCACCAGGCGCCTGCAACGAACGCGACGCCAGAACCCACCGGCCGAACGCTTGCCGTGCTCAAAGGCCATGGACCAGCTGTCGGGTGTGACGTTCGATCGCCGTCAGAGCGAGCAGCATCCCGATGCCTCTTGACGTACGGCTGGGGCGACTCACATCGCAGTGATCGAGTCTGTCGGTGGTTACAACCAGAATATGACTCTTCGGGGAAGGGAGATCCGACATGACCCCTGCAGAGCTCTTGGCTGAACACGATTCTCTGCTCCGCATGCTCGACGACCATGCCGCCGTCAGCATGTTGCAGAAGGGCAACGCCGGCATCCTCATCACTGTCCTGGCCAACACGTTCTCCACCGAGCGCGATTCGATTCCAACCGACGTATTCGAGACCGAGGTCGAGTCCCTCCTTCGCACCCTGAACGCGAACGACCTCGAGACCCCGAAGGTGCGCGAGGTACACGGCAGCGGCCGCAAGCTCTCCGACCTCTGCCGGGACTGGGTAAAGGCGGACTGGCTCTGGCGCACCGATGACGAAAACGGCACACCGTGCTTTACACGCACGGCAGAGGCCCACGAGGCGGTCGCCTTTGTCCAGAGACTCGGGGACTCACGCCGTGGTACGGCCGCTGCCGCTGTAGGCGAGATGGTGGCGAGCTTCGGGCGCATGTCGGCCCGACTCAGCGGGGACATCGAACGGCAGATCCAGCAGATCGACGACGAGATCGAAGCCCTCACGATCCGGAAGGGCCTCCTCGAATCTGGTGAGGCTGGCGGCGTTGGCCTCGACGAGTTCGAGCGCTGGTACGACGACACCCTCAACACCCAGCAGCGAATCTCGCTCGCGCTGCGCTGGATGGCGCAGGAACTCCCCCGCACACGTCGCTCGCTCCTGGAGAAGGTGCGTGAGGACGAGGTCGACGGGATCACTCACATCAACGCGTACGCCGAAGCATGGGATGAGGTGACCGACACTCCACAGGGTCGCGCGACTAAGGAGGCGCTCGCGGTTCTGTCAGATCCCTCGCAGCGTCAGTCGCTAACCCGCAACGTCGCCGCCATCTCCGAGAGCGAGCTCGGCGGCCTCCTCAACGACCGGGAGAAGCGCGCGTTGGCCGACACCTCGGTTGGGCTCTACACCCAGATCAAGCCGCTCATCGATATCTTCAACGCAAGCCTCGAGGACGTCACGTACGCGTTCAAGAAGCGCGCCGTAACCTCGACGGACCGTACAGCGTGGATGGCCGCGCTCCGCGAGGCCGCAGCGGCTCTGCGCGCAACGACGCAACGAAAGGTGCCGGCGGGGGTGATCCCGTTCCCCGTCCGCGTCGAGATCAACCATGCGCCTCCCTCGTATAGGGTCCGCGAGGCGCCTGCTGCTCCCCAGACTCTGGACGAACTCGAGATGTCCACAGCCACGCACACTGATCCAGCACTGCTTGCCCGCTGGTCCGGTCCGCACACTAACGACGTCGCCACACACATCGCCACGACGCTCGATGCTCTCGAGCCTGGGCAGTCCATGTCGACGGCCGAGATCTGGGACCTGTCGCCCGAAAGCCTCCGCCGCGCCGTGGAACTTGTTCCGTACTTCGAGCGTGCCCACAAGGTCGCCGAGGTCGGCGAATCAAGCCATTACAGCGATGCGCTAGAAGTGATCGAGACGCTTGCACCCAACGGGTCGATCGTCCGCTATGAGATCACCCGCATCGTTTATCGAAAGCCGACCGAGGGGAACTGATGGAACCACCCCTCTTCGACGGAGACCTCGGCACCGAACCGTCCGACATCCGCGAACTGTTGACCGTCCTCTTCAAGGATCACCTGCTCGACGGCAACCAGCGCGTTCGCCTGTGGAACGTTCTCATTGAGCATGAGGGCCACGTGCGATCCCGCCTCCACGACTTCTATCTAGAGTTGGTCGTCGCCCCCGGCCATCGGATCGCCTACCAGAAGCAGGTCGACGCCGACCAGGACTACCGGATCCTGACGCCCCAGCGAGCGATGAGCCGCGAGCTGGCAATGGCCGTGCTTGTCCTCGTCGACCGATATCAACGCGCTGCCGTCGCCAACGCCCCAACCGTTAGCGTTGCGCGCCGAGAGTTCGCCGACGCCTGGGAACAGATGTGGGGCGAGCGGGAAAAGGACCGCGTTGCCCGTGACAAGAATGCCGAGGCTGCCTTAAAGCGACTCTTCGAGACCGGCTTGATCATGGGCCGGTCTCCCGCCAACGGTGGCGAGAGCTGGAAGATCTCCCCCGCGGTGCCCGTCTTCTACGGGCCGGATGTCTTGCAGACCATTACCGTCTCTTTGCTCGGCGAAGAGCAGGACAACGACCGAGAAGATGAAGGTCGAGCTGATGGCCTGGATGGTGACAAGTGAACGACGCGACGCTCCTTCCTGCCCAGTGGTACCTCGCCTCGGCTCAGGTATTCAATTGGGGTCCGTTCACGGGCTACCACCGCATGGACCCTGCCGGCGTCGGCGAGGCTACGCTCATCTCAGGCAGTACCGGCACGGGAAAGTCGTCCTACCTCGACGCCACGTCGGCCTTGTTACACCCCGGCAGAATGTTCAACAAGGCATCCGCGGGCGGCGGCAAGGCGCGCTCCATTGCTACATACGTCCGCGGTGTCTACGACAAGGAAGAGTCGCTCGCGGGCACTCGCGTGTTCGCTCTCCGTGACAAGCGGGCCACCTGGTCGGCCATCGCCCACACCTGGGCGAACCTTGACGGTGAATCCTTAACCGTCTTCTCCGCCTACTTCATGAACACGGACGATGAGAAGCCGTCCCATGAAGCACACGGACGAATCGAGGGCTTCTTTGACGTACGCCAGCTGGACGCCTACACGCGCCCACCGCACGTTCCACTGCACGGCAAGAGCCTCCGGGCTGCCTTTCCGGACATGGTGCCCGCGAAGACGAAGACCGCGAATCTTACGTGGCTGGCCGACGAGCTCGGCCTCTCGAGCAACTTCACCAACCTGATGGACATCCTGTACCGGATCCAGGCGAGTCAGGAGATCCCCGGCGTGGACTGGCTGTTCACGAACCTCGTTCTGGACGAGCCAGCAGACTTACTGGCCTCGGTACGTGAGGCACGAGAGTTCTGGGATAAGGTTCGCGAGGCCCGCAAGGAGCTATACGACCGGCAGCGCAAGGCCGAGATTCTTAAGGATCTGCTGACTTATCGGCAGTCATTCGAGACGAATGCCAACGCCGACGCCTTCTTCCAAGACCTCGGCTACGGCGATGGTCGCCTTCAGGCAGACACCCCGTTCTGGCGTTGGGTGCGAGAGCGTGAGTTCAGCATCCTCGATGACTTGGAGCCTCGGCTGGCGCAGGAGGCACGCGACGCGACCGCTGCAGTGTCGAACTTTCAGATCGAGAAGGACACCGCGGACGCGGCAGCCCTCAACGCCCAGATTCGTTACCTCAAAGCGGGTGGGGCCGAAGCAGCCTCGCTCGAAACCGACATCCGCTCTGCGGAGAGCCGCGCTAATGAAGTCCGGACGGCGCGGGCGTACATGTCCGAGCGCGTCGGAACCCATCTGGCGCCTCCATTGACTCTGGACGATCTAACCGCTCAGCGCGCCGAGACCACGGCCTTCCTGGGCACGGTGTCTCGCCACCTGGCCTACATCGCCGACCCCCTACGCAAGGCCAACGGCGCCGAGTGGGATGCGCAGTCGCGTCTCACGACGCTACGCAAGGAGCGCGCGTACTACGCGAATCGCAAGGATCTCATTCCCCAGAACATGGCTGCCCGCCGCGACGAGTGGGCGAGGCTGACCGGCATCCCCGCGGCTGACTTGAAGTTTGTCGGCGAGTTGATGGACGTGGAACCGGAGTTCGAGGAGTGGCGTGACGCCCTCGAAGGCGCGGTCGGCGGTTGGGCGCTGACGCTGTTGGTGCCCGAGGAGACCATCAAGGAGTTCCGGCGCAAGGTCAACCACGTCAAGACGCCACCGATCATCCACTCCCAGGCTGTCCCGAGCGGCACGTACAACCTCGTGACAGGCCCCGAGCATCAAATCGCGGGCCGCGTGTTCTACGCGGAACACCGGTACGCCGGCTGGTTGTCGCACGAGGTTGCTCGCCGCTTCGCCCACAAATGCGTCGAAGACGGCGAGGGTCTCAACCAGCTCACCGACGGCACGTGGGGTGTGTCCAAGAGCGGGCAGGTCCGCGGTCCGAAGGGCACCGGCAAGCACGGCGGTGCCGGTCGCCGGAACATCGGCTTCTCGCCCCAGCGATTGCTGGAGGAACTCGACATCAAGATGGCCGAGACCGACTCGGAGGCCGTGAAAGCGAACGAGGAGGCGCAGGCACTCAAGCAAGCGCATCTTGACCTCACTCAGGCGCAGGCGGCGCACGAATGGTTCCAGGAAGCCACCCGCGAGTGGCATCGATACGACCTGGTCGCAGCTGAAGAGCATTTGGACTCGCTGCGCAGGCAGCGAGCCGCGCTATCCAGCGACGACGAGCTCGATGAGCTGGAGAAGGCGGCCAAGGGCCGAAGGGCCGAGGCTGACACCGCCGGCCGCCGCTTCTTTGAAGCGCAGGATGCTGCCGAGAAGGCCGTACTCCTCCGCGACAAGGTCATAGACGACAAGGAAGGCGCAGAGCGGTCGCGCGACATGCTCCGCGGACGTGGCGTCGAAGAACCTGACATGAAGCGTCTCGACGACGAAGCGCGCAGCGCATTCAACGTCGACGAACTCATTCACGAGAACCTGCAGCCGGGCTCATTGGGCAGACTCGCTCAGCACCTCCGCAAGGCACAGTCCGGTGCAGCTGGTCAGAAGGGTGTGGCGCTCAAGAACATCCGTGACGTGATGGTGGCGTTCAACCGGGAATACACCACCGTCGTTCCGATCGGTGTCTCAGTTGAGAATCCACACCCCGAGACCGACTACGTCGAGTACGCCCGCATCCGCAGCCAGCAGACAACTTACGGACTGGCACTTGCCCAGGAGCAGTTCGCACAGCAAGTCCTCGACTTCACCAACGTGAACGTCGGCGGCATCGCGGACAGCTATGAGTCCCAGCGTCGCATTATCCGAGACCGCATCAACGCCATCAATGAGCTGCTCGCACCTGAACCGTTCGGTGGCGACAGCACCCTGTCGATCCAGATCCTGCGCGACGAGAAGCCTGCCGACACCAAGGATTTCCTTGCCCAGCTGGGCTCGCTTGGCTCCGGTGCCACGAAGGGCATCACCTACGAGGCCGCTCTCGAACGCTTCCCCGCCTTTGACGCAGCGATGGACATGGTCGCGACCGAGAAGCAGGTCTCCGACCTGTTCGACGTACGACGACACATGACCATCCAGGCGCGCGCAGAGCACAAGGACGGCACC
The DNA here is from genome assembly GCF_001190945.1 of Luteipulveratus mongoliensis. Taxonomy (NCBI): domain Bacteria; kingdom Bacillati; phylum Actinomycetota; class Actinomycetes; order Micrococcales; family Dermacoccaceae; genus Luteipulveratus; species Luteipulveratus mongoliensis. The sequence goes on along the minus strand of NZ_CP011112.1, from coordinate 2,614,067 downwards.
GCCACGACCTACAACCACTTCAGCGGCGAGAAGTCCGGTGGTGAGACCCAAGAGCTGACCGCGTTCGTCCTGGCGGCCGCTGTTCGCTATCACGTCGGAACCGAGGGAGTTAGCCGACCGAAGTTCGCCACCGTCTTCTTAGACGAGGCGCTCATCAAGGCCGACGACCAGTTCACCGAGCGCGCCATCAACGTCTGGCTGCGGTTCGGCTTCCAGCCGATCATCGCCGCGCCTGTCGGAAAGTTTGAGGCTGCGACCAGCGCCACCTCGCTGATCTACGCGGTGGCGAAGGACGACCAGCACCGTTCGCGTCTGGACTTCATGCGCAAGGTCGTTGGGACGAAGCCGTGAAGACGCTGGAAGAGGCTCGTGAGGGCGTGCGCAAGTGGCTCGGAACGCACCTGAGCTCCGTCGTGGCCGGTGTCGAACCCAGCCCCTGGACCGCAGGACGCAGCGTGCCGCTGCTCGGGACGGTCAGCAAGACGACCCTGCAAACGCGGTGGCCCGACTATCAGGCGTGGGCTCGTACGTGGTTTGACTGGACTCTCCCAGCCGGTGTCGGCATCGACGAGGTCATACGCAAGGTCGGGCTGAGCGACCAGCCGCTCCCGACGCATCTCCAGTTCGCCGACATCGAGACGATGTGCCGATTCGCTCAAGGTGACTGGACTGCGCGACTCATCGATCTAGGTTCCCGCTGGGAAAGCATTCGCCAGCGATTTCCGGCGGCGCCGGACGCCATCAGCGTTCTCCGGCGCACGCGCAACTGGGACGATGCGGATGTCACAACCCTCCTGAACGTCGCTCAGTGGTTTCAGGAGAACCCGAACGGCTGGCAGTACCTCACCCCTCGCCAGATCCCGCTGCCCGGCGTCCACGGCAAGTGGCTCAACGCCGCATCACGCCACAGGGAGATCACCGCCCTCACCGGCATCGGACCGATCGAACTACTCGGCCGCCCCGCCACGATCAGGTTTAGCTACTGCGACCCGGCGCATCTGGCGGCCGGCGGGCGGCGACACGACACATGGGTGCGCGGGGACGTGACCACCTTGGCGTACACCCCGACTACCGTCCTCATCGTCGAGAACCAGGACACATACTTCTACTTTCCACAGCAGCCCGGCCTGATTGTCGTGTGGGGCGTCGGCGACATGGCTCCAGCACGACTCGCCGAGTGCGAGTGGGTCGCGGGCGCCGACAACGTCATCTACTGGGGCGACATCGACGCCGACGGCTACCGGATCCTCGACTCGTTGCGGGCACGAATCCGAAAGACGCGGTCGATCCTCATGCACCTGGATGCCTACACGCAGTACGAGGTGTACGGCACCAACACCGACCGCGGGAACCAGCCCATCAAGGCTGGGCTCAAGTGGAAGCCGGCCGACCTCACTACCCCCGAACTTGAGGTGCTCCTGCACATCACTGCCGAGGACCACCGACTGCATCGACGCGTCGAGCAAGAGCGGATTCCCCTGGATGCGGCCGTGGGAGAGCTCGAACTCCAACGCAGAACGGCCCTGACCGCGATCCGCGATCAGGGCCCTTCTTCCTCTGGGTGGAGCTGAGGGGACTCGAACCCCTGACCCCTTCCATGCCATGGAAGTGCGCTACCAGCTGCGCCACAGCCCCAGGTGCATCTCCGCGAATCGCGGCGACCGGCATACTCTAGCCAGTCGATCTCCCCGCGACCAAATCGGGCCCGCCCGCCGAACGACCGGCTCAGGTCGCTGCTGCCTCGCGCTTCTTGCGGGCGTAGACCTGCCGTCGAACCCGTGCCACGACGGTGCCGTCGCGCAGCGTCAGATCCGTCTCGAACCACTGCAGGACCTTGCCTCCGCCCTCGCAGCGCCGCCGGATATCGGCCACGACCTCGACCGGCATCTCGAAGATGGCGTAGATCGTGCCGGTGCCCGGACTGACGTACTCGATCTCGGCCGCCTGGTCCCAGACCTTGTAGTCCTTACCGAGCTGATGCATCAGCAGCAGCGCGTAGAACCCGTCCGACATGGCCCCGATCGAGCCGCCGAACGCGGTGCCGTGCTGGTTGCGGTTGAGCCGCGTCAACGGCAGCTTCACCCGCGCGCGTGTCCAGTCGTCGGCGATCTGCTGCACCCGGATGCCCGTGCCGAGCATCGGCGGCCAGTAGTTCATGACGCGAGCGAGCAGCTGGGGCTGCAGGTGCTTGCGCGACCGGTACGGCGTGTCCGTGCTCATGCGCCGAGGTTCCAGCACTCGATCCGCCAGCCGAACCGGTGCTCCACGATCTCGACCCAGTGGCAGTTGTGCAGGCCGGCCAGCGACATCCACGCGACACCCTGGTCGATGCCGACCAGGTGTGCGGCCAGCGCACGTCCGGTGACACCGTGCGTCGCGAGGACCACGGTCTCGCCCTCCCCCAGCGTTGCCGTGAGCTCATCGAGCAGCTCGCTGACCCGGTCGACGACCTGTGCGATCGTCTCGCCGGTGACGCCACGTGCGACGTCCTCACCACGGGCCAGTGCGTCCTGCAGCTCGGGATAGCCCTCAGCCACGTCCCCCGCGGTGAGGCCCTGCCACTCGCCGACATGAATCTCACGCAGGCGGGGGTCGTACGCCGGTGTGAGACCCACGAGGTCGCCCAGCGCCCGCGCGGTCTCGGACGCGCGCTTGAGGTCGGAGGCGATGATCCGTCCCGGCTCGTAGCCGGCGATGACGGCGGCTGCAGCAGCGGCCTGCTCACGACCCAGCTCGGACAGCTCAGTATCGAGCTGTCCCTGCCAGATGCCGGCCGCGTTGTGCGTGGTCTGACCATGGCGCCACACGATGATCCGGCGCCGGCTCGAGCCGGCGCGCATGAGTCGTTCAGAAGGCCCGTGGGCCTTCTCGCTCACTATGCCCCCTCGCGCAGCGCCTCCTCCGTCCGGCGTCGCAGGCTCCGCCGAGCCGGCAACGTTGCCGCTCATACCGTCAGATCGATCGTCGGGCAGTCACGCCACAGCCTCTCGAGGGCGTAGAACTCACGCTCCTCCTCGTGCTGGACGTGGACGACGATGTCTCCGAAGTCGATGAGGACCCAGCGCCCTTCGCGCTGGCCCTCTCGACGAACAGGCTTGACCTGCAACGCATGCAGGCGCTCCTCGACGGCGTCGACGATCGCGGAGACCTGGGGCTCGCTGGACGCCGAGGCGATCACGAACACGTCGGTCAGCGCGAGCTGGTCGCTCACGTCAATGGCGATGACACTGGTCGCGATCTTGTCCTGGGCGGCTGCGGCTGCGGCCTTGGCCAGATCGATGGCTCGGGTCGTGGCGGCCACTCAGTCCTCCTGAAGCTCTCCGGCACCAGGCCGGTAGAGGTTGTACTTACCGATGTACTGGACGACACCGTCGGGCACGAGATACCAGACCGGCTTGTCGTTGACGACTCGCTTGCGGCAGTCGGTCGAGCTGATCGCCATGGCGGGCACCTCCTGCAGGGTGACCTTGTCCGGCGGGAGGCCGTCGTCGGTCAGCACGTGCCCGGGGCGGGTCACCCCGATGAACTGGGCGAGGTCCCACATCTGGTCCACGCCCTTCCACGACAGGATCTGCGCGAGCGCGTCGGCGCCGGTGATGAAGAACAGCTCGGCGTCCGGCCGCTGGCGCTTCAGGTCCTTGAGCGTATCGAGCGTGTAGGTCGGGCCGGGACGATCGATGTCGACCCGGCTGACCGAGAAGCGAGGGTTGGAAGCCGTCGCGATGACGGTCATGAGGTAGCGGTGCTCGGCCTCGGTGACGACTTTGCCGGCCTTCTGCCAGGGCTGACCCGTCGGCACGAAGACGACCTCATCGAGGTCGAGGAGCGACTGCACCTCGCTGGCGGCGACCAGGTGACCATGGTGGATCGGGTCGAACGTGCCGCCCATGACGCCAAGCCTGATGGTCAGTGCTCCTGCTCGTGGTGTGGCGTCGTCGCGCCGAGCTTGGCTGCGGTGTTGCGGAACGACCAGAGGATGGCCAGCAGGATCAGGAAGAAGCCGATCGCGCACAGCCCGTAACCGATGGGCGGCATGGGCAGCTCACGCTCGGCGTGCTCGCCTTCTGCAGCGGCGAAAGAGATCAAGGACGACGTCATGGGCGCAGCCTACTTGCTGCACCGGGTTGACCCAGAAAGGGTCGTCTATCCTGTGCGCACCATGACTCCAGAGCTGTCCGTCGTCGTGCCCATGTACGACGAGCAAGAGGTCCTTCCACTGTTCGTCGAGAGACTACGACCGACCCTGGACGCGCTCGGCGTGTCGTACGAGGTCGTCGCCGTGGACGACGGCTCAGGCGACCAGACACCCGTGCTGCTGCAGCGATTCCTGCGTGAGTGGCCGCAGCTGCGCGTGATCCGGCTGCGCGCCAACTCCGGGCATCAGGCCGCGATCTCGGCCGGCCTGGGCAACGCACGAGGCGGCTGGATCGCCACGATCGACGCCGATCTGCAAGATCCGCCCGAAGTCATCGGCGAGATGCTCGAGGCGGGCCGTGCTCAGGGTGCCGACGTCATCTACGGCGTCCGCAGCGACCGGAGCACCGACAGTGCCTTCAAGCGCACGACGGCCCGCGGGTTCTATCGCATGATGCGGATCATCGGCGGCGACGACATCCGGATGGACGCCGGCGACTTCCGCCTCATGTCCCGCGCGACGGTCGACGCCGTCAACGCCCTGCCGGAGCACCACCGCGTGCTGCGGCTGGTCATCCCGACGCTCGGTTTTCCCGAGGCGGAGGTCGGCTACAAGCGGGATGCTCGCGCTGCTGGCGACTCGAAGTACCCGTTGTCCAAGATGCTCAAGCTCACGATCGACTCGGTCACCGGGTTCAGCCTGGCACCCCTGCGCCTGGCGACGTGGTTCGGGCTGGGGGGCTTCGCGATCGCGGCTGCGCTGCTCACCTACGCCGTGATCAGCAAGCTCATGGGCAACGCCATCTCGGGCTGGACCTCAACGGTGGTGATCGTCGCCGGGTTCGCCGCACTGCAGCTGCTGTGCCTCGGCATCCTCGGCGAGTACGTCGGGCGGATCTACTCCACCCAGCAGGCCCGGCCGACCTACTACGTCGCCTACGACTCACTGCTCGGGCCGGTGAACGCGAAGGCTGTGAGCCCAAGCGAACGCCGGCCCGACGCCGAGGTCAGGCAGGCCGGCGAGCGCGTACGACCAGGCTGACGCCCGGCAGCTTGCCGAGGGGCAGCACCCGCTCCATCGCGACCACCGACCGAAGGGCGGCGTTGACGAGGCGCGGCGGGTCGTCCAGGTCGCTGCCGGAGGTCGAACGCCGCCGCCAGGCAACGGCCGGACGCAGCAGCACCATCCAGGAGACGACAGAGTCGATCTCGAACCCGTGCCGCTCCAGCAGACCGATCAGCTCCGGGCGGGTGTAGCGCCGCACGTGTCCAACGGCTTCGTCGTGCGCCGACCACAGACGTGGGTCGGCCGGCACCGAGATCAAGAAGGCGCCTCCGGGCCGCAGGCAACGGTGGATCTCCTCCACCGCGCGGTCGTCGTCCTCAAGGTGCTCGAGGACGTCATAGGCGACCACGAGGTCCAACGAGCCGTCGTTGATCGGGATCTTCATGGCATCGGCACGCAGCACCGGGAGTCCGCGCTCATTGGCGACCTCGGCACCGTCGGCGCCGTACTCCAGCGGTGCTGCCGACCAGCCGTGCTCGACCAGAACTCGGGTGTTGCCGCCACCGGCCGCCCCGATGTCGACGGCCTTGCCAGGTGTCAGACCGGCCAACGCCTTGGCGAGAATGGCGCGCCGCTCGGCGTACCACCAGTGACGGTCTTCGACCGCGGCCAGCTTGCGAACTTCTGTGCCTTCCAAAACTGCTCCCTAAACCCTGATCTGGCCGTCGCCGTTGACAATCCATTTGGTACTCGTCAGTTCTTGCAGCGCCATGGGACCACGCGCGTGCAGCTTTTGTGTGGATATACCGATCTCAGCACCAAAACCGAACTCGCCGCCATCGGTGAACCGCGTGGAGGCGTTGACCGTGACGACGGCCGCGTCGACCTCCGCCGTGAATCGCCGCGCCGCAGCCCGGTCCTGGGTGACGATCGCCTCGGTGTGCTGAGTGCCGTAGAGCGCGATGTGGTCCAGGGCCGCGTCCAGGCTCGGCACGACACCCACGCTCATCTCCATCGCCAGGTGCTCAGTCGCCCAGTCCTCGTCGGTCACTGGTTCGTACGCGGCTCCGGCGGCTTCGGCGGCCGCGCTCGCCTGCTCGTCGGTGTGCAGCAGAACGCCCGCTCCCCCGAGCTCGGCGAGCACCTTGGGCAGGAAGTCGGCCGCCACCTTCTGGTGGACCAGCAAGGACTCCGCGGCGTTGCAGACGCTCGGACGATGTGTCTTGGAATTGACCGCGATCGCCAGCGCCATGTCGAGGTCGGCCGCCGCATCGATGTAGACGTGGCAGTTGCCGACACCGGTCTCGATCACCGGCACCGTGGACTGAGTGACCACGGTCTGGATGAGGTCGGCGCCACCGCGTGGGATCACCAGGTCGATGAGCCCTCGAGCGGTGATGAGCGCGGTCACGTCCTCGCGACCGCCGTTCAGCAGCTGAACGGTGTCGGCGGGCAGACCCAGCCGCGTCAGTCCTTCGCGCATCGTCTCGACCAGCGCGGCGTTGGTGCTCGCGGCGGCCGAGCCGCCACGCAGGATCATGGCGTTGCCGGACTTCAGGCCGAGTCCGGCCGCATCGACAGTGACATTGGGACGGGCTTCGTAGATCATCCCGACCACGCCCATCGGGACGCGGACCTGCGTGACCTGCAGGCCGTTGGCGAGGGTCGACCCGCGTACGACCTCCCCGACCGGGTCCGGCAGGGCCGCGAGGTCACGCAGGGCCTGCGCGATGGCCGCGACGCGCTCCGGTGTCAGCCGCAGCCGATCCTGCAGGCTGTCCGGCATCCCAGCGCTCTCACCGCGAGCCAGATCCTTGCCGTTGGCCGCGACGATGCGGTCGGTCGCGGCCTCGAGCGCATCGGCGAGGCTCAGCAGCGCGGCGTCCTTGTCTGCCCTCGGGAGCAGCGCCAGCCGGCGGCTCGCCGCTAGCGCAGCCTTCCCCGCGACCGCCACCCGAAGCTGTGAAGTCTGCATAACCGTCAAGCCTAGGTGCGGATCGCTGCGATGACGAAGGCGTGCTCACATGTCGTACGCGCCGGCAGCACGTTCAGGCGGCAGCTTGCTTGCGAGCTCGCAGGGCGCTGCTGACGAAGATCCCGACGATCAGCGCGATCGAGATGTACCAGCTGTACTTGCTGATCAGGTTGACGACGTCCTTGGCGGGCTCACCGATGCGGTAGCCGAGATAGACGTAGACGGCCCGGTTGCACAGCGCACCGAGGAAGTCGATCAGCAGGAACGTCCGCAGCTTCATCCGGGCGTTGCCGAGGAAGGCGTAGACGATCGCACTGGGGATGAACGGGATGAACCAGACGAGGAAGAGCGCCGGAGCGCCGAACCGGTGAGCCAGTCGCTCGGCGTGATGCGCGGTGCGTGCGGCCCAGCGCGACCGACCCGCGATCACCTCGATGATCCCGTGCCCCCACAGGCGCCCGGCCCACCAGAAGATCCAGTCGAACTTGATCACGGACAGGGACGCGAGCAGCATCCCGATCCACCAGTAGGGCTCGTCACCCAGCTTGACGTCGGCGCCGATGTCGACCATCGCGATAGAGGAGCCGTTGACCGCGGCCAGTGCATACGGGTTGAGGCTGAGCAGGATCGGCCGCAACGGCAGCGTCACCAAGCCGTAGATGCCGATCAGCGAGATCGCGCCCCAGCACCACAGATCGGCGCGTCCGGGCTTGCCCTTCCAGGGCATCCGCGGGTCTTCCCACCACTCCTTGCCCTCGGCCTCGGCCTCCTCGCCCTCGACCTCGCGACTGGCGGTCGCACCGTCGAGGTGCGCAGTGTCCAGGTCTTCGGTGTCGGCCGGAGCCGTCCCCTCGTGCGCGGGCTGCCCCACGTCGTCTCTCCGTTCGTCGGCCGGGCTCATCGCCGGTGTCCGTGCATCACTACGAGGTCATCGCGGTGGACGACCTCTCGTTCGTACTCGGGTCCGAGCTCGCGAGCCAGATCACGGGTGCTGCGACCCAGCAGGTCGGGCAGCTCCTTCGCGTCGTAGTTGACCAGACCGCGCGCCACGACCTGGTCGCGGGTGTCGACGAGGTCCACCGGGTCGCCCTCGGAGAAGCGTCCGTTGATCCCCACGATCCCCGCCGGGAGCAACGACTTGCCTCGCTGCGTGACGGCCGCCACGGCGCCGTCGTCCAGGACGAGGCGCCCCTGCGGTGTGGTGGCGTACGCCAGCCACAGGCGTCGTGCGCGGCCTCGCCCGTGGGTCGGGTGGAAGACCGTCCCGACGTCATCGCCGTCCAGCGCAGCCTGCACCAGGGGCGTGGCCGTCAGCACCGTGGGTACGCCAGCCGCCGTAGCGATGGTCGCGGCCTCCACCTTGGTCTGCATCCCGCCGGTGCCGACGCCGGATCCGGTCCCGGCGATGTCGACATGTGCGATCTCCTCCACGGAGGCGACCTCGGCGATCCTGGCGCTGCCGGCACGACTCGGCGGGCCGTCGTACAGCGCATCGACGTCCGAGAGCAGCACGAGCGCGTCGGCATCGACCAGGTGCGCCACCAGGGCAGCCAGCCGGTCGTTGTCGCCGAAACGGATCTCGTGCGTCGCGACGGTGTCGTTCTCGTTCACGACCGGGACAACGCCCAGGGCGAGCAGACGTTCCAGGGTGCGCCGCGCGTTGGTGTAGTGGGTACGCCGCGTGACGTCGTCAGCGGTGAGCAGCACCTGCCCAACGGTCAGGCCGTGCCGGCCGAACGCCCCCGTGTAGGCGGCCAGCAGCGCGCCCTGACCGACGCTAGCCGCCGCCTGCTGCGTGGCCAGGTCACGCGGGCGACGAGAGAGCGCGAGCGGCTTGATCCCGGCCGCGATCGCACCAGAGGAGACGAGCACGATCTCGCTGCCGACCAGACGGCGTCGGGCGAGCACATCGACCAGCGCCGCAAGGCGGTCGGGCGACAGGTTGCCCGCCTCGTCCGTCAGCGAGCTGGAGCCGACCTTGACGACCACGCGGTGCGCCGAGGCCACTGCCGCGCGTGCCGACGTCGTGCTGGGCTCGCTCACAGGAGCCGAGCGTAGTTCGCGCGGGCGGCGGTCGCCTCGATGTCCATGTCAGAGGAACGGACGTCGTACGTCGGCGCTCAGTCCTCGTCGACCTCGACAGGCGGGCGCTCGGTCCAGATCCCGGCCTCACGCTCGGCCTGCAGGGACTCTCGCGCCTCGCGCTGGCCGTCCTTGCGGGAGTGGAACTCATCGCGCCTCTCGGCGCGAGTCGGACGGTGCTGCTCGTCCAGCCGCAGGTCGGTGCCGCGCGCACCGAGCAGCTCAGCGCCGGTGGCCATGGTGGGCTCCCAGTCGAAGACCACGGCGTTGTCGACCGGTCCGATGAGGACCGTCGACCCGGCGACGGCACCGGCCTTGAAGAGTGCGTCCTCGACGCCGAGCCGGTTGAGCCGGTCCGCGAGGTAGCCGACAGCCTCGTCGTTGGCGAAGTCAGTCTGGCGAATCCAGCGCGTCGGGCGCTCACCGACGACGCGGAAGATATCGCCGTCGGAGGTGTGCTCACGACGAACCTCGAACCCGGAGTCGTCAACAGCCTTGGGGCGCAACACGATTCGGGCCGGTGTGGCGACCTCGACCTCGGCGCGGGCGGTCGCGACGTGACCGGCCAGCGCGAAGGAGAGCTCCTTGAGACCCTGGTGCGCGACCGCCGAGACGATGTGCACCTCGAGGCCCTTGGCCTCCAGGTCGGGGCGCACCATCTCGGCCAGCTCACGGGCGTCGGGCACGTCAGCCTTGTTGAGAACCACGATGCGGGTGCGCTCGGACAGCGGCTTGCCGCCGAGCGAGGCGTCGGGGACGTATTCGGAGAGCTCGTGCTCGATGACGTCGAGATCGGTCATGGGGTCGCGGCCCGGCTCGAGGGTGGCGCAGTCGATCACGTGCACCAGGACCGAGCAGCGCTCCACGTGGCGCAGGAACTCCAGCCCCAGACCCTTGCCCTGGCTGGCGCCGGGGATCAGGCCGGGTACGTCGGCGATCGTGTAGCGCTCGGAGCCGGCTGTGACGACGCCGAGGTTGGGCACGAGCGTGGTGAAGGGGTAGTCGGCGATCTTCGGCTTGGCAGCGGACATCACCGACACCAGGCTCGACTTGCCGGCCGACGGGAAGCCGATCAGAGCGACGTCGGCGAGCGTCTTCAGCTCCAGGACGACGTCGAGCTCGTCGCCCGGCTCACCCAGCAGCGCGAATCCAGGAGCGATGCGACGCGCCGAGGCGAGCGCCTTGTTGCCCAGTCCCCCGCGGCCGCCCTGGGCGATCACGAACCGGGTGCCAGCGCCAACCAGGTCGGCGACGATCTCGCCGCTGCCGTCCTTGACGACCGTGCCTTCGGGGACCGGAAGGACCAGGTCGTCGCCGTCTGCACCGTTGCGCTCGTCTCCGGCGCCCGGCTTGCCGTTGGTGGCCTTGCGGTGAGGGCTGCGGTGGTAGTCCAGCAGGGTCGTGGACTGCGGGTCGACCTCGAGGACGACGTCACCGCCACGACCGCCGTTGCCACCGTCCGGGCCGCCGAGCGGCTTGAACTTCTCTCGGTGCACCGAGGCCACTCCGTGACCGCCGTTGCCGGCGACGACCTGCAGGACGACGCGGTCGACGAACTGAGTAGCCATGGTGCTCCTGTCGGTCAGCTGATGTGACCAAGTGTGACGTGCGGGCGCCCTCGGGAGGTGACGCGTGGCGTACCTGCTTGAGGACATGCGAGAGGGGGCGGGCCGTGCAGGCCAGCCCCCTCACGTGAGGTCATGCGTTGCTCAGACGGCCGCGTCAGCGGTCTCCTGGGCGACGATGTTGACGACCTTGCGGCCGCCCTTGGTGCCGAACTCGACGGCGCCGGCCGACAGCGCGAACAGCGTGTCGTCGCCGCCACGGCCGACGTTCTGGCCCGGGTGGAAGTGCGTGCCACGCTGGCGAACGATGATCTCGCCGGCGTTGACCACCTGACCACCGAAGCGCTTCACGCCGAGTCGCTGTGCGTTGGAGTCACGACCGTTGCGGGTCGAGGACGCACCCTTCTTGTGTGCCATCTCTGTATCTCCCTCAGGACTCGATCGAGGTGACCTTGACGCGGGTCAGCGGCTGACGGTGACCCTGGCGCTTGCGGTAACCGGTCTTGTTCTTGTACTTGATGATCGTGATCTTGGGGCCCTTCTCGGCCTTGACGACCTCGGCCTTGACCGTCACCTTGGCGAGCTTGTCAGCGTCGCTGGTGATGGTCTCGCCGTCGACGAGAAGGAGCGGCGTGAGGTCGATGCTGTCGCCGGCCTCACCGTTGACCTTGTCAATGATGAGGACGTCGCCGACGGAGACCTTCTCCTGGCGGCCGCCCGCGCGAACGATCGCGTACACGTCTGTCTCACTCTCTAGTCGTTCAGGGGTCAGTTCACGAAGAACATGGGTGCTGTCCCGGCGCTCAGCGCTGGGACCTCAAACATGGCACACGAATACAGTCGTACTCATCCGTGTGACCGGTCCGACGGGACGCACCGAGGATCAAGACTACCCGGTGCCTCCCGTCAGAACCAAACTCAGTTGGACTCGGCTGCGGTGGTTGCCTCGTTGGTCGGGTCGACCAACGTCGCGGCGGCCGCACCGGGAGGCCCAGCCGGGGCCACGACCCGTGCGCGCTTGCGACGGGGACGGCGAGCAGGCGCGCTGTCCGCCGGAGCCTCGGCCACGACGATCGGCAGGCTGTCGGCTTCGGGCGCGGCGGCCGGAGCGGCCACCGCAGGCGCCTCGACCGGCAACTCGTCGGCCTTCTCCTCACCGGTGCCGACCGCTGCGGCGTGTGCGGCAGCCGCGATCTGAGCCGCCGTACGACCGTTGGAGTCGACCTTCTCGGTCGCCTCCTCCTTGTCGGCAGGCTTGCTGGACTGACCGCCGCCCTGGTTGCCCTGGCCACCGCCACCCTTGTTGCGCTTGCCCTTGCCGCCGCCACCGCTGGAGCTGCCGCCGTTGCTGCTGCCGCCCTTGTCGACCGGGTGGTCGTGCACGATGATGCCGCGGCCTCCGCAGTGCTCGCAGGGCTCGGAGAAGATCTCAATCAGGCCGGTGCCGACCCGCTTGCGGGTCATCTGCACGAGGCCGAGCGAGGTGACCTCGGCGACCTGGTGCTTGGTGCGGTCGCGCCCGAGGCACTCCAGCAGGCGGCGGACCACGAGGTCGCGATTGGACTCCAGGACCATGTCGATGAAGTCGACGACGATGATGCCGCCGATGTCGCGCAGCCGCATCTGGCGGACGATCTCCTCGGCCGCCTCGATGTTGTTCTTGGTGACGGTCTCCTCGAGGTTGCCCCCGGAGCCGATGAACTTGCCGGTGTTGACGTCGATGACGGTCATCGCCTCGGTGCGGTCGATGACCAGTGAGCCACCGGAGGGCAGCCAGACCTTGCGGTCCATCGCCTTGGCCAGCTGCTCGTCGACGCGGTTGACGCTGAAGACGTCCTTCTCACCGGTCCACTTCTGGAGGCGGTCGGCGAGGTCAGGAGCCACCGAGCTGACGTAGTCGCTCACCTGCTCCCAGGCCTGGTTGCCCGAGACGATCAGCTTGGCGAAGTCCTCGTTGAACACGTCGCGGATGACGCGGACGGTCAGGTCGGGCTCGCCGTGCACCAGCGAGGGCGCCGAGGCGGTCTGGGACGTCTTCTGGATCTTCTCCCAGATCTTCGTCAGTCGCTCGACGTCGGCCTTCAGCTCGGCCTCGCTCGCGCCCTCAGCAGCGGTGCGCACGATGACACCGGCGTCCTCGGGGACGACTTCCTTGAGGATCTTCTTCAGACGGGCCCGCTCGGTGTCGGGCAGCTTGCGCGAGATGCCGGTCATCGAGTTGCCCGGTACGTAGACCAGGTAGCGACCCGGCAGGGAGATCTGCGACGTGAGCCGCGCACCCTTGTGGCCGATTGGGTCCTTGGTCACCTGCACCAGGACGCTCTCACCGGATTTCAGCGCGTGCTCGATGCGCTTGGGCTGACCCTCCAGGCCGGCCGCATCCCAGTTGACCTCACCGGCGTACAGGACCGCGTTGCGGCCACGGCCGATGTCGACGAACGCCGCCTCCATGCTGGGCAGGACGTTCTGGACTCGACCGAGGTAGACGTTGCCGGCCATCGAGGCCTGCTGGCTCTCGCGGGAGACGTAGTGCTCGACGAGCACGCCGTCCTCGAGCACACCGATCTGGGTACGGCCCTCGCTCTCGCGCACGACCATCTGACGCTCGACGCTCTCGCGCCGGGCGAGGAACTCAGCCTCGGTGATCACGGTGCGGCGACGACCGGCCTCGCGTCCCTCGCGGCGACGCTGCTTCTTGGCCTCAAGACGGGTGGAGCCCTTGATCGAGGTGACCTCGTCGCGACCCTTGCGCGGCTCACGGACCTTGGTCACGGTGCCGGGCGGGTCTTCGCCCTCGGGTGCGCTGGTGCCGCTACGGCGACGACGGCGCGTACGACGACGGCTGGTGCCGGACTCATCGGAGTCGCCCTGACTGTCGTCCTCAGGCCCGGCGTCGGACTCCTCGGACTGCTGGGAGTCCTGCTCGGCGTCCTTCTTGGCGTTCTTGGTGCGGCCGCCACCCTTGCCGGACGTGTTGCCGGCCTGCTGGCTCTCGGACGGGGTGTCCTCGGAGTCGGTGTCCTGACCGTCCCGCTCGTCACGGTCGTCGCGCGCAGTGCCACGCCGACCGCGTCCGCCGCGGCGCCGACGCCGCGGGCCCTGGCCGGACTCGTCATCGGCCGAGGAGTCGTCGTCGCGAGGACCGGAGTCCGCACTCTCGATCGAGTCGTCCTCGTCATCGGTCTCGTCGTCGTCCTCCAGGACGACCTGGGCCTGACGGCGCGGCACGCGCTGCTCGAGATCAGGAGCCTGGAAGAGGAGTCCGAACGCCGAGGCGCCCATGGGGGCCTCCGCCGCACTCGTGTCCTCAGGCGTCGTCTCGGTCGGCGCGTCCTGCTTGGACTCGTTGGCGGCAGCCTCGTCCGGCTGCGTGGTCTGTTCGTCCGTCTCGGACTGGTCAGAAAAGTCGAGGGTCAAAGCCCCTCCTCCCGTCAGCACACGGGCGGCCCACAGCGCGAGCCGGGTGGCTCGACGCGCCCGCGTGGTGCGGTGATACGCCGCCGCTGTCGCGGGATCGCGACGGACGGAAGTCGTCTGCTACGACGAGGGGGCTCGCGGCTTGCGCGTCACCGGAACCTCGGCGCCGATCAGCTCAGGTCGGCGGCTTCGCCAGAAAGCGTCAGCCACCCACGCGGTGCGGGCAGCCAGATGCTGGCGCGCTCGCGGTCGGAACGTGATCGGGGCACACAGGCACTGTGGAACTCTGTGCGACCGTCAGCCAGTATCGCACACACTGAAATGTCAATCGATTTCCAATGGGTCCGACACGGCCGTGTCGTCGACCAATGGACCCTGCCGCAACCTGGTGACCAGTGGCGTCCGGTCGAGCTCGAGATCGCCCACCTGACGCAGCCCGGAGAGCACATCATCCGGGCGCACGGTCGGCGTGGTGTGCCGCAGCACGAGGGTGAGTCGCGCACCCGAGGCGGCCCCCGGCGTACGGTCACCTTCGGTCACGACAGCGGACAGGACTGCCTCGCGCATGTCGAACGTCCGTGGCCCGTTCTTCATCATCCGGGTGACCTCGACCCGTTCCCGGGACAGCAACGCCTCGACTGCCGACCCGACCACCGCGGTGTCCACGCCGGCGAAGTCCAGCCGCCACTCACTGCCCTGCAACCGGTCGGCCAACGAGCCCGCCTCGGCCTCACGAACGACCAGCACGTCGAGCCCGGTCGGCAGGGCAGCATCGAGCGCGTCCCGAACATCGTCGGGGTCGCGACGCTCACGCAGCTGGATCTCGAAGTACTCGGCCTCGCTCGCGGTGCCCGTCGGCGCCGCGTTGGCATAGCTGATCTTGGGATGGGGGTGGAAGCCGGCCGAGAACGCCATCGGAACCTGCGCCCGGCGCAGCGCGCGCTCCAGCGCACGCTGGAAGTCGCGGGTGGAGGAGAACCGCAGCCGGCCACGCTTGGCGTACTGCACGCGCAGCTTCTGGACTGCTGGGTCGGGGGCTGGACCCTCTGGAACACGCTTGGCCATGAGCATGGAGAGTACGGCCTGCCCGATCCGCGCTCTGAGCCTCGCCCGCCAGACTCGTCAGCCCGCTGACGGCGGGGCGGCGGCAACCGCGGCGGACATGTCGGCCAGCACCGATCCCGATCCGTCCGGACGGGCCACGCCGAGATGGATCTCGCGCAGCTCGTCCATGAAGGCAGCCCAGACACTCGGGCCACCCTCGGTCAGCAGCTCGGCCCGTACGCGTAGCTCGGGTGTGGTGGGTCGGTGCGCGACGCCCCATGTCCCGAGCTGGGCGAAGACCGGGACGAGCTGGATCGCGGACTCGGTCAGGCTGTACGCCGCACGACTGCCGCGGCCGGCGTCTTCCCTCGTCAGCAACCCACCGTCGACCAGCCGGCGCAGCCGATCGGCGAGGATGTTGGAGGCGATGCCCTCCAGGGAGCCGGCCTGCAGCTCGCGGAAGTGCCGGCGGTTGCCGAACATGATGTCGCGCAGCACGAGGAGCGACCAACGATCGCCGAAGGCCTCGACGGCGGCGTTGATCGGGCAGCCCGAACGCGGTGCGGTGGTCATCGACCCTCCCTCTTTCTGCTTGCAAACTACCACCACTATGGCTAGCCTGCGATGAGGTGCTTGTGATCAGCAAGTGGTGAGTCGGGAGGCGCGAGTCGACGTGAGCGACCTGGCCGACCGCGTACAGATCGCCCTCGAGGAGATGGTCCGCTCGGGCGCAGAGACCGGACTTCAGGTGTGCGTCATCCAGCACGGCACCGTCGTCGTCGAGGCGACAGCGGGCACGGCCGATATCGAGACCAATGCAGCCGTCCGGCCGGACACGCTCTTCTGGATCGGCTCGGCTGCCAAGGCGGTGATGGCCTCCGTGGTCCACGTCCTGTCCGAGCGCGGCGTCGTCCACTACGACAAGCCGATCGCCGAGGTCTGGCCGGAGTTCGCCACCCATGGCAAGTCCGCGGTCACCGTCCGACACGCGCTGCTGCACACGGCCGGAGTCCCCGGCCTTCCCTCTGGCACCACGGCGACCGACCTGACCGACTGGGACCGGATGTGCACCGCCCTCGCCGACCAGTCACCGTGGTGGCCGCCTGGCTCGGCGCTGGGCTACCACGCCCACACCTACGGCTTCCTGCTCGGCGAGACCGTGCGGCGCATCACGGGGCGGACCGCGTCCGCAGCACTACGGGACGCGATCAGCGACCCGCTGGACATGACCGACGAGCTGTACTTCGGCGTACCGCAGGAGGCGCTGCCTCGCGTCGCGCGCCAGGTGCTGCTCGCCGATGACGAGCCATCGCCGCCCCCTCCACCGGGATCGCCGATCGGGCGCGCCATGCCGTTCGTGCCCGATCCGGACACCGTTAACCGCGTCGACGTGCTGACCGCCGATATCCCTTCACAGGGCGTCGCCTCGGCCCGCGCGCTGGCCCGGATGTACGCCGGGCTGCTCGGGCACGTACGAGGCGTGGACCTGGTCTCGGACGGGCGTCGACGAGACTTGGCCGAGGTGCACTACCGCGGTCGCGACGTCGTGATGGACATGCCGACCGAGCTTGGCTTCGGCTACAGCCTCGCCAGACCCGCACTCGGGGCTCGCCCGGGCAGCACGTTCGGCATGCTCGGGATGAACGGCTGCGTCGGGTACGCCGACATCGACAGCGGGGTGGCCGTGGCCGTCCTGCGCAACAGGTTCGCCGGTGGGTTCGCTGCCGCGCAGACCATCGACCGGCTCGTCGCGGCCGCGACGAGCCCTGAGCGAGAGGACCGATCGTGACGACTCCACAGACCGAGCTGGACCAACGCTTCAGCGAGGCAGACACCAGCGCGACGCCATGGGAGACGACCCGGGGCGAGCTCGATCAGGCTCAGCTGTTCTGGGTGGTCACGGTCCGCGCGGACGGCCGACCACACGTGAGCCCGCTGGTGGCGGTCCTGCTCGACGACACGATGTACTTCACCACCGGCCCGACCGAGCAGAAGGACATCAACCTGCAGGCCAACCCGCACGTCATTCTGCTCACCGGGTCCAACGACTGGCAGTCCGGCTTGGACGTGGTGGTCGAAGGCGAGGCCACGCTGGTGACCGACCCCGCCGCGCTGACCCGGCTCGCCGAGCTGTGGGCCCAGAAGTGGGACGGTACCTGGCAGTACGAGGTCGTCGACGGTGAGTTCAGGCAGGCGGGTCGCGATGAGCGGTCCACGGTCTACAGCGTCCCGATCCGCAAGGCCCTGGCCTTCGGCAAGGGCCCGTTCACCCACACCCGCCACCGCTTCGCGTGAGGCGCTCGCGTCAGGCCGAGGTGAGATAGGTCCGCCGATAGGCCGAGGGCGGCAGTCCGACGGACGCCCGGAACTGGGCACGGAAGGACGCGGACGTGCCGAAGCCGCAGTCAGCGGCGACGCGATCCACCGACCAGCTCGTCGTCTCCAGCAGGTGTCGAGCGTGCTCGACCCGGCGGCGGAGCACCCACTCCCCCGCACTCTCACCGGTCTCCTCCCGAAAACGTCGGGTGAAGGTGCGAACGCTCATCTCCGAACGTCGGGCGAGCACGGGCAACGACAGATCCTCGGCGAGATGCTCCAGCGCCCAGGCCCGGGTCGCTGCGGTGCCACCCTCGGTCGGCGCCGGCACTGGCCGGTCGATGAACTGTGCCTGCCCGCCGTCCCGCCATGGCGCCACGACGCATCCGCGCGCGACGCGGTTGGCGGCCTCAGTGCCGAGATCACGACGAATCACGTGTAGTAGCAAGTCAATTCCCGCAGCGTTGCCCGCCGAGGTGAGCACGTCGCCGTTGTCGATGAACAGGACCTCCGGGTCGAGGTCGATGTGCGGGAACAGCCGCCGGAAGGCGTCCGCGTGGATCCAGTGCGTGGTTGCCTGACCGTGGTCGAGCTTGCCGAGCGCGGCGAGCACGAAGGCTCCGGTGCAGATCGACAACCATCGCGCGCTATCTGGCACGAGAGCGAGCGCCTCGCGGATCGGCGCGTCCAGTTTTCCGTTCTCCATCACTTCGTGCCACGGCATGCCGACGAGGACGACCGTGTCGGCGGTTGCCAGCGCCTCGCGCGAGTGGCTCGGCAATACCTGGTAGCCGGCGGAGGTCGTGATCGGACCGTCGTCCACGGTGCACATCGCGACGTCGTACGGCGGCTCACCGGTCGGGTTCGACGGCCACCCGGGCAGCAGGCTCGACGTGGCGAAGAATCGGTGCGGGAGTCCGAGCTCGAAGGCCACCGCGCCCTCGAGCGCGAGGACGACGACCCGATGCGTCGGAGCCTGGACGGGGCGCAGTGTCTCCATGGCCGGATTCTTGCACATGTTGGCTTTCAGGCCACTGGCTCAGCGTCGACCGGCCCACCAGGCTGGGTCGCGTGACTCTCAGCCCCACGCCGTCAGCCGTGAGCCGCCGCATCCACCCTGCCTGGTGGATCGCCGGCGTGACGTTCCTGACCATCATCGGCGCAGCCGGCTTCCGATCGACGCCGGGCGTCCTCATGGATCCGCTGCACGAGGAGTTCGGCTGGCCGCACGGCGTGATCGGCGCGGCCGTGTCCGTCAACCTGCTGCTGTTCGGCCTGACTGCGCCCTTCTCCGCTGCCCTCATGGAGCGGTTCGGCGTCCGTCGTGTCGTCACCGGTGCGCTGCTGCTGGTCAGCGTCGGCTCATTGCTCCCGGTCTGGATGACCCACTCGTGGCAGCTCATCCTGTGCTGGGGCGTGCTGGTCGGGCTGGGCACCGGCTCGATGTCGATGGCGATGGTCGCGACCATCACCAGTCGATGGTTCGTCGCCCGCCGCGGCCTGGTCTCCGGGATCCTGACCGCCGCCGGCGCCACCGGGCAGCTCATCTTCCTGCCCGTGCTCGCCCATCTCGCGGACGCCAAAGGCTGGCGGTGGGCGGCCGTGCTGACCGCGGGAGTTGCGCTGCTCGTCGTACCTCTCGTGCTCTGGCGGATGCGTGACCACCCGGGCGCGATGGGCACGACCGCGTACGGCGCTCCTGCAGGTACGCCAGTGGCGGCGCCTCCTGCGCCGACCACCGGCATCGCGACGCTCGCGCTGCGCACCCTGCGCGATGCCGCGAAGGAACCGATCTTCTGGCTCCTGGCAGCGACGTTCGCAGTGTGCGGCGCCAGTACGAACGGCCTGGTGGGCACGCACTTCATCCCGGCCGCCCACGACCACGGCATGGCTGCGCCTGCGGCGGCGAGCCTGCTGGCCCTCATCGGGATCTTCGACGTCGTCGGGACGATCTTCTCGGGCTGGCTGACGGACCGGATGAGCTCGGGCGCGCTGCTCGCGGCGTACTACGGGCTGCGCGGACTGTCGTTGTTCCTGCTGCCGACGCTGTTCGCGGCCAACGTCCATCCGAGCATGTTCGTCTTCATCCTGTTCTACGGCCTGGACTGGGTCGCGACCGTGCCGCCGACGATGGCGCTGTGCCGGCAGTTCTTCGGCGACCGCGCACCGATCGTCTTCGGGTGGGTGTTCGCCTCCCACCAGATCGGGGCCGCGATCGCCGCCGTGCTCGCGGGCGTCGTACGCGACCGCCTCGGCAACTACGACCTGGCCTGGTACGTCTCGGGTGCGTTGTGCCTGCTGGCAGCCGGGTTGTGCCTCCTGATGGTGGGCGGGCGCCAGCAGCCGTCCACGGCAGAGGACCGGGACGAGGTTGCGGACGCTGTGACCCAGGTCTGAGGCCAGGCTGCAGCCGTCCACCTCCGGTCGTAGCCCGGTCCGGCCCGCGGGCGGACGACTCGAGGGGGCGATCTCGACAGCCTGGGTTCATGACCACTGCGATGCCGTATCCCGCTCCCCCACAGGCCCACCTCGTGACCGGACTGATGGGCGCCAACCTGACCAAGTCGTACGCCTCCGCTCAGGAGAGTCCGCCCGCGCTGCGGGGCGTCACCGTCGTCGTCCAACCGGGTGAGGCGGTCGCCGTCATGGGCCCGTCCGGCTCGGGCAAGACGACGCTGCTGCACCTGCTCGCCGGAGTCCTGCAGCCGGACGGCGGCCAGGTCTCCCTCGACGGAGCCGATGTGAGTGGCGCCTCCGACGCCGAGCGCACCCGCCTGCGCCGGGAGACCTTCGGCTTCGTCTTCCAGTCGGGACAGCTGCTCCCGGAGCTGCCGGCGATCGAGAACGTCGCGCTCCCCCTCATGCTCGGAGGTACGCCCCGCCGGGATGCCGAGGATCGTGCCGGCGCCCTGTTCGCCCCGCTCGGTCTCGCCGGCCTGGAGCGACGCCGGCCAGGTGAGCTCTCGGGCGGCCAGGCTCAGCGCGTCGCCATCGCGCGATCGCTCGTCGGACAGCCTCGCGTCGTCTTCGCCGACGAGCCGACCGGCGCGCTTGACCAGCGCACCGGCGCCGAGGTCATGCAGCACCTCACCGGCCTGACCCATCAGCTGGGTGCCTCGCTCGTGCTCGTGACCCACGACGCCGGCGTCGCCGCCTGGTGCCACCGCACCATCACGATGCGCGACGGTCAGATCATCGGGGAGGAGCGGCGATGAGCGAGTCACCCACGCTGGCTGCCATCAGAGTCGGCCGTCGCGCCGAACGCCTCACCCAGGGCACCAATGCGTTGCCGAACCGCCTGGCCGTCCTCGCCTTCGCAGTGACCAGCGCAGCGCTGCTCATCACGGTCGCAGGCGTCCACGCGTTCTCTGTGCGACACCCAGACCCCAACGACTTCAACGGCCAGACCTACGTCCTCCTCGCCTACTGCGCGGCCGGGATGCTCGTGGCGCCCGTCCTCACCCTCGGCGGTGTGGCTGCTCGCCTGACGGTCGGCCGTCGTGACCAGCGGCTAGCGGCGCTTCGCCTCGTCGGCGCCACGCGCAGCCAGGTCAGCACGATCACTGTCGCGGAGTCCGGACGTCTGGCGCTGTGGGGTGCGCTCACCGGCGTCGGGCTGTACGCCGCGCTGGTGCCCCTGCTCTCGCGAATCCCCTTCGAGGGCCGTGCGTTCGAGATCTCCGAGCTGATCGTGCCGTGGTGGTGGCTGCCCCTGGACGTCCTCGCCGTCGTCAACCTCGCGGTGGTGTCGGGACTCGTCGGCCTACGACGGGTCGCCATCAGCCCTCTCGGCGTGGCTGCCCGACAGACGCCGCCTCGCCTGAGCGTGGTGCGGGTCCTCGGCACGATCGGAGCGGTCGTCGTCTGGATGTCGGTCGGGAGCGGGCTGGGTCAGATGGGCGCCGCGGTCGTCATGGTGCTGCTCGCCGGCATCGTTGCGGTGATCAACGTCATCGGACCGTTCGTGATGATGCTGCTCGGCCGGCTCGTGGCGCGACTCGCACGCGGCCCGCAGACGCTGCTGGCCGCCCGTCGGATCGTCGACGACCCGCGCGCTGCATGGCGTTCTGTCGGGGCGCTGGGTCTCGGCATCATCGTCGCCGGAGTCGGCGGCACCCTTGCCGACACGCCCAGCGCAGATGGCGAGTCGCCATTCCTCGGTGAGGACATGCGTACCGGAGCGTTCGTGACGCTGGCCATCATCGCGGTCATCGCGGCGACCTCGACCGGAGTGGTCCAGGCGGCCCGAGTGATCGACCGGCGGCGCGAGCTGCGCGGCATGGCGCTCGCCGGCGCCGACCCGGAGCTGCTGGTCGCCACGTCCCGGCGAGAGACGACGCTGCCGCTCATCCTGACGGTGGTCATCGCCGGATCGATGACCGCGCTGATCATCCTTCCGACGATCGCCACCGTGGGTGCTGCGACGGTGGCCTGGACCGTGGTGGCCGTTGTCGTCAGCGCTCTGGTCATGGTCGCAGCCGTACGCCTCACCGGACCGCTCGTCCGTGAGGCGGCCCGGGGCTGAGTGCGGCCGCTGGCCGGACAGGCGCGCGCTCGCCCTGGCCGGTCGGCGCCAGATCGATGCGTACGACCAGCAGGTCAGAACCCAGCACCTGAACCTGCATCGCGTTGAACGCCCGCAACGGATGCCAGGCCGAGAGGCGCCGCTGGACCTGGGCCGGATCGAGCTCGGGATGCAGTGTCGCCCAGCCCTCCACCCAGCGGAACCGCCAACCGACTCGCATCCGTAGCCGCACCCGCGGATCGGACCTGACGTTGCGCACATAGCCCGCCCGCTCGCCGTGCTCGGCAACCACCCAGAAGACGTCACCCACCCGACCGTTGCCCACCGGCGTACGACGTGGTCGACCCGTCACCCGGCCGCGGGTCTCGATGAGCGCATAGCCGAGAGGCATGAGACCGAGGTGCAGCAGCAGACGCACCGGCGGGTTGACGACGTACTTCTGGAGAGCCCGCACGAGGTGCCACTTCACACGCGGAAATGCAAGCGTCACAACGACATTCACGACAAGAACCAGCGTGTAGACCAGCGGAGTGGCCGAACCTCCGCCGAAGGCCACGAGCTGAAACCACTGAAGCGCGGCCATCACAGTCGACGCGATCAGCAGTGGCACGACCGCGCGCCGTGCGGAGTGCGCTCTTCCCATACGTTTGTATTGTCCCATACGTATGTATGGTAGGCGCGTGACTGCAGACCGGACACCTACCAAGGTCGACACCCGGACCCGACTTGCGGATGCCGTACTCCACGTCATCGCCGATCGAGGACTCGAGCACGCCAGCGTGCGCGAGGTCGCCACCGCCGCACGCATGTCCATCGGCGCGGTTCAGCACCACTTCCCCACCAAGGACGACATGCTCGTCGCGGCGTTCGAGCAGGTGATCGCGGCGACCGAGGCCCGACTTGCGGCCGTCCGGCTGGGCGAGGACGTACGACGGAACCTCACCGCGGTGCTGCGCCAGCTGCTGCCCCTCGACGCGACCCGGGAGGCGGAGGTACGGGTCTACCTCGCCTTCGCAGCCCGAGCGGCAACCTCCAACCAGCTCGCTCAGGTGCAGCAGGACCTCCAAGGGCGGTTGCTCGACGGGCTCACCGAAGCCCTGCAGCGCGCCCGGTCTGCTGGACGCGGCCCTGCCGCCGGCCCTCCGCTCAACCCTCGAGCCGACGCCGAGCTGCTGCTCGCCGTGGCCGACGGGTTGGCCTTCGATGTGGTGAGCAATCCGATCGGTGCCGACCCGGGGCGAGCGTCGCGGCTGCTCGACCGATACCTGGCTCGGCTGCTCCCCTGAGGGGTCAGACCACCGACAGGGGCAGGAGCTTCTTGCCGGTCGGCCCGACCTGGATCTCGGTGTTCATCTGCGGGCAGACGCCGCAGTCGAAGCACGGCGTCCAGCGGCAGTCCTCGACCTCGGTCTCATCGAGCGAGTCCTGCCAGTCCTCCCAGAGCCAGTCCTTGTCGAGGCCCGAGTCGAGGTGGTCCCAGGGCAGCACCTCGGACTCGCCGCGCTCACGCGTGGTGTACCAAGCGACATCGACCGTCTCGCCGGCGAACGCGGCATCCGCAGCGCGCATCCAGCGGTCGTAGGAGAAGTGCTCGCTCCAGCCGTCGAAGCGGGCCCCCTCGCGCCAGACCGTCTCGATCACCCGGCCCACCCGGCGGTCACCGCGGGACAGCAGGCCTTCGACGATGCCGGGCTCGCCGTCGTGGTAGCGCAGCCCGATCGCCGATCCGTAGCGCTTGTCGGAGCGCAGCGCGTCCTTGAGCTTCTGGAGCCGCTCGTCTGTCTCCTCCGCGCCCAGCTGGGCGCACCACTGGAACGGAGTGTGCGGCTTGGGCACGAACCCGCCGATGGACACGGTGCAGCGAATGTCCCTGCGGCCACTGACCTTTCGGCCAGTATCGATGACGCGCTTGGCGAGATCGGCGATCCGAAGGACGTCCTCGTCGGTCTCCGTCGGCAGGCCGCACATGAAGTAGAGCTTCACCTGCCGCCAGCCCGCGCCGTATGCCGCCGCCACCGTCCGGATGAGGTCGTCCTCGGAGACCATCTTGTTGATGACCTTGCGGATGCGCTCCGAGCCACCCTCGGGGGCGAACGTCAGACCAGAGCGGCGGCCGTTGCGGGTGAGCTCGTTGGCCAGGTCGATGTTGAAGGCGTCGACCCGCGTCGACGGCAGCGACAGACCGGTCTGCGTGCCTTCGTAGCGATCGGCCAGACCCTTGGTGACCTCGGCGATCTCGGAGTGGTCCGCCGACGACAGCGACAGCAGGCCGACCTCCTCGAATCCCGTTGCGGCCAAACCCTTCTCGACCATCTCGCCGATGCCGGTGATCGAACGCTCACGCACCGGGCGGGTGATCATGCCGGCCTGGCAGAAGCGGCAGCCACGAGTGCAGCCACGGAAGATCTCGACCGACATCCGCTCGTGTACCGACTCGGCCAGCGGCACCAGAGGCTGCTTCGGGTAAGGCCACTCGTCCAGGTCCATGACGGTGTGCTTGGACACCCGCCACGGCACCCCGGCAGCGTCGGCACTCGGCGCGACGCGCTGGATGCGGCCGTCCGGCAGGTAAGCGACGTCGTACAGCGACGGCACATAGACCCCTCCGGTGCGTGCCAGGCGGAGCAACAGCTCAGCTCGACCGCCCGGTCGGCCCTCGGACTTCCAGGCCTTGATCAGCTCAGTGATCGTCAGGACGGCCTGCTCACCGTCGCCGATGACGGCTGCGTCGATGAAGTCGGCGATCGGCTCGGGATTGAAGGCGGCGTGACCGCCGGCGAGCACGATCGGGTCCTCATCGGTGCGGTCCACGGCGTGCAGAGGGATGCCGCCGAGATCGAGCGCGGTCAGCATGTTGGTGTAGCCGAGCTCGGTCGAGAACGACATACCGAGCACGTCGAAGTCACGGATGCTGCGGTGGCCGTCGACGGTGAACTGGGCGACACCCGCAGTCCGCATGGCCTGTTCCATGTCGGGCCAGACGGCGTACGTTCTCTCAGCCAACGCATCGTCGCGCTCGTTGAGGACTTCGTAGAGGATCATGACGCCCTGGTTGGGTACGCCGACCTCGTAGGCATCGGGGTACATCAGTGCCCAGCGGGTCGTCAGCTCCTGGCCGTCGGGACCGTAGCCCCCGCACTGCCAGTCCTTGACGGTGCTGTTGAGCTCGCCGCCGACGTACTGGATCGGTTTGCTCACCGACTCCAGCAGCGGTTCGAGCTCATGGAACAGCGACTCTCCGGGCATGCCTGCAAGGGTACGGCCGACAACGAACGCTGCCGAATCCTCGGACTCAGCGTTCTGCAGCGAGACCACCCGCGAAGCCCAGCATCACCAGACCCGTGCCGGCATCGACCAGTCGCCGCACCCTGCTACGACGGAGCCATCGGCCCGCGGCGTCAGCGGCGAGGACGACGACGACCAGGACCACCGAACCGATCGCCATGAGCGTGAACGCGTACGCCACGAGGACCGACCAGCCCGCGTCCGAGCCGACGAACTGCGGCAGCACCGCAAGGTTGAACATCAGCACCTTGGGATTGGTGATGTTGCACAGGAAGCCCTGCCGGATCACCACCCACCGGCCGCCGACTGCACGACGTTCTGATGCCTCCCAGCCCGGCCCATGACGCCGACAGGCAGCACGCAGGGCACTGATGCCGAGGTAGAGCAGGTACAGCACGCCCGCCCATCTCACGACCAAGAACACCTGCTCGGCACGGACCAGCAGCGCGCTCAGTCCCGTCGCGACCAACAAACCCTGCACGGCGCTCGCCGCGCTGATCCCGAGGAGGGTGGCGAAGCCCCGTGCACGTCCGCCGACGACGGTATTGCGCAGCGTCAGCAGCGAGTCGGGACCGGGCGCGAGCGCCAGCATCGCGGCGAACGCGACGAAGGCGAGGTACTGGCTCATACGACCAGGCTAGATCTCGCCCCCGTCACGGCTCCAGCGAGTTTGCGACGTGAACCTCGTCAGTCGGTGTAGAGCGAGTCGAGCTCGGCCTGGTACTTGCCTGTCACGACCTTGCGCTTGAGCTTGAGGCTCGGCGTGATCTCGCCGTCCTCGACCGTCAGGTCGCGCGGCAGGATGATGAAGCGCTTGATCTGCTCCCAGCGGTTGAGCTTGCTGTTGAGCTCGTCGATGTGGCCCTGCACCATCTCGCGGCAGGCGTCCGAGGACACGATCGTCTGGTAGTCGGCGCCCTTCAGATCGTGGTGCTCGCCCCACTCCTTGATGCTCTCCTCGTCCAGCGTCACCAGAGCTGAGACGAACTTGCGCCCGTCGCCCTCGATCACCAGCTGCGAGGCGTAGGGGCAGATGCCCTTGAAGAGGGACTCGATGACGCTCGGCGCGACGTACTTGCCGTTGGAGGTCTTGAAGAGGTCCTTCTTGCGGTCGGTGATCTTGAGGTGACCGGTCGGCAGCTGCTCACCGATGTCACCGGTGTGCAACCAGCCGTCCTTGAGCGTCTCCGCCGTGGCGTCGTCGAGCCCGCGGTAGCCCTGCATCACGCCGGGGCCCTTGATGAGGATCTCGCCGTCCTCGGCGATCTTGACCTCGGTGCCGGGCAGCGGCCAGCCCACGGTGCCGATCTTGTTGGCGCCTGGGTAAGGACGGTTGACGAACGACGCGGCGCTCGTCTCGGTCATGCCGTAGCCCTCCATGATCGGCAGGCCCATGGCGTCGAACCACCGCGCCACATCGGGGTTGAGCGCCGCCGAGCCGGAGATGAAGAAGCGCACGCGTCCACCGAAGCGGTCGCGGATCTTGCCCAGGACCAGCTTGTCGGCCACGGAGTACTTGATGCCGAGCAGACCGCCAGGCTTCTTGCCGTCATCGCGGACCGTGGATGCCTCGGTGGCCACCCCGCTGGCCCAGTCGAACATCTTGGCCTTCACGCCGCCCTCGTCGGCCATCATCGTGGTGATGCGGCCGTAGACCTTCTCGAAGATGCGGGGGGCGGCACCCATCCAGGTCGGCTTGATGACCGGCAGGTTGTCGATGATCTTGTCGACCCGACCGTCGATCGCGGTGGGGAAACCGATCTGCAGCGGCAGGGTCAGCAGCACCTTGCCGAAGACGTGCGCGAGCGGCAGCCACAGGAACTGCAGGTCGTCCCGGTCCAGCAGGTGGGCCGAGTCGACGGCGGCAGCCTCGTAGGTCCAGGCCGCGTGCGCCAGGCGTACGCCCTTGGGCCGCCCGGTCGTGCCGGAGGTGTAGATGAGGGTGCTGAGGTCATCGGCCTGGATGCCCTCGATCCGCTCCTCGAGCACCTCAGGCTGCTCGGTCAGCAGAGTGGCGCCGAGCTCCTCAAGGTCCGCGAGCGTGATGACCCAGTCCCCATCGGCCTCACCGTCGAACGTCACGACCTTGATCACGTCGGGGGCCTGGTCACGTCCCGCGCGCAGGCTCTCGAGCTGAGCGTCGCCCTCGGCAAAGACGACCCGGCTGCCGGAGTCACTGACGATGTGCATCACGTCTTCGGCCGTGCTCGTCGGGTAGATCGTGGTGGTCGCGCCCGCAGCGAGCATCACACCGAGGTCGGTGAGCGCCCACTCGAGGCGAGTGCTCGCCGCGATGGCTGCTCGGTCCTGCGGCTGCAGACCCAACGAGACCAGCCCGGCTGCGATACGGCGTACGCGCTCGTCGACCTGTGCCCAGGTCAGCCAGTGCCACTCCTCGCCCACGGGATGACCGAAGGCCTTCTCGTCGGGTGACTTGGCCACCCGGTCGACGAACAAGTGGGCGACGGACCGCGCGCGGCCGTCGATCACGGACTGATCGTGCTGCTCGTCCTTGAGCGACATCACCATGGGAACTCTCCTGCGTGGTCGGTCCGGCTGGCGTAAGCATGCCAGCCGCCATGCCCTTGTTACTACGTGGTCACCAAAACGGTGTCTGACCTTCGTCAGGAAGGCTGCAGCAGGGTCCTGGCCGTGTCCACATCGCGAGCAATCTGCTCAACGAGGTCCTCGATCGACTCGAACCGGTCGTTGCCGCGCAGCCGCTGGATGAACTCCACACTCACCCGCTCGCCGTAGAGCTCGAGGTCGTCGCGATCCAGGACGTACGCCTCCACGGTGCGGGCCACGTTGTCGAACGTCGGGTTGGTGCCCACCGAGATGGCGGCCGGCATCCGGTGCTCCAGATCGGTCTCGGCCAGGCCGTGGCGGACCAGCCACCCGGCGTAGACCCCGTCGCCGGGCACCAGACCGCTGGAGTCCTGAGAGAGGTTGGCCGTCGGAAAGCCCAGCTCGCGACCGCGCTGCAGGCCCTTGACGACGGTGCCGGACACGTGGTGCGGGCGGCCGAGGATCTGAGTCGCACGGGTCACGTCGCCGTCGGCGATCAGCGCGCGGACCTCGGTCGAGGACCAGCGGTGGTCGGTGCCGACGTCCTCGAGGGTCATCACCTCGAAGCCGTACTGCTCGCCGAGCTCACGCAACGTGGTGATGTCGCCGGAGTTCTTGACCCCGAAGCGGGTGTCCTTGCCGACGATCACGGCCACCGCCTGCAACCCGTCCACGAAGGTGCTCTTGACGAACTCCTCCGGCGTCTGCGCTGCGAGCTCACGGGTGAACGGCATCAGCAGCACCGCGTCGAGACCGGTCTGCTCCAGGAGGTCGAGCCGGTCCGCCGTGCTGGTGATGACAGCCGGTGCCCGGTCGGGATACAAGACGGCCAACGGATGCGGGTCGAAGGTCACGGCGACAGCCTTCGCACCTCGGCTGCGAGCCTGCTCGACCACTGCCGAGAGGACCGACGCGTGGCCACGGTGGACCCCGTCGAAGTTGCCCAGCGTGACGACAGTGGGCCCGAAGCTGTCGGGGACCTCGGACAGGTCGGTCAGGCGGAGCACGGCGGCCACTCTACTGGCGTCGTACGGCACATGAGCGGGCACCTCAGGTGGGCTCGGCCACAGGAAACACAACGTGCGAGCGGGCCAGCCGGTCGGACTCGTCGAGGATGGCGACCAGGTCCTCGCCGGAGACCGCGGCGACGACGTCGCGATGCGCGGTGCCTGCCGGCAGCCGCTTGCCGTGCCGCAGATCCACGGCCTCGGACTCGCTGACCTCGCGAACGTCCATCTGGTTGCGGGCGGCCTGCGCCATCGGGATGACCGGCAGCGGCACACCGGCGTCCACCTGCTCGATCAACGCGTCGAGGCTGTGTGCCTCCTCGATCCCGAACCGACCCACACTCGTGCGGCGAAGCGCCGTGAGATGGCCGCCGACACCGAGCGCGGCGCCGAGGTCCCGCGCCAGAGCTCGCACGTAAGTGCCCGAGCTGACCTCGACCTCGACGTCCAGGTCGAGGACTCGTAGGCCCTCCAGGTCGATCCACCTCTCGGCCAGGAGATCGAAGCGATGCACTGTGACCGGACGCGCCGGCAGGTCCACATCCTCGCCCTCACGAGCCCGGGTGTAGGAGCGCACGCCCTTGATCTTGATCGCACTGACCGCGCTGGGTACCTGCTCGATCGGCCCGGTGAGCCGATCGATCTCGGTGACCACGGCGGCCGGGTCGACATCACGGACATCGGCGGTCCTGGTGACCTCGCCCTCGGCGTCGTCGGTGAGCGTGGCCTGCCCGAGCCGGATCGTCGCGGTGTAGGTCTTGTCGCAACCCACCAGGAACGTCAGCAGCTTGGTGGCGCGGTTGAGGCCGAGCACGAGCACGCCGGTAGCCATCGGGTCCAACGTCCCGGCGTGCCCGACCCGGCGGGTGCCGGCCAGACGCCGAGTGCGTGCGACGACGTCATGGCTGGTCCAGCCCGCCGGCTTGTCGACGATCAACAGCCCGTCGTTGACTTGTTTGGCCGAGTCCTCGGTCATTCGGGCGCGCTGCCAGCCTCGTGACTGAGTCCTTGCGCCGCGCCTCCTCCTCCGGTCGGCGTCGCAGGCTCGGCCTCGTCGTCGTCGTCGGCAGGCTTGCGGTAGGGGTCGGCATCACCGGCGAAGGTCGCACCGGAGGCGGCCTGGGCCAGCTCGGCGTCCCGCTCGCGGGCGGTGCGCAACGCGTCCTCGAGGTGCGCAGCACCCTCCGGGATCGCGTCGGGGATGAACTCCAGCGACGGGGTCAGCCGGATCCCGAGACCCTTGCCGACCGCCGACCGGATGCGTCCCTTGTGCTCCTCGAGCACCGCCGCTGTGGCAGCCCGCTCGTCGTCGTCACCGAACACGGTGTAGAAGACCGAGGCGTGCTGGAGGTCACCGGTGACGCGTACGTCGGTCACCGTGACGAAGCCGAGCCGCTCGTCCTTCAGACGGAACTCGAGGTACTTGGCCACGAGTGCCTTGATTCGCTCAGCGACCTTGCGGGCACGTGCCGGGTCGGCCATGGCTCCTCCTGCGTTCGATTGGGCTCCAGCGCCTGTCAACACTAGGCGATCTGCGACGACCCGACGTCCACGCCAGTCGCGGCGTGGACGTAGGTGCCCTCAGGTCTTGCGCGCCACGATGATGTCACGGTCGATCGATGCATCCACACGGTGGCGGAAGCGTTGGTCATCGGGATCACCGACAACATCGAGACCGTGCTCCACCAGCAGATCGGCGAGAGCGCCAGGTTTGGCGACGTGCCTGTTGTACGACATACCGACCGCCCCGCCCGTGCGCAGCACCCGGACCCACTCCGGGAGCGCAGCATCCAGCAGTGCCAACGGGTTTCGGGCGATACGGTCACCGTGGGAGCCATGCTGGACGCCGTACGGGGTGTCGGTCACCACGACGTCGAACGTCGCGGCGCGCAGGAGGCCGGCGAGGTCGGTGGTGTCGGTGCCGAGGTAGGTCACCCGCTGGGTGGCCTTCGCCTTGAAGGCTTCCTTGGTCGGTGCCGCCTCGATGTCCAGGCGACGGCCACGCAGCTGGCCACCGGTACGGAGGGCGCCCGCCTCGACGGTGTGCTTGAACCGGTGCTGTCGCAGCCAGGTCTTGATGAACGTCTCGTACGACTCCAGGTCCTTCTTGTCGATGTCGACGCCGGTCACATCCAGGCCGTACGTCATCGCGACGTTGAGGGTCGTACCGCGGCCACACATCGGGTCCAGGACGTCGAGCGAGCCGTCCAGCAGGCGCTGGGGCCGGGCCGTTGCGGCTGCCGTGACGTTGAGGAGCAGCCGGGTGAGCTGCTCGTTGGTCTTGCCGGGGTACTTCTGGATGGTGAGCAGGTCGCTCGGATAGGTGTCGACGCGATCCAGCGCGACTGGGCGCAACAGCTCGCCTTCTCGCTCGAACAGCGCGTGCACTGCCGACAGGTTGGACAGCGCACGCACGCCGGACGGACCGAGGTCGTCCGCTCGGACGCTGAGGTAGGCGACGCCCGCGATCTCCGTGGCCTCGACCTCGACCTCGCTATCAATGAATCCCGTTGCCAGGCAACGAATCTCGGCGACCATCAATTGGGGGGCGACGTCGGCGTACACCCGGTTGGCGGACGGCGAGACGAGGACGAGCAGCTCGGTCATCCGAGGATTGTCGCAGCCCGCTCAGGCCGCGTAGGCAAGCAGGAACGTCTCGACGCCGACCTTGACCACCCGGCGCACGACGGTGACCGGGGCCGGCTTCGTGCCGAACTCGCTGATGTCGTCGAGCTCGGTACGCGCCAGGGCGATCAGCTGCTTGGCTGCGAGCACCGGGTCCGGGACCGTGAGGTGTCCCGCGTTGCCCAGCATCGCGAGCCGGCCCGCGAGCGCCTCGATCACCGGGTCGTGAGCTGACTCTCGCAGCACGGTGAAGATCTCAGGGTCGCGCCCGACCTCGGCATTGGCGATCCGCGCGAGGGAGGCGGCGCACTCGGTGTGCCACGCGACGACGAGGTCGGTCGTTGCCCCAACCAGGGACGCACGCCACTTCTTGGGAGTCACATCGATCGCCTGCACGGCGCGCACGGCGTCCTCGGTCGTCTGGCGCGCAACCTCGCCGACCCAGATGCGGAACAGCTGCTCCTTGCCACCGAAGTGGCTGTAGATCGTCGGCTTCGACACCTGGGCCGCCTTGGCGATCGCGTCAACGCTTGAGCGCTCGTAGCCGTGCTCAGCGAAGACCGGCCCTGCAGCGTCGAGGATGCGCTGTCGACGGTCGGTGACGAGTCGAGGCCGTGCCGGTGCGGTACTCATGGTTTGCATCGTACGGCACTTGCGTAAACCAAACCGTTCAGTTTAGTTTTGATCTATGACAGTTAACGCAACTGAACTCGAGCAGGAGTCTGGGCCGACGCGCCTCGACCGGACCACGATCGTTCTTGTCGCCGCGATGGCGGCCGCCGCCTTCATGGCCGTCCTCGACGGCACCGCCGTGACCGCGGCACTGAAGGACCTGCAAGGCAGCCTGGACGCCTCCGTCTCGAGCATCGTCTGGACGACGACCGGCTATCTCATCGCGGCCGGACTCGCTCTGCCGCTGGTCGGATGGGCGACCGACCGCTTCGGCGGCCGCCGGATCTTCCTGGTCGGCCTCGCCGTGTTCGTCCTCGGGTCAGGGCTCTCAGGTCTGGCCTGGTCTGTCGAGAGCTTGATCGCCTTCCGCGCAGTGCAAGGCTTCGGTGGTGGCCTGCTAGAGCCGGCCTCCCTCGCGATCGTGGCGGCCGCCGCACCGCGCGAGCACGTCGGCAGGGTGATGGGCCTCCTGTCGCTGATCATCAACATCGCCCCGGTCGTCGGTCCGCTCTTCGGCGGTGCGCTGGCCGGCAACGGGTGGTGGCGCGGGATCTTCCTCGTCAACCTTCCGCTCGGTCTGCTCGTCCTGGCAGCCGCGTTGCGAACCCTCCCCCGCACCGGCGGCGCACACGCCGGTCTGCGCGCCGATCTTCGCGGAATCGCTTTGCTGTCACCGGGATTCGTACTCATCCTGCTCGCCGTGAACCGCTGGGGCGAAGGTGCGCCCGGCGCTGTTGTGGTGGCGCTCGCCGTGGTCGGGGCGGCCATGCTCCTCGGCTACGTCGCACACGCACTGCGGACCAGTGCACCTGTCCTCGATGTACGCCTGCTCGCCATACCCTCCTTTGCCGGAGCGCTCCTGGTGATGGCGATGGTGGGCTTCACGATGTACTCGATGCTGGCCGGTCTGCCGTTGCTCGGCGAGCAGCGGTTCGGGTTGGAGGGTTTGTCACAGGGCGTCCTGGTGACGGCGCTGGGCGCCGGGCTGCTGATCTCGATGGCGGGCTCCGCCAGGATCAGTGACCGGATCGGGCCACGCCCACTAGTCCAGGCGGGCGGTCTCACGCTCGCGGTGCCGATGGTCCTGCTCATGCTGGTCCACGACTCCTGGCCGCTGCCCCTGCTGCTGGGGCTGCTCGCCCTGGCCGGTCTCGCCTTCGGCTGCGTGGCCGCGCCGACCTTCTCCAGCGTCTACCGGACGCTCGCACCCGAGAAGGCCGCGCAGGGCACCACGGCGTTGTTCATCACGGTCCAGCTGGCCGCGTCTCTCGCGGTCACCGTGCTCGGCTTCCTGCTCGCCCGCTCACTGGACGACCCGTTCACCGTGCTGTTCGGGATGCTCACCGTCGCTGCGCTGGCGATGGGCATGCTCGCTCGCCGACTCCCCGGGGCGCCGACCGCCTGACTGACTGCCGCCCCGGCAACGAGACGTCCGATTCCTGCCAGACGTCTCGGCGCCGGGGCGCAAGGCTGATCTCATGACGACGATCCAGGCGTACGCCATCCCGACCGATGACATGAAGGCCATCTGGCACTCCGGCCTCGACCAGCGCGGCAACACACTGCGGCCCCAGCGCCACGAGGAGACGTTCCCGCTGCGCTGCTGCCTGCGTCAGAGCGAGCTCACCGAGGAGATCGCGCTGATCTCCTACGCCCCACTGCAAGGCCCCTCCCCCTGGGCCGAGGTCGGTCCGGTGTTCGTCCACGCGACGCCCTGTGACGGCTACGACTCCCCCGGCCTGCCGGAGGCGATGCGCATCGGTTCGAAGGTGCTGCGCAGCTATCGCGCGGACGGTTCGCTCGACTACGACGGGATCGTCGTGGCCGAGCCCGACGCAGATCTCGAACCCCTGCTCGAGGACCTGCTGGCGGACCCCGCACGAGCCGAGGTCCACGTACGGTCCCTCACCGCGCAGTGCTTCACGTACCGCGTCACTCGATCGGGCGAGGCACCGCTCACCTGAGGTCCCGAGCCACCGGCACGCTGATGGACAGCGCGAAGTCCTCACGCGGATCGGTCCACCAGTGCACGACCTGCAGGCCGGCCGCGGCCAGCTCGCGGGTGATGCCCTCGCGACGGAACTTCGCCGAGATCTCCGTACGCATCTGCTCGCCGCGCGTGAAGGTCACGTCCAGGTCGAGGTCCCCGATGCGAATCTGCTGGTCGCGCAAGGATTCCAGCCGCATCTCGATCCACTCCTCCTCGGGGTCCCACAGCGCGCGGTGGGCAAACGCACCCGGGTCGAAGTCGGCGTCGAGGCTGCGGTTGAGGACCTGCAGCACGTTGGCGTTGAACTCAGCCGTGATGCCCTGGGCATCGTCGTACGCAGCCACCAGGCGACCTTCGTCCTTCACCAGGTCGGTGCCGAGCAGAAAGGCGTCGCCGTCGGTCAGGGTGTCACGCACCTCAGCGAGGAATGACGAGCGCTGCTCGCGGTCGAGGTTGCCGATCGTCGAGCCGAGGAACGCCAGCAGCCGGCGCCCCTCACGCGGCAGCTCACCGAGGTGCTTCTCGAAGTCACCGACCACCGGCTCCACCGTGAGACCGTCGAACTCGGCGCTGACGGCCACACTCGCGTCGGCCAGGACGGCCGGATCGACGTCGAACGGGACGAACCGGTCGAGCGTGCCCGCATCGCGCAGCGCCTGTAGCAGCAGACGAGTCTTCTCCGAGGTCCCCGAGCCGAGCTCCATGAGCGTCGTCGCACCCGTGAAGGCCGCGATCTGACCGACGCGCTCGAGCAGGATCGCGCGCTCAGTGCGGGTCGGGTAGTACTCGGGCAGGCGCGTGATCCGGTCGAACAGCTCGCTACCGCGTGCGTCGTAGAAGTACTTCGGCGGCAGCACCTTGGGGATGCGCGTGAGGCCATCACGCACATCGTCGGCCATCTGAGCGGCGAGTGACGTCGGGTCGAGATGGACGGAGACATCGAGCGTGGACATTCAGTCCTCCAGAACGGTCACGGCGACCCCACTCGGGGTCACCTCGATCAGGTGGTGGTCAGGGACGTCGACCCATCGCGGGTCGTCGTCGTAGGGCTCGCTGGCAACGACGACACCGAGGTCGTCGACCAGATAGCTGAGCGGGTCACCCCAGGTCACGCCGAGGACGCGTGAGCCGTCGGTGAGCAGCAGGTTGAGGGTGGCGTCGGGTGCGCGCCGAGCCACCCGCCGTACGGTCTCGGTCACGTTGTCGACGCCCTCGGCGAAGACGTGAGCCGCGAGAACCGCTGAATCGCATACGGATTCGGCGTCGCGCGTGGTCGGCAGCGCCGTGCGGTCGACACGGCCGTTGTGCGAGAGCAACCAATGACCGTCGGTGAACGGCGCGGCTGCTGTCTCGTCCAGCGGCATGCCGACCGTGGCCGAGCGCACGGCGGCGAGGACGCACCGCGCGAACAGCACGGGTGCGACTGAGGCGAACGAGGCGTCCGACCACAGAGGCCGCGAGGACCGCCATCGCACGGGTTGGTCGACATCGGGGACGTGCAGCCCCACGCCCCAGCCGTCGGCGTTGAGCAGGCCCCGCTTCTGCCGGCGAGGTTGATAGGACTGCCGCAGCAGACCGTGCTCCGGCGCGAGGACGAGCGAGTCCACCGACCGCTCCTCACCCAGCCACGCCTGGTGACGGCACATCTCAGGCGTCCCAGGCGAGTCGTACGCCGCTGAAGATCTGCCGGCGCACCGGCAGGTCCCAGTTGCGGAACGACGGTCGGATGCTCGCTCCGCCGACCGCCCACGAGCCACCTCGCAGGACCCGGAAGTCGCCGCCGAAGAACGGCTGGCTGTAGTCGGCATAGAGCATCGGCCGGAACTGCGGCCAGGCCTCGAACTGCGAGGACGTCCACTCCCAGACGTCGCCGATCATCTGCTCCACGCCATAGGCCGACGCGCCGCCTGGGTAGGCGCCCACCGGGGCCGGACGCAGGCCATCACCGCCGAGGTTGGCGAGGTCGGGCGTCCACGGCTGGTCACCCCACGGCCAGCGACGGCGCCGGCAGAGAACGGGATCCCAGGCACACGCCTTCTCCCACTCCTGCTCAGTGGGTAGGCGCGCCCCGGCCCAGGAGGCGTACGCCTGCGCCTCCCAGTAGGACACGTGCTGCACCGGCTCATCTGTCGGGATCTCCTCGACCGCGCCGAAGCGCAGCCGCGAGCCGTCAGGCAACCAGAACTGGGGGCGCTGCAGACCCGCCTCGAGCCGGTGGACCCAGCCCGGCTCGGACCACCAGCGCCGCTCGTCGTAGCCACCGGCGTCGATGAACAGCTGCCACTCGGCATTGGTGACCGGAACGCGCCCGATCCGAAAGGCCGGCAGCTCGACACGGTGGGCCGGGCGCTCGTTGTCCAGGGACCACGGCTCGTCATCGCCGTCCACGCCGAGGACGAACTCGCCGGCCGGCACGAGGACTGAGTCACTCGGCAGCACTCGCCCACTCGGTAGGGCGGCACCAGCGCCGAGGAGCGGCTCGCCGTCTCGCAGCTGGTGAGTCGCGAGCATCGTCTCGACGTGCTGCTGCTCGTGCTGCTCCACCATCACGTAGGGAAACAGCCGCTCCGGATCGGCGCTCTCGAGCTGGTCCAGGACCCGGCCGCGCACGTCGCCGATGAACGCGCGCGACTCCTGGGGAGTGAGGAGAGGCAGCGAGACCCGCTCCGCGCGCGGATGCTCGAACGCGTCGTACAAGCCCTCGACCTTGGCGGACAGCAACCCCTGGCACGCCGAGTTGCCG
This sequence comes from Luteipulveratus mongoliensis, assembly GCF_001190945.1. Classification (NCBI taxonomy): domain Bacteria; kingdom Bacillati; phylum Actinomycetota; class Actinomycetes; order Micrococcales; family Dermacoccaceae; genus Luteipulveratus; species Luteipulveratus mongoliensis. The sequence continues at coordinate 2,577,113 of NZ_CP011112.1, read as the reverse complement.
CCACGCAGCAGCCAGAGGTCCTCCTGCTGACCGATGTGCGCGAGGTCCCAGACCAGCGGGCTCATCAGCCGGTGGTGCTGGGTGGTCAGCGCCGAGTCCTCGAACTCGGTCAGACGATGGGTACGCACTCGAGCGGCTTCGAGGCCGCGGGCGACGGACTCACGCATGGGACTCCTCCTGGAGAACTCGGATCGGACCATCGGACTCGACACGGCGGCGGATCACGTCGCTCAGGCTGTGACCCGACGCGGTCAGATCGGCCAGCTCCTCCACCGGGGCACGCAGGCTTGGCGGGCCGTGCGCTGCCGCGATCTCCAGGCACGTCAGGGCCGCGCGGCGAAGGGCACGGTCGCCCAGGCCATCGCGAGCTGCGGTCTGCCAGACGTCTCTCACCGGTTCGCACGCGTCAGCAGCGAGGTCGGCCGCCGTCGGATCGTCCATCAGCGTGGCGACGACGCCTGCGACCGCGGGCCACCACTGGTCGGGCAGCGCATCGAGGTAGCGCAGCTCGAGGTAGCCACGTGGCCGCACCGGTGGGAACAGCGTGCTGATGTGGAAGTCCAGGTCCTCAAGGCGCGGCTCGCGGGTCACGGGCCCGAGACCGCTCAGCCAGTCCTCGAACGACACTCGCTCGGTCACTCCGGTCGTCGTCGCGCCGTCGTGGACCGCCATGACCGGCGCGGCGAGTGCGTACGACGCCCACGCGCCATCGGGGTCAGACGACGAAAACCGTTTGGTACGAGCAGGATCCAGCCCCAACCAGGCGGCCTGTCGCATGGAGTGCCAGCCCGAGGTCGCGCCGCCCACATAGGGAGAGGTGGAGGAGAGCGAAATCATGACCGGCCCGAGCAGGTGCGCCAGATCGAGTCGCTGCGCCCACCCGTGCGCAGGACCGGCATCGAGATTGACCTGGAGCGCGGCCGTCGAGGTCATCATGTGGCTGGCCGCGGGCGCGCACCCGAGCGCGCTGAAGTGCTCCTCCATCGCGCGGTAGCGCGGGGCGGGGTTGATGCGCTGCGGTCTCCGCGCGAGATCAGTGCCGAGCGGCGCCCCGCCGTAGCCTGCCTCGCTCAGTGCGGTCGCCAGCACCGACCGATCCGCGGCCAGCGACCGGACCGCGGCGGCGACATCGGGCTCGGGCGGCGTCGACAGCTCCAGCTGACCGCCAGGCTCGACCGTGATCGCGCTGCCGGACGGCATGACCGGAAGCGCGGCGACAAGGCGCTGCACCTGGTCCCACTGCGGACGACGACCTGGATGGTGGAGGTCGATCAGGTGCAGCTCGAGCTCGAGCCCGACCCGGCCAACCGGGCCCGCGGTGAAGGCACTCTCAGTGAGGTAGTGGCGTGCTGCCTCCACCGGATCGGCGGTGAGCAACGGATCGGTCAGATCGTGGTCAAGGCTCGATGAAAAACGTGGCGCGGTCATCCGCCCCCTCCTGGTCCGGACCGGTCGTCAATGACGACCGCGGGTCGGTGCGGGGGCGGCCCGTCAGGCCGTCCTCGTCGTGCTCCTGGCTGTGCGCGGGCCCGGGCAAGGGACCGCAACCAGGTCGTGCTCGACCGGCCAGAGCCGGCTTGCCGTCAGCCTAACCCCGAGGTCAGACAGCCCATCTCGTCGGCGGTGAGCGCGGCGGCCGGAGCCAGTCGTAGAAGGGGTTCGCTGATCTCGGCTGAACGCCATGGCAGACATGCCGTCACCAAGATTCGGTGATCGCGCGCCAAGCGGCGCTGCACCGCCTCGACGTCCTGCCCGTCAGTCGGTCGGAGACCCACGATCGCCCCGACGGCGTCGAGCGGATCGGCGACCGCCCAGCCGGGAACGTCCCGCATCACCTGGCGTAGTCGCGCGCCCGCCGCTGCGAGAGCGGCACGTCGTTCGGACGGACCGGCTTGGACGTGCTCGCGGACGGCGTGGGCGAGGCCGACCTGGGCTGCCACCGGCCGCTCCCCCTTGCGCAGTGCCTCGATGGTCGACAGGTCCGCATCGGTGCGGGTGCGAAACGGCGTGAGCTGGTCGCGGGCCGATGCTCGGACGGCCAGGATGCCCAGGCCGCGCGGGCCAGCGAGCCACTTGCGGCCTGGTGCGTAGGCGGCGTCTGCGCCGAACGCCGTGTCGAGGTGCCCCAGCGACTGGGCGGCATCGACCCAGACCGTGACGCCCGCCGACCGGCACAGGGCGATGGCCTCAACCACCGGTTGACTCACACAGCGGTGCGAAGCCAGGTGCGTGAGGTGCAGAACGTCCGGCGGCGAGCTGCGCAGGGTTCGCTGAAGTGCGTCGAGATCCAGGACCCCGCGGTCGTCGACGTCCATCAGCACCGGACGGAGATCGTGATGGATGAACGCATCCACATTGGGCCCCCACTCCGCAGGGACGACGCCGACAGCTGCACCGTTGGGCAGCGGCCACGTCATCAGCAGCGTCCGCAGCGCATCAGTGGCGCTCCCGACCAACGCCACCCCGTCTTCATCGACTCCGAGCAGACCAGCGAGGTCGCGGTAGGCCCGCTCCAGGACGGGTGCAGCCTCGGCCTGGGCGGGATAGCTGCCCACCGAGGCCTCCAGCGCGAGATGGTCGGTCATCGACGCGATCGTGCCCTCAGAAGCACGTCCTGCCGCCGCGGTCTGCAGGTGGAGCAGAGGTTCGGTCATGGCCCGGGTCTCCGTCGTCACGCCGGCCAGCGTAGGCAACGGGCACGACAAGGCCGCCCCCGGCGTACTCAGTGAGTACGCCGGGGGCGGCCTTGTGCTGCTACGTGGACCTCGATCAGTCGCGAGGCTTCTCGCGCATCTCGTACGTCGCAATGAGGTCGCCCAGCTGCAGGTCGTTGTAGGACCCGAGGTTGATACCGCACTCGAAGCCCTCGCGGACCTCGGTGACGTCATCCTTGAACCGGCGCAGACCAGCGATCTCGACACCCTCAGACACGACGACACCGTCACGCGTGATGCGTGCCTTGGTGCCGCGCTTGATCTCACCCGAGCGCACGATGGAACCGGCGATGTTGCCGAACTTGGAGGAGCGGAAGATCTCGCGGATCTCCGCCGTTCCGAGCTCGACCTCTTCGTACTCCGGCTTGAGCATGCCCTTCAGAGCCTGCTCGATCTCCTCGATGGCCTGGTAGATCACGCCGTAGTAGCGGATCTCCACACCTTCCTTGTCGGCGTACTCGGCGTTCTGGCCCTCTGCACGGACGTTGAAGCCGATGATCACCGCGCTGGAGGCGACCGCAAGGTTGATGTTGTTCATCGTGATCGAGCCGACGCCACGGTCGATGATCCGCAGGTCGACCTCGTCGCCCACGTCGATCTGCATCAACGCGTCCTCGAGCGCCTCGACCGAACCGGACACATCGCCCTTGAGGATCAGGTTGAGAGTCTCGACCTTGCCCGCCGCAAGCGCGTCGTTGAGGTCCTCCAGGCTGATCCGCTTGCGCGCCTTGGCCAGCGACGCCTGACGGTCCGCAGCTCCACGCTTCTCCGCAATCTGGCGTGCCGTGCGGTCGTCGGGAGCCACGATGAACGTGTCACCAGCGCGCGGCACCGAGGCGAGACCGGTGACCTGGACAGGACGCGACGGGGTCGCCTCCTTCACGTTGTTGCCATGCTCGTCGAGCATGGCGCGAACGCGACCGTGGGCCACACCGGCGACGATGCCGTCACCGACACGCAGGGTGCCGGACTGCACGAGCACCGTCGCGACGGCACCGCGACCACGGTCGAGGTTGGCCTCGATCGCGACACCGCGGGCGTCCTTGTCCGGGTTGGCCCGCAGGTCCAGCGCCGCGTCCGCGGTGAGCAGGACGGCCTCGAGCAGCGCGTCGATGTTCTGACCCTGCTTGGCGGAGACGTCGACGAACATCGTCTCGCCGCCGTACTCCTCGGCGATCAGGTTGTACTCGGTCAGCTGCTGACGGATCTTCTGCGGGTTGGCCCCGTCGACATCGATCTTGTTGACGGCCACCACGATCGGCACGTCGGCCGCCTGCATGTGGTTGAGCGCCTCGATCGTCTGCGGCATCACGCCGTCGTCCGCCGCCACGACCAAGATCGCGATGTCGGTGACTTTGGCACCACGGGCACGCATCGCCGTGAAGGCCTCGTGACCCGGGGTGTCAATGAACGTGATGGCGCGGTCGACGCCCTCGTGGTCGGTGTGGACCTGGTAGGCACCGATGTGCTGAGTGATGCCACCGGCCTCGCCCTCGGCGACATCCGCGTTGCGGATGGCGTCCAGGAGGCGAGTCTTACCGTGGTCGACGTGGCCGACGACGGTCACGACCGGCGGACGCGCCTCGAGCTCCTCGTCGCCCTCGCCCTCCAGCTCGGCCTCGAGGTCGATGTTGAAGGCGCTGAACAGCTCCTTCTCCTCGTCCTCCGGCGAGACCACCTGGACGTCGTAACCGAGCTCGGAACCGAGCAGGCGGAACGTGTCCTCGTCCAGCGACTGGGTCGCGGTGGCCATCTCACCGAGGTGGAACAGCACCGTCACCAGGCTGGCGGGGTTGGCATCGATCTTGTCGGCGAAGTCGGTCAGCGACGCACCGCGACGAACGCGCACCACGGTGGATCCGTTGCCGCGGGGAACGGTGACGCCACCCGGGCTGGGCGCTGACATCTGCTCGAACTCTTGGCGCTTCGCGCGCTTGGACTTGCGACCGCGGACCTTGCCGCCACCGCGACCGAACGCACCCTGGGTGCCGCCGCGACCACCAGGGCCACGACCGCCACCGGGGCGACCGCCGAAGCCGCCGCGGCCTGCGAAGCCACCGCCGCCTGCGCCGCCGCCACCACCGGGACCACCACGGCCGCCACCGGGGCGAGCAGGACGCTCGCCCGGACGGGGCGTTGCAGCACGATCCGGCATCATGCCGGGGTTCGGACGTCCGGCACCGCCGCCACCAGCAGGACGGGGGCCGCCCGGACCGCTCTGGCCGCCGCCACCCTGGGCCGGGCGACCGGCAGGACGCGGAGCGGCAGGACGGGGACCGCCCTGACCGGGCGCGCCACCACCGCCACGAGCGCTGGCCGGGCGAGGCATGCCCTGGCTGGTCGCGAACGGGTTATTGCCCGGACGCGGGTTGCCGCCACCACCCTCGCGACGCATGCCCTGCGAGGAGGAGAACGGGTTGTTGCCCGGGCGGGGACCCGGCGCGGCCGGGCGCGGGCCCGGGGTCGCGGGACGCGGGGCGCCACCTGGACGGGGTGCGTCGCCGCCACGAGCGGCCGGCGCCTCAGGCGCGGACGTGGACGGTGCCTCGACAGCGGGTGCCTCAGCAGCGGGTGCCTCAGCAGCGGCCGCAGGAGCCTCGGGGGTAGCCGGGGCAGCCTTCTTCGCACCCGGCTTGGGTGCAGCAGACGCCGGCTTCGCGGGTCCCGGGGCGGGAGCCTTCGACGGCGTAGGACGAGCCGGCTCGGCCGCAGCAGCCGGTGCTGCCGGCGCGGCAGGTGCAGGCGCAGCGGGCGTGACCGGTGCGGGCGCAGCAGCCTTCAGTGCCGGAGTCTCGGCAGCAGGCTTGGGCGCCGGCGCCGGGGCGGCCTTCTTGGCGGGGGGCTTGGGGGCTGCCTTGGCAGGGGCAGCCGAAGATGCCGCGTCGGACTTGGCCGACGGCGGGGGGTTTTCCTTGATCTTGCGAACGACAGGAGCCTCGATGGTCGAGCTCGCCGTCTTGACGAACTCTCCCTGCTCCTTCAAGTACGAGAGCAGTTCCTTGCTCTCGACTCCGAGCTCTTTGGCGAGCTCATGGACCCGGACCTTAGCCACGTTTCTCCTCAACTGGAATCGTGACGGTCCGGGCCGGGCCGGCATCTTGCCGGGCAGCACAGACCGTCAGTACTGGGTGCTCATTGCTGAGTACTCATCGGGTGCTCATCAGCGTCAAACCCGCTTTCCTACGGTCTGCCTCGACGTCGGTCGCCAAGGCGTGTCCTTCGTACATCACTGCTGCTCGATCCATTCCCTGAGCCGACTCAGGTCCAGCGCGGCGTTGACACGCAACGCTCGACCGAAGGCTCGGCGCCGATCCGCCTCTGCGAGGCAGTCAGCCGTGGGATGCAACCAGGCCCCTCGGCCCGGCAGCCGCTCACGGGTGTCGGGGACCACCGCGACGGCGTGAGCCGCGGACCCCTCGACCACGAGGGCAACCACTCGTAGCAGTGCTGATCGGTCATCTCTCCGGCGACAGCCCACACAGGTGCGCCGCGAGGCGTGCAATGGGGGCTGCCGGACGGCATGCAAGTGACCGGTCTCAGCCATTCTAGCCCGAAGCTCAGGCGTCGCCGTCCACGGGTGCCTTAGCAGCGCCCGCAGGAGCGGTGTCCTGGGTGTCCGGCCGGATGTCGATGCGCCAACCGGTCAGCTTGGCCGCCAGCCGCGCATTCTGGCCTTCCTTGCCAATGGCCAGGCTCAGCTGGAAGTCGGGGACCGTGACCCGGGCCGCCCGGGCCTTGGGGTCGGTGACCTCGACCGACTGGACCCGGGAGGGCGACAGCGCCGCCGCCACGAACTCGGACGGGTCCTCTGAGTAGTCGACGATGTCGATCTTCTCGCCGTGCAGCTCGGTCATCACCGCGCGCACGCGGCTACCCATGGGGCCGATGCAGGCGCCCTTGGCGTTGACGCCCGGCGTCTTGGAGTGCACCGCGATCTTGGTGCGGTGCCCCGCCTCACGCGCCAGGGCCGCGATCTGGACGGTCCCGTCCGCAATCTCGGGGACCTCTAGGGCGAACAGCTTGCGGACGAGGTTGGGGTGCGTACGCGACAGGCCGATCTGCGGACCCTTGGGACCGCGCTTCACACTCACGACGTAGCAGCGCAGCCGCTCGCCGTGGACGTACTTCTCCCCCGGCACCTGCTCGGCCGACGGGAGGATGCCCTCCACCGTGCCGAAGTCGACGCGCACCACACGCGGGTCGCTGGACTGCTGGATCACACCAGCGACGATGTCGCCCTCCCGGCCGCGGAAATCGCCCAGGATCGCCTCGTCCTCCAGGTCGCGCATGCGCTGCACGATGACCTGCCTGGCCGTCGACGCAGCAACACGGCCGAAGCCGGTCGGGGTGTCGTCGAACTCCGGCCCCGCCTCGCCGCGGATGCCCTCGTCGTCGACCTCGCCGTCCTCGCGGGCCCACACCACGACGTGACCGGTCTTGCGGTCGAGCTCGACGCGCGCGGCGCGGTAGGTGCCCTCCTCGCGGTGGTAGGCCGTCAAGAGCGCCTGCTCAATCGCCGGCACGATGACATCCATGGGGATCTCACGCTCACGCTCCAGCGCGCGCAGCGCCGCCATATCGATGTCCATCAGCTGTCCTTCTCGTCGTCGGGGGCCGTCTCGGTCGCCCCGGAAGCGCGGTTGAACTCGACCTGGACCCGGGCCTGGGCGCAGTCGGCATAGGCCACGGTGTGCGTGGTGCCGGGGCGCCCCTTGGGTCCTGGCACCTCCAACGTCACCTCGCGGTCGGTCGCGGCGGTGATGCGGCCTGTGAGGGACTCGCCCTCGGTCGGTGTGAGCTCCACGAGACGACCGACGTTGCGTCGGAAGTGCCGGGGCTCGGCCAGCGGGCGGTCGGTGCCTGGTGAGCTGACCTCGAGCACGTAGGGCTGATCGCCCATGACGTCCGACGCGTCGAGCGCATCGCTGACGGCTCGGGTCGCATCGGCGACCTCGTCCAGGCTGAGGGGCTCCACCGGGCTGGTCGTGTCGTCACCGGACAGCAGCGGAGTCACCTCACGGTCCACGAGGACACGCACGAGGCGTCGTTTGCCCGCGGGTGTCACCGCGACGTCCTCGACGAGGAGCCCCAGCGGCTCGACCGCCGAGGCCACGTCGCCATGGACCTGCTCGGCCCGTGCCGTCGCGCTCATCGTCAGCCCTGTTCTCGAGTTGTACGCAGGCGCGAACGCGCACCCGCACCGAAACTCTAACGGAGAACGGGCGACGTCCCGAACGACCGGAGTACGCCGGAGCGCGCCTCAGATCATCAGCTGCGGCTCACCGAGGTGGCCGCCGGCCATACCCGCGGCCAGGGTCACTCCCGAGTCGGGGTCGATGACGAGGAATCCGCCGGTGTGGCGGTGCTGGGCGTAGCCGTCCACAGCGACCGGGTCGGCGAGCTGGATGGTGACGCGACCGATGTCGTTGAGTTCCAGTGGAGCGGCATCGCGGTCCCAGCGCTGGTCATCGACGTGCCAACGCTCCTCGACCGGGCCGATGAGCCCGCGAGTGACGCGAGTACCGACCTTGACCAGAACCCGCTGCCGGTCGCGCCCGGCGTCCTCGCTCAGCCAGCACAGGACGCCCTCGATGACGCGGACGACACCGGCCTGGTCCTGCGCGCTGGAGAGCACCTCACCGCGAGCCACGTCGAGCTCGTCGGCCAGACGCAACGTGACCGACTGGCCCGCCGTCGCCTCGGCCTGCTCGCCTCGCGGGCCGTCGATCGCGGCCACGGTCGAGCGCAGACCGCTCGGTTGCGCCACGACCTCGTCCCCGACCCGGACCGTCCCGGAGCCGACCCGTCCTGCGAGTCCCCGGTAGTCCGGGTGGTCATCGGTACGCGGGCGCAGCACCAGCTGCACCGCGAACCGCAGCGCCTCATCGGTCAACGACCGGCGCGCCGGCAGCTGCTCGAGCAGGCTGAGCAGCGTCGGCCCCTCGACCCAGTCCGGGCCCGGTGCCGCGACACCCTCGCCGGTCAGCGCCGACACGGGCACGACCTCGATCTGGTCCAGACCGACCCGCTTGGCCACCCGTCGCACATCGGCCACGACCTCATCGAACCGTGCTTGGTCCCACTCGACAGCGTCCATCTTGTTGACCGCGAACACCACGTGCGGGACGCGCAACAGGGACATCACCGCAGCGTGCCGACGAGTCTGGACCGAGACGCCGTTGCGGACATCGACCAGGATCACCGCGGCATCTGCCGTGGACGCACCGGTCACCGTGTTGCGGGTGTACTGGACGTGCCCGGGCGTGTCAGCCAGGACGAACGAGCGCCGCGGCGTCGCGAAGTAGCGGTAGGCGACATCGATCGTGATGCCCTGCTCACGCTCGGCGCGCAGGCCATCGGTCAGCAGTGCCAGGTCGAAACCATCAGCACCGCGGTTACGGCTGACGTGCTCAAGCGCGTCGTACTGGTCGGCCAGGATCGACTTGGTGTCGTGCAGCAACCGGCCCACCAGGGTGGACTTGCCGTCATCGACCGACCCGGCAACGACCAAGCGCAGCTGGCCCGCAGCGGCGGGGGCGTTCTCGTCCGGCGTGGGCGCCGGCCTCTCGGTGAGCACCGTCATCAGAAGTAGCCCTCTCGCTTGCGGTCTTCCATGGCAGCCTCGGAGAGCCGGTCATCGGCTCGGGTCGCGCCACGCTCGGTCAGTCGGCTGACGGTGATCTCGGCGATCACGGTCCGTACGTCACTCGCGTCGCTCTCCACGGCGCCGGTGCAGGAGCCGTCGCCGACCGTGCGGTAGCGGACGGTCTTGCGCTCGAGGGTCTCGCCGTCGCGAGGGCCGCCCCAGGGACCCGGCGTCAGCAGCATGCCGTCGCGCAGGAACACGTCACGCTCGTGGGCGTAGTAGATGTCGGGCAGCGGGACGTTCTCGGCCTCGATGTAGGCCCAGATGTCGAGCTCGGTCCAGTTGGAGATCGGGAAGACGCGCGTGTGCTCCCCCGGTGCGTGACGACCGTTGTAGATGTTCCACAGCTCAGGACGCTGACGGCGCGGGTCCCAGCCGCCGAACGCGTCGCGCACCGAGAAGATGCGCTCCTTGGCCCGGGCGCGGTCCTCGTCGCGGCGCGCACCACCGAGGAGGGCGTCGAACTTCTGCGCAGCGATGGTGTCCAGCAGCGGCACGGTCTGCAACGGGTTGCGGGTGCCATCGGGGCGCTCCTTGAGACGCCCGTCGGCGATCCACTCCTCGACGTGAGCAACCTCGATGCGCAGGTTGCCATCGGCAACAACCTGGTCGCGGAAGCGCAGCACCTCCGGCAGGTTGTGACCGGTGTCGACGTGCAGCAGCGTGATCGGCAGCGGCGCCGGCCAGACTGCCTTGCGCGCGAGGTGCAGCAGTACCGCCGAGTCCTTGCCGCCGCTGAAAAGCAGTGCGGGACGGTCGAACTCGGCGACCACCTCGCGGATGATCTCGATCGCCTCGGCCTCCAGGTCAGCCAGCGTCGGGCTGAGTCCAGTGACGTCGGGCGCGTCAGTCGTGGCAGTCATGACGCCGCCTCCTCTGTGGTCGTTGCGGTCAGCAGCTGATGGACGTGGTCCACGGCGGTGCTCAGGTCGATGCCTGTCGTGTCCAGCCGCAGGTCCGGCTCCTCGGGCGCTTCGTAGGGGTCGTCGACACCAGTCAGGCCGGTCAGCTCGCCGGACTCAGCCTTGGCGTACAGCCCCTTGACGTCGCGGCGCGCGCACTCGGCCAACGGGGTCGCGACGTGCACCTCGAGGTAGGACGTGTCGTGCTTGTCATGGTGAGCGCGTACGTCATGGCGGGCGTCGGCGTACGGCGCGATGACGGGCACCAGAGACACGACGCCGTGACGCGACAACAGCTCGGCGACGAAGCCGACCCGGCGTACGTGCGTGCTGCGGTCCTCACGCGAGAAGCCAAGCCCCGCAGACAGATTCGTGCGCAGCTCGTCGCCGTCCAGCACCTCGACCGACCGGCCCTCGGAGCGCAGCCGCTCCGCGAGCGCCTCTGCGACCGTCGTCTTGCCCGCACCGGAGAGCCCGGTCAGCCAGACCGTGGTCACAGGTGGATCCCGCACTCAGTCTTGTCGTTGCCCGACCAACGACCCGCGCGAGCGTCCTCACCAGCGAGCACGCGACGCGTGCACGGCGCACAACCGATCGACGGAAAGCCCTGCGACAGAAGCGGATTCATGATCACGTCGTGCTCGTCGATGTAGGCCTCGACCTGCTCGTCGGTCCACAGCGCAAGCGGCGCAAGCTTGATCTTCTCGCGACGCTCGTCGAAGGCGACGACCGGAGTGTTGGCGCGCGTCGCCGACTCTGCCCGGCGCAAGCCGGTCGCCCAGCCGTCGTAGGTGTCGATCGCCTCGTCCAACGGGTGTGTCTTGCGAAGCGAGCAGCAGAGGTCGGGGTCTCGGTCGTGCAGCTTGGCCCCGTAGGTCTCGTCCTGCTCAGCGACCGTCTGGCGGGCGGTCAGGTTGCGCAAGGTCACGTCGTAGGTCCGCGCGACCTGGTCACGCGTCTGCAGCGTCTCCGGGAAGTGGTAGCCGGTGTCGAGGAAGAGCACGTCGATGCCGGGGATCACACGCGAGGCCAGGTGGACCAGCACCGTGTCCTGCATGGATGCGGCGACGGCGACACGGTCGAGGTGACGGTCCGCCCAACGCAGCACGTCCTCGGCGGTCGCGCCCTCGAGCTCGGCGGCACCCTGCTGGGCCAGCCCGCGCAGATCGGTCGCGACGGTCATCGCAGCGCCTCCTCGTCAGCACGCATCGCCCACTCGGCGAACCTCTCGCCCTTGGTGTGGCCGGCCTGGTAGTTGCGAGCCACGCGAACGACGTAGTCGCTGAGCTCGGCAGAGGTGACCTTGTGCGAGCGCAGCTTGCGCCCGAAGCCGGCGTCGAGGCCGAGCCCGCCGCCCAGGTGCACCTGGAAGCCTTCGACCTGCTCGCCGTCCGCGTCCGTGACGATCTGACCCTTGAGGCCGATGTCGGCCACCTGGATCCGGGCGCAGGAGTTAGGGCAGCCGTTGATGTGCACCGAGATCGGGCGGTCCAGCTCGAGGTCGGCCAGCCGGGCCTCGAGGTCGGTCACCAGGTCATGCGCGAGCTGCTTGGTCTCGACGATCGCGAGCTTGCAGTACTCGATGCCGGTGCACGCCATCACTGACCGCCGCCAGGTCGATGCCCTGGCCACCAGGCCGAGGGGCGCGAGCGTCTCGACGAGGGTGTCGACCTGGTCCGGGTCGACGTCAAGGACGACGAGCTTTTGGTACGGCGTGAGCCGGACTCTCCCCGACCCCGCGGCCTCAGCCGCGTCCGCGACGGCCGCGAGCGTCGTACCGCTCACACGTCCGGCGACCGGCGCGAGGCCGACGTAGCGGCGACCGTCCTGCTGCTCGAAGATGCCGACGTGGTCGACGGGCCGCGAGGGCACCGGTGCGGCCGGACCGTCAAGCAGGGGCCGCTTAAGGTACTCGGTCTCCAGGACGTCGCGGAACTTCTCGGCGCCCCAGTCCTTGACGAGGAACTTCAGGCGAGCACGGTGCCGCAGCCGGCGGTAGCCGTAGTCACGGAAGATCGACACGACGCCGTACCAGACCTCGGGCACTTCCTCGAGCGGGACGAAGGTGCCCAGCCGGACGGCGAGGTGCGGGTTGGTGGACAGGCCGCCGCCGACGAGGACGTCGAAACCGGGCCCGTGGTCAGGGTGCTCGACCCCGACGAACGTCACGTCGTTGATCTCAGGTGCTGTGTCCGGCAGCCAGGAGATGGCCGTCTTGAACTTGCGCGGCAGGTTGGAGATCGACTGGTCGCCGATGTAGCGCCGCTTGATCTCCTCGATCGCCGGGGTGCCATCGAGCACCTCATCAGTGCTGACGCCGGCCACGGGCGAGCCGAGGACCACACGCGGGCAGTCACCGCAGGCCTCGGTCGTCGACAGGCCGACCGCCTCGAGGCGGCGCCAGATCTCGGGCACGTCCTCGATGCGGATCCAGTGGTACTGAATGTTCTGCCGGTCGGAGATGTCAGCGGTGTCGCGAGCGAACTCGCGCGAGATCTCGGCGACGACGCGCAGCTGCTCGACGGACAGGGCTCCGCCGTCGCTGCGGACCCGCATCATGAAGTACTCGTCCTCGAGCTCTTCAGGCTCCAGGCTGGCCGTCCGTCCGCCATCGATCCCGGGACGACGCTGGGTGTAAAGGCCCCACCAGCGCATCCGGCCGCGCAGGTCCTCGGACGTGATCGAGGCGAAGCCTTCCTTGGAGTAGACGTCCTCGATCCGCTGCCGGACGTTGAGCCCGTCGTCCTCCTGCTTGAACGCCTCATTGGGGTTCAGCGGCTCGCGGTGTCCCAGCGCCCACTGGCCCTCGACCTTGTCGTCGCGCGAACGGCCGGGCTTGGGGGGACGTGCCACAGTCGTCACAGCAGGTGCCCTCCTTGGGCGTCAGACAGATGCCAGACAATAACCATCCATTTTCTGGCACATAACGTCAAATGATGGGGACCTTTGTCTCAGGCGCCGGACCCGGACGCGCGTGGCATGATCCCTCCGTGGCAGAGGGAGGTCGGGGGACGACGCGCAGAGCTGTCGTCGCCGGCGTTCTCGGACTGACCGGAGCCGCGTTCCTCGGAGGCTGCAGCGTCCGGCTCGAGCGGGACGCACCGGACATCCCGGGCCTCAAGACCCCGGACCCGCCCCCTGATCAGCCCGTGCTCCTGGCCACGCTGGCAGATCTGCGTCGACTGCACACGGCGGCGGAGGCCACCCCCGGCGAGGGCGCGCGCCTCGCCGCCATGCATCAGGCGCAGGCCGACCGGCTCGCCGCCGTGGTCGCCGGGCTGGGCATCACCGCACCGACCACCACCTCACCGGCCACACCGGTGCTCGGCTCCGCGGAGGTCGCATTCGCGCCGGGCGCAAGAGTCGCCGACATCGCTCGGGCGAGCACTACCTACGTCCCGATGCTGGCCGCAGTGCTCGCCTCCCGCGGCGCCGCCGGGCAGTCGCTCGGACAGGCGCCGGTCTGGCCGGCCGCCCGGATGCCGAGCGCCCTCGCGGTCTCCCTGCTGGCAGCCGTACGCCCCGCGGTCTACGGGTTCGAGATGATCGCGGCCAGGACACCGAGCAAGGAGCGCAAGCCGGTGCGCGCCACGCTCAAGCAGCTGTACGCCGCTCGATCCAGCCTCGAGGCTGCCGCCGGCGCGGCGGCTCCCCCGGCCCAGCTGACCTACCAGCTGCCGTTCGCCATCACCGACGCATCCTCCCGGAGCAGGCTCGCCCAAGAGCTGCTCACCGCGATGGTGACGACAGCGGCGGGCCAGGCGGCCGGCGTACGAGGTCGGCCGGCAGATCTCAGCGGTCTGCTCGACGTGTGGTCGACAGCGATCGCCTTGTCCTGGACCTGGGGCGTTGCGCCGACGGCCTTTCCGGGACTGACGGCATGACCGAGCTGCCCGACCTGAACGACGTCGACCGCTTCATCCCGGCGAAGTTCCGGCGCATGGTCAGCGGCCATGAGCCCGAGGGCGGAGTCGAGGGCACGGACTGGCTGCGCGACCTCCCCCGACTGGTGAGCGAGTGCGCGAGCGAGTGGGACCTTGAGCCCACCGGCGCGGTGCTGCACGGCATGTGCGCCGTGGTCATCCCATGCCGGCACGACGGCGACTCGGTGATGCTGAAGGTCACCTGGCCGCACCCGGAGGCGGCGCATGAGCATCTCGCGTTGCGCGCGTGGGACGGCGACGGAGCCGTACGCCTCGTCGCGGCCGATCCGTCACGGTGGGCGATGCTGCTGGAGGCGCTGGACCCGGAGCGTCCGTTGGCCGATGTGGACGTCGACGAGTCCAACCGGGTGATTGGCGACCTGCTCCACCATCTGGATCGACCGGCGTTTCCTCAGCTCGTCACCCTGTCGACGGAGTGCACACGGTGGGCCGAGCGGATGCGTGTCGAGGGTCCTCGGGCACTCCCCCGACGGATGGCCGAGCGCGCGGCAGCCATCTTCCGCGAGCTCGGGTCGGCCGACGACATCGATGCCCGGCTCGTGAACTCCGACCTGCATGACGAAAACGTGCTCGCCGGTGATCGCGCCCCTTGGCTGGCGATCGACCCCAAGCCTGTCGCGGGGGTGCCGGAGTTCGCGATCGCGCCGTTGATGTGGAACCGCCTCGAGGAAGCCATCGCCGCTCCTTCAGCCCGCAACCACCTGCGCCGACGTCTCGAGATCGCTTGCGAGGCAGGCGGATTCAGCGAGGAGCTGGCGCGCGACTGGACGTTCGCGAGATGCGCGCTCAACGCCGTCTGGGAGAACGAGCGTCCTGATGATGCCGATCGGGACTGGATCTCGCACATGGTGACGGTCTGCAAGGCGATGCAGGACTGAGGTCGTGCTCAACCGCACCCCGTTGTGGGGTGCCGGTCACTGGCCAGCCACGGCTCGGAACGTCTCGAGGTCGCCCCACTCGTCAGGCTCGGCCAACGGATGTGCGTCGTAAGCGGCGTACGTCGCATCGATCTCGTCCTCCGGCAGACTCTCTCGCGCCATGCGCCAATTATCACCTCCCACGCCACATCAGACGAGGTCGTCTGGTGCGAAGACCTGCACGTGATCAGTTGTCGCCAGATGGATGGGCCACTGAGGCTGCTGACCGGCGAACGCCTCGGTGAGGGCTGCCGCCCAGCGCCGGTCGCCGTCCTGCATCCACGTCGGCCCGGGCCGCGAGAGCAGCATCGGCACCGACTCGACCTTCACCTCCTCGCGCGCGTGCTCGATGAGACGGGCGATGCGCGCTACGTCATCGGGGTCGGGCTCGTCGGGAAGCTCGTCGATCGGGACGATGAGCGGCGTCGGTCGCCCCTCGCGATCGAGGAAGATCAGCCAAAGGCTGCGCTGGCTGAAGCCTCCCTCGCCCATCAAGCCCTCCCAGAGCTCCAGGAGGTCGACCTCGGTCTTGATCACGCAGTCGCGCAGAGAAGTTGTCATGGGCGTTGATCATGGAGCGAGTCGGAGATCAGCCTCCGAAGTTATCCACAGGGCGCCCGCTGCTGGGTGCCTCGAGCGCTGCCCGGAGGCGGGCGGCGTACGACGCCCGCTCACCTATGGACGCCCACCGCACTTCGTCGTGGCGTCCGTAGAGATTGTCGCCCACGTACCTCGGGAAGACGTGAACGTGCAGGTGCCACACGTCCTGGTTGCCCGCCGGCTCATTGTGCTGACGAGTCGAGATGCCTTGGCAATCATAGGAATTGCGCATCGCGATCGCGACTCGTCGGGTCATGTCCCAGACCGCGTGACCCTCTTCTGGACTGATGTCGTAGAGGTTCTCGACGTGGGAATCGGGGATGACGAGCACGGCGCCTTCGTTGGCGGGCCACCACTTCGGCGCAATGCGTGCGGTCGCGCCGCCTTCACGCAGCACGATGTCCGTCGCGGCATTGCGCTCGTCGTACGCGCCGCGCAGCAGGCGACAGAACGGGCAGTCGTAGCGGTCCGGCTCGTGATTCCACACGGGTCGGACGCTACGCGCTCGGTAGGCTGCGCCGGTGACGCCGACCACGATCGAGACCGAGCGCCTGACCATGCGGCCGTGGCGCGACGCCGACCTCGAACCGTTCGCGGCGCTCAACGCCGACGATGAAGTGATGGAGCACTTCCCGGCACCGATGACCAGGGAGGAGAGTGACGCTCTGGCCGACCGAGTGCGTACCCACATCAGCGAAAATGGTTGGGGTTTATGGGCGGTCGAGGTCAAGGACACCGGGGAGTTCATCGGCTTCACGGGACTCAGCAGGCCGTCGTTCGAGGCTCACTTCACACCTGCGGTCGAGGTCGGGTGGCGACTCGCCCGCAACGCGTGGGGTCACGGCTACGCAACCGAGGCGGCGCGAGCCGCGCTCCGGTACGGATTCACCGTCGCGAAGCTCGACGAGATCGTGTCGTTCACGGCAGCAACGAACACGCGGTCGCAAGCCGTGATGCAGCGAATCGGCATGGTGCGCAACGAGACCGAAGACTTCGACCACCCGCGTCTCGAACCCGGTCATCGACTCTCGCAACACATGCTCTACCGCCTCACGCGCGAGCGTTGGTTCGCCTAGCCGTACACAGCGGGATCTTCTCGACATGAATGTCTGCGGTGTCCTGCCGCCCAGCGACTAAAGCGGTTAATCTCTCTCCCGGGCCATGAACTGGTCCACCGCCTGCAGGGAGGAATCGACGATGTCCAACGGTATGGACCACGACGGCCGCCGACCAGCACCGAGTCGCCGCACCGTGCTGCGGTTCGCAGCCGCCAGCGCGGCCGCAACCACCGCACCGGGCCTCCACATTGCCCGTGCCACGGCTGCGACGCCTGACCCGGGCTACCCGACCGATCACACTCAGGTCGTCCAACGCATCCCTCCAGGACCGTCCACCTTCGGCTACATCAGTGGCGATCTGCTCGCCTTTGATCCCAAGACCGATCCGAGTGCGCGGTACTTCCGGGGCCGCGTCCCGCTCGCACCCCGCATCCCGACCTTCCGCCCCACCCAGGCCCACCCCGACCTCGATCCGGGCACGCAGCTGCTGACCCTCGACGGCGACTACCGCGGCAGCAGCGCCGACCTGCGCGCTCGCGCGTACGGAGACGAGTCGTTCGTCTACACGCACCGCTACTGGAGCTACCTCGACTACTGGGCGAGCTGGCACGGACAGATCCTGAAACGGTTCACCCAGGAGGACGTGATCGCCTCGCAGCAGGACGGCGGTCCCCCGCTGAAGTACGGCGTGGTCGAGATCCCCAACCCGGCATGGATCGCGCACGGGCACCGCAACGGTGTGAAGGTCCTGGGCTGCTGGTTCTGGCCACGCGGCGACGCAGACCAGTTCGCTGCACTGGTCCAGCAGCGCGCAGACGGCAGCTTCCCCGTCGCCGACAAGCTCATCGAGATCCGACAGTTCTTCGGGTACGACGGCATGTTCATCAACCAGGAGGGCGAGCCGTCCGCGGGCCAGCCGTCGCCGTACTCCGACGCCGAGCTCGCGGCGCGACTCAAGGAGTTCGTGCGCTACCTCAAGGCGAAGGATCCCGACTACTACCTGTGCTGGTATGACTCGTTCAACGCCAAGACCGGCAAGGTGGAGTACCGCAACCGCGTCGACGAGGTGAACGCCGTCTGGTTGGGCACACCCCAGGAGACCTTGGTCGACTCGATCTGGATGAACTACGACTGGCCGCGCGCGGACTCCGACCTCGCGATCTCTCGTCGCACGGCGGTGAAGGCCGGGTTCGACCCGCTCCAGACGGTATTCGCCACCACGGAGGCACAGCAGGGTGGCTTCAACCCTCGCGAGCGGTTCTCCGACCTGGCCAACACCACGACGACCGCACCGACATCCTGGGCGCTGTTCGTGCCCAACGAGATGTGGAACAGCGAGTTCAACAACGACGTGACCTTCACCCCGAAGGGACGTGCGCACGCTCGGCGCTGGGAGCAGCAGTACTGGGTCGGGCCGAAGGGCAATCCCGCTCTGAGCGGCAAGACCAGCGCGACCCAACCGGCTGGTCGTACGGACATCCACAACCCAGCGCACTGGGACGGTGTCGCGCACACGATCGTCGAGAAGTCGGTCGTCGGGTCCTTGCCCTTCTCCAGCAACTTCGACATCGGTGTCGGCCCGTCGTTCACCATCGGCGGCCAGCAGATGAGCGACCGCCCCTGGAACAACATCGGGTGCGCCGACGTACTCCCGACGTGGCAGTACTGGAACATCGACCGTCGGGGCGCATCGTCCTCGGTGACGCTCGACGAGACGCGCGTCTGGGAGGGCGCTGCCTCGATCCGGGTCCAGGGCAGCACAGGCAACGCCGGCTCCGTGGAGCTACGGCTCTACAAGACGGCCCTTCCTGCTCGACATGGCCTCGACGTCTCCTTCGTCGTACGACCCGATCACCCCGGCTATCAGTACGACATCGGCATCACCTACGCGGACGATCCGCGGCTCACGATCTGGAGCGCACTGGAACCAACCCGCACGACGCACGGCTGGGTCACCGTGCACGGGAGGGTGCCAGCAGCGGACCGCACCGTCGCGGCGGTGGCGATGAGGGTGCGCGCTCCGCGCGTCGCCTCTTTCGGCCTCAACCTCGGCAATCTCACTCTGATCGCCTCGGACACTCCACCGCAGCGGCCCGACCGGCCGACCGGATTTCGGGTCACCCACCTGGCGCGGGTCGACGACCGCGTCGAGGCGGCGTTCGCATGGGATGACGACCCGTCGGTGCGTGCGTACGACGTGCTCCAGGAGGTGGGGCCGTCCTGGAAGTGGCTCGGCCGCGTCGACAGCGACGCGCTCTTCGCCCTCGACACCTTCCCGAGCACGGGCGCGCATCGCAGGTTCCAGCTGGTGCCTATCGGTGCGGTCTACCAGCGCGGCCCGGCGACCACCGCTACGGCTACCGTGCAGCCGTAGCGGTGCCCTTCTCACCCCACAGTCCTGGAGATCTCAACGTGCATGACCGCCGGTCCCTCATCGAGAAGCGCATCGACCGAGTACTCACCGAACGCATCAAGCCTGCCGTTCACCGGACCGTCGCCGAGCTCGACGTCACGGCCTGGCACGTAGATGGCGGCCAGGGCGAACCCGTCTCTCCTGCAACAGCTTTCGCGGCTGACTACGAGCCGTTCGCCGTCGGCGACCGGTGGGGTCCAGCTTGGGGTACGACGTGGTTCCGTCTGCGCGGCGACGTCCCCTCGGTGGCTGAGTCGGCGCACCTCGAGTTGGTCATCGACCTCGGTTGGGCTGACCACTCCCCCGGCTTCCAGTCCGAGGGCTTGGTCTACCGGCCGAACGGCTCGGTGGTGAAGGGCCTCAATCCCCGCAACACCTGGGTGCCGTGGCGTACGACGGACGGTGCCGTCGACCTGTACGTCGAGGCCGCCGCCAACCCGCTCATCCTCGAGGTCCACCCGTTCCTGCCCACGACTCTCGGGGAGAAGACGACGGCCGGGGACGAACCTCTCTATCGTCTGGCCCGGGCGGATGTCTGCGTCATCGACCACGAGGTCTGGGAGCTGGTGGCCGACATCGACGTACTCAACGGGCTGATGCTGTCGCTGCCCGAGAGTGACGGCTGGCGATCTGAGCTGATGTACGGCCTCGAACGGGGACTGGACACCCTCGATCTGCAGGATGTCGCCGGGACTGCAGCAGCCGTCCGAGCACAGCTCGCACCACTCCTGCAGCGACGTGCCGATGAAGGCAGTCACCACGTCTCGGCGGTCGGTCACGCGCACATCGACTCGGCCTGGTTGTGGCCGACCCGCGAGACCGTACGCAAGGTGGCCAGGACGGTCTCCAACGTGACCAACCTGATGGACGAGCACGACGATCTCGTCTTTGCGATGTCCTCGGCACAGCAGTACGAGTGGATCGAGGAGCACCGCCCCGAGGTCTTCGCGAAGCTGGCCGACCAGGTGAAGACCGGACGGCTCGTGCCCACAGGTGGCATGTGGGTGGAGTCCGACACCAACATGGTCGGCGGCGAAGCCATGGCCCGCCAGTTCGTCATGGGCCAGGGCTACTTCCGCGAGAAATTCGGCATCACCTGCGAACAGGTATGGCTGCCAGACTCTTTCGGCTACTCGGCGGCCCTGCCCCAGATCGTCAAGCAGGCAGGGTGCACCCACTTTCTGACGCAGAAGATCTCCTGGAACCAGCAGAACGTGTTCCCTCACCACACCTTCAGCTGGGAGGGCATCGACGGCACCCGCGTCTTCACGCACTTCCCGCCGATTGACACCTACAACTCCGACCTCTCGGGCCGCGAGCTGGCCCACGCGGCAAGCAACTTCCGCGACAAGGGCGCCACGAACCTCTCGCTCGCACCGTTCGGCTGGGGCGACGGAGGCGGTGGCCCCACCCGGGAGATGCTGCAGCGCGCTCGGCGTACGACCGACCTGCAGGGCTCGCCCAAGGTGACGATCGAGACACCGGCCGCGTTCTTCGAACGAGCGGAGAAGGCGTACCCGAACCCACCGGTCTGGGTCGGCGAGCTCTATCTCGAGCTGCACCGCGGGACGTACACCTCGCAGGCGAAGACCAAGCAGGGCAACCGGCGGTGCGAGCACCTGCTGCGCGAGGCCGAGCTCTGGGCGACGACTGCGGCCGTGCGGGACCTCGCGCCGTACCCGTCCGAGGCGTTGCGTCGCTGCTGGAAAACCGTGCTGCTCCAGCAGTTCCACGACATCCTGCCCGGCAGCTCGATCGCCTGGGTGCATCGCGAGGCGGCCGAGCAGTACGACGCCGTTGCCGCCGAGCTCGAGGCTCTGATCGACGACCGGCTCGCTCTTCTGACGGCCGCGCCCGACGCCAGCGCGGGCGAGGTCATGGTCAATGCCTCCCCTTACTCACGCAGCGGGACGCCGGCGCTGGGAGCCGGCCCGCGACACGACGTGCCACCCGTGCGGGTTACGCGCGAGGACGACTCGGTCGTCCTGGACAACGACGTGGTGCGGGTGCGACTCGACGCGCGCGGACTGGTGACCAGCGTGGTCGACCTGGAGACCGGACGTGACACCGTGCCGCCGGGCCAGGTGGCTGGGCTGCTCCAGCTCCATCCGGACTTCCCCAACATGTGGGATGCCTGGGATGTGGATGCGTTCTACCGCAACACCGTTGCGGATCTCGTCGACCTGGATGCGCTCGATGTCGAGGAGCGTCCTGACGGCTCCGCGGCGGTGGTGGTTCGGCGGACGTTCGCGGAGAGCACCGCTGTCCAGACGTTCATCCTGCGCCCCGGCGCCCGGCAGCTGAACGGCACGGTCGAGGTCGACTGGCACGAGCGCGAGAAGATCCTCAAGCTGTCGGTCCCCATTGACGTGCACACCGATCGGGCCGCCTTCGAGACCCAGTTCGGTCACCTCGTGCGTCCGACCCATCAGAACACCAGCTGGGACGAGGCCCGTTTCGAGGTGTGCGCCCATCGTTTCGTCCACGTCGCCGAGCGCGGCTTCGGGGTCGCGGTCGCCAACTCCTCGACCTACGGCCACGACGTCACCCGGCACGCGGGCGACGACGGCGCGACGTTCTCGGTCGTACGCCTGTCGCTGCTGCGCGCACCGCGCTTCCCCGATCCCGCGACCGACCAGGGTCAGCACACGCTGCACTATTCGGTCGCCGTGGCGCCCGACATCGCAGACGCCGTGCGGGCCGGCTACGACGTCAACCTGCCCGAACGGCGCCTGACAGGAAGGGCTTTCGAGCCCGTGCTCCGGCTGACCGGCCAAGGTGAGGCGGCGGTCGAGGCCGTCAAGCTCGCCGAGGACGGGAGTGGTGACGTCGTCGTACGCCTCTATGAGCCGTACGGCGCGCGCACGTCGGTCGAGGTCGAGCCCGACTTCGAGTTCGCACAGGTCCGCCAGACGAACCTGCTCGAGGACCAGATCGAGCCAGACGGGCTCACGACAGATGAAGGCCGAATCTCGTTGCAGCTGAGGCCATTCCAGATCGCAACCCTGCGTTTCTCCCGCCGCTGACGAGGCGAGAGATCCCCAATCAGCCCTTGATCGCGCCCTCGCCGACACCGCGGAAGAAGAAGCGCTGGAGCGCGGCAAAGACGATCAGGATCGGGATCAGCGCGATCATCGCTCCGGCGGCCACGACGCGTGGGTCGGTGTCGAATGCGCCTTGCAGATAAGCCAGTCCGACGGTCAGCGTCAGTTTGTCGGGGTCCTGCAGCACGATCAGCGGCCACAAGAAGTCGTCCCAGGCGCCGATGAACGCCAGGATCGTCACGATCGACAAGGTCCCGATGACGCTCGGCACACCGATGTAGCGCAGTCGCTGCCAGGCGTTAGCGCCGTCGACGATCGCCGCCTGCTCGACCTCGTCGGGAATGGCCTGGAACGCGTTGCGCATCAGCAGCACATTGATCGGACCGATCATGGCCGGCAGGGCGACGCCGAGCAGGGTGTCTCCCAGACCGAGCCTGGTGATCGTCTGGAACTGGCTGATGATCGTCACCTCGCCCGGCAGCAACAACGTCGTCAAGAACAGCGCGAAGACGAGACGACGACCGCGAAAGTCCAAGCGTGCCAACGCAAATCCGCCGAGCGTCGCACCGATCAGGTTGCCGACGACGACCAGGGCAGCCACGATCAACGAGTTGCCGGCGAAGTGCACCACCGGGACGGCTCTGGTCACCTCGCCGTAGTTGGAGAACGTGGGGTCCGCAGGGGCGAAGCTGGGGTTCGCGGCAAAGATGTCCTCGGTCTTGGACTTCAGTGAGGTGCTCAGCTCCCACAGCATCGGCCCGATGCTGATGGCCGTGACGACCAGCAACAGCGCATAGCGTCCGACGGTCGTCCACCTGCGCCGGCTCATGCCGAGGCCTTCTTGTTGATCCGAGCGAGTGCAGCCATGGGGATCACCGCGATCACGAACAGCAGGACCGAGAGGGCGGCGCCGTAGCCGAGTCGGCCATCCGCGCCAGCAACCGAGCTCTGGATCAGCATGACGACCGAGACGTCTTGTCCGCCAACGCCTCCCGTCGTACCGCCGAGGATGTAGAGCTCGGTGAAGATGCGCATCGCGGACACCGCGATCAGGATCGAGACCAGCGTCATCGTGCCTCGGACCCCGGGGATCGTGATGCTCCAGAACCGCCGGAAAGCGCCGGCGCCATCGACCTGGGCGGCCTCGTGCAAGGTCGGGTCGACATTCCCCAGAGCGGACAGGTACAAGATCATGTAGTAGCCCAGGCCCTTCCACACGGTCAGCGTGATCGCGGAGAACAGCAGCAACCAGCGCCCGGTCAGGAACGGCACAGCCTCATGGACAAGGTTGGCCTGCTGCAGGAGACCGTTGACCACGCCGCGCTCGTCGAGCATCCACTGCCAGATCACCGCGACAACGACCGCGGAGGCAATGACCGGGAAGTAGAGCACCGTCCGGAAGATCGCCAGGCCGCGTATCGGCTTCTCGACCAGCATCGCCAGCAGCAGCGGCAGCACGGTCAGCAGCGGCACACACACCAGCATGTAGATGACCGTGTTGACGAGTGCGTCGCGCAGCTGGTCGTCCTCCCACATCGCGCGGTAGTTCTCGAGACCGACGACCTTGCCACCGGACAGCGTCCGCACATTGGTGAACGACAGCAGCAGCGTGTTGATCGCCGGCCACAGGCTGAAGACCGCCAGCCACGCCAGGGCCGGCAGCACCATCAACCACGGGGTGAACCAGCGATGTGACCTCACAGCAGCGAGTTGGCCTTGCTGACCGCCTTGTCCAGCGCATCCTTTGACGACTGCTTGCCGGTCAGAGCGAGGGCCAGCTGCTGATTGAGATACGTCGACATGGCTTCGGTCCAGGTCGGCGGCTGGATGACCTTGGCCTGCGGCAGTGCCTTCGCAGCGAGGACGGCGGCGTTGCCAGCTGCGGTCCCGTCGCTCTTGCTGAACCGCGGATCAGTCTGTGCCGCAGTCGTGCCGGGCAGGAAGCCGGTGGCGATGTCGGTGAATGCCAGCTGGTTGGTGTTGTTGGTCGCGAACTTCGCGAACTCCAGCGCGAGCGGCAGGTTCTTGCTCTTGGCCGCGACGCTGATGCCCTGCGCATAGAGCGGTGGCGTGCCGATCACGGGCGAGCCGATGACCTTGGGCGCCAGGGTCGGGCTCTTGCCCTGGAGATCCTTGATGAAGAACCCGGTCCCAGTCGTCCAGCCGACCCGGGACTTCTCGAACAGCGCCGAGTTGCCGAGGTAGGTGTCACTCAGCGCGTCCTTGGGCATGTAGCCGGACTTGTACGCACTCACGTACTTGTCCACCACACCGGCTGCCGCCGGGGTGTTGAAGGCGAACTTCTTGCCGTCGGCGGACGAGAGGGGTACGCCGGCGGCAACGAAGTCGAGCAGCCCTGGCTTGCGGCTGATCAGGTAGTCCCGGCCGCCGGTCGCGTCGTGCACCTTCTTGGCTGCTGCCATCAGCTGATCGTTGGTCGTGGGCAGCGCTGTCGTCGAGACGCCGGCCTTGCCCAGGATGTCCTTGTTCCAGTAGTTGACGTCGGTGCCGAGATACCACGGGAAGGCGTAGCTGCCGTCCACTCCCGGGTAGGTGTAGGCCCCGATGCCGCTGGCCACGTAGTCCGTGGAGAGCGTGGGCACGCTCTTGGCCAGATTGAGCAGGGCGCCCGGGCGCGTGGCCTGGTAGGCGATCTCGGGCGGCAGATTGACCACGTCCGGCAGGCTGCCGCTCTTGATCTGACTGGCCACCTTGTCGGCGTATCCGTCGCCCGGCTGATCGATCCAGTTGATCTTGGTGCCTGCGTGCGACTTCTCGAAGGCAGCGATGAGCTGGGTGAAGTACGGGGTGAACTTGTCGTTCTTCAGGGACCACGTCTGAAAGGTGATGGTGCCGGCGAGCTTCGCCGGGGCGGAGACGGACTGCTGAGCGGCCGTGGTGCTGTCACCGCTGCCCTCGCCCACCCCGCATCCTGCGGCAGTGAACGTGCAGACGACCGCGCCGACGACGGCGACTTTGTGACGGCTCAACACCGGGAACTCCTCCTCGAGCACCAGCCTGATTCAGGCGAACGCGGCAGTAACAAAACCGGTCTAGTATGCGACTATCTCGGGCACCAGAATCGCTGTCAAGGGATTCGCTCAGACTGGGTCCTGCGACGATGGACAAAACACGTCACGGATGCGAGTGCCGCACGCTCGCTCAGCAGGAGGTACCACCTTGGCCCGACTGACCATTGCCGACATCGCGCGCGAGGCAGGCGTCTCCAAGGGCGCCGTCTCCTTTGCGCTCAACGGTCGGCCTGGAGTCAGCGAGGAGACCCGGGCACGCATACTCCAGGTCGCTGAGCGCATGCAGTGGCGGCCGCACAGCGCGGCGCGCGCACTCGGTCGCTCGAGCGCGCAGCTGGTCGGACTGGTATCGGCCCGCCCGGCTCGCACCCTGGGCGTCGAGCCCTTCTTCGCCCAGATCGTCTCGGGCTTGCAGGCTGGCCTCTCGGCAGGAGGCATCGGCCTCCAGCTGCTGGTCGTCGAGGACACCGCGACCGAGATCGAGGTCTATCGAGGTTGGTCGGCCGAGCACCGGGTCGACGGCGTCGTGCTGATGGACATCCAGGCTTCCGACCCGCGCATCGCCGAGGTCATGCGCCTCGGCCTGCCAGCGGTGGTACTCGGGGATCCCCTTAAGGGACAGGCGATTTCGACGGTGTCCGCAGATGACAAGGCAGCCATGCGCCGCATCGTCGACTACCTCGCGGCCATCGGCCACACCCGCATCCATCACATCGCCGGCATGGCTCACCTGCGCCACACCAGAGCGCGCAGCAGCGCTCTGCGCACGGCCGCCAAGGCGCTCGACCTGCAGGTGACGACCACGACCACGGACTTCTCGGACACCGAAGGGGCCGCAGCGACGAGAGCGGCCCTGTCCTCATCCCCCACGCCGACCGCCCTGGTGTTCGACAGCGACATCATGGCCGTGGCAGGCCTCGCGGTCGCGATGGAGATGGGTGCGGAAGTGCCTGCTGACGTGTCGATCGTGTCGTTCGACGACTCCGTCCTCGTCCGTCTCATGCACCCGGCCATCACCGCGCTCTCTCGCGACACCTTCGCGCTTGGCGAGCAGGTCGCGGCGACCCTCGTCGAGACGATCAAGAACCCGGGCGAGGTCGTTCGTACGACTGCCGCGGCCCCTCAGCTCGTCGTACGCGAGAGCACCGCCCCACTTCGGTGAACGGCACCGTCTCTTTGCCTCGTTGCTAAACCGTTCTAGGCTCGCTTCATCATGAGCGATCCGACACCACACCCCACTGCCGTGAACAGCCCACTCCGACTCGGCGCCAACTACGTGCCGTCGCGCGGCTGGTTCTACAGCTGGCTGGACCTCGATCTGGACGACGTGCGTCGCGATCTTCATGACCTGGCGGCGCTCGGCATGGACCACGTCCGGATCTTCCCGGTGTGGCCATGGATTCAACCAGGACGCGGACACCTGCGCCGGAGCGCCGTCCGCGACGTCGTCTCCGTCATCAGGGTGGCGGCTGAGCTCGGCCTGGACGTCTGCGTGGACCTCATCCAAGGCCACCTGTCGAGCTTTGACTTCCTGCCGTCGTGGGCCCTCACCTGGCACCAGGGCAGCGTGTTCGAGGATGCTCGCGTCCGCGAGGGCCTGAAGACCTACGTGGACGTCCTCTCGGCAGCCGTCGCTGCGGAGCCCAACGTCTTCGCGATCACCGTCGGCAACGAGGTCAACAACCTGTGGCCGGCGAGCTCGACCACTCTGGCGACCAGCCGCGACTGGGCGGCCGAGATGGTGGGGACGATCCGCACAGCGGCGCCTGGCGTACAGGTCGTCTACTCCATGTTCGACGACGCGTTCTACTCCCCCGGCCATCCCTTCGGGCCCGGCGACGCGACAGCGCTCGGCGACGTCACCAGCGTGCACTCGTGGATCTTCAACGGCACCTCACGACTCGACGGACCTCTCGGCCCGGCAACCGTCTCCCACGCCGCCTACCTGTGCGCGCTCGCCAGCGCCTGCGCCGAGGACCCGGGACGAGGGGTGTGGTTGCAAGAGATCGGTGCTCCGAGCCCGGACGTGCCCGTCGGTGATGCCGAGGTTTTCGTGGAGCGCACTGTCGAGGCCGTGACCCAGCTGCCGGAGCTGACGGCCATCACGTGGTGGTGCTCGCACGACATCGACCGCGGTCAGCCGGACTTCCCCGAGCGGGAGTACGACCTGGGCCTGGTGACCGTGGACCACGTCGCCAAGCCCATCGCGTACGCGCTACGGGATGCCGTGCGGCAGGCGCGGACTCAGGCACCGTCCCCGAGTCCGCGCACCATCACAGCGCCCGCCGACATCGTCGCCTCGCCCGAGGACCGCGCTGCTGTCGCACCGGGGAGTGCGTTCCATCGCGCCTGGGTGGAGGCGAGCCAGATCACGCCTGCTCGGATCGTGCTACCCGCCACCTCGGGTGCCGTCGCTGCGGACGGCTGAAGTCCGTGACCGCAGGCATCGGCCGACGCCTGCGGGTGGCCGGTCAGGAGTTGACCGCGCCCATGATCGCGGCCTGACGGCGCTTCTGACGACGGGCCGCCTTGTCCCCCTCGGCACGCGCCTCCTCCTCCGACGCACCGCTCTGCAGGGCCTTCGTGTAGCCCTCCTGACGCGCTTTCTCGATCTTGGCCTGCGACCGCTCGTGCAGCTTCTTGAAGAGACCCATCGACATACCTCCGCTTCATGACGTGCCTGACGACGCCAACGTATGGCGGTCGATCGCGGGGACACATCCGTCCTTAGGCTGAGTCCCATGACTTCCGTACCTGCCGCCATCGTCGACGACCTCGCACCGACAGGCACGCTCCGTGCGTCCATCAATCTGGGCAACCCCGTTCTCGCACAAGGCACTCCGGACGAGCCGGCAGGCATCACCGTCGATCTCGCACGCGAGCTGGGCGCTCGCCTCGGAGTGCCGGTCGAGCTGATCTGCTTCGACGCGGCACGTAAGTCCTTCGAGACGCTGACCTCCGGCAACGCCGACATCGGCTTCCTGGCGATCGAGCCGGCGCGCGCGGAGCAGGTCGCGTTCACCGCCCCGTACGTCGTCATCGAGGGCGTCTTCGTCGTTCCGGAGGACTCTGAGCTCCGGGCCGTCACGGACGTCGACCGGGAGGGCGTACGGATCGGGGTCAAGAACGGCTCGGCGTACGACCTCTACCTGACCCGCACCGTCGAGCACGCCGAGCTGGTCCGCGGAGACGAGGGCGTCGACGTCTTCGAGGCGCAGGGTCTCGAGGCGGGCGCCGGCATCCGCCAGCCGGTGACGGCGTACGCGCAGGCGCACCCCGGCCTACGGCTGATCGACGAGAGGTTCATGCAGATCCAGCAGGCCGTCGCGACGACCAAGAACCGCTCGGACGAGACGATCGCGTTCCTGGCCTCGACGGTCGAGGAACTGAAGGCCAACGGCTTCGTGGCTGAGTCGCTGCAGCGCGCCGGCCAGGGCGACACCCAGGTCGCGCCGCCCGCCTAGACCTGGTCGCCCTCAAGGCGCCTAGCGTGGGGTCGTGGCGAACCGACTCGAGCACAGCCTCAGCCCCTACCTGCGCCAGCACGCCGACAACCCCGTGGACTGGCGGGAGTGGGGCGACGGGGCGTTCGCCGAGGCGCGGCGGCGAGACGTGCCGATCCTGCTGTCGGTGGGCTACGCGGCGTGCCACTGGTGTCATGTGATGGCCCACGAGTCCTTCGAGGACGCTCAGGTGGCCGAGGCGATCAACGCGTCCTACGTCGCGGTCAAGGTCGACCGTGAGGAGCGCCCCGACATCGATGCGGTCTACATGCAGGCAACGGTGGCGCTCACCGGGCAGGGCGGCTGGCCGATGACCTGCCTGCTCACGCCGGCCGGCGAGCCGTTCTTCGCCGGGACCTACCTGCCGAAACCACAGCTCCTGCGCTTGCTCGACATGGCCGGAACGACCTGGCAGGAGCGCCGCGACGACGTCCTCGCGAGTGGCAACCACATCGTGAGCCGCCTTCGAGAGGCCGCCGCACCCACCACATCCCAGGCGTACGACGATGCCGCGCTCAGCGACGCCGTCACCCGGCTGCAACGCGAGTTCGACTGGCAGTACGGCGGATTCGGCGGCGCTCCGAAGTTTCCACCCTCGATGGTCCTCGAGTTCCTGATCCGCCACAACGCCCGGACCGGTGACGAGAGCGCCCTGCGGATGGCGCAGGAGACCTGCGACGCCATGGCTTGCAGCGGTATGTACGACCAGCTCGACGGCGGGTTCGCGCGCTACAGCGTCGACCGGTCGTGGACGGTCCCCCACTTCGAGAAGATGCTCTACGACAACGCCCAGCTCATGCGGGTCTATGCGCACCTGTGGCGCCTGACCGGTTCGGCACTGGCGCGCCGAATCGCTTCTGAGACAGCGGATTTCGTGCTTCGACGCCTCACCACTGATCAGGGCGGACTGGCATCCGCACTGGATGCAGACACCGACGGGGTCGAGGGCGCGACCTACGCATGGACGCCGGATCAGCTCGTCGACGTGCTCGGGGACGAGGACGGGCAGAGGGCAGCAGAGCTCCTCTCCGTCACGCCCACCGGCACCTTCGAGCATGGCGCGTCGACCCTCCAGCTGCAGACGGACCCTGACGACGCGCAGTGGTGGGACGGCATACGTCGGAGGCTGCTGATCGCCCGGGACGCACGCCCACAGCCGGCGCGGGACGACAAGGTCGTCACGTCCTGGAACGGCATCGCCATCGCCGGCCTCGTCGATGTCGGCATGCTGCTGCAGCGCCCGGACCTGGTGGCTGCGGCTCGGACCTGCGCCGACCACGTCCTGGCGGCCCATCTGCGCGACGGACGGCTGCGCCGGGCGTCGCTCGACGGCGCGGTCAGTGCGAGCGTCGGCGTCGCGGACGACTACGGCAACCTCGCCGAAGGTCTGCTCCTGCTGCACCAGGTCGACAGCGACTCGCGCTGGCTGGAGGCAGCCACCGGACTCCTCGACACCGCGCTGGACGTGTTCTCGACCGACGACGGCGGCTTCTTCGACACGGCCGCTGATGCCGAGCCGCTCTTCACCCGGCCGCGCAACCCCGGCGACAACGCCGAGCCGGCCGGCCAGAGCGCGCTCGCCATGGCCCTGGTCAGTGCCGCTGCCCTCACCGGTGAGCAGCGCTACCGAGAGGCCGCCGAGCGCGCTGTTGCTGCAAGTGCCGGGGTCGTGCGGCGCGATCCTCGATTCGGCGGGTGGTCCCTCGCAGGGGCCGAGGCTCTGCTCGCGGGCCCGCTGCAGGTCGCCGTGGCCGCGCCGACCGCCGACGACGCTCTGGTCCGCGCATCCTGGCTGAGCCCGTCCCCCGGCCTGGTGCGCGCGTCCGGCGAGAGTGCGGGCGGCGTACCTCTCATGGCAGGGCGAGAGGCACGGGAGGGTCGGCCGACGGCGTACGTCTGCCGTGGCTTCGTCTGTGACGCTCCGACCACGGACGTCGAAGACGTGATCCGGACGCTCGGCGTCAGAATCACGGGCTAAAGTCGCCGTCATGCGCCGTGGGGGAACACTGATTGCTGCCGTCGTCGCGAGCCTGGCGCTCGCGTCCTGCTCTGCCTTCTCCGATAGCGGGGACGACGGGAGCTTCCACAGCCCGAGCTCCGACGGGAGCGCCGCGCCGGGCACGAGCAAGCCGGCTGACAAGGCGCCGGTGAGCGTCTCCGTCACCGGCACGGGCGACATCCTCATCCACGTGCCGGTCGCCAAGAACGCGGCGGCCAACGCGCGCAGGTCCGGCCAGGGACAGTACGACTTCAACCCGATGTTCGCCGACGTCAAGCCAGTGCTCAGCGCGGCTGACGTGTCGATCTGCCACCAGGAGACGCCGATCTCCTCGGACAACGAAAACCTCAGCAAGCCGGGCTCGCTGGTCTACAACGTCCCCCGCGAGATTGCCAAGGGCCTCAAGAACGCCGGCTTCGACGGCTGCGAGACGGCGTCGAACCACACGTGGGACCAGGGCCTGAAGGGCATCGCCTCGACCCGCAAGGTGCTCACCGCGGCCGGCCTGAAGGTCTCCGGACCGACGACCTCGGCGCAGGACTTCGGTGAGCCCGCCGTCTATGAGGCCAAGGGCGTCAAGGTCGCCAGCCTGAGCTATACCTACACGATCCTCAACCAGGCCGGCCCCAACAAGAACCTGCCGCCGGACGCGGACTATCTGAAGCGCTACTCGTGGCCGATCATCGGCGCGGCCGGCATCATCGCGGACGCCAAGAAGGCCAAGGAAGCCGGCGCCGACGTCGTCGTCGTGAGCGTCCACTGGGGCACCGAGTACGAAGCGACGCCGACCCAGGACGAGCTGTCCATGGCCAAGGAGCTGCTGCAGTCGCCCTACGTCGACGGCATCTTCGGTGCGCACGCCCACCTGCTCCAGCCGTGCTCCACGATCAACGGCAAGACGGTCTTCTTTGGCCTGGGCAACTTCCTGTCCAACCAGGGCAAGGGGCAGGCCGGCACGTTGAGTGACAAGAACGCCGACGGTGTCATCGCCAAGCTGACCTTTACGCGGGACGCCGAGGGCAAGTGGACCCAGAAGGCGACCTACCAGCCGACGATGGTCGACATCCCCGACAAGCACGTGATCCGGCTGTCGAGCCAGTCGACCAACCCCGCGTCCTTCAAGCGCACCCAGACCACGCTCAACAAGCTCGGCAACTGCGCGGCCACTCCAGCCGACGGTGGCTGACGAGGCGATGCGGTGGACGCGCGGCGCGGCGCTCCTCGCCGTGATCGCCCTCGCCGGGTGCAGCTCCAGCTCGGGCGATGACGGAGCCCGTACGACGTCGGCTGCGTCTCCTTCGTCCGCCACGACGCGTCCCACCAGCTCACCGACCTCGGCTCGTCCGTCGGCACACATCACCATCTCGGCGATCGGCGACGTGCTGCCGCACGCATCGGTCAACCGCGACGCGGCGACCGGGTCCGGTTACGACTACCGACCGATGTTCGCGGCGGTCAAACCGCTGATCCAAAGGTCGACCGTCGCCATCTGCCAGCTCGAGACGGCCCTGTCCGCGGACAACACCAGGCTGACCCGGGACAACGCCTTCAACTCGCCTCATCAGCTCGCGGCGACGTTGCGCGACGTCGGGTTCGACGGCTGCAGCACGGCAAACAACCACACCTGGGACGCGGGCTTGCGCGGCGTACGCGAGACCCGAAAGGTGCTGGCAGACAACAAGATCCAGGCGGTCGGCCCCACCGCGACGGCTGCCGGGTCGGGCAACCCGGCGACGTACGGCGGTCCGATCAAGGTCGCGCATCTGTCACTCAGCTACACGCTGATGAACTCCATCGAGCACGACACCAGCACCACTCCCCCGGGCGCGCCGTGGATGAAGGCCAACCTGTACGCCGCGCAGCGCGCCTCCGGCATCATCGCGGCGGCCCGCCGGACCAAGGCCGCGGGCGCCGAGGTCGTGGTGGTGTCCTTGCACTGGGGTTCGCAGTTCGACGCCAAGGTCACGTCCGACCAGAAGACCATCGGGGACGCGCTGCTGAAGTCTGGTGCGGTCGACCTCATCATCGGCGCGCATCCCCACCTCGTGCAGCCGTGCGCCAAGATCAACGGCCGCTATGTCCTCTACTCCGTCGGCAACTTCATCTCCACCCAGGGCAGCGCCGTCGGCTCACCGGTCGGCGCTCAGGACGGCATCGTCACGACCGTCCGGTTCGACCGTGACGCCACTGGCCGCATCACCCAGTCCCTGACCTACCAGCCGACGTGGGTCGACCGAGCGCACGGCCATCGCGTCGTCCTCGCGACTCCCTCCTCGCACCGCGAGTCCTACCTGCGCACCGTGTCGGCGATGTCGCGTCCCGGATGCGATGCGAAAGTGGCTCGATGACGGCCTCGTTCCACGTCGATGACCCGGCCGCGCCCGAGCCCAACATGCCGCGCGGCCTCGGTGTCAGCGTGGTGCTGCTCGATGGCACCGGTGATCGCGTCCTCCTCGAACGGCGCTCTGACAGCGCACTGTGGGGTCTGTTCGGCGGCGGCGTGGACGGTGATGAGTCGGCCACGCACGCCCTGCATCGCGAGGTCCTCGAGGAGACCGGGCTCGCTCTCGCTGAGCACTCGCTCCTCGGCGTCTTCTCCAATCCCACTCGTATTGCTGCCTATCCGGACGGCAATGTGCGCCAGGTCGTCTCCGTCGCCTTCATCGGTCGCCTGGCCGACGGCGAGCTCGTGCTGAGCGACGAGTCCGAGACCTCGGAGTGGTTCGCTTGGGATGACCTCCCATGGGGTCAGATCGCCGCCACGCAGGAAGCGATCCTGCGACAGGCGCGCATCCATGCGGGCGGCGACCACACCCCGTACGTCGACTGATCACCTCACCAAGGGACGACGCCGTCCGCATCGACGAACGTCCCGGACGGTGAGTCCAGCGCCGCAACCACCGTCTGCGCGGCCTGAGCCGCAGTCAGCGGAGCCTGCTCTCGGCTGATGGGCGTCAGGTCGGTCTGGACGAATCCAGGGCACACGGACACCACCCGCGTCGTGCTGCCGCCCAGCTGCTTGCTGAGCCCGATCGTCAGGCTGTTCAGCGCCGCCTTCGAGGCCTGGTACGCCGGCAGCACCATCCCGTAGTACGGCGACTCCGGGTCCAGCTGGTCGGCCATCGAGCCCATCCGCGACGACACGTTGATGATGCGTCCGGCGTCACTCTGGGTGACGAGCGGCAGGAACGCCTCGAGCACCACCGCCGCACCGATGACGTTGACGGCGAACGTCTGCTCGAGCGCGTCGAGGTCGACCAGGTCGTGCTCGCCGCCGGCCGCGATCTCCGGGAGCACGCCCGCATTATTGATGAGTACGTCCACGCGACCGTGCCGCGTCTGCAGCTCCTTGGCAGCGGCGAGGACGGTCTCCCTAGAGGTAACGTCCAGCTCGACCGACTCGGCGCTCCAGCCATCGGCGCGGATGGCTTCCGCCGCACAGGCTGCGGCCGCCGGATTGCGCCCACCGATCACCACCAGGTGTCCTTGCCGCGCGAGCTCGACTGCCGTCGCCTGACCGAGTCCGCGGTTGGCGCCAGTGACGAGAGCGATGGATGACATGTGATCCTCCGAGACGTTGGTGTCGGCTCCAATACCCTGAAGCCACAACAAGTTTCACTCGGCAGATGACCAGACGCTGGCGGGAAAGCGTCACCGCGTTCGCACGCCCGGCCCGTCCATCTGGAGGGCCGGGCGCGCCCGGACTCAGCAGGTCGGGATCGTCGTGCCGCTGTTGTCCTTGGCCACGTTGCTGCCCCACCGCGACAGGTAGTAGGCGGAGACGTACTGGCCCTTCCACGGACTGCCACTGTCGAGGTCGGTCTTCAGCCACCAGGAGTTGTACTGGCTGCCGTGCTGGACCTTCGGCCCCTTGGCCTTGCAGAACACGTAGTTCTTGCCCTTGTTGAGGGTGCCGGTGCGGTGCGAGCCCGGCTTGGCATAGCCCGCCGCGTTGGCGAAGGTGTCGACGTAGTACTTCTTGTGCCCCGGCTTCGGGGGCTTCGGCGGCGTCGGGTTGCTCCCGCACCTGTTGTGGCTCTTGACCAGCCACTCGCCGCCAGGCGTGCCGAAGGACGTGACCTTGCCGTGTACGTCCTTGGCCGACTTCGCGCCGTTGAACACGGCCGGGCGGTCCTCACCACCGGGGACGCCCCAGTCGAGGTGGCCGTTGTGGTTGGCGTCGTAGAGCTGTTCGTAGTGCAGGTGGTTCACGCCGTTGGAGTTGGCACCGGAGTGACCGAGCTTGCCGATGACGGTGCCGAGCGCGACCTTCTGGCCCGCACGCACGTTCTTGCTCTGCAGGTGGATGTAGACGGTGTACCAGCCGCCGCCATGGTTGATGAGCACGTAGTTGCCGGCGCCACTGTCGTACGACGACTCCTTCACCGTGCCCCCCGCGGACGCCAGGACCGGCCGGCCCTCCTCCTGGTGCCCCAGCGGATGGGTGCGGATGTCGAGGGCAGGGGCGTGGTCGTGCCGGGCCCAGCTGTCCAGCTGCATCGTGGTGCCGCACGAGAACGGCAGCTGGAAGTTCGGCTTGGCCGTGGCGTTCGACATCGTCGAGCTCTTGCTGCCCTGGCTCGCCTCCGCGGACATCTGGCTCAACCCGATGCCGCCGACTGCAGCGACCAGCCCTCCCGCGACAACCAGCGTCGAGATCCGTGCTCTCCGTGTGTAGCGCATGTTCCTGTCCTCCCTGAGGTGTGTGAACCGGTGTCTCGGTTCACTTCGCCTCGGACGGAGGGCAGCGCTACATAGGCTCCCTCAGAGATGTGAACAGGTCGTCAGATCTGTTCACAGCACGTACCTGATGCTCAGCCGCGGACCTGCTGGATCACGTCCCAGCCGATCTTCAGCACGAACGCACTGACCACGCACACGAACACGATGCGGATGAATCTCGATCCCTTGGCGACGGCTGTCCTGGCGCCGAGGTAGCCGCCAGCCAGGTTGGCGACGCCCATCAGCAGACCGATCGACCAGACGACGGCGCCCTGCGGCACGAAGATCACGAGGGAGGCCAGGTTGGTCGCGAAGTTGGCGAGCTTGGCCTTGGCGCTCGCCTCGAGGAAGCCGTAGCCCATCAGCCCGACCAGCGCGAAGACCAAGAAGGAGCCGGTCCCCGGACCGAGCGCACCGTCGTACATCCCGATGGCAAAGCCGGCGATGCTGGCGACGACGTAGTGGTGATGTCCGCTGAAGCGCAGGGCGGTGTGCTCACCCACGGTCGGCTTGAGGATCGTGTAGGCACCGACCGCGATCAGGACCACCAGGATCACCGGGTTGAATGCCGACCGCGGGATGTGCGACGCGATCAGTGCTCCGACCAGAGCACCGCCAAAAGCCAGCAGCGCCAACGGGATTGCGGTCCGCAGGTCCGGGCGCACGCGTCGTAGGTAGGTGATCGAGCTGGTCGAGGTGCCGCAGATCGAGCCGAGCTTGTTGGTGGCCAGCAGCTGGACGGGCGCGGCTCCGGGGAAGGCGATCATCAGTGCCGGCAGCTGGACGAGTCCTCCACCGCCGACGACGGCGTCGACCCACCCAGCGGTGAGCGCCGCGAGCACGAGCAGGACAAGAGTGAGCACGGACGGGTCGCTCAACGCGGATCTCCTTCGGGACAGCTCTCGACGACTGACTGCTGTCAGATCCGTCTCGTGACGCACCCTAGCGTGCTGTAATGGCCTTATGCATATCAACCCTTACGGCGAGGAGCCCGTGCTGCTCGCCGTCGAGCTCATCAACAAGCTCCCGGAGACACTCGACGAGCTGCGCACGCGGTGCGCCGACGCGGGGGTCGTCATCGATATGCCCGTACGCCGGACCGACCTGGCCGAGTCCCTCGCCTTCCTCGACGCCTGGCTCGGGATCGTCGATGCACCGGACGATGTCACGCGCGTTGCGCGCCTGAACGCGCTGCTCGAGGCCCACGCCGAGCACCCCCGTGTCACCAACCACTCCGGCGAGTCCTGGCACATCCACTACCGCGACAGCGATCGCTCCCTGGCCGGTGTGCTGACCGCTCTGATCAGCGTCGGCACAGCGATGCACCTCACCAGCCGCGGGATGAGCCGGCTCGCCCGCTGCGCCGCGGGCGACTGCGACCGGGTCTACGCCGACGTGTCGCGCAACGGCCGCCAGCGCTACTGCTCGACCCGGTGCGCCAGCCGCGAAGCAGTCCGCAGGCACCGCTCGCGGGAGCGCGATAGCGTCGCGCGGTGAATCTCTCTGACTCTGCACTGGCTCGGACCGCCGCAGAAGCGGGTGCTGCCATCGTCAGATCTCGCTACGGTGCGACGCTGACCCGAATTGCGAAGTCCCCCAACGACTTTGCGACCGACGCAGATATCGACGCCGAACGCGTGATCCTTGACGTCGTACGCAGCCACCGTCCCCTAGACGCCCTGGTCGCCGAGGAGTCCGGCCAGTCCGGCCAGTCCGGCGCAGGCGATCGCACGTGGCTCATCGACCCGCTGTGCGGCACCCTCAACTTCGCAGCCGAGACCCCTTTGGCAGCAGTCAATGTCGCCCTGCGTGCGCACGGCCGCGTCGACGTTGCAGCCGTCGCCGACCCGATCTCGGGAGAGATCTTCTGGACGGACGAGGGACGCGCTGTCCTGCGACGCGATGGAAGCGACGAGCCGATCGCACCGAACGCACAGTCCCTCATCGTCGACATCAACATCGACGCGCCATTCCCGAACGGCGCAACCTTCCGGGCCGCCGACCTGCTCGGCGACAACGCCTTCCTCGACATATTCCGGCCCCGCGTCATCTCATCGACGCTCGCTGTTGCCTGGGTGGCGGCGGGTCGTCGTGCGGCCTATGTCACCGACGGCGACCTCCGGGACAACGTGCACTTCAGCGCAGGCATCGCGCTGTGCCAGGCGGCAGGCTGCGTGGTGACCGACCTGCACGGCGCGCCACTGGGCGCTGAGGTCAACGGCCTGGTCGTGGCCGCCGACCACTCCACGCACGAGGCTCTGCTCGGGCTGATCAGGTCCAGGAGTCGACGATCGTGAGGACGTCGAGCAGCTCGTGCGCCTGGGCATCGGGTGTCGCCTCCACGCCCTCGACCCGCTGGTTGACCGGGATGTCGGAGTGCGGGATCAGGATCGCGCGCATACCGGCCTGCTGACTGCCGTAGACGTCCTCGAACAACCGGTCGCCGACGTAAGCACACGCCCGCGGGTCGACGCCGACAGCATCGGCAGCCGCGCGATAGGCCTCGACGTGCGGCTTGGTCCACGGGATCTCGCTGGAGTAGATCTGGCCATCGATCAGGTGGGCCACACCGTCGCGCTCGAAGATGCCACGGTGGTAGTCACCGGACCAGATCGTGTTGGACAGCACGCCCACGCGAATCCCCTTGGCGCGCAAGCCTTCCCACAGGGGACCTACCTGTGGGTCAGTGATCGTGTGCTCGTGCCAGAAGGACCTGTACGCCGCCACGCCCGCCTCGTGCTGCGTGTGCCCGAGATCGGCCCCGGCCTCAGCGAGGATCTCCTCCATCCGCGCCGAGGTCTGCGCCTTGCGAACGTGCTGCCAGGAGTCGTGCTCGGCAGCCAGGATCGCGTCGCCGAGCGCCTCCGCCCGCTCCCGGTCGTCGTGGATCTGACGCGCGTAGACCTGCCACTGCTCACGCAGGTCGATCGCGTGCCACGGCGTCAGCGTGCCGCCCCAGTCGAAGATCACGGCCTCGAGCGGCCGGGCGGAGGACGGCGCGCTCAAGACCCGCGAACCTCATCGACGACCGACGTGACGACGGCGTCCACGGCCACCTCACGGCGCTCGCCCGACCGACGGTCCTTGATCTCGACCTTGCCGTCGGCCAGCCCCTTGCCGATCACCAGGATCGTCGGCACACCGATCAGCTCGGCGTCCTTGAACTTCACGCCGGGCGAGACCTTCGGCCGGTCGTCGTACAGGACGGCCAGGCCCTGGGCCTCCAGCTGGCGCACGATCTCGTCGGTCCGTACGTAGACCGCCGCATCCTTGCTCGCCACGACCACGTGGACGTCGGCCGGCGCGATCTCGCGCGGCCAGACCAGGCCGTACTCGTCGTTGTTGTCCTCGGCGATGACGCCGACCGCACGCGTGACGCCGACGCCGTACGAACCCATCGTGACGGTGACGAGCTTGCCGTTCTCGTCGAGCACCTTCAGACCGAGCGCCTCGGCGTACTTGGTGCCGAGCTGGAAGATGTGACCCATCTCGATACCGCGCGCGAGCTTGAGCGTGCCCTTGCCGTCGGGCGAGATGTCGCCCTGGCGGATCTCGCCGGCCTGGATCGTGCCGTCAGCGGTGAAGTCGCGGCCGTGCACCAGGTGCAGCACGTGCTTGCCATGCTCGTCGGCACCGGTCACCCAGGCCGAACCGACCGCGATCGACGGGTCGAGCAGGTAGCGAATCTTGGACGACTTCTCCTCGCCCAGGACGCCCGGGCCGATGTAGCCCTTGGCCAGCATCGGGTACGCCGCGAAGTCCTTCTCCTCGAACGGCTCGACCTCGGCGGGTGCGACCTGCACCTCGAGCCGCTTGGCGTCGACCTCACGGTCGCCGGGCAGGCCGATCGCCAGGGGCTCACGGGTGCCGTCAGGGTGAGCGAGCATGACGAGCACGTTCTTCAGCGTGTCTGCCCCGTCCCACGAACGCCCATCAGTACGAGCGTGATTCGCGTTGAGAGCATCGACCAACGTCGCAATGGTCGGTGTGTCCGGAGTGTCGTGGACCTGCGCGGTAGGCGTGCTCGAAGCATCGATCTCGGCTGCCTGGGGCACCGTCACGGCCTCGACGTTGGCGGCGTAGCCGTGCTCGTCGCGGACGAAGGTGTCCTCGCCGTTCTCGTTGACGGCCAGGAACTCCTCCGACGCCGAGCCACCCATCGCACCGGAGTCGGCGTGCACGATGACGTACTCGAAGCCGAGCCGGTTGAAGATGCGGACATAGGCCTCGCGGAAGCCGTCGTACGCCTTCTGCAGCCCCGCCTGGTCGATGTCGAAGGAGTAGGCGTCCTTCATGATGAACTCGCGGCCGCGCAGGATGCCGGCGCGCGGACGGGCTTCGTCGCGGTACTTGTTCTGGATCTGGTAGAGCGACAGCGGCAGGTCCTTGTAGGAGGAGTACATGTCCTTGACCGCGAGGCAGAACATCTCCTCGTGCGTCGGGCCGAGCAGCAGGTCGGTCTCCTTGCGGTCCTGGAGGCGGAACAGGTTGTCGCCGTACTCCGTCCAGCGGCCCGTCGCCTCGTAGGGCTCACGCGGCAGCAGCGCGGGGAACTTCACCTCCTGCGAGCCGATCTGGTTCATCTCCTCGCGGACGATGTCCTCGACCTTGCCGAGCACCTTCATCCCGAGCGGCAGCCAGGTGTAGATGCCGGGCGCCACCCGACGGATGTAGCCCGCACGGACGAGCAGCTTGTGCCCCGGGAGCTCAGCGTCGGCCGGGTCCTCACGAAGGGTTCGCAGGAACAGGGTCGACATGCGCAGTGCCACGGGTGATCTCCTCGTCGGTCGTGCGGCTGGTCGGGCCGCGTGGGCGAGGATATCCGCCGTACGACGCCCATCTCACCCGAGTTGTCCGAGGCATTGTCTTCGAACACCCTCGACGACCCCGCGGTCTGTCGCATCTGTCGCCACAGCGGCCACACGCGTACGGTTGGGCCATGCCGACGATCCTGCCGATGCGGAAGCACCTCGACGGGCTCTCGCTGGCGACCACCCGGCTCCATGCGTACGCCGAGTCGACCCCTTTGGAGACCGCGGTCCCGACCTGCCGTGGCTGGACCGTCAACCGGCTGATCGCGCACGTGGGCATGGTGCACCGGTGGGCGACCGCCATCGTGCGCGAGGAGCCTGGCCGCAGCACCGAGGAGCTCGAGGAGGAGGGCCTGGCATCCGGCGATCCGCTCGCCTGGTTCGGCCACGGCTCCGATGTGCTGCTGGCGTCGTTGCGGCGCGCTCCGGCCGACCTCGACGTGTGGTTCTTCCTCAACGACGCACCACGACCACGTGAGGCGTGGGCTCGCCGGCAGTGCCACGAGACCACGATCCACGCCGTCGACGCGCTCGCCGCACACGTTGGCGGCATCCCCAAGTCGATCGATGCGGACATCTCGCCCGAGCTCGCAGCAGACGGGGTGGATGAGCTGCTGTGCGGCTTTGCCACTCGCTCCAAGGAAGACCTGCGCGCCTCGCGCCGCGTCGACGTCGAGGTGCGCGCCAGCGACACAGGAGATGTCTGGCGGGCCGTCGTCAGCGAAGGACCGTTCGAGGTCCGACGCGGCACCGAGCAGCAGGACGCGGACGCGATCGTGCACGGCACCGCAGCACAGCTCTACCTCGGGCTGTGGAACCGCGGCGACGAGGTGACCTGTGATGGTCTCGACGTGATCAGCCTGTGGCGCGAGCGGATGCAGGTCAACTGGAGCTGAGACGGCCGGTCGTCACCTCGCGCAAGGACGATCAAACGGACGACAGCCCTCATGGCGCAGGATCGACGTCATGACGTCCCCGGCTGACACGTTCCACGCGTTCGTCGACGTCCTGGCCGACTCGCTCGATGATCACGCGGCCGGCGCCGACGACCTCGCCCACCGGCTGTACCTGTCTCGCTTCCATCTGGACCGGATCGTCTCCTCGGTCGCGGGCGAACCACCCGCTCGACTGCGTCGTCGGCTCCTGCTGGAGCGAGCGGCCTACCAGCTGGCGACCACGGATCGCAGCATCCTCGATGTCGCCGTGGCGGCCGGCTACGGCTCGCACGAGGCCTTCACCCGTGCCTTCGCTCGAGGCTTCGGCGTCGCACCGCGCGCGTGGCGGTCGCATCCGACGCACTTCAAGATCGCCGCCGCGAACGACGTCCACTTCTATCCACCCGGCAGCATCCGGCTGCCCGCACCCACGAAGGTGACTGCCATGGACCTGCTCACCCGCATGATCCAGCACCACATCTGGTTGACCACCGAGATGATCGAGCGGGCCGCGCGCCTGACGGACGAACAGCTCGACGCCCGCATCGTGTATGGCCTGGATGACGACCCCGACGTCATGACCATCCGCCGCCTCCTGTCGCGTCTGGTCGGCCAGATGAACATGTGGAACGCCGCGATGGAGAACGACGACTACTCCTTCGAGATCGAGGAGCACGAGAGCATCACCGCCATGCGTCAGCGACTCGCCGAGCAGGCGCCGCGCTACCTCGCTCATGTCCGCGACACCGTCGACCAGGGCCGCCTGGACGACACGTTCGTCGACGCGCTGGGCGAGCGACCGGCAGTGTTCACCTACGGCGGGATGATCGCCCACGTGCTGACCTTCGCCGCACATCGGCGCACGCTGGTCGTCCGCGCGCTCGACGCCCATGGGATCAGCGACCTCGGCTGGGGCGACCCGATGATCTGGGTTGCCGAACCGGCCTAGGGCTCGAATCACGTGTCGGCAGAGGCCTGTCCGCCGACCAACCGCTGGATCCCGACGACGGCAGCCCCCCGTGCCCAGTCGACGAACCCGCCCTCACGTACCTCGATATCGAGCGGCAGCAAGGGCTCCGGGCGGTAGTCACGACTGCCGGTCAGCACCTCCTCCCGCGCCACGCGGGCCAACGGAGCCACTTCGCCCGCCACCACCAGGTGGCTGGCGAGTGACACGTTGGCGATCAGCCCGAGCAGACGCCCGAGCAGCGCTCCCGATGCAGCCAGTGCGGTCCGTACGCCTGGGTCGCCGGACGCCAGCGCGAACGCCTCGTCGAGCGTCAGTGGCCGACCGGTCGCCCGGGTGATCGCGTCGGTGATCGCACGGGCCGTCAGCAGTCCGGAGACGCACCCGACGTGCCCCTCATCGCAGGTCACGTCTCCGACACCGAGCGGCAGATGGCCGACGGTGCCGACACCGCTGTCCGGCGTGGTCACCTGCAGCCCGTCGACCACGAGACCCAGCCCGACACCGGCACCGACCGTCACCAGAGCGAAGTGGTCGTGCTGGGTGCCCGCACCGAACCACAGCTCACTCTCGGCCAGGGCGACCACGTCGTTCTCGACCGTGACCGGGACCTCCAGCTCGTTCTCGAGCAGATCGGCCAGGTCGACATCGACCCAGTCGAGGAACGGCGCCCGCGACACCGAGCGATGACCGACAGTCTGTCCACCCAGTGACACACCCACCGCGGCCAAGGGGCCGTCATCCAGGAGCGCACGCACAAGCTCAGCGACGGCCCGCACCACGCGCTCGGGCGATCGTGAGCGGAGGGCGCGTGACCGCGAGGACAGCACCTGAGCTCGCAGATCGGTGCACACGCCGTATACCCGGTCGGCCGTGATCTTGATGCCGACGACCCGGTGCTCACCATGATCAACCTGCAACGGTGTGGCCGGACGGCCTTGTCCCGCAGGCGTTTCGGGGCCTGCGACGAGCAGGCCCGAGTCCATCAGAGGCTTGGTGAGCCTGGTCAGGCTCGGCGCCGAAAGTGACAGGTGCCGTGCCAGAGCAGCACGGGACATGGGTCCACGCCGGAGCAGCTCGAGCGCGATCTGCCGCTCGCCC
Organism: Luteipulveratus mongoliensis; assembly: GCF_001190945.1. Classification (NCBI taxonomy): domain Bacteria; kingdom Bacillati; phylum Actinomycetota; class Actinomycetes; order Micrococcales; family Dermacoccaceae; genus Luteipulveratus; species Luteipulveratus mongoliensis. Next base: position 2,533,805 of record NZ_CP011112.1, on the reverse strand, counting down.
GCGCTGAGCCCGTCCCATCGCCAGTGCTGCATCGACACTCTCCCGTCTCTCACGGACACCTGTTGACGATCTTATCTTCCGTTGCAAAACTAACTGCTCGACCCACCGTCGTCTCCAGGAGTCTCGACCCATCATGAGCAACGACCTGATCCATTGGCGCGACGAGCACGTCAGCATCCTCGTCGACCTCTCCGGACCGGCCCTCCCCCGGATCCTGCACTGGGGCGCCGACCTCGGGCATCACGACGACACACTGCTCGAGGAGCTGGCCGACACGGTCGACCCCCAGCGCGTGTCGGACGAGACCGACGACCTGGTGGTCGCGACGGTCCTTCCCCTCGAGTCCGCCGGCTGGGTCGGCGAACCGGGGCTGTCGGGCCATCGGTCCGGGCGCGACTTCGCGCCGAAATTCGTGCGGACCGACCCACCGGAGATCGAGGAGACCGACGACGTACGCCGGATCACGGTCCGTGCCGCCGACGCCGAGGCCCACCTCGAGCTCATCTGGACGATCGAAATGCTGCCGGGCGGCCTGGTGCGCCAGCGCAACCGGGTCACCAACACGGGCACGTCTACCTACGAGCTGACCGGCCTCCTGTGCGCCTACCCCGTGCCGAGCAACGCCGGCGAGCTCCTCGACCTCACCGGGCGCCACCTGCGCGAGCGGACGCCGCAACGGTCGCCGTTCACCATCGGCGCACACGTCCGCGACAACCGCCGCGGGCGAACCGGCCTCGACGGCAGCATCCTGACGTTCGCTGGGGCACCCGGCTTCGGGTTCGAGGGCGGCGAGGTCTGGGCGACGCACCTGGCGTGGAGCGGCAACCACCGGCTGGTCGCCGAGCGGGCCGTCCGCGGCACCCGCCTGCTCTCCGGAGGCGAGCTGCTCGCCCCGGGCGAGATGCTGCTGGAGCCGGGACAGTCGTACGAGTCCCCCTGGTGGTACGGCGCGTACGGCGACGGCATCACCGAGGCGAGCGCGCGGTTCCACACCTACCTACGCAGTCGCCCCCAGCACCCGCGGCGTGAGCGGCCGGTGACGATCAACACGTGGGAAGCGGTCTACTTCGACCACGACCTCGGACGCTTGAAAGCGTTGGCGGACAACGCAGCCCGCGTCGGCGTAGAGAGGTTCGTGCTCGACGACGGATGGTTCGGTGCCCGACGCAACGACCGCGCCGGACTCGGCGACTGGGTCGTCTCTGCTGACGCCTGGCCGGACGGGCTCGCACCCCTGATCGACCACGTGCGCGGTCTCGGGATGGAGTTCGGCATCTGGGTCGAGCCCGAGATGGTCAACCCCGACTCCGACCTCGCGCGCGCTCATCCGGAATGGATCCTGTCGCCGGGCGGCAGCCGCCTGCCGATGAGCTGGCGCCATCAGCAGGTGCTCGACCTGACCGATGAAGGCGCCTACCAGCACGTCCTCGGTCAGCTGGACGGGCTGCTGCGCGATCACGACATCGCCTACCTGAAGTGGGACCACAACAGGGACCTCCTCGAGGCGGGCGACAGGCACGGCCACCCGGCAGTCCATCGCCAGACGCTGGCGGCGTACGCCCTCATGGACGAGCTGCTGCGCCGTCACCCCGGTCTGGAGATCGAGTCCTGCTCCTCCGGCGGCGGCCGCGTCGATCTCGGTGTGCTCGAACGCGCGTGCCGTGTCTGGGGATCGGACTGCCTGGATGCGCTGGAGCGACAGCAGATCCAGCGGTGGACGACGGCGCTCATCCCCTGGGAGATGTTGGGCTGTCACATCGGCTCGGACTCCAACCACACGACCGGTCGCAAGCAGAGCCTCGGATTCCGTGCTGCCACCGCGTTCTTCGGCCACTTCGGTATCGAGTGGGATCTCACGAAGGTGGACTCCGAGACCCTCGACGACGTCGCCGCCTGGGTGACGGCACACCAGGCCGTGCGGCCGCTGCTCCACGCAGGGCGTGCCGTCACGGGCGATCACCCGGATGACCAGCTGTGGGTCTACGGCGTCGTGGCCCAGGACGGCGGCGATGCGGTGTTCGCGCTCGCGCAGCGCGGCACCAGCCTGGAGGCTCCCACTGGTCGCGTACGACTGCCAGGGCTGCAACCCGACGTGACGTACGACGTACGACCGCTGGTGCCGGGCAACAAGGTCCGGGGGACCGTCGTCAAGGCAGTCCCCTGGTGGGACAACGGATTCCGGGCTTCCGGCGCCGCCTTGTCGAGGATGGGTCTGATCGCGCCGACGCAGTACCCCGAGCAGGCGGTGCTCCTGCGAGTCACCCGAGCCGAGGAGAGCTCCTGAGCCGGATGGCACGATGAGAGCGTGACCACTGCGCCCGAGCCCGCTGCCGCGCCGCTGCCGCGCACCCCGGCACTGGTGCTGCGCGGACAGCGGTTCGACGCCGCGCGACCGGCCGTGATGGCGATCATCAACCGCACGCCCGACTCGTTCTGGTCCGGCAACCGGCACGCCGATCTCGACTCTGCCCGGCGTGCGTTGGACACCGCTGTCGAGCGCGGCGCCGACATCGTCGACGTCGGCGGTGTCCGGGCCGGGCAGGAAGGCGCGTCGGTCAATGCCGACGAAGAGGTACGCCGAGTGGTGCCGTTCCTCGAGCAGGCGCGGTCGGCGTACCCGGACCTCGTCCTCAGTCTCGACACCTGGCGCTCCGAGGTCGCCCGTGCTGCCGGCGAGGTCGGGCTCGACCTGGTCAACGACACCTGGGCCGGTCATGACCCTGCCCTCGTCGAGGTGGCCGCCGAGATCGGCGCCGGAGTGGTGTGCTCCCACACCGGAGGTCTCCCCCCTCGTACGGATCCGGTCAACATGACCTACGCCGACGACCAGGGCGATGACGAGCTCGCGGTGCTGCGCGACGTGCTGCGGACTCTGCGCGCCGGAGCCGAAAAGGCTTGTGCCGCAGGCATTCCTGCCGAGCGCGTGCTCATCGACCCCACGCTCGACTTCGGCAAGACGACCCGGCACTCACTCGTCGTCCTCCGACACACCGCGGACATCGCGACCCTCGGGTTCCCGATCCTCCAGGCGCTCTCCCGCAAGGACTTCGTCGGCGAGACCCTCGACCTCCCAGCGGACGACCGGCTCGAGGGCACGCTCGCCGCCACCGCGATCGCCGCCTGGCTCGGCGCCACGGTCTTTCGCGCGCACGATGTCCGAGCGACCCGCCGTGTCGTCGACATGGTGGCGACCATCAGGGGTGACCGACCTCCGGCACAGGCCGTCCGCGGCGAGCGCCGACCACCGATCGAGCAGGAGCTGGCATGAAGGCACCGCAATGACGACCGAGACCGCCGAAAGCCCTACCGACGCCTACGCGGATCTGCCGACGATCACCGACGAAGCCGGGCTCGTCGAGCTGCTCGGCACACCGACGCCCGCCGTCCGTGACAAGGCTCGACCCGAGCTGCACGACCTCGATATCCAGTGGCTGGCCGCGTCACCGCTGTGCTTCGTCGGGACCGCCGCCGCGGACGGCAGCTGCGACGTCTCGCCCAAGGGAGACCCTGCGGGCTTCGTCAAGGTCCTCGACCGGCACACCATCGCAATCCCGGAGCGCGCGGGCAACAAACGGGCCGACGGTTACAAGAACATCCTCGCCAACCCGCACGTCGGCGTGAACTTCCTCATCCCCGGACGCGGCGACACCCTGCGGATCAACGGCACCGCCCGCCTGGTCACCGACGGCCCGTTCTTCGAGGACATGGTCGTCAAGGGTCACCGGCCGGTGCTCGTGCTCCTGGTCCACGTGGAGCAGGTCTTCTATCACTGCGCCAAGGCGTTCCTGCGGTCGCAGACCTGGCAGCCAGACACGTGGGCGCCCGAGGCGATGCCTCGCCACGCGGTGATCGCCAAGGAGCTCGTGCGCAAGAACCAGACCCTCGAGGAGCTGGACCGCTACTACGGAGCGCAGTACGCCGCCGGGCTCTATCCCGAGAACACCGGCGGCTGAGCGGCCTCAGGCGCGCCGACCGACGACCCGGCGGGCGATCCGCCAGCCGTCCGGCGTCCGGACCACCACGTCGTCGTAGTCGGCGGTCCCGGTGGTCCCGTCGGCCATCACGGCGATGCCCTTGGACCGCACGCGTACGGTGCCGTCGTCGTCCTCGCTGACCATCACGTTGGTCACGTGGTGGCCGACCGGTTGGTTGCCGGGCGCCTCGGTCCAGAGCCGACGGTTGGCCTCCAACCCGTCGACCACGCCGAGGTCGTAGGCAGTCACATCCATGACGACGTCGTCGGTCATCAGCAGATGCAGACGGTCCGCGCCGCGGCTGTCGGCCAGGTGGCCGTGCAGCGCCATGAGCTCATGGATCGCCAGCCGATCGGCTACGTCCAGCGTCATGACGGCTTGGCGGCGCGCAGCACGGCCTTGATCAACGGGATCTGCAGCGGGACCCGCGCGATCATCGCTGCCCGGATCGCCTCACGCTTGGGCGTCGAGCCCTTCTGCTGGATGCGCTGGTGCGCATCGACGGCCATCTGGACGTTGCCAGGGAGCACCGCGACGAGCAGCGCCGCGGACGCAAGAGCCGCGGGGCGGCGTACGGCAGGGATGAGAAGGCCTGTGGCACAAGCGATCTCGGCGACACCCGACACGTAGATCAGCTCGCGCTGGTGCGAGCGCAGCGCTGGCGGGATGAACGGTTCGAAGACCTGCGGGCGGGTGAGGTGGACGGTGCCGGAACCGAGCAACGCGGCCGCGACTCCGCGGGCGCCCCGGGGCAGCGTGGACAGGGAGAAGATCACAGGATCACTGTCGCAAACTGCCCGACCTGTGCGAAGCCGGCCCGGTCGTACGCCCGCAGCGCCGGCTCGTTGTAGCCGTTGACGTAGAGCGTGACGACCGGCGCGAAGACCTCCATGACGTGCTGGACGACACCGTTCATCGCGGGTGCCGCCAGACCTTGACCCCGGGCGTCCGGTGCGACCCAGACGCCCTGGATCTGCGCCACTCCCCCGGCCATCGACCCGACGTCAGCCTTGAAGACGACTCGTCCGTCCTCGATGACCACATAGGTGTGACCGGCTCGGATCAGTGAGCTGACCAGGTTGCGGTAGTCGCGGTCCGAGCCGACGTAGGGCGGGTAGCCGATCTCCTCGGTGAACATCGCTGCGGACGCCGGGAGCACCAGATCGACCTCATCGATCCGCGCCTGCCGCACCCGCGGATCGATCAGGCGGCCTTGGGTCGCAGGCAGCGTCGTGCAGGCCATCATCGGCTGGTCCGGTCGCAGCGAGCGGGGCTCGCCCCAGTGCCGGTAGAGCCGCTCCCAGAGCCCGAGCACCTGCTCGGACTCACCGAAGATCGAGGAGACCCGCCGCCGGTGCCGTCGCAGCCTGCTCGCGAACACATCGAGCGCCTCGTCATCGCACGAGACGGGTACGACGTTGGCCGAGATCCAGCACATCGACGTCAGCAGGTGGTCCTCCTCGACGCCCAGAAGCGATCCGCCGAAGCCCAGACCGCCCTCCTGTACCCGCGCGGCCACGAAGACGTTGGTCATCGGGTCCTGGGCACACAGCTGCATGACGCGCTCGAAATCACCCGCTCCCAGGGTGCGCGTGGCGCCGAACGTCCTTAGCACCCTCCCAGCCTGCCTGGTCAAGGCCACTTCGGGCACCCAAACGCGCCGATCGTTTCCGCACCTCTACCGTGAGGAACGTGCCGCACAGTGACTCCTCGTCCTCAGGTCCGTACGCCGCCGCCGGCTTCACCGACCACCGACCGTCCGTGGTGGGCACCTCGGTCCACGTCGACACGCGCAAGTGGGACGGCGGTGAGCACTGGCAGTTCGATGCTTCCTACGTGGGCACCGACGAGTACGGCGTCTGGCTCGGTATCCCGGTCGGGTGCCATTTCGAGCGGCCAGGCGCCCAGTTCGACGCCGACGTCCTGCAGGTCCTGCTGATGCCCGACGACGGCTACACCCCGACGTTCCATGCCCGGGTCGAGGACCCCGACGCCCGCCCGCAGGTGCTGGTCTACGTGGACATCTGCACCCGACCCGAGTGGCGGCGTACGCCTGACGGGGTCGAGGTGACGCTCGTCGACATGGATCTGGACGTCATCCGCCGGACCAACGGCGAGGTCTTCGTGGACGACGAGGACGAGTTCGCCGAGCACCAGGTGCGCTACGGCTACCCCGCGGACGTCATCGCTCAGAGCGAGGCCGACTGCGCTCGGGTGCTGAAGATGGTGCAGACCCGAGCCGAGCCGTTCGGCGAGGTATGCGGGCGCTGGCTGGAGACGTACGGGTCTAGGACACCGTGACGACAGGGGCACCTTCGGCGCCATCCGCCGACTCACCCATCTCGTCCGCGATCCGCATCGCCTCCTCGATCAGCGTCTCGACGATCTGACTCTCGGGCACGGTCTTGATGACCTCGCCCTTGACGAAGATCTGGCCCTTGCCGTTGCCGGAGGCGACGCCGAGGTCGGCCTCACGGGCCTCACCCGGCCCGTTGACGACGCAGCCCATGACCGCGACGCGCAGCGGCACCTCCATGCCCTCCAGGCCGGCGGTGACCTCTTCGGCCAGCGTGTAGACGTCGACCTGGGCGCGGCCGCAGGACGGGCAGGACACGATCTCGAGCTTGCGCGGCTTGAGGTTGAGCGACTGCAGGATCTGGTTGCCGACCTTGACCTCCTCGACGGGAGGCGCGGACAGCGAGACGCGAATGGTGTCGCCGATGCCCTTGGACAGCAGCGCGCCGAACGCGGTCGCCGACTTGATGGTGCCCTGGAACGCCGGGCCGGCCTCGGTGACACCGAGGTGCAGCGGCCAGTCACCGCGCTCGGCGAGGAGCTCGTACGCCCGCACCATCACGACCGGGTCGTTGTGCTTGACCGAGATCTTGAAGTCGTGGAAGTCGTGCTCCTCGAACAGCGACGCCTCCCAGACGGCGGACTCGACGAGCGCCTCCGGGGTGGCCTTGCCGTACTTCTGCATCAGCCGCGGGTCGAGCGAGCCGGCGTTGACGCCGATGCGGATGGAGACGCCGGCGTCCTTGGCCTCCTTGGCGATCTGGGCGACCTGGTCGTCGAACTTGCGGATGTTGCCGGGGTTGACCCGGACCGCAGCGCAACCGGCCTCGATCGCCGCGTAGACGTACTTGGGCTGGAAGTGGATGTCGGCGATGACCGGGATCTGCGACTTGGTCGCGATGGCGGGCAGCGCCTCGGCGTCGTCCTGGCTCGGGCAGGCCACTCGCACGATGTCGCAGCCGGCGGCGGTGAGCTCGGCGATCTGCTGCAGCGTGGCGTTGATGTCCGTGGTCGGCGTCGTCGTCATCGACTGCACGGAGATGGGTGCGTCACCGCCGACCTCGACCTTGCCGACCTTGATCTTGCGGGTCTGCCGTCGAGGTGCGAGAACTGGGGCAGGTGCGGACGGCATTCCGAGGGACACACTCATGACTTCAAGTATCACTCATGGCCGGAGCGCTTCGGGACCGGCCGATCGTCAGAGCAGGTCGAGGCGCGCGGCGGCAGTGTCGAGGCGGGCCCTACGGCCGATGGGCAGCGTCTGCAAGGGCACACCGTGGCCGATGTCGGCGCCGGCCAGCACCGGCACTCCGAGGTCAGCGAAGCGGTCGCGCAGCAGCGCCGTGACCAGGTCCGGGTCACCGCAGCCGTCGAACGTCCCAGTGACCACACCGCGTATGCCGTCGAGATAGCCCGACCGGCGCAGCTGGGTGAAGACCCGGTCCAGCCGGAACAGCTCCTCGTCGACGTCCTCCAGGAACACGATGGCGTCCTTGGCAGGGACAGCCGTGGAGCTGCCGATCGAGCTGGCCATCAGCGTCGCGCAGCCACCCAGGAGCGTGCCCTCGGCAACTCCGTCGACGAGCGCGAACCCGTCCGGCAGCTCGATGGCGGTGACCGAGTCCGGCGCCATCAGCGCACGCTGCAGGCTCTCCTGCGCTCGACCCTGCTGGAAGTACCAGGTGGCCACCATCGGGCCGTACAGCGAGGACCAGCCGAGATGCCGCAGCAGACCCTCCTGGAGCGCGGTGACGTCGGAGAAGCCGACCACGTGCCGCGGGCGCGGCTGGGCCGCCACGACGCGCGACCAGTCGACGTGCTCCAGCGTCCGCTGGGAGCCGTAGCCGCCGCGGGCCAACAGGACAGCGGCGTACGACGGGTCTGTGAGCGCGTGCTCGATGTCGCGGGCGCGCAGCTCGTCGTCGCCCGCGAGATAGTCGAACGTGGGGTGGGCAGCGGATGCCGAGTCGAGCAGCACAGGATCCAGCCCCCACGAGCGCACCACGGCCAGGCCTTCGTCCAGGCGCTCGGCGACCGGCGGGCCGCTCACGCTGAGCACCGCGACCCGGTCACCCTCGTGCAGAGCCGGCGGGACGACGTACGCCGGACCCGCCCAGTCTGGGGCCGCCGGAACTGAGCCTTCTGGGCTCGACTCCTCCTCCGTCCGACCTCGCAGGCTCGGTCGGGCCGGCATCGTCATCGAGCCGCCACCTAGTTGCCGAGCTTGATGGGGTTGACGATGTCGGCGTAGATCAGCAGCACGGACATCACGATGAGCACGATCGAGACGGTGTAGGCGATCGGCAGCGCCTTGGTCACGTCGGCATAGATCGGGCCCTCGATACCGCGGACGCGCGCGATGCCGCGCTTGACGCCCTCCCACAGCGCACCGGCGACGTGACCGCCGTCCAGGGGCAGCAGCGGGATCAGGTTGAAGACGAAGAGCGCGAGGTTGAGGGAGGCGATCAGGCTCAGCAGGAAGACCAGCTTGTCGCCCAGTCCGACGTTCTGGGTGTCGGCGGCCTCGCCGGCGACCCGACCCACGCCGACGACCGAGATCGGGCCGTTGGTGTCGCGCTGGCCGTCACCGAACGCGGCGTTGAAGACCCCGACCATCTTCTGCGGAATGCGCAGGAAGACCGCCGAGGTGCGCTGCAGGCCCTCGCCGAGGATGCTGGGCGCCTCGGTCAGGGGCGCGCGGTGGTTGACGTAGGTGCCGCCGATCGACGTGCCGATGACACCGACGTCCTCGGTCACCGTGTCGCCGCTCATGGTCAGGACTTCCTGACCGTCCTTGTCGACCTTGGCCATGGTGCGCTTGGCCGGCGTCACCGTCAGCGTGAGCTGCTGATCGCCACGCTTGACGACGACCGGGATCGCACGGTCGGCGTACCGGCGGATCTCCTGGGTCGTCTCGAGCGTCGTGGTGACCGGCTTGCCGGCGACCGAGACGACGACGTCGCCCGGCTTCATCCCGGACTTCCAGGCGGGCGAGCGGTCGGCCTCGGTGCAGGTCGCCTTCTGACTGTTGACGACCTTGATCGGCAGACACTCGTTGACGCTGGCGATGCTCGCGCTGGTCTGCTTGGGCAGGCCGACACCGCAGGCGATGATCACGAGCACGACCGCGGCGATCACGAGGTTCATGAACGGACCGCCGAGCATGATGATGACCTTCTGGTGCACCGGCAGCTTGTAGAAGACGCGGTCCTCGTCGCCCGGCTTGATCTGGTCGAAGGAGTCCTCGCGGGCGGCGTCGGCCATCTGGCTCATGCGGCCGGTCGAGGAGGCACGCAACGTGCCGGGCGCGTCCTGCTTGCGAGGCGGCAGCATCCCGATCATCCGGATGTAGCCACCGAGCGGGATCGCCTTGACGCCGTACTCGGTGTCGCCGCGATGGCGAGACCAGACGGTAGGCCCGAAGCCGACCATGTACTGAGTCACCTTGACGCCGAACTTCTTGGCCGGCACCAGGTGCCCGATCTCGTGCAGCGCGATGGACAGCGCCACACCGATCAGGACGAGCAGAACCCCGAGGAGAAACATCACGTCTTCTAGATTCTCATGTCCTCGCGCTCAGGCCGAATGCCCGGGGCGACTCACCTCTGCTCAAGGACCTCGTGAGCCCGCCCCCTGGCCCACTCCTCGGCCGCCAGCACCTGCTCGACGGACAGCTGACCGGACTCGGCGCTGTGGTCCTGTACGACGCGCGCAACGGTCTGGACGATGTCGACGAACGTGATGCGGCCCGTGTGAAAAGCCTCGACGCACTCCTCGTTGGCCGCGTTGTAGACGGCCGGGTAGGTCGAGCCCGCAGTCCCGACCTGACGCGCGAGGGCGACTGCTGGGAACGCGTCGTCGTCAAGCGGCTCGAACCGCCAGTCCGAGGCCTTCGTCCAGTCGATGGGCGTCTCCGCGTCGGGCACCCTGTCGGGCCAGCCCATACCGAGAGCGATCGGTACGAGCATGGTCGGCAAGCCGATCTGGGCCACCACCGCGCCGTCGACGAACTCGACCATCGAGTGGATGTACTGCTGCGGGTGCACGACCACGTCAATCGCGTCGAACGGCACGTCGAAGAGCAGATGCGCCTCGATCACCTCCAGGCCCTTGTTGACCAGGGTGGCCGAGTTGGTGGTGATCACCTTGCCCATCGCGAAGTTGGGGTGCGCGAGCGCTTCCTGCGGGGTGACCTTCTTGAGGTCGTCCTCGACGCGTCCCCGGAACGGCCCGCCGCTGGCGGTCAGCACCAGGCGGCGTACCTCGTCCTTCCGGCCGGCCCGCAGACTCTGCGCGATCGCACTGTGCTCGCTGTCGACAGGGACGATCTGGTCCGGCCGGGCCAGCGACTTGACCACCGGTCCGCCCACGATGAGCGACTCCTTGTTGGCAAGCGCCAGCGTCGAGCCCGCCTGGAGCGCAGCGATCGTCGGCCGCAGCCCGATTGATCCGGTGATGCCGTTGAGGACGACGTCGGCTCCCCCGGCCGCGATCGTGCTGGATGCGTCGTCCCCGGCCAGGATCTCCGGCGCGTACGACTGGTGCCCGGCCTCGCGGGCCGCGTCACCCAGGTGGGTGCGCAGCTGAGCGGGATCGCCCGACGCAATGCCGACCGCCTCGACCCGCAGCTCGACCGCCTGCTGGGCGACGAGGCGCAGGTCGCGTCCGCCGGCCGACAGCGCCGTGATGCGGAAGCGCTCCGGGTTGGCGCGAGCGATCTGAATGGCCTGGGTCCCGATGGACCCGGTCGAGCCGAGGAGGGCGACTGTGCGAGGTGAGGTCACCTCGACATTGTGGCGGCCGGCGTCCGAGTCGGTCAGCCGCGGGCACCGAGGAGGCTGGTCACGAGCTCTCCCAGGGCGCTCACCGGCACGGGTTCGAGGACGACCGGACCCTTGGCGCCGTAGACCGCCCGCGACGCCCAGCAGCCGTCCGGACCGAGCATCAGGCCGAGCAGCACCGGCGCAGGTTGTGGCCCGCGACGCCACAGGGTCGCATCGACCTGCACGGTCACCCGTCCGAGCTGCTCGAGGTGCACGTCACCCTCGCCGTGGGCGATGCCTTCGAGGTCCAGCGTGATCGTCGAGCCCACGCCGTCGACGACGTCGGGATGCTCAAGATGACCCCTCAGCACGTCATCGAGAGCCGGCACGTCCAGTGCGTGGAACTCGTGCTGCCCGGTTGCATCGACCTCCTCGAGCAGCACGAAGTCATCGACGAGGTGCCCGTAGAGCTGCGTCTCGACCTCGCGCGTGGGCGCGGCTCCGCCTGGCCCGCCGTCCCCGCTTGGCCAGCTGTCGTCGCGGACCGTGACGCGCCGACGTACGACGAGGACCCACTCAGCCCCGCCGCGGACGTCGAGCAGGTCGCTGACCTCCTGCGGGACGCGCAGTGCCCGACCGTCGTCCGCGACCTCGACTCCCCGTGCGAGCAGGGAGCGATGAGCGGTGCGTACGGCGACGTCCTGAGACGCGGGCGGGAGCTCTTCGTAGTGCGGGAGCACGACGATCGGGTGCTCGGCACCCAGCAGCACGAGCTCTTCGTCGGTGAGACGGGCCAGCCAGACCGGCTCCCGTGCGTCAGCCGGCTCCGCGTCGCGGTGACTGAGGGCGAGCGGCTCGACGGCAGTCATGCGACCCCCTTGATCGGGCGATCCACCAGATGCGGCCGCTGTGGGTCGATCCCTGCCGAGGTCGGTCCGGTGTCGTGCCGGCCGCCGGTCGGGTCGAGATGAGAGCGCTGACCGTCGATCCCGGCGCTGGTCAGGTTGGTGTCTTTCTGATGGCCATAGACCGCGGACAGCCGGGACGCCGACTGCTGGGTGTCCGACGCGCTGCATGACGCGGTCGGCGTGCCCGACTCCAGCAGCTCAAGAGCGCCGCGCGTGAGTAACCCCATGCCCTTGGGCCGCAGGGTACGCACAATCGCGTCGCGGTTGTCGTACGCATAGCTCCCGAGGGTCCACGTCGCGTAGGCACCGATGAGGTAGGCGCCGGCCGGCGCGCCGATCTCGGTCGGCAACAACGCCGCTCCGACGATGGCTCCTCCGGCGAACGCCTTCGTCGCACCGCCGCGGAACCCGTCGTGACCGCCTCCGTCCTTGAGGTCGTGGCTGGCGTCGTAGATCGTCAGCGCGATCCCGACGGGTGTCGCCTTCTTGGAGATCTCCTTGCCGAGAGCCGTGACCCAGAACCGCTTGGTCCCCGGCAGCCGTCGCGCGGTGAGGAGGGAGCCTTCCTTCACCTTCTGCAGGTTGAATGCCGCAGCCCGCACCCGCTGGACGATCTGTTCGGGCGTCTGTGTCTTCATCCCCTTCTGCGCCTGGCGCAGCTGGTAGAGGTACGTCGCTGCCGCGGGCGCAGTCGTCGCCGCCTTGCTCAGGTGCATCACCTGCTTGTAGTCCGGCGACTCCCTGAAGGCGATCCGCACGTGGGGCGGGAGCGTCGTGGCGATCTCGCGGTAGAGCGCGGCTCGAATTCGGTGGTACTCGGTCATCACCCGCCCGAGTGCGGCGTTCTGCTGGCCGATGAGCCGGTGCTGGCCGGCGATCTCCCGCGCGAGGGAGGACCGGTCAACCGCGCTGATGGCGGCGCCCTCGCGCCCGTCACGCAGCATCAGCCGCAGGTCCTTCTCAAGGCCGTCTCGCTTGCTCAGGATCCGACTCGCCTGTGACTGCAGCCGGCTCAGGTCGCGAGCGAACCGATCGATGCTCCCGCAGGCCGAGTCCAGCGAACCGGCGCCTGCCGTGGCCGTACGACGGTGCTGGCCGGCCCGCCCGGCGTACGCGATCGAGCCGGTCCCCTGCCAGGTGCTGACGTGTCCGCCGACGGTGGTGGACACCGTGCGGGCGTGCGAGCGCATCGCACTGGTCTGCCGGCGGATGGCGCGCGTCTGTGCGAACAGGTCGTCCGGCGATCCCGGCGGCCGGCTCACGGCGTGCCCTCCGGGGCCACACCCAGCACGGACTCCGCGTCGTCGTACGCCGTCCCCGTGGCGCCCAGCCCACGGCTCAGTGCTCGTGCCTCGGCCTCCAGCCCTGCGGCCGACCGACCCCAGCCGCGCGCCAGGCTCTCGGTCAGACCGGAGAGCTGGGGGCACCCGGTGGCCGCCCCGATCGCGCGCAGGGCTCGTGACAGATCACCTGGTGTGCTGGCCAGACCAGTGGCGGACGACCCGACGGCCGTGCCGTCGCCCCTGAGCTCGGACGCCCTGACGTAGTACCTCATCCTCGACTCCTTCCCACTCGCCAGACGCTAGGGCGAGCGGGAGAAGTCGCGTCTCAGTTATCCACAGGGCGCCGATGCACGCCGGTCACAACGCGAGTCCGACGTACTTGGTCTCGAGGTACTCATCGATGCCCTCGAAACCGCCCTCACGACCGAAGCCGGACGCCTTGACCCCGCCGAACGGCGCCGCCGGGTTGGAGACGATGCCCTGGTTGACGCCGACCATGCCGTACTCGAGCGCCTCACTGACCCGGATGGCACGCGAGAAGTCCTTGGTGAAGAAGTAGGCGACAAGGCCGTACTCCGTGGAGTTGGCCCGCTCGATCGCGTCCGCCTCATCGGTGAAGGTCTGGATGCCTGCGACGGGTCCGAAGATCTCCTCGCGAGCCATGTCAGCCTCGCCGGTGACATCAGTGAGAACCGTTGGTGCGTAAAAGAATCCGCGATCTCCGACGGTCTCGCCACCGGTCACGACGCGAGCGCCGCGACCCTTCGCGTCCTCGACCAGGGCCTTCACCTTGTCGACCGCCTTGGCGTTGATGAGCGGCCCGACCTTGGTGTCGTCGTCCATGCCGTCGCCGACGGTCAGCGCACCCATCCGCTCGGCGAGCCGGCGCGAGAACTCGTCCGCCACGTCGGCGTGCACGAGGAACCGGTTGGCGGCGGTGCACGCCTCGCCGATGTTGCGCATCTTGGCGAGCATCGCGCCCTCGACCGCGGCGTCGAGGTCGGCGTCCTCGAACACCAGGAACGGGGCGTTGCCGCCGAGCTCCATCGAGACGCGCAGCAGCTGCTCAGCGGACTGCTCGATGAGCTTCTGACCGATCGGCGTCGAGCCGGTGAAGGTGAGCTTGCGGGATCGCGGGTCGCGGATGAGCGGCTCCATGACCTGTCCGGACGTGGAGGTCGTGATGACGTTGAGCACACCCTTGGGCAAGCCGACCTCTTCGAGGATCTGGGCGAGCAGCAGCATCGTCAGCGGCGTCTCGGCGGCCGGCTTGACGACCATCGTGCAGCCCGCGGCAATCGCCGGACCGATCTTGCGGGTGCCCATTGCCAGCGGGAAGTTCCACGGCGTGATCATCAGCGTCGGACCGACCGGCTGCTTCATCGTCACCAGGCGCGTGGCGCCGTTGGGCGCGGTCGACCAGCGGCCGGAGATCCGCACGGCCTCCTCGGAGAACCAGCGGAAGAACTCGCTGCCGTACGCCACCTCACCCCGCGACTCGGCGAGCGGCTTGCCCATCTCCAGCGTCATCAGGGTCGCGAGGTCCTCGGTGCGCTCCACGAGCATTTCGTACGCCGACCGCAGCAGCTCTCCCCGGTCGCGCGGCGGGGTCTTGGCCCAGTCCGCCTGCGCTGCGGCCGCGGCAGCCAAGGCGGCGTCGCCGTCCTTGACCGAGCCATCGGCGACGTGCGTCAGCGCCTCGCCCGTTGCCGGGTTGTCCACCTCGAGCGTGGCTCCACCTTCGGCATCTCGCCACTCGCCGGCAATGAACAGCTGCTTCTTGACGCGCTCCAGGACCGACGTCTTTGTCTCACCCATGGGCACAGCGTCTCACCTGCTCTCACGGCCCTGACGCCGGTCCGGACGACACCGTTCCTGGCAGCGACCTGGACGAAGCCTGCGACCTCGCCGGCGCCCGGATGACTGGCGTCCGACGTTTGGGTGAACAGCCGGTCGGCAATCCATCCGGCCATGCACAGCGTGGCTATGTTTCAGGGTGTGAGTCGTCTCGTTGCCGTACTCGCAGGCGTTGTCCTGCTGCTGACCGGGTGCTCCTCGGGCACCTCGTCCGCTCGGTCGACTCACGTCAGCGCGGGCCGCCGCTCGTCGTCCTCGCGGACGGTTCAGGTCTCCCTCAGCCACTGCGGCGAGGGCTGGTCACCGAGCCAAGCCGGCCCGACCTTGCTGCACGTCCGCAACACGGACACCCGCGCGGGCGAGGTGTATCTCACCCGCGCACGAACCGATCAGGTCGTCGCGGTGCTCGATCCTCTGGGGCCCGGAGCCGAGGGCGACATGAGCGTCGCGCTCGGATCGGGCAGCTACACGGTGGTCTGCTCCATGGAGGACGCGGACCCGGTCCGCGGACCCCCAACCACTGTCACGGGCACAGCAGCTGGTTCGCCTGCAGTGGCCGCAGTCACCCAGACGGACCTCATTGCACCGACCAAGCGCTACCACGACATCGTTGCCGGGCGCCTGCGAACCCTTGTAGGGCAGACGCGCACCCTGGATCACGACATCACCACCGGCAATCGCGCTGCAGCGCAACGTGATTGGCTGACAGCTCACCTTGCGTACGAGAGCCTCGGCGCTGCGTACGGCGCCTTTGGGGACGCGGACGGCGCAATCAACGGACGACCGGACGGCCTTCCACAGGGCATCTCCGACCCCGACTTCACCGGCTTCCACCGGATCGAGCAGCTGCTCTGGCACAACGGGGCAATGCCCTCCATCGGCCCGTTCAGCCATCGCCTCCTCGGCGACGTGACGACACTCTCTTCGTCCTTCGGAACGGCTCAGATCGACCCGCACGAGACCGTGATCCGTGCGCACGAGATCACCGAGAACACCCTGCAGGTCGAGCTCACCGGCTCCTCCGACCTGGGCAGCGGGTCCTCCCTCGCCACGGCGGACGCCAATCTGACCGGCACCCAGCTCGTCCTGGGCCAGCTCGACGGACTGCTTCGTCCGCGCTACCCGAGCACATCGCTGGTCTCCGCCCGCATCGTCCGGGCTCAGAAGGACCTGCGGGCACTCCTGCGGGGCGGGCGGTACCCCAGTCTCGGCCGGCTCACCCGGCCCCAGCGTGAGCGCATCAACGGTGACTTCGCCGAACTGACCGAGCTGCTCGCCCCGGTCGCAACCATCCTCGAGCCGCGGAGGGTCTGAGACATGACCGATCTGTCCAGACGTCGTCTCCTGCAGACCGGTGCGGTCGCAGCCGGCGGAGTGGCCATCGCGCGCTCAGCCACGGCGGCCACGACCCCGACCGCGCCGGCGTTCCACGGGATCCATCAGTCCGGCGTCCTCCAGGAGCCCGGCCACTGCTCAGCCTTCCTCTCCTGCGACTTCACAGCGCGCAGCAGGGCCGAGCTCGTCGAGGTCATGCAGATGCTCACCACCCACGCGCGCGCCCTCACCACAGGCGGGCCGTCCGTTCCGACAGGCATTACTGCCCCGTCGCCCGATACGGGAGTGCTCGGTCCTGATGCGCCCGCTGGCAGCCTGACCGTGACAGTAGGCATCGGCGCCTCTGCGTTCGACGGCCGCTTTGGTCTGGGCAGCCGAAAGCCGTTGCGGCTGAAGGCAATGGACACGTTCCCGAACGACGCCTTGCAACCTGACCTGTGCCACGGAGATCTGATGCTCCAGCTCGTGGCACCGGAACGGGACACGGTCCTGAACGCCGTCCGCACCCTGCTGCGCACGACCCGCGGAGGCCTGCAGGTGCGCTGGCGGATGGAAGGTTTCTCCCCACCGCCACGGCCCTCCGGAAGCCCGCGCAACCACTTCGGGTTCAAGGACGGGACCGCGAGCATCCCTGCAGCGCAACGGGACTCGTTGGTCTGGCTGCCTGGCGGTGGTGGCGAGCCGCCCTGGACGGTCGGCGGCACGTACCAGGTCGTGCGGGTGATCCGGATGCTCGTGGAGTTCTGGGACCGGGTGACGATCAGCGAGCAGGAGCGGATGTTCGGACGTCGCAAGGACTCCGGGGCTCCGCTCACCGGCACCAAGGAGCTCGACACCCCCAACTACGCCGACGATCCCAAAGGCTCGACCATCCCGCTCGACAGCCACATCCGACTGGCGAATCCCCGTACGCCGCAAAGCAGCTCGAGCCAGCTCCTACGGCGCGCCTACAGCTACGACTCCGGCGTCGACAGCAACGGCAACCTCGACATGGGCTTGCTGTTCACCTGCTTCCAGCGCGACATCGAGCGACAGTTCGCGACCGTCCAACGGCGGCTTGCCGACGAACCGCTCACCGACTACATCTCGCCGGTCGGCGGCGGCTACTTCTTCACCCTCCCCGGTGTGCGCGACGCGAACGACTACTTCGCCCGCGCGCTCCTGACCTGATCACACCCACTCAACCTGAGGACGAAACATGGGCATGCAACGCAAGACCCGCATCACCGCGGCTGCCGCAGCGGCACTCTGCCTCGGTGCCGGCGCCTGGTACGCCGCAGGCGCTCAGGCGTCCGCGACCGGCCAGGCCAGCCTTGCGGCGTACGACTCGCAGGGCCATCCCGGGCATCCGGGCGCCGGACCGATCAAGCACGTCGTCGTGCTGTTCCAGGAGAACGTGTCGTTCGACCACTACTTCGCGACCTATCCGAAGGCCGCCAACACCGACGGCACGAAGTTCACGCCCGCACGCCACACCCCGAGGGCCGACACGGTCACCAATGCCGGCCTGGTCAACGGCAAGAATCCCAACCTCTACCAGCCGTTCCGGCTCAGCTCGAACCAGGCCATGACCTGCGACCAGAACCACAGCTATCTGCCCGAGCAGAAGGCAGCGAACAAGGGCGCCAACGACCAGTACGTCCAGCAGACCAGCGTCGACACGTGCACCGGCCTCTACGGCGCGCCCGGCCTCACGATGGGCTACTACGACGGCAACACGGTGACGGGCATGTGGAACTACGCCCAGCACTACGCCATGAGCGACAACGCCTACTCCTCCACCTACGGCCCCTCGACGCCCGGAGCGCTCAACCTCATCTCCGGCCAGACCCACGCCGCGACCGCGGTCGACCCGGTGACGCACAAGCCCACCACCGACCCGTACGCCGTCGTCGATCCCGACGCGTCGGGAGTCGGGACGGTCATCAACGACCCGGACCCGGCGTACGACGACTGCTCGGACAAGAACCACACCTCGACCAACAACCTCGCCACCCTGAGCGGCAAGAACGTCGGCGACCTGCTCAACGCCAAGGGTGTGACCTGGGGCTGGTTCCAGGGTGGCTTCGCCCCGACCACGAAGGCCGGTAACGGCACGACGTACGCCGTCTGCGGGGCTGCGCACACCAACGTCGGCGGTGCCTCGGTCGTGGACTACAGCCCGCACCACAACCCGTTCGCCTACTACGAGTCGACGGCCAACCCGCACCACCTGCCGCCGAGCTCCACGTGGGCCATCGGGCGCACCGACCAGGCGAACCACAACTACGACCTCACCGACTTCTCCCGGGCGCTCAAGGCTGGCAACCTGCCTGCCGTCAGCTACCTGAAGGCCGGCGAGTACCAGGACGGCCACGCGGCCTACTCGGACCCGATCGACGAGCAGCACTTCCTGGTCGAGCAGATCAACGCCATCCAGAAGTCGAAGTACTGGAAGGACACCGCGATCGTGGTGGCGTACGACGACTCCGACGGCTGGTACGACCACACCTCCTCTCCCGTCCGCACGGGTTCCACGTCAAGCACCAACGACGGGGCTGCCTGCAAGGCCGCGTCCGTGAACTTCGGTGGTTACCAGGACCGTTGTGGCCCCGGCCCGCGGACTCCGCTGCTGGTCATCTCGCCGTTCACCAAGCCCAACACGGTCAGCCACACCCCGATGGAGCAGACCTCGATCCTGCGTTTCATCGAGGACAACTGGAAGACCGGGCGCGTCGGCGACGGCTCGTTCGACCAGCGCGCGAACTCGCTCGCCGCGATGCTGCAGACCCACGGTCGGCCGAACGGACGACTGCTGCTGAACGCGGACGGCTCTGTACAGTCTGGATCTCACCACTGAGATCGGAGCCGCGTGCTGCTGGAGGTCATCGTCACCGACGTGTCCGACGCGACCGCAGCAGCAGCGGGTGGCGCTGATCGACTCGAGCTCGTGGCGGCGCCGGATCTCGGTGGTATGACACCGGATACGGCGATCGCTGCCGACGTTGTCGCTGCTGTCGACATCCCGGTCCGGGTCATGGTGCGTCGGACGGAGTCGCACTGCATCACTGCTGACGACGCGATGCGCCTTGCGCGCGATGTGGCGGCGTTGCGGGGCGTTCTGGCCGATGGATACGTCGTCGGGGCGACTCGCGCTGACGGCAGCCCGGACGTCGACCGACTGGCTCCGGTGCTCGACGCGCTCGACGGTCTGGCGTTCACCTTTCACCGGGCGATCGACACGAGCCCCGCGCTCGCGGAGTCGATGCGAGCGGTCCTCGACCTGCCCGGCTGCGACGTCGTACTGACGGCAGGACATCCCGATGGGGTGGAGTCAGGCCTACCGCGTCTGCATGACCTCCTCGCTGACCCGGCGGCGCCCCCCAGCGGCGCTGTGCTCGTCGGCGGTGGCCTCCGCAGCCACCACTTGCCTGACCTAGCCCGTGCCGGCGTACGAGCGGTGCACCTCGGGAGGGGCGTCCGCCCGGACGGCAGCTGGCGTACGTCCGTCGACGCGGGCCGCGTGGCGCGGCTCCGCGAGCTGGTCGACAGCCTGGCTCCCGCCTAGCTGCGGAAGACCTCGACGTCCGGCGACCAGTCGGCCGGCACATCAGTCATCGGGAAGAGCGGCGTCTCGACGCGGTCGAACCGCAGATGCTCGATCCGCTGGTCGACCGGACCGTCCGTCAGAGCCATCACCCATCCGGCAGCGCGCTGGTGAAGGTCTGGCTCGAGGTAGCCAATCTTGTTGACTACCAAGTCGATTGAGTCAACGTCGATGCCGACCGCGACGTAGTCGGCACTCGAGTGGAACGGTCGCCGGCGGCTGCTGAGGACAACCTGTAGCCCTCCCACGGCAACGACTGCCGCCTCGTCGACGACCTGCGTCACGGTGCCGACCAGTCGTACGCGCGACGGCCAGCCGAAGGAGCCACCGACCTCTGTGTCGAACGGCCCACCGACCCCGGCCACCTGTGCAGCGGCCACTCCCGCTGGGTCCACCAGCGCAGACCAGACGGCCGTACGCCGGCCGCTCACCAGATCGGTCACGTCCAGGAGGGCGCTCAGCGTCGTCGCCACGTCACCAGAACCACCCGCGGTCGGGTTGTCACCGCTGTCGGAGACGAAGAACGGTCGCTGACCCGAGTCGAGTGCCTTGGCGACTGCCCACTGCAAGTCGCCTGTCTCGCAACAGAACTCGAAGTCATGCCGGGCCGCGAACCATTCGCCTGCGACCCGTCCCGCCTCGGCGCGCACGGCCGACTCGTCCATGCCGCAGGACACGACTGCCGCTGCCGTGCGAGGTTCGTCCGCCCATGCGTAGCCGACCCAGAGCGCTGTCTCCGAGACGCCCGGCGGGCGGCGCTCGTCGGCCAGCGACGCATAGATCGACCGCGCCGGCTCGTCCCTCGTCGAGGTCTTCTCTCCCGGTAGCGCGACCGGGACCCGACTCCAGGCCCGCACCGGGCGTACGCCATCGGCAAGGCAGTGCGCGAGCAGCGTCGCCGCGCGTTCCCGGGTCTGCTCCTCGTCCTCATGAGGTGCTGTCCGGTAGCACGTCGGCAGGTCGACCAGCTCGACGAGCTCGCGTGACATCTGCCCGTGCAGATCCATGGCAGCGGCGACCAGCACATCGGGGCCGGCGACCGCTCGCACCCGGCCGGCGAGATCAGCCTCCACGTCGTCCAGACCCTCAACGAGCATCGCGCCGTGGATGTCGAGGAGCACTCCGTCCCACGGACCACCAGCGGCCACGGCGTCGCACACCTCGGTCACGAGCGTGTCGTACGCCGCGCGGTCCACAGGACCGCCCGGAAGGGCGCGCGCGACCACGCCGGGAACGAAGACGACCTCGGGCCGATCGGGCAGTGCATCCGACTCACCCAGGAAGGGATACCGCTCCATGATGCGCGCCCCGCGGCGTACATCGAAGTCCGCCAACGTGGTCCGATGCGGCGCGAACCCTGAGCTCTCCGTGCCGATCCCGACGATGATTACGCGCTGCACCATGAACGAATACTTTCAGGCGCTCGTGCAACCTTCCCTGGTGTCAGGCGTCTTGGTCGGCAAGGACGCTCCTCGGGGCGCCCGACTTGCCGCAGACAGGGGGTTTGCGGCATCGACAGGGGAAGGCATCACCATGCGTACAAACGACCACCTTCGTCACCACGCACGTAAGATCATCGTCCTTGGCACCGCTCTCGTAGCGGCGGCAGCAGGATTGACGGCGGCCGTGCCCGGCTCAGCAGATGCAGCCACGACAAGCGGACAGCACAGCCTCACGTCCGCAGCGTTGTCGACCGGATACCCGCTCGGTCTGGGATCGCGAGACGTCAACGCCGCTAACCGTCAGGTCAGCCAACTGCAGTACCTGCTTCGCCGGTACGTCCCATCCCTGGCGGTCGACGGGCAGTACGGCTACCGCACCCAGACCGCGGTCCGTACGTTCCAGAAGGCCGAGCGCCTGGCCAACACCGGTTCCATGCGCACCAACGCCGACTGGATCCGGCTCTTCGAGCGCAATGCGATCCGCTACGGCTCGACGGGCAACGCCGTGAGGGCCGCGCAGCTCCGGCTCGCGAATCAGTACGGCACGATCTTCGGCGTGACGGTGGACGGCTCGTTCGGCCCCAAGACGCTCAAGGCGGTCCGGGCCTATCAGTCGGCGTTCCAGCGTCCGGTCACCGGGATCGTCAACGTCACGACCTGGGACGTGCTGTTCGAGGGCCTGTCCGCCTGACAGCAGCAATCAAACGGCAGAAGGTTCGAGCGCCATGACGCTCGAACCTTCTGCCGGTACGCGTGTGTCAGCTCTCGATGTTGGCCATCACATGCTTGATGCGCGTGTAGTCCTCGAACCCGTACATCGACAGGTCCTTGCCGTAGCCACTGTGCTTGAAGCCACCGTGCGGCATCTCGGCGACCAGCGGGATGTGCGTGTTGATCCAGACGCAGCCGAAGTCCAGCGCCTTGGACACCCGCATCGCGCGGCCGAAGTCCTTGGTCCAGACCGAGGACGCGAGGCCGTACTCCACACCGTTGGCCCACGCGATGGCCTTGGCCTCGTCGTCGAACTTCTGCACGGTGATAACCGGGCCGAAGATCTCGTCCTGGACAGCCTCATCGTCCTGCTGGAGCCCCGACACCACAGTCGGCTCAAAGAAGAATCCGTCACCGAGTGACGTCACCCGGTTGCCGCCGGCCGAAACCGTTGCGTGCGAAGGCAACCGGTCGATGAAGCCAGTGACATGCGCGAGCTGGTTCTCGTTGTTGACCGGGCCGAAGAGCGCGTCGTCGTCATCAGGCATGCCGACCTTCGCCTCCTTCTTGGCGTACTCCGCGAGGGCGGCAACGAAGTCGTCGTGGATGCCCGGCGCCGCGAGCACGCGCGTCGCCGCTGTGCAGTCCTGACCCGCGTTGAAGTAGCCGGCGATCGCGATGCCCTCGATGGCAGCCTCGATGTCGGCGTCGTCGAAGACGATGACCGGAGCCTTGCCGCCTAGCTCGAGGTGGACCCGCTTGACGTCCTTGGCGGCCGCCTCGGCGACCTGCATGCCAGCACGGACCGAGCCCGTGATCGCGACCATCGCCGGCGTCTTGTGCTCGACGACCATGCGACCGGTGTCGCGGTCACCCGTGACGACGTTGAACGTGCCCGCCGGGAGGAACTCCGACGCGATCTCCGCCATCAGCAGGGTGGTCTCGGGCGTGGTGTCCGAGGGCTTGAGGACGACGGAGTTGCCCGCGGCCAGCGCCGGGGCGATCTTCCACATCGCCATCATCATCGGGTAGTTCCACGGCGTGACTTGGCCGATGACCCCGATCGGCTCACGCCGGATCCAGGAGGTGTGGCCCTTCATGTACTCCGCCGACGCCCGACCCTCAAGAACCCTTGCGGCGCCTGCAAAGAAGCGCAGCTGGTCAATCATCACCGGCACCTCTTCAGAGGCCGTGAGAGCGTGCGGCTTGCCGGTGTTCTCGGCCTCCAGCTTGATGAGGTCGTCCGAGCGCTTCTCGAGCGCGTCGGCGAACTTCAGCAACCCCTCCTGTCGCTCCCCGGGCGTGGTCTGACCCCACTCGGCGAACGCCTTGGCCGCGGAGGCGTACGCCGCATCCACGTCAGCCTGCGTGCTCACCGGCGCCTTGGCCACCACCTGTGCCGTGGACGGGTCGACGACATCGGTCGTCTCGTCGGTCTCCGGCGCGGCGTAGGCGCCATCGACGAAGTTCTTCAGCTGGCGGGGACTGCTCACTGCGCGCTCCTCAGCACTCGATGACATTGACAGCGAGACCGCCTCGAGCGGTCTCCTTGTACTTGATCGACATGTCGCGACCGGTGTCGCGCATGGTCTTGATGGCCTTGTCGAGACTGACCGTGTGCGCGCCAGTTCCGTTGAGCGACAAGCGTGCTGCGTTGATGGCCTTGACGCTCGCGATGGCGTTGCGCTCGATGCACGGGATCTGTACGAGGCCGCCCACCGGGTCGCAGGTCAGGCCGAGGTTGTGCTCGATCCCGATCTCGGCGGCGTTCTCGACCTGCGTCGGCGAGCCACCCATGACCTCGCACAGCGCACCGGACGCCATGGCGCAGGCGGACCCGACTTCTCCCTGGCAACCGACCTCGGCGCCGGAGATCGACGCGTTCTCCTTGAACAGGATGCCGATGGCCGCACCGGTCAGCAGGAACCGGACGATGCCGTCGTCATCGGCACCCTCGACGAAGTTGACGTAGTAGTGCAGGACGGCCGGCATGATGCCTGCCGCGCCATTGGTCGGCGCAGTCACGACCCGGCCGCCGGAAGCGTTCTCCTCGTTGACGGCGAGCGCATAGAGGTTGACCCAGTCCATGACCTTCAGCGGGTCGTCCTTGAGCTTGCCGCTCGTCAGGTCGCGATGCAGACCGGGTGCGCGACGCGGGACCTTGAGCCCGCCGGGCAGCGTGCCCTGGTGACGGAAGCCATTCTGGACGCACTCGGCCATCACGGACCAGAGATGGAGCATGCCCTCACGAATCTCTTTGTCACTGCGCCAGACTCGCTCGTTGGTCAGCATCACCTCGCTCACTGACATGTGCTCTCGCTCGCAGATCTCGAGCAGCTCGGCGCCAGTGGAGAAGTGCATCGGGAGCGGAGTGTGGTCCTGCACCACACGGTCGGCGCCGGTCGCGGACTCATCGACGACGAACCCTCCGCCGACCGAGTAGTAGCTGTGCTCGCGCACGAGGGCGCCAGAGCCGTCGTACGCATGGAACGTCATGCCGTTGGGGTGGGCGGGCAGCGACTTGCGTCGGTGCATGACGAGGTCCTCGTCGGGGTGGAACGCGACCTCGTGCGCGCCGCCGAGCAGGAGACGGTGCGTCGTACGAGCGTGCGCGGCCCGGTCGTCCGCGGTGTCGGTGTCGACGCCCTCGGGTGTCTCGCCCTCGAGTCCGAGGATGATCGCCTTGTCGGAGCCGTGGCCGTGACCGGTGGCACCCAGGGAGCCGAACAGCTCGGAGTGCACACGGGTCACCCGGGCGAGCTCACCGTCGGCCTTGAGCCCGTCCACGAACTGCTTGGCGGCACGCATCGGGCCAACGGTGTGCGAAGAGGACGGACCGATCCCGACGGAGTAGAGGTCGAAGGCACTGAGTGCCATCCGGGGACACCTTTCGTTGGCTCCAAGCGGGTCCGCGCGGCTCTGCGCGATCGCCTCGGTCAGCATAGATCGTCCCGGCGAGGCGCGACGGAATCCGTACAGAAAGACTTGATTTGCCACGGATCACACGCCACACTAGCCCTGTGACCGAGCAAACCCGCAGCCAGCCGCGGCCCGTGCTCGACGAGACGTCCAAGGCCATCATCGACCTGCTCCAGCAGGACGGGCGCATGCCGTACGCCACGATCGCGCGGGAGGTCGGCCTGTCCGAGGCCGCCGTGCGCCAACGGGTCCAGCGGTTGCTGGAGTCGGAGGTCGTGCAGATCGTCGCGGTCACCGACCCGGCCCAGGTCGGCTTCGAACGCCAGGCCCTGATCGGCCTGACCATCACCGGCGACACCGGGCCGGTCGCCGACCACATCAGCGAGTTCGACGAGGTGTCCTACGTCATCACGACGGCCGGACGCTACGACCTGCTCGTCGAGGTGGTCTGCGAGGACGACAGCCACCTGCTCGACGTGCTGCAGCGCCGCATCCGCAAGGTCAAAGGCGTCATGACGACCGAGACCTTCACCTACCTCAAGCTCAACAAGCAACGCTACGACTGGGGAACACGATGACCACGACACCCGACACCACCACTGCCCAGACCGGCGCCGGCACGACGCCACGCGGCACCGACCGCTACGACGCCGCGCGGGACCACCTGTGGGGTCACTTCAGCCGCCAGTCTGTCTACGAGCCCGTGGCCGAGGGCGGTGCGGGCGGCAAGATGCCGATCATCGTCAAGGGTGAGGGCGCCTACATCTGGGACGCCGAGGGCAACAAGTACCTCGACGGGCTGTCCGGTCTCTTCGTCGTCCAGGCCGGGCACGGCCGCGAGGAGCTCGCCGAGGCGGCCGCCAAGCAGGCGCGTGAGCTGGCGTTCTTCCCGATCTGGTCCTATGCGCACCCGTCGGCGATCGACCTGGCCGAGCGACTGGCGGCGTACGCCCCCGGTGACCTCAACCGGGTCTTCTTCACCACGGGTGGCGGCGAGGCTGTGGAGTCGGCCTGGAAGCTGGCGAAGCAGTACTTCAAGCTCACCGGCAAGCCAGGCAAGCACAAGGTGATCAGCCGAGCGATCGCCTACCACGGCACGCCCCAGGGTGCCCTCTCGATCACCGGCCTCCCGCCGCTGAAGGAGATGTTCGAGCCCCTGGTGCCAGGTGCGTTCAAGGTGCCCAACACCAACATCTACCGCGCCGATGAGTCGCTGCGCGATGACCCCAAGGCCTTCGGCCGGATGGCCGCGGACCGCATTGCCGAGGCCATCGAGTTCGAGGGTCCGGACACCGTGGCGGCCGTCTTCCTCGAGCCCGTGCAGAACGCCGGTGGCTGCTTCCCGCCCCCGCCCGGCTACTTCGAGCGGGTGCGCGAGATCTGCGACGAGTACGACGTGCTGCTCGTCTCCGATGAGGTCATCTGCGCGTTCGGCCGCATCGGTTCGATGTTCGCCTGTGACGACTTCGGCTACGTGCCGGACATCATCACCTGCGCCAAGGGTCTGACCTCGGGCTACTCCCCCATCGGCGCGATGATCGCCAGCGACCGGCTGTTCGAGCCGTACAAGCACGGCACGACGTCGTTCCCGCACGGCTACACCTTCGGCGGCCACCCGGTCTCGGCGGCTGTCGCGATGGCCAACCTCGACATCTTCGAGCGTGAGGGCCTCAACCAGCATGTGAAGGACAACGCTCCGAACTTCCGCGCGACGCTCGAGAAGCTGAACGACCTGCCGATCGTCGGTGACGTCCGCGGCGAGGGCTACTTCTACGGCATCGAGCTGGTCAAGGACAAGGAGACCCGCGAGACCTTCAACGAGGACGAGTCCGAGCGGATGCTGCGCGGCTTCTTGTCGAAGGCGCTGTTCGACGCCGGCCTCTACTGTCGCGCCGACGACCGTGGCGACCCCGTCGTCCAGCTCGCTCCCCCACTGATCGTGGGACAGACCGAGTTTGACGAGATCGAGCAGAAGCTGCGCGGCGTGCTCACCGAGGCGTGGTCGCTCCTCTAGATCAACCCAGCCCGTACGACTGCCGGTCGCCTTGCTCACGCGGGGCGGCCGGCCGTCGTCGTGAGCCCGATCGCCGGTTCGGAGAGCCCTACGGTGATGCGATGAACTGCGACGACTACCAAGATGCCGCGCTGCGCACGGCCCGCGCCAAGGACGCCCCGGACGAGTTCATGCACCTCGTTCTCGGGCTCGTCGGGGAGGCAGGCGAGATCGCCGAGAAGGTCAAGAAGCTGGTGCGCGACAAGAACAGCGACCTGGACCTGCTCGACCGCGATGACATGGCCGCCGAGCTCGGCGACGTTCTTTGGTACACCGCCGTCCTGGCGAACTTCCTCGACCTCTCCCTGAACGACGTCGCGCAACGCAACATCGACAAGCTCGCCGACCGCCAGCGCCGCGCGATCCTCGGTGGATCCGGTGACCATCGCTGAGCCGCGTGCGAGGTGAACGGCCACACCCGGACACGCACCATTCCCCTACGACACCGCGGCAAACGACCCGCTCGGAGTCGGCCCCGCAAACCTGAGCGTCCCCGGACCGGGTCGGAATGTCGGTGTCCGCCACCATGATCATGTCGTCAGGCATCCGGACAAGGAGCACCACCCCGTGAAGGTGTACGTCGCCGGACCGGTCGCCGATGCGGCCACGGTCCGAGCGGTCCAGTCCGAGGTGGTTGCGGCGGGACATGAGCTGACGTTGGACTGGACGTCCGATCTGTCCTTCAGCGAGAGCTTCGCGTCGATGCCGGACCGCTCGGCGCAGATGGCGCAGGACGAGATCTCGGCCGTCCTGAAGGCCGATGCAGTCCTGGTCATCGCTTCACAGCATGATGGCCGAGGGATGTTCGTCGAGCTCGGCGCCGCGCTCGCACGCGCCGAGGTCGGCACGCTCGACCACGTTGTCGTGGTCGGCCCGATCCAGCACGAGAGCGTCTTCTACTTCCATCCCAAGGTTCGTCGAGTCCAGACCGTCGGCGAATGGCTCGAGCAGGTCGGACTGGGTTCGCATGGTGCCGCGACGGACTGCGGGCCGCAGACGGTCGACAACACTCGCCGGTGAGTTCCGCTCGTAACGTTGAGAATTCGCTGTTTCCATCGATGATCCGAAATGGCCGAGCCGAGAGAATCGGTTCGGAGCCCGGTGCAGATGGACTGCATACCGAGCGTCGACAAGGCACTCATGGCCCGCCCGTAACCTGCCCGCCGGTGACCTGCCCGCCACTGCCCTGTCGGTGGCCCGTGCGAGAGTGATGCGGGCGCACCGCCGGCCCAACTCGAGCGGGGCCAAGAATCCCCAAACACATTGCTATTGCTCGCAATTCACTGTTGACCAGGCAACGGCATCTCACTAGGCTTCGAACATACATCCGATCCGGGAGGTGATTCGATGGGCCACACGCCGTCCGCTGAAGATGACGCGTCCATGCCCGCGTCGAGTCACCTGCCTGCGCACGTCTCGACGTGGTTGCGCACGATCGCGCTCGGCGGCGGTGACCACTCGCCCGTTGATGATCCTGAGGCTGTGCGCTCTCGCGCCGCTGAGGTGGTTGCGGCCAGCAGGTGTCTGCAGGCATGGGCCGAGTCGGTCGAGGTCAAAGCCGTCAGTCTGCTGCTCGAAGGGGTCGAGACAGACATGTCGCTGGACCTCGGTCAGCAGGAGTCGCGATCGACACGACGCACACGGCTGGGCCTTGCACGAACCGCCGCGGCGACCGAGCTGCAGCTGCTGAGCGGTCTGCCTCTGACCCAGTGTCGCGAGCGGATCGGCTTCGCCGGTGCAGTGGGCGATCGCACTGAAGGACTCCAACGACGCATGGCAGAGGGCGAGCTGTCGTGGTGGCGCGCAAGCATCCTGTTCAAGGAGACACGCCACCTGCCCTCACCTGTCGCGAGCAAGGTCATCGATCGCGTGCTGCGGCCAGTCGCCGGTGACGATCGAACTCCGTTGTCTCATCAGACTTTCCGGCGTCGCCTCAGCAGACAGATCACGTTGGCCGAGTCCGCGTCCGAGGTGGCCGCACGCCGGCGCAAGGAAGCCGTCGACCAGCGCGACGTGCGCACCAGTCCGGGCGCTCACGGCGTCGCGCAGCTGGAGATCACCGCCTCGGCCGAGCGGACCTACGCCGCACAGCAACGTGTGACGGCGCTGGCTCGCACAGCCCGCGCCGCCGGTGACCCACGCACCCTGGCGCAGCTGCGCTCCGACATCGCCACCGACCTGCTCGTCCATGGGCAGGTCGCGGGCGATGCAGTCCTGGGCAAGGCGCCCCAGGCACACGTCCACGTCATCGCGCACCTGGCGTCGCTGATGGCGACCAACCACGGCGCTGTCAGCGTCCGGCCGCCGAAGCCATCGTCGGGCCGAGTCGTGGCCGTTTCACCAGCCATTGGGCAGGGCATCGGCGAGGTCCCTGGGCACGGGTTCCTCACGGCCGATCAGGTTCGCGAGCTGGCGTTTGCCGAGGGCAGCATCTGGCGAAGACTGGTCACCGATCCCTTGACCGGCGCGGTGATCGATGCGGCGAGCACCTACCGACCCACTGCCGCGATGCGCCAGCACGTGCAGGCGCGAGACCAACGGTGCCGGGCACCCGGATGCGAGCACCCGGCGATGGAGTGCGATATCGACCACAACGTCAGCTGGCGGCCGGATACCGAGTCTCCTGGGCAAGGCGCGACGCATGTCACCAACCTGCGCGCACTACATCGGGCGCACCACATCGCCAAGACGCGGCGCTGGTGGACCTCGCAGCAGCACGACGACGGCGCAGTCACCTGGAGCACCCTGAGCGGACAGCAGATCACCACCCGTCCCGCGGACCATCACGAGGTTGCCGACCTCGAGGCGATCGAGTGCTCACGCATGGAGGCCGCGTTGGACGCCCTGCTAGAGCACGACCAGGACATCCCACCGGTCACGCCGGTGATGGCCGCGATCCTGCAGCGCCGTCATGCATCACCAGAAGCGCGCCAATCGCTATCAGCACCAACGATGTTCGAGCCGCGGCCACTCATCGTCGAGGTCACTCACGAGCCGGGCCCACCCGACCCGCCACCGTTCTGAGTAGCAACCACTCGACGCACTCCTCAGCACTGACGACGGTCCCGGTGCTGAGGACTGGCCACTCGACGCGTCCCTCAGATGAGTGGACGGCCCGACGACATAGCAAAGGCAGGGAGATGAATCTCCCTGCCACTACCAAGATATAGCGCATCAGGGGGCTTGCGGCAAGACCCCGGTGGTGCCCCAGAATCAGCGGCTCGGAGCCAGAGCGGCTGCAGAGATGGGGAGCTCAAGACATGCGAATCTTGTTGTCGACATGGGGTTCACGCGGGGACGTCGAGCCACTTGCAGGACTGGCGACGGCGTTGCAGGAGCTGGGCGCCGAGGCCCTGGTGGCCGCGCCACCGGACGAGGAGTTCGCGACCTTGCTGGCGCGGGCGGGCGTACCTCACGTGCCGCTCGGCCCGACGGTGCACTCGATCGTCGCCGGCCCCAAGCCGCCGACGGGCAAGGACGCGTTCCGGCTGGCGCCCGAGCTGGTCGCAGCGCGGTTCACCACGCTGATGCCGGTCGCCGAGGAGTGCGATGCCGTCCTGGCCACCGGTCTGATGCCGGCCGGCGTACGCGATGTGGCCGAGAAGGTCGGAATTCCTTACGTGCTCGCCTGCTTCCACACCCTCGGCCTGCCCTCCCAGCACTTCCCTCCGGGGCGACGACCGGGCACGCCGTCACCGGAGGGCGAGACCGACAACCGGGTGCTCTGGAAGCAGGACGCCGAGCGGGTCAACGACCTGTACGGCCCAGCCCTCAACAGCCACCGGGAGGCGCTCGGTCTGCCACCGGTGGACAACGTCCGCGACCACGTCTTCACCGATCACCCGTGGCTGGCGGCGGACGCGACGCTGTGGCCATCGCAGGGGAAGACTGACCTCGAGCTCATCCAGACCGGAGCATGGATCCTGCCCGACAAACGTCCACTCCCGAACGAGCTGGAGGCGTTCCTGGACTCGGGCGCACCGCCGGTCTACGTGGGCTTCGGCAGCATGGCGGCCTACGCGCCGGAGGGCATTGCGGACGTGGCCGTCAAGGTCAGCCGAGCGCAGGGTCGCAGTCTCGTCCTGGCCCGCGGCTGGGCGGACCTGGCCCCGCCCGACGATGCGGACGACTGCTTCGTCGTGGGCGACGTCAACCAGCAGGCGCTGTTCGGCCGATGCGCGGCCGTCGTGCACCACGGAGGTGCGGGTACGACCACGACGGCAGCCCGGGCCGGCGTGCCCCAGGTGGTCGTGCCCCGGATCGCGGATCAGCCCTCCTGGGCGCGCCGGGTGGCCGAGCTCGGCATCGGCGCAGCTCACCTCGAGCCGACACCGACCGTCGACTCCCTGTCCGAGGCACTCCAGACCGCCCTGACACCCGAGACCCAAGGCCGTGCAAGCGTCTTGGCAGGGGCCGTCCGCGCCGACGGGGCGACCGTGGCCGCACAGCTGCTGCTCGACGCGGCAGCCCAGGGCAAGGCGCCCATCTCTGGGTGACCCACAATGGCGCCCATGGGTGCCGCTCGCTTCGTGATTCGCCGCGCCGACCTTGCGGATGAGGAGACGCTCGACCGCGCCGGTCAGATCGCCGGCGAGTCCTACGTGGACGGCGGCCACATCGCTGCCGACGCCGCCTACGTCACGCACCTGACTGACGCCACGGTTCGCGCGCGTGATGCAGAGCTCTGGGTCGCCCAGGACCCGGAGTCGGAGGCCGTCCTCGGATCAGTGGCCTTCGTGGCGCCCGGGTCGCGGCTCGCCGAGCTCGCGAAGGAGCGCGAGGGCGAGTTTCGGATGCTGACCGTCGATGCCGCCGCCCGCGGCCGAGGCGTCGGCGAGGCGCTCGTACGTCATTGCCTGGCTCGTGCACGCGAGCTCGACCTGGCGGCCCTGGTCTTGTCGACCCAGCCCAGCATGCGTTCCGCGCACCGGATCTATGAGCGACTCGGGTTCACCCGCACGCCCGCTCGCGACTGGTCACCGGTGGCGGGCGTGCACCTGCTGACCTACCGCCTCGAGCTCTGAGTCACTGCAGGAGATCCGTCAGCGGCACAGCCGGGTCCGCGAGTCGCTTCGGGTCGACCGCCTTGCCCGAGCGGATCAGCGCCTTCACGTCATCGACCACGTCCCAGACGTTGACGTTCATTCCGGCCAGCACCCGACCGTCACGCAGCCAGAACGCGATGAACTCCCGAGCCTTCAGGTCACCGCGCACCACGACCTCGTCGTCGGGAGAGGCGAGTCCGACGTACTCCATGCCGAGGTCGTACTGATCGGTGAAGAAGTAGGGCAGGTCGTCGTACGCCGCGTCCTTGCCGAGCATGGCCGCGGCGACGGCAGCCGGGTGGTTCAGCGCGTTGGCCCAGTGCTCGACCCGGATCCTGGCGGGGAACGACGGGTGAGCAAAGCGGGCGACGTCACCGACGGCATAGACGTCCTGGTCGCTGGTCCGGCCGTGCTCGTCCGTGATGATGCCGTCGTCGACGTCGATCCCGGCAGCCTCCGCCAGACCGACGCGGGGGACTGCGCCGATCCCGACGACGACCACATCGGCGGGCAGCACGGTGCCGTCCGCAAGGCGTACGCCACTGACTCGCCCCTCCCCCTCGAACGCCTCGACGCTGACGCCGGTGCGCAGGTCCACCCCGTGCTCGCGATGCAGATCGGCGAAGACCTGCGCGATCGTCGGACCGAGCACGCGCACCAACGGCAGCTCCAGGGTTTCCAGCACCGTGACCTCGGCGCCTGCCTCGCGCGCAGCGGCGGCGGTCTCCAGGCCGATCCAGCCACCGCCCACGATCACCACTCGCGCACCCTCGGTGAACGCCGCGCGGAGCCTGTCGCTGTCCTCCACCGTGCGCAGGTAGAGCACGCCGTCCAGGTCGGCTCCGGGCAGTGACAGGTGTCGCGGCTCAGCGCCGGTCGCGACGAGCGCGAGATCGTACGCGATGGTCTCGCCGCCGTCGAGCACGACCTGATGGCCCTTGGTGTCGAGCTCGGTCACGGTCGCGCCGAGCCGCAGGTCGACCTGGTGCTCGTCATACCAGGACTGGGGATGGACCGTCGCGTCGTCCAGGCCCTCACCGGTCTGCAGGTAGCCCTTCGACAACGGCGGCCGTTCGTACGGCAGTCGCTGCTCCGCGGTCAGCAGCACGAGCCGTCCCTCGAAGCCTTCGTCGCGCACGGCCTCGACCGCCTTCGCGCCCGCAAGCCCGCCACCGACCACTGCAATCGTGCGCTCATCACTCATGGCCTCAGCCTTGGGCGCCGGACAGCGCGGCGCAAGAGCGACGGACCCCTACTCTGGAGTACATGAGCCCAGCCAGCGCCGCCCGACCCGCCCGTGACCTGGATGTCGTCCTGTACGGCGCCACCGGCTTCGTGGGCAAGCTCACCGCCCGCCACCTCGCCAAGGCCGCCCCGGAAGGCACCCGCATCGGACTCGCCGGCCGAACGCAGGCCAAGCTCGAGCAGGTCCGCGCCGAGCTGGGAGAACGAGCGGCCGACTGGCCGATCGTGATCGCCGACGCCTCCGACGGGGCCTCCCTCGCCGCCCTGGCCGAGCGGGCGCACGTCGTCATCACCACAGTCGGCCCCTACGCGTCGTACGGCCTGCCCCTGGTCGAGGCGTGCGCGCGAGCCGGCACCGACTACGTCGACCTCACCGGCGAGGTGCTGTTCATCCGCAAGTCGATCGACCTGGCCCAGGACCTCGCCGCGGCGAGTGGCGCACGCATCGTGCACAGCTGCGGCTTCGACACGGTGCCCTCCGACCTCGCGGTGATGCTGGTCGCCAAGAAGGCTCAGGCGGACGGCGCCGGCGAGCTCACCGACACCACGCTCTACGCCACGCTCAAGGGCGGCTTCAGCGGCGGCACCATCGCCTCGGCGGTCCAGCAGCTCGACGAGGTCCGCGCCGACAAGGCCGCTCGCAAGATCGCGGTCGACAAGTTCGCGCTGAGCCCTGACCGCGGCTCCGAGCCGAAGGGCGAGTGGAAGGACTCCGCTGCGGTCCGTTACAGCGACGAGGTGAAGTCGTGGACCACGCCGTTCGTGATGGCGATGTTCAACACCCGCCTCGTCCGCCGCAGCAACGCCCTCCTCGGGCACGCCTACGGCAAGGGCTTCCGCTACCGCGAGGTCATGCGCGCCGGTGACGGCAAGGCCGGCCGGGCCAAGGCGTACGCCATCGCCGGCGGCCTCGGAGCCGGCTTCGCCGCGCTCAACCTGCCGTTCCTGCGGCCGGTGACCAACCGCGTCCTGCCGTCCCCTGGTCAGGGGCCGAGCCCGAAGGCGCAAGCCGAGGGCTTCTTCAAGATGGAGGTCCGAACGATCACGACGGACGGCTCGCACTACCGCAGCATCGTTGCGGCGCAAGGAGATCCGGGCTACGCGGCCACTGCGGTCATGCTCGGCGAGAGCGCGCTGTGCCTCGCTCTCGAGCGCGACCGCTGCCCCTTGCCTGCCGGCGTCACCGGCGGCGTCCTCACCCCCGCCACCGCTCTCGGCGACGTGCTGGTCGAGCGGCTCAAGGCGCAAGAGTTCATCTGCACCGCTGACCGTCTCTGACCACGCAGCACCATGGCGATCGAGATCCGGCCCGCGACCACGTTTGTCGATGTCGCAGCGGTCCTGGGTCCCAAGAGACCCGACGCCAACGTCTGCTGGTGCCTCAGCCACCGCATCCCATCGCGGCTGAACCGCGAGCTTGCCGGGACCGCTCGTGGCACCTACGTCGAAGGGCTGTGCCGGATCGAGCCTGGGCCTGGCGTCCTCGCCTACGACGGGGACGAGGTCGTCGGATGGGCTGCAGTCGCACCTCGCAGTGAGACTGCGTTCGCGACCAGCAGGAAGATACCCCGGATCGATGACCAGGCCGTGTGGTCTGTGTGGTGCGTCCGAGTCCGACCCGGTCACCGCAAGCAAGGACTCGCTCACCATCTGATCGAGGGCGCGGTCGAGTTCGCTCGCCACCACGGCGCTCCCGCAGCCGAGGCATACCCCGTCGACAACGACGGCGAGCACGTCGACCTGACGATGGCGTACGTCCGCACGCGAAGCATGTTCGAGCACGCCGGGTTCACGATGGCAGGGCCGACCGACTCGGTCATCAACGGGTTCCCGCGAGTCCTCATGCGACTCGACCTGCGGTGAGCCCAAACCGGACAGCATCTGTCCGCCGGCGCACCTAGCCTCGGGCTATGACTTCTCTCGCTGACGTCGGCCGGATGCGGCTGGTCGCCCAACGACTCGTCGCCTCCGATATGCCCGACGTCACCTCGGTCGTCCGCTGGATGACGTGCATGCAGGCTCAGGACCTACCCGCTGCGCGGATCGCCATGGCCAAGCGTGCGGGCACCCGTTCGCTGGCCGATGTCGACGCGACGCTGGACTCAGGCGCCGTCGTACGCACCTGGCCGATGCGTGGCACGTTGCACGTCCTGCTCGCCGAGGACGTTCGCTGGATGACCGATCTGACCCGCGAGCGGCAGAACCGCCAGGCGAGAAGGACGCACGAGGAGCTCGGCATCACGGATGCGGTGTACGAGCGAGCGGAGGGCGCGGCACGCACTGCACTGGCGGGTGACGGCTTGCTGCGCAACGAGCTGCTGGACGTCTGGCGTGCCGCTGGGCTCGACGTGGAGGGTCAGCGCGGCTATCACGTGATCGGCCTGCTGGCGACGCGCGGGGTCATCTGTCAGGGCGCGATGACCGGCAAGCAGCAACGGCTCGTGCTCATCGACGAGTGGGTCCCGCAGGCGCGAGAGCTCGAGCGTGACGAGGCCATCGTCGAGTGGGCGACGCGTTACTTCCGCAGCCATGGACCGGCCACGCTCAAGGATTTCCTGTGGTGGACCAAGCTGCTGGCGTCGGAGGTCAAACCGCTGATGCCGACGATCATGGAGTCGCTGGAGTGCGTGACCGTTGATGGCACGGACTACTTCATGGATCCCGAGACGCCAGAACGCTATTCGCGGCACAAAGCCGCGACGGCCAAGCCCATGCTGCTGTCTGCATTCGACGAGCTGCTGCTGGGCTACACCGACCGCTCGGCCAATCTCCTGCCGCAGGACTTCGAGCTCGTCGTGCCAGGCAAGAACGGCGTCTTCTTTCCGACGGTCGCGCATCGCGGTCGCATCGTGGCGACCTGGAAGCGTCCTGCCAAGCCTGGCGCAACCGTTGCGGTTGAACCGTTCTCGACGCTCGACCCGGTGGTCGACCGCGCCCTTCCACGTCTGAGCAGAGCGCTCCCCCAGTGAAATGCCGCGCGTGGCGACCGAGTGGTGAGTAGCGTCACCGAGCATGGCCGACACCGAGCAGATCGTGGAGCACGTGCAGGATCTCGTTGCACGTACGGTGCTCGGTCGCCGAGTCGTCGTGGTGTGCGCTGTCCTGGCCGGTGCGACGACCCGTGTCGAGGCGCTACGGCAGCAGGGCGCAGGCGAGATCCTCGTGATCGGGCTGAGTGTCGGCACCGGTGAGCGGCCGGGTGGAGATGGCGTGACGTGCGTGGAGTGCGACAGCCCACCCATCCGATCCGTCGCCGATGAGATCGCGGTCTGGCAGGCGTACGTCGACAAGCCTCCGCCCGAGGCGCTCGACGCGCTCACCATCTTCGACCCCGCCCATGAGGCCGCCGTCCTGTGCCTGCTCCCGGTCACCCTTGAGTCGTACGCCGGCCGCGAGACCTGGGGTGGCCGCCCTCCGGCGTTCACCGCCCTCGAGGACAAGACGCTCTCGGAGCAGATCTGGCGCGACTCCGACGTGCCGCACAGCCCGGAAGTCGTCGTACCGGTTGATCGAGAAGCGTTGCACGACAGCGCTTCTCGGCTCGACAAGGGCCAAGGCACGGTGTGGTCCGCAGACGCATCCGATGGGATGAACGGCGGCTCGGACCGCGTCTTCTGGGTGCGCGACGACCAAGGCGCGCGGGCGGCGTACGACAACCTCCGTCTCTACGCCAAGCGAGCCCGGCTCATGCCGTTCCTCCAAGGCGTGCCGTGCAGCATCCACGGACTGGTGCTGCCCGACGGCGTCGTGGTGCTGCGGCCGGTCGAGCTGCTCGTGCTTCGTCGCCCCGGCAGTCTCAAGTTCGTGTACGCCGGGATCTCGACTGCGTGGGACCCGCGCCCGGACGACCGTGAGGCCATGCGCGAAGTCGCCCGCCGGGTGGGGACCTACCTCGCGCGAGAGCACGACTACCGAGGCGCATTTGGGATCGACGGCGTCCTGACGGCCGACGGGTTCCGGCCGCACGAGCTCAACCCACGCTTCTCCGGCGGGATCAGCGCGATCGGCAAGGGGTTGCCCGACCTGCCGCTCAACCGCGTCCACGATCTGGCGCTGCGCGGTGTGGACCTCGGTGTGACCGCGCCGGACCTCGAGGACGTGCTGCTCCAGGCGGCTGACGCGAGTCGATTCGGGTCGGCCTACCTCGTCTCGCACGACGTGAATCCGACTGAGACCACACAGATCGACGTGTCAGGCAGCGCGCACCAGCTGTCGGTGACGTTCGAGCCCGAGCACGCGGTCGGCACCCTCGAGCTCGGCCCGCATCTGGCCGGTGGCCTGATCCGTTATCAGCCCAAGGAGCTGGCACCCGGGACACGCCTGGCGCCCTGGGGCGTCGCGGCGCTCGCGCTCGCCGACCAGCTCTGGGACACGCGCATCGGCCACCTGGCGACCGCACCCGACGTACGACGGTGACCCGGTTACGCTGCCGACCGTGACGATGACCAGGCGTCGATTCAACCGATGGTTCCTCGACGCCGAGCAGGCCGATCCGGGCGGCTACTACGAGGGCGAGAAGGAAGCCGAGAGCCAGCATCACGTGCAGCCGTGGTGGCGCGTCATGTGTCTCACCGGTGTCGACTACTTCTCCACGCTCGGCTACCAGCCCGGCATCGCTGCCCTCGCTGCCGGTGCCGTCGCCCCGGTCGCGACCCTCGTGCTGGTGCTCATCACGTTGTTCGGGGCGCTGCCGATGTACCGCCGGGTCGCCACCGAGAGCCCGCGCGGAGATGGCAGCCTGTCGATGCTGGAGCGTCTGCTGTCCTACTGGCAGAGCAAGATCCTGGTGCTCGCGCTGATCGGCTTCGTCGCGACCGGCTTCATCATCACGATCACCCTGTCCGCTGCCGATGCCAGCGCCCACATGGTCGAGAACCCGTTCATGCACGACACCCTGAGCGGTCAGCAGGTCCCGGTGACACTCGGACTCATCGCGCTGCTCGCGGCGGTGTTCCTGAAGGGCTTCAAAGAGGCCATCGGCGTCGCGGTCGTGCTCGTCGTGCTCTACCTCGGACTGAGTGCGGTCGTCATCGGCGACGGCCTGATCGAGGTGCTCACGCACCCGGACAGATTCGACGGCTGGGTCGATGCCATGAAGGCCGAGCACACCCTGCCGCTCGGCGTCATCGGCGCGGCTTTGCTGGTCTTCCCCGCCCTCGCCCTGGGCCTGTCCGGATTCGAGACCGGCGTCGTTGTGATGCCGCTCGTCAAGGGCGACCCGAGCGACACCCCGGCACAACCCCTCGGCCGTATACGCAACGCCAAGAAGCTGCTCACGACAGCTGCGCTCATCATGAGCGTGCTGCTCATCAGCTCATCGCTGGTGACCACCTTGCTCATCCCGGAGGACGAGTTCGAACAGGGCGGTGGGGCCAACGGCCGCGCCCTGGCGTTCCTCGCCCACGAGCGGCTCGGGGAGACGTTCGGCACGGCGTACGACGTCGCGACCATCGGGATCCTCTGGTTCGCCGGCGCGTCCGCGATGGCCGGCCTGCTCAACATCGTGCCGCGCTACCTACCGCGCTATGGGATGGCGCCCGACTGGGCCCGCTCGACCCGGCCGCTCGTGGTCGTCCTGACCGTCGTCGCCGCCCTCGTGACGATCTTCTTCAAGGCCGACGTCGATGACCAGGCGGGCGCGTACGCCACCGGTGTCCTGGCGCTGATGACGTCGGCGGCCGTGGCCGTCTTCCTGACCGAGCTGCGTCGGGGCCACCGCCGCAACGCGGTGCTGTTCTGCGTCGTCAGCGTGGTCTTCATCTACACGACGGTCGTGACGATCGCCAAGGAGCCCGAGGGCCTGCTGATCGCGTTGCTGTTCATCGCGGCCATCGTCGTGCTCAGTGTGACCTCGCGGGTCCGCCGCAGCACCGAGCTGCGGGTCCAGCGAGTTGTCTTCGACGAGGAGTCCGAGAACCTGCTCGCCGATGCACTCAAGGGTCCGCAGCCAGTGCGCTTCATCGCCAACAAGCTCGACGCGGGCGATGAGGACGAATACATCGAGAAGTCGCTCGAGGTCCGCCTCGACAACCACCTCTCCGAGGGCGAGGACGCGATCTTCCTCGAGGTAGAGGTCACGGACGCCAGCGACTTCATCTCGCCGGTGACGGTGACCTCCACGCGGATCGGCAAGCACCGCATCCTGCGCGCCACCGGCACGAGCATCCCCAACGTGCTGGCCGCCGTGCTCCTGTACGTCCGTGACCGGGCCGAGGTGCCGCCGCACGCCTACTTCGAGTGGAGCGAGTCCGGCCCGGGCCAGAATGCGCTGCGCTTCCTGCTGGCGGGCGAGGGAGACGTACCCCCACTGACCCACGAGGTGCTGCGCCGGGCCGAGCCGGACGAGGCGCGTCGCCCTCAGGTCCACGTCGGCGGTTAGGTATCTTTTGGTCTGTTCGTGGCGCGAGCGCCGACATAGCATCGCGAGCATGACTCGGTTGTTTGCTCCTCGTCGGACCGCAGGACTGGTCACGATGCTGCTCGCGGTCGTGAGCACCGTTGCGCTTGCACCAGGTTCGGCCGCGGAGTCGCCGCCGGCCCGACCGCAGGTCGCTTACCTCAACCACACCTACTCGGTGTTCGACCAGGCGACGGCCGACGCCATCGAGCACTCGACCTACCTGCCGAAGTTCGGCGTGTTCCAGGTCCGCACCACCTCCTCGGGTGAGACGAGCTGGACCGGGCGATACCTGATGGGCCGGGAGACCTACCTGGAGATGTTCGGCCCCAACGACCTCGCGCCGCCCGACAACGTGATCGGCATGACCGGCCTGGCCGTCGCCACCGAACGGCGCGGCAAGATCAACACGGTCCAGGAGCGGCTCACCGCTTCCGGCAACGCACCGACACGGGCCGTGCAGACCAAGGTGTTCGGCGACGACGTGGTGCCGTGGTTCGACTACGTGTTCACCACCGCGGACTACGACGGCTACTTCACGTGGGCCATGGAGTATCTCCCGAGCTACCTGGACGATCCGCGAGCCAAGGCCGAGCCCGGCACCGACCCGGACGATGTGCGCGGAGCGCGAGTGCTGTCCGACGACTACAAGAAGCGGCTGATGCGCGACGTCACCGGTGTCGAGATCGGCGTCACCGCGCGCGACCTGACTCCAGCCCGAACCATGTTGCAGGCCGCGGGCTATGTCGTGGTCGACAGCCCGCAGGGCTTCGTCGCTCGGGGCCGCGGCACCACGCTGCGCTACGTCACGACCGACCGCGCCCACGCCGGGTGGCGCCGCATCGACTTCGCGTTGAACCGTCCGGTCGCCTACCGGCACGTCGAGACGATCGGACACTCACAGCTCGTGGTCGGTCCCGGCACGAAGGCCACCTGGACCTTCGACCACTGACCGACGCGGCTCAGCCGAGA
The DNA here is from genome assembly GCF_001190945.1 of Luteipulveratus mongoliensis. Classification (NCBI taxonomy): domain Bacteria; kingdom Bacillati; phylum Actinomycetota; class Actinomycetes; order Micrococcales; family Dermacoccaceae; genus Luteipulveratus; species Luteipulveratus mongoliensis. The sequence goes on along the minus strand of NZ_CP011112.1, from coordinate 2,493,020 downwards.
GCCTCGCCGAGCTCGTCGGTCCGCTCACGCAACCAGGTCGTACGACGCTCGATCACGTCTCCCACGCCTTCGTCCCACATGCGCTGCCAGCCGCCGCCCTGCGTCTGCGCACGCCAGCGCATGAGGAACCAGGCGCGTTCGTTCATCCGAATAATCAGCTCTGGCAGGCGATCTCGCTCGGCAAGCCCGTAGGCGTCGACGATGAGCCGAACCCGTCGCATGGCGTCGACCTCACTCAGCGCCGACTCCCGGTCATCAGGCGGCATCAGGGGTGCCCACCAGAGCAGGACATTGACGACCTCCTCCTCCCGCGCTGCGGGCCGGAGCATGTCGAAGTCGATGAGCGCGTGTGCCTGCCCGGATCGGAACACGACGTTTTCGGGTGTTACGTCCTGGTGTCCGATCAGGTTCTGCGGCAACGGAATTCGAGGCGGACATCCGTCCGGCTCAGGACGCTGAGTGTGTCCGATGAGGTCATCGGGCACGCCGAACGGCTCCATCGCGTCGTCGAACGCCCTGACCAGCTTTGCCACCGAGATGATCCGCGCCTCGTCGGCGACCCAGCCGGGCCACGGGCGAACCGCGACCTCGCCGTCAACGAACGTGAGGGTCTCCCGGCCCTTGCCATCGATCCCGAAGAATCGCGGAGCGCCCGAGAAGCGCACGTTCTCAAGGTGATTCAGCACCGCGTGGACGAGCGGCGAATGAGGACCGAGCGGCCGGCGTACGGTGTCGTCGACCCGCACGACACCCTCGGTGACGTCCCCTCCGGGCAGTGGTACCTCGGTCATCGACGGCTCCCCCATGTCCAGTCCGGTGTGGTCAGCATGCCCTGGCCCTCGACGGCTGTCTCGCCCAGGTCCTTCGACAGTCGCAACGCTCGAGCCGATGTGCCGAGTCCGGTCGGCGCACCGTCGTCGTCGATGATCCCGAGTGCCTCGATGAGTGCCTGGGAGTGGGAGACGACGAGCACTTGCGTGTAGGTCGCCGCCTCCTTGATCAGCCGCGCCAGGGGGCCGAGCAGCGCCGGGTGCAACGACGTCTCGGGCTCGTTGAGCACCATGAGCGGTGGCGGCGAGATGGTCAGCAGTGCGGCGACCCACAGGAGGTAGCGCAGGGTGCCGTCGGAGAGCTCGGCCACGGACAGCGGTCGGAGCATCCCGGGCTGGTGCAGCTGCACCTCGAATCGGCCGTCGATGACGGCGACGTCCAACCGCGCGCCCTCGAACGCGTCAGCGACGGCCTCATCGAGCCCAGACTGGCCGTTCTCGCGGATCGTCTGCAGCGCGGCCGCCAGGTCGTGGCCGTCGTCGGCCAGCACGGGAGTGCGGGTGCCGACCTGCAGCTGGCGGGCCGGGGCATCAGCGTCGCTGCGGAAGCCGTCGTAGAAGCGCCAGCCGCGCATCATCCGGCGGACGGCGAGCAGCTCGGGCGCCTGCTGCGGGTCGGCCAGCTCGGTGATCATGCTGTCCCACGGCGCAACGCCTCGCGACAGCTCACGCCAGCCGCGCCCGTCGCGGGTCTCGACCACCGACCAGCGCCGGCGTACGAGCACTGAGCCTGGTCGCATCACGGGGCCGCTCCACACGACCTCCCGCTTGATCTCCGGGTCTCGCAGAAACGCCGACTCGTAGCCCGGCGCCTGAACGGGAAGGCCCAGATCGATCAGGTAGCCGAAGTCGTCCGAGGCGAACCCGAGCTGGAGACTGATCGGCCCCTTGCGCTTTGTGCCCTGGACCTCGTGGCCGCGCTTGCGAGCGCCGTCGAGCGAGGCCGGTCCTGCCCACAGGGCCGAGGTCAGACCTCCCTCGCGGGCCAGCGACCCGATGACCTCACCGCGGCTGCACCCGGCCAGCAGGCGCAGCGCGCGGTAAAGGCTGGACTTGCCGCTGCCGTTGGGACCGGTCACCACGTCCAAGCCGTGCAGCGGCACGACCACGTCACGCAGAGACCGGTATCCGGAGACGGCAACGGTCGTCAGCATGGGCTCAACCTAAAGCCCGGGTCCGACGAGACGACGATGCCGGACCGAGGGAGCCTGCGACGACGCCGGACCGAGGGAGCCTGCGACGTCGGCCGGAGGAGGAGTCTCGTCCAGAAGACTCAGGTGACGATCAGGCGGCGCAGTTGTCCCAGAGCGCCAGGTCCGCGCGGACCTTCTTGGCGACCAGGCCACAGCCGATCTGGTCGGTGCCCAGGTCGCGAGCGGTCCAGCCCTTCGACGTCTTGTGCAGCAGCACCTGGGCGGGGTCGACGTCGCTGTTCTTGGGCTGGATCAGCGCCGAGGCCCAGGTCGGGTTGACCGTGGACACCTTGATCTGGCTCACCACGATCCCGGTGGGCGGCACCTCACCGAGCAGCGGGCTGCGCTCGATGGCGCGCACGATCGCGGCCTTGGTGGCCGCATTCGGCGTGGTCGACGCCGGCGTCTTGGCCATGACGACGTACGAGGTCGCGGCCTTCGGCGCGGACGTGGCCGCCGAACCCGTGTCGGCCATGGACAGCATGCCTGCGCCAACGGCGGCGGTGAGGGCAATGGTCGTGACAAGACGCTTCATTGGTCGTGCTCCTTCTGCGGCCTTTCGACCGCGGTCCCCGAGTGATGCCGACATCTCCGTCGGCACCCGGTCAGACGTGCGAGGTGCGAAAGAGGTTGGATACGACAGTGATCGCGTCACCGGACCGTGATGAAGTGTCCACCAGGCAAGATGTCGCCATGCCGAGCACCGAGATAGAGACTCTTGATGCCCTGAACGAGGTACTGGAGTCAGGGCGCTCATTGCAGGGCCTGCGCCTGCAGGGACTGGACCTCACCGGACCCGAAGGCGCCCTCCTCCTCGCGGGCCACGCACACGGACTGGTCGTGCTCGGCGGCAAGCTCACTCCCGAGCTGGAGCACGAGCTGCGTCTCCAGGGCGCCACCATCTTTCCGACCGACCCGTCGGCGCCGATCGACCCCTATCGCGCGCGGCTCTACGACCCGACCGAGCTGTACGCCGGTCTCCTCACCGAGGGGTACGCCGCCACTCCCGACGCGCGCGCGTACGCCTGGTCGCGCGATGCCCACCTCACGCGGGACGCCTTCGTCACACTGCTGCGCGCGATCCATGACCACTCGATGAGGGACTCGCTCGACGAGCTCATCGAGGGACGTCAGGTCGTCGGCGTGATGGGCGGTCACGCCGTCGAGCGCGGCAGCACGGCATACGCCCAGGCGGCCCAGCTAGGCCACGCCCTGGCCGACCGCGGTCTGCTCGTCGCCACCGGTGGCGGTCCGGGCGCGATGGAGGCCACCAACCTCGGCGCGATGTGCCTGACCGAGGCCGCGCTGGCGGACTCACTCAACCGGCTGGCGGCCGTCCCGTCGTTCCGGCCCTCGATCGAGGCGTGGGCGCGGTTGGCCTGGGACGTGCGCCGCGACCACGCGGCAGATGGTCCGGCACGCAGCGTCGGCGTACCGACCTGGTTCTACGGGCACGAGCCGCCCAACCTCTTCGCGACCGCGGTGGCCAAGTTCTTCTCCAACGCGCTGCGCGAGGACATCCTGCTGGCCCGTTGTGATGCCGGTGTGCTGGTCCTGCCTGGTGCGGCTGGCACGGTGCAGGAGATCTTCCAGGTCGTCACGCGGCTGTACTACGCGCAGGACGAGGCCACGGCACCACCGCTCGTGCTGGTCGGGCGCGAGCACTGGACGCAGCAGGTGCCGGTCTGGGACCTGCTCGTCGCGCTGGCCAAGGGTCGGCCGATGGCCGACTCGATCCACCTGGTCGACGGGCCCCGAGCAGCCCTTGAGCTGGTCGGGACCCGCTGAGCAGACGGGCGCGATCGATCAGGGAAGGGCGAGGTAGTCCGCCGCCATCCAACCGGTGACCCTGGTGCCGCCGTTGTTGCCGTAGCCGTACATCCAGTAGTGGCCGCCCGCGCTCTTGCCCGACGAGCAGATGTGCACCGTGGTGCCGCGGTAGAGCAGACCAACGACGGTGGATCCGTTGGGAGCGTTGCGGACGCGCAACGCGGACGCCGTCACGGTGCTGGTGGAGTTGATCGTGCACGAGGCCAGGGTCGCGCTCGATGGTGCGGCCGACGCGGTACTCGTGGCCGCAAACGTGAGGCCGGCGCCGAGCACGCAAGCCGCAGCGATAGTGCGCTTCATGTCGATGTCCTTAAAACGGAGGGGCTTGGGATGAGGACAACCATCCAGAGGGCCTCTACGAGATCCCTACACACTCGCTACATTTCCTGCCGGCCCTTGGTCTCGATACGCCTCCGCTAGCTGCGCTCGGCAGCCGCCATCGTCGTACCGAGGCCGATCATCATGAGGCCGCCGGTCGCACCGAGCGTGTCCAGCCGCTTCGGCTTGCGCGCGAACCAGTCCCGAGCCTTGCTCGCACCCAGCGCCCAGATGGTGTCGGACATGATCGCGACCCCACAGAACACCAGGCCCATGAGCATGATCTGCAGACCGCTGTGACCCGCGGAGGAGTTGATGAACTGCGGCAGGAAGGCGACGAAGAAGACGACGGTCTTGGGGTTGGTCGCGCCCACGACGACACCCGTCCAGACCGACCGCGACCCCGATCGGTGCGTGGCGGCCCCATCGTCCTGCTGCTCCATCGCCGCCCGTGCGTCACTGCGGTGCCGGATGGCCTGGATGCCCAGCCACACGACGTACGCCGCGCCCGCGAGCTTGAGGACGGAGTAGACCGTGGCGCTCGCCGCGACCACCGCGCCGAGGCCGACCGCCACCGCGATGATCTGGACCTGGAGGCCGAGCGCGTTGCCGAGCACGGACAGCAGCGCGTCACGCCGACCGACGGTGAGGGCGCGACCGATCGTGAAGAGCAGGCTCGGTCCCGGGACCTGGATGAACAGGATCGTGGCCACGACGAAGGCGAGCCACTGGCTGGAGCTGGGCATGGAAGCAGTGTCGCTCGGCGGCCGGAGCGGCGCGAGGAGTATTCAGGCGGTGGACGCCGCGAGCTGCCCGCAGGCGCCGTCGATCTCCGAGCCGCGGGTGTCGCGCACGGTCGTCGGGACGCCGTGTGAGCGCAGCCGCTCGACGAAGTTCTGCTCGACGCCGCGTCGCGAGGCCGTCCACTTCGACCCGGGTGTCGGGTTGAGCGGGATCGGGTTGACGTGCACCCATCCCTTGCCGCGCTGGTTGAGCTTTTGGCCCAGCAGGTCGGCCCGCCAGCCGTGGTCGTTGATGTCCTTGATGAGGGCGTACTCGATGGAGACCCGACGGCCGGTCGCCTTGTAGTAGCGGTACGCCGCGTCCAGGGCCTCATCGACCGTCCAGCGGGTGTTGATCGGGACGAGCTCGTTGCGCAGCTCGTCGTCCGGTGCGTGCAGCGACAGCGCGAGCGTCACCGGGATGCCTTCGGCGGTCAGCTTGTCCATGGCCGGCACGAGCCCGACCGTCGACATGGTGATGCCGCGAGCCGACATGCCCAGGCCGTCGGGTGCGGGATCGGTCAGCCTGCGGATGGCGTTGATCGCCTGGCGATAGTTGGCCAACGCCTCCCCCATGCCCATGAACACCACGTTGGAGACCCGCAGCGGCGAGTCGACCTCGTCGTCCCCGGCATCGCCGGCCAGGTCACCGTGGCGCAGTGCACGCGCTCCGGCCACGACCTGCTCCACGATCTCGGCCGTGGACAGGTTGCGCGTCAGGCCCTCCTGGCCCGTCGCGCAGAACGGACAGTTCATGCCGCAGCCGGCCTGACTGGAGATGCACATCGTGACCCGACCCGGGTAGCGCATCAGCACCGACTCGACCAGCGCACCGTCGAACAGCCGCCAGACCTGCTTGATGGTCGCGCCCTTGTCGGCGCGCAGCTCACGCACGGGAGTCAGCAGCTGTGGCAGCAGCCCGGAGACCAGCTCCTCGCGGGCGGCCTTTGGGAGATCGGTCATCTCCTCCGGGTCGGCGACCAGCCGCTCGAAGTAGTGCGTGGACAGCTGCTTGGCTCGAAAACCCTTGTGCCCCAAGGCTTCCACGGCCGCCTTGCGCTCGCCGGGATCGAGGTCCGCGAGGTGCTTCGGCGGCTTGCCGCGCCGCGGAGCGGAGAACGTCAGCTGGCCGGGCGTCGGACGCCGGCTCGGATCGGGCAAGTCAGTGGTCATGTCAGCTCACGAACTGGGTCAGGACGGCCCACGTCACCGGAGCGGCGAGCAGGAGGGAGTCGAGTCGGTCCATCAGGCCGCCGTGACCGGGAATGAGATTGCTCATGTCCTTGATGCCGAGGTCGCGCTTGATCATCGACTCGCACAGGTCGCCGACCGTGGCCGCGACCACGACGAGCGCACCGAGCAGTGCACCGGCCCACCAGTCGCCGTCGAGCGCAAACATGACGCAGACGGCACCGGCGACGATGCACGAGACCGCGGAGCCGGCGAAGCCCTCCCAGGACTTCTTGGGACTCACCGTGGGCGCCATCGGGTGCTTGCCCGCGATCACACCCACCGCGTAGCCGCCGATGTCGCTGGAGATGGTCACGATGACGAAGGTGACGATCCGCGCGACGCCGTCGTCGGGCTCCAGCAGCATCATCGCGAACGCGACCAACGACGGGACGTAGAGCGTGATCAGCACACCGCCGGCCACGTCCTTGACGGCATCGGGACTATTGGCCTCTGCGGCGCCCCACGCGAGGATGGCCAGCACTCCGACCACGATGGCCGGGGCGAGGACTCGGGGGCCCCAGACGTACGCGACGACCGGGATCGCGACCGACGCGGCCAGCGTCGGGATCGTCGGCGGGTGGACCTTGGCCTTCGACAGCGCGTTCAGCAGCTCGAACACCGCAACCATGGAGGCCGCCGTCGCGAGCACGACGAACAGCTCCTTGCGCACGAGCAGGGAAGCCAGGACGAGAGCACCGAGAAAGAGGCCGACACCGATGGCCATCGGCAGGTCGCGGCCTGCCTTGGGCGTCGGGTTGGACGTGGTGCCGGGAGTGGAACCAGTCACCCCGCCGCGCGCTTCGCGACGGGATGCCGGGCCGGGAGTCGCGGCGGACATGAACGAACCTGCTGCGGGTCCTCAGACCTCGAGCAGGTCGGCTTCCTTGCCCTTGAGGAGGTCATCGATCTGCTCGACGTACTTCCGGGTGGTCGCCTCGAGCTCCTTCTCACCACGCGCACCGTCGTCCTCGCCGACATCGCCGTCCTTCACGAAACGGTCGATCTCTTCCTTGGCCTTGCGCCGGATGCTGCGGATGGACACCTTGGCGTCCTCGCCCTTGGACCGGGCCAGCTTGATGTAGTCCCGGCGGCGGTCCTCGGTGAGCTGGGGAAGGATGATGCGGATGACGTTGCCGTCATTGCTCGGGTTGACGCCGAGGTCGGACTCACGCAGCGTCTTCTCGATCTCAGTCATCGCGCCCTTGTCGAACGGCTGGACCAGAATCGTGCGGGCTTCCGGCGTCTGGAAGGACGCCAGCTGCTGCAGCGGGGTCGGGGCGCCGTAGTAGTTGACCGTGAGCTTGTTGAACATGGCCGCGTTGGCTCGACCGGTACGAATGCTCGCGAAGTCTTCCTTGGCGACCTCGACGGCCTTTTCCATCTTCTCTTCGGCCGCGAAGAGGCTGTCGTCGATGCTGCCGTCCATGGTCGTGCGACTCCCTTGATTCGGTTGAGCGAGGTGTGTACGACGGATCAGGCCGGCGCCACCAGTGTGCCGATCCTCTCACCTTGCAGGGCACGGGTGATGTTGCCCTCGCCCTCCATTCCGAAGACGACCATCGGCAGCTTGTTCTCGGCGCAGAGCGCGAACGCGGTCTGGTCCATCACCCGCAAGTCCTTCTCGACGGCTTCCTGGTAGGTCAGCTCTTCGATCAGGGTGGCGTTGGGGTCCTTCTTGGGGTCGGCGGTGTAAACCCCGTCCACACCGCTCTTGCCCACGAGCACGATCTCGCACCGGCTCTCCAGCGCGCGCTGCACGGCGACGGTGTCGGTCGAGAAGAACGGCATGCCCATGCCGGCGCCGAAGATCACGACCCGGCCCTTCTCCATGTGTCGGATGGCCCGACGCGGGATGTAGGGCTCGGCGACCTGGCCCATCGTGATGGCGGTCTGCACGCGGGTGTCGATGTCTTCCTTCTCGAGGAAGTCCTGCAGCGCCAGGCAGTTCATGACGATGCCGAGCATGCCCATGTAGTCCGCCCGGACCCGGTCCATGCCCTTGGTCTGCAGCTCGGCGCCGCGGAAGAAGTTGCCACCGCCGATCACGACGGCGATCTGTACGCCTGAGCGTGCCGCGGCCGCAATCTGCTGCGCGATGCTCTTGACGACATCCGGGTCGACGCCGACCTGCCCGCCGCCGAAGACTTCCCCAGAGAGCTTGAGCAAGACCCTCGTGTACGTACGGTCGGTCTCAAGGGTCACGTCGCCTCCAGCGGTGCGTGTGCAGGGATCGACGCAGTCTTCCATACCTACGGCGGTGGTTCGTCCACCCACCGCGCCCCGGGGCCCATCATGGTGCCGACCCGCATCACTTCACGAAGGGTGGCCGATGTCCGCCGAACCAGCCATGCCCACGTCCCTCGCGCACCGCCTCTCTCCCATGCGTGGCCGGGACCCGCACGAAGAAGGTCGGGCCTCGACCCCGCTGGAGCTGCTCTTCGACCTCACCTTCGTGGTCGCGTTCGGTAAGGCCGGCGAGGAGATGGCCCACGCCATCGCGGCCGATCACCTCTCGGTGGGTCTCGTCGGGTTCGGCTTCGCGATGTTCGGCGTCATCTGGGCGTGGATCAACTTCTCGTGGTTCGCCTCGGCGTACGACACCGACGACTGGATCTACCGCGTCACCACGATGGTGCAGATGGTCGGTGTGGTGATCCTCACGCTCGGCCTGCCGCGGATGTTCGCGTCTCTGGAGCACGGCGACCACCTCGACAACTCGGTCATGGTGCTCGGCTACGTCGTGATGCGGGTGGCCATGCTGGCGCAGTGGCTCCGGGCCGCGCGACAGTGCCCAGGGGACATGCGCGCATGCCTGACCTATGCGGCCACCCTCGTCATCGCCCAGGTCGGCTGGATCTACACCGCTGTGGCGGACCTCCCGACGGGCGTGTTCTTCCTCGTGGCGGCGCCTCTCATCCTCGTCGAGCTGGCTGGCCCCGCGATCGCAGAGACGCGTATGGGCGGCACACCGTGGCACGCCCACCACATCGCCGAGCGCTACGGCCTGCTGGCCATCATCACGCTCGGCGAGGGCGTCATCGGGACCGTCGCATCGGTCGGCGCGACCTCGGCCGGCGGCTGGGACTCCGGTGCGGTCTACGTCGCCGCAGCCGGTATCGGGCTGACCTTCGGTATGTGGTGGGTGTACTTCGTCATGCCGTCCGGGACGGTGCTGCACAGGCACCGTGAGCGATCCTTCATCTGGGGCTATGGCCACATGCCGCTGTTCGCCGCGATCGCCGCCGTGGGTGCCGGACTGCACGTGGCGGCGTACGTCGTCGAGCACGAGCACGGTGCGCCCGAGGCGGGCTTCGTCCATATCGGTTCCCTCGGCGCCGTCGTGGCGGTTGCCGTCCCGGTTGCCGTGTTCGTGCTGCTGGTCTACGCGCTCTACACCTATCTCGTACGCCGCTCCGACCCGCTGCATCTCGTCCTGCTCGTCGGGACCGCCGTGGTGATCGCACTCGCGATCTGGCTCGCCGCGCGCGATGTCTCGATGAGCGTGTGCCTGCTGGTGCTGATGGCCGCGCCGCTGGTCAGCGTCGTCGGCTATGAACTACTCGGACACCGGCACCAGGCTGAGGCGCTGGCCGGCGACGAATGAGCGCCTCAGTCTCCAGATGTTCGAACAATGTTTACGGCACTCGCCAATATTGGATAAACATTTACGCGCGCAGTGGTGACACGGGCCTAGCCGTGGGATCTGCTGGGTACAGCACCGATTCCCTGGACCGAAGGTGGACCCGAAATGACAGACCGTCGTACGCCTCGTCGTACCGCTCTCGTGGCTGCCGGAGCCGTCGCCCTCATCGCGATCGGCTCGGCTCCCGCCCGTGCTGCTGACTTGCCGCCGCTGAAGAACGGGCACAACATCACCGTCGGCGAGGTCTTCGGGCCGGAGAAGCTCGGCCTGAGCCGGACGTACGAGATCACCATGACCGACCCGAACGCCGACGGGAGGGTGACGTTCCTCGGCCAGCTCGCGGTGCGCGTCACCCTGCCCGAGGACTACCTCACCTCGAGCAAGACCTACCCGACCCTCTACCTGCTGCACGGCCACGGCGGCACCGAGCAGCAGTGGACCGGCGCACCCGGCGACGCCGAGAAGATCGCCGCCGGCAAGGGCGTCATCCTGGTCAGCATCGAGGGCGGCAAGGCCGGCTGGTTCACCAACTGGGTCGACCAGTCAGCCGGCGCCCAGAACTGGGAGAAGTACCACGTCGACGACCTGATCCCCTGGATCGACGAGAACTTCCGGACCAAGCCGGACAAGGCGCACCGGGCCATCGCCGGCCTGTCGATGGGCGGCTACGGAGCGCTGCACTACGCGTTCAAGCACCCCAACCTGTTCAACCACGTCTCGAGCTACTCCGGCGGAGTCGACCTGGAGGACCAGGCCATCCGTACGGCCGTGACCGGCAGCCTCGTCCAAGAGGGTCTCCCCGCGCTCGGCGCGTTCGGCAACCCGATCTGGCCGTTCGACACCGTCTGGAAGAGCGAGAACCCCGTGCGGCACGCCGACCAGCTCCGCGGCGTCGGCATCTCGCTGTACGCCGGCGACGGCCTCGGCACAACCGACCCGGTCAGCGCCGTCATCGAGCGCGGCGCAGGTAACGCCACCAACACCCTGGCGGGCCGGCTGACGGCGCTTGGTATCCCCCACTACTGGGAGATGTACGGGCACAACGTGTCCTACGGCGGCTACACCTGCGACGGCGGCCACAACCAGGGCTGCTGGAACATGGCGCTCGCCAAGGACATCGGCAAGATCATGGCCGACATCTCCTAAGCCCCCGCAGACGCACGTACGCCGGCCGCCCGAGTGGGCGACCGGCGTACGTGTGTGGTGCGTGAGTGAGGTCAGACCCCGACCTTGAACCGAGCGAAGCCGGTCACGGTCGCGCCCGCTTCCTCGGCCACCTTGGCGACGGTCTTCTTGCTGTCCTTGGCGAACGGCTGCTCGAGCAGCACGTTGTCCTTGAAGTAGCCGTTGACCCGACCCTCGATGATCTTGGGCAGCGCCTGCTCAGGCTTGCCCTCTTCCTTGGCCGTGGCCTCGGCAACCCGACGCTCGTTCTCGACGGTCTCGGCATCGATCTCGTCGCGGTTCAGCACGGTCGGGCTGAAGGCCGCCACGTGCATCGCGATGTCGCGAGCAACCTGCTCGTCGCCGCCCGTCGTCGCGACCAGGACACCGATCTGCGCAGGCAGGTCGGGGCTGGTCTTGTGCAGGTAAGCCACGACCGTGTCGCCCTCGAGCCGCGCGACCCGCTTGATCTCGATCTTCTCGCCGATGGTCGCGTTGGCGCCGTCGAGCACCTCTCGGACCGACTGGCCGTCCAGCTCGCTGTCCAGCAGCGCGTCGGCGTCGGCAGCCTTGGAGGCAACAGCCTGGTCCAGCACGCGCTGGGCCAGCTCGACGAACTTCGCGCCCTTGGCCACGAAGTCGGTCTCGCAGTTGATCTCGACCAGAGTGCCGACGTTGCCCTCGACCTTGGCGGCCACGAGGCCGTTGGAGGCCGAGCGACCTTCGCGCTTGGTGACACCCTTCAGACCCTTGACACGCAGGATCTCGGTGGCCTGGGCGTGGTCGCCGTCAGCCTCGTCGAGAGCCTTCTTGACATCAAGCATGCCGGCACCGGTCTGCTCGCGCAGCGTCTTGATGTCAGCGGCGGTGTAGTTCGCCATGAGTGTGCGTTTCTCCTTCTCGAAGAGTCAGCAGATAGGGGTGTCAGGCCTGCTCGGCCGGAGCCTCGGTCGCCTCAGCGGCCGGGGCCTCGGTCGCCTCAGCGGCCGGGGTCTCGGTGGCCGCAGCCTCGGTGGCCGGGGCCTCGGTCGCCTCAGCGGCCGGCGTCTCGACCGCAGCCTCGGCCGGAGCCTCGGTCGCGGCAGCCTCGGCCGGAGCCTCAGTGGTCTCCGCGGCCGGAGCGTCGGACGCGAGCAGCTCGCGCTCCCACTCGGCCATCGGCTCGGTGACCGTGGCCTCGCCCTCAGCCGCGTCACCGGACTTGCCCTGCGAACGGGCGATGAGGCCCTCCGCCACGGCGTCGGCGACCACGCGGGTCAGCAGCGTGACGGAGCGGATCGCGTCGTCGTTGCCCGGGATCTTGTAGTCGACCTCGTCGGGGTCGCAGTTGGTGTCCAGGATCGCGATGACCGGGATGTTGAGCTTGCGCGCCTCAGTGACCGCGAGGTGCTCCTTCTTGGTGTCGACGACCCACACCGCCGAGGGCACCTTGGCCATGTCGCGGATACCGCCGAGGCTGCGCTCGAGCTTGTCCTTCTCGCGCTTCATCACCAAGAGCTCCTTCTTGGTGCGGCCCGAGCCGGCGACGTCGTCGTAGTCGATCTCCTCGAGCTCCTTGAGCCGGGCGAGACGCTTGCTGACGGTGTTGAAGTTGGTGAGCATGCCACCGAGCCAACGGTGGTTGACGTAGGGCATGCCGACGCGCATGGCCTGGTCGGCGATCGACTCCTGCGCCTGCTTCTTGGTGCCGACGAAGAGGATCGTGCCGCCGTGGGCAACGGTCTCCTTGATGAACTCGAACGCGTCGGCGAGGTAGGTCAACGACTGCTGGAGGTCGATGATGTAGATGCCGTTGCGCTCGGTCATGATGAAGCGCTTCATCTTGGGGTTCCAGCGACGGGTCTGGTGCCCGAAGTGGACGCCGCTCTCGAGGAGCTGGCGCATGGTGACGACGGCCATGGTGGCGGTCTGCCTTTCGTTGTGATTCCAGTTGTTCCCACGCCCACCGGTGGTGGTCGTGAAGCCTGGCGTCCTGACCCGTCCCTCCCGCGGTGGCTGGCTGGCCACCCCGGACTGTGGGGAGCGCGACCCGGCAAAGGCAGCCGGAGGAGGACGCGCGAATTCGACCCGCGACAACACCCGATCTAGATGAGCGCACACGAGTCGTACCTCCAGCGTACGGGATAGGCGTCCTGACGCGGAAATCGGCCAGTTAGCCTCTGCCCATGACGACGCCTCTCGTGGACCGCATGCAGGGCTTCGGCGCGACGATCTTCGGAGAGATGTCCGCGCTTGCCGCACGCACCGGCGCGATCAATCTCGGCCAGGGCTTTCCGGACACCGACGGCCCCGCCCCCGTCCTGGCGGCCGCACGCCAGGCGATCAGCGACGGATTCAACCAGTACCCGCCACCCACCGGACTTCCCATCCTGCGCGAGGCGATCGCGGCGCACCAGCAGCGCTTCTACGGGCTCGAGGTCGATGCCGACACCCAGGTGCTGGTCACCGTGGGCGCGACCGAGGCCATCGCGTCCGCGATCCTGGCTCTCTGTGAGCCGGGCGACGAGGTCGTCACCTTCGAGCCCTACTACGACTCCTACGCCGCCACCATCGCGCTCGCCGGCGCGGTCCGGCGTACGAGCGTGCTCCGGTTCCCTGACTTCGCCGTCGACGAGGAGTCGCTCCGCGCGGCGTTCTCCCCCCGTACACGGCTTGTCCTCCTCAACACGCCGCACAACCCGACGGGCAAGGTCTTCACCCGAGCCGAGCTCGAGCTGGTCTGCGCGCTCGCTCGCGAGCACGACGCGTACGTCGTCACGGACGAGGTCTACGAGCACCTGACGTTCGACGGCACCGAGCACATCCCGGTCGCGACGCTGCCCGGCATGGCCGAGCGCACGATCACCATCAGCTCGGGCGGCAAGACCTTCTCGACCACCGGCTGGAAGGTCGGGTGGCTGACTGGCCCGGCTGAGCTGGTCACCGCGTGCCGGACGGTGAAGCAGTTCCTGACCTATGTCGGGAGCGGGCCGTTCCAGCCCGCCATCGCCGTAGGGCTGGGCCTGAATGATGATTATTACCAAGGCTTCTCGGCGTCTCTGGCCGGCAAACGCGACCTGCTGATCGAGGGCCTCGAGCAGGCAGGTCTCCAGGTGAGCCGCCCGGCGGGCACCTACTTCGTCATCGCCGACGCCGCGCCGTTGGGGGCCACGGATGCCGTCGACTTCTGCTGGGAGCTGCCGGAGCGCTGCGGGGTCGTCGGGGTGCCGGTCTCGGTGTTCCACGACGACAAGGACGCGGCGCGGACCTTGGTGCGCTTCGCGTTCTGCAAGAAGGACGAGGTGCTGCACGACGCCGTACGCTGTCTGGGCGCCTTGGCCGTCTAGGTCCCCTCGGTCAGGGGTAGCCCTGCCAGAGCTGCCGGCGCGCCTCGATCACCAGCTCCGCATTGTCCTTGGCGACCGCACCGTCCGGCCGAACGAGCGTGTCCTCCAAGCCGATTCGCGTGTCGAGGCCCGCCCAGCCGGCGTAGCCGATCGCGGGCCAGGCTGACGAACCCTCGCCGTGCAGCAAGATCAAACCGACCGGCACGGACTCGCGCAACGGGGCCAGCATCTGCTCCGCGAGAGCGGGCACCTCGTCCTCGGGCGGACCGTCGGGCAGCTCGACCAGGGCGCGCAGGCACTGGTCTCGCACCGGCGAGGCGACCCATCGGCGTACGGCATCGACGGTCCACAAGCCGGCCTCGACGCCGACACCGCGCTCGATGAGCAGCGCCGCGAGGTCCTCGGCGCCGTCCTCATGCCAGTTGACCGAGGCGTAGTCCGGCAGCACGGTCCACTGACGTACCTGACCCAGTCTGTGGTCGGCGTCGCCGATCCACGCTCCGGTGGTGACACCGATGGGCGTGCCCGGGAGGCGCTCGCGTACGGCGGTGACGACGGCCGCAACGACCTCCGCGTCCATGGTGTCGGCGCCGTCATCCGCCTTGGGATGGATGTGCAGCTCGGTGGCGCCGGCTGCGATGCATGCCTCAGCATCGGCGCCAATCTGCTTCGGGGAGAACGGGATTGCCGGATGGTCCCGCGGCGGGCGACTGCCGTTGACGCACGCCTGCAGCATGCTCAGCCCCGGGTAACCGTCGGCAGGTTGTTGGGCAGGCATCCGCCCAGTCCCATCGACTGCTGCAGCATCACCGGAGCGGGACTCCCCTTGGCGGGGCAGCTCGCGTGGGCATGACCGAGCTCGTGACCGACCTCGTGGTTGACCTGGTAGATCCGGTAGGGCGCAACCTTGCCGCCGTAGCTCGGCGTCGCGTCGACCCAGCGCCGGTAGTTGAGGACCGCGCGGTCCTTGTTGGCACAGGACCACAGGCCCCCGGTCTCCAGCGGGGCACACAGCTGGTCGACCTTCGCCGGGCTGACCAGCGAGATGACGATCTTGGGGACGGTGCCGGCTGCGCGCTGCCTCGGCGTCACCTGCACGAAGCGGACGTGGTCCTGCGCCTGCCAGCCGCGCGCGTCTCGAAGGACGGAGCCGACGGTCGTCGCGACGTCCTTCTCATCGATGCCCAGGCCGCCCTCGACCTCCAAGGCGTAGGTCACCTCCTTGCCCTCCACCGTGCTGTCGCCACCCGGCACCAGCACCGGCGACACCCGACCGTCGCCGTGATCAGGAACGGCCGACGGTGACGGGCTTGCCTGACCGTTCGCAGACGATATCGGCGTCGGTGAACCTTGCCCGGTGCTGCTGGTCGGCGATCCGGCAGGCGCCGGGGCGGATGTCGATGTCCCGGTGGCCCTCGGTGACGGCCCGGCCGCGCTGCTCTCATCGCGCGTTGCGCCGAGGAGGGAGCTGGCGAGTGCGAGGGTGACGGCGACCGCCGCAAGGGTGCGGCGGACCCGTAGCTGGCCCGCGGCGTCCGACGTCGAGGGCGCGGCGCCGCGCAACCTGGTCGGCGGCTGGGGTGACATGTTCGGATTCTAGGAACGCGCCGCGCGCGAACGTGGGACGTGCACGGTGCCCCGGTCCACGTGTCGTGGGTCACGTCCACATCCCCGGCCCGCCCATGGCCGTCGTCCACAGGGTCCGCTGCCGAGCTCGCCCCGCCTGGTCGAAGCGAGCACCATCCGAGGCATGGATGCCACCCTGATTGCCGCCCTGCTCGCGGCCGCGACCGCCGTGCTATCCGTCGGTTCGTCGTCGATCGCCGGCTCATCCGCGGCGCCGGGCCGCCCGGCACCGGCGCACGGCTACGTCTGGCCGCTGGATCCACAGCCGGAGGTCGTGCGTGCCTTCGAGCCGCCGCCCCTGCCCTGGTCCCCCGGCCATCGCGGCGTCGACCTGCGGGGCCATCCGGGTCAGGTCGTACGCTCCGCCGGGGCAGGGCGCGTCGTGTACTCCGGCGTCATCGCCGGTCGTGGCGTCGTGTCCGTGGAGCATTCCGGGGGTTGGCGCACGACGTACGAGCCGCTGGACTCACGGGTCAACGTGGGCACGACTCTCGCCGCGGGGAGCACGATCGGACATCTCGCAACGTCGGGGAGCCACTGCGCGCCCGGGGCATGCCTGCACTGGGGATTGTTGACTGCCCCGGACACCTATCGAGATCCGTTGCAGCTGTTGGGCGCTCGGCGTCCGGTGCTGCTGCCGCTGGGCTGACGGGCTGGCGCGTCAGGCGCTCGGGCGGACCGGCCAGGGCCAGGGCTTGCAGCCTTGCAGCTCTTTGCTCTGCTCGGCCATCACCGGCGCGTACTCACCGGTGCCACCGCACGCCTCGTGTGCTCGACCGATCGCGTGCCCGATCTGGTGATTGATCAGGTAGGTCCGGAATCCGTCGAGGTCGTTCTTGTAGGCCTGGCTGCCCTGCTGCCAGCGATCCAGGCTCAGCACGGCCTTGCCACCGCCCCCGCACGAGGAGTCCTCAGGCACGCCGATCGGCGCGCAGAGACGGTCGACCGTCGCGGCGTTGGCGATGATGATGCGCAGCTGCGGCTTGACCCCGGCTTGGAGCTTGCTGGGCGGCACCTGCTGGAAGCGCAGGTCGCCCTTGTTCTCCCACCCGCGTCGATCCCTGAGCACTTCACCGACCTTGCGGGCGATCTCGGCGGAGCCGGCACCCACGCTCTTGTCGATCTCGAGCGAGTAGGTCACCGCCTTGGCGCTGCTCGTGCGGTCGGCACCTGGCACGAGGACGGGCACCAGGCCGGGGGCCGAGGCGCCGCTCGATGTCTTGCCCGAACCATCGGAGGAGGGCAGCAACGTGCTGGAGCGCGGCTCGACCGTGTTGGGCGCCGCCCGCTGGGCGTCGAGTCCGTGGAACGCGAGGTAGCCGCCGACGCTGGCCACGGTCAGGACCAACGCGCCCGCGAGAAGACCCTTGCCCCAGCCGCCGACCGGGTAGTCGTCCTCGTCGTCATAGACGTCGTCGACACGCTGAGGCGGGACTGGCGCGCTCGGGCTCGAGGTCTGTTTGAACGCCGGCGGCGTGGCTCGAACGATGCTCGGACCCTGGGATGCCGCGGACGGCGCCTGAGGCGTCGGAACCCTCGGCGCGGGTGCGACGGTCTTGGGCGCGGTCCGGGACACGGACTCGAAGGCTCGATCCGGCGGCGCGTCGGGGCCCATAGTGGACCGGCTCATCCGGGTCGCCGCACGACCCGACTCCTGACCCTTGGCTTCGGGCACGGGCCGCGGCTTGCGGGGTGTATAGAGCTGGGTCGAGTCCTCGCCCCGATCTGGCGCGAAAGCCTCAGGTATCGCCCTCGATCCCGAGGGCACGGACGACGCGAGGCTCGTACGACGCGGGGCGGCGGCGTGGTCTCGCGCGGACCGCGGCAGCGTGGCCGGATCGGGCGCCAACCGGGTCAGCCGCACCGGCTCGCTGTCCTCCGCGCGCATCGAGAGCCCCACCCGCCGGGTCGGCGCCGTTGCGCCCTCCGCCACCGCGGGGGCGGGCGCTTCCGGAGATGTTGTCGTACGAGCCGGGTCGGACATGCGACGCGCTGCCACCGGCTGGGTGATCTTCAGGCTGGTCGTAGCCAGCAGCGGCGTGTACTTCGTGGCCGACGACGCGGGCGAGGAGTCCGGGCTTGCGGCAAACGCTGTCGGTCCAGTCGCTGTCGGTCCGGTCGAGGTCGGTGACGAGGACCAGCTGGACGATCCGGCCGGATCGGCAGGCTCGGGACGACGACTCGCCGGTGGCAAAGTCAAGGCGGGTGGCGGGGGCTCCACGGGTGCCGGCCTGGGAGCGGCCTGCTCGACCGCGGGCGGCGCGGCTGGCCGGAACACCGGCGCGGGCGGGGTCGATGGCGCCGGCGAGAACGACGGGGTTGGCGGCACCGGCGGGGTGTGCGAGAAGGTCGGCGAGACCGGCGGGGTGTGCGAAAAGGTCGGCGTGCCCTGGGCGTCCGACGTCGGGCCGGCCTGGACCGGCGGGGGCGACGGAGGGCGGGCCGCCGGGAGCGGAGACGACGGAAGTGACGGCTGGTCGAATCGTGGGGAGAGCGGCAGCGGCGCGCGTTCGAGCGGCGCGACCCGTTCCGGCCCGGCCGGCGTGACGTTGGTGGCGGCCTCGAACCAGCTGTACGAGGACGATCCGCTGGGTGCGAGTCCGACCGGCGCTGATCTGGGCAACCGCTGTCCGAAAGCATCCGTACGGCTGGTCGGGCGCGGCGTCGGGAGCGCGTGCCGGAGTGCATCCACCATGGGCCGCGCCACGCTCAGAGCGCGACTGCTGGTCGTCGCGTAGGTCGACGCGCTCGCTCGACCATTGCGGCCGGACGGCGGCGGATCCCACGACGGCCCGAGGCTCAGTTCTGTTGAGGGGGCTTCGAACTCGTCCGGGGTCACTCGTCGGCGCAGCACAATCGGCTGCAGACCTTGGGCGACGGTCAGCTCCCCAGGAGCCGGGAACAGCGTCAATGTGAGCTCACGTCCACGACCTGACCCGTTGGCCATGTCCGAAGCACGCTCATCGCGTGGCTCGGAGTCTGACCACGCGTTGTTCACAACCCGCAACCTTAGAGGACTCACGCACGAGGGTGGGCCTGTCGGAAGGATCTCCTCAGCCGGTCGACGGACACATGGGTGTAGATCTGGGTCGTCGCCATGCTGGCGTGACCGAGCAGCTCCTGGACCTGCCGCAGGTCCGCGCCGCCCTCCAGCAGGTGAGTCGCCGCGCTGTGCCGCAAACCGTGCGGGCCGAGATCGGGAGCGTCCGCGACATGGGCCAGCATCCGATGCACGACCTCACGGACCTGACGGGGATCCAGCCGTCTGCCGCGGCGGCCGAGGAACGCGGCGGGGCCGCTCTGCGCGGTCGCTAGCCGGGGCCGGCCCTGCTGCAGCCAGACGATCAGGGCGCGCTCGGCGGGGATCCCGAACGGCACTGTGCGCTCCTTGTCACCCTTGCCGATCACTCGGACCGTGCGCTCACGCAGATCGATGGCATCCACGTCCAGCCCGGTGAGCTCGCTCACGCGGATGCCGCTGGCGTAGAGCAGCTCCAGCACCGCTCTGTCGCGCTGATGCACCGGGTCATCGTCATCGGCGGCCACGGCGGCGACGTCGAGGAGGGCGCTGGCATCCTGCTGCTTCAGTACGCCGGGCAGGGCGCGAGAGCGTCGCGGCGCGACGAGCCGGAGCGACGGGTCCTGAGAGGTCGTACCGGACCGCGTCGTCCAGCGGAAGAACGTGCGGGCGGCTGCCGCCCGCCGAGCGAGCGTCGCCCGGGAGGCGCCGGTGCCGTCCATCGCCGCCAGCCAGGACCGCAGGTCCGCCAGCGTGATGTCCTGCCAGCTCGTCAGCTCTCGATCGGCGGCGAAGTCCGCGAGCGCGGTGACGTCGCCGATGTAGGCACGCATCGTGTGCTCGGACAGGCCGCGCTCGGCGCGCAGGTGTCGCTCGAAGTCGGCGAGCACGGCGTGATCCACCTGACGACGTTATCCCGAGCGACCCTGGTCTCCGGGGACCGCCGCACCGCCCACGGGTCATGGCGACGTGTCCTCGAGCTTTGGCTCAGGTGGCTTACGCCAGCCACCGCGATCACGGACCGCCATCCCGATCAGGTTGAGCGAACCGAGCGCCTGCAGCACATCCGAGGCTGACATCCCGGTCGCCTCAACGAGCCGACTGAGTGGTGCGCCACGACTGGCGGGCAGCGCCTCCCAGAGGGTGCGCTCCTTGCGGCCGAGGCGGTCCTCAGGACGATCCGGCCCCCGGCGTGCCGGCGCCAGATCGTCTCCCATCACTCCGAGCAGCTCGGCGACCTCCGCCGCATCGGTGACCAGCTCGGCCTCACGGGTGCGAATGAGCTCATGCGTACCGGCGCTGGTGACGGACGTGACCGGACCGGGCACCGCACCGACGTAGCGCCCACACTCGGCGGCGTGCCGTGCTGTGTTGAGCGATCCGGACCGCAGACCCGCCTCGACCACGACCGTGCCGAGGCTCAACGCTGCTATCACGCGGTTGCGATCCAGGAACCGGGTGCGGATCGGAGCCGACCCCGGCGGCATCTCCGTCACCACGGCACCACGCTCGAGAATCTCCTTCAACAGGTTGGTGTGGGCCGCCGGGTACGCCCGGTCGATCCCACAAGCCAGGGCAGCCACCGTCAGCCCATCGACGGCGAGGGCTCCGTGGTGGGCCGCCGCATCGATGCCGAACGCCGCGCCCGAGATGATCGTGAACCCCCGCCCGGCGAGGCCGGCGCTGATCTCCGCTGCCAGCTGGCGACCGTACGCGGACGCCGTGCGCGCACCGACGACTGCCGCGCTGCGTTCGGTGACGGCTCGCAGATCAGCAGGCCCCCGTACCCAGAGGCAATGAGGAGGCAGCGCCAGGTCATCGAGGCTGAGCGGCCACTCCGGATCCCCTGGGATGAGCACTCGTGCCTCCACGAGGTCTGCGGCGCGCAGCTCACGCGACAGGTCGAACGCCGTGAGGCGGGCCACCGCCGCCCGGCCGAGGAGGGTCGGGTCGTGACGCACCCGCGCCAGCGCGCCGAGGTGTCCGTGCTCGGCGATCAGCGGGCGGCCCTTGTCCTCACGCGGCTCGACCAACCGTGCCCACGTCATGCGAGCGGCTCGTTCGGCAGCGAGTGGGTCCACGGCCCCCGGCTCGATGGTCGTCATGCGGCTTCCACCTGCTGAGAGCGCAGGCTCAGGGCGGTCATCAGCTCGCCCTCCCCCGGACATGGCCGTCCCGCGAGGTCGGCGAGTGTCCAGGCGATACGCAGCACGCGGTCGTAGCCACGCAACGTGAGCGTCCCGAGCTCGAGCGCACTGTCCATCGTGCGGGTCGCTCGGCGCTCCAGACGCCATGCCTCGGAGCGCAGGATCGGGCCGGGCACCTGGCTGTTGAGCTGCCAGGGATGCATCTGCCACCGTCGAGCCTGTCGCTCGCGGGCGACCGCCACCCGCTCGGCCACGAGCGAGGACGACTCCCCTGGGCCCGTTCGCAGCGCGGCCTTGGTGACCGGCTGCACGGTGAGCTGCAGATCGACCCGATCCATCAGCGGTCCGGACAGCTTGGCGAGGTAGGTACGGCGCCGCAACGGCGAGCAGGTGCAACCGCGACCCTTGCCGTACGCCTGGCCGCACGGGCACGGATTGGCCGCCAGCACCAGCTGAAATCGGGCCGGGTAGGTGACGTTGCGATCGGCGCGAGCGATGCTGACCCGTCCGGACTCCAGTGGTTGGCGCAGCGCATCCAGCACGTCGCGGCGAAACTCCGGAGCCTCGTCGAGGAACAGCACGCCACTGCTCGCCCGCGACACGGCACCAGGGCGGACGCGTCCCGAGCCGCCACCGATGATCGCCGCCATCGACGCCCCGTGGTGCGGCGCGACGAAGGGTGGCCGCTCGATCAGCACCGCGTCGCTGAGGACGCCGAGCACCGAGTGCACGGCCGTGACCTCGAGCGCCTGCGGGCGGTCCAGGAGCGGAAGCAGACCGGGAAGCCGCTCGGCGATCATCGTCTTGCCCGCGCCGGGAGGCCCGAGCATCGACATGTGGTGACCGCCGGCCGCCGCGACCTCGAGTGCGTACCTCGCCTCCGGCTGCCCGGCGACATCGGCGAGATCGAGTGGCGACTCCGGTGGCTCGTTGGGCCCGAGGACAATCTCTGGCTCTTCCACGGGCCGCCCGCGTCCTTGCGCGACATAGCGCGCCACCAGGTCGGCCAGGTGACGGACCGGATGCACTCGTACGCCCTCGACCAGGGCAGCCTCCGCGGCGTTCTCGACCGGCACAGCCACCGTCATCACACCGGCCTCCGCCGCGGCCAGCACGGCTGGCAGCACACCTCGAACCGGCCGGACGGCTCCGTCCAGCCCCAGCTCGCCCAGGTGGACCACCTCGGCGACCTGGTCGGCTGGGACCGTCCCACCCGCGGCCAGCGCCGCCACCGCGATCGCCAGGTCGAACCCGGCACCTTGCTTGGGCAGCGACGCCGGCGACAGGTTGACGGTGATCCGCTGATGCGGCAGCCGGAGGTCGGAGTTGACGACGGCCGCCTTGACTCGGTCCGGCGACTGCGCGCACGCCGCATCGGGCAGCCCGCTGACCATGAACGCGGGCAGACCGTTGGCCACATCCGCCTCGACAGCGACCACGGTGCCCTCGATACCGGTCACGGCGACCGACCGGGTGCATCCGAGGGTCATGCGGTCACGTCCTGCACATGGGTGACCCGGGCCGGACCGCGTCGAGGACGGATGACACCGATCACGTCGATGCGCACTGACGCAGGTCGCGCCCGGTGCTCCTCCAGCCAGGACGCGGCCAGCCGGCGCAACCGGGCGGCCTTGGACCAGGTCACCGCCTCGAGCGGTGAACCGTAGGTCTCCGACCGTCGCGTCTTGACCTCGACGACGACCAGACAGGCCGTGGCGTCGTCGTACGCCACGATGTCGATCTCACCGGCCGCGCAACGCCAGTTGCGCTCCACGATGCGCAGGCCCTTGTCCTGCAAGTAGCCGGCTGCGACGTTCTCGCCGTAGTGCCCCACTGCTTGTCGCGCGGCGCTCGTGCCTGTCTTGGGTGCCATCGGACCACCTCCTGCGAGGAGGTTGGCCGAGCGGCACACGGTCGAGCGAGGGGTTCAGCGGCGCCTGGGGACGACCAAGTCAGCGGGCACGGGATGTGGACGGAGCGTCAGCGAGGGAAGTTCTCACCCTTGGGGAACTCGATGTCCGCCTTGGCGATCTCCTCGACGTTGACGTCCTTGAAGGTGATCACCCGGACGTTCTTGACGAAGCGCGCCGGCCGGTAGACGTCCCAGACCCACGCGTCGCTCATCCGCACGTCGAAGAAGACCTCGGAGCCCTCGCCCCGAACCTGCACGTCGACCTCGTTGCACAGGTAGAAGCGCCGTTCGGTCTCCACGACATGGCTGAACAGCCCGACCACGTCGCGATACTCGCGGTAGAGCTGCAGCTCCTGCTCGGTCTCGTACTTCTCCAGGTCCTCGGCACTCACGCGAGCTCCTCCACGACCGCGACCGGTGCATCCGGTCGGGCCTCGACAACATCCTCAGCCACAGGGCGGCCCGATCGTTGCTCGGCCTCCTGCACGAACCTGCGCCATGATCGTCGATGGTGCTCGCAGGAGCCGTGCTCGTCCAGCGCCGCGAGATGATCCGGTGCTGAGTAGCCCTTGTTGCCGGACCAGCCGTAGACCGGATGACCCTCACCGAGATCGGTGATGATCTGGTCTCGCTCGACCTTGGCCAGCACGCTGGCGGCAGCCACCGAGGAGCAGCGCATATCGGCCTTGATCATCGTCATGACGGGCGGGACCGTCGGGCCCTCGTCGATCAGACCGAGCAGACCGACACGTCCTGGATCAGTCAGCCAGTCGTGGTTGCCGTCGAGGATCACCAGATCGGGTACGACGGTCAGCTGGGCCAGTGCGCGCGTGCCGGCCAGCCGAAGGCAGGCCATGATGCCGACGTCGTCGATCTCCTGCGCCGAGGCATGGCCGACGGCGTAGTCGATCGCCCATCGGCGGACCTTGGGCACCATCCGCTCGCGAGCGGGCTGACTGAGCAGCTTGGAGTCCTTGACGCCTTGCGGCACGGTCCGGGTGGTCTCGTCGATGACCACGACACCCACCGACACCGGACCAGCGAGCGCTCCCCGACCGACCTCGTCCATGCCCGCGAGCAGGCGATGCCCCTCGCGCTGGAGGGAGCGCTCGACGCGCAGACTCGGTCGGCGGCTCGTCACGGCGCGGGCACCTTCGCGAACACGTCGTGCTGGGACTCCACACCGCCGAACCGGTTGAGCGGCCAGACCACCGCGACCGCCTTGCCCGTGACATCGGACTCAGGCACCGAACCGCGCTGCCCGCCGGAGCCACCGTCGTGACCGCGGGAGTCGAAGGAGAAGGCGCGGTTGTCGCCCATCAGCCACAGCTTGCCGGCAGGCACTGTGATGTCGAAGCGCTCGTTGCTCGGCTTCTGACCCTTGCGCACGTAGGGCTCGGTGACTGAGACACCGTTGACCGTCAGGCGACCCTGCTGGTCGCAGCAGACGACATGGTCACCGGGCAGCCCGATGATGCGCTTGACCAGGTGCTGGTCGCCTGCCGGGTACAGGCCGACGAACTGCAGGCCCTTCTTGATCGCACCGGTGTTCGGCTGCTGGCCGAGCCAGTGGTCCGGGTCCTCGAAGACCACGACGTCGCCGCGCTTGAG
The DNA here is from genome assembly GCF_001190945.1 of Luteipulveratus mongoliensis. NCBI lineage: Bacteria > Bacillati > Actinomycetota > Actinomycetes > Micrococcales > Dermacoccaceae > Luteipulveratus > Luteipulveratus mongoliensis. The sequence continues at coordinate 2,468,386 of NZ_CP011112.1, read as the reverse complement.
GTCGTTGGTGCTGCCCGGCAGCTTGTTGACGATGATCCGGTCACCCGTGATGAGCGTGTCCTCCATCGACTCCGACGGGATCCAGAACGGCTGCACCAAGAACGTCTTGACCAGGAAGGCGAGCGTGATGGCGATCGCCGCCACGACGGCGTACTCGCGCAGGCGGTGCAAGAAGGTCGGGTGAGACGGCGGACGTGGTGGCTCGTCGGTGTCACCACCCTCGGCAACCGTCACGGGCTCGAGCGGTGTGGAGGGCGCCGGCGACGCACCGTCTGCCGAAGCTCGCCGCGAGGCACGCGTCGCTGCATCCTCAGGGCTCGGAGGATCAGCGCGCGGGAGTCCAGTGTCAGAGGAAGCGCGCCCGAAGGAGTCGTCAGTCACGAAGATGGCACCTTGTCGAAAGTCTTGGGGTAATCGCTCAACCATCCCATCCTGCCAAGTGGCCAGGCGATGGCCACAGCGCGGCCGGTGATCTTGCTGATCGGCACGGAGCCTTCGGCCCCGGTGCCGTCGTCGTGGTAGCGCGAGTCGGCGGAGTCGTCGCGATGGTCACCCATCACCCAGACGCGGCCCTCCGGGACCCGGATGTTGAATGGGTCGTCGCTGGGCGCCTTGCCGGGCATGACGTACGGCTCCTCGATGGGTGCGCCGTTGATCGTGATGCGCTTCTTGGAGTCGCAGCACACCACGTGGTCGCCCGGCAACCCGATGAGCCGCTTGATGAGGTGGTTGTCCCCGGCCGGGTAGAGCCCCACGAACTCCATGCCCTTGAGCAACGGGCCCGGGTTAGGTGGTGCCTCGTCCAGCCAGTTGTCCGGGTCGGAGAAGACCACGACGTCGCCCCGTTTGAGGTCGAACGGTCCGGGCGTCAGTTTGCTGACCACGACACGGTCGCCGCGCACCAGCGTGTTGTTCATCGACCCTGACGGGATCCAGAACGGCTGCATCAGGAAGGTCTTCACGACCAGGGACAGCGTCAGCGCGATGACGGTGACGATGGCGAGCTCGCGCACGAGAACGAAGGTGCGCCCGTGCTTGGGTTCCTTCTCCGGCTCCTCCCCCTCGACATCGGCATCGGGCGTCTGGGGCGGGGCAGGCGTCCCGACCGACCCCTCTCCGGGCAAGGTCGAGTAGCCGTTGAGCGACTGCGGTGACGCGGCTCGCGTGGCCGGTGCACCCGGCAGTGGGTGCGCCGCAGGCGAACCCTCAGGCGTCGTACGCCGCTCGCCACCATGCGCGCGCACGGCGTCTCGCGAGATCGGCAGCGTGGCGTTGTCCCGGGCCGGGTTCCAGCGCGGGATCGCCCGGGTGACGTCGTCGCGCAGCGGATCCCTGCGGATGCCGACGGTGGGCGCATCGTCGGACGCCGGAGTGGCTGGCTGAGTATCGCCGCCGTCCTGCGGCGGGGTGGTGCGACGGCTGGGCAGCCGGCTGGCACCGCGAGGCGGTGGCCTGTCGCCGTCAGTCATGGTTGCCCCCGCGGTCCTGTGCTGCGTCTGAGGGCAGACCCCCGACGTCGGTCAGCGGCCAGTATCGCCCCACGACCTTGCCAACGACATCATCGGCCTTCACGGTTCCGCCGCCCGGGTCACCGAGGTGCCCTCGCGAGTCGTCGGACTGGGCTCGGTTGTCGCCCATCACCCAGAGCCGGCCGGACGGCACGGCGACGTCGAACGGTGGCCCAGCGCTCTGGACGCGGGCGTAAGGCTCGGTGATCGCGGTGTCGTTGACGAACACCTTTCCGGCTGAGTCCATCCGGACCCGATCGCCGCCGACCGCGATGACTCGCTTGACGTAGTCAGACTCGCCGGAGCGGAATCCGAGCGCGTCGCCCACCGACCGGACCGCCTTCGACAGCCCCGACGGCTCGCTGGTCTCGCGGCTCGGACCGAACGCCTTGGTGCCGTTGAAGACCACGACGTCGCCGCGGCGTACGTCATCGGCGCCGGGCTTCCAGACCGCGATCCGGTCACCACCGGACAGAGTCGGCTCCATGGAGCCCGAGGGGACGTAGAAGGTCTCGACGAGCAGCCCGCGGGTCAGCACGACCAGCGCGAGGAATGCCAGGACCAGGATCGGCCAGCGCCGACGCCCGACACGCGACGATGGCGTGGGCTCCGGGGAGTCCACGCCATCGGTGGTGATGCGCTCAGAAGCGACGTGCTCGGTCATCTCTCGGCGAGACTAGCCGCCGATGCTGTGAGCACCGGGAGAACGCTCAGGCCTGCTTGGCAGGCGTGTCGCGCTTCTCCTTGATCTTCGCGGCCTTACCGCGCAGGTCGCGCAGGTAGTAGAGCTTGGCGCGACGCACGTCACCACGGGTGACGACCTCGACCTTCTCGATGACCGGGGTGTGCAGCGGGAACGTACGCTCCACGCCGACGCCGAAGGACACCTTGCGGACCGTGAAGGTCTCGCCGATGCCGGCTCCGTGGCGACGGATGACAACACCCTTGAACACCTGGACACGAGAGCGCGTGCCCTCGATGACCTTGACGTGCACATTGAGGGTGTCACCGGCGCGGAACTCCGGGACGTCGTCGCGCAGGCTGGCCGCGTCGATCGCGTCGAACTTCTTCATCGCGTACTGCTTCCTTGCGGCGCCACAGGTCGCCACCGTTTGAGGTTTGAGAAAGATGGTGCGCGCGTCAGCTCCGATGACCTCATGACGTACGCCGGGTGGTCGCCTTCGTGAAGGCGGTCACCGAGCGGGCCACTCCCCCTGTGGCGGGGGCCGTGCTGGTGCGTGACGCGAGGGTCAAGTCTGCCAGAGCCCGCGGCGTACGAGAAATCCGCGGACAGGCGACGGCCACCGGACGGGCGGCGACGACGGCGCGTTCCCAGCACCGAGTGCGCGCCAGTGGCCGCCTCAGGCGACGTACCAGAGCCACTGATGCGCAGTGAGCACCCACTCACTGCCGTTCGCGCGCAGTGAGCGCCTACTCAACGCCGCCGCTTAGTCAGGTGCACGGTGCCGGCGATCGGGCTGCTGGGCGCCTGGCGGAAGCCGGCCTTCTTGTACATCCGGATGTTCGCCTCACTCCTCGCGCCGGTGACCAGCGCGAACGAGGTCGCGGCGGTCGGTGCGAGCGCCTGGATGCGTCCGAGCAACCACCGGCCGAGCCCACGGCCGTGCAGGTCCGGAGCGACCATCAGGCGGCCGATCTCCCAGACGTCATCCTCGAGCTGACCCCTGATCGAACCCACGAGGCGACCACCTGAGCGGAGTACGTACGTCTGCCACTCCCCGAGCGACGCGGTGAGGGACTCCACCGTCTCGTGCTGCGCCGGGATGTCGAGCATGCCGTTCGCGATGCCCTCCTTCAGCCAGCACGCGTGCGTCAGGGTGAGCAGCTCGCCCACATCGCCGGGCGTCGCGAGCGCAAGGGAGCCGTCCGTGAGGTCACCGACGGCGACGGATCCGGACGCGTGGAGCAGGTCGGGCCGCCGCGCGGCCGTGCGCTCGAGCCGCTGCTGGTGCCGCCAGGCCGCGATCTTGCCGTGGTCACCCGACAGCAGCACGTCCGGCACCGCGCGACCGTCCCACACCGGGGGCTTGGTGTAGACGGGGTACTCCAGCAGCCCGTCCTCGTGCGACTCCTCGACCAACGAATCCGCATTGCCGATGACTCCGGGCAGCAGCCGGGCGACGGCCTCCACGATGGCGAGCACGGCGACCTCGCCGCCGTTGAGCACGTAGTCGCCCAGGGAGACGATGCGCACGTCGTACGCCTCCGCCGCCGCCTCGTAGACACGCTCGTCGATGCCTTCGTAGCGGCCGCAGGCGAACACGAGGTGGTCCTGCTTCGCGAGGTCGCGAGCCATCGCCTGGGTGAACGGCGTGCCACCGGGTCCCGGCACGATCAGCGTCGGCCGCGCGTCGACGTCCGCAGCAACGCTGGCGAGCGCCTCGCTCCACGGCTCCGGCTTCATGACCATGCCGGCGCCACCGCCGTACGGGGAGTCATCGACCGTGCGGTGCCGGTCGTGTGTGAAGTCACGCAGGTCGTGAACCTTCAGGTCCAGCAGCCCGTCGCGCCGGGCCTTGCCGATCAGTGAAAGGTCAAGCGGCGCAAGGTAGTCCGGAAAGATCGAGACCACGTCAAGGCGCATCAAGACTCCAGGTCCAGCAGTCCGGGCGGCGGGTCGATCACCACGCGGCCGGCGTCGACGTCGACCTCCGGCACGATCTCCTCGACGAACGGCACATAGGCGACGCCACCGCCCGTCTTCTCGATCTCGAGAAGGTCCTGCACCGGCCGCGGGTGCAGGGCCACGACGCGACCCACGGACACACCCTTGGTGTCGAGGACCTCCAGGCCGATGAGGTCGTCCTCATACCAGGCGTCCTCCTCGTCATCGGGGTCCGGCGCGGCGACGAGGCGGGTCCCGCGCAGAGCCTCGGCAGCCGTACGGTCGGGGGCGCCCTCGAAGGCCAACAGCTGAATCCCGTTGTGAACCCTCGAAGCTCGCACGGTCAGCGGTCCGGCCTCAGCGGGCTCGGTGACGAACGTCGCGCCAACGACGAAGCGCTCCTCCGGCGAGTCGGTATGGACCTGAACGGTCACCTCGCCCTTCAGCCCGTGGGCCTTGCCGATCCGGGCCACCATCACGTCGTCCATGGTGCGCATCCTCTCAGGCCGGCGCGCTCCAGACGTCAGCGCACGAGCTCGTGGGACAGCACCTCGAGCGCGTGTCGGGCGTAGCCCTTCCACAACCGGGCGAACACGATCAGGCCCGCTCGGGACACCGGGGTACGCGGCGCCATCGTCCAGCTCCACGTCACCTCGGTCCCGGTCCCTGTTGGGACGAACGCCCACTCGCCCTCGATGCGCTGACTCAGCGGTGCGAGCGGACCCTTGACCTGCGTCAGCACATAGGTGAACCGGTGCGGCGGGTCGACGGTCATGAGCTCCTCGACCATGCTCCCGCCGTCGGCGAGCGCGATCGTGCGGGTCTGACCCGCCCGAGCCCACTCGCCGTCCTGGTCGCGGACCTCCTTGATGCGTGGCACCGGGCCGTACCGCCGCGAGAACAGGTCCGGCAACGGCAGCACCAAGGTCCGCGCGAACGCCTCGTCGACCGGGATCGGGATGGCGCGGGACTGCTGGGCAACAACGCTCGAAGACATGCAGCGACTGTAGTCAGGTCCGTCGCCAGACCGACCGTTCTCGCAGGCACCGAGCGCACCGCTCACGTTCGAAGAGCCGCTAAAATCGCCGACACGTACAGGACCCAGCGAAGGGCAGCGCGTGACCTCGCGGACGTTCTCACCGATCGCCCTCTCCGTACTGCGCAACGCCGACCGCCGGCTGCGGTCTGCCGAGCGCGGCGACATGGTCAAGCGGTACGCCGCCTGCCGCACGGCGCTCGCCAGTCTCGCCCCCATCGAGAGCTTCTACGTCGGTCACTACCGCGGCGAGTCGACCCTGGTCATCCCTTACACCGTGGACCGCGAGGCGTTCAACGGATCGACGGTGCAGGACTTCGGTCCGCACGGTATGTCGGCCTGGATCCGGGCCTCTCGACGCCCCTACCGCTACGCCGACGACAACGGTCGGATGCTCGGGCGGGGCTATCCGTTCGGGAAGGTCGACGAGCGCTCACAGGACGCGCTGATCGTGCCGCTGCTCGATCGCGAGACCGGTGAGGCCACCGGATTGATGGCGGCCCTGAGCGGCACACCGGACGTCTTCGACGACGAGGTCGCACACGCCGCGCAGTGGTTGGCGAAGGCCCTCGTGTCGGCCGCGGCGCGTGACGCCGACGAGGCCGAGGACCTGGACCTCTACGCGCTCTATCCCGAGCTCGACAGCACGGTGCCTCGCAGCGACACCGATCTGGTGGTGGAGGTCAGCTCGCGCCTGGAGCGACTGCACGTCGCCATCGAGGAGCTGCAGGACCACGCGCGCGCCCAGGACGACGGCAAGCAGCTGGCGTCGGCGACCAGGGCGCGTGCGCTCTGTGAGCAGGCGCAGACCCACGTCGCCCACCTGCTCCTGCACCAACCGGTGAAGGAGGCTGCGGCCGACCCGCTGGCTCCGCTCACCGATCGCGAGCGAGAGATCGCCCAGCTCATTGCCGAGGGCGGACACACCAACTCAGAGCTGGCCGAGCGTCTGGTGATCTCCGAGAAGACCGTGAAGGGCCATGTCGGCGGCATCCTGCGCAAGCTCGGCATCAGCCAACGCTCGAGCATCGCCTACGTCATCGATGGCGCAGAAGGGTCCGAAGACGTACGGCTCGACCGGCCCAGGGTCCCGGGACCTTGACCCGACCAAGACAGGACTTCGGCCCGTGGAGCGCGTGCTCGTCGATCAATAACTTCGTCGATGTCAGCACCACCACTTCAGACGTCGAGGGATTGATGACCATGACTCGCAACGCCAGCACGGCTCGCACCATCCTTCAACGCGCCGCGATCTCGGCCGCCGCCGTGGCGATGATCGCCGGTGGCGCCGTGGCTACAGCGGGCTCGGCCTCTGCCGCGCCCAAGCCGATCACGCTCACCTCGGCCTCGTGCCCGTACAGCATCGCCAAGGGCCAGACCAGTGGCTGCGTCACTCGCCTGCAGGACCTCCTCAATGCCAAGCAGGGCGCCAAGCTGGTCGCCGACGGCGTCTTCGGCGAGCGCACCCGCGTCGCTGTCGTGACCTGGCAGAAGAACCACAAGCTGACCGCGGACGGTCTGGTTGGCCCGGCCACCAAGGCCTCCTTGGAGGGCAAGCCGTCGACCAGCGTCCAAGCACGCATCGTCAGCCAGGCCAAGGCTCTGGCGAAGACGCCCAACGTCCGTTACGGGCTCGGTGACGGACACGGCGCCAAGCCCGGGCCGACCAGTGGCCGCATCGACTGCTCCGGCTACACCCGTTGGGTGGTGGGCAAGGCGTTGGGCCACGAGAAGTTCGCGAGGTGGGACTCGTCCGCGGACCAGAAGAGGAAGGTCGTCGCGACCTCAAGGCCGGTCGCAGGCGACCTGGTCTTCTTCAACAAGCCCGGAGCGGCCATCTCGCACGTCGGTGTCTACCTCGGCAGCAGCACCATGCTGAGCGCGATCCAGTACGGCAACGTCAACGGCATCCACAAGGACAACCTGTCCGTGATGAACGGCTACCAGCGCTCGTTCGGCCGAGTGACCGGCTGACCACGACGCGAGAAGGCCCGCTGGGAGACGTCTCCCAGCGGGCCTTCTGCGTGTGTCGTGCTTGGCGGACCTACCGCACCCGGTCGGTGTCGACGATGTCGACCCGGACGCTCTTGCCACCCGCGAGAGCCGACACGACGGTGCGCAGCGCCGAAGCAGTGCGACCCGAGCGGCCGATCACGCGACCGAGGTCATCGGGGTGGACCCGGACCTCGAGCAGCTCGCCGCGACGGTTGTCCTTGCGGCGGACCACGACGTCACCGTCGTGGTCGACGATGCCCTTGACCAGGTGTTCCAGGGCCTCCTCGAGCACGGATCAGGCCTCTACCTTCTGGGCGGCCTCGCCGCCGGCCGGCTCAAAGCCCGCCGCGGCCGCAGCCTCAGCGGTCTTGAACCAGACCTCGGCCTCAGTCGCGTCGTACCAGCGCGAACCCGCGACGTGGTACTTCATCGAGTCCTTGTTGCCCTTGACGGTGAAGCCCTCGGGGGCAGAGCCGTCAGCGGCCGGAGCAGCCGAGTCGGCGCCGAAGCCACCGTCGACCAGTGCAGCCTCGACGTCAGCCTTGGGCTCCTCGACCGGAACCTCGACCTCGTCCGCCTTGTCGGCGGCCACGGCCTTGGCGTCGGCAGCCTTGACCTCGGCCTCGACCTTCTCAGCCTTCTTCTTGGTGGTCGTGGCCGAGCCCTTGCTCTTGTCGTCCGCAGCGTTCTGCGACGCGGCCAGAGCGGCCTCGTAGAGGGCCCTCTTGTCCGGCTTGGGCGCCTTGACCTTGAGGGTGCCCTCAGTGCCGGGCTCGCCCTTGTGCTTCTGCCAGTCGCCGGTGATCTTCAGCAGTGCGGTGACCTGCTCGGTCGGCTGCGCGCCGACGCCCAGCCAGTACTGCGCTCGCTCGGAGTCGATCTCGATGAGGCTCGGCTCCTCCTTGGGGTGGTACTTGCCGATCTCCTCGATGGCGCGACCGTCCCGCTTGGTGCGCGCGTCCATGACGACGACGCGGTACTGGGGGGTGCGGATCTTGCCGAGGCGCTTCAGACGAATCTTGACGGACACGTGTAGGTGTCTCCTGTTTCTGTGTCAGGTGAGGCACGGCGAGACCGGGTGGGGAACACACGGGGAGCCGCAGCTCGGGGGTAGGCGCACTGACCCGGGGTAGAGGGCCCGAGGTCGCACGGGTACGGCGGACATTGTGCCAGACGGCACGCGCCAGGCCGAAACCCACCGAGGTGAGCATCTCATCATTGGCTCGCATTACTCGATGACAAAGGTTTCGTTATGTAGCCTGGCCACATGAGTTCCCTGCTGGGCTTCCCCAACCCGGTCAACGAGAAGGCCGCGCGCACGGTCGCAGCCGTGGTTGCGGTGACCGGCGCCGTCATCCTCGTGACGGGCTGGCTCTGGCTGCTCGTGCCCCTGGCGTACGGATTCGTCGCGCGCGTCCTGACCGGCCCACGCCTCAGCCCGCTCGGCACCGTGGCCATGAAGGTCATCGCGCCCCGACTCGGCGAACCCCGCCTCTCCCCCGGCCCGCCCAAGCGGTTCGCCCAGGGCATCGGCGCGGTGCTGACCACGGCGGCTGCGATCGGTGGACTGGCGCTCGGCTGGACGACATTCGCCCTCGTGCTGACCGGTGTCCTCGTGGTCTTCGCGACCCTCGAGTCCGCACTCGGATTCTGCGCCGGCTGCTACGTCTTCGGACACCTCATGCGGCTGGGCGTCATCCCTGAGGAGACCTGCGCCGCCTGCAACGACATCCGCCTTCGTCAGCCCGCCTGAGCAGAGAGGGCCGGCCACAGCGTCGTGAGCAGCTCGCGCGCGTATGCCGGCCGCAACGGCTCTCCCGACACCTGCAGCCGGTAGTACAGCGCGCCCCAGATCGCGTCGACCGCGGCGTCCAGCCGCAGATCGGAGCGCACCTCACCCCGCTCGATGCCACGACGCAGGACGGCCTTCGCGCTCGCCCGTCGACCGGCGATGAACCGCTCTCGCAGGCCGCGCGCCAGGTCGTCGTCGAAGCGCGACTCCGCGACCAGGTCCAACGTGGCCTGTCCCGTGGCGGACGCATAGAAACGGATCACGCCACGCACCTCGGTGAGCAGCTCGGTGAACGTGTCATCCCCTTCCTCGAACGCCGGGTAGCGATCGCCCTGCTCGTGCACAGCGTCCAGCAAGACATCGGCCTTGGAGTCCCACCACCGGTAGACCGTCGCCGTGCTGACACCAGCGCGACGGGCGATCTCCGCCGTCGTCACCTGACGAAAACCCTTCTCCTGCAACAGGTCGTACGCCGCCCGCAGCGTGGCAGCGCGACTCGCCTCGCTCCGTGGTCGACCGGGCAGCCTGTCATCTACCACCGAGACCTCCTCGTATCCCTTGCGATTCGTTGTTACGAAACGTATCGTTTCGAATTAGTCCTGTCGCGCACACACCCCGATGGAGAGGCAATACCTGTGGCAACAACCGATCGGCCGGTGTGGTTCATCACCGGCGCAAGCACCGGACTCGGCCGGGCCATCGCGCTTGCAGCCGAGGCCGCTGGCAACGCCGTGGTTGCGACCGCGCGCCGCCCCGACGACGTCGCTGACCTGGCTGGCGAGCACGTACTCACCACCCGCCTCGATGTCACGGACGCACAGAGCATCACGGACGCCGTGGCCGCAGCCCACGAGCGGTTCGGCCGGATCGACGTACTCGTCAACAACGCGGGCTACTCATTGCGTGGCGCTCTTGAGGAATGGGCCGACACAGAGCTGCGAGATGTGTTTGATGTCAACGTGTTCGGCGTTGCCAACGTCACCCGAGAAGTACTGCCGGCGATGCGCGAGCAGGGCTCGGGCACCGTCGTGATGATGTCCTCGATCGGTGGTGTGCGGACCACGCTCGGCGGGACGGCGTACAACACCACCAAGTTCGCCCTCGAAGGTCTCTCCGAAGGGTTGTCCAACGAGGTCGCGGCATTCGGGGTGCGCGTGCTCATCGTCGAGCCGGGACCGTTTCGCACCGACTTCGCCGGGCGGTCCAACCGATGGCCCACTCCCCTGCCGGCGTACGACGCTGTGCTGAGTGCCGCACGCGAGCGATTCGCCGCGCAGGACGGTCAGCAGACGGGTGATCCGGACGCAGCGGCGCGAGTGATCGTGGAGGTCGCGAGCGGGACTGACGTGCCGTTGCGACTGCCTCTGGGACCGGAGTCGTTCGACGGCATCCGAGCCCGCCTGCAGAGCCGACTCAGCGAGCTCGACGCCGTCGAACCCATCGGCCGCGACACGTCCTACCAGCCGGTCGAGTAGCCGGAGCGCCAGCGGAGGCGTATCGAGACCAGGTGCACGCGGTCACCCGGTCTCGATACGGCTCGCGCCTGGGCGCTCGCCTACTCGACCAGCGATGGGGCGTGCTCGACGGCTCAACCAGTGGGGACGCTCGGGTCGGCGACCTGGCCGAGGAAGAGCGGTGCGCGCGTCGCGGTGTCGTGAATGACGAAGAAGAACGCGCGGTCGACCGTGATCTTCCGGTCGATCTGCGGCGCGCTGCCGACCGCCATCCCAGCCGCCGTCGCAGCGGCTGCCTCGACACCTCCGGGCGTGGCCTTCACGACCGACTGGTGCACAACTCCACTGACGAAGAGGTCACCCGGCTCCCCCGCCATGCCGGACAGATCTGCCCGATTGGAATCGAAGAGTTCGTGCACGCCGAACCCCTCGAGCGTGGGCTTGAGGTCAGCAGCAGTGCGCACCGAGAACGACGGGACCGAGAGCTCGACCGAGCCCGCCGACCGAGTCGCCAACGCACGCGGAACCACGGCGCCGAGCTGAGACCGGATGCTGTCGTACCGACCCTTGTCCGGCACGATCAGGGTCATCGCAAATCGCTTGTCCTTCAACGGCATCGAGACCGAGCGCCAGCCGGACCCGGCTGCCGTCGGATAGGCGGAGGTTGCGGACATCATGGTCGTCGGGGTCGACCGGCCACCCGCCGTCATGAATGGCTGCGGGTCGGACATCGGAGTCATCTGCGTCGACCAGCTGCCCTTGAGATACAGCGCGTTGACGAGCACCAACCTCGTGCCCTCCGAGACGAAGTCCGCTGGCAGCAGCTCCGGGATCAGCTTGTGGGTCTTGCCTGACACCCACTGGTTGATCGACTTTCGCGCTCCCTGATGGTCATGCAGATAGTCGACGGGGTAGACACCCGCGCCGAAGCCGGAGGCCAGTCGGTCGAGGAACGGCTGGCGTACCTGCAGTGTCCGCTCGGGCCACAGACCGTTCGCCGTGCTGAGAGTGATCCCGCTTCGCTTGGCCAGCTGGGCGTCGATCGCCGTGATGGCCGCCGCTTGCTGAGGTTCACTCGAGCCGAGCACTCGATCGAGCTCCTGCGCGCTGGTCCCTCTGGCGCCGGCCCTCGTCATGGCGAGCGCGGAGTAGATCGAGTAGGGGCTGACAGACCCGTTCTCGTGGGCGCCAATGTCCTTCGTGGACAACAACATTCGCGCACCGAGGGTGCTCAGCATCGACCCAGCAGGCGTGCTCGTCGGGGCCTTCGCCCGAACCACGGCCGCCTTGATCTGGGAAGGCTGCGGTGCCGGTGGTGCTTTCGCCGGGTCCCCACCGCAGGCGGTCGCGCCGAGCAGCAGTCCGGCGATGGTCGTACCGATCAGGGCAGTACGCATTGGTGGCCTCCTCGAGTCCGTCACCGTCAACTACGGCGCAGAGGCTCAGAAGGTTGCCGCCGGTCTAGTCCGTCGGCGCGTGGCGCTCCAGGAACGTATAGACCTCGGTGTCGTCCACGCCCGGGAAGACTCCGGGCGGCATCGCCGCCAGCAGGTGGGAGTGGGCGCGGGCGCTCGGCCAGGCGTGGCCGCCCCAGCGCGACGAGAGGTCGGCGGGCGGCTGCATGCAGCAGGTCGGGTCGGGGCAACGTGACTTCGACCGATGGGTGGTCTCGCGACCGCGCATCCACTTCACCGACTGGTAGGGCACCCCGACATTGACCGAGAAGAGTCCCTCGGGAGTGCGGTCGACCACGGCGGTGCACCAATATGTGCCCGACCGGGTGTCGGTGTAAGCCTGGAACGCCTGGCTGAGATCCGGCTGCTCGAAGACCCGCCGTGCCGTCCACTGACGGCAGACCCGCTGGCCCTCGATCGCACCCGTGGCATCGCGCGGGAAGCTCACACCGTCGTTCTCATAGGCCTTGTAGATCACACCATCGCGCGAGATCCGCATGAAGTGCACCGGGATGTCGAGGTGGCGGGTGGCCAGGTTGGTGAACCGGTGGGCGGCCGTCTCGTAAGACACCGCGAAGGCGTCGCGCAGGTCCTCGATCGCGATGTCCTTGGACTGCTTGGCCTCCTGAAGACGCGCAACGGCGTCCTGCTCGGGCATCAGCAGCGCTGCCGCGAAGTAGTTGATCTCGACGCGTTGCGACAGGAACTCGGCGTAGTCCGCCGGCACCTGGTGACCCAGCACCAGGTGCCCGATCGCCTGCAGCGCCAACGACCTCGAGTCGTGCTGACCGGCCTCCGGCTGAGGGAGGTAGACCCGCTTGTGGGTCATGTCCGTGACGGTCCGCGTCGACCCTGGCAGGTCGGAGATATGGACCAGGCTGTAGCCGAGGTGGCCGGCCAGCCGATCGACCGAGGCGCGACTGATCGGACCCCCGGGGTGCTTGATCGCTGACAGCAGGTCCGCCGCAGCGGCCTCGATCTCACCGAAGTAGTTGTCGGCGGCGCGCATCCGCTCGCGCAGCTCGGCGTTGGCCATCCGCGCGTGCTCGGGGGTCGCCGCCCGCTCGGCCTGCACCGCAGCCATCGCCTCGTGCATCCCGACGAGCGCCTCCAGGGCCTCCATCGGCAGCCGCGGGCCGATCTTGACCGCCGGCAGTCCCAGGTGCTGGTAGGAGTCGGCACGCTGCGCGCGCTCCAGGCGGATCTCCAAGGCCGCGCGCCGGCTCGGCGGCGCCGTCGCCAGCAGGTCCGCCAGCGGGGCATCGAGGGCCTCCGCGAGGGCCGTCAGCATGGACAGCCGCGGCTCGCGCTTGCCGTTCTCGATGAGCGACAGGGCGGATGCGGACATGCCCACCGACTCCGCGACCTCGCCCAGCGTCTGACCTGACTCCTGCCGCACATGTCGCAGCCGGCGACCGATCGTCAGGGCGTCCGGCGCGGGCTTGCGGGACTCGTCAGGGACGACCGCAGACCGAGGCTGGGTGAGGCGACCAGTGGATGGGGCCACCTGCGAAGAAGCGCGGTTCATGACACGTGAGTCTGCCTGGTGTCGGGGTGAAAGGTGGGACATATCGTCACATTAACGAAAGAAACGCAGATCTTTACAGTGCAAGGGTGGCTACTTGTCAGTTCCAGTCGGCCAGAGTGTGGGCAACGCAGGACGCCGAACGCGGCGACCGGCGCATGTGACATCGAAGGGCAAACCGGCCCATGTGGCCGGCACCGAAAGGACTGACGAGGAGCCATGACCTCCACTACCGAGACCCCGCAGCTGAGCGAGCAGGGCCTGGACCCGCGGTCGACAGCGGCCGCCGAGATCCAGAAGGACTGGGACACCAACGAGCGGTGGAAGGGCCTCAAGCGCGACTACTCCGCCGCCGACGTCGTCAAGCTGCGCGGCAGCGTCCAGGAGGAGTACACCCTGGCTCGCCGCGGCGCCGAGCAGCTGTGGACCAAGCTGCACACCGAGGACTACGTCAACGCGCTGGGCGCGCTGACGGGCAACCAGGCCGTCCAGCAGGTCAAGGCCGGCCTCAAGGCCATCTACCTGTCCGGCTGGCAGGTCGCCGGTGACGCCAACCTCTCGGGTCAGACCTACCCGGACCAGTCGATCTACCCGGCCAACTCCGTGCCGGCCGTCGTGCGTCGCATCAACAACGCGCTGCTGCGTGCGGACCAGATCGAGTACGCCGAGGGCAACAAGTCGGTCGACGAGTGGGTCGTGCCGATCGTCGCGGATGCCGAGGCCGGCTTCGGTGGCGTGCTGAACGCGTACGAGCTGATGAAGTCGATGATCGCCTCCGGCGCCTCGGGCGTGCACTGGGAGGACCAGCTCGCGTCCGAGAAGAAGTGCGGCCACCTCGGTGGCAAGGTGCTCATCCCGACCCAGCAGCACGTGCGCACGCTCAACGCCGCGCGTCTGGCCGCTGACGTCTCCGACGTGCCGTCGCTGATCATCGCTCGTACCGACGCCGAGGCCGCGACCCTGATCACGACCGATGTCGACGACCGCGACAAGCCGTTCATCACCGGTGAGCGCACCACTGAGGGCTTCTACAAGGTGAAGAACGGCATCGAGCCGTGCATCGCCCGGGCCAAGGCCTACGCGCCGTACGCCGACCTCATCTGGATGGAGACCGGCACCCCGGACCTCGAGCTCGCGAAGCAGTTCGCCGAGGCCGTCCACGCCGACTTCCCCGATCAGATGCTGGCGTACAACTGCTCGCCGTCGTTCAACTGGAAGAAGCACCTGGACGACGCCACGATCGCCAAGTTCCAGAACGAGCTCGGCGCGATGGGCTTCAAGTTCCAGTTCATCACCCTGGCCGGCTTCCACGCCCTGAACTACTCGATGTTCGACCTGGCCCACGGCTACGCCCGTGAGCAGATGAAGGCGTACGTCGAGCTGCAGGAGCGCGAGTTCGCCAGCGAGGACCGTGGTTACACCGCGACCAAGCACCAGCGCGAGGTCGGCGCCGGCTACTTCGACGCCGTCGCGACCGCGATCGACCCCAACAGCTCCACCACGGCGCTGAAGGGCTCGACGGAGAACGCTCAGTTCTGACCTGAGCTCACTCCGTACGTACCACCTGGGTCCCCGCGGTCACCTGGCTCCGGCCGCGGGGGCCCAGGTTCTTTTCACACACCGGACGAACGACAAGCGAAGGAGGCACATCATGACTACGACGATCCGCGGCACCATGCACCCGCGATTCGAGACGATCCTGACCCCCGAGGCGGTGGCCTTCGTCGCTGCGCTCGACGGCGCGTTCGCCGGGAGGCGGGCCGAGCTGCTGCAGGCTCGCCGCGATCGAGCCCGCCGCATCAGTGCGGGCGAGGACCTGGACTTCCTGCCCGAGACCAAGAACATCCGCAACGACCCCAGCTGGACGGTCGCTGCGCCCGGGCCGGGCCTGACCGACCGCCGCTGCGAGCTGGTCTCCCCCGCCACCCGCAAGATGGGTGTGCACGCCCAGCGCTCTGGCGCTCAGGTGTGGCTGGCCGACCTCGAGGACGCGACCGCTCCCTCCTGGTCCAACGTCATCTCCGGTCAGGTCAACCTCTACGACGCCGTGCGCGGCCAGCTGGAGTACACCGACGAGGACGGCGTGACCGAGCAGGGCCAGCTCAACCCGCCGACGATCATCATGCGTCCGCGCGGCTGGCACCTGTGCGAGAAGCACATCGCCGTCGACGGACGTCCGATCTCGGCCAGCCTGGTCGACTTCGGCCTGTACTTCTTCCACAACGCCAAGGCCCTGATCGAGGGCGGCGCTGGTCCCTACTTCTACCTGCCCAAGGTCGAGTCGCACCTGGAGGCTCGCCTCTGGAACGACGTCTTCGTGATGGCGCAGGACCTGCTTGGCATCCCGCAGGGCACGATCCGCGCGACGGTGCTGATCGAGACCTTGACCGCGGCGTTCGAGATGGACGAGATCCTCTACGAGCTGCGCGAGCACGCCTCCGGTCTGAACGCCGGTCGCTGGGACTACATCTTCAGCTACATCCGCACGTTCGCGCAGCGCGGCGACGAGTTCGTGCTCCCGGACCGCGACCGGGTGACGATGACGACGCCGTTCATGCGGTCGTACACGCAGCTGCTCGTGGCGACCTGCCACAAGCGCGGCGCGCACGCGATCGGCGGCCCCGCCGCGGTCAACCCGACCCGGCAGGACGAGGACGGCCGCCACCGCGCGCTCGCCCAGGTCCGTGCCGAGAAGGAGCGCGAGGCGGCCGAGGGCTTCGACGGCTCGTGGGTCGCTCACCCGGCGGTCGTGGAGACGTGCCTGACGGCGTACGCCACGGTGCTGGGTGACCGGAGCTGCCAGCGCGACGTGCGGCGGATCGCCGATGTCACCGCACGGGACCTCGTGTCCCTGGAAGGCACCCAGCGCACCATCACCCTCCAGGGTGTGCGGACCAACGTCTCCGTGGCGCTGCGCTACCTGGCGTCGTGGGTGGACGGTACCGGCGCGGTCGCCATCGACAACCTGATGGAGGACGCCGCGACGGTCGAGATCTCGCGGGCCCAGCTGTGGCAGTGGCTGCACCACCGCTCACAGCTGGCCGAGGGTCCGCAGGTCACCAAGGACTTGCTGGAGCGCGTGATCGAGGAAGAGATGGCGCACCTGACGCGCAGCGGCGACGCCGGCGAGACCGCTCGCTACGAGGCGGCCCGCGACATCCTCACTCAGGTGGCGCTGGACGACTACCTGCCGGGCTTCTTCACCAACTACGGCTACGTGCGCTACCTGACCGACCGGCCGCTGCGGATGAAGGGCGCGCTCACACCGGACGACCTGCGCCAGTCCGAGCAGGTGCCTGCGACGACCGGTGCCACCAACGGTTCGGCTGCCTGACCGCCGAGCTCCCGTACAACCAGCGCCCCCATGCCGTCTTCGACGTGGGGGCGCTGGCCGTACGCCGGTCGTGGCAGGCTGTGCTCCTGGTTCCGACCGCACTCGGACCGATCAACCTGCGCCACCCGAGGAAGTCACATGCTCCGTCTCCGTACGTCCGCCCTGGTCGCGGGCGTCGCCGCCCTGCTCACGCTCACCGGCTGCTCGGGTGACGACTCCGGGAGCGCCAGCACGCCGCCGAGCACCACGAAGAGCAGCGCCTCGGCCTCCAGCGCGCCCGCACCGGCACCGGTCGCGAGCAGCCCTGCGAGCAAGGCCGCGCCGGGCTCCGCGAGCACGTTGGTGCGGGTGTGCGGGACCAAGGAGGCCGACCTGACGGCGCGCGACTGCAAGAAGCCCGAGAAGGACGTCACGACCAGCGCGGTCTCCTGCTCGGCGCTGCTGCCCAAGGAAGCGACCGGCACGATCAACGTCACGTTGTTCCGCAACGGCGCCCAGGTCTACACCGCCAATGCGACGCGGCAGTCCGACATGCAGCCGCTCTTCCTCAACTTCTCGGTCGGTCACCTGCAGATGCCGGGCGGCACCTATGCGTGCCAGTTCAAGGCCGGCGCCCGGACCTGGACCGGCTCGACAACCTTCAAGGGACCAGCGGGTCAGGCCAGCCAGACCATGGCGTGCGACGGTGCCACCATGTATCGCGCCGGCACCATCGCACACTGCGCCCGCGGCGCCGCCACCCTGACCGCGCCACGCAGCATCGGGTGCAGCTCGCTGATCACGGACGTGCTCGGCAAGACCGTCGAGGTGCGGGTGCAGACCCCGAGCGGTCCCTACCGAGCGGCCGGCAAGCAGACCAATGGAGCCACCATCGTCCAGCTCGCGGCGGACGCCGCGACGCTCGGCGGCACGATCTCAACGGGCGCCTACAGCTGCACGTTCCTCGTCGACGGCCGGCAGGTCAGCAAGGTCGACTTCACCGTCACCGGTTAGCCCGGAACCCGCTTCGACCAGCGCCCGTCGCACCAACTGGCGTCGTCGCAGGCACTTTTTGATTCGCGTACGCCGTAAATTGGTTCGGGGGTGTAGCGATCGCGCCGTGCGACGGTACCGACGCCGACAGGGAGGGGACAGCATGAGTCTGCGGATCCATTTCGGCGTCGATGACCTGGCCCGCACCCGGTTCGCCACGGAGCCCGACCCGCTGTGGGAGGTGCTGCTGAGCCTGCACATGCTGCAGACCGACGACGAGCCCGATGTCTATGGCCGGTGGCGGCGGCGGATCAAGAGCCAGCTCGAGGACAGTGACCGGCGGCTGATCGATCTCGCACCGGCCGAGGGCTACTCACCCGACTTCCTCACGCCCGCCGAGTCCGTGCACGGCCTGGACGCCGGGCTCCAGGCCATCGTCGGTACGCCGGCCGCTCGCCTGGGTGCCGACCTGCGCGATCTCGCCGAGGACCGGCCACTGCCCTCGTGGGCACACGCCTTGACGACGCCAGAGCCCGACCGAGGCACCATGACCAGGCTGGGCGGCGCGATTCGCAGCTATCACGACCGCGCGCTCGCACCGTTCTGGTCCAGCATCCGCCGGCAGACCAGCCAGGACCTCGACTCGCGCGCCAGGGTCGTCGTCGCTGGCGGCCTCGCGGGTGCGGCCGCGGAGCTGCATCCCAAGATCCACTGGCGCCCACCCGTGCTCGAAGTCGACATCGGGCACGTCGACTCCGATCTGTGGCTCGACGGGCGCGGACTGCGCCTCGTCCCCTCGTTCTTCTGCCACCGCCATCCGATTGCGTTGCGGGACACCAGCCTTCAACCGGTTCTCGTCTACCCGATCCACCACGACCTCACGTGGCACCAGACCACGACCCCACGCGACCATGACCACCTGCGAGCCCTCGACGACCTGCTCGGCAGCACCAGGGCCAAGGTGTTGCGCGAGATCTCGCGCAGTGCATGCTCGACCACGGAGCTCTCGCAACGCACCTCTATCTCGCTGGCCAGCGCCAGCGAGCACGCGCGGGTACTACACGCCGCCGGGCTGGTGCAGACCCGTCGCGCGGGTCGATCGGTGCAGCACTCGATCAGCTCCTCCGGGTCGACCCTGCTGCGCAACATCGTCAGCTAGACCAAGACCGGAGCCACCGGTGAAGGCTGTCCGTTTCGGCGAGTTCGGTGGCCCGGATGTCCTCGAGCCCGCGAGATCGTACGACCCCCAGACGCACACGATCCCGGTGCGCTGACAGGTGCGCACCGGGATCGCGTCGTGACCCGCGCGCGCTGACAGGCTGCGCGCTGGGCCAGATCGTGGGGTCAGGACCAGAACTGCGTCTTGGAGCTGCTCGACCAGTCAACACCGACGCCGCTGAACCAGTTGGCCTCAAGGCGCTGGCCGTACTGCTGGTTGCGGAAGGCAATCTTGCCGTTCCAACGGTCGATGAACCAGCTCTGGAACTTGGACTTGTTGCACGGGTAGCCACGCAGACCGTAACGGCTGCTGTAGTCCAGGCAGTTGCCCGTCGCGGCGTTGCGCAGCTCGCGGGTCCCGTCGTTCCACACCCGGACGCGCCACTGCTGGTTCGGTCCGCCGTGGCAGCCGATGACGCGGACACCGCGGTTGCTGTCGTCCAGACACGTGCCGGTGCTGGCGTTCTTGAACGTCTGGGTCCCCGATGCGGCGTCGGCCTGCATGGCCGGGACGGCGACGATCGGTGCGGCGACGGCCACCAGACCAGCGGCCCCCAGGATGATCTTCTTCTTCATGACTCTTCCTCCGTGGTCTTGCGGCTCAGGACAAGTACACGGATAGGACGTCGCCCAGCGAGTCTGGCTCCCTCGGTAGCCGACCTTTCGGGCTGGCCTGAAGAGTGCCCGCGGCAACCGAATTCCCATGCACTGCAACGGCTTTCGAGATCATCTGCTCGCGCATGGCAAGGCGCCGTTCCTCATGGGAGGAACGGCGCCTTGGGTGCCCCACGACGGGCAAGGGGTGGTGCGGATCAGCTCAGACCCAGGCCTGCGTGCCGTCGTACCAGTTCTCACTCGCACCCGGCTTGTTGAACGAGCCGTCGAGAACCTTGCGAGTCTGCTGGTTCTCCAGCTGGATCTCCGAGCCGTTGACGTTACGACCGAGCCCGTGGATGACGTACCAGCTCTGCCACTTGGACTTGTTGCACGGGTAGGTGCGCAGACCGTAGGCCTCACTGTGGTCGAGGCACCGGCCGGTGGCCTTGTTGCGCAGCTCGCGGGTGTCGTCGTTCCACTTGTGGACCTCCCACTTCTGGAAGTCACCACCGTTACAGCTGAACATCCGCAGGCCCTCGTTGCTGTCATCGAGGCAGCGCCCGGAGGCCAGGTTGCGGAAGGTGTTGGTCGGGTCGCCCTGCGCGGCGCTGGCGTGCATCGCCGGCACGGCGAGGATCGGAGCGGCAGCAGCCACAAGGCCCGCAGCCCCCAGGATGAGCTTCTTCTTCATGACGTACTCCCTTGAAGTCATTCACGTTCAGGACAGGAACACTGATCCGACGCCGGCCACGAAGACCCGCTCCACCTTTCGATGAAACTGCAAAGGTCGGCGCTCGCGTCCAGGGCATGACCTGACCCCCAGAGCGCGGGAGGGCGCTCCGGGGGTCGAGGTGGCGCGACGCGTCGGGGGGTAGGGCCGCGGCGCCAGCAGGGAGCCTCAGCTCCAGGTCTCGTTGTTGTCGATGCCACCGTCCGCCGGCGTACCGATCAGGTCGCCGCCGCCGATACCGAACCAGCCGCTCCCCTCCTCGGCCAGCCGCGTGCCGGTCGCCTGGTTGGTCAGGCTGATGCCCGAGGCCTCGCCGTCGCCGGCGCTGCCCGACTTGTGATCCACCGTCCAGCTCTGGAACTTGGAGAAGTCACTGGACGGGTCGTGACAGGTGAAGGTGCGGACGCCGTACTGGTTGCTGTGGTCCAGGCACCGGCCCGTGGCGACGTTCTTGAGCTGACGGGTGTTGTCGTTCCACTTGCGCACTTCCCACTGCTGGTGCGGGTTGTCGGACTCGCAGTCCATCATCCGCAGGCCTTGGTCACTGTCGTCGATGCAGTCAGCACTCATGCCGTTCATGAACGTCTGAACAGCGTCCGCGGGCTTCGCGCTGGCATGCATCGCGGGCACGGCGATGATCGGTGCGGCAGCGGCCACTAGGCCGACGGCGCCCATGATCAGCTTCTTCTTCATGACGTACTCCCCTTGAGGTTGTTCACGATCAGGACAGGAACACCGATCGGACGCCGGTCGGGGGATGCGGCTCCACCTTTCGACCAGACTGCAAAAGGTGGTGCCGCCGGCCGAATTAGACCTTCAATCATCCCTTTGCGACCACCATCATGGGTGGCATGGGACATCGACGCGTGCGCGGTGCGCCCCGCGATGCCACGGTCCGAGAACTGAAGTTCCGGTCGCTTGCCGGGGAGCTGCGCCGGGGCATCCTGGCCGGAGAGTGGGTGCCCGGCGCCAAGCTCCCCACGGAGAAGGAGCTGGTCACACGCAGCGGGTTGTCCCTGACCACGGTGCGTCGAGCGTTTGACGAGCTGGCAGAGCAGGGCCTGGTCGTCCGCCGTCAGGGCGCAGGCACCTTCGTCGCCGAGCGCACCACGCCTCCCCGAGTCCGACGGACCGTCGGAGTCCTGGTCCCGAGCACGACCCAGTACTACCCGAGCGTGCTCGCCGGCATCGAGTCGGCCCTTTCCGCCGCCTCCGCCCGCCTCGTGCTGGCCTGTTCCCAGTACGACGGCGCTCGTGAGGACACCGACATCGCATCGCTGCTCGACTCCGATGTCGACGGTCTCCTGCTCGCGCCGACCCTGCACGACATCGAAGACCCACAGCGGCGAGTGGCTGAGCTCATGCAGCTCCAGGTACCAGTCGTCCTGCTCGAACGGCGCCCGCTGGACGCGGGGACCGAGGACCGAAGCGAGCACGTCTGCACCGACCACGCCGGCGGAGCGATGGATGCCGTCCAGCACCTGGTCGATCTCGGGCACACCCGGATCGGTCTGGTCTGCCGCTCGCCGAATCCCACTGGGGACCAAGTGCTTCGGGGCTATCGCGAGGCACTGGCCCGGCTCTCGCTTCCCGAGCTCGGCGAAACCTTCACGACGTACCACGCGTGGGCCGGTCCCGAGGCCGACCAGGCGATCGCGTCGCTGCGCGAGGCCGGCGCGACCGCGGCCCTCGCGTTCGGCGACCGGGAAGCCGCCTTCCTGGAGGGCGCCGCCAGCCGCGCCGGTGTCCGCATACCCGAGGACCTCGCGATCGTCTCGTACGACGACGAGACGGCCGACATCGCGGCAGTGCCGCTCACCGCGGTCTCACCACCTAAGTTCCGGATCGGTGAGACCGCGGTCGGAGTCCTGCTGCGGCGCATCACTGAAGGCGACGCCTGTCCCGTGCAGCAGATCAGGCTGAGGCCTCGCATCGTGGTCCGCGAGTCCTGCGGAGCGCAGCGCGTCCACCCGAACCTGCCGACCTCTGCTGGCGGCCGCGGGGCCTGAGGGCTCCACGCCGAGCCCTCAGGCCTTCGGGAGGATGCGAATCGACTCGTGCGCTCTGGCCTCGATCTCCAGCACATCGCCGCGGAGGGTGCTCGCCACTGCTCTGCCTTGCTCGCCGACGACCCGCATCGGCGTGGTTGCGAACTCCGCGTTGCGCACCCGCACCGTGCCAGTCCGATCGGCCCGCAGGCGGGCCTCGCCCAGGTGACCGGTCTTCCAGTCCATGCCGACCGTGAGACCACCTCGGGCACGTAGGCCGTCGACGCGACCCTTGTCCCAGGCGGTCGGCAACGCCGGAAGCAGATCCACCACGCCCTCCCCGCTCTGCAGCAGCATCTCCGCCATGCCGCTGGTGGCGCCGAAGTTGCCGTCGATCTGGAACGGCGGGTGGCTGTCCCACAGGTTCGGGAGCGTGGACTCGTTCAGCTGGCCGGCCAGGGTTGAGTGTGCCTCGTCGCCGTTACCCAGTCGCGCCCAGAAGTTGGTCTTCCACGCGGTGCTCCACCCGGTCCCGCCGTTGCCTCGGGCCCGGAGCGAGACTTCTGCGGCCTTGGCCAGCGCAGGCGTGTCGTCCCGGGAGATCTGTCTTCCGGGGAACAGACCGAACAGGTGCGAGACGTGGCGGTGCTGGTTGGTCGGGTCGTCCCAGTCCTCCTTCCACTCCTGGAGCTGCCCCCACGAGCCCACCCGGGTGCCCGGGTCCAGCCGGTTCAGGGTCGTGGTCAGCTCCTTGCGGAAGTCCGTGTCGACCCCGAGGTCACGGCTCGCCTCGATCGTGTTGCTGAGCAGGTCCCAGACGATCTGCTGGGAGATGCTCGCGCCGGCCGAGAACGACCCCTGCTCCGGTGAGAAGCTCGGTGTCACGACGAGCTTGCCGTCCCGAGGGTCTGGCACCAGGAAGTCCAACCAGAACTCCGCCGTCTCCTTGAGGTACGGGTAAGCCGTCTTGCGCAGAAAGGTCTTGTCGCCGGTGAATCGATAGTGCTCCATGAAGGACTGACCGAGCCACCCGCCGCCCTCCGGGAACCAGAACGAGTCGGCGTAGTCGTGCACGCCCGTGAAGCCCCAAGGGTTGGTCTGGTTGCTGACGACCCAGCCCTTGTCGACCCCAAAGATCTGACGGGCGCTCACGCGTCCCGGGGCACGCAGGGAGTCGGCGTACGCGTACAACGGCGCCGTCGTCTCGGTCAGGTTGGTCACCTCAGCCGGCCAGTAGTTCATCTGGAGGTTGATGTTGACGTGGTAGTCCGCGTCCCACGGAGGTGCCGTGCTGGTGTTCCAGACACCCTGCAGGTTGGCCGGCAGCGACCCGGCGCGAGATGAGGCAATGAGCAGGTACCGGCCGTACTCGAAGAACAGCTGCTCGAGGGATGTGTCCTGCGGCCTGCTCCCGGTGTAGCCGGCTACCAGCTGGTCCGTGGGCACCGCTGGGAGCGGTTGCCCCAGGTCGAGCGACATCCGGTTGAACAGCCCGGTGTGGTCGGCCACATGCCGGGACCGCAGAACTCGATAGGGCAGGGCTGCCGCCGCGTTGATCTTCGTCGAGACCTTGTGGTGTGGGTCCGCGCCGCGGTAGGCGGGATAGGTATCGGCATAGTTGGTGGCCGCCGAGAACAGCAGGGTGACGGCGGTGGCCCCTTGGACCGTGAGCGTCTCCTTGCCGTCCAGCACCGTGCCGCCGTCGGCGACCACCTGGACCTGGCCCTCGTAGACGAGGCCGTTGTCGGGAAGGCTCCCGCGGATGGTCATCCGCCCGCCGGACGTACTCACCGAGCGGCCGGCGTGGGGAGACGTGAAGGACGTGGTGAACGAGATCGCGCCAGCAGTGTCTGCTGTCAGGCGCACCGCCACGACGTCCGCGGGATGGCTGGCCAGGTACTCCCGGCGGAAGGTGGTCCCATTCCGTTGGTAGACAACACTTCCGACGCCTTGTTGCAGGTCGAGCGACCGCCGATAGCCGCTGACGTCACCAGACGCATCGGCGAAGTCCAGGCCGAGGTCACCGAACGGCTGGTACGCGCCGAAGCCCCACTCGTACTGTCCCAGCTTTTGTCCGACCCAGCTTGACGGCACCTTGGTATCAGTGGCGATGCGCCGACGGACTTCATCGAGGGCACCCGGTCGCGGCTGCTCCCAGTTGCCGAAGCCGTACGCGTGTCCGCCCTCGTGCGAACCCGGGCCACCCGTCCACAACGTCTTCTCATTGAGCGCAAGACGCTCCTTGTCCACGCCGCCGAAGAAGCTCGCGCCCAGCGGTCCGTTGCCCACGGGCAGGGACTCACGCTCCCAGTCGGTAGCCGGCTTGTCGTACCACAGGGTGTGCGCGCTCGGGGCACCGGTGACTCCGGACGGAGGCGCGCCCAGCGCACGGCCAGGCAGCGCTGTCCCCGACGTGGCCGCCAGCAGGCCCGCGACAACAACGGCGAGTACGACCGAGTGCGCCTTTCGTCCGAACATGATCATCGCGATCTCCTGGGTTCTCACAGAGGTGGGTGGGAAACGTGCGCGATCGGGCGACGCCGCTACCCACGGGCTCGGCGACACTCTGGGCGCACCTGAGGAGAGGAATAAAGGATCAATCCGGCGAGGATTACTGATCGGATGCCGATCAGGTTGGAGCTCAGGCTCAGTGGATGATCGCCCGGATCTGGAGCGCGAGCGCCGTCACGGCGCGCGGCGTCCACGGCGCGGAGGTGTCCACCCGCAGCAGCGGCCCCAGCTCCAGCGGCTGGTTCGGCGCCGCGAGCGAGGGCGCCTCACACCAGACCTGCGGAACGCGCTCGGCGCGAATACCCGCACGCTCCAAGCCAGTTCGTACGAAAGCCTGCGCCTCTCGCGCGAACGACGCCTCGATCACCGCACCCGTCGGCGAGTCAGCGAGCAGAGACCACAGCGTCTCGTCGTCCTTGACGAGATCCTTGGACAGCACGGGTACGCCGAGCTCCTGGCTGAGTGCTCGCGTGACGGTGGTCCTACCGGCGCTCGACGGGCCGTTGACGATCGTCACGACGCGCGCATGTTGATGCGGCTGGTACGCCGGAGCCGGCCACTCGTCCGCGGTCACTGCGTGCTCATCATGGTCGCGCCAGGCCGTCGCACCGGTGTCGTCGGACAGCCAGAGCATGGCCGCCGCCCGGCCCTCACGCCGAAAACCCAATGACCGCAAGGCTCCTGCCGAGCTGGTGTTGCCAGGCTGCACGTTGGCGTTGACGCGGTGCAGGCCGAGGCCGCGCGGCTCTGCGGTGAAGGCCAGTCCGACGACGAGCCGCAGGCCCTCGCCGAAGAGTCCGCGACCGGCGTACGGGTCATAAGAGTCGTAGCCGATCGTGGCGTTCTGAAATCGGCCACGCGCGATGTTGGTGACGTTGACCTTGCCGACGATGTCGTGCTGGCCCACCGGCTCGAGCGCGTGGACCACGAACGTGCGGTGGGTCGCCGACTGGGCGGCTAGGTGGCGGGCCAGGTCGTCCGGGTCGACGGGGTTCCAGCGCGCCAGCCGCTCGCGGGACATCTCGACCGCCAGCCGATAGGGCGCGATGTCGGACTGGACGACCGTGCTGACACGGACTCGTGCGCCCGTCGCCTCCAGACCCCTGACCTCAGGTGACAACACGACCCCTGAGCACGATGTGCGCCGGGTCCTTCAGGACGCGTAGGTCTTCGCGTGGATCCTGTTGGTAGACCACGAGATCCGCGCTCGCGCCTTCGGTGAGGCCAGGGCGTCCGAGCCACTCGCGCGCACCCCAGCTCGCCGCCGAGATCGCCTCGACCCGGCTGAGGCCGGCCCGGCCCAGCTCGATCACCTCGTCGGCCACCAGCCCGTGCGGCAGCTGACCGCCCGCGTCGGTACCGCAGAAGACCTGCACCCCTGCGTCGTGCGCCGCGCCGACCACGTCGTAGCGGGACTCGTGCAGCCGACGCATGTGGCCGGCGTACTCAGGGAACTTCTTCTCGCCGGCCGCCGCGAACTTCGGGAAGTTGGCGATGTTGACCAGCGTGGGCACGATCGCGATCCCCCGCTCGGCGAACATCTCGACCGACTCCGACTGCAGGCCGGTCGCGTGCTCGATGCAGTCGATGCCTGCCTCGGCGAGGTCGTAGAGGGACTGCTCACCGAAGCAGTGTGCGGTGACCTTCGCGCCTTCGGCGTGCGCGGCATCGATCGCCGGCTTGAGCGACTCGGCCGGGAAGGACGGCGAAAGGTCTCCGGTCTCCCGATCGATCCAGTCACCGACGAGCTTGACCCAGCCGTCACCGCGCCGGGCCTCCTGCCGCACGTAGGCGACCAGGTCCTCAGGCTCGATCTCGTGCGCGAAGTTCTTCATATAGCGGCGGGTCCGCGCGATGTGCTGGCCGGCGCGAATCAGGCGAGGGAGGTCCTCGCGGTCATCGATCCAGCGGGTGTCGACCGGGCTGCCTGCATCGCGGAGGAGGAGAGCTCCGGCCTCACGGTCGGCGATGGCGTGCTCCTCGGCCCGCTCCGGCGGCACTCCCCCGGTGGACTCGAGACCGACGTGGCAGTGCGCGTCGACCAGGCCCGGCAGGACCCAGCCGGCGACCGACTGGACCTCGACCCCGGAGGCGGGCGGGTCGTACGACACCCGCCCGTCGATCACCCAGATCTCCTCACGGACCTCATCCGCTCCGACGAGGACCTGCCCTGAGACATGCAGCACCGCAGCCATGCCACAGACCCTAGGTCAGCACGCCTTGAGACGGCATGCGAGTGCCACCACCGCCCTGACAGCAGTGGTGGCACCCGGTCCTGGGTGTGCTCAGCAGGCCTTCAGTCCGTAGTCGGACCCGCCCTTCATGAACACGTTGTTGACGTAGCCGCCGAGCTGCGGTGAGAAGGACCACAGGTCGTTGGAGTAGCCACTGTCACTCACGTTCTCGCCGCGCTTCTGGCAGGTGAACGTCGCCGAGGACGGCTGGATGGTGCGGACCTTGCCCGAGGCCGACGTGGCGTCGGCGCGGACGTTGACGTCCGTCGCCCAGATCGCGAGGGACTTGCCCTCGTCGGCCGGAGGCTTCGGCGCGTCGCCGGCGCAGATCGGCAGACCGTAGTCGGCCTCACCCTTCATGAACACGTTGTTCACGAAGCCGCCGAGCTCCTTCGAGTAGGACCACAGCGTGTTGGAGTAGCCGTCCGCCGAGACCTTCTCGCCCTGCTGCTGGCAGGTGAAGTTCGCGGTCATCGGGCCCACGGTCTTGACCAGGCCGCTGCCGTTGTTGGACGCCTGGCGCACGGCGACGTTGCCGGCCCAGATCGACAGCGGCTTGCCCTCGGCAGGAGGCGGAGGCGGGTTGTCGCCGCCGCCACCCCACATCGCGTCCAGGAGAACGTTCGCGGCGTTGCCCTCCTTGTTGTACGCATCCGGGACGGCCGAACGCTGCACCGACTGCGCGATGCCACCGGGGTCACCGTTGTGCCAGCTGCCGCCGGGGTGCATGTCCTCCATCACGGACAGGAACTTGTTGGTGGCGTACGTCGGGTCGGTCACCTGCTCAGGACTGCCCCAGCCCTGCGACGGACGCTGCTGGAACAGACCACGGCTGTCACGGTCACCACCGTCGTAGTTGTGCAGCGTCGACTCCGCGACCGCGGTGATGAGCGCGATGTAGCCGGCGTGACGGTCCAGGCCGTGACCCTTGGTGGCCTCGATGACGCGACGCGCACAGGCGATCTGCTCGGCGTCGGCGCCCTGGATGCGGTCACCGCGCACGTTGCCACCGATGCGGTTGGCCACGTCCTGGTCGCCGGCCGTCACGCCACACGACTTGGTCGACAGGTTGGTCTGCTTGCGCAGGCCGTGTGACTTCTTGCCGTTGACTTCCTTCGTGGACGGGCTGACTGGCGGGCCGGCCGGACCCGGGATGCGCTTGGTGGCGTACGGCGTCTTGGCGCCTCCGTGGATCTTCGCACCGCCGTCGGCGGCGAACGACGCGGCAGCTGGGCCACCGACGGCGATTCCGGCGACGAGCACCAGAGCCACCTTCGACCGCGTCTTGTTGAGCTTCTTCATGACGTCTCCCCTATGAGTTCACTGCGTGGATGTGTGTGGTGGCGTGCGCGGTCAGCAGGCCTTGAGGGCGTAGTCCGCGTCGCCCTTCATGAACACGTTGTTGACGTAGCCGCCGAGCTGCGGTGAGAAGGACCACAGGTCGTTGGAGTAGCCGCTGTCGTTGACCATCTCGCCGCGCTTCTGGCAGGTGAATGTCGCGGAGGAGGGCTGGATGGTGCGGACCTTGCCCGAGGCCGACGTGGCGTCGGTGCGGACGTTGACGTCCGTCGCCCAGATGTCCAGGGACTTGCCGGGGTCAGAAGGAGCCGGGGGCTTCGGGGCGTCGCCACCGCAAGCCGGGAGACCGTAGTCGGCCTCACCCTTCATGAACACGTTGTTCACGAAGCCACCGAGCTTCTTGGAGTACGACCACAGGTCGTTGGAGTAGCCGTCGGCAGAGACGTTCTCGCCGCGCTTCTGGCAGGTGAACCCGAACGTGCCCGGACCCGTCGTGCCGACCTGTGCGCTGCCGTTGTTGGAGTCAGTGCGGACCGCAACGTTGCTGGCCCAGATCGAGAGCGGCTTACCCTCGCCCGGATCCTGCGGCGGGGGCGGCGGGGTGCCACCGTCGCCGTTGTAGCGGTAGACGCCGGTGGGGGTGCCACCGTGCGAGGAGATCGGCTTGACCGTGAGGTCGGCGTCGTCGCCCTCGGCCTGCACCATCATGCCGTCGCCCAGCACCATCGCGGTGTGGCCTCGCCAGACGATGACGTCGCCGGGCTGGTAGCTGCCGGCGTCGCCCGGGTTGGGTAGCGCAGTGAAGCCGTGGCTGGTCATTGCCCCGCCCTGCTGGCTCGTTCCGCCGGCGCCGTAGTCGACACCGGTCGCCTTGAACCACGCCCAGCGCATCAGGCCCGAGCAGTCGTAGCCGACCAGGTTGCGGTCGTCGTAGTAGCCGCCGGACTCGCCGGGCTCGTCGCCGTAGATGCTTCCGGTCGTGGCGCCGGGCTGGCCCCCGTGGCCGCCGCCCCAGGAGTACGGCGTCTTCTTGTTGAACTCGGCGCAGGCCGCCTCGATGGCGCGTGCTGACGCAGCAGAGACCTGGCCGTGCGCGACGCAGCTGCCGTCGGCAGCGCTGGCTGAGTTGTGCGTGACGACGAGACCCATTGCGATCACACAGGATCCAACGAGCCCCGCCCCGATGTAGCGCATCTTGTGCTTCATGATGCTTCCCTTCCCGTGGCTTGTTCGACCGGGATTGGCCGAACACCTAAGAGATTGCCGAACGGGAAAGCGTCGTCCAATCCTTTGCACAAGATGGCAAAGATGGAACCGGATCGCATCGAGTTGCGTCTCCGAAAACCGCTGCAAACAAACACAATTGGCGCGTACGCCAAATGCGTACGCGCCAATCTAGGTGTTCGAAACGCCCCACGCAAGAGGCGAATGTGGTTATTGCACAACAGTGCTCGAAATCAGGCGACTGAACCTGACAGCAGCGCACGACCAAGTGCGGTGGTCTGATGCTGAACGGACTGCCCGTCGCGATGCGAGGTCAGCAGGCCGGCGTCCCGCAGAGCTGCTGCGTGTCGGCTCGCGCTCGAGACCGACATCATGCAGCGCTGTGCGAGCTCACTGGTGGTGCCAGGACTCTCAGCAGCGTTGAGCAGGTCGCGACGCGCCTCTCCCAGCAGCCGGCTGATCGAGCTCTCCCGCTCCGGCGCCTTCCGGCCGGACAGCACCGAGCGGTCGTGCTCGATCGGATAGACCAGCACGGGCCGCCCCTGAGGCTCACGCAGCTTGGTGGGGTCCTGCCAGCAGAAGTAGGACGGCTGCAGGGTCAGACCGCGGCCCTCGAGGTAGACGTCGTTGTCGTTGAATCCGGCGATCTCCAGGACCCGTCCCGTCCACCGGACTCTCGGACCAAGACTGTCCAGCAGCGCACCCACGCCCTGGGTGGTCATCAGCTGTCGCCGACGGTCCAGGTCCTCGGCGACCCGACGCTGCAGGCCCGCCCAGTGCGGAGCCATCGCGGTCGCCCAGTAGGCGCCCACGGCGTCGACCAGCATCGACAGACCGGTCTTGGGACTGCCCGCCAGCTGCTCGAGGCGGGGCCGCGCGGGGCTTCGGGTGGCCACCGCTGAGATCTCCTCGTGCACCCGCTCCAGCGGCGTCGCCATCAGCGCGTCACGCGCGGTGTCGATCGAGCCGCCCATCACCTCGGGCGTCACGAAGTCGGGTGAGTAGCCGTACGCCGGTGCGACGTCGAGGAGAAGGCGCAGATGTGGCGTGGCCTTGATTCGAGTCTCGCGGCGCCAAGCCCCGAACACGGGGTCGGCGTACGTTGCCTGGAGCGCGTGCAGGCTGAGCAGCATCTCCCACATGGGGGACGCGCTCGGCGCCAGCACGATCGAGGTCAGATCGGCCTCATCAAAATGGATGCGCAGCATTGTGGTCCCTTCCCGGCCAGTTCTGCTTCCTAGGCCAAGACGCTGGATACCCGCGTGGGGTTCCGCCGGAACACGGTGCGGTGCTCAGTCCTTGCGATCGAGGAACTTCTCGAAGCCCTTGGGGAGCTTGATGTCGGACATGTCCTGCTCGGGCTCAGGAGTGCCGAAGGCGTTGCCCAAAGAGGCCGTACGCGCCGCCTCGGCCTTCTCCGCAGCCGCCTTCTCCTGCTGGGCACGCTTGGCCGGGTTGCCGCTCTTGCCCTTCTTCTTGACCTGCTTCTTCTTGCTAGCGGCCCCGGGACCAGGCATACCCGGCATCGGCGGCATGCCCGGCATACCGCCGCCCTTGCGCATCTGCCGCATCATCTTCTGGGCGCCCTGGAAGCGCTCCAGGAGCTGGTTGACCTCGGACACCGTGACACCCGAGCCCTTGGCGATGCGCGAGCGACGCGAGCCGTTGATCTGCTTGGGGTGGGTCCGCTCGAACGGCGTCATCGAGCGCACCATGGCCTCGACCCGGTCGAACTCGCGCTCGTCGAAGTTGGCCAGCTGCTCCTTCATCTGCCCCATACCGGGCATCATCTGCAGCAGCGACTTCAGGTTGCCCATCTTCTTGATGGCCGACATCTGCTCGAGGAAGTCGTGGAACGTGAAGTCCTCGTCCGCCAGGAACTTGCGCTGCATCTCGGCGGCTTGCCGCTGGTCGAACGCCTTCTCGGCCTGCTCGATGAGGGTGAGCACGTCACCCATGTCGAGGATGCGCGAGGCCATCCGGTCCGGGTGGAAGACCTCGATGTCCTTGGTCTGCTCACCGATGGAGGCGTACATGATGGGCCGGCCGGTCACGGAGGCGACCGACAGCGCCGCACCACCACGGGCGTCACCGTCGAGCTTGGACAGCACCACACCGGTGAAGTCGACGCCGTCCTGGAAGGCGAGCGCGGTGTCGACCGCGGCCTGACCGATCATCGCGTCGATGACGAACAGCACCTCGTCGGGCTGGATCTCGTCGCGGATGTTGCGGGCCTGCTGCATGAGGTTCTCATCGACCGCGAGGCGGCCGGCCGTGTCGACGATGACCACGTCGTAGCCACGCACCTTGGCCTGACCGACGCCGGCCTTGGCGACCCACACCGGGTCGCCGAAGGAGTGGGTGCCCTCGCCCGAGTCCGTGACGGCGTCGTGGCCGCCGACGTTGCCCTGCTCCGGCGCGAAGCAGACGACACCGGCCCGGTCGGCGACGACCTCCAGCTGGGTGACCGCGTTGGGGCGCTGCAGGTCGGCCGCCACCAGGAGCGGGTAGTGACCCTGATCCTTGAGGAGCTTGGCGAGCTTGCCGGCGAAGGTCGTCTTACCGGAACCCTGGAGGCCCGCGAGCAGGATGACGGTCGGCGGGTTCTTGGCCAGCTGGAGCTGACGCGTCTCGCCGCCCAGGATCTTCACGAGCTCGTCGTTGACGATCTTGACGACCTGCTGGCCGGGGTTCAGCGCCTGGCTGACCTCAGAGCCGAGTGCCCGCTCGCGGACGCCGCGGGTGAACTCCTTGACGACCGGCAGAGCGACGTCGGCGTCGAGGAGCGCCATCCGGATGTCGCGCACCGTGGCGTTGACATCGGACTCGGAGAGGCGTCCTTTGCCGCGAAGGTTCTGGAACGTCGCGGTCAGGCGGTCGGACAGGCTGGTAAACACGGCCCCAGGGTAGTTCCTTCTCGTGTCGGCGCTGACGCGGCGTTCAGCCTGAGTTCGCTCCGTCGCAGACATCGATGAGCGCACCGATGACCTGGGCCACGGCGGGCGGCGCGACGGGCTGACCGCCCGCGCCCGTCAGGTAGAACGTGTCGAGGGTCTGGCCTGCGTACGTCGCGACGTGCGCGCTGCGTACCCCGAGGCCGAAGCGCGCGAACGTCATGCCGATGTCGCGTAGCAGCCCGGGCCGGTCGGGCGAGCGCACCTCGATGACGGTCGCATCCTGCGAACCTTCCGGGACGACCGCCGCCCGGGTGAGAGGACGCAGCGGGATCGCGCCCGTCGGACGGCGCCGCTCCAAGGCGCGCAACGGCGTACGGTCGCCGCCGGCCAGCTGTTTCAGTCCTCGCCGGAGCGTCTCGGCCGCCGGGAGATCGCCGTCCGGCACCTCGACGTGCCAGGTGTTGGCGGCCACGCCGTCGACCGTGCGCAGGCGCGCGGTGCGGACGACTGCGCCGTACGCCGCGAGCAGCCCGGCCGTGTCGGCGAAGAGTCCGAGCCGGTCCCGGTCCGCGACGTCGACTCGGGCGCCACCCTCGACGACCGTGACGACGACATGGGCATCGCCCAGCATCAGGCGATCCATGGCTTCCTGGGTGAGGACCTCGGGCGCGTCCTCCGGTTCGGAGCGCACGACGTGGCGGCCCGCGAGCGCGGCACGCGCCTTCGTGGTCAGCTCGTCGACGAGCCGGGTACGCCACGACGTCCAGGCCGTCGGCCCGGCGGCGAGCGCGTCGGCCTCGGTCAGGGCGCGCAGCTGCTCGAGCAGGTCGGCGCGCTCCTCGACCGCGGCGACCACGGCTCGTACGGTCTGCGGGTCCTGCGGGTCACGACGCGTCGCGAGGTCGATGAGGCTGAGGTGCTCGCGGACCAGGAGCTCGATCGCGTCCACGTCGTCGTCGTCGAATCCCATCCGGCCGGCCATGCTCGCCGCGACGGGCGCGCCCTCGACCGCGTGGTCGTGCACGCCGGCGATCTTGCCGATGTCGTGCAGGAGGGCGGTCACGAGCAGGAGGTCGGGCCGGTCGACGCCAAGACGCAGCCGCCCCGCCTCGACCACGGTCTCGATGAGGTGCCGATCGACGGTGAAGCGGTGCACGGCGTTGCGTTGCGGACGGCTACGGACCGCCTTCCACTCAGGTAGCCAGCGGCTGATGACACCGGACATGTCGAGGGCTTCCCAGACCTGCACGAGCCCGGGACCACTGGCGAGCAGGTCGATGAAGGCATCGCGTACGGGCTCGGGCCACGGCGTCGGCAGCGGACCGATGTCACGGGTCAGGTTGGCGACGGTGGTCGGCGCGAGCGGGAGCTGTCGGCGGGCCGCTGAGCCGGCCGCGCGCAGGAGCAGGAGCGGGTCGCCCGTCGGGATCAGACCGCGCCCGAGGACAACCTCTCCGTCGTGCCCGAAAAGGCCGTAGCCGAGCGGTGTGAGCACGGGACGACGAGGGCCGACCCGGAGCGTACGGGCCCGCTGCGACTGCGCCGAGCGACGCATCGTCCCGTCGAGCGCGAACGACACCGAGCGGGCGGCGGAGACGACGCTGGTGAGCATCGCGTCGGCGTCCGGGTGTCCGAGCAGCGCGGCGACGGCGTCCTGGTCCTCGCGACCGAGCCGGTCCCGGCCCCGACCGGTGACGACGTGGAGGGCGTCTCGTACGTCGAGCAGACGTTCGTAGGCCTCGTCGACCTCGCCGTGCGGACGGTCGGCCAGCCAGGCCGCTGTCAGCGCACGCAGGATGGTCATGTCGCGCAGCCCGCCCCGGCCCTCCTTGAGGTCCGGCTCGATCGAGGTCGTGAGGTCGCCGTGCCGCTCGTGGCGCTGCTCCAGGCTCTCGATCAGCTCAGGCAGCCGCTTGCGAGCGTTGGAGCGCCAGTCGTGGGCGATGCTCTGGCGGACGCCCGAGACGACCACCGGGTCACCGGAGATCCACTCGAGGTCGAGCAGGCCGACGGCGGCCGTGAGGTCGTTGCTGGCCACCTGGCGGCACTCGCCGAGGGTGCGTACGGAGTGGTCCAGCCGCGCACCGGAGTCCCAGACGGGGTACCAGATCTTCTCGGCGAGGGCGTTGACATCGTCGGTACGCACGCTGCGGCCGTCGTGCAGCAGCACCAGGTCGTAGTCGCTCAGCGGACCGCAGTCACCCCTCGCGAGACTGCCGACCGCGGCGAGCGCGATGCCCTCCTCACGGCCTCCGGTCGTGAGCTTGACGGCCTCGTCCCAGATGTCACCGAGCCAGCTGCGGCCGTACGCCGTCAGTCGCTCCCTGCGCCCTCGTCCCGCGCCCGCGCGGGTGAAGTCGCGCGTCGCGGCAAGGTCGAGCCTCGTCGTCGTGTGCAGCGCAGCGGCGTCCATCGATCTGACCTCTCTGATGCTGGGAGCGAGCGTGGGTGGGTGGCGCCCAGGGCCGACGATGTCCCTGGGCACCACCACGTCCTACAGAGCTGTCGCTCCTCGTTCGCCAGTGCGTACGCGTACGACCTCATCGACGGGGATCGTCCAGACCTTGCCGTCGCCGATGCGACCGGTCTGCGACGCCTTGACGATGACATCGACGACACTGGCCGCGTCCATGTCCTCGACGATGACCTCGAGGCGCACCTTGGGCACGAAGTCCACGGTGTACTCAGCGCCTCGGTAGACCTCGCTGTGACCGCGCTGACGGCCGTAGCCGCTGGCCTCACTGACCGTCATGCCGGCGATGCCGTAGGCCTCGAGGGCTTCCTTCACCTCGTCCAGCTTGAACGGTTTGATGATGGCGGTGATGAGCTTCATGCGTTGACCTCCTCAGCGTGCTCGGACGACAGCGGGGTACTGCCTGCTGGCGGCAGGTGACCGAAACGGCTGCCACCGCCAAAGGCTCCGAAGTCGTAGCCCGACTCGGCGTGCTCCGCCTGGTCGATGCCGGCAACCTCGTCGTCCTCACTGATGCGCCAGCCCATCACGGCCTTCAGCACCAGGGCAATGATCGTGGTCATGACGGCGGTGAATCCGACGGCGATCAGAGCAACAGCCGTCTGGATGCCCAGCTGGCGGAAGCCTTCGCCGTAGAACAGGCCGCTGCCCGTGGCCAGCAGGCCGATACCGATCGTGCCCCACAGGCCGGCGACCAGGTGGACGCCGACGACGTCGAGCGAGTCGTCGTAGCCGAGCTTGTACTTCAGGCCGACCGCGACGGCGCACAGGCCACCGGCGACGACGCCGAGGACGAGCGAGCCGATCGGCGACAGGGCCGCACAGGCCGGCGTGATGGCGACGAGTCCGGCCACGGCACCGGAGGCCGCGCCGATCGAGGTGGCGTGTCCGTCACGCATCTTCTCCACCAGCAGCCAGCCGAGGATGGCGGCACACGTCGCGGCGGTGGTGTTGATCCAGACGAGACCGGCCGTGCCATCGGCGGCGAGCTCCGAGCCGGCGTTGAAGCCGAACCAGCCGAACCACAGCAGACCGGCGCCGAGCATCGTGAGCGGCACGTTGTGCGGACGCATCGGCACCTTGCCGAAGCCGATCCGCTTGCCGACCAGGAGCGCCAGGACCAGGCCCGCCATACCAGCGTTGATGTGCACCACGGTGCCGCCGGCGAAGTCGATCGGGCCGTACTCGACGGTGCCATCAGCTGCCGTCTTGCCGAACCAGCCGGCCGCGCTGAGCTTGCCACCGCCCCAGACCATGTGGGCCAGGGGGAAGTAGACGAGGGTGACCCACACACCCGAGAAGACCAGCCAGGTGCTGAACTTCACGCGGTCCGACAGCGCGCCGCTGATCAGCGCCACCGTGATGACCGCGAAGGTCAGCTGGAAGCCGGCGAAGACCGAGGTCGGGATGTTGCCCACCGACCACAGGATCGGTTCGCCCGCGGAGTTGTTGATGGCTCCGTTGAGGCCGAACAGCGAGAACGGGTTGGCAAAGATGCCGCCAACGTCGTCGGGGCCGAAGGACATCGAGAAGCCCCACAGCACGTAGATGACACCGACGACCCCGAGGGCGCCGAACGACATCATCATCATGTTCAGGACTGACTTCGAGCGGTTCATACCGCCGTAGAAC
Source organism: Luteipulveratus mongoliensis (assembly GCF_001190945.1). Classification (NCBI taxonomy): domain Bacteria; kingdom Bacillati; phylum Actinomycetota; class Actinomycetes; order Micrococcales; family Dermacoccaceae; genus Luteipulveratus; species Luteipulveratus mongoliensis. The sequence goes on along the minus strand of NZ_CP011112.1, from coordinate 2,431,887 downwards.
AAAGCCAGGCCTGGCGTCATCAGCAGCACGAGGGCGGCGGCGGTCAGGACCCAGGCGGTATTGCCCACATCCAGCGTCGGCGCCTCGGCGGCGGCAAGGGAAACGTAGCTCATGACCCAGAACCCTGATCGGCGCGGATTTCGAGGGCCGTGCCCTTGTGTTACGTCTGTGTTGCGCCCAGTAATGACGCGCAAATCTTCGGTGTCGCGGGGCCGGAACCGTCTCACCCCGCGAGATCTGCAGCCCGCAGAGCGATACTGAAGGGGTGGCTGCACCGCTTCTCGTCCCCGGCTCCCTGGACCCCGTGAGCGCCCTGCGGAGGGCGCACACCGTCGTACGCCATCGTGCGGCCATGGCACTGCAGAGCCGGGTCGCGGGGGCCGAGGCCGGCGAGCGTGCGGACCGTATCTGGGGCAGTGCCGGTGAGCGATGGTTCTCCCCCGCCGACCCGATCTGGCAGGTCCATCTGGACGCGGCGATGTTCGTCGGCGGCCTGCGCGCCCTGCTGCTGCAGTCCCTGCACCCGCTGGCGATGGCCGGGGTCTCGGACCACTCCGGCTACCGCGGCGATCCCTGGGGACGGTTGCAGCGGACCAGCAACTTCATCTCCACCACGACGTTCGGGACCGTCGAGGACGCCGAGCGGCTGCTTGCCCGGATCCGCGGGATCCATCGGCGGGTGCGTGGCTCCGCGCCGGACGGTCGCGGCTACCGCGCCGACGACCCGCACCTGCTCTCCTGGGTGCACGCGGCCGAGGCCGACTCTTTCCTGGAGTGCCACACGCGCTACGGCGCCCAGCCGCTCAGCGCGGCCGATGCCGACGTCTACGTCGCCCAGATCGGCTCGATCGCGGCACGCCTCGGCGTCCCTGAGCCGCCGAGCACGGTGCGAGGACTGCGAGAGGTACTCGCGTCGTACGAACCAGAGCTCGAGGGCTCGGACCTGGCTCGGGACGCCGCACGCTTCGTGATGTTCGAGCCGCCGATGCCGGTCGCCGTACGACCGGGCTACGCCTTGCTGGTCAGCGGCGCCGTGGCATCACTGCCGTCGCCGGCCCGCGCCATGCTCGGCATCCGACTCCCGCCGGGCGGCCCGACCGTGCTGAACGCCGGTGGCCGCGCCGGAGCCGCCGCGGTCCGGTGGATGCTGAGCGATCCGCCGGTCCAGCGGGCGCGCAGCCTGCGGGCGGGTTAGACCAGGAACGGGTCAGTCGAGGACAGCGTCGACGAAGGCTGCCGGGTCGAACGGCGCCAGGTCGTCCGGGCCCTCGCCCAGTCCGACCAGCTTGACCGGGACACCCAGCTGCCGCTGGACAGCGACCACGATGCCGCCCTTGGCCGTGCCGTCGAGCTTGGTCAGCACGATGCCGGTGACATCGACGGCCTCGGCAAACACCTCCGCCTGGCGCAGGCCGTTCTGACCCGTGGTGGCATCGAGCACCAGCAGCACCTCGTCGATCGGGCTCTGCTTCTCGATGACGCGCTTGATCTTGCCGAGCTCGTCCATCAGGTTGGACTTGTTGTGCAGTCGCCCGGCCGTGTCGATCAGCACCACATCGGCCTCCGACTCAGCGCCTCCCTTGACCGCGTCGAAGGCGACGGCCGCGGGGTCGGCGCCTTCACGGTCCGAACGGACCGTGGGTACGCCGACGCGGGCGCCCCACGTCTCGAGCTGGTCTGCGGCGGCAGCACGGAACGTGTCGGCCGCGCCGAGCACGACGTCCTTGTCCTCGGCGACCAGGACGCGAGCGAGCTTGCCGACCGTTGTCGTCTTGCCCGTGCCGTTGACGCCGACGACGAGGACCACGGCAGGGCGGCCGTCGACCCGGCTCGCCGCGATCCGCCGGTCCATCGTCGGGTTGACCTGCTTGAGCAGCTCTTCGTGCAGCCAGCCGCGGACCTCGTCCTCGTCGACGACACCGGCCACCTGGACGCGCGTCTTGAGGGAGTCGACGACCTCGGTGGTCGCCTCGACGCCGAGGTCCGCCTGCAGCAGCGTGTCCTCGACCTCCTCCCAGGCCTCGTCATCGAGCTTGCCGCCGGCCAGCAGGGCGAGCAGCGCCTTGCCGAGGGCAGTGTTGGAACGGGAGAGGCGTTCGCGCAGCCGAGCCATCCGACCGCGCGCGGACTCGGGCCGCTCGAGCGACGGGGCGGTCGGCTCGGCGAGCTCGGGCTCCGGATCGGTCGGTGCGGGAGCCGGGGCCGTGTCAGCCGGTGGCGGCGTGGTCGGGGGTGTTGCCGTGGGGCGGTCCAGCGTGGCGGTGCCACCGCTGGTGTCGATCTTCGCGCCAGCCCCCGGCTTGTAGGTGTTGGCCTTGGGCGGGGTCCGCTCAGGCTGCTCCGTCGGTGCCGGAGTCGGCGGCAGCTGTTTGGTCTTGCCACCTCGCCCGCGGAACAGGCCAACGACCAGAATCAGGCCCGCAACGGCGGCGAGCGTGATGACGGAGAGAATTACCCAGAGCTGATCCACGCGCCCATCATGGCAAACGTCGAGCCTCGCGGACTCAGGCGTCGGCGGTGCGGCCCCACAGACAACGAACGCGACCCCTCGAGGTCGCGTCAGCCGAGCACCGTCGTACGACGGTGGCGGGCTACTCGCTGGCTTCGCTCGTCTCGGTGCGGTTCGGCACGGACGGCGTACGGTTCTTAGCCGCCTCGACGACGGAACCGGTCGCGCCCTTGGCGCCACTCACGACCTTGTCGGTGCGGCGGGCGACACCAGCGATCACGTCGTCACCACGCTCGGTGAAGACCTCTCGACCTTCCCGGCGAGCGGGAACAGCAACGAGCCCGACCACCGCACCCGCGAGTACGACACAGACCACCATTGCCAAGATCAACCACACCATGCGCCTAGTGTGCGCAATGAATCCCCTTATACCCAACCGGCGCGCCCGAATCCGGACATGTATCACCGGTGTTCGTCGGGGGTTCACATGTGAGCCGACCCGTTAGGGCTTCAGGAGATCGGCACCGGCTCGTGGCTCGGGTCGACGCGATCGCCGTCGTCCTGCCCGGCGTCCGGTGCGTGCTCGGCCGGGCGCGGCTCGGCCACCGGCGCCGGGTCGTCCTGCACGTCACGCAGCCGCTGAGACACCACTGTGGTCACACCGTCGCCGCGCATCGAGACGCCGTAGAGCGCGTCGGCGACCTCCATCGTGCGCTTCTGGTGGGTGATCACGATGAGCTGGCTCGAGCCGCGCAGCTCCTCGAACAGCGTGATGAGGCGGCCCAGGTTGGCGTCGTCGAGGGCGGCCTCGACCTCGTCCATGATGTAGAACGGGCTCGGCCTGGCCTTGAAGATCGACACCAGCAGGGCGACCGCGACCAGTGACCGCTCGCCACCGGACAGCAGCGACAGCCGCTTGATCTTCTTGCCGGGCGGCCGGGCCTCGACCTCGATGCCGGTCGTGAGCATGTTGCTCGGGTCGGTGAGGATCAACTTGCCCTCGCCGCCCGGGAACAGCCGCCCGAAGACGCCCTCGAACTGCGCCGCGGTGTCGTAGAACGCCTCCGCGAAGACCTTCTGCACCCGCTCGTCCACCTCAGCGATGATCGAGAGCAGGTCGTCCTTGGAACGCCGCAGGTCGTCCAGCTGCTCGGTGAGGAACTTGTGTCGCTCCTCCAGCGCCGCGAACTCCTCGAGCGCCAGCGGGTTGACCCGACCGAGCTGGCCAAGCTTGCGCTCCGCGCTGCGCAGCCGCTTCTCCTGGGCCTCGCGCACGAACGGCTGCGGCTCGGGCAGGTTGTCCGGGTCGTCGTCCGGCCCCGGCACGTGCGGGATCAGCTGGTGCGGTCCGAACTCCTCGACGAGGACGTCGGGATCGGTGCCGTGCTCCTCGATCGCCTTGGTCTGCAGGGCCTCGATCCGCAGTCGCTGCTGGGCGCGGGCCACCTCGTCGCGGTGGACGGTGTCGGTCAGCTCGCGCAGCTGGTCTCCGAGAGTGCTGACCTTGGCGCGGACCTCGGCGAGCGCTCGGTCGCGCTCGGTGCGCTGGCGCTCGACGGTCGTACGCCGGTCGGCCGCCACCTCGAGCAGTCCAGCCACGATCTGCACGGAGTACGCCGCGCCCCGGCCGACCGCCGCGGCCACGGTGGCCTGCTGCTCGCGTCGTTCGCGGCGGGCGCGGGCCTTCTCGCGCGCCTCGAGCTCGGAGCGAACGGCCGCCTCCATGCCGTCGGCGCGACCGGCGAGCGCACGGACGCGCTCTTCACGGGTGCGCAGCGCCAGCCGAAGGTCGGTCTCGCGGCTACGGGCCTGTGCCGCCTCGAGCGCGAGCCGGTCGCGGTCGTCGGTGCTGGGCTCGACATCGCCCGGCTCCTCCTCGGCGGCGGAAAGTCGCTGCTCGAGCTCATCGAGCTCGGCCTGATCTGCCTCGAGCGCGGTCTCGGCGCGGGCGATGCCCTGCTGGAACCGATCCCGCTCGGCGCCGGCGGACCGCGTGAGCTGGCCCAGCTGGCCGAGCTGCTCGGCCACGGCCGACATCCTGGCGTCGGACTCGTGCAGTCGCTCCAGCGCTGCTTCGGCCTCGGTCGCCAAGGACTCCACCCGGCCACCGAGCTCGTTCACCTTGAACTGCGCCTGCTCGCCGCGGTGCGCCGCAGCACTGACCTGGGCACGCGCATCGTCCACGGCTGACTGGATCTCGATGAGGCTGGGTGCCGCCGCAGATCCGCCGCGGACGACTCCCGGACCGAAGACGTCACCCTCAGCCGTCACGGCCGTGACGTGGGGCGCGCGAGCAGTGACCTGCTGCGCCTCGGTGCTGTCCGCGACCAGTGCAACGCGCTGGAGGATCTGGTCGATGACCGGTCGGAGCGCGGGTGCGCAGGTGACGACGTCCACCGCCCACGCCCCGCCCTGCGGAAGATCGGGCTTCTCGAAGGAGTCGTCAGGGCGAGCGGTGCTGCCTACAAGGAGGACTGCGCGGCCGGCGTCCTGCTCGCGCAGCGCTCGCAAGGCTCCGGCGGCAGCGTCAACATCGTCCGCGACGAGCGCATCGACGGCGCCGCCCAAGGCCGCCGCGACCGCGGCCTCACGACCCTGCTCGACCTGGAGGAGCGTGGACAAGGAGCCCTGGAGACCACGATGCGGCTGCTCGGCCGCCAGCAGCGATGCCGCGCCGTCCTTGCGCCGCAGGCTGAGCTCGAGCGCCTCGACTCGCGCCTGGAAGCTGTTGCGGTCCCGGTCGGCAGTGCGCTCGGCCTCCCGGACCTCCTCGAGCTCGAGCTGGGCCGCTTCAAGGGCCTCGGCCGCCCTCTCGTAGACGTCGTCGAGACCCTCCTCGCCCTCCTCGTCCTGGGCGATGGTGGCCTCGAGAGCGGCGAACTCCTGCTCCGCACGGCTGGCCCGGGTGAGCGCCTCGCCGATGCTCTCGCGCAGTCGTCCCAGCTCGGCCTCACCGGCCTCGATCCGGCTGCGACGAGCGCCGACCTGACCCTGCAGCTTGGCCAGACCCTCTCGCCGATCTGCCGCGGCTCGGGCCAGCGTGGCCAGCCGCTTCTGCTCGTCCTCGTAGGCCCTCTCCAGCTCGGCTCGTCCATCGATCGCGACCTGCAGCGCGGTCGCTGCCTGCTCGATCTCCTGGCGCGTCGCCTGCTCCTGACCGCGCAGCTCTTCGGCCTGGCGACGCAGCTGCTCGGGATCTCGGGTCGAGCTCTGCTGCTCGTCCTCGTCGTCCTGGGCGAGCAGTCGTACGCGCTCCGCGGCGAGTGTGCCGGTTGCCTCGAGACGTTCCTTGAGCGAGCTCAGCGTGAACCAGTGGTTCTGCACCGTCGTCAGCATCGGCGCGGCATCGGCCGCTTCGCGCTCAAGGCGGTCCAGCTCGGCGCGGACACCGGCCAGGGTCTGCTCGACCTGCGTGCGTCGCTCGATGAGGGCCGTCTCGTCGGCAACCTCCTGCTCGAGGGTGCTGGTGAGCTGGATCAGGTCGTCAGCGAGCAGGCGCAGCCGTGCGTCGCGTACGTCCGCCTGGATGACCGCCGCCTTGCGCGCAGTCTCGGCCTGGCGACCCAGTGGGCCGAGCTGACGGCGGATCTCCGTGGTGAGGTCGTTGACGCGCGTGAGGTTGCCGTCCATCTGCTCGAGCTTGCGCAGCGCACGTTCCTTGCGCTTGCGGTGCTTGAGGACTCCGGCGGCCTCCTCGATGAAGCCGCGCCGCTCCTCCGGCGTCGCCCGCAGCACCGCGTCGAGCTGGCCCTGACCGACGATGACGTGCATCTCGCGGCCGATACCCGAGTCGGACAGCAGCTCCTGGACGTCCAGGAGACGGCATGAGGTGCCGTTGATGGCGTACTCCGAGCCGCCGTTGCGGAACATCGTCCGCGAGATGGTGACCTCGGTGTAGTCGATCGGCAGGGCGCCGTCGGTGTTGTCGATGGTCAGGGTCACCTCGGCGCGACCGAGCGGCGGGCGCCCCGGCGTACCGGCGAAGATGACGTCTTCCATCTTGCCGCCGCGCAGGCTCTTGGCCCCCTGCTCCCCCATGACCCAGGCGAGCGCGTCGACGACGTTGGACTTGCCGGACCCGTTGGGGCCGACGATGCAGGTGATGCCGGGCTCGAGGCGCATCGAGGTCGCCGAGGCGAAGGACTTGAAGCCCTTCAGGGTCAGGCTCTTGACGTACACGAGCGGCGGATCCTCCCGGCGGCGGCGAATTCAGGTCACTGTACGGCGCCGGGCGGCTTTGTCGGGAACTCGCGCGTCGCCGACGGCGCGTCTGAGGTATGAGCAGCCCTCCCCCAGCGCACCGCCGGCGACGCGGACGGGTCAGAAGATGGGGTCGACGGTTGGGCCTTCCTTGGCGAGCAGGTCGCGCGCGAAGCCCTCCCACTGGGCGTACGCGTCGGGGAAGGCGCTCACCTGCACGGCCTGGCAGACCTCACCCGGCGGGCGGGTCTCCCAGTTGGGGATCTGGATCAGGCCGGGGTTGTTGCCGAACGGCGCGACGCCGTAGAACGACTTCGTCGAGGTCGGTACGTCGGTGATCTGCTCGGGCGTACCCCAGCCGGTGCTGGGCCGCTGCTGGAAGATCCCGAGCGAGTCGTGGTCGACCGGCACCGTGTAGTTGACGAACTTCGACTCCTGCATCGCCGTCATCAGCGCGATGACCTTGCCCTGGTCGGAGACGTTGGCGGCGCCCTTGCCGACGCCGATGACGATGCGCGCGTTGGCCAGCTGGGTCGGGTCGAGGTCGTCGGCGGTCTTGAAGTAGCGCGCTGCCTCGGTGGCCGAGGTCTGTCCGAGCGCGCGGCTCGTCTCAGGGTTGAGCCGGGCGGTGGGCTTCAGGCCGTGCGCGGCCTGGAACTCACGCAGGCCGTTGCCGGCGCCCGGTGCGGTGCTCTGGGTCGTTGAGTGGGGTGCGGACTCGGCCTGCGCCACGGCTGGAGCCGCGAGCAGCGCGCTTGTGGCGGCTACAGCGACTAGGCCGGCGGAAATCGTTTTCTTCGTCATGCTCTCCAGGGTGCACAATTTCCCGACAGACCTGGTGGCCGTGCAGCAAGAGACACGCCAAGACTCGGTCAACGGCCTCTCACGACCCCGTCAAGGACACCATGCTTTCGCTTGAGACCGAAGGCTGAGCCGTACGCGGAGCGCTCGGCGTCGAGGACGACCGCAGCTCACGCGTCTGTCGGGTCAGCAGGGGCGAGAGCGCCGCGACGGCCATATAGGAGCACGCGACCGCAAACACCTGCTTGGTGCCGAACGTGTCGGCGAACGGACCGGCCAGGCTGCTGCCGAGCGGGAAGATGACCCAGCTCAGCAGCGAGTCCCAGGAGCCGACCCGGGCCAGCTGCTCTTGCGGCACATGGTGCTGGATCGCCGTTTCCCACAGCACCTCCAAGAACATCAGTGCCAGGTAGCCCGCCACCGTGCACATCAGCACGACCGCCAGGCGCTGCGGCCACACATAGCTCAGCAGCCCGAGCGGCAGCGCCGCGAGCATCGGCCACGCGAGCAGGAGCGGGCGACCAACCTTGATCCGCATCGCCACGATGCCACCGATCAGCCCACCGACGCCGGTCGCGGCCTCGATGAGGCCGAGTGCGGTCGGGCCACCGAGCTCGTGAATCGCGATGGACGGGATCAGGACCAGCAGCATGCCGTTGCCGAGGTGGTAGGCGGTCGCACCGAGAATGCCCGCGCGCAACCACGGCCGTGAGGTGATGGCCCGCAGTCCGCCGCGCAGCTCGTCGAAGAAGCCAGTTCGCTCCTGACGCACAGGCTGCACCCGAACTCGGGTCACACAGACCGCCGAGGCGACGAAAGACACTCCGTTGATGAGGAATCCGGTCGCCGAACCGGTCAGGGCCACCAAGGCACCACCGGTCGCCGAGCCGACGATCATGGCTCCGGTCTGCAGCATGGTCAGCATCGCGTTGGCCGTCTGCCGCTCGGCCGTCGGCACCAGGTTGGGCTTGAGAGCGATGAAGGCAGGCATGAAGAACGCGCCCGCCGCGCTCGAGACCATGGCCAGAGCAGCGAGGGACGCGACGCTCCATGCACCCGAGGCGAACAGGGCCGCGATGCCGAGCGCCGCGCCGAGGCGCACGATGTCAGCAACGACCATGATGCGTTGCGGCATCAGGCGATCCGCCCACACTCCGCCGGCCAGCATGCAGACCACCCGCGTGACCATGCTCAGCGTCAGGATGATCCCCAGATCGGTCTTGCTGCCGTCGTGCAGGAGCACTCCGGCCGCCAGCGCGATCGGCTGGAATGCATCACCCAGCCAGGACAGCCCCTGCCCGGTGGCCAGCCACCGGAAGTCACGGTGCCGCCACACGGCCCAGCCCTCTCCCTGCATCATCATGACAGAATAGTAGTACGCCATCTAACTATCTGTCATCCAACTATCAGGCAGAGCACGGCACGGTGGCGAGGAGATGCCAGACTGCGAAGGGTGAGCCCAGGACGTACCCCGCCGACAGACTTCGCGGACGAGCACCTCGATCGGTGGTCTCGCCTGTTCAAGGACGAGGACGGCTTCGACCGCGAGGTCGAGGGTGCGCTGACCCGGATGCACAACATGGTCAAGCTGTCCGACCGCCGGCTGCGTGAGCTGCTCGTCGGCGATCCCCTCTCCCACGAGGAGTTCAAGACGCTGCACCACCTGCTCGGCGGCGAGGACGTGGACAACAGGGCGACCCCCGCGCAGCTGGCCACACGAGCGGACGTGACGCGCGCAGGCATGACCAGCCGGATCGACCGTCTCGTCGCCAATGGCCTGGTGACTCGACGTGAGGACCCCAACGACCGTCGCAGCGTGCTGATCGACGCCACACCCGCCGGCCGCGAGGCATGGGACCGCATCGTGCACCGCTGGGGCGAACGCGAGCAGGGGCTGTTCGCCGGCCTCACCGTGACCGAGATGACGCGTCTGAATGCGTTGCTGCGCAAGGCTTTCATCGCCCTCGACAAGGCAGAGGACTGAGCGCATGACATTGCACGACCAGGACGTCCCTGCGCTCTGGCGCGACCTCGGGCTCCCGGGTTTGGCGGACATCCACGTCCACTTCCTCCCCGACCGCGTGCTGGACAAGGTCTGGGCGTTCTTCGACTCGGTCGAGCAGCTCGGCGGCCCGCCCTGGCCGATCGCCTACCGCTACGACGAAGACCGGCGGCTGGAGATCGTACGAACGTTGGGACTCAAGGGAATTCCGTCCCTGACGTACGCACACAAGCCGGGTATGGCCGGCTGGCTGAACGAGTGGTGCACCGAGTTCGCGGCACGCGTGCCGGATGCGATCCACAGCGGCACGTTGTACGCCGAACCCACCGCGCCGGCATACGTCCGGGCTGCCGTCGACGCGGGCGCTCGGCTCTTCAAGGTGCATGTCCAGGTAGGCAACTTCGCACCCGACGACCGGGTCCTCGATGGCGCGTGGGATGTGCTGCAGGACAACAGTATTCCCGTGGTCACTCATTGCGGGTCCGGTCCGCACGGCGGCGCCCATACGGGCGTCGATCCCATACGCCGGCTGCTCGCCAGGTTTCCTCGACTCACCCTGGTCATCGCTCACGCCGGGCTCCCCGAGTACAACGAGTTCGCAGACCTGGCAGCACAGTTCGACAACGTCCACCTGGACACGACGATGGTCGGCACCGACTTCACCGAGGCGATGACGCCGATGCCACCCGGCTACGCCTCTCGCCTCGCCGACCTGCAGCACAAGGTCGTCCTCGGCAGCGACTTCCCCAACATTCCGTACCCCTACGCCCATCAGCTCGAGTCGCTGCAACGACTTGAGCTGGGCGATGACTGGATGCGAGACGTGCTGTGGCACAGCGGCGCTCGCCTCATGCGACTTCCGCAAGCTGACCACGACGGCCCTCTGCCGACTGCCCACGAGACCCGTCAGTAAGGTGCCAACTATGCGTCGTACAGCCACCGCAGGGCCCTTGATCGTGCTCGCTGCCCTCGCGCTCAGCGCCTGCTCGGACTCCGGCCCAGGCGTGGTGTCCGGTCCGTCTGCGCCCGCCTCGACGAGTGCACCGGCAGGTGGCGCCACCATCACGGGTACGGGCTACTCCTACAGCGGCCCGACCGGGTGGACCGACGCCAAGGACAAGGTCACGGGCCAGTCCACAGCCAAGGTCGACACGATCATGACCAACACCAGCGACAGAGACGGCTTCGCCGACAACGTCAACGTCATTCGCCAGACCGGTGCGGGCCGCGTCACCCTGGCTGCCGTCGAAGCCGCATCGGCCACCCAGCTGAAGTCGGCCGGCGCGTCCAACGTCCAGGTGCTGCCGCGCACCCAGGTCGACGGCACCGAGTCATCTCACGTGACCGCGGACGCCAAGACAGGCCCGACGCCGTACCTGGTCGAACAGCTCTACATCCTGCGCGACGGCACGTCCTACACGGTCACGTTCTCGTTCAGCAAGACCTCAACCCAGCAGGCACGCAACACCGCGATCAGCGCCGTGACGTCGAGCTGGAAGTGGTCCTGAGCCGCGATCAGTCGCGCGCCGTCAGGACGAGCGGACCGTCGGGCGTGATCGCGATCGTGTGCTCGCTGTGCGCGCCGCGGGACCCGTCCTGGCTGCGCAGGGTCCAGCCGTCGCGATCTGTGTAGATCTCATCGGTGCCTTCCATGAACCACGGCTCAATGGCGATGACGAGTCCCGGCTGCAGCCGTAGCCCTCGACCCGCGCGGCCGTCGTTGGCGATGTGCGGGTCGCCGTGCATGGTGCGACCGACACCGTGGCCGCCGAACTGCGTGTTGACCGAATAGCCTGCGGCGTGAGCGATCTCGGCGATCGCAGCGGAGATGTCGCCCACCTTGGCACCGACCTGCGCTTGCCCAATCGCAGCGTCCAGCGCCCGCTCGGTGGTCTCGATGACCTTCTTGTCCTCTGCTCGCGGCGTGCCCACGATGACGGACAGTGCCGCATCCGAGACCCAGCCACCCAGAGACGCCGCGAAGTCGACCGACAGCAGATCTCCATCGGCAAGGACGTAGTCGTGCGGCAGGCCGTGCAGCACCGCGTCATTGACCGACGTGCACAGCACCTTGCCGAACGGGCTCGCGCCGAAGCTCGGGTGGTAGTCGATATAGCAGGACTCTGCGCCGGCGTCGCGAATCATCTGGTGCGCCAGCGCATCCAGCTCCAACAGGTTGACCCCGACGGCGGCCTTCTCCTGCAGCGCGGTCAGCACGGATGCGACAAACCGGCCGGCCGGTCGCATCGCCTCGATCTCCTGCGGCGTCTTCAACTCGATCACGGGTCCTACCGTATGCCGCGCGTCCGCTCGCTACGGCCACCCCCTCCGACCGAGTGACATGACGGCTATCTACATGTAGATTGCCTGCTTATGAGTGCTCCGATGCCTGCCACCATGGCCACCGCAGAAGTCGCCGCACCTTCGCCGCCTGCGCAGACCATGACCACCCTCTGGATCTACCGCGTCGTCAGTGTGCTGCACGCGCTGCTGATGGTGGCGCAACCGATCCTCATCGGACGCTTCCTCGAGGGCGACTTCGGGTCGTTGTCCGCGCACGCGGCAGTCGGTGGCATCGCGATGCTGTCGGCCACACTCCTGCTCGTCGCCGGAGTCCTGGTGTGGCGACCAGGGCGGCTGGGCCTCCAGCCCCTGATCTGGTCGGCCGCCATGTTCGTGCTGATCCCGGCTCAGCTCGCCATGGGCTACACCCGTACGACCTCGGTGCACATCCCGCTCGGAGTCGCCATCGTGGCCGGTTCCGTCGCGCTCGTCGTGTGGGCCTGCCGTCCCGGACGGGCCCGGATGTCCTGGCGGCCCCGCACTCCGGTGGAGCCCGTCCGATGACCGGCCCGCAGGTGAGCAGACGCGCCCTGATTCTCGGAGGCGGTGCGCTCGCACTCGTCCCCGGCCTGGCGGCGTGTGGCGAGCAGACCGGCTCGACCGGCACCGTCCTGAAGAGCAGCGCTCCGCTCCCCCAGCCCTACACCGTGCCGTTCACCCGGCCACCGGCCGCGCGGTCCACCCAACACGGCGCACCGGCGTACGAGCTGGTTGCGCGCCCCGCCGACGTCGAGATCCTGCCCGGGCGCAAGACCCGAATCCTGGGCTACGACGGCACGTTCCCTGGTCCGACCATCACGGCGCGCGCCGGCCAGCAGACGACCGTACGACTGCGCAACGACCTCCCCGTGCCCACCGTCATGCACCTGCACGGCGGCGTCACCCCGTCGACTGAGGACGGCTACCCGACCGACCTGGTCCAGCCGCGGAATCCCGCTGCCCGACGTCAGCTGCACGGCGGCCTGGCCGCCCGGACCGTGATCGGCGAGCGGACCTACACCTATCCGCTGCGGCAACGCGCAGCGCCGCTCTGGTACCACGACCACACCATGGACTTCACCGGTCCCAACGTCTACGCCGGGTTGGCCGGGATGTTCCTCGTCCATGACGACGAGGACGACGCACTGCCGCTCCCCCGCGGCGAGCGCGACGTACCGCTGATCATCTGCGACCGCGCGTTCGGCCCTGACGGTGAGCTGAGCTATCCGGCGCTGTCGGCCAACCAGAAGGCGCACGGCGTACGCGACAGCTATCTCGGTGGCGTGCTGGGCGACGTGGTGCTCGTCAACGGACGGCCGTGGCCTCTCATGCAGGTCGACCAGGCGCGCTACCGCTTCCGCGTGCTCAACGCCTCCAACGCGCGCCGCTTCAGCATCTCGATGGATCACGGCGTCGACCTGGTGCAGGTCGGCACCGACCAGGGGCTGCTGCCGGCTCCTCAGCGCGAGCGCTCCCTGACCCTCGCCCCCGCGGAGCGCGTCGATGTCGTGGTCGACTTCTCGACCGTCCCGGTCGGCACTCGCGTCACGATGCGCAACGGCTTCGGGTCAGGCGGTGCAGGCCAGGTCATGCAGTTCCAGATCGCGCGAAAAGCCAAGGACGACAGCAGGATTCCCGCACGGCTGTCGACCGTCGAACCTTTGCGTGAGACGGCGTCAATGGTGACCCGCGACCTGCACTTCGCACTCGGCAAGGCGACTGACGGGCATCCTCATGGTGAGTGGTCGGTCAACGGCATCACGTTCGCGGACGGCAAGGACATCGCTCGGCCCCGCCTCGGCACGGTCGAGCGCTGGCGCATCAGCAGCGACGTCCATCACCCCGTACACCCCCACATGGTGCGGATGCAGCTGTATGGCAAGCCCGAGCTCGGCTGGAAGGACACCATCGATGTGGTGCCCGGCGACGCGGTCGAGGTGCTCGTCCAGGTCGAGGGCTACCGAGGCCGCTACGTCATGCACTGCCACAACCTCGAGCACGAGGACATGGCGATGATGGTCCACTTCACCGTGACCTGACGATCGACCCGAACGATCGTCGGGTTACTCGGCGAGCCAGGCGGCGTACGCGTCGAAGGTGTACGCGCGGCCCAGGAAGTTGGACACCAGAACCGCCGCATCACGCGAGCCGCCCGGGACGAGAACCCGGTCGCGATAACGCTGAGCGGCGGCCGGTGCGAACAGGTCTCGGCGGTCGAACGCCGAGAACATGTCCTTGGCGATCACCAGCGACCACATGTAGGTGTAGTAGCCCGAACTGTAGCCGTCGAGGTGCCCGAACGCGGTGTGCATGTGTGTGTCGGGCAGGTAGGGAAAGACCGAGTAGTCGCTCTGCAGCTGCTCGACGCGCGCCGTCAGGTCCTCGTGCCGCGCCGTGTGGAAGTCCAGGCTCAACGCCGCGTAGAACATCTGCGTACGCGCCTGGAAACCCTTGCCGAAGTCGTCCGCCTCGCGCATCCGGTGCACCAGGTCGGCGGGGATCGTCTCGCCGGCCGCGTTGGTGGCGAAGGTCGCGAGCACGTCTGCGTCCCAGGCCCACTCCTCCAGCATCTGGCTCGGTGCCTCGACGAAGTCCCACTCGGTCGCGACACCGGAGAAGCCGACCCACTGCTGGTCGCCGGCGAGCACGTGGTGGATCAGGTGACCGAACTCGTGGAACAGCGTGACGACCTCGTCGTGCTCCATCAGACCGCGGTTGAAGTTGCAGACCAGCACACCCTCGGGCAGCTGAGCACCGCGGACGCCACGGACCATGTCGAACTGCGCAGCGTGCTTGTACTTGCCCTCCCGCGGGTGCAGGTCGAGGTAGATCCGGCCGATCCGTGCACCGTCGCGCAGGACGTCGTACGCCGTCACGTCCTTGTCCCACACCGCTGCGTCCTCGGCCGGTCGCCAGCTCAGGCCGAACAGGCGCCCGGTGACATCCAGCAGACCCTGACGCACCCGCCCGAAGTCGAGGTAGGTGCGGACCAGCTGGCCGTCGACGGAGTGCTGCTCACGGCGTACGACCTCGGAGTAGTACTGCACATCGGGAGAGATGACGTCCGTGGCGTCCGGGATGTCCTGCTGCTTGCGGGTGAGCAGGACCGCCTTGTCGCGCTCGGCACTGTCACCGGACAGCTCGGTGATGCGGTCGATGAACTCCTTGATCGCCGAGCCCTGCCCGATCATCTTGACCTCGGCGTCGAAGTCGGCCCAGGAGCCGTAGCCCAGGATCGAGGCGTGCTCGGCGCGCAACGCGAACAACCGCTGCAGCACGGCGTCATTGGCCGGCCAGCCGACATTCAGTGACGCCTTGGCCATAGCCTCACGGGTCGTACGGTCTGTCGCGAACGTGCGCACGGGCACCGAGTCGGGGTAGTCGCTGGTGACCGTCGCCTGGCCGTCCTCGCCGACCGGGTGAGCATCGAGCCAGTCCTGCGGCATGCCGTCGAGCTGCTCGGGTGTGACGCTGATCGTGCGGACGTCCTCGCGGATGTTGCGGCCGAACTCCTGGCCCGTCAACAGCTCTTGCTCGGCCAGCTCCTTGAGGCGAGCCCGGACACCCTCGTCACGATCCACGCCGGAGCGCCGGAAGTCGCGCAGCGCGTGGTCCAGGACCCGAGTTGCCGCCGCATCCAGCCCGTCACGCGAGACGCCGCTGATGATGTCGAAGAGGTCGCGATCCAGGCCGAGATCGGTCGAGTAGGCATCGACACGCTGCATGGCTGCCTCAGCCGCCTCGCGCACGGGCTGCTGCGGGTGGACCTCCGCCATCAGGGACGACACCGAGCTGGCATTCGCCATCGCGATGGCGACGTCGTTCCAGCGGCGCAGCACGTCGAGTGCCTCGGCCGGCGGGCTGCTCTTGAGGTCATCGACCAGCTGTCGGGCCCGGCCCAGCTCTCCGTCGCACCGACGGGTCAACCAGTCCAGGGCATCGGCAGCAGCTGGCAGGGCGAGGGGTTGCAGATCACTCACGTCGGCACCTTACGTCGATCGTCTGACGCAGGTCTGCCCGGTTTGTCAGCGACGGCGTACGGACCTCGGGCTGCGCGGTCGCGGCTGGCACTTGGGGCAGGAGTAGGACGACCGATTCATGAAGGCCTCGCGCCGCATCAACCGACCGCACCGCCGACACGGAAGGCCTTCTCTCCCATAGGCATTCAGCGATCTCTCGAAGTAGCCGCTGGCACCGTTGACGTTGACGTAGAGCGCGTCGAACGACGTGCCGCCCTCGCCGAGCGCCTCCAACATCACCGTTCGCGCGTGATCGAGCAGTCGCGCCAGAGCCGGTTTGGTGAGCACATCCGTGGTCCGCTCGCCGTGCAGCTGCGCGCGCCAGAGCGCCTCGTCCGCATAGATGTTGCCGATGCCGGAGACGAGCGACTGGTCCAGCAGGGCTCGCTTGACCTGAGTCTTGCGAGCCTTCATGCGGCGCACCACCTCAGCCGCGTCGTACGACGGCTCCAGAGGATCCGGGGCGATGTGCGCAACCGTCTCGGGCACCCAGTCCTGCTCTGCCGCAAAGGAGTCCGGGACAAGCTCGTCGATGAACAGGCCCCCGAAGGTGCGCTGGTCGACGAATCGGAGCTGGAGCCCGACCCTGCCGTCCGCATCGCGCAGGTCGAAGACCGCATGCGCGTGCTTCTCCATCGGCGCCTCTGCGGGTTCGACGAGCATCTGCCCGCTCATCCCGAGGTGGGCGACCAGAGCCGCCTCGCCCGGCTCGTCCAGCACCAGCCAGAGGTACTTGCCGCGCCGGCGAGCCTGCGTGACGGTCGTGCCGGTCAGGCGCGCCACGAGGTCGTCGGGCCCGGCGACATGGCGCCGGGCCACGCGGCGGCCGCGCACTTGGGCGGCGACCACGGTCCGGCCGACGACGTGCTCGGCCAGCCCGCGGCGTACGACCTCGACCTCAGGGAGCTCAGGCATCCTCGTCCGACGACGCCGGCGCGTCCTCGGCGCCGACCTTTACCTCGCCTGAAGCGGCTTGGCTCTGCAGGAGCTTCCAGGCTGCCTCGGCCGCCATCTGCTCGGCGCCCTTCTTGTTGCGACCGGTGCCGCTGCCGAGCGCCTCGTCGCCGACGAGCACCGTGGCCGTGAACTCCTTGTCGTGGTCGGGACCCTCGTCCGTCACGACGTACGAGGGCACGCCCAGATCGGCGGCCGCGGTCGCCTCCTGCAGGGAAGTCTTCCAGTCCAGGCCGGCGCCGAGACCTGCCGCGGTGGCCATCAAGGGGTCGATCAGGTAGTGCACCAGGCGATCGGCGGCTTCGATGCCACCGGCGAGATAGACCGTCCCGATGATCGACTCGGTGGTGTCGGCCAGGATCGAGTCCTTGTCGCGGCCGCCGGTGATGGCCTCGCCGCGACCGAGCATCACGAAGTCGCCCAGGCCGAGGGTGCGGGCGACCTGGGCCAGAGCTCGGGAGTTGACCACCGAGGCACGCAGCTTGGCGAGCTGGCCCTCGGGAAGGTCGGGATGCGTACGGAACAGGGAGTCGGTGACGACGAGACCCAGGACGGCATCGCCCAGGAACTCCTGCCGCTCGTTATGCGGGACTCCGCCGTTCTCGTACGCGTAGGACCGGTGCGTCAGCGCACGCAGAAGCAGCGGCTCGTCGATGACCGTCCCGGACACCTCAAGGAGGATCCGAGCCAGGTCAGCGACGGGCCGCTGCGCTGCTTCGTGCCGCTGCGACTTCTTCGTCGTTGAGCTCACGGCAGCGAGGCGGGCGTCAGCCCTGGTGCTCGCTGCGCTCAGCCGAGCTGTAGTGGCGACCGGCGTACGAACCGCACGACGGGCAGGCCATGTGCGGCTGCTTCAGCGCGGAGCACTGCGGGCAGGCCGCGGTGGCCACGGGCGTCGCTTTCCAGTTCGCGCGGCGCGAGCGGGTGTTGGAGCGCGACATCTTCCGCTTCGGGACAGCCACGTCAGTTCCTCTTCTTCTCGTCGTCGGGAGCAACCTGATCGCTGATCGCGGCCAGGACGCCCCATCGGGGGTCCAGCGTTTCGTGGTGGTGGTCCGGGTCGTCCGCCAGGCGCGCTCCACACTCGGAGCACAGACCAGGACAGTCTTCTCGGCACACCGGCTGGAACGGCAGTGCAGGCACCACCGTGTCCAGCAGCACAGGCTCAAGGTCGGCGAAGTCGCCGTCCAGCTCGCGCGTCTCGTCCTCGTCGTCGTCGCTCGCCACCTCTTGGTGGTGAGCGGCACGATCGGCGTAGGCGAACAGCTCCTGGAGGTCCACATCCACAGGGATGTGGACCGGGTCCAAGCACCGCACGCACGCGCCGGTCGCACGAACGCGGGCCGAGCCTGAGACGTAGACGCCTTCCATGACCGACTCCAACCGCAGGTCCAGCTCGATCGGCTGGCCCTTCGGTACGGCGATCACGTCCGTGCCCATGTCCTCTGGTGCCTCGACAGTCCGCTGCAGCTCCAGCATCTGACCGGGTCGCCGACCAAGCTCCCGGGTGTCAAGCACCAGGGGCCGGCGGGGGTCCGCATGCGTCATGACCTGCTCTGTCGTGTCGGGGTGGCTCGGCCACACGTCAGATGAGACGTAGGCCGACGCACAAGGCTACCGGAGCAGTGCCTGCCACCCAAATGCAGCGGGATGGCAAGGGTCGCGCCCGTCGAGCGCACCTGTCGGGCACACTGACCCGCGTGACCTCCGACACCCGCCGCCGCCTCGCGGTCCTGACCAATCCGAACGCTGGTCATGGCAAGGGCAAGAGCGCGGCCGCGCCCGTCCTGGACCTTCTCGAACGCCGTGGGGTCGAGGTCGAGCATGTCACGGGCACCAGCCGCGAGGACGCTGCCGCCAAGATCCTCACCGCCGCACAGAACGGCCCCGACGCGATCCTCAGCGTCGGCGGCGACGGCACGCACGGCGTGGCGCTGCAGGCAGCGGTCGCGACCGGCGTACCCCTGGCGATCGTCCCAGCTGGCACTGGCAACGACCTCGCGCGAGTCATCGACCTGCCCCTGAAGTCGGTCGAGCAGGCTGTCGAGGTCGCCCTGACCGGCAAGGCCCAGGCGTACGACGTCGGCCGGGTCACCACCGCCGACGGCGCGTCGCGCTACTTCGTCACCGTTGCCATGGCCGGCTTCGACTCCTTGGTGGCCGATCGCAACAACGCGATGTCCTGGCCCAACGGGCGGGCACGCTACGTCGTCGCGATCGGTGTGGAGTACGCGCAGCTCAAGCCCCGACAGTTCCGCGTCGTGGTCGACGACGAAGTGATCGACGGGCCGATGATCCTGGCGGCCGTCGGCAACACCCGCTCCTACGGCGGCGACATGAAGATCTGCCCGGACGCCGACCCGCACGACGGGCAGCTGGACGTCACGATCATCCACGGCGTGCGCTACCCGCGGCTGCAGCTGCCGGCCATCCTGCCCAAGGTGTTCTCCGGCGCTCACGTGAAGCACCCGGCGGTCAGCACCCATCGCGGCAGACGGATCGAGCTCATCACGCCGGACATGAACGCCTACGCCGACGGCGACTGCGCCGGCAGCCTCCCGGCCGTGATCGAGGCCGTGCCCGCCGGCCTCTCCCTCATCACCCCGTAGGCGGGGCAGGGCGTACGCGTTCGAGCAGCGGCGCCAGGACCGGCTCCGGGACCATGTGCGAGACGTCCGCCCCGTGACTGGCAATCAGGCGGATCAGCGAGCTGGAGTAGTGACCCATCGACGGGTTGCCCGGCAGGAGCAACGTCTCGACGCCGGTCATCTCACGGTTCATCAAGGCCATCGGCAGCTCGTAGTCGTAGTCCGTGTCGTTGCGGATGCCCTTGAGCAGCACTCCCGCATCGAGGTCACGACACACGTCCACGATCAGCCGCTGCCCGAAGCCCTCGGCCCGGACATTTGGCAGGCTCTGCGTCGACTGCCGGATGAGGTCCAGCCGCTCGTCCGGGCTGAACGTACCCTGCTTGTCCGGGTTGTAGAGCACCGCGACGACGACGTCGTCATAGAGCGCGCTCGCCCGCGTGATGACGTCCAGGTGCCCCATCGTCATCGGGTCGTACGAGCCCGGGCAGACGCACCGCCGTGGGTCGCCGCTCATCGTGCCTCCTGGTCCGGACTGCCAAGGTCATGCAAGAACGGGGTCAGAACCCCGTTCTTGCATGACCCTAACGGTGGACCTCAGAGCTCGTCGGGGTCGTACGTCGTCCACTCGTGGCCGTCGAACCACGGGTGGAGCTGCGGCGGGATCTGGATGTCGGCCTCGCCGTCCTTCAACAAGTCAGTCATCAGCGCAACAGCCTCGACCACGACGAGGACCGAGCGGTCGGTGTCGCTGAAGTCGTGACCCCAGCTGCCAGTGCGAAAGCCATTGACCGTGTCGCCGGCGATCACGTAGCCCTCGATGTCACCATTTCGCCAGAAGTCGACGAAGGGGCCGAGATCGTTCGGGGCCGGCGGATCTCCTGGCAACCCTGGCCCGGCATCGAATGAGTCGTTGTGTGCATTCCACGCCGCGGCTGTGTCCTCGGTCAGGCGTCCGGCCAGGATGTCGACCTCGCCCTCCAACCACCGGAACGACACTCCACGTCGAACACCGCCCCGCACGCTGATCCAGTCCTGCGCTCCGTCGCTGCGCGGTTCGTAACCACCAGCGAATAGCTCAGGGGCACACGCACGCACGATCTGTCCTGGGCCGTCCAGCTCGATGTCCGGCCCTAGAACGGCAGTGCGGTCCCAGTCAGCCGGTGAAGAGTCGGTCCAGTACACACCGTCGAACCATGCCGAGCGCTCCTCCTCGAAAGGCTCGATGTCGCCCTCGAGGTAAGCCAGGACTGCGACGGTCGCTGCTTCGATCGTGGGAAGGACGTCGCTCCGGCCGTAGTCGAGCATGAGGCCGCCTCGCTGCAGGCAACGGATCCGGAAGTCCGCCACCGTAGAGGACGCCCGCAACGCACTCAGAGGCTCATCCTCAGACGTGCCGGCGAGCTGGCGATCGAACTCAATGTCCATCTCCGTCACATTGCTGTGCCAGACGAGCTCAACAGTCCGGGTGATCTCGGCGTCGGTCCGTTGCCAGAGGTACGCCGTCGGGCGGGTCGGCTTGTATCCGGCATCGGACAGCAAGGGTCGCAGCCGCTGCACGATCTCCTGCCGTCGGCTAACTCCCATGTGAGACACGCTAGGGACAGGGCATCACGCGAGGACGGGAATCGCTCAGACTGAGACCCTCAGGCGATCTCGCCCTCAGGAATGTACTCAGCGAACCACATCACCGTGTCGCCGTAGCGTCGTGGGCCGATCAGCTCGACGTCCGCGGGCCAGGTGGGTTCGGGTGAGTGGGAGGACCGCTCCACAACGAGGAGCGCGTCCGCTGCGAGCCAGGGGATGGCCAGCTCCAGCACTCCATCGAGGGCCTCGGGAGGGACGTCGTAGGGCGGGTCGGCCAGCAGGAGATCGACCGTGCCCTCGGCGGGTGCGCCGGCGAGCGCACGTTCGACGGTCTCGGCCCGGACCCGGCACTGCGACAGGTCCAGGTCGGAGATGTTGCGCTGGATGACCTTGGCCGCCTTGCGGTCGGACTCGACCAGGGTGACGGACGTAGCGCCACGGCTGGCGGCCTCGAGACCCAGAGCTCCGGAGCCGGCATAGAGGTCGAGGACCGTGGCGCCACGCAGCGCCTCGAGGTGCTCCAGCCGCGAGAAGAGCGACTCGCGCACTCGGTCGCTGGTCGGACGGGTGCCGTCGCCCGGTGGTGTGGTCAGCCGCCGACCGCCGACCGTCCCGGCGATGATCCTGGTCATCAGCCGCGCTCCAGGAAGGCAGCCTGCTCGTCGTCGAGCCGGGTCTGGACCATCGCGGCGAGCGCCGGGTGCTTGGTGAGCTCGGGATCATCGGCCACGATGCCGATCGCGTCCTCGCGGGCCTGCTCGATGAGCTCGACGTCCTTGGCGTGCGTGAGCCGGAGCAGCCGCAGCTGAGAACGCTGTCCGCTCTGGCTCGAGCCGAGCACGTCACCCTCACGACGCAGCTCGAGGTCGAGTCCGGCCAGGG
Source organism: Luteipulveratus mongoliensis (assembly GCF_001190945.1). Lineage (NCBI taxonomy): Bacteria > Bacillati > Actinomycetota > Actinomycetes > Micrococcales > Dermacoccaceae > Luteipulveratus > Luteipulveratus mongoliensis. Next base: position 2,410,083 of record NZ_CP011112.1, on the reverse strand, counting down.
CGAAGCCGTCCGTCGTTGCGGCCACCGCCTCCAGCCGGCTCACCGTCGTCGGGTTGTCCGACTCCGTGACCAGCAGGCAGATCCCGCCGGCATCACCTCGTCCGACTCGTCCCCGGAGCTGGTGCAGCTGGGAGATACCGAACCGGTCGGCGTCCATCACGACCATCGTCGTCGCGTTGGGTACGTCCACTCCGACCTCGATGACGGTCGTCGAGACCAGGACGTCGATCTCACCTCGGCCGAAGACCTGCATCACGGTGTCCTTGTCGTCGGGGCTCATCCGACCGTGCAGCATCTCGATGCGCAGTCCGTCCATGGCCGGCTCAGACCTCAGTCGCTGGACCATCTGGTAGACGCCGTGCAGCTCGCGTACGACCTCGGGCTCCTCGTCGCCGTAGGTCTCCAGGTCGGGTGCGGACCCGTCGTCGGGGACCTCGAGCATCGCGTCGTCCGGGTCACCGATGCGCGGGCAGACGACGTAGACCTGATGACCGCCCGCGACCTCCTCGGCCACACGTCGCCAAGTGCGTTCGAGCCAGGCCGGTTTGCTGGCCGGCACCACGTGGGACGCGATCGGCTGGCGGCCGCTCGGGAGCTCGGTCAGCGCCGACGTGTCCATATCGCCGAAGACCGTCATGGCGACCGTGCGTGGAATCGGCGTGGCCGTCATGACGAGCACGTGTGGTGGCCGAACAGCCTTGCCGCGCAACGCATCTCGTTGTTCGACACCAAATCGGTGCTGCTCGTCCACGACGACCAGACCGAGGTCAGCGAACATGACGTGCTCCTGGATGAGGGCATGGGTGCCGATGACGATCCCAACCGGTCCACTGACGATGTCGAGGAGGACACGCTCACGCTGGGACTTGGGCATGCTGCCGGTCAGCAACGCGATCTGTGTCCCGTGCTCGGCGCCACCGAGCATGCCGCCCTCACCGAGATCGCCGAGCATCGCGCGGATCGATCGCTCGTGCTGCTGAGCCAGGACCTCCGTCGGCGCCAGGAGAGCAGCCTGCGCACCGGCGTCGATCGCCGCCAGCATCGCCCGGAGAGCCACGATCGTCTTGCCCGATCCGACCTCGCCCTGGAGGAGCCGGTGCATGGGCCGGTCCCGTGCCATGTCCGCAGCGATCTCCGCTCCGACCTCACGCTGTCCCGCGGTCAGCTCGAAAGGCAGCCGCTCGTCGAACGCGGCGAGCAGCCCACCGGGCCGCACGGCGCGCGGGACCGCCTCCTCCGCGTCATAACGTGCGCGACGCTGAGCCAGGGCCGTCTGCACGACCAGAGCCTCGTCATAGCGCAGCCGTCGTTTGCCGCGGCCGACATCGGCCTGGGTCTGTGGGAGGTGGAGCAGGCGGTAGGCATCGAGCTGGTCGGACAGGCCCCGGCCCGTACGGATCTTGCCCGGCACCGGGTCCTCGGGCACGTCGAGCTGGTCGAGCACCAGCCGCAACGACTGGGTCATCTGCATGTCCGTCACGCCGGCGACGTTGAGGTAGACCGGCACCAGACCGCCGGCATAGACCGAGTCCTGCTCCTGGTCGTCGTCCAGCAGCGTGTAGTCCGGGTGCGACAGCTGCCAACCGCCGCGATAGGTGTCGAGCTTGCCGCGGAACAGCGCGCGGACGCCCGGCAGCAGGCGTTGCTCGTGGCCGTAGGCACGGAAGAAGACGAGACGCGCAGCGGTGCCGTCGGCGTCCTCGATGACGGCCTCCAGCATCTTGCCGCGCCGGTTGCGCATCGACCGGGTCTGCACGGACACGACCGTGGCGACGAGGACTGCCGTCTCACCGACGGTGAACTCCGACAGCCGACCCGAGGTGTTGGCGTCGATGTAGCGGCGAGGCAGGAAGTCGAGCAGGTCGCCGACCGTGCGCAGGTCGCGCGCCTTCTCGAGCTTTTTGGCCGCGGCGCCCAGTATGCCGGTCAGCCGGCTCTGGCGCGTCAGTGCCGCCATCGGCGCTTCCCTCTCACTCGACTCCCACCGCCAGCGCCCAACCACGGGCATCGCTGTCGAGCGCCATGACCTCGGCCTCGGGGTGCTCGGCGCTCACGGCAGCCATGATGTCGGCGGCCGAGTCGGACGAGCGAGGCGCCCCACGCACGACGGTGACCAGCTCGCCTCCGGCCTTCAGCCGCGTGCCGATCTCCGCGACCACCGCGTCGATGTCGAGCGGCTCGCCGACCGGCACGGTGCGCACATCGGCGATCGCGTCCTGCGCGGTGGCCGCAGCACGGTCACGGTCGTCAGCGGGGTCGAGCACTGCCAGCCCTGCCAGGACGTGCACGGGGTGGTCTCCGATGACCGTCATGTCGCGGCCGGCGATCCGCGCCGCCTCCTGAGCCAGGCCCGCGGCATCAGTGGAGTCGGCGAGTGCGAGGACACGCTCGGCGCGGATCCCACGGAGCAGCTCGACGATGGTTCCGGGCTGCGCGCGCACCGTGGCGATGTCCGCAACGATCACGTCCGACCGTCCGACGTGTGCCACCAGCCCTGCCAGGCCATCGCCGACGACCAGGACGCCGTAGCCGTCAGTCGGCGCGGGCGGGAGCTGCTCACCGAACCGCGTCACTGCAAAGCGGTGCGGCCGTCCCGCCGCGGCGCCGGCGTTGAGAGCAGCCGACACGTCATCGACGTGCACGTGCACCGACCACAGGTCGGGACCGCCCGCGACGACCAGGGAGTCGCCGAGCGGGTCCAGCTCCTGCTTGAGCTGCTCGACGCGCGGCGCGTCACTGGCGTCGAGCAAGAACATCACCTCGTACGCCGGACCGCCGCCGGTCGCCGCGCAGTCACCCTCGGCGCGCGCGGCCGACGTCTCGACCGGGACCCGAGTCAGCCACTCGGGCACCTCGCCCCGTGGGCGTACGGGGCCTGATGGCGGCGCCTCGACGACTCGTTCCAGCGCCTCGAGCACCAAGAGGTAGCCCCCACCCCCGGCGTCCACGACGCCGGCGAGGCGCAGCACCTCGAGCTCGTCCTCGGTCGCAAGAAGTGCCGTCCGTGCTGCCACGAGGGCGCTCCGGCACACGTCCGTCAGCTCCGGACTCGGTGCCTGCCGCGCACCGGCCGCGGCGGCCGCCGCCACGCTCAGGACCGTGCCCTCCACCGGACGGGTGACGCCGGCCCAGGCCAGCTCACTGGCCCGTGCCAGAGCACGGGCGAGACCAGGTCCGTCGAGCTGACCGTTGTCGGTGTCCTGGACGACTTCCGCCACGCCCCGGACCAGCTGACTGAGGATGACCCCTGAGTTGCCCCGTGCGGAGGACAGCGTTGCGCGGGACAGCGCCGCCACCGACTCGGGCACCTCCTGCGGGTGCAGCGCGGTCACCTCTCGGATGGCCTCATCGAGCGTGACGAGCATGTTGGTGCCCGTGTCGGCATCGGGCACGGGAAAGACGTTGAGGCGGTTGATGGCCTCGGCGTGGACGGCCAGGTCCGCACGCGCTGCGACCACCCAACGGCGCAGCGCCGGCAGGTCCAGGACCGTCAGGGCCATCTCCACCTCCTAGGAGTCCCCGCTCGAACTCCTCCTCCGACCAGGCTCGCAGGAAGGCTAGTCTGCAGCCGGGACAACAGGCCGCCTGCGACGCGGTCCACGCGTCCACGCCTGCTCGTTTTGGCCGTTGCCGGGACCCTCGGCTACTCTTGACCGGTTCCCCCGTGCTGTACGAGGCCGATCACGTGTGCGGCGATACGTCCGGTGGGAGCACCAAAGACTCAACCTGCACGACATCCTTAGACCCATCACGTTCGACTTCAGGAGAAACCCGTGGCTGCCAACTGCGACGTCTGCGGCAAGGGACCGAGCTTCGGTCACAACATCTCGCACTCGCACCGCCGCACGAAGCGCCGCTGGAACCCCAACATCCAGCGTGTTCGTGCGCTCGTCGGCCCGTCGGGCACGACCCCCAAGCGTCTCAACGTCTGCACCTCCTGCCTCAAGGCGGGCAAGGTCAAGCGCTGACCCTTTCGCCCACCCGGCGAGACATGAAGGCCGATCCTCCGTCTGGAGGGTCGGCCTTGTTGTTGGCTCAGAGGTGTCCCCAGACCTCGGTGAAGGAGCGACGATGAGCCGCAGCGCGGCGTACACCCATGGCCATGACGAGAGCGTGCTGCGCTCGCACCGCTGGCGTACGGCGGAGAACTCGTGTGGCTATCTCCTCCCCCACCTGCGGCCCGGCCTCGACCTGCTCGACATCGGCTCCGGACCGGCCACGATCACGGCCGACCTGGCCAGGTTGGTTGCTCCGGGCCGAGTGCACGCGGTCGAGATGAACGACGTCGCCGCGTCGATCACGCGCACGGAGCTCGAGCGACAGGGCATCGACGCGACCGTCCACGTCTCCGACGCACACCGCCTCGACCTCCGTGACGGCCTTGCCGACGTCACACACGCTCACCAGGTGCTGCAGCACGTCGGTGACCCTGTGCAGGTGCTGCGTGAGATGGCTCGCGTGACCAAACCGGGTGGGCTCGTCGCGGCGCGTGACAGCGACTACGCCGCCTTCACCTGGTGGCCGCTGGTGCCCGCGCTCGATGAGTGGCTGATGCTCTACCGCGCTGCCGCTCGGACCAACGGTGGTGAGCCGGATGCCGGGCGCCGCCTGCTCTCCTGGGCGCACGCCGCCGGGCTGAACGACGTCGAGGTCACGTCGTCGACCTGGTGCTTCTCGACCCCGGAGGACCGCGCATGGTGGGGCGGCATGTGGGCCGACCGCATCCTGACGTCGGACCTCGCCGGCCAGGTCGTCCGCGACGGGCTGGGTGATCGCGCACTGCTGCAACGGATCTCGGACGGCTGGCGCGAGTGGGCGGCCCATCCCGACGGGTGGTTCAGCATCCTGCACGGGGAGCTCCTGGCCAGAGTCTGACCGCACGCAGCGAGCCCACGACCGTGCGGGGTCGTGGACTCGCTGTGCAATGGCCGTGCTCAGTGCACGGTGATCGTGTTCGTCACCGACTTCTGGGCGCCGGCCGCGAAGCCGTTCGCCCAGATCCGGTTGACCTTGCTGCGCTCCGTGGAGTTGGGGTAGGCGTTCGTGCACGACGTACCCGGCCCGCCTCCGGACATCAGCTCACTGCACGGACCGCTGTAGTGGTCGGGCAGGCCGAGCGCGTGGCCGGTCTCGTGGGCGGTGACCCGGACCTTGGCGTACTGACCCATCTGCGTGTAGTCCAGGAAGATGTAGCCACCACCGTGCCCGTTGCCCGAGTAGTACGACCCTGCCGAGTCGTTGCCCTCGTAGTAGCGCAGGGTTGCGCGCGAGCTGTCCTCGACCAGCCGCACGTTGGTGACGCTGCCGTTCCAGTTGGCTGCGCCCTGGCGGATCTGGCTCCTGTACGTCGGTGCGTTCGAGGTCGAGTAGTAGACCGTCGTGGTCGCTGCCACCGGCTTCCCTGCGGGAGCCTTCAAAGCACGGTCGAGCTGGGCCTGCAGACGGGCGTTCTGGGCGCTGTCTCCGGATCCTGGGGCGTACGCCGACGCCGCGGCTGGGCGCGAGGACTGGCCGCCCTCGTTCGTTGCGTTCGTGCCGTGTGCGGACGCGAAACCGGGCGCCAGGGCCAAGGCCCCGGTCAGGACTGCTGCTGACGTGAACTTCTTCATCGGTGTCATCCTCCTGAAGGGTCGTCCACCGGCCTGTGCGGACCGAGCGGTGGCGACAACGTAGGAGCACCTGGTTGACCAGCGGTACAGGTCGATGACGAACCAGGCCCGTACCGGCATCGAATCTTGATGATCCGCAGACGTTCCGCGGAGGAACGGGCCGGTCGGCCCACGAAGTGCCAGAGTCGCTCCATGACCGATCTCGATTTCAGCGGCCTGCGAGCGATGTTCGTCAACTGCACGCTGAAGAAGAGCCCCGAGCCGAGCCACACCCAAGGTCTGATCGACGCGAGTGCCGCGATCATGTCCGAGCACGGCGTCGACGTCGAGGTGCTGCGCGCCATCGACCACGACATCGCCACCGGCGTCTACCCCGACATGCGCGAGCACGGCTGGGAGTCCGATGACTGGCCCGAGATCTCCGAGCGGTTGCTGGGCTCGGACATCCTCGTGCTCGCCGGCCCGATCTGGCTGGGCGACAACTCCAGCGTCACCAAACGGATCATCGAGCGGATCTACGCGTTGAGCGGTCAGGTCAACGACAAGGGTCAGTACCTCTTCTACGGGCGAGTGGCCGGCTGTCTGATCACCGGCAACGAGGACGGCATCAAGCACTGCGCCCAGAACATCCTCTACAGCCTCCAGCACGTCGGCTACACGATCCCGCCCAACGCCGACGCTGGCTGGATCGGCGAGGCCGGGCCCGGACCGTCGTACCTCGACCCTGGCAACGGTGGGCCGGAGAACGACTTCACCAACCGCAACACCACGTTCATGACCTGGAACCTCATGCACCTGGCTCGCATGCTCAAGGAGTCGGGCGGCGTACCGGCGTACGGCAACCAGCGGTCAGCCTGGGACGCCCGGCACGCACTTCGGCTGGCACAACCCCGAATACCGTTGACACACAAGGGGATCCGTCGTAGTCGACGGATCCCCTTGTGTCAGTGAACGGTCAGTGCACGAGCACCTTGGGTGCCGCGTTCGGCGTCTTGCTGGCGCCGGCCGCGAAGCCGTTCGCCCAGATCGACTCCACTGACGACCGCTCGGTGGCGTCGGGCTGAGTGTTGGTGCAGGACGGGCCGGGTCCACCACCGGACATCAGCTCGCTGCACGGGCCCTCGTAGTGGTCGGGCAGGCCGAGCGCGTGACCGGTCTCGTGGGCGGTGACGCGCACCTGGGCGTACTGGCCCATCTGGTCGTAGTCCAAGAAGATGTAGCCCCCGCCGTGTCCGTCGCCGGAGTAGTACGACCCGTTGGGGTCGCTGCCCTCCCGGTACGTCAGTGTCGCCTGGCCGTCGTCCTCGACGAGCTTGACGTTGCTGACGGCGTTGTTCCACACCGAGGCGCCGTCGCGGACGACGCCTGCGTAGGTGGGCGCGTCGGAGACGGAGAAGTACACCGTCGTCGCGGCACGAGCCTGTCCGGCACCGTTGGTCTGGACGCCGTTGCGGGCGAGCGCCGCCTTGAGCTGTGCTCGCAGGCGGTCGTTCTGGGCGTCGTCCTTGGAGCCGGGCGTGTAGGCCGAGCTGTGGGTCGATGCGACGGTGCTGCTCGAGACGTCGGCAGTGTGGGCGCTGGATCCCGTGGAGACGCCGATCGTCAGGGCCCCGGTAAGGACGGCGACGGCGGCGCTTGCGGTCTTCCTCATGCGATTCCTCCTGGTCGAACCCGCGTACGGCTGCCGGTCTGGCGCCAGCGGGTTACTTCAACGTAGGTCGGCCCACGTTCGCGGCCTCACCAGCGGAGGTATGGAGTTGGCAAGGCCAATCCCGTTAGATCACAAGGAAGTTCACGAGCCCTTCTGGTCGTCCGGTGGCGGTACGACGCTCGCGCCGCTCGTCGAGATGTTCTCCACGCCTCCGTGGGCCGTGATCTCAGGCGTGTCGGCGTCGGCCTGAGGAGCCTCGTCGGGAACCGTTTTCTCGCCGCCTTCCGGCGCCGACCCTGCCGGGCCGTCCTTGCCGGCTTCGAGCTCGGCGTCCGGCGGGATCACCACGGGTCGGATGAGGCTCCACGCGACCAGCGCTGCGGCGACCGCAACCATGACGAGCCCGGCCCAGAGATTGATGTTGAGGCCATCGGCCTTGTCGAGCTCATGGTCATCCGCGGAGAACAGCCCGAGGAAGACCAGAACGACGCCGTAGATCCCGATGAGCATCGCGATGATGTTGCGGATGTCGAACGCGCCCGCTGTCTTCTTGGCCATGGTGAGACTCCGTCCGACTCAGTGGAAGATGACGTTGAGGGCGATGACCAGCACGAGGCCGATCCCGGCCAGCTTGACCGGCGCCTGGTACCACGGCAGGGAGCGGGACTCCTCGTCCTCGAAGTCCTCCTTGGGCGTGAGCGAGTAGACCAGGCCGCGCAGCTCGGAGGGTTCTCGAGCCTTGGTGAACATCGTCACCACGACGCTGACCAGGATGTCGACCACGAATGCCGCACCGGCCGCCGCAAAGCTGGCGCCCTGGCCGGACAGGTTCAGCGTGCCCGTGCTGAGGTCACCGAGAGAGTCCTTGCTGAGCAGGGCGACCGTGACCGCCGCCGCGGTGCCAGACACCAGACCGGCCCAACCTGCAGAGGCCGACATCCGTTTCCAGAACATTCCGAGGATGAACGTCGCGAACAGAGGCGCGTTGAAGAACCCGAACAGCGTCTGCAGGTAGTCCATCAAGTTGCTGTAGCCGGAGGCGATCGCGGCGGTGCCGATGGCGATCACCGTGGCGACCACGGTCATCACCCGGCCGACTTTGAGGTAGTAGCCGTCCTCCCGGTCCTTGACGACGTACTGCTCCCAGAGGTCGTAGGAGAAGACCGTGTTGAACGCGGAGATGTTGGCAGCCATACCGGCCATGAACGAGGCGAGCAGACCGGCGATCGCGATGCCGAGCATCCCGTTGGGCAGCAGGTCTCGGATCAGGTAGAGGATTGCGTAGTTGTACTTGACCTCACTCCCGTCCGGTCCGCCGGCCGCCTTGTACTTGGCCATCTCCGGGATGATGATCGCCGCGATCACACCAGGGATGACCACGATGAACGGGATGAACATCTTGGGGAAGGCGCCGATGATCGGTGAGCGCCGCGCGGATGAGATGGACTTCGAGGCCATGGCGCGCTGGACCTCGACGAAGTTGGTCGTCCAGTAGCCGAAGCTCAGCACGAATCCAAGGCCGAAGACGATGCCGACGACCGACAGGAACGGCGACTCGATGCCGGTGAGACCGGTGCCGGGCCACGACTGGAGGTTCTCCTCGCCACCCGGACTCGCCTTGACCTTGTCGACCAGTCCGTCCCAGCCGCCGATCTTGTGCAGCGCGATGATCGTCAGCGGCGTGAGCGCAGCCACGATCACGAAGAACTGGAGCACCTCGTTGTAGATCGCGGCGGACAGTCCACCGAGTGCGGTGTAGGAGAGCACGATGACGGCGGCGGCGATCGTGGAGACCCAGATCGGCCAGCCCAGAATGACATTCACGATCGTGGCCAGCAGGTAGAGGTTCACGCCGGCGATGAGGACCTGCGCCACCGCGAAGCTGATCGCGTTGACGAGATGGGCGCCGGTGCCGAAGCGGCGGCGCATGAACTCCGGCACGCTGCGCACGCCGGAGCCGTAGTAGAAGGGCATCATCACGACGCCGAGGAAGAGCATCGCCGGGACGGCGCCGATCCAGAAGTAGTGCATGGTCGCCATGCCGAACTGCGCACCGTTGGCGGACATACCCATGATCTCGACGGCGCCGAGGTTGGCCGCGATGAACGCCAGACCGGTCACCCATGCGGGCAACGAACGCCCGGACAAGAAGAAGTCCAGGCTGGTCGAGACCTGACGCCGGGCGACGTACCCGATGCCAAGGACGAAGACGAAGTACAACGCGACGAGGGCGTAGTCGATAGGTCCTGCGTCGAGCCGTAACGCACTGGTGTCCATGGGCATTGGCGAGACCTCCCGGTCATCGGCGACCTGACGCTGGCACGCTACTCCTGATTGACGGCCTATGGACGAACACCGACCGCGTGCCGTTCAGTCCTTGAAGTGGTCCCACCCGCCGCCGGTTGCGGGCCGCCCGTCGACCGTCACACCGGCACCGGCCCGAACGGCACCGATCGCCCGCCACCCTTGCGGCAGCTGCAAGCTCGGGAAGCAGGCGAGCAACGAGTGCTCCTCGCCGCCGGTCAGCACGCAGGCACGCGCGTCCTCGGCGCCGACGATCGGGGCGAGCAGCTCGATGTCGTCGCGGAGCAGTGCGGAGTCGACGGCGAGCTGGACCTCACTGGCCGCTGCGATCCGCCCGGCGTCGCGGACCAGACCGTCAGAGATGTCGAGCATCGCTGTCGCCCCTGCGGACGCGGCCAGTGGTCCCTGCTCGTACGACGGCCGCGGCCTCCGGTGATAGCTCACCTGGTCGGGACCCCGGTCCGCCGAATCACGTTGCAGCAGAAGGAGACCCGCGGCGGACCAACCGAGCGTCCCGTGCACCGCGAGCACATCTCCGGGCCGAGCGCCGGACCGAAGAACCGGGTCGGAGTCGACGTCACCGAGCGCGGTGATCGAGATCATCAAGGTGCCCTCGGGGGCAGAGGACAGGTCTCCCCCGACGACGGCGATGCCCGCCTCGCGAGAGGCGGCGGCGAGGCCGGCCGTCATCTCGCGTACCCAGGCGACCGGCGTGGCCGGATCCGCCGCGAGCGTGACGAGCAGGGCGGTCGTACGCCCTCCCATGGCCGCGATGTCGGCGGCGTTCTGTGCGACGAGCTTGCGGCCGACGTCGTCGGCGGTGGACCACTCGTCGAGCCAGTCCCGACCGCGGACCATCGCGTCGGTGGTGGCGAGCACGGCCCCTCGTCGGACCTCGACCAGAGCGGTGTCGTCGCCAGGACCCAGCAGCACGGCAGGCCCGCTGGGGAGTCCGGGCAGGATCTGTCGGAGCAGCTCGTCCTCGTCGAGATCGGACAGAAGCGGTCTGGAGGGGTCAGCGGAGTCCGACGTCCGGTGGCTGGTCACCTGTCTCCTCTTCGGCAGCGCGGTCGAGCACCTGCACGGTAGCGTCTCGCAGGTGGGACCCTGAGGTCCCCATCCGGCAATGCGCCGGAGCGGTTCGAGCTCGGAGGCAAGAGTGGTTCAGGCCTACATCCTCATCCAGACCGATGTCGGCAAGGCACAGTCCGTCGCCTCCGACGTCGCCGCGATCGAGGGCGTGGCGCTGTCAGAGGACGTCACCGGGCCCTACGACGTGATCGCCCGCATCGAGGCCAAGACGGTCGATGACCTCGGCAAGCTCGTGATCGCCAAGATCCAGGACGTCCCGGGCATCACCCGCACCCTCACGTGCACCATCGTCCACGTCTGATCGCGCTGGCCGGGCTGCTCGCCGGCGCCGGCACCCTGAGCGCGTGCAGCTCCTCGGTCGACGTGAGCGTGGCCGACAAGGCGTCGAGCCCCTGGTGCGCCAAGGCCGCTGCTCAATGGCCCACGACGGTCTCCGGTGAGAAGTCCCGTGAGGTCTCGGTGAAGTCGCCCACGGTCCATGCCTGGGGTGACCCGGCGATCATCGCCCGCTGCGGCGTCACGTCTCCCGGAGCGACCAGTCGACAATGCTTCGGCGTGAGCGGCGTCGACTGGGTCGGCACCACGCTCTCGGACGGCATGTCGTTCGTCACCTACGGACGCGAACCGGCGATCGAGGTGCTGGTGCCCAAGGACTACTCCCCCGAGCCGCTCGTGCTCGGAGCGTTCACGAAGGCCGCCTCAGCGATCCCGCAAGGCCCCCACCGCTGCTCCGCCTGATCAGTCTCAGCGCAGACCGGTCTGCCGACTCAGTGCGAGCTCGATCAGCTCGGTGATCAGCTCGGGATAGGACAGGCCGGACGCGGCCCACACCTGAGGGAACATCGAGGTCGGCGTGAACCCGGGCAGCGTGTTGATCTCGTTGAGCACCAACCGTCCTCCCGACTCGTAGAACCAGTCGACCCTGGCCAGACCCTCGCAGCCGGCCGCCTCGAACGCCTTCACCGACAGCGTCTTGACCTCTTCGGCGATGGCGACCGGCAAGTTGGTCGGGCAGCTCAAGCGGACGTTGGCCTCGTCGATGTACTTGGCCTCGAAGTCGTAGAACTCGTGACCACCGGTGACCTCGATCTCGCCGATCTCACTGACACGCGGGCGATCTGAGCCACGGCCCTCCAGCACGCCACACTCGATCTCGCGCCCCTTGATGGCCGCCTCGATGATCACCTTGGGGTCGTGCTCACGCGCCGACTCGACGGCTGCCTCGAGATCGTCGCGCCCCTCGACCTTGACGATGCCCTGGCTCGAACCCGCTCGGGCCGGCTTGACGAAGACCGGCCAGCCCAGCGAGGCCACCGGGTCAAGGGCCGCGGCCTTGTCACGGCGCCACTCCTTGTCGGTGATGACGATGTAGCGCCCGATCGGCAGGCCCGCTGCGGCGAAGACAACCTTCATCAGGTGCTTGTCCATCATCACCGCCGACGCAGCCACGCCGGAGCCGACGTAACGGATATCAGCCAGCTCCAGAAGCCCCTGCAGGGTGCCGTCCTCGCCGAACGGTCCGTGCAGCAGCGGCAGCACCACATCGACGGTGCCGAGCTCACGCGGCGGCTGCCCGGGCTCCAGCACCAGAACGCCCTTGCCACCCGGGTCGGTGGGTACGACGACCGACGTGGCGCCGTCGACCTCGGGCTGCTGCGAGGCGGTCAGCATCAGCGGTTCCGGGTCGTCGGCCATCAAGAGCCAGCGACCGTCACGAGCGATGCCGATCGGGAGGACGTCGAACCGGTCGCGGTCTATGGCCTGCATCACTCCTGCCGCCGTCGCACACGACACCATGTGCTCAGAGGATCGGCCGCCGAAGACGATCGCGACGCGGGGTTTGCGGGGTGCTGGAGAAGTGCTCATCGCCGTCGAGACTAATGCCCAGACTCCGGTCCACGGCGCAGCGCGGGGAAGCATGCGTGCGACTCTGTCGCCATGGCCGAGCCTGACCCGAACCTCACGACCGCAACTCTGCTCGTCACTGGCGGGAGACCGGACCGCACCCCGGGAGCGCCGGTCAGCCCGCCCCTTGAGCTGAGCTCGACGTACGTCGCAGACGGTCCCGTTGGCTACGCCCGCAACGGCAACCCCACCTGGACCGCCTTCGAGGACACCCTGGGCTCGTTGGAGGACGGTCGAGCGCTCGCGTTCGCCTCAGGAATGGGCGCCATCGCGGCGTGCCTGTCGCTCGTCCCGCACGCCGGTGTCGTAGTCGCACCGCACCACGCCTACAACGGAACCGGTGGCCTCCTCGCCGCACTCGAGCGCCAGGGCCGCCTGTCCGTCCGTCGCGTCGACATCAGTGACACCGACGAGGTCCTCGCCGCGCTGCCCGGGGCGGCGATGCTCTGGGCCGAGTCACCGACCAACCCGATGCTCGAGATCGCTGATCTGCCAACCCTTTTCGAGCGAGCCAGATCGCACAGCGTCTTCTCGGTCTGCGACAACACATTCGCGACGCCCCTTCGCCAACGGCCGTTGGACCTCGGCGCGGACGTCGTCGTGCACTCTGCGACGAAGTATCTGTCGGGTCACTCCGACCTCCTGCTCGGAGCAACCGTCACGCGCGATGACGCGGCCCACGAGCAGCTGCACGAGCACCGGACCCTCGGCGGGGCGATCCCCGGACCGATGGAGACCTGGCTCGCCCTCCGTGGCATGCGCACGCTGCACCTTCGCCTCGAGCGCGCCTGCGACAACGCGTCGGAGCTGGCCAAGCGACTGGGCAAGCACCCGGCCGTCACCCGCCTGCGCTACCCCGGGGCGGGTGCCGTCATCGGCATCGAGGTCGCTGGAGGTCAAGCGGCAGCCGAGCGCGTCGAACAACGGGTCTCGGTGTGGACGCCTGCGACCAGCCTCGGCGGAGTGGAGTCGCTGCTGGAGCGGCGACGTCGCCACCCTCTGGAGCCGACGACCGTGCCGGTGGAGCTGATCCGGCTCAGCGTCGGGGTCGAGGACATCGAGGACCTCTGGCGCGACCTGGACCAGGCCCTGCGCTGACCTGCGTCAGCTGCGCTCGTGCTTGAGCGCCCGGGTCATCAGCAGCGAGACAAGGTCCTTGGGGTCGCGGCCCTCGTGGACCACGGCCTCGACGGCCTCGACGATGGGCACATCGGCCCCGACCGAGCGGGCCAGCGCCAGGATGGACTCGCAGGACTTGACGCCCTCGGCTGTCTGCTTGGTGTCGGCGACAACCTCGGCCAAGGTCATCCCTTGGCCGAGCTTGAACCCGAAGGAGTTGTTGCGCGACAACGGCGACGCGCAGGTGGCGACCATGTCGCCCACACCGGCCAGACCGAGGAAGGTCTGCGGGTCGGCCCCGAGCCGTACGCCGAAGCGGGCGGTCTCGGCGAGGCCACGCGTGAGCAGGCTGGCCATGCTGTTGTCGCCCATCCCCATGCCCTTGGCCATCCCGACGGCCAGCGCGATGACGTTCTTGACCGCGCCGCCGATCTCGGTGCCGATCACGTCGCCGTTGGTGTAGGGCCGGAAGTACGGCGTCGCGGACGCCTCGGCGACCTTGGCCCGTGCGTTCTTGCCGACCGAGGCGACAACCGCGGCGGCGGGCTGCTTGGCCGCGATCTCGGGCGCAAGGTTGGGACCGGACACCACCACGATGCGTTGCGGGTCAACCGATCCCGCTTCTTCGATGACCTGACTCATCCGCTTGGTGGTGCCTAGCTCGATGCCCTTCATCAGCGAGACGACGACGGCTTCACCCTCGATCGCGTCACCCCAGACCACGAGGTTGTCGCGCAGTGTCTGTGAGGGCACCGCGAGCACCACGATCTCGGCACCTGCCCCGGCCTCGTGGGGATCATCGGTCGCCCGGACTCGTTGCGGCAGTACGAGTTCCGGTAGGTAGGCCGAGTTGATGTGCTCCTCGTTGATCGCCCGTGCGACCTCGGCTCGCCGACTCCACATCGTCACCGAGCACCCGGCGTCAGCCAGGATCGCGGCGTACGCCGTGCCCCAGCTCCCGCTGCCATAGACCGTCACGCTCGTCATCGTCACGCCCTCTTCTTGCCGCGGGTCTTCTTGCTACGGGCGGGAGTGTCCGTGCGTGGGTCGAACCGGTGTGCCGGTGCCTGCTCGCCGCGAATCTCCTCCAGCAGCACCGTGATCGCGTCCATGAGCCGATCGGTGGCCTGGTTGAGGACAGCTGCGGTGATCGGTTCGCCCTGGAGGTCGTCCAGCGAGACCGGCGGCCCCACGCGTACGGCAACAGGCTTGCGCGGCAACACCTTCGGGACGAACTTGCCGACGTAAGGCGGGAGGATCTTCTCCGTGCCCCAGATCGCGAGCGGCACCAACGGGCAGCCGGTCTCGAGCGCGATGCGTGCCGCGCCGGACTTGCCGGTCATCGGCCAGTAGCCGGCCTCCCGCGTGATCGTGCCCTCGGGATAGACGCAGACACACGCGCCGCCGCGGATGGCGTCCGTCGCGGCCGACAGCGCCTCGGAGGCCTGATGGGTGCCGCGGAAGACGGGGATCTGGCCGGTGCCCGACATGATCTGCTTCACGCCCGGCGGCTTGAACAGCGAGCTCTTGGCGAGGAAGTGCGGCGCTCGTCCGTGATCGACGAGGTAGTGCGCCAGCGGGAAGTGGTCGAAGTTGGAGATGTGGTTGGCCGCGACCACGAACCCGCCCGTCTGAGGGATGTGCTCCGCCCCACCCCAGTCACGCAGCGTCACCTGCTGCAGCAACGGACGGACACTGGCGATGATGCCGCGATAAAGAGGAGTGATGTCCTCACGCATGGCCGGGCGTTGCACGGGTCTCCTCTCGCGGCTGTGGGGTTCGGGTCATACTGCCTCCCCCATCATCGGCTGTCGACCCGTGTGTTGCTGCACGACATGCGGAGCGCTCTGCGACGATGGACCGGTGAGCACACCTGTCACGTCGACCTGGCACATCATCGTCCCGATCAAGAGCCGGTTCCGAGCCAAGTCCCGTCTGCAGCCCCCATCGGGCATCGCCCGACCCGATCTGGCCTTCGCGCTCGCCATGGACACCCTGTCGGTCGTGCTCGAGGTGATCCGCGCCGACCGCGTCATCGTGGTGACCGAGGACGACAAGATCACGGCCGAGATGGCCGAGCGTGACATCACGGTGGTTCCTGATCCGGGCCGTGGCCTCAACGGCGCAGTCCGCGTCGGGCTCGATGAGGCCCTGCGGCGCGAACCCACGCTCCCGACCGCCGTACTCCTCGGCGATCTCCCGACGCTCAAGGCCGATGAGCTGTACGCCGGTCTGCGGGCCTGCGCGGCCACCGAGAGTGCGCTCGTCCCCGACCACGACGGCTCCGGCACCGTCCTGCTGACCCACCACGACCCGGCAGCGCTCGCGCCCCGGTTCGGTCGTGGCTCCGCCGCACGCCATGCGCGTCGGTGCACGGTCCTCGAGCTCGACCTGCCCACCCTGCGCCACGACGTGGACGACATCGAGTCGCTCGAGGCGGCAGTCGAGATGGGCATCGGTCCTTGGTCCAGCGGAGTCCTCGGCTCCCCGACGCCGCAGTCGGCCTGACATGCAGGCGACAGTGCACACGTTCGACGCTGACGAGGGCTCGGGTTCGGTGCTGATGGACAACGGACGCGCCCTGGACTTCACGCGGGCGGCCTTCCAGGCCAGCGGCCTTCGGCACCTGAGACTCGGTCAGCGGGTCAGTGTCGAGGTCGGCGCGCAGGGCGTGACCCGGCTGTGGATAACCGGGGTCGGCCCCGGTCAGCGGATCCGCTGACCGACTCGAACTGCTGACGACGAAACGGGCCACCACCATGCGGTGATGACCCGTCCCGAGCAGATGGCTCAGCGCTTGGCGGCGCGCTTCGCGGGTGCCTTCTTGGCCGGAGCCTTCTTGACGGCGGCCTTCTTGGCGGGCGCCTTCTTGGCGACCGTCTTCTTGGCAGCGACCTTGGTGGCCGGAGCCTTCTTGACGGCGGCCTTCTTGGCCGGAGCCTTCTTCGCGGGAGCCTTCTTGGCGACGGCCTTGGTCGCCGCAGCCTTCGCGGGAGCCTTCTTGGCCACGGTCTTGGTCGCCGCAGCCTTCGCGGGCGCCTTCTTCGCGGGAGCCTTCTTGGCGACGGCCTTGGTCGCCGCAGCCTTCGCGGGAGCCTTCTTCGCCGTGGCCTTCTTGGCCGTCGTCTTCTTCGCAGCAGCCTTGGCGACCTTCTTCGCGGTCGCCTTCACCGGCGCCGCCAAGGCAGTGGACGCGCGGCCACCGGCGTTGCCGGTCTTCGGGAGCGCGCGGGGGTCGGCGACGACCGACTTGAACGCCGTACCCGGCTTGAACTTGGGAATGGCGGTCTTGCGGATGCGAACCGACTGACCGGTACGCGGGTTTCGGCCGGTGCGCGCGGCACGGCCGATCTTCTCGAAGGTCCCGAAGCCGGTGATGCCGACCTTGTTGCCCTTCGCCACCTCTCGGATGATGACGTCCAGGACGGCCTCAAGTGCGTCACTAGCAGCCTTCTTGCTGCCCAGACGGCCCTCAAGGTTCGCGATGAGCTCTGCCTTGTTCACGGTGATGCCCCTTCAGGGATCGCTGCCGGCGTCCGCCGGACTGCTGCTTGCGGCCGAGCGGGAACGCCCGACTTGGGACGACGTTATGCCCCCGACACCGGCTCGTCCACCATTTGGCATCTCGAATCCGTTGTGTCGTAACGGCTTTGGGCCCTGCCCGAGCCAGGCGCGACAGGATTTGCGCCGGCTGAGACCAACACCCGCGAGGGGCGAAGTCAGCAGTCGTCACAGAGGAGCCAGAAACGACAGAAGCCCGAATATCGTTGATTACCAACGATATTCGGGCCAGCGCACCAGCGCCACATGCGCGCCACCGGACGACTTCCAGCGTGCCTCGACCGCTCCCGGGAGGGGTCGATCTGCGTCAAACGGGTTCGTGAACCGACGGTTTCCATGTCGGACGGCGAGATTCGAATTCTTTGATGAGCTCGTCGTGTCGCAAGGTAAGGCTGATGTCGTCGAGACCTTCGAGCAGCCGCCAGCGGGTGTACTCGTCCACCTCGAAGGGGATGACCAACTCGCCGGCCACGATCGTGCGCTCCTGGAGGTCGACCGTGATCTCCAGACCCGGGTGGTTCTCCAGCAGCTTCCAGAGGAGCTCGACGTCGTCCTGGCGAACCTGCGCCGTCAGCAGCCCAGCCTTGCCCGAGTTGCCTCGGAAGATGTCGGCGAAGCGCGACGAAATGACCACGCGGAAGCCGTAGTCCATCAACGCCCAGACAGCGTGCTCACGCGAGGAGCCCGTGCCGAAGTCGGGACCTGCGACGAGCACCGAGCCCCTGGCGTACACCGGGTTATTGAGGACGAAGGACTCATCGCCTCTCCAGGCGGAGAACAGCCCGTCCTCGAATCCCGTGCGAGTGACGCGCTTGAGGTAGACGGCAGGGATGATCTGGTCGGTGTCGACATTGCCTCGCCGCAGCGGGACGCCGACGCCGGTGTGAGTCGTGAACTGGTCCATGGCACAGGTCCTTTCAGAGGTCGGAGGGGCTCGACAGCGTGCCGCGCACCGCGGTGGCCGCGGCCACGAGCGGGCTCACGAGGTGCGTACGCCCGCCCTTGCCCTGCCGGCCCTCGAAGTTGCGGTTGGACGTCGACGCGCACCGCTCCCCTGGCACGAGCTGGTCGGGGTTCATGCCCAGGCACATCGAGCAACCCGCTAGCCGCCACTCGGCGCCGGCGTCGGAGAAGACCTGGTCCAGCCCTTCGCTCTCGGCCTGGAGCCGAACTCGCGCGGAGCCAGGCACGACCAGCATCCGTACGCCCTGGGCAACCTGGCGTCCCTTGATGACGTCCGCCGCTGCGCGCAGGTCCTCGATCCGACCGTTGGTGCAGGAGCCGAGGAAGACGGTGTCCACGCTGATCTCGCGTAGTGGCGTGCCGGCCTCGAGGCCCATGTAGGTGAGCGCCCGCTCCGCGGAGGCCTTGTCGCCCTCGTCACCGAACGACTCCGGGTCTGGCACGGACGCCGAGAGTGGCAGCCCCTGACCGGGATTGGTGCCCCACGTGACGAACGGTGCGAGCTGCGCGGCGTCGATGTGGACCTCGTGGTCGAACTCCGCGCCCTCGTCGGTGCGCAGCGACCGCCAGGCCTCGACCGCAGCGTCCCAGTCGTCACCGGACGGCGCGTGCGGGCGGCCCTCGAGGTAGTCGAACGTGGTGTCGTCCGGCGCGATCATGCCCGCTCGGGCACCCGCCTCGATCGACATGTTGCAGACGGTCATCCGGGCTTCCATCGACAGCTGCTCGATGGCGCTGCCGCGATATTCGAGCACGTAGCCCTGCCCGCCGCCGGTGCCGATCTCGGCGATGACCGCGAGGATGATGTCCTTGGCCGTGACCCCTGCCGGCAGGTCGCCCTCGACATTGATCGCCATCGTGCGGAACGGCTTGAGCGGCAGGGTCTGCGTCGCGAGCACGTGCTCGACCTCGCTGGTGCCGATGCCGAAAGCGAGAGCGCCGAACGCACCATGGGTCGAGGTGTGGCTGTCGCCGCAGACGATGGTCATGCCCGGCTGGGTCAGCCCGAGCTGCGGACCGATGATGTGCACGATCCCCTGCTCCGCATCACCCATCGGAAACAGCCGGACGCCGAACTCCGCGCAGTTCTTGCGCAGCGTCTCGACCTGGGTGCGGCTGACCGGGTCGGTGATCGGCCCGGGCGTCGTCGGCACGTTGTGGTCCTCGGTGGCCACCGTCTGATCCACGCGCCGTACACCCCGGCCGGCGTGCCGCAGACCGTCGAAGGCCTGCGGACTGGTCACTTCGTGCAGGAGATGGAGATCGATATAGAGGAGGTCCGGCTCTCCCGCGACGCGTCGTACGACGTGCTCGTCCCAGACCTTCTCGGCCAGCGTCCGTGGCAAGGCTCTCTCCTCTGTATGACAACGTGGCCACCCCCACGTCCAGCCCATCTTCCGCCGCTGAATTTCGCGGTGGACTTGCGTCTCGCTTCCTGAGACGTCAGTATCAAGGCATGGACAAGTCAAGCGGCGTCGGAGTTCTCGACAAGGCGGCGGTCGTGCTCTCTGCCCTGGAGGCCGGCCCCTCGACCCTTGCTCAGCTCGTGTCTTCCACCGGTCTGGCCCGCCCCACGGCCCACCGACTGGCAGTCGCACTCGAGCACCACCGGCTGGTGGCGCGCGACACCCAGGGACGATTCGTCCTCGGCCCACGCCTCGTCGAGCTCGCCTCGGCCGCAGGTGAGGACCGCCTCCTGGCCGCAGCCGGGCCCGTGCTCGGCGCGCTGCGCGACCACACCAACGAGAGCGCTCAGCTCTTCCGGCGTCAGGGTGACCAGCGCATCTGTGTCGCTGCCGCCGACCGCCCGGTCGGCCTACGCGACTCGATCCCGGTCGGCGCGACGCTGTCGATGCAGGCCGGCTCGGCCGCTCAGATCCTGCTCGCCTGGGAGGAGCCCGAGCGGCTCCACAAGGGCCTGCAGGGCGCGAAGTTCACGGCAACCATGCTGTCGGCCGTCCGTCGTCGCGGCTGGGCGCAGAGCGTCGGCGAGCGCGAGCAGGGTGTGGCCTCGGTGTCCGCTCCCGTGCGCAGCCCGTCCGGCCGCGTCATCGCCGCCGTCTCGATCTCGGGACCCATCGAGCGGGTCTCCCGCCAGCCGGGCCGCCTGCACGCCGCGACGGTGATCGCCGGCGCCAACAAGCTCACCGAGGTGCTGGCTCGCGCCGCGGCCCAGCAGGCCCAGCGCGGCGAGTCCGCCTAGGCGGTCGTCGCTCGCACCTCTGAGCCGAGTCGCTCGCGCGCGGTGTCGCCGCGACGTCGGACCGGCACGAGCGAGGTGACAGCACCAAGTCCCATGGATGGTGTCGCGTAGTAGATCGACTCGTGCCCATCGGCCGGCACCGCGTAGGTCTCGTGCCAGACCCCGACCGAGTCCGGGTGCGCCTTCGCCTGGCGGTAGAACTCCAGCCACGCCGGACGATGGACGCGATCGGTCATACCGGCATAGCGGTAGATGTCATCCGTGCTGCGCCAGTACTGGATGACGGTCGGCCCGCGGGCACCGAACAACGACCGCGCGCCCATGAAGCCGAGCCACTCCTCCTCGCCGCCCTCGGATTGCGCCTTGTTGGTGTAGAGCTCGCCCAGCATGGCCGGCATCGCGCGGAAGGCCGGCAGCCAGTGATCGGGTCGCCACGGGCGGTTGATCGTCATCCCGAGCAGGAACACCGCGATCTCACCCTCATGACTGTGGGTCTGTCGCTCGACCATGACGTCCTCCTTGATTGGATATCTTCAGTACCCATATTGGACAGTAGTACTCTCCAGTGTCAAGGAGGTCCCTTCAGATGCGCATGTCAGAGCTGTCCGCCCGGACCGACGTCCCGATCGCGACGTTGAAGTTCTACCTTCGCGAGGGCGTACTGCACGCCGGCGAACCCCTCAACCGCACGCAGGCGAGGTACGACGACTCACACGTCGAGCGCGTACGTCTCGTCCGCGCGCTGACGGACTCAGGCGGGCTCTCCATGGCCGGGGCGCTGTCGGTCATCGAGACCCTGGAGCACCCTCCACCTCTGCGTCACGACCTCCTCGGCGCCGCTCAGCACGCGCTGACCGGTGAGGCCGGCGAGTCCGCCAGTCCTGAAGCGCAGCAACGTGTTTCGCGATGGCTTGAGCAGCGGGGCTGGCAGGTCCCGCCGACGGACCCACTGCTGGGGCGACTGGCCGAACAGCTGGACGCGGCCGCCTCCGCCGGCATCGAGGTCCCCGACGAACGGCTGGACCGCTATGCCGACGGCATGGAGATCGTGGCCGGCGCCGATGTGGACTCGGTGCCGACCGAGGACGCGGACGCGCTGCGTTACGTGGTGGTCGCCACCGTCATGGTCGACCCGGTTCTGCTGACCTTGCGCCGCCTCGCCCAGCAGGACCGCAGCGCGCGCTCAGGACCGGGCGGGGGCGTCTAACCGCCCAGGGCGATCCGAACGACCTCGGTGAGGTCATCGGACGGCCAGCGCCCTCGTACGCCTGCCAGACCTTCGAGGTAGCCGACGACCTCGTCAGGCGCGAGGCCGTGGGACTCGACGAGACCGCGGGCGACGACAGCGAGGTAAGCCGCGCTCGGCGGGTTGATCGTCGGCCGCCGATCATCCGACGGGCACGTGAAGGTCACCACCGGCTCGCCGTCCACGTCTCCGACGACCAGGACCGTCTCGTAGCGTCCGTCACCGAGCACGAGGCGTCGCTGCGCCAGCAGGACGTCGAGATCGAGCAACGGGCCCGGCTCCCGGTGCATCTCCTGGGTGACGACGTCCGCCAGCTGCTCGGCGGTGATGCGATAGCCGCACGCCAACGCGTCGCCGGTCGCCTCGATGTCCAGGAAGGCGACGCCGCCGCCCCAGGTCGGCGACTCCCAGCCGAAGAACACCTCGCCGGCAAGGTGCAGTGCGCGACGGTCGGTGGGCGGGCTGGGGTCACGGGCACCCGGGTAGTCACGGGTCGCACCTGCAGGTTGCCCGCCATGGAGGTAGTGACCGAACCGAGCAGCAGAGAGGTTCGAGCCGTACGACGCGTACCAGACGTGGTCGTGCACGCCCCCAGTCTGGCTGGTCAGGCCGCGTGGGGACGCGCGTCCACGGCGGTGAGCGCAGGCGTACGACGCCGTGTCGCCAGGAGTCGTACGCCCACGCCCGCAGCCAGACCGATGCACAAGGGCGAGTAGTAGGCCGCGTCGAGGCGGCTGAAGGTGTCCGGGAGACCGGCGACGAGGTGCATCGCCTCGAACCCGACCCCTCGCGCGGCCAGGACGCCACCGAGGACCCCTCCCGCGGCACGCAGCCGCCGTGACGAGCTCGGCCGAAGGGCAGCGACAACTCCGGCCGCGCCGATCAGGCCGACACCAACAACGATGCAGGCGCCCGCCGGCGGCAACGAGCCGCTGCTGATGACGACCTCGCCGAGCTCGGCCGCCGTGCTCTTCGGCCAGGTGCTGCCAGCCGCCCAGCTGAGGTGGAGCGCGCCGATGGCCCCGAGGACCGCCGGTACGGCGAGGCGGGCCGCGCGGTCCGCGCGCTGAAGTGCGTCGCTGCTCGGCTGGCTGCTGACGGTGTTCGGCACGGCTGCTCCCAGGTGTGCGGATGGATCGACATACCAAACGGTATGGTCCGGCTCTGAGATCCGCCTCCCCCAGCGGAGGGAGCTGGAACCGCTGCATGATGGGCGCATGATGCGCCGCGAGACGTCCCTGCTCTCCATCCGGTCGGAGGGCTCGATCCTGTCGATCGGGTCGAAGGGCTCGATCCTGTCGATCGGATCCGTCGGGTCGGTGCTGTCGATCGGGTCCATCGGATCGTTCGCGTCGGCGTTCTCGATCGGGTCGTTCGCCAGCGTGGCCTCGCTGCTGTCAGCGGCCTCCGACCGGTCAGTGCTGTCGTGGCGTGCGCGGAGAGCCGTGCTGGGCGGGGATCGCGGCTGAGGCTGGGCGCCCAGGGCAGAGAAAACGGCCCCTGACCGCAAAGGTCAGAGGCCGTCTATCTCAACGTAGCCCCGACGGGATTCGAACCCGCGCTACCGCCTTGAGAGGGCGGCGTGCTAGGCCGCTACACAACGGGGCCGCGGCACTTGCTCCTGGATCAGAAAACCTCACCAGCAGCGGAGGAAACCATACCGTGGGCGGTGATTTTCTCCGAATCGCCAGCATCAAGAGCGATGCGGGCGACTAGCGCTGGGGTACCAGGACTCGAACCTAGACTAACTGAACCAGAATCAGTCGTGCTGCCAATTACACCATACCCCAAGGGGGTATCACCGAACTCGGCTCGGACGTCGCCGTCCGCCTGCGTTCTAGTGAACCGAGGGATAACCTTACCGGCCCGGTGCGTACCTCCCAAATCGGCTCGTGACGTGGCGCGATGAGCCGCCGGATGGCGCGTGCTACGAGAGCTCGATCTCGTTGAGACTGCTGATGACTCGGGCCTCGGACGGCCCCGCAGCGCGGTCCGGAGCGTGTCGGGAGACGACGTCCGCCGGCCGCCTCAGCCAGTACGCCGTGAGTCCCGCGTCCTGTGCACCGACCACATCGGCAGCCAGCTCGTCGCCGACGAACAGCACCTGGTCCGTCGACAGACCGAGCTGCTGGCAGGCGTACGCGAAGATCCGAGGGTCGGGCTTCCCGAAACCCAGGGTGTCCCGCGTGACGACCGTCACGAGCTGCTCCCCCAGGCCGGTCACGGCCAGCTTGTCCGCAGTGGCCGACTCCGAGGAGTTGGTGACGGCACCCACCACGACCTCTCGCTGCGCGCAGCGCCGCAGCAGGGGCTGCACATCGTCGTACACGTGCTGGGCGGCGTTGAAGGCCGGCCGAAAGGCCGCTTCGTACGTCGCGTGAGCGGCGTCGGGCACCGGCAGGTTGTACGCCGACGCGACCTCGGCGAGCCGCGCGGCACGCATGTCATCGAAGGCCAGGTCGCCCCTCGTGAACCGCGCGAAGTAGCCGCCGGGGTCGGCCCGAAACCGCTCGGACGCTCGCACGCACCAGTCGTCGGGCTGCTGCGGCCAGACAGCCTTCATGGCGGTGGTGCCTGCCGTGATCATCGCCCGGGTGGTGTCCAGGAGCGTGTCGTCGATATCGAGCAGCAGGCCCGTCCACCGCGGTGTCACAGCGAATCGCGCAGCCGCTCCAGCCGCTTGATCACCGAAGCCTTGCCGAGGATCTCCATCGACTCGAACAGCGGAGGCGAGATCTTCTGCCCCGAGACCGCCGTGCGCAGCGGCCCGAAGGCCAGGCGGGGCTTGATGCCCATGCCGTCGACGATCGCCTCGCGCAGCGCGGCCTCGATGCGATCGTGCGTCCACTCGACGCCGGTGCCGTCCGGCTTGCCGATGGTGCCCGAGATCGGCTCGAGCGCCTTGATGGCCGCGTCGAGGACCTCCTTGGCGCCGTCCTTGAGGCCCGCGCGTGCGTCGTCGGCGATCTCCAGGTCGGCGTCGTCGACGTAGAACGGCTTGACCAGCGGCGTCGCCTCGGTGAGCAGGTTGATGCGGGTCTGGATCTGCTCGGTGACCAGCTGGAGACGGCCGAGCTGCGGAAGGCTCGGCTGCTCGGGCAGCACACCGTCGGCGTACAGGAAGGGCAGCAACCGGCTCGCCAGGTCGCCGACCTCGAGCTCACGGATGTAGTGGCCGTTGAGCCAGCTGAGCTTGTCGAGGTTGAAGATCGCACCGGCCTTGTTGACCTTGGACCACTCGAAGCGCTGGGTGAACTCCTCGAACGAGAACACCTCGCGCTCGGTGCCGTCCGCCTCGATGACCGGCGGATAGCCCTGCAGCGCAAGGAAGTTCAGCAGCGCCTCGGGCAGGTAGCCCTGCTCCTTGAACCACGTGAGGCGAGCCCACGGGTTCTTGCGCTTGGAGATCTTGGCCTTCTTCTCATCGCGCAGCAGCGGCATGTGCGCGAACTTCGGCATGGGCAGGTCAAGCCAGCTGTAAAGCAGCCGGTGCTTGGGTGTGCTGGACATCCACTCCTGGCCGCGCACGACGTGCGTGATGGCCATCTCGTGGTCGTCCACCACGACAGCCAGGTGGTAGGTCGGGAACCCGTCAGCCTTCAGGATCACCTGGTCGTCCGGCCGCGGCGCGCTGGTGCGGCCCATGATCAGGTCGTCCCAGAAGAGGTCGACGTCGTCCGGGACGTGCATGCGGACGACCGGCTTGTCGGAGTAGCCCGGCAGCGCCGCGCGCTCCTCCTGGGTCTTGCCGTAGCAGAGGCGGTCGTAGCCGGTCGGCTGCTTGAGCGCCTGCTGCTTGTCGCGCATCTCCTTGAGCCGCTCGCTGGAGCACCAGCAGTAGTAGGCCTTGCCCTCGTCCAGCAACCGGTCGACGTACGGCTTGTAGGTGTCGAGGCGCTCAGACTGCTTGTAAGGCGCGTAGGGCCCGCCAACGTCAGGGCCTTCGTCGTGGCCGAGGCCGATCCAGGAGAGGGTGTCGTAGACCTGCTGCTCGCTGCCCTCGACCAGTCGCGCCCGGTCGGTGTCCTCGATGCGGAGGATGAACTGGCCGCCCTGCTGTCGGGCGAACGCCAGGTCGAACATCGACATGTAGGCGGTTCCGACGTGCGGGTCACCAGTGGGTGACGGGGCGATGCGGAGGCGGACAGGGCGCGAGTCTTCGGTGCTCATGATGCGCCCGATCCTAGTGCGGCGCCTCGGTCTAGCCTGACGCCATGGCGCGCAGCTTCGAGGTCACTGACCAGGTCCAGTCGTACGTCGTCGATCACGGTTCGTTTCCACCGTCACCGGTGCTGTCCCAGCTACGTGAGGACACCGCCGCGCTCGGTCGATCGTCCGGGATGCAGATCGGGCACGACGAGGGGCAGCTGCTCACCTGGCTCACCCGCCTGGTCGGGGCCCGCAACGCGATCGAGGTCGGCACGTTCACCGGCTACTCCAGCCTCTGCATCGCAGAGGGCCTCGCCGACGGGGGTCGGCTGCTGTGCTGTGACGTGAGCGAGGAGTGGACCGCGCTGGCACGGGGAGCCTGGGAGAAGGCGGGTGTCGCCGACCGGATCGAGCTGCGCATCGCGCCGGCGCTCGAGACGCTCACGGCGCTGCCGGACGAGCCGACGATCGACCTCGCGTTCATCGACGCCGACAAGGGCGGCTACGTGTCCTACTGGGACGCCCTCGTCCCGCGGATGCGTCCCGGTGGCGTCATCGCGACCGACAACACCCTGTGGTCCGGTGATGTCGTCAAGGACGACTCGAGCGACGAAACCCTCACTGCTGTCAAGGCATTCAACGACCACGTGCGCGCGGACGACCGCATGGAGACAGTCATGCTGCCGGCGTACGACGGCCTCACCCTCTCCCGTCGGCGCTGAGCTCAACCGCTGGTCGAGTAGGCGAGCCCCAAGGGGCGAGCCGTATCGAGACCCGGTGACCGCGTGCACGTTGGTCTCGATACGCCTGCGCTGGCGCTCCGGCTACTCGACCAGCGGGGTGGCTGTCGCGAGCTGGACCTGGCTGCTCAGGCCATGACCGCGATGGTGACCGACTCCTGCAACCAGGTCATGAAGTCGTAGTACGCCGCCAGCAGCATCCGCGGGTCCTCGAGCTCCTCGGCCGCCTCGAGCATCGCGTGCAGCTCTTCGCTGTCCTCGTCGGTGCGCAGCCCGAGTCGTTCGCCGAGCACGAGACGTACGTCGGACAGGGCCATCATGACCGCCTGCGCCTGACCGAGGTCCATCTCGATCTTCTCGCCGCCACGCTCGAGGTCCACGCCGACCGCACCGCCCGGCTCGCCGCCGAACGCCGCGATAGCGGTGCTGAGCCGGGTCGCCTTCTGCCGGCGCAGGTTGTCCTCCGTCATGGCCCGGAAGTCGCCCGCGAGCTGATCGTCATCGCGGCTGGCGGGTGGCAGCAGCCGCTGGAGCGCGGGGTCGCGCGACGCAACCTCCTCGGGGTCGATGGGCGCGCGGTCCCACCCACCGATCAGGTCTTGCAGCGGATCTCCGGACGAGACGTGGTCCTCGCCGCCGACGAGCTCACGGGTCTGCTCGAAGAGACTGATCACGACCTCGCGCTCCTGGGTGTCCATCCGGCCCACCACCCGAGAACCCTTACGCCTGAACGCCGTTGCCATTCCTACTCATCCTTCTGGAAGGTCGCCCAGAGGCTGTAGCCGTGCATGGCCTCGGTGTCGGTCTCCATCTTCTCGCGCGTCCCGCGCGAGACGACCACACGCCCCTCGTGGTGCACCGCCAGCATGAGCTTCTCGGCCTTCTCCTGCGAGTAGCCGAAGTAGCTCTGGAAGACCCAGGAGACGTACGACATCAGGTTGACCGGATCGTTCCAGACGATCGTCACCCACGGACGGTCCAGGCCCTCGGAGACGTTGACGTCCGTCCGGGTGTCGGTGTCGACATCCGGCGTCGCCTGCTCTGGTGGGGCTACGGACACGACTCCAACCTTAGGGTGACTGATGTGAGCCCTGAAACAACAACGCCGTACGGCCCGCAGTCTCCTGAACCTTCTGGGCGAAACTCCTCCTCCGGCCGAGGTCGCACGCTCCCCCGGTCCGGCATCGTCGTCCCGTCCAGCGCCCTCCTGACCGACCACTACGAGCTGACCATGCTGCAGGCGGCTCTGCGCAGCGGCGCCGCTCACCGCACCAGCGTGTTCGAGCTGTTCGCCCGAAGGCTGCCCGACGGGCGTCGCTACGGCATCGTTGCGGGAACCGGCCGATTCCTTGAGGCGTTGCGCGAGTTCCGTTTCGGCACAGCCGAGCTGGACGACCTGAGGAAGCGAAAGGTTGTCGACGATGCCACCCTCGAGTGGCTTGGGTCGTACCGCTTCTCCGGTGACATCTGGGGGTACGCCGAGGGCGAGGCCTACTTCCCGGGCTCCCCGATCCTCGTGGTCGAGTCCACGTTCGCCGAGGGCGTCATCCTGGAGACGGTGGCGCTGTCGATCTTCAACCACGACAGCGCGATCGCCAGCGCGGCGTCCCGGATGACGGCCGTGGCCGGCGACCGCCCGTGCATCGAGATGGGATCCCGACGCACGCACGAGCTGTCCGCGGTCGCGGCGGCGCGGGCGGCCTACATCGCCGGTTTTGCGACGACCTCAAACCTCGAGGCCGGACGCCGCTACGGCGTCCCGACGTCGGGGACGGCCGCTCACTCGTTCACGCTCCTGCACGACGACGAGCGGGAGGCGTTCCAGGCTCAGGTCGACTGCCTCGGTGCCGGCACCACTCTGCTCGTGGACACCTACGACGTCACCAACGCGGTGCAGATCGCGGTCGAGGTCGCCGGACCGGAGCTCGGTGGCGTACGGCTTGACTCCGGTGACCTGCTCGGCCAGGCCCGTGATGTGCGCGAGCAGCTCGACGGACTCGGCGCCACCAAGACGCGCATCGTGGTGACCAGCGACCTCGACGAGTACGCCATCGCCGCGCTGCAGGCCGGGCCTGTCGACGCCTACGGCGTCGGCACCCAGCTGGTCACCGGTTCAGGAGCGCCGACCGCCGGGATGGTCTACAAGCTCGTGGCGCGCGCCGACGACGCCGGCACGATGGTCGGCGTTGCCAAGGCCAGCAAGGACAAGAAGTCAGTCGGCGGCCGCAAGTACGCCCTGCGTCGCATCGACTCCCGAGGCGTCGCCGAGGCCGAGATCATCGGCATCGGCGAGCGCCCCGAGAACGACGGCAACGACCGCGAGCTGCTCGTGCCCCTGGTGAAGGGCGGCGAGATCGTCGGAGACGCCACGCTGGAGCAGGCCCGCGAGCGACACCTCGCGTCACGAAAAGAGCTGTCACGCAAGGCAATTCAGCTGTCGCGTGGCGAGCCCGTCATCCCCACGACCTATCTCGACGACCAGCCCTGACCAGCCAGCACATCCACGTCCGGGGTGATCGACCCGTCGCTGGGTACGACGATGTGCAGCTCCTGCGTGCACCGCGTCATGCAGACGTAGAGCGAGCTCCAGCCGCGCGGTCCGGCGGCCACGGCGTGCGGGTCGACCAGAACCACGGCGTCGAACTCCAGGCCCTTGCTGTCCAGCGGAGACACGAGCCGGACCTGCGCGTGGCCCTCGGCGGACGATCCCAGGGCCGCGCGGAGCGCCTCGTGCCGTCCGGGCAACGCGATGACCGCGACCTGCCCTCCGCGATAACGCTCGGACAGCTCCCTCGCGGCGTCCGTCACCTCGGTCACCAAGCGCGCTTCGAGCACCTCACGACGCGTCGGTAGCCGGTCGTTCGACCGGACCGACCGAGGCGGCTCGACCGAGCTGCCGGCCGCTGCGAGCACCGGCGCCGTACGCTCCATCACCTCCCGAGGAGTGCGATAGCTGATCGTCAGCTCCGTACGCCGCCACCGGTCTCCGAACGACGACGCCAGGGCGTCTTCCCATGACGGAGCCGAGCCCGGGGCGTACGCCTGGTTGACATCGCCCACTAGCGTGAAAGACCTTGTGGGGCAACGGCGTACGAGCATCCGCCACTGCATCGCCGAGAGCTCCTGCGCCTCATCGACGATGACGTGCCCGAACGCCCAGGTGCGGTCAGCACTCGCCCGCTCGGCGAGCGTTCGGCTGTTGTCCGCGGCTACCTCGCCTGCCCGATCCGTCTCTCCGACCAGGTCCGCGAGCTCATCCAGAAGGGCGATGTCCGGCACCGACCACGCTGCGCCCTCGGGCCGGCAGACGACCGCACGGTCGGCATCCGTGAGCTCAGGTGCGTACTCGGCGAGCACCGCGCGGTCGGCGAGGAGCCCTCCGAGGATGCGCTGAGGATCCAGGGTCGGCCACACGGAGTCGAGTTCGGCGAGCACGTCGGGACTCGTGGCCAGATCACGACGCAGGTCCGCCGCATCTTCAGCCGTCGCCACGCCGTCGACCTGGACGCCGCGGCTGCTGCTGCGGACGCCGACCACCTCCGCCTGCTTGCGCAGGCTCTTGTCGAGTTTGCCGAGGATGTCCTCGAACCCGTGCTCGACCTCCTCGAGCAGCTGGGCAGCCCGTTTGAGAGCGGCTGCAGCCAGCGCATCGATCGCCTGCTCGCGAAAGCGCTCGCGCGCCAGGTGGTGCGATGCCTGACCGGCACGGGCACGCGCCAAGATCTCTGCGACGGCGGGCTCATCGAGCGTCACGCGCTCACCGTCGTAAGGGACCTCGATGGCGCGAGAGACCGGCTGTCGCGCCTGGACGCTGCGCCGCAGCACGTCGGCCCACAGCGCGCGGCCCTTGACCTCGGCCGCGGCGGCGGTGTCGACGCGGCCGACCTCGGCACCCGGCAGCAGACGCTCGACCGTGGTCGCCACCACCTGTGTCTCCCCCAGCGATGGCAGCACCTGGTCGATGTAGTCCAGGAATGCCGGCGACGGACCGACGACCAGGACGCCTCGCTCGACCAGGTGGGTGTGGGTGAACAGGAGGTACGCCGCTCGGTGCAGTGCCACGGCGGTCTTGCCCGTGCCGGGACCGCCCTGCACCACCAGGCAGCCGCGGTGCGAGGCCCGGATGATCTCGTCCTGCTCACCCTGCAGGGTGGCGACGACGTCGCCCATCGCGCCTGTACGCCGCGCGTCCAGCGCCTCCATCAGAGCGGCCTCACCGACGAGACCGCTTGCGTCTGAGGTGTTTTCGGCGTCCAGCAGCTCGTCGTCGATGCTGAGGACGGTCCGTTGGTCAGTGCGGATGTGGCGACGACGATGCAGGCCGAGCGGCTGTGCGGCGGTCGCCGTGTAGAACGGCCGTGCCGCCGGGGCACGCCAGTCCACGAGCAACGGATCGGCGTCCTCGTCCTCACTCGGCAGCCCGATCCGGCCGATGTAGCGCTGCTCCCCCTCGTCGGTATCCACCCGCCCGAAGCAGAGCCCTCGGTCGGCGCGCTCCAGCTCCTGCTCCCGTCTGGTGAGTGCGGCGACTGCCGCGGCAGCCGTCGTACGGTCCGCTTCGTCGTGGGCCGTTGCGAGGTGGGCGGCCCGGTCGCGAGCCACGGTCCCGATGAGGCTGTCGCGGCGGTCGAAGAGCTCGTCCAGATGCTGCTGCTCGCGCTCCAGCTCTGCGTGTGCCTGATCAACGGTTGACATTCGGTCAGCCATATGGCCCCATTCGTACGTTGTACGGTTACAGTGCAGAAGGCCACAACGCCGATGCCAGCCAGGATGTTCCCCATGCCGCGCAAGAGCACCAGACCAGCCGATACCGTCCGCCTGCTCGAGCTGCTCTGGACGCCGTCGGAAGCGGTCGGTCGGTCCGGGGTATCGCTGGAGGCAGTCACCGAGGCGGCCGTCACGGTGGCCGACGCCGACGGCCTGGAAGCGGTCACCATGCGACGAGTGGCGCAGGAGGTCGGGATCGGCGCGATGTCGCTCTACACCTACGTGCCGGGGCGGCCCGAGCTCGTTGAGCTGATGCTCGACTCCGCCGCCTCTCGCGTGTACGCCGACCGCCCGCTGCCCGCAGATCAGGGCGGCTGGCGCGCCGGTATCGAGTACGTCGTGTGGTCCAACTGGGACAACCTGCGCGAGCATCCATGGGTGACCGACGTGCCGCCTGGTCGGCCCCTGCTCGGTCCGGGTGTGTCCATCAAGTTCGAGCACGAGATCCAGCCGCTCGACGGCATCGGACTGGACGATCACGCGATGAACCACCTGCTCACGACGGTCCTGTCCATGACGTCGGAGGCCGCGCGCTGGCAGGCGGGGTTGGACCGCATCCGGGACGAGACCGAGCTCACCGATGAGGAGTGGTGGCGGACTGCCGAACCCGTCCTCACCCGCGCGATGGAGGGCCTGCACCTGCCCATCGCGGCCCGGGTCGGCGAGACGGTCGCCTCGGCCGGTGAGCCCGAGGCGTCGCTGAGGTACGGCCTGGGTCACCTTCTCGACGGCGTCGCCGCCACCCTCTGACCTCCTGCACAAATTGACGTCGGTAGCACGCATGCGTGCTACCGACGTCAATTTGTGGAGGACTGGCCCTGGTCGGTCAGCTGGTGACGTCCCGGCGGTTGACCAGGAAGGCGATGACGCCGATCAGGATCACGCCGTACGCCGCCAAGGTGCCGTAGAGCGCCGTGTTGCTGATCGAGATCGTCAGCGAGTCGGGCGCCACCACGTAGCGCAGCAGCAGACCGGGGAACCAGCGCTGGCCGAAGTCGAGCGAGTCACCGAGCAGGTTCTCGATCGGACCGGCCCACAGGACCGCGGCAGCCAGGCCGACCGGCACCGAGCGCGTGATCATGCCGACTGCGGTGCCGAGCAGCGCCCAGCCGATCCCGAAGCCCATCACCCGCAGGAAGTCCTCCCCGGCGATGCGCCATGACTCAGCGTCCATCCAGCTCGCCGTCTCGACGCCCTGACCCGGTGCGACCAGGATCGCCGTGATCCAGCCGACCACGAACAGCGTCGCAACGATGATCGCCAGACCGACGATGCGAGCCGCGAACGTCCCGATGGCCAATGACGTACGACCGGGGTGGTGCAGCAGCGCTGCCCGCCAGGTGCCCTTCGCGAAGGCGTTCGCCGACATCCCGACGAACAGCGCCAGCAGCAGGACCGAGGAGAATGACGCGGCCCTGGCCGGCGCGGCCGTCGCGCCGCCGGCCTGGGACAGCGACTGGATGCTGAACGGGCCGCGAGCCTCGGCGGTCATGATGAGCGCCAGGGTGACGACGGCGGCGTACACCACGGTCGTGAGCAGGGCCGGGCCCCACACGCGACGCTGCCCGAAGCGGGACCACTCGGCGAGGAATGCTCCCCCGCGCAGCGATGTCGTCTTGGTGGTGGATGCGACGCGCGTCGGCGCCGTCTCGGTGATGCTCATGACTCACTTCCATTTCCGACGAGCTCGAGGACGCGGTCCTCGAGCGTCTGACGCTGGTGGTGCAGCTCGGTCAGAGTGATGCCGGCTGCGTGTGCGGTCTGGTTGATGTGGGCTGCGAGCTCGGTCGGGTCGGTCTCGCCGATCGTGACCTCCGTGGCCGGACCGGACAGTGTGGCCACGAAGCCCTGCGCGACGAGCAGCTCGTGCAGGTTGCCGCTCGACCCGTTAGCCGCGACCCGGATGACGTCCCGGCGTGCGGTCGGGAGGCCGTCCATCGCGCCCTGGTAGCGCAGGCCGCCCTTGTCGATGACGACGAGGTTGTCGCAGACGTGCTCGAGCTCGGCCAGCAGGTGCGAGGAGACGAGGACCGTACGCCCGTCCTCCGCGATCCGCCGGACGAGGTTGCGGATGTCCCGCATCCCTTGCGGGTCAACGCCGTTCGTCGGCTCGTCGAGGATGACCAGCTCCGGGTCGCCCAGCAGCGCAGCGGCGATGCCGAGGCGCTGCTTCATGCCGAGGGAGTACGCGCCGTAACGGTCCTCGCCGCGATCCCCGAGACCCACGAGGTCCAGCAGCTCCTGGACCTTGGACGGATCGTGCTTGCCGAGACGGACGAGGTTGCGCAGGTTGTCGTACCCGCTCATGGAGGTGTGGAAGGCCGGGCTCTCGATCAGCGCGCCGACCTGGCCGAGGTAGGCCTTCGGGTGGTGGAGGTCGTGGCCGAGCACCTCGCCCTCACCCGCCGTCGGGCGGACCAGGCCGAGCAGCATGGACATGACCGTGGTCTTGCCGGCGCCGTTGGGGCCGATCAGACCGGTGACGGAGCCACGCGGGATCCGCAGGGAGACATCGTCGACGACGGTACGACGGCCGTAACGCTTGGTCAGGCCTGTCACCGCCACCGCATCGTGGAGTCGTTGAGTGCTCATGTGAAGAGACTCCCGCCGGGCGGTGGTCGCGCACGTCGGTCAGGTGTCGACTTGCGGTGTACGTCAGGTGTTGAGGCGGGCGAGCGTCATCACTACCCCGCCACAACAGCCACTGCCCCGGGTGAGACGACCGGTCATCTCACCCGGGGCAGTGCGCGAAGTGGCGGGGTAGTCGGGTCAGTTCGGCGGCGTGGCTAGACCGTGCTGGTAGGCGAGGACGACCAGCTGAGCGCGGTCGCGGGCGTACATCTTGGTCATCGCGCGGCTGACGTGCGTGCGTACGGTCGCCTGGCTGACGAACCACTGACCGGCGATCTCCTCATTGGAGAGCCCCTGAGCAACGAGGCCGACGACCTCTCGCTCGCGATCGGTCAGGTGCTTGGCCAAGTCGGACGGCGCCGTCGGCGAACCCGCGGAAACCCTTGGGCCCTGGGCAAACTGGTGGATCAGGCGTCGGGTGACCCCGGGCGACAGCAGCGCCTCACCGGCCGCGACGACCCGGACCGCACGGACCAGCTCGTCCGGGTCGGTGTGCTTGACGAGGAAGCCGCTGGCTCCGAGGCGCAACGCCTCGAAGACGTACTCGTCGAGGTCGAAGGTCGTGAGCACCAGGACGCGGACCGCGGCCAGATCCGGGTCCTCGGTGATCTGCCGGGTGGCTTCGAGCCCGTCGAGACCCGGCATCCGGATGTCCATGAGGATGACGTCCGGCCGCAGCTCGCGAGCCGACCGGACGGCCTCCTCGCCGTTGGTCGCCTCGGCCACCACCTCGATATCGTCCTCGAGACCGACCAAGGTCGCGAATCCCCTTCGTACCAAAGCCTGGTCGTCAGCGACAACGACGCGAATTGGGCCGGTTCGGATCGCCGAAGCGGCATCGTCCGACTCGGGTGTCACGGGTTGGTCCATCGGCCGACGACCTCGAA
The DNA here is from genome assembly GCF_001190945.1 of Luteipulveratus mongoliensis. NCBI lineage: Bacteria > Bacillati > Actinomycetota > Actinomycetes > Micrococcales > Dermacoccaceae > Luteipulveratus > Luteipulveratus mongoliensis. The sequence goes on along the minus strand of NZ_CP011112.1, from coordinate 2,375,256 downwards.
TCCTCTTGGCTGGGTAGGCCCGTGATGCAGTGTGCCACCGGAGGCGACCACACGCTCGCGCATGCCGAGCAGCCCGTGTCCTGAGCCCTGCACCTGCTCACCCGCGCGCAGCGGGTCTCCCCCGTCGTCACGCACACTCACGACGAGCCCGTCACGCTGGTCGATGGTGACGCGCACCCGCGAACCCGGTGCGTACCGCGTGGCGTTGGTGAGGGCTTCCTGCACCAGCCGGTACGCCGCCGTGCCGGCTTCGGGGCCGACTGCGGCATCCGGCCCCAGCCGTTCGACGTCGATGTGCAGCCCGCCTCCGCGTGCCTGCTCCACGAGCCCGACGACATCGGCCAGACCACGGTCCGGCGCAGTGGGTGTGTCATCCGTTGCCCGCAGCGAGCGAACGATGTCGGTCAGGTCGATCAGCGCACTACGACTGGTCTCACGGATCGCGGACGCCGCCGTCACCGCGGCCTCCGGGTCGCGACGAGCCATCCGCTCCGCGATCGAGGCCTGCACATTGATCGCGGTCAGAGCGTGCGCGACGCTGTCGTGCAGGTCACGAGCCAGTCCGAGCTGTTGCTCGACCAACGTCTGCTGCTGCTGGCGTCGCTGGGTCTCGCGGTGGGCTGCGGCCCGCTCGCGCCGGGCCCGCAGGACCTCGGCCACCAGCACGGCCGCACCGGTCCAGCCGATGAACCCCACGAACGCGGAGTAGTCGTCCCAGTCACCCGCAAGGACCGTCCCGAGCGTCATCGCCGCCAGGTAGGCGCCGGCCACGTAGTACAGCTCACGCCGCGGCCGGACGAACCCGAAGGTCAAGACCGCCAAGGGTCCTGGCAGATAGGCGGGGCCGCCCGGATAGTTCATGAAGGCGTACGTCGCCATGGCCAAGCCGGCGACGGCGACCATGAGGTACGGCTGGACCCAGCGCAGCAGCAGCGACCACGCACCGATGAGGCCAAGGGCGATCGCGAGGCCGTCGATCTTCTGGCCACTCGCGGAAGCGGGAATGTGCTCGGCCGACCCGAGGACTCCGCCGGAGATGACGAAAGCCGCCAGGATCGCGGCAGGCAGCGACTCCCACCATGAACGTTCACTCATGCCGGTCACTGTAGGAAGCCGCGAGGGCCGACCGAGTCATACAGGCGTTGAGATCTAGGCTCGACACCATGAGCGCTGCAGCCCTGATCGTGGTCGATGTGCAGAACGACTTCTGCGAGGGCGGCTCCCTGGCCGTTCAAGGAGGGGCCGCCGTGGCGGCCGACATCGCGACCTACGTCCAGCAGTCCGAGGCCGACTACGCCCACGTCGTCGCGACGGCCGACTGGCACCAGGACCCAGGCGAGCACTGGTCGAGCAACCCCGACTACGTCGACACCTGGCCGGTGCACTGCGAGATCGGTACGCCTGGAGCGGACTTCCACCCCGCGGTCCAGCCCGCGATCGGGCGGGTCGAGGCGGTGTTCCGCAAGGGCCGGTTCGCGGCGGCGTACAGCGGGTTCGAAGGAACGACCGACCAGGACGGCCGAGCCATCGGTCTGGCCGACTGGTTGCGCGCACGCGGCGTCGACCGGGTCGATGTCGTCGGGATCGCCACGGACCACTGCGTGCGTGCGACCGCGTTGGACGCCGCGAGCGAGGGCTTTGCCACCCGGGCGCTGCTGCCGATGACTGCCGGCGTCGCGCCCGAAACGACCGATAAGGCGCTCGCCGAGCTGCGCGCTGCCGGCGTCGAGCTGGTGGGCGAGCCCGTCGTCGCCGCCTAGCCAGGCGTAACTCATGGCAGCTCACGTGGTTGTGGTCGGCAGCATCAACGTCGACCTCTCACTGATGTGCGACCGTCTGCCAGCACCCGGTGAGACCGTGCTCGCACGCGGTCTGCAACGCAGTCCGGGCGGCAAGGGCGGCAACCAAGCGGTCGCCGCCGCGCGCAGTGGTGGCGTCCAGACCACGATGGTCGGGGCCGTCGGTGACGATCCGGCAGGCGCCGAGATGCGAGCCAACCTCGCCGCGTCCGCGGTTGATGTGTCCACCGTCGCCACGCGTCGTGGTGAACCCACCGGGCTTGCCCTCATCTCCGTCGATGAACGCGGCGAGAACACCATTGTCGTTGTTCCGGGCGCGAATTCCTCACTCTCCGTGGATGATTCGGTCCGCTCGATCGTCGCAGACGCTGATGTGGTGCTCGCTCAGCTGGAGGTTCCGCAGGAGATCGTTGTCGCAGCGGCACGCGCCCGCCGCGAGGGTGTGCCCTTGATCCTCAACGCGGCCCCGGCGGCACCACTCATCGAGGACCTCACTCTCGAGACCGACCTCCTGGTCGTCAACGAGCATGAAGCTCGCGTCATCGCCGGAGTCGACGACGCGGATGGGGCCCTGGCAGTCCTCGCCCGGCAGTTTCCGGCCGTGCTGGTCACGCTCGGCGACCGCGGCTCGGTGCTGCGGCGGCGGGCGTACGACGACGTCCGGGTCACCGCCCCCAAGGTCACCGCCGTCGACACCACCGCCGCCGGCGACACCTTCTGCGGCGTGCTCGCCGCGGCACTCGCCCAGGCCCAGGACATCGGACAAGCCATGCGAACGGCGACTGCTGCGTCCGCGCTCGCGGTGCAACGCACCGGCGCCCAGGCATCGGTACCGACGTTCGAGGAGACGCAGCAGCAGGTCATCGAGGCCTTCGGCCACGGATGAGCACTCGCCGGGCTATCGGCGCATCACATGTCGTGGGTAAGCCACACCAGACGGCTCAGCCGTTGATGACGATCGGGGTCGAGCCCGAGACGAGTCGCCAGTCGACCGTCGAGAACGTCGCCGGGTCGATCTCCTTCTTGGCCGTCACCCAGTCGATGAGCAGCTGCCGGATCTCGACCTGCCGGTTGTAGACGACCTCGGCGTCCGTCACGCCCGGGAAGCCGCCACCGCCGGACTGCCGATAGTTGTTGATCGCGATGACGAACGGGTCGGTGGCGCCGACCGGCTTGCCGTCGTACGCGAGATTGCGGATGCGGGCACCCGCCGGGACGCTCACGTCGATGTCGTAGGTCAGCGCCGCGTCGAGGCCGCCCATGATGTCGTAGTTGTAGTCAGGCGTGCCGTTGGGCGCCGTCGGCGTCACGGCGTTGGTGAGCTGGTCGGGCGTGAAGGGGCCGGCGCCGGAGACCTGCTTGAAGTACTCGACCGACTTCTCGAGGTAGGCCTTCACCTGGGCACCGGTGAACGTGATGCCGAGGAGCGTGTTGTCGTAGATGTAGAGCCCGGCCACGTCACGAACCGTCACGTTGCCCGCCGGGATGGCGGCGTCCTTGTTGAACGGCGCCGCGATGGACAGCACGGGCGTGGCTGCGTCAGCAGTGCCGGCGATGGCCTGCTTGACCGCATCGGCCTGGACGTAGTTGATGAAGTCGATCGCCGGTGTGTCCTCGTAACGCGACGTCGCGGCCGACATGGCGGCCTTGCTCGTGCCGACGACGCCGTTGACGTAGGTCAGGACCTTCTCGTGGGCTGGGCGGATGAGCGCTGCGACGCGCTTGTCCTCGGGTGCGGTGTTGGCGTTGAGGAGAGTGGCGGCCGAGCTCGTCACCTGCCACTTGCCGCGGACCTTGGTGAGCTTGAGGTCCATGACCGTCACGCGCATGCCCCAGTAGTACGGCTCGCTCAGCAGCACCTGCTTGCCGGTCTGCTTGTTGGCCACGAAGCGCTGCGGGATCTCCTTGTGCGCGTGGCCGACGAGGATCGCGTCGATGCCCGGAACCTGTTCTGCGAGAAGGGTGCTCGCGTTCTCGGGGTAGGGCAGCGCGTCGCCGTAGGACGACGAGGTGTCAGCGCCGGAGTGGCACGAGACGATGACGATGTCGGCGCCGGCGCGCTTCACCTGGGGCACCACAATCTTGGCCTGCTCGACGATGCCGTTGAACTTCACCTTGCCGTCCACGTTGGCCTTGTCCCAGATCGCCACGCCGGGAGTCACAAGGCCGACGATGCCGACGCGGACGGGCTTGTGGCCGCGCACCTTGACGGTCTTGATGACGTACGGCTTGAAGGCCGGCCGGCCGGTCTTCCAGTCCAGGGCGTTCGCGCCGAGCAGCGGGTGGTGCAGCTGGCGCTCGAAGGCGCGCAGCAGGTCCATGCCGTAGTTGAACTCGTGGTTGCCGAGGGCCGCGGCGTCGTAGCCGATCTCGTTCATCGCGGCGGCCATCGGGTGCTTGGAGCCTTGGGTGATCGGGTCGATCTTGGCGTAGTAGTACGCCAGCGGCGTGCCCTGGATCGTGTCGCCGGCGTCGAGCGTGATGCAGGTGTCGGCGCCCCGCTCCTCGCGCATGGCCTTGATCAGCGTCGCGCACTTGGCAGCGCCGATGTCGTTGTGGGTGGCGTCGTCGTACTCGGCGTTCTTGAAGTAGTCCCAGTTGAGGACGTTGCCGTGCAGGTCCGTCGTCCCGAGGACGGTCAGGGTCAGCGACTTGTCGTGGCCGTGGCCGGCCGCCTGCGCGGACTCGCTCGATGTCAGGGCCAGGCCGGCTCCGCCGACCACCGCCATCGACAGCAGGTTGCGGCGGGACACGGAGCTGGTGGGGTACGACATTGCTCTCCTATGGATGTACGTCCGGTGGGACCGGCGCGACGCTACTCGCCTCGCCTGGGTCCCACAGCCGTACGCCCCGAACTGTCAGCCTCCGTTCACCCTCCACGCCGTGGGTTGTCTACGGTTTGCCGCCGACCCAGGTCCAGGCGTACTTGCCGTCATCGACCGCGCGGCCGGCCTCGCCGAGCTCCAGCGGCCGGAACGTGTCAACCATGACCGCGAGCTCGTCGAAGTAGTGCACGCCCACGGACTTCTCGTACGCCCCCGGCTGCGGCCCGTGCGCGTGACCACCCGGGTGCACCGAGATCGAGCCCTTGCCGATGCCCGAGCCCTTGCGCGCCTCGTAGTCGCCGTCGACGTAGAACATGATCTCGTCGCTGTCGACGTTGGAGTGGTAGTACGGCACCGGGATCGACAGCTCGTGGTAGTCGACTTTGCGCGGCACGAAGTTGCAGACGACGAAGTTGTAGCCCTCGAACACCTGGTGCACGGGCGGCGGCTGGTGCACCTTGCCCGTGATCGGCATGTAGTCCTCGACGTTGAACGCGTACGGATAGAGGCAGCCGTCCCAGCCGACGACGTCGAGCGGGTGGTGCGGGTAGGTGTAGACCGTGCCGACGATGCCGCCGCTGGACTGCGGGCCACTCCCCCGGTGCTTGATGTAGACCTCGGTCGCCTCGCCCCGATCAGCGCCGATGTCCTCGGCGAGCAGCGGTCCGGCCGGGCCGCGCAGGTCACGCTCGCAGTAGGGCGCGTGCTCCAGCAGCTGCCCGTAGCGGGAGAGGTAGCGCTTGGGAGGTGCGATGTGCGAGTTGCCCTCGATGGCGTACGCCCGCAGCGGCTCGATATAGCCCTCGTCGCCTTCGACGACCGGCAGCCAGCGGTGCGTCGTGGCGCGCGGGATGATCAGGTAGTCACCTTGACGCAGGTCGAAAGCGCCGAAAACCGTTTGTACGTGGGCGTTTCCGCGCTCGATGTAGACACACTCATCGCCGATGCCGTTGCGATACCACGGGCTCACCTTGTCGGCCACGACGTACGAGATCCGCACGTCTCCGTTGCCGAGTACCAGTCGTCGGCCGGTCACCACGTCGACGTCCTTGTCGTCGTCGCCGAACAGGTCGTGCAGCTTGAGGTGCCGCGGCACGAGCGGGTGGTTCGGGGCGGTGTCGAGAGAGTCGCCGAGCTCCCACACCTGGGCATCGGAGATCGCTGACGGAATGCCACGGTGGTAGAGCAGAGAGGAGTCGGAGGAGAAGCCCTCCTCCCCCATCAGCTCCTCGTAGTAGAGGCCGCCTTCGGGCGTGCGGTGCTGGGTGTGTCGCTTCGGAGGGATGGCTCCCTGCGACCGGTAGTACGCCATGGTCATGCCCCTTGTTCGTGCGGCGGCGAGGCCGAGATCGGGCGTCCGATTAACGGACGTACCTGTATCATCGGCCAACCGAGAATGCAGTAGCGTGACGGCCATGTCAACGCCGCCACGGCCCCCGCGCGCGCTGTTCACCGGCCTCATCGACGACGCCGCTGTCTTCCCTCCGGGCAACGCGCCCCTTCCCGACGCCATCACCCGACGAGAGCACCGGCGCAACGCGTCGTACGCCGACCTCATCGGCCCCCTCCTCCTCCCGCCTCAGCAGGTCACCGAAGCCGTCGCAGGCACGTCCCCCTTGACGGTTGCCGTGATCGGGCGCCCCGATGCCGACCTCGGTCCTGTGCTGACCGCAGCCCGGCTCCTTGCGGATGCGAAGGGGCACTCGCTGGCCGGCATCGAGCTGGCCTACAGACCCGGTTGGCGCGACGCGCTCGAGCTCGGCGTACCGATCGCCGTCGAGATCACGCCCGACCAGGGCGGCCTCGAGTCATTGGCGGACCTGGCCGGCAACGAGCAGGTCCGGGCCAAGCTGCGGACGGGGTCCACCGAGACCATCAACGTGCCGACCGCCAGCCAGGTCGGCGCCTTCCTGCTGGCAACCACGGAGCACGGCATCGCGTTCAAGCTGACCGGCGGCATGCACCAAGCCATCGCTCACACGGCCTCGACGGCTGGTGGCCAGGAGTCGCAGCACGGGTTCCTCAACGTGCTGCTCGCCACTCGTCTCGCGCAGACCGGCGCGACTGCGGCTGACGTGAACAGCGTTCTGGAGCAACGCGATCCGGCCGCCATCGTGGATGAGATCCGCGCTCTGGACGGCGACGCAGTCGCCGCTGTCCGCAACCAGTTCCACTCCTACGGCTGCTGCGACGTCCTGGACCCGGTCCGCGACCTGGCGCACCTGAAACTCATCGAGGAGCAAGAAGTATGAGCGAGCTCGTCCCCCCGGCCGACCATCCGTACGGCATCCACAACCTGCCCTATGGCGTGTTCTCGACCCAGGACGCAGGCCCGCGCGTCGGAGTGCGCATCGGAGACCAGGTGCTCGACCTCGGCGCCTGCGCCGAGGCGGCCGGCATGGAGTCTGCCCGTGTCTGGCAGACCTCAAGTCTGAATGCCTTTCTGGCAGAAGGGCGTTCGGCCTGGGAGTCGGGACGCGCATGGATCGTCGAGGTGCTCACCAATGAGAGTCAGCGCGACTGCGTCGAACCGCACCTCTATCCGCTGGACCAGGTCCGGCTGCACCTGCCTATCGAGGTCGCCGACTACGTCGACTTCTACGCCAGCGAGCAGCACGCCACCAACGTCGGCTCGATCTTCCGGCCGGACGGCGACGCACTCACGCCGAACTGGAAGCACCTCCCGATCGGCTACCACGGTCGTTCCGGGACGGTCGTCGTGAGCGGCACCGACGTCGTACGCCCGGTCGGTCAGCGCAAGGCGCCGCAGGATGCCGCGCCTGTGTTCGGCCCGAGCATCCGGCTCGACATCGAGGCCGAGCTCGGCTTCGTCGTGGGTGGCTCGTCGCCGGTCGGCAGCCGGGTCAGCGTCGACCAGGCCGATGAGCACCTGTTCGGGGTGGCGCTGTTCAACGACTGGTCAGCGCGTGACATCCAGGCCTGGGAGTACGTCCCGCTCGGCCCGTTCCTCGGCAAGTCGTTCGCCTCCAGCCTCGGCGCGTGGGTCGTTCCGACGGAGGCGCTACGCGCAGCTCGTGTCGATCTGCCCGCCCAGAACCCTGAGCCGATGGACTACCTGCGAGGTGAGGGCCTTTACGGCTTGGACATCGAGATGGAGGTGTCGATCAACGGCACCGTCGTCTCGCGGCCGCCCTACCGCGACATGTACTGGTCACCGACTCAGATGCTCGCGCACATGACGGTCAACGGCGCGAGCCTGCGCCCCGGCGATCTGTTCGCCTCCGGCACGGTGTCCGGTGACGAGAAGGCCGAACGCGGCAGCCTGTTGGAGCTCACCTGGTCCGGCAAAGAACCGATCACGTTGCAGGACGGACAGACTCGTGCCTTCCTTGAGGACGGCGACACCGTCACCATCACGGGGTCGGCACCCGGGCCGAACGGCTCGCGCATCGGCCTGGGCGAGGTGACGGGCACGATCGCGCCCGCTCGTTAGGCGTCGCTCCGTGCGGCGCGAGCCTCATCGGCCCGGGCGCACGGGCCGACGAAGACCGCGTGCACCATCTGCTCCACCGACCCGCGAGTCCGCTTGCGGGCGGCCGACGTGTCGTCGTCGTAGAGGTGCCACGTCAGGCCTTGTACGGCCGCAAGCATGGTCCACGCAGTCTGCTCTGCGTCGGTCTCGGTGGCGACCTCCCCGCACTCCTTGCCGTTGGTCACCGCCTCGCTGATCCGACGACGCAGCTCCCGATCGTTGTCCCGCTCGGCACGCCGCATGCCCTCGTGGTGCAGGGCCATGCCCGCGAACGCGAGGACCAGGTAGACCTCCGAACGTCGGCGTGCGTCCAGCGGGAGCATCTCGGACAACGCGGCAACCAGAATCTGCTCGATTCGCTGATAGCGCTTCTCGGCCCGCACCCGCACGACGTCGATGCGCTCGATGACCTCTCGGCGCACCTCCGTGAATGCGTCGACGAGCATCGCCTCCTTGCTCGGGAAGTAGTGCTGCACGAGCCCGACGGACATGCCGGCAGCAGCAGCGACCCGCGCCACGGTGACCGCAGGAAGCCCTGACTCGAGCGCAACAACACGGATCGCGTCACGGATCTGTTGCCGCCGAGCACCGTGGTCAGCCGTCCTTGCCATAGACGCACCATAGACACTGTGGACCATAACCGTATATACATATTGTTATGACTTCTCGGCCGACACCAGCCACGCCGTACGTCGCCCGACGGCCAGTCCTGGCCATCGGACTGGCTGTCACAGCTCTGCTGTCATTGCTCGTGGGCAGCACCGCTCAAGCGACGAGCCTTTGGCCGGCACCCACCTCAGAACCGGTCGCGAGCACGTCCGCGTCGGACTACAGAGAAGTCACCAAAACGCTTGATCAGCAACATGTTCCGGGCTGGGCAGTCGCAGTGGTGACCCAGGATGGCGTGGTTCATCGAGACGTCTCCGGCAGCAAGGACAACGGCGATCCGATCACCCGCGAGACGCCCTTCCTCATCGGTTCGGTGTCCAAGACCATGACCGCGACGATCGTGATGCAGCTGGTCGATCAGCGCCAGGTCGACCTGGACAAGCCCGTCGCGACCTATCTGCCGGACTTCGAGCTCTCGGGAGGGCGCGGCGCTGAGATCACGGTCCGACAGCTGTTGACCCATACGAGCGGCATCAGCGCGGCCGATGGCATCTCGCGAGGCGACGTGATCGATGACCGACCCGATGCCCTTCAACGGCAGATGCGCTCCTTGAGGGATGCCGATCCCGCCGCCACGCCCGGCACCCACTACGAGTACTCCAGCGCCAACTACCTCGTCCTGGGAGCGATGGTCGAACGCATTGCCGGGAAGCCGTTCGCGGACATCCTGACCACGCGGCTGCTCAACCCGCTCGGCATGCGCGCCACCATCACCACCGCCCGGCAGGCGCGCGCCGCACATCTTCAGGCCGGCCACCGCTACATCTTCGGTCGCGCGGTCGCGCTGGACCGCGCGTACGTTGCTTCGGGCGTCGCGTACGGCTACGTCGGCAGCACGCTTGATGACATGGTGACCTACGCGCGCGCCCAGCTCGGGCCGGCGAGCAGGAGCGGCACCACCCAGGAGTCGTTCGACGCGATGCACAGGGCGGCGGTGTCGACCGGCAAGCCTGATCGGTTCTACGGGCTCGGCTGGAGTGTCGGCGCTGTCGACGGCGTGCCCGCCACCGTCGCCGAGCACACAGGAGCCACGCCTGGCTCATTCGCACACGTGCTCCTCCTGCCCTCGCGAGGTGTCGCCGTCGTAGTCCTGGCCAATGCCTCGTCCGAGGCGAAGGCAGCTGTGCTGGGCAGTGTGGGCAAGAACCTCTTGCGGACCGCAGCCGGTGCGAAACCTCAGTCAGAGCAGGGAGATCCGGTGCTCAGCGCCGCGCCGTGGGTCAGTCTTGGACTGGCTGTCGCTGGGCTCGCGATGCTCATCGGGCAGTCATGGCGACTCGTCCGCCGACGCCGCTCAGGTGTGGTCCGACGACTGCTCGTGGCACTACTGGGTGTGGGGCTGGTGGGCGTCATGCTGATGGTGCCGGGCTACTTCGGCACGGGCTGGTCGACGCTACGGCTGTGGGCGCCCGACGTTGCCTGGTCTTTGCTCCTCGCCATCCCGCTGTGGGTGTGCGCGACGGTGGTGTCAGTCGCCCGACTGCGCTGGCGATCGCGTCCTGTTGAGACCCGCAAGCCCCTGGTCCGCACCTCAGACGGACAGCACAACGCCATCACGGTCGGCTCGAGCACCGTTGGCCTGCAAGGAGATCCGTCGCTCAACCTGGCGGGTAAGCCCGGCGACCATGGCACAGCCGACGACCATCACGACGATGTAGACCGTCGACAGGCCGTGTCCGATCAGCAGCCCGGAGACGACCGGCCCGACCAGACCTGAGAGCTGGAACGACGCGGTCAACGCGGCGTTGTAGCGACCCATCGCACCGGCCGGTGCCAGATCGTTGACCATCGCCGGCACGGTGGGTTGGTACAACGTCTCGCCCAGACCGAAGACGCCGAAGCAGACACACAGGAGCACGGCTGCCACGACGGTGCCGGCTGCCATCCCCGAGGCGCCGAGGGACAGCCAGGCGACCGCCCAGATCACGCTCATCGCGATCAGCACCCTGGTGCGGCGCTTGCCCTCGATGCGCTGCAGCACCACGAGCTGGAGCACGACGATCAAGGCGGTGTTGACGGCGTACGCCACCCCGAGCGCCTGGGTGGACACCCCGCCCTCGGCGCGCGCGAAGGCCGGCATACCGACGTTGAGCTGGGCATAGCCCACGAAGCCGGCAACGAACGCGAGCACCAGGACCGGACGCAGCGCTCGATCGCGCAACAGACTGGCGTACGACGGCGCGACGCTTTCGTGCTCGTCATCGGCCGGGGCCTCGGGCACCCCGTTGACCCGACGCAGCGGACCGAGCATCACGGCCAGCGGGGCCAGGAATGTCAGCCCATTGATCAGGTAGATCGCCACGAAGGTGGCCGGCCGCTCGACGTCGACCAGCAGGCCGCCCGCAACGCCGCCGATCCCGATGCCGACGTTGACCATCGCGAAGCTGACACCGAAGTACCGCTGTCGCACGCTCGTCGGCATGATCGTGGCGATCAGGGTGTTGAAGCCCGGCCACATCGCGGCGCTCGCGACCCCCAGCATCGTCAGGGCGATCGCGGCCATCCCCGGCCCGTGGACCTGCGACATCAGCACCTCGGCGACCACTTGGACCGCGAGTGCGGCCACCACGAGTCGTCGGGCCCCGACCCGGTCCATCAGGGCTCCGGCGGGGGCTACCAGCAGCAGTCCGACAACGGCCGGGATGCCGAGCAGCACACCGACCGTGGACAGCTGGATGTCGCGCACCTCGTGCAGGTAGACCACGCTGAACGGCAGGACCAACCCGGTGCCGATGAAGTCCAGGATGATCGTCGAGAGCAGCCACTTACCCTCACGGGGCAGGTCGTGCCAGAAGTCGGTCAGCGGTGGTGGCTTGGGGGTGTCGGACACGACGCATACTCTGCCGCCGACCACTGACAGGTCGCGACAGGTTTGTCGTGGGTCAGTCGCCGACCGCTTCGATACCGCGCTTGACGACCAACGGATCCGGGGCGACGACCACGGAGGTGTCTTTGCCGTCGTACTCGAACTGATCGAGGAAGTGACGCATGGCGTTCAGCCGAGCGCGCTTCTTGTCGTTGCTCTTGATGGTGGTCCACGGCGCGACGTCGGTGTCCGTGCGCAGGAACATCTGCTCCTTGGCATCGGTGTAGGAGCCCCACTTGTCGAGGGACTCCAGGTCCATCGGCGAGAGCTTCCACTGCCGGACCGGGTCCACCTGCCTGATGATGAAGCGGGTGCGCTGCTCTGACTGCGTCACCGAGAACCAGTACTTCGTCAGCGTGATGCCGCTCTCCACCAGCATCTGCTCGAACAACGGCACCTGCCGCATGAAGCGTTCGTACTCGTCCTGCTCGGCGAAGCCCATGACCCGCTCGACGCCCGCGCGGTTGTACCAGGACCGGTCGAACAGCACCATCTCCCCGGCCGTCGGCAGGTGCTGGACGTAGCGCTGGAAGTACCACTGCCCCAGCTCGCGGTCGCTGGGCTTGGTCAGCGCGACCGTGCGGGCGTAGCGCGGGTTGAGGTGCTCCATGAACCGCTTGATCGTGCCGCCCTTGCCCGCGGCGTCGCGGCCCTCGAAGAGCAGCACGTGCTTGCTGCCCGTACGCACCGCCCAGCTCTGGAACTTCAGCAGCTCCACCTGCAGCAGGTACTTCTGCTCGTCGTACGCCTCTCGCGTCACCCGCTCGTCGTACGGGTAGTTCTCGCGCCAGGTGTCGACGGCTCGGCCGTCGGGCCCGATCAGCACCGGGTCGTCGTCGTGGTCCTCACCGATCGTGTGGCCCTCGGTGTTGAGGCGGTCGATGTACTCACGGACGTTCTCCAGCATGACGGGGACGATAGGTGGCCGCCATGAACGTGGGGTTAAGGGCGAACGCCACTCGCATCCCGGGCGTACTCCCCCGGCGTCACGCCGAGAAACCGGCGGAAGTCACGGACGAAGTGGGACTGGTCGTACCACCCCAGTCGGGTGGCGATCTCAGCGAGATCCGCAGACGGATCGCCATCGAGCGAGGCTGCTGCGTCCTGCAGCCGGCAGCGCAGCAGGACCCACTTCGGCGTCACTCCGATGTAGCGGCGGAAGAGCCGTTGGACCGAACGCACCGACAGACCGGCGGCGTCGCCGATCTGCTCGACCCGCACGATCGAGGCGTCGAGGTGGATCGCATCGACGAGAGCCGCGGCCTCGAGGTAGTCGGGTGCAGGCTCGGGCAGCTGTGGCTCCAGCCAGTCCTGGACGATCTCGCGGCGGCCCTCGTCGGTGGGCTCGGCCAGCACCCGCGAGAGCGTGTCCGCCGATCCGGTGAGCACGTCATCCACGGCCAGGCTCTGGTCAGCCGACAGCGGTCGCCCCGCGATCGCGGCCATGGCACCGGGTCGGAAGCGGACTCCGAGGACCCGCGCCTCACCTTCCAACCGGACGACGAACCGGTCGGTCCATACGGTCGTGAGCACCGCGGCCGGGAGCTCGATCCCCTGCCGCACCAACGGCCCGCCGTCCTCACGTCGGCCGTCCTCGAACGTGAGGTGACAGACCGGGTTGGTGATGACCTCGCTGACCTCCAGCGGCTCGCCGTAGCGGCGCCAGCGCACCGACCAGAACCGGTCGGCGTACGCCGCGAGCGCAGGTGAGGTGACCTCGAGCATGCCGCGCTCCATGACCTGGTCATTGCGCTGCGGGTGGACGATCTCCCCGAGCCCATCACGGCGACCGCGCGGCCCTACCTGCCGCCGCTCGCCGGTTGTCGCGTTCGTCCAAGACCTCACCCTCCGAGGGTAGGCACGATGGCTGACATGACGACAAGCACCAGCACCCAGACCACGTCGTACCGGCCGACCGGCTACACGACGCTGACCCCGTTCCTGTGTGTGAACGGAGCCGCAAAGGCCATCGACTTCTACACCGAGGTCTTCGGTGCGACGCTCATCTCGAAGATGGACGGACCCGGCGGGATCCTCGTGCACGCCGAGCTCCAGCTCGAAGAGGGTCGCCTGCAGGTGGCCGACCCGATGGAGGCGTACGACCTCGCGGCGCACGCAGAGGGCGCGCCGGCGACGTACTCGCTGGCGATTTATGTCGCCGACTGCGATGCGACGGTCAAGGCTGCCGAGGCCGCAGGCGCGACGGTCCGCGAGGCGCCCTCGACCTTCGTCACCGGCGACCGCTTCGGCTCCGTGCTGGACCCGTTCGGCGTGCGCTGGTCGATCATGACCCGCGTCGAAGAGGTCTCCGACGAGGAGGCCGAGCGCCGGGTCAAGGAGTGGATGGCTTCGCAGGGCCAGTAAGCCCGGCCCACAGGTCGCCTGGGTTGTCGGCGACGACGAGCGCATCGCGCGCCGACGCCCGGACGAAGCCGGCCTCGACCATCCCGTCCAGAGCCGTGAGCAGCGGCGACCAGTAGCCGTCGACGTCGTAGAACGCGACCGGCTTGTCGTGCAGCCCGATCTGCTGCCAGGTCCACACCTCGAAGACCTCCTCGAGCGTCCCGATGCCGCCAGGGAGCGCGACGAAAGCATCGGCGTACGACGCCATGAGTGCCTTGCGCTCGTGCATCGACTCGACCTCGTGCAGCTCGGTGAGGCCAAGATGGGGCACCTCTGAGGAGAACACCGAACGCGGTACGACGCCGATCACCTCGGCGCCCTCGTCCAGTGCCGCGTCGGCGACCACTCCCATGAGGCCGACCGATGCGCCGCCGTAGACGATGCCGACACCCTGGCGGGCGAACCACCTGCTGAGCTCCTCAGCCGTCGTACGCCACCGGTCCCCCTCGCCGAACGACGAGCCGGTGAACAGAGCGACCCGCCTCATTTCAGCGGCTGCTGACGGTGGACCTTGCCGATCACCACGACCGTGCTCGGCGCCTTGTCGTGCAGGGCCTGCTTGCGGCCGTCACCGAGGGGCCACAGGCCGTCGACGACCGTGAAGATCGAACCGAGCCCGCTCAGCACCGGGACCGGGTAGACCACGGTGGCGATTCCCTTGACCAGGAACCGGACGGCCGCCTCGCTCAACGAAGGCGGGCGAGCGTGCTCCCAGGACCGCACCGAGATACCAGTGACGACCTTGCCGACCGTACGTCCCCGCCAGGTCACGAGGGCGATCTCGTAGACCGCGTAGAGGAGGACCGAGATCAGCGCCCACTGCCACGGAATGTCGCTCAAGGAGTCGGGCATCGGTGGGGCGCTGGAGCCGTTCCTGCTGGCGTCCATCACGTCGGAGACGTAGGCGCGGTAGGTCTCGAACCACGACTGGGACCAGGGCCAGGAGACCGCGAAGCTGACACCGAGCACGATGACCGAGTCGATGAAGTAGGCCACCAGCCGACGCCACCAGCCGCTGATGAGCTGGCCGTCGGGAGTCCGCGGACGAATCTTGGTCGGGACGCCGTATCCCGGTGGGTACTGCTGCTGCCCGCGCTCCGGCGTCTGTCCGGCGGTCGGAGGCGCCTGCCAGGGGTTGTTCGAGGGAGGCGCCTGCCACGGGTTGTCCGACGGAGGCTGCCAGGTGCTCGGCGGAGGATCCTGCGGCGACACGGGCTCGGCCGGAGGAGCGGCCGGCGTTGCGCCGCCGTGGTCCCGGTCCCGGCGCACCTTGGCGCTGGCCTCCTGGTCGGACTTCTGCTGCAGCGACGGCGAGCCGATCGTGGAGCCCTCCAAGCCGGGCATGACCTTGGGCGTGCGCCGCTCAGTCCACAGGATCCCGTCGAAATAGCGAAGCTGACTGGGATCGTCGGGGTCGTCGTACCACCCGGATGCACGCTGCGCCATGCGCGCATCCTCTCATCGCGGGATGCGCGCTCCCGTCAGGCCTTCGGCAGGAGGTACGAACGCTCCCAGGTCTGGCGATGCCGCTGCGGAATCAGGTCCTGCTCCTGCAGGAACGGCACCACCCGCTCACCCATCCAGGCGAGCGTCGCCTGGTAGTGCGGGTTGCCGAGCGCCTCGCGGCGCGCAGCGTCCGGATCGAGCCCGACGGCGGCGTACGCCTCCGCGTTGACCAGGGAGCGCGAGACCGCGAAGACCGACTGGGCGAGCATTGCCTGGTGGTAGGCGAGCCGTACGCCGGACAGCCGCGGACGCTGGCGCTCGATCTCCTCCTTGGCGAAGGTCATGTGCCGCGCCTCCTCCAGCACGTGGATCCGGCACACCATCCGCGACATCGGCTGGCAGCGCTCGTCCTTGATGAGCTCGCGCTGCCACCGGTCCAGGATGTCCTCGGCGACCAGGATCCCGGCGTACGCGCTCACGCCTGATCCGATCGCCTTCATGACGCGGCCCATCACGTGCACCCGGCGCTGCGGACCGTACGCCGGGACGCCAAGACGCTCGATGGCCTTGCCGAACATCGTCGAGTGACGGCACTCGTCGGCAATCTCGGTCAGCATGTAGTGGGTGCGGTCCGCCCGCGGATCGGCGTCGTAGATGTCGCGCAGCATCAGCTCCATCAGCACGATCTCGAACCACAGACCGACCGACATGATGCTGGCAACCTCGTGCTTGGACAGCTCGATCAGCTGCTCCTCGCTGAGGCGGTCCCAGGTGCGGGTGCCGTAGAGCGACATGCGCTCGGGCTGCATGAACCACTTGCCTTCGACGAACGGCGCCTCCCAGTCAAGGTCGACGTCGGGATCGTAGGAGTGCCGCGCGCTCGAGGTCAGCAGTCGCGCCGACACCGGATCGGTCAGTCCGGACGCTCTGGTGCTGATGGTCATCGGGGGCTCCTCAGCGATCGATGTCGATATATGTAACTCACGGTAACGTCTACTGCGCTACTGTGGTCTACGTGAATTCGCGCGTCAAGAGTGATCGCCGTACGACCCGCTGGGACGAGCACCGCGAGCAGAGGCGGGCCGAGCTCGTCGAGGCCGCCGTGCGCGCCATCGACCGGCTCGGCCCGGACGCGAGCGTGGCCGAGATGGCCGCGGAGGCGAAGGCCAGCAAGCCGGTGCTCTACCGCTACTTCGCGGACAAGAACGAGATCCATGCGGCCGTTGCTGCCTGGTCCAGCGCCCGCGTCGCCGAGCAGCTGCTGCCGGCACTCACGGCGCCCGGTCCGATCCGTGACCGCATCGCCGCCGGTGTCGACGGTTATCTGCGCGTCATCGAGGAGCACCCGCAGGTGTTCCTGCTGCTCGTGCACCACCGCGGCGACGGCGACCTGCTCGCCGCAGAGAAGGGCACCATCGCGGCCGCCCTGGCCGTCATGCTCGGCGACTCGCTGCGCTCGCTGGGTGTCGATGCCGCCGGTGCCGAGCCGTGGGCACACGGACTCGTCGGGCTCGGGCTGTCCACCGGCGAGTGGTGGCTGGAGCGCCGCACGATGTCCCGCTCCGCCGTCGGTCGCTACCTCACCGAGCTGATCTGGCACGCATTCGCCGGCATCGCCGACGGCTACGGCGTCTCGCTGGACGACCTCGATCGCAAGTCCTCGTTGCGCGCCGCCACCCCCATCGAGAAGGGCCGCCGATGAGTACGCCCACTGTCACCGAGGCGCAGCACGAGCCAGGCGAGGCGTACGACGGAGTCGCCCAGGTGCTTGGTCTCGCCGACGCGCCGGTGCCGGTCGTCGTACGGCTGCGCGGGGCGTTCCAGCCGATCGACGGTCGGTTCCACTGGTACGGCCGGATCGTCGCGAATGACGTTCTGGCAGCACAGGTTTCGTCGGGCGCCGCTGTGACCCTCGAGACGGCGCACGGCGTCGCAGAAGGCAAGCTGAGCGACATCGACCTGTGGGGCCGCTATCGCATCAGCGGCGTCGGCCGCCCACCCTTCTGACAGGCCGCCCCGCCGAGTTGGAGGCGGCGAGATCCTGACTGTCGGTGGTCGAATATACGTTCGATGCATGGCCGTTCAGACACCTGCCGCACCCGTTGCGGCCCACTTCGTCGGTGGGACGATGCATGTCGTCGCCAGCGCGTTGTCGCGTGTGGACGGCGCGCCGTTGTGGGCGCTGAGCGGTCCGGACGTCGAGGACCTGATCGAGTCGGTCGCAGCGGCCCGGGCGGCACTCGACCGCATCGAGGTGGCAGCGGTGCGCGAGGGCCTGGGCCGCGGTCTGCACACCGAGCACGGCTATGGCGCCGTCGACTGGGTCCGCTGGTGTCAGCGAGCCGGTGGGGCGGCGGTGGCCGAGCCTGCGCACCTCTCCCGGATCAGTCGTGTCGCAGGGTCGGCGGATCGGCCTGCGGCGCAAGCCATCTGGGCACAGTTCAGGGGTGGCCACCTGTCGCTCGGCAAGACAGATCAGCTCGCTCGGTTCGAGCAGGACGTCACACCCGTCGCAGCGGCGGAGGAGGTCGAGGCTGTCGTCGCGGAGCTGGTCGACTCAGCGATCGACGGTCCCGCCGGCACTGGTCTGACGCCACGTGACCTCGCGAAGGCCGTGCGCTACGCGGGAGCGCTCCTCAAGCCGGAGCGCGACGTGGAGGCCGAGCACGAGGCCCTCATCCGCGGACGATCGCTGACAAAGCGGCCCGGTCCGGCCGGCCTTGCTGAGTACCGCCTGCTCGCTGACCCTGACGCGGCCGCCATCGTTGATGCGGCCGTGGCAGGTCTGTCCGCTCCGGTGTCCGGTCCGGACGGCGAGCCGGATCCACGCACGCCCTCGCGCCGTCGGGCGGACGCTCTTGTCGACGTCATCCGGCGTGGCGTCAGCTCGCCCGGCGACGGTCCGCGCTCGACCAAGGCACAGGTCGTCGCCACCATGACCCTCGATCAACTCATCGACGGTCTGCGCGGCGCCGGTGTCACGGCCACCGGCGAGGTGCTGTCGCCGGCTGAAGTCCGCCGCCACGCCTGTGACGCGGGGATCATCCCGATGGTCCTCGGCTCACGTGGCGAGGTTCTGGACGTCGGCGCCGAGGTGCGCCTCTTCACCTCTGCACAACGGCGCGCGCTCTGGCACCGAGACGACGGATGCACCTATCCGGGCTGCACGATCCCGCCGCAGTGGTGCGATGCACATCATGTGGTCTGGTGGTCCCGCGGCGGAGCGACCGATCTCGGCAACGCCGCGCTCCTGTGCGGACGGCACCACACGCTGGTCCACCGGCGCAACCTGACGGCAACGGTCACCCTGACGGGCGTCGTCTGGGATCTCGCGAGCGCCGGACATACCTGACCGCTCCGCTCAGCAGCCCGCGCGTGCGCGGGCTCATAGGCATGCCACGACGCCGCGGCTGGCCCGGCCGCGCCCGGTGAACGACCGCCGATCAGGCCCGGGCGAAGGTCAGGGTCTCGCCGCGGGCGCCACCCATCCAGACGTCCTGGCACGCCGCGACCATCTCGTCGTAGCCCTCGATGATCTCGCCGAACACGTTGCCCGGCACCCAGCCCTGGTCACCGTTGATCAACAGGTTGTTGCGTCCGTAGAAGATCGCCAGGTCCACGATGCGTGACGCGGCACGGTTCTCCTTCTCGGCCTCGTAGCCGTACGCCGGGTTGCCCAGGGCGTCACCGCTGAAGCTGAACCAGCACACGTCCCGCGGGATCGGCGTAATGGTGGTGTTCTCCGGGCCGGGCTCGGGCGCCTTGAGATCGGTGAGCAGGCCATAGACCTCGTTGCGGGCGTACTTGCCGTGGAAGGCCGGTGCCGTCAGCGGGAGCGCGTCCCACACGGCGTTACACGTGCGCGGCGCTGCCTCGTCGAGCAGGCGAGCCGTGCACGAGACCTTGCGCAGGTCGAGAGTGATGGTGATGAGACGAGCCAAAACACTTCTCCTCAATCGTGATTCAGCATGGGTGGGCGGCGGGTGTGCCAGTCGGTAGCCCGCTCGTACGCCTGCCCAGCCCGCAGCACGAGGGCATCCGCGTGACGCGGTCCGACGATCTGCAGACCGATCGGCAACCCGTCGTCGGTGAAGCCGCACGGCAGGGTCAGAGCCGGTTGCTGAGTCATGTTGAACGGGTAGGTGTAGGGCGTCCACGACGTCCACAGCTGCGATGGCCATCCGTCCGGGGCGGGCTGACCGGCCGTGAACGCCGGGATCGGCATCGTCGGTGTCACCAGCACGTCGTACGTCTGGTGCAGCTCTCCCATCCGTTCACCGAGCGCCATCCGCACCGCAGTGGCGTCGAGGAAGTCGGCCGCAGTCGCCTCGAGCCCGAACTCCCGAACCGCTTGTGCCAGACCAGGATCCACCTGATCGAGCGCATCAGGACCGTACGCCTTCAGTACCTTGGCCGCGCCGCTGAACCACAGCACGTGGAACGCGGCGGCCGGGTCCTCCAGGTCGAGCGAGACCTCCTCGACGACTGCGCCGGCATCAGTGAGCGAGTCGACCGCCGTACGCACGGCGCGCTCGACCTCCGGGTCGTTGTGCCCGTAGCCGAGGTCCGGCGAGAACGCGATGCGCAGCCCGCCCACTCCTCCATCCAGACCGGCGACGTACGACGTCGCGGGCGCTGGCAGCGTCGACCAGTCACGTGAATCAGGCTGCGCGAGCACGTCGAGCAGCAGCGCGCAGTCGCGCACGGTTCGCGTCATCGGCCCGATGTGAGAGAGCGTGCCGTACGCACTCGCCGGCCACACGGGTACCTGCCCGTAAGTCGGCTTCAACGCGACGATGCCGCTGAATGACCCTGGTATCCGGACGGATCCGCCACCATCGGTGCCGACGGACCAGGAGCCCATTCCGAGCGCGGTCGCGGCCGCGGCTCCGCCGCTGGAGCCGCCGGCTGCCTTGCTCGGATCCCACGGGTTGCGGGTCACGCCGTGCCGGATCGAGTCGGTGACGCCCTTCCAGCCGAACTCCGGCGTGGTGTTCTTGCCGAAGATCACCGCGCCGGACTCGCGCAGTCTCGCAGTTGCCGGAGAGTCCTCGTCCCAGGCGACATCCTCCTGGACCAGTTTGCTGCCTCGCAGCGTCGGCCAGCCGCGCGTCAGGATGATGTCCTTGATCGTCACCGGGACGCCGTCGGCAGGGCTGAGTGGCGTGCCTGCGGACCACCGCGCCGCCGATGCCTCTGCAGCCTTGCGACCAGCACCCTCATCGATCAGGACCGTCGCGTTGACCTGCTCGTCATGGTCGCGCACGGCCTGCAGCGACGCCTCGAGTGCATCGACGGGATCGAAGGTGCCAGAACGGAATCCGTCGACCAGCTCACTCGCCGGGATCAGATTGAGCTCAGTCATTCCATCTGTCGCGCTCGGTCGGACTCCGCTGCGGCCGGGCGCTCGTTCCTCGCTCCCAACCTTCGCTGCATCCTCCTCGCCGCTCACAAGGACCTCCCCGGAACATACCCGCGCTGCTTGTCGACCACGTTTGGCATGGGGGTCCCTTCGAGCCAGTGTTCGGCGATATCGACGAACTGTCGCGCCAGACTGTCTTTCCAGCCAAGCACGTCCCCCGCCATGTGCGCCGAGACGACGACGCCCGGGAGCGTCCATAGGGGCGAGTCGACGGGCAGAGGTTCCTGCTCGAAGACGTCTAGGGCCGCGCCGCTGATCTCCTGCCGCTGAACGGCATCGGCAAGATCGGCCTCGACCACGCTGGCGCCGCGACCGATGTTGATGAAGTAGGAGCCCGGACCCATGGCGGCGAAGACCTTTGCCTCGAAGAGGCCAGTCGTCTCAGGGGTCAGGGGCGTCGCGTTGACGACGTAGTCGAACTCGCCCACGTGATCCACAAGACGTGAGCTGTCGACGACCCGCCCGAAGTCGGGGTCGTCCGCGGCCGGCGTACGGCCAGCACCTGCGACGTTCATCCCGACCGCGCGCAGGAGTCGCGCGATGGCCCGCCCGATGCCGCCGGTGCCGACCACCAGCGCCGTCGCGCCGGCGACCGGGAGCGTCTCGCGGCGATGCCAGGTGCGCGCCAGCTGCAGGTCATGGCTCTCGTGGACCAGCTTGGCGCGGGCCAGCACGGAGGCGAGCACGAACTCAGCGATCGGTAGGTCGAAGACCCCGTGAGCATTGGTGACGACGACGTCGGAGCGCCGCAGGTCGTCGAACATCAGCTTGTCGACCCCGGCCGCCGCGACGTGGATCCACTCCAACGAGTCAGACCTGTCCCAGACGCTCTTGATCGCCTCCGAGAAGTAGTCCCAGAGCAGCAGGCCGCGGGCGCCGTCGAGTGCGTCGCCGAGCCCCGCGGCATCGGTGTAGCGCAGCTCGACGCGTCCGTCGAGCGGGGTCAGATGGGCGGGTCGATCGTCGCTCGTCGAGCCGAGGACGACGATCACCGGGAGCGCTTGGGTCACGCGGTCAACGTAGGAATCGTCACAACCGATTGTCAACAATCCTACTCGGGATGCACCATGTGCAGATGGAGCCACATCCCGGCCTCGACCCCGAGGTCCTCGAGGACGCCACGGCGACGCCCATCGGTGTCCCTGTCGACGCACCGATCGGCGATATCGGCATCGGCGTGATCGCGCCGTACGACTTTGCCCTCGACCGTGAGCTCTGGCGCTGGGTCCCCGACAACGCCACCCTCCTGGTCACCCGTACGCCCTACTCCCCCCTCCCCGTCTCGGTCGACATGGCCGCCGAGGTCGGCGACTCCGACGTGGTCGCCGAGTGCACCACTGAGCTCATCGCGACCCAACCGGAGGTCATTGCCTACGCCTGTACGTCCGGCAGCTTCATTCACGGCGCAGCAGGCGAACGTGCTTTGGTAGCAGCGATGTTCGCCGGCGGCGCACCCGCAGCGCTGTCCACGTCCGGCGCGCTCGTGATGGCGCTCAAGCACCTGGGCATCACCCGCCTCGCCGTCGCGACGCCCTACGACGACGACATCACCGCCGCCCTGGAGCACTACCTCGAAGAGGTCGGCATCGAGGTCAGCGGCTCGGCCAAGCTCGGTCTCGCGGGCCGCATCTGGCGGGTCCCGTACGCCCTCACACTCGACCTGGCCCGCGAAGCCGTGGCCGCCGGCGACTGCGAGGCGGTCTTCATCTCGTGCACCAACCTGCCGACGTACGACCTGATCGCACCGCTGGAGCGCGAGCTCGGCATCCCCGTCCTCACCGCCAACCAGGTCACGATCTGGGCGGCACTCCACATGGCAGGACTCGAGGCGATCGGCCCCGGCCAGACTCTGCTCGCCCGCGTGATCACCGGAGAGGCCGCATGACGACGTACCCGCTGGACCCCGCCGACCCCACTCCGGACGGCGTCAAGCCCTACACCGTCGCGGTCGACGGCCAGCTGCGCTCGCGCCCGTTTCCCGACGACGAGTACCGAGCGCGCCTCGCCGCAGTGCAGGCCCGGATGGCCGAGCGCGCACTGACGTCGCTTCTGGTCGTTGACCCGGCCAACATCTACTACCTGACCGGCTACAACGCCTGGTCGTTCTACATGCCGCAGTGCCTCGTCGTCCCGGCTGGCGGCGAGCCACACCTGTTCGCCCGCGCGATGGACGCGCAGGGAGCCCACTACACGGCGTACCTCTCGAAAGACCAGATCCACGGCTACCCCGAGGACCTCGTCCACCGCACCGACGCCCACCCGTTCGACTGGATCACCAAGCAGGCGCTGGAGATCGGCGTGCTCAGCGATGAGCCTGGGTCGTACGTCGGCGCCGAGACCGACTCCCACTTCTTTACCGCTCGCGCGTTCTTCGCGATGCATGCGCTGCTGCGGCAGGCGTCGGTCGTCGACAGCTACGAGCTGGTCAACTGGGTACGGGTCATCAAGTCGGACCTGGAGCAGGACAAGCTGCGACTCGCCGGCCAGATTGCGCAGCGGGTCATGGAGATCGCGATCGAGGCGATCGAGACCGGCCGGCGGCAGTGCGACGTGGTCGCCGAGATCCAGCACGCGCAGGCCCTCGGCGCGCACAAGCTGGGCGGCGACTACCCGGCGATCGTCCCGATGCTGCCCACGGGTGAGACGGCCGGTACGCCGCACCTCACCTGGTCCGACCTGCCGCTGATCAAGGGCGAGGCGACCACGATCGAGATCGCAGGCGTCCATCACCGCTACCACGCGCCGCTGGCCCGAACCGTTGTCCTCGGCAAGCCACCGCAGCGGCTGCAGTCGTGCTCCGACGCGGTGAGTGAGGGCATGGAAGCCGCGCTCGACGCGATGAAGCCCGGTGCGCTCGGTCGCGACGTGCACCGCGCCTTTGCCGAGACGGTCGGCCAGTACGGCCTGCACAAGGAGTCCCGCATCGGCTACTCCATCGGCATCGGCTACCCACCCGACTGGGGCGAGCGCACGATCAGCCTTCGCTCGGAGGAGGAGACCGAGATCCGGTCCGGGATGGCCTTCCACGTGATCCTCGGGATGTGGATGGACGGCTGGGGCTACGAGACGTCGGAGTCCGTGCTTGTCACCGATGCTGGCGCCGAACAGCTCACGCACGTTCCCCGCGGTCTGACGATCCGCGAGTGACCAAAGACCAAACACATCAAGGCAATCCGCACGCGAGCACGGAGGTGAGCACGATGCAGACCACCACCCTTCCCCTGGCCAGCCGGGCCTCAGACCTGGTCGGTTCGGTGATCGACTCGAGCACGTCATTGCTGGCGTCGCAGACCCACGACATCGTGCGCTTCGCGATGGGCAGCCCTGCGCCTGAAGCGATTCCGACTCACGTCTTGGCCGAGATCGGCGTACGCGAGATCGGCGCTGAGGCACCCGATGCCTTCGACTACGCCGCCACCGAAGGCGACGCCGCCCTCCGGGAGGCACTACTCGCCCAGCTGTCCGGTACGACGGATGCCACCTCTCCCGAACGCCTCACCATCACGTCGGGAGGCATGCAAGGGCTGGACCTCGCCTTCAAGCTGTTCGTCGATCCGGGAGATCTCGTGGTGGTCGAATCTCCCACCTACACCAACGGATCGGCGACCGCGCTGTCGTACCAGGCGGACCTTCTAGAGGTGCCGGTCGATGCCGAGGGCATGCAGGTGGACCGGCTGGAGGAGATGATCGGCAGCGGCCGGCCACCCAAGGTGATCTACACGATCCCGACCTTCCAGAACCCGTCCGGCGCCTCCATGACGCTCGAGCGCCGGCACCGCCTCCTCGAGCTGGCCAACCGCTGGGGCAGCCTGGTCATCGACGACGACCCGTACGGCATGCTGCGCTTCGCCGGGGATGCCGTGCCGTCGCTGCACGAGCTGGCCGCTGGCGACCCGCTCGTGCTGTCCGTCCGGACCTTCTCCAAGATCATGGCGCCGGGTCTGCGTGTCGGATGGGTGGACGCGGCGCCCGAGCTCCAGCAGCTCCTCATCAACGCCAAGCAGGCGATGGACACCTGCACCAATCTGCCGATGCAGCGCCTGATCGCCGGCTTCCTGCGCGGCGGACACCTCAACGAGCACCTGACGACCCAGCGTGCGGTCTACCGGGCTCGCAAGGAGGCCATGCAGGCGGCACTGACCGAGCACTTCGGCGGCGAGGCCCGCTGGACCGACCCGGAGGGTGGCTTCTTCCTCTGGGTCACGTTCGGTCCGGAGGTCGACACCGAGCGGCTCTTCGAAGTGGCGCTCGCCGAGGGTGTCGCCTTCATTCCCGGCAACGCCTTCTCGCCGAGCAAGCAGTTCCCACACGCGCTGCGGGTGTGCTTCGCGGCGACCACTCCCAAGCGCATTCACGAGGGCGTCGAACGGCTGCGTCGTGCCGTCGACAAGGTCACTTCCTGATGGGCACCACGCGCACGGATTCGCTTGCCGCACAGCCACTCTCGGCTCTCGAAACTGCTGTACTCGCGCTCATCGACGACGGCGAGGTTGTCCGGCTCACCCAACGCCTCGTCCAGGCTGTCGGCCAGAACCCGCCCGGCGAAGAGGCCGAGACCGTCGCCGCGCTCGTCGCCATCTGCCGCGAGCTCGGCCTCGACGTCAGCACCAGCCCGGCCGCGCCCGACCGCGACAACGTCCACGCCCTCACCACCGGTCACGACAACGGCCCGGGGCTGCTGCTGCTCGGGCACACCGACGTGGTGCCACTCGGCGACGACTGGACCGTGGATCCGTTCGGCGGCCTGCTTCGCGATGGTCGGGTCTACGGCCGCGGCACGACCGACATGAAGGGCGGTCTGGCGGCCGCGGTGGTTGCGATGGCCGCGGTGCAGCGCGCAACCCAGGCGGCCGGCGTACGACTGACCGGCCCCATCGAGCTGGCCGCGACGGTCGACGAGGAGTCGACGGGCATCGGCGTACGTCATGTCGTTGCCCAGCCTCAGCCGCGCGACTACCTCGGGTGCATCACCGCCGAGCCGACCGACCTGCAGACGATCGTCGCCGCGCGTGGCGATGCCTACGTGAGGATCACGGTCCACGGCGTCGCCGCGCATGCCGGTCGGCCGGACGACGGGCGCAACGCCATCTACGGCGCGGCCCGCGTCGTGGAGTCGCTGCGTCAGTGGCACGAGGGGGCCGCCTCCGACGCGCATCCGCTCGTCGGCCCGGTGACGTGGAACGTCGGTCGCATCGAAGGCGGACACGGCGCATCCATCGTGCCGGCAAGCGCCACGATCCACTGCGATCGTCGCCTGCTGCCCGATGAGGTGCCCGCCGACGTGCTGACGTCCATCCAGACCCGCGTGGACGGACTGCATCTCGAACGCGACGGCCTGAGTGTCGACGTCGAGATGCCGATGGACATGCCGGGTTTCGAGACGCCGCAGGATGATTCGTTCGTCCTAGCGGTCGACGGCGCCCTCGCTGCGGCCGGCGGGCCGGGTCACCCGCTCGGTGGCTGGACTGCTGCCTGCGACGGGGGCTTCATCGCCCGCGACTGGCACGTCCCGGTCATCGTGCTCGGCCCTGGATCGATCAACGATCAGGCGCACCGACCCGACGAGTCGGTCGGTGTCGACGAGCTCGTGACCGCTGCCCGTACCTATGCCCTCGCCGCCCTTCGCCTGCTCACCTGACTGAGATCGGAGAACCGATGCCCCGCGTTGGACTGCTCTACCCCGGCCACAGCGCCGAGGACGACTTCCCTGCCCTGCAGAGCCGCCTGGCCGATCGGGCGGGCGAGCCCGTCGAGCTGCCGCTGGTGCATACGTCCGTCGGCGAGGACGCGCACCGCGTGGACGCCCTGCTCGACCTCGGTGGCGACGACCGTCTCGCCGAGGGCGCGCGCACGCTGACGAAGGAGCACGACCCGGACGCAGTGATGTGGGCGTGCACGTCCGGCTCTTTCGTATTCGGTTGGGACGGCGCGCATGAGCAGGTACGCCGGCTGGCCGAGGTGACAGGGCTTCCCACCTCTTCGACGTCGTTGGCGTTCGTCGACGCATGCCACGCTGTCGGTGCGCGAAAGGTCACGGTGGCGGCGTCGTACCCGCAGGACGTCGCCGAGCACTTCGTCAGCCTGCTGCAGGCAGGCGGCGTGGACGTGACCGCGATGGGCAGCCACGGGATCATCACGGCTGCCGAGGTCGGCACGCTGGGACGGGACGACGTCGTACGCCTCGTGCAGGGTGCGGACCGGACCGGCGAGCCCGACGCGATCCTCGTCCCGGACACCGCGATGCACACGCTGGAGTGGCTCGACGAGCTCGAACACGCCACGGGGACAACGGTACTCACGGCCAACCAGGTCACCGTGTGGAAAGGTCTTGACCTACTCGGCGCGAGCACTCAGATCGACGGACTGGGCACACTGTTCCGAGCGAGGAGTTGAGGGGCATGTCGCAGGCACAGCTACGAAGGGTGCTTCAACCCGTGGCACAGGAGTCGACGGCCAGCATGGTCGCCGACAGTGTTCGTGAGGCCATCGCGGTGGGCGACATCCCGCCCGGCGCACAGCTGACCGAGATCGAGCTGGCCGCACAGCTCGGCGTCAGCAGGGGCCCGCTGCGCGAAGGGCTGCAGCGACTGACCCAGGAGGGTCTGCTCCTCGCGATCCGCAACCGCGGGCTCTTCGTCATCGAGATGACGCCTGACCGCGTGCGCGACATGTACATCGCTCGGCAGGCCGTCGAGCGGGCCGCGGCCGAGCAGGTGCATGTGCTGGATCCCGTCGGCAGCGGTGCACGGCTGCTAGCCGTCATCGACGAGATGCGAGAGCGCGGCGCAGCCGGGGACGAGTCCGGCGTGGCCGACGTCGACCGGGAGTTCCACGAGGTGCTGGTCGAGCTGTCGCAGAGTCCTCGGCTCGCGCAGATGCACGGCACGCTGCTCACCGAGACCCGCATGTGCCTGAACGCGCTGAAGGCGACCTACGGCAGCCACGAGGCGCGCATCGAGGAGCACCGGGCCATCGCCCAGTCGTTCGTCGACCGCAAGCCGCGACTGACCGACAAGCTGCTGGTGGCGCACATGCACGACGCCCTGAAACGCCTGCGCGCCGACTGACACCCCGGCACTGGCAGGTTGCCGCCTCAGAGGGCGATGCCGATGTACTTCACCTCGAGGAACTCATCGATGCCGACGCTGCCGCCCTCGCGGCCCAGGCCGGACTCCTTGATGCCACCGAACGGTGCCGCCGGGTTGGACACGACGCCCTGGTTGAGGCCGACCATGCCCGACTCGATCGCCTCGGCGACCCGCAGCGCACGCCGCAGGTCGTTGGTGAAGACGTAGGACACGAGGCCGTACGGCGTGTCGTTGGCGGCCGCGACGACCTCCTTCTCCGTCGTGAAGGGAGTCAGCGGCGCGACCGGTCCGAAGATCTCCTCGGAGGTCATCCGTGCATCGTGAGGTACGCCGGTCAGTACCGTCGGCGTGAAGAAGAACCCGTCTCCGTCGGGCGCATCTCCCCCGGTCAGCACGGTGGCGCCGCGCGCGGTCGCATCCTCGAGCAGATCGATGACCTTCTGCCGGCCCGCCTCGTCGATCAGCGGTCCGACCTGGACGCCGTCCTCGGTGCCGCGTCCAACCTTGAGCTCGCTCATCGCCTGTGACAGTCGCTTGCCGAACTCGTCAATCACGTTCTCGTGCACGAAGATTCGGTTGGCCGCGGTGCACGCCTCACCCATGTTGCGCATCTTGGCGGCCATCGCACCCTTGACCGCCTCGTCCATGTCGGCGTCCTCGAACACGATGAACGGCGCGTTGCCACCGAGCTCCATCGAGGTGCGCAGCACCTTGTCCGCGCACTGCTCGAGCAGCACCTTGCCGACCTTGGTCGAGCCGGTGAAGGACAGCTTGCGTGCCTTGCCCGACTTGATGAGCGGCTCCATCACGTCGCCGGCGTTCATGCAGGTGACGATGTTGACGACGCCGTCGGGCACACCCGCCTCCGTGAGGATCGCGCCGAGCGCGAGCATCGACAGCGGCGTCTGGTGAGCAGGCTTGATCACGCTCGTGCAGCCCGCGGCGATCGCGGGACCGATCTTGCGAGTGCCCATTGCCATCGGGAAGTTCCACGGCGTGATCAGCAGGCACGGCCCGACCGGCTGCTTGGAGATCAGGAAGCGCGCTCCCCCGGCCGGCGCCGTCTGGTAGCCACCGTCGATGCGCAGTGCCTCGAACGCGAAGTGCCGGAAGAACTCTGCGGCGTAGGTGATCTCGCCCTTCGCCTCTGCCAGCGGCTTGCCCATCTCCAGGGTCATCAGCAGCGCGAGGTCGTCGATCCGCTCGTGCAGCAGGCCGTACGCCTTCATGAGGATGTCGTAGCGCTCTCGCGGCGTCGTCGCGGCGAACGCGGCCTGCGCCTCGACGGCCGCGTCCAGGGCGCGCTGTCCGTCAGCCGGTGACGCATCGGCCACCTCTGCCAGCACGGCGCCGGTCGACGGGTCCAGCACCTCGAAGGTCGCATCACTGTCGGCCGCGCTCCACTGCCCACCGATCAGGAGCTCTTTGTGCACGTCGTTCAGGACGCGAATCTCATTGTCGGTCAACGACTTTGCTGCAGTGATGGTCATGCCGTCCTCTCGCGCACCGTGCTGTTCCATGCCATAGTCAGATTGTCTACAATCTAGCAGCCAGATTCAATCAGCACGATCAGCCGACGAGGAGAAGCGAGATGGCACAGCTGTCACCGGTGCTCAAGCAGGCGACCCCCGTGGTCGCCACTCATGGCGAGGGCGTCAACCTTTACGACGCAGACGGTCGGCGATACCTCGACTTCACGGCCGGGATCGGCGTCACGAGCACCGGGCACTGCCACCCGAAGGTCGTCGCCGCTGCTCAGGAGCAGGTCGGCAAGCTGATCCACGGGCAGTACACGACGGTGATGCACCAGCCCCTGCTCACCTTGGTCGACCGCCTCAGCGAGGTGCTCCCCCAGGGCCTTGACCGCGCGTTCTTCGCCAACTCCGGCTCCGAGGCGATCGAGGCCGCGCTCCGCCTGGCTCGTCAGGCGACCGGCCGATCCAACGTGATCGTCTTCCACGGAGGCTTCCACGGTCGTACGGTCGCGGCGGCGTCCATGACGTCGTCCGGCACGAAGTTCCGCAGCGGGTTCTCGCCACTGATGGCCGGCGTCCAGGTGTCGCCGTTCCCCGACCCCGGCCACTTCGGCTGGAGCCAGGAGGAGACCACCGCCTTCGCGCTGAAGCAGCTGGACTACACGCTGCAGACGCTGTCGGCGCCCAACGACACCGCGGCGTTCTTCGTCGAGCCGGTGCTCGGCGAGGGCGGCTACGTGCCCGCCAGCACCGAGTTCCTCGCCGGCCTGCGCGAGCGCGCGGACAAGCACGGCATCCTGCTCGTGCTCGACGAGGTCCAGACCGGCTGGGGTCGCACCGGGAAGTTCTGGGGCGGCGACCACTTCGACGCCAAGGCCGACATCCTCGTCACGGCCAAGGGGCTTGCCTCCGGCTTCCCGCTGTCCGCGATCGCAGCCTCCAACGCACTCATGGAGAAGGCCTGGCCCGGCTCGCAGGGCGGCACCTACGGCGCCAACGCGGTCGCGTGCGCCGCTGCCATCGCGACCCTGGACGTCATCCAGGAAGAGAAGCTCGTCGAGAACTCCGCCGCTCGCGGCGCCCAGCTCAAGGAAGGCCTCCAGCAGGTCGCCGACAAGCACGACGAGATCGTCGACGTACGCGGTCTCGGGCTGATGATCGGCAACGAGTTCCGCGACGCCGACGGCAACCCCGACGGATCCACAGCCGCGAAGGCCCAGCAGGAGGCCGCCAAGCGTGGCCTCCTGCTGCTCACCTGCGGCGCGTGGAGCCAGGTCGTCCGATTCATCCCGGCGCTGGTCGTCTCCGAGCAGGAGGTCGACGAGGCCGCCGGCCTGTGGGCCGAGACGATCGACGCCGTCCTCTGACCTCGGTCGCTCAGGCCACGCGACGGCCGCCACCGTCGATGTGGATCACCTCACCGGTGACGTAGCCGGCGGTGAGGAGCCACATCGCGGCGTCGGCGATGTCGGCCATCTCGCCGTACCGTCCGACGAGCGTGTGCTCGCCGGCCCGGCTCAGGAAAGCGGCCTTGTCGCCGACCTTCTCGTCCCACGTGCCCGAGTCGACGACGCCGGGTGCGATCGCGTTCACGCGCAGGGGCGAGAGGTTGGCGGCCAGGTGCGCGGCGGCGTACGCCACCGCCCCGTTGGTGATGCCCTTGACCGTCGAGCCGGGGCCGGGCTTCCACCCGACGATGCCCGAGAAGAGGACGAACGAACCGCCGGCGCGCATCCGCGGAGCGAAGTGCTTGGCCAGCATGAGCGGTCCGATGACCTTGGCCTCGAAGGCCGCCACGACCTTGTCATGCTCCAGCTCGGCGACCGGCACGTCATGGTGCGCAGCGGCCGTCACGATGACGTGGTCGACCTCGCCGATGTCAGCGGCGGCAGCCGCGATCGTGCTCTCCTCGAGCACGTCGATGCGTACGACCTTGCCCGCGCCACCGGGGAGCGCATCCGCGACCTCCGTCGCACGGTCGAGGTCGCGCGCACCGATGACGACCTCGGCGCCCAACGACGCTGCGCGCCGGGCGAGCTCGGCTCCGATGAAGCGTGATCCGCCCACGATGAGCACCCGTTGTCCGGTCAGATCTGCTGCGTGCGTCATGGCACGTCCTCTCTCGTCTTCGGGCCCGGGTCGGGCCCGTCGAGAAGGACGGTATGCTTTTGAAACCGGTACCTTCAACGATACCGACGGGAGACCCATGGGCAAGGCGTACAACGTGATGGCCGCGACGTGTCCGAGCCGGACGGTCCTGCACCGCATCGGCGCTCGGTGGACGGTGTTCGTCGTCAATGCACTCGAGGGCGGACCGATGCGGTTCACCGAGCTCAAGGCGCACATCCAGGGCATCACCCCCAAGGTGCTCACCGAGACGCTGCGAGCCCTCG
The DNA here is from genome assembly GCF_001190945.1 of Luteipulveratus mongoliensis. Taxonomy (NCBI): domain Bacteria; kingdom Bacillati; phylum Actinomycetota; class Actinomycetes; order Micrococcales; family Dermacoccaceae; genus Luteipulveratus; species Luteipulveratus mongoliensis. The sequence goes on along the minus strand of NZ_CP011112.1, from coordinate 2,343,377 downwards.
AGCACGACGGGCTGATCCAGCGAACCTCGTACGACGAGAGCCCGCCTCGCGTCGAGTACGAGCTGACCGAGCTCGGACGGTCCCTGCTCGTGCCGCTGAGCGCCGTCCGCGCCTGGGCCGAGGAGCACGTCCCGGACATCCAGGCCGCGCATGCCGCTCACGTCGAAAAGCCATGAGCCACAACGCGATACGTACGACGGCCGGTCACCCCGCGAGGTGACCGGCCGTCGTACGTGGAGCGTGAGCTAGCGGGCTGCCTCGGCGGCGAGCTGCCTCTGCTCCTCGGCAGCTTCAGGGGTGCCCGGCACCTCGGTCCCGCGCAAGGAATGACCCTTCGTCTCGATGAGGAAGTACGCCGCGACGATGCCGATGATGCAGGCAGCGACCATGTAGTACGCCGGCCACAGGTTGTCACCGGTCTTGTCGATCAGCCACTCGTTGATCGACGGCGCCGAACCACCGAAGACCGATGTCGCCACGTTGTACCCGATGGCGACTCCGGCAAACCGCACGATGGTCGGGAACATCGCAGGGAAGGTCGCCGAAATGGTGGCGAGCTGCGGGCAGTAGAGCAGCCCGATGACCGCGAACGCGATGATCGCGCCGGTCAGGTTGGTGCCCATCAGCTTGTACATCGGGATGATCGCGATGATGAGCGCCGCGCACGAGAACAGCCACATCGGCCGCCGCCCGATGCGATCCGACAGTGCGCCGAAGAACGGCAGCGTCAGGAGCATGGCGATCTGACCGAAGAACGGCACGAGCAGCGCGTCGTCCTCGCTCATGTCGATCGTGCCCTGCAGATAGGTCGGCGTGTAGCTGAGCAGGGTGTAGTTGACGACGTTGAGCGCGATAACCAGACCGAACAGCGTCAGGATCGGGCGGGTGTACTTGGTGATCAGGTCCTTGAAGACACCCTTCACCATCTCCTCGGTCTCGTTCTTGGCCTCCAGCTCCCGGAAGACGGGCGTGTCCTCCATCTTGCTTCGGAGGTACATACCGATCAGACCCAGCGGCGCTGCAACCATGAACGGGATGCGCCAGCCCCAGTCAGCCAGCTGGCTGTCGTTCAGGGTGTGCACCAGGATCAGCGCGATGCCGTTGCCGAGCGTGAAGCCGGCGAGGGTGCCGACCTCGAGGAAGCTGCCGTAGAACCCGCGCTTCTTATCGGGGGCGTACTCCGCCATGAAGGTCGCCGCGCCGCCGTACTCACCACCGGCCGAGAAGCCCTGGATCATCCGCAGCAGGTAGAGCATGACTGGCGCGAACCAGCCGATCGTCGAGTAGCTCGGGATCAGACCGACGCACAGCGTGGAGCCGGCCATCAGGATGATCGTCATCGCCAGGACGCGCTTGCGGCCGATCTTGTCGCCCAGCGGACCCCAGAAGAGGCCACCGATCGGGCGGATCAGGAACGACACGGCAAAACCGATGAGGGTGAAGAACACCGCGTCGTCGCCCTCTGGGAACAGCGACTTCGCGATGTGCGTGGTCATGTAGGCGTAGACGCCGTAGTCGAACCACTCGACCGCGTTACCAATCGCGGATGCGCCGATCGCCCGGTGGAGGATGTTCGGCGGCACCTCCTCGACTGTCGTCGGACTCTCGCTTGACATGGGTATCTCTCTTCCGTCCCGAGCCGGTGGTGAGCTACTTCTGCTTCAGTAATTGTCGACAATCAGACACCGTACACCGGAGTCTCCGGCTCAGCACCGTTCCATCACGAGCGCCTGAGCGCAACCGAGCGGCGTACCCGTGTCGGGTACGCCGCTCGGCGTGAAAGGCGCTGCTACCGCGTGATTCCGGGGCTCTCGGGCCCTCCGTCAGCGCGTCTCAGAAATCGTCATCTGGACGTTCACAGGTTGCCGCGTCGGTCCTGCTCGCGCTCGATCGCCTCGAAGAGCGCCTTGAAGTTTCCCTTGCCGAAGCCCAGCGAGCCGTGTCGCTCGATCAGCTCGAAGAACACCGTCGGGCGGTCACCCAGCGGCTTGGTGAAGATCTGCAGCAGGTAGCCGTCCTCGTCCCGGTCGACGAGGATGCCGCGCTTCTGCAGCTCATCGACGGGTACGCGCACCTCACCGATGCGAGCCCGCAGCTCGTCGTCCTCGTAGTAGGAGTCCGGGGTGTCGAGGAACTCAACACCGTTGGCACGCAGCGCATCCACGCTCGCGAGGATGTCGCCCGTCGCCACCGCGAGGTGCTGGGCACCGGCGCCGCGGTAGAACTCGAGGTATTCATCGATCTGCGACTTCTTCTTTGCCGGCGCCGGCTCGTTGAGCGGGAACTTCACCCGGTGGTTGCCGTTGGAGACGACCTTGGACATCAGCGCGGAGTAGTCGGTGGCGATGTCGTCGCCGACGAACTCGGCCATGTTCACGAAGCCCATGACGCGGTTGTAGAACCCGACCCACTCGTCCATCTTGCCGAGCTCGACGTTGCCGACGATGTGGTCGAGCGCCTGGAACAGCCGCTTGGGCTCACCCTCGCGCTTGACGAAAGTCGACGAAGAGGCCTGGTATCCGGGCAGATACGGGCCGTCGTACTTGCTGCGGTCGATCAGGGTGTGGCGGGTCTCACCGTACGTCGCGATCGCCGCGACACGGATCGTGCCGTGCTCGTCGGTCACGTCCTCAGGCTCACGGACGACGGTCGCACCGGCCTGCTTGGCCTGCGCGATGCACTTGTCGACGTCGGGCACCTCGAGGGCGATGTCGACGACACCGTCACCATGCTTGCGGTGGTGCTCGACCATCGGGCTCTCGGGATCGACCGCGCCGTTGACGACGAAACGGATGGACCCGGACTTCAGCACGAACGACTTGTGGTCACGGTTGCCGGTCTCCGGACCCGAGTAGGCGACCAGCTCCATGCCCCACGCGGACTGGTAGTAGTGCGCCGTCTGGGTGGCGTTGCCGACGACGAAGACGATGGCGTCCCAGCCCGTCACCGGGAAGGGGTCCTTCTGCTCGTCGTACTCGACCAGACCGACCAGCTGCTTGAGCTGGTCGAGGTTGAGGTCGGCCTCGCGCTCCTGCGGAGTGAGATTCAGAGTGTCGGTCATGGGGTCACTGTGGCTCCGCTCCGGCCACACGGCAACAGTCGCAGCGATCGCTGGTCACAGTGCGCAGACTGCGCTGGCGTCGCGCACGAGCGCTGTACATTGTGTCCATGTCAACGCCGGAGTCACTGGACGATCTGGATGCTCGACTCATCAGCCTGCTGACCACGCGACCACAGATCGGCGTGCTCGGCGCCTCCCGCGAGCTCGGCGTCGCCCGCGGCACCGTCCAGGCCCGCCTCGACCGGCTACTGCGCCGCGGTGTGATCAGCTCGCTCGCGCCCACCGTGGACCCGCACGCGCTGGGCTATCCGGTGACCGCGTTCTGCACGCTGGCCATCCGACAGCAGTCCGGCCACGAAGACCTCTTGGAGCACCTGCGCGGCATCCCGGAGGTGCTGGAGGTGCACACGATCACGGGCGACGGCGACCTGATGGTGCGCGTGGTGGCCCGGGACAACCCCGACCTGCAGCGGGTGATCGACCTCGTGGTGAGCACCGGGATCGTCACGCGCACCAGCACGGTGATCGCCCTCGCGGAGCTGATGGCACGTCGTACCGAACCCCTCGTCCAGGCCGCAGCCCAGTCGTAGCCTGACGTCGTGGCAGCGCGAAGAGCCCGACTTCAGGACGTGTACGACACGGCCGAGTCGATGCCCCACGTCACCAGCGAGACCTCGTCGCGCGGCGCCGTTGCCTACCAGGTCGGCGGCAAGTCCTTCCTCTCCTTCCGCACGCCGCGCAAGGACGCGTTCGACCCCGGGACGGGTGAGCCGTACGACGACGTCATCGTCTTCTGGGTCCCGTCACCTGACGACAAGGAAGCCCTCGTCCAGGATCCTTCGTCGCCGTGGTTCACCACTGCGCATTTCAACGGGCATCCTTCAGTTCTGTTGCGCGGCAGCCGGATTGGTGAGCTGAGGCGCGACCAGCTCGTCGAGGTCGTCCAGGACGCATGGCTGTCACGCGCGTCGCGGCGGCGAGCCGAGACCTGGCTCGCCGCGCACGGTCCGGGCTGAGTCTCAGATCTGCCCATCACCTGGGACACGTTCGAGACCGGGCACCTACTGACGCACTGTGCACTGCCCCATCTCGTGAGGCAGTGCACAGTGCGCTACTACCCCTTCTCAAATCGCGACGCCCCACCCGATGGGACGTTGCCGTGGCGGATGTTGCTGGCGTCGTTGTGGACCGCAAGCCAACCGACGGACCGAGCCCGCTAGGTCAGGTCGGTCGCCAGCTCCTCGGCGGCCCTGACCACGGCCGGGCCTGCCACATCGCCGTCCAGCACCCGCAACGACACCACGCCGATCGACGCCTCCAGACCGGGCACGGCCAGCACCGGCGCCGCGAGTCCGTGCGCCCCAGCCTGCAGCTCGCCGTCCGTCGTCACGAAGGTCGCGTCCGACGCGCTCTCGCGCCCGAGGAGGATCGCGCGCCCCGCTGCACCGGCATCGAGCGGATGACGCGCGCCGACCCGGTAGGACACGTGCAGGTCGGAACGACTGGGTTCGACGACCGCGAGCGCGACCGCATCACCACGATCGACCACGGCCAGATGAGCCGTTGCCTGCAGGTCATCGGCCAGGCGCCGCAAGATCGGGAGCGCGGTGTCCCGCAGCAGTGGGAGCACGGATGCTGACATCCGCATCAGGCCCAGCCCCAACCGGATTCGGCCGTCATCACGACGCACCACGAAGTCGTGCCGCATCAAGGACGCGACGAGGCGATAGACGACGGGACGTCCGACGCCGAGTGCCGCGGACAGCTCGGTCACGGTCATCCCCAGCGGGTGGTCACCGGACGCGAGCAGATCGAGAACCTCGAGCCCGCGATCCATCGTCTGCGATGTCTCGCCGCCGACATCGGACGTCGCCGGATGCTCCTGCGCCATCTGCGTCACCTGTCCTTCTTGGCGAGACTCCTCCTCCGGCCGAGGTCGCAGGCTCCCTCGGTCCGGCATCGTCGTCTCGCAACCTACCGTGGGCACATGGCTGACCACCCGGACGTGGATGTCCACGCGCTCCTTGCGCACACCTGCCCCGCTGGAGCGACTGACTCGATCACCGACGTCGACGGTGTAGAGGTCGGCCAGACCACCGTCACCGACGGCCGCGAGATCCACTCGGGCGTGACAGCAGTCGTACCCCGACAGCTTGATGAGAGCCGAAAATCATTGCCCTGCAACGTTTTTGTCGGCAACGGCCACGGCAAGCTGATTGGCGCCACCCAGATCAGCGAGCTCGGGGACCTGGAGACCCCGATCGTGCTGACCTCGACGCTGTCCGCCTTCCGAGCCGCCGATGCTCTCGTCACGTGGATGCTCCGCCGCCCCGGACATGAGGCGACGATCTCGCTGAATCCCGTGGTCGGCGAGTGCAACGACGGCTGGCTCTCCGACATCCGCACGCGACCCGTCCGCGAGGAGCACGTGCTGGCCGCCCTCGACAACGCCACTGGATCACGGCCCGAAGAAGGTGCGGTCGGCGCAGGCACCGGGATGCGCGCACTCGGCTTCAAGGGCGGGATCGGCACGGCGTCCCGCGCCGGCGGCGATCACGTCGTCGGCGTGCTCGTGCAGACGAACTTCTCCGGCACTCTCACGATTCGTGGTCGCGCCATCGAGCCGCCCGCCGCAGCCGAGCAGTCGGATCACCTTGAGGCTCAAGGCAACTCGTGCATGATCGTGGTCGCAACCGATGCACCCGTCGACGCGCGCCAGCTCGGTCGCATGGCACGACGGGCGGTGTACGCGATGGGTCGCCTGGGCGCCGACTACCGGCACGGCAGTGGTGACTACGCCATCGCCTTCTCCAGCGCGGAGCCGACAGCAGCGCCGCCAGACCCGACGCTCGACGCTCTCTTCACGGCAACCATCGAGGCCACGGAGGCAGCGATCCTCCACTCCCTGCTGCAGGCTCGGACGACGACCGGGAGAGCCGGGCGGACGGCGTACGGCCTGACCGCCGCCGATCTCGCGGCTAGCCCCGCAAGTGCTGGACCGCGCTCCAACCCGGGTCGTACTCGACGTGGGTGGTGAGCTTGCCCTCGCCCCAGGCGTCCGAGAGATCGGGGACCTCGACCGTGCCGTCGACGTAGCAGTGCAGCCGACGAGCCCCACCAGTCGTCTCGTGCGCGACGAGGCGACCTGAGTCACCGAGCCGCTCCGCGATCGCTGACTCCAGACGCTGCAGGGCCGCGACTGACTTCTCACCAGGCAGGCCGTCCTCCGTGCGGTCCGCGAACTCCGCGACGACGGCGACGTAGGTGTCGAGCTCGGGCGCCGATGGGGCGGCCAACGGAACCTGCGCGACCGCGACAACCGGGCCGGCAAATCCCTGGCCTTCGAGCGTCACCCAGACCGGTTTGCCGTCCTCGTCGCGGAACTCCTCACGCAGGTCGCGGACGACCGAGATCAGTCCGCGCAGCCCGAACCCGTCGAGCGGCTTGGTCAGGCTCGGCACCAGCTCACCGATCCAGGTCTCGGTCTGCTCCTCCCCCAGCGCCGCGTCCAGCAGCAGGAACGCTGCCATCGCCCGACGCGGCTCGTCGAGATCGCGCAGCACAGGATGGTGGACGGTGACGTCGACGCGAACGCCCTGACGTCGTACGCCGACCGTCGCCTGAGCGGCCTGGACCTGGTGGTCCTCGAGGTCGATCTCGACCTCATCGATGTCCACAGCCGGCTGACGGCTATCGGCGTAGCACCACACGATGTCCGTCTCGGGGGCGGTGGTGAGCCACCGGCGAGCCACGGCGCGGAGCTCAGGATCACCGTCCGCAGTGACGACCAGCTGGTGGATGGCCTCGCTGCCAGGCCCTGCCTCCCAGGCCAGTCCCCGCGCGATCTCGTCGACCTTGGGCGCCAGCAGCGCATTCACCAGCTCTGGCCCGCCGTCGCCGAGCGCCGAGGCGCACTGCTGCGCCCCCTCGTCCGACCACCACTGCCAAAAGGCGTCGATCTGTGTCTGGCGGCTGTCCCGCGCGCTTCGCTTGCTGCGTCCCCACAAGGCCATGCGGCGAGCATCTCAGGGTGGCTCGACGGACGCGCACTCAACCCGTCTGAGCGTCTCGCGCCGCGCGCTCTGCTCGGGCTCGATCACGGAACTGCTGAGGGCTCATCCCCTTGATTCGCTTGAAGGCCGCACTCAGACCGAACGGCGAGGCGTAGCCGACCTCCCGCGCCACGCGTTGGAGTGTGGACGACTCCTCGACGAGGAGGTCCGCGGCCAGCTGAATCCGCCAGCGCGTGAGGTACGCCATCGGCGGCTCACCGACCGCGTCGGCGAACCGCCGCGCCAGGACGGCCCGGGAGACTCCCGTGAATCGCGCGAGTGACGCGACGGTCCAGGCCTCGGCCGGGTTGTGGTGAATGGCGGCCAGCGCAGCACGGACGATCTCGTCGTCACCACCGCCCGCCCACCCGGGCGCCTCGTGAGTGCTGTCCTGCGCCCAGACGCGCAGCACGCCCATCAGCAGCAGGTCCAGGAGCCGGTCGATCACCACGTCCTGACCGGGAGCGGTCCGGATCATCTCGGCCTGCAGCATCGAGACGACCGGCCACTCCAGCCGGTCGGCCGAGATCACCAGGAGCCGGGGCAGCGCGAGCATCAGCCGGCTGCCGACCTCGTTGGTCTCGGCGTAGCTCGCCGTGACGAAGACCGACTGACCGTCCGGGTCATCGCCCCAGGTGCGGACTCCGAGGCTGAGCTGGTCCTTGAGCAGAGTGCCGTCGGGTGCGAAGCACTGGCCGTTCGGGTCGATCGCCGCGAGCTGGGGTGCGTCGGGGTCGTCGTAGGTGTCGTAGTGATCGTTGCCGCGCACCAGGACGACCTCACCGACCCCGACCCGCGCGGTCTCGCCGTCGTCGAACCGGACGGTGACCTCACCACGCATGGGTGTCACGAGGCAGAGCGCAGCCTCGTCCTGGATGCGTAGTCGCCACCCGCTGGCCAGGCACACCTTGAGAGCGAAGGCGCGCTGCGCCCGAGGGCCGGCGAGAAGGGCGCTGGTGAGATCCATGACGTCGATGATGCAGGACGATCACGTATGTCGACAAGAGTTTGAGGCATGGTTCGTCTCGCTCTCGCCGACTTCACTGGTCTTCATGAACACCGACACCACGACCCAGACCCGCACCCACACCGTCGTCATCACCTGCCCGCGCGGCAAGACCGGCCGCGACGTCCTCCAGGCTCTGAGCAGCCAGGGCGTCGACGTACGGCCCGTCGGCCGCTCCGAGCAGACCCCGTTCGACTGGACCGACGAGAGCACCTGGCGGCCGGCCCTCTCAGGCGCGCGGGCGGCGTACCTCGTCTACCAGCCCGACCTGGCGCTCCCCGGCGCACCGCAGGCCATCGCTCGCATCGCCGCCATCGCCCGCGAGGAAGGTCTGGAGCACATCGTGCTCCTGTCCGGTCGCAACGAGCCCGGCGCGGTCGAGTCCGAGCAGGCGCTGCGTGACAGCGGCCTCGACTGGACTGTCGTCACGGCCTCCGTCTTTGCGCAGAACTTCACCGAAGGGCTGTTCCATCCGGCCATCATGAGCGGTGTGATCAGCCTGCCAGCCGCTGACATGCCCGAGCCGTTCACCGACACGGGCGACATCGCGGCGGTCGTCACGGCCGCTCTCACAGACGAGCGGCACCGCGGCAAGACGTACGAGGTGAGTGGGCCGAGCGCGGTCTCCTTCACCGAGGCCGCCGCTGAGATCGCTTCTGCGACAGGGCGATCCGTGAGATTCGAGCAGGTGCCGCCAGAGGCGTTCATCGCCGACCTCGAGCAGCTCGGCCTCCCGACGGAGGACGCGGCGGGTCTGGCAGCACTCTTCGAGGAGATCCTCGACGGCCGAAACCGCACGCCGGCCGACGGCGTACAACAGGCTCTGGGGCGTCCCGCCCGAGCCTTCAGTGAGGTCGTCGCCGAGGCGGCCGCGCACGGAGTCTGGAGCCAGTCATGAACAGCATCCGCACGGCAGCGATCATCGCTACCACACTGACAACGGGCCTGATGGCCGGTCTCTACCTCACCTTCAGCATCGCGGTGATGCCTGGGCTGTCGGCCACCGACGACCGCACGTTCGTCCTGGCCATGCGCAGCATGAACATCAAGATCCTCAACGGCTGGTTCGCCATCATCTTCGGCGGGCCGATCGTGCTGGGCATCCTGGCTCTGGTCGTGGTCGCGGTCGGATCGCACAAGGAAGCACTCCCCTGGCTCATTGCCGCCGTCGTCCTGTACGCCGCCACGCTCGCCATCACGTTCGGGATCAACATCCCGCTGAACGACAAGCTGGAGGCGACCAAGGCCATCGAGGAGGCGCGAAAGCTGTTCGAGGACAAATGGATTCGCTGGAACGTCGTACGCACAGTCGTGGCCATCGGTTCGCTCGGCGCCCTCGTGGGAGCGCTCCGCGCGCACCCGTAAGGCAAACGCAACGGCCCGGAGACAACGGTCTCCGGGCCTCCAGCGGGTGCCGACCAACGACGCGCAGGGTGATCATCGACGCCTCCCGCGTCGGGCTCGGTCTTCCTGCAAAGGCACCGCCAAACATTGGATCTTTAAAGCGCCGGTTGGCCGGGCTCGTCGGCGCGGCAGCACGGCGCGCAGCCGGCGCTACCTCGCGAACAGCGCTATGCACCAGTGATTTCGTCCCTTCCGTTGACGCGCCATTGAGTCGGGAGTAGCGTCCGCTCCCAACCCAGTCATCGGATGTTTAGGGACAGCCATGAGAATCCCGCTCAGCCCGCGACGCCTGTTTCTCGGTTCGATCGCCTCCGCGTCGGCGATGGCCCTCGCGGGATCAACCGCAGGTGCCACTCCGTCGGCCGATCCCGGCTCCGCTGGCTCTCACGGGGTCACGATCTACGTCTCCACTCACGGCAACGACCACAACCCAGGAACCTCGGCTCGCAAGCCACTCGCGACCTTGGCCGGGGCTCAGCAGGCCGTCCGCAAGGTGCTCCGCGCCGAAGGCAGGAACCGCGCGTTGAGCGTCCAGGTCGCCGGCGGCACGTACGAGCTGAGCTCGCCTCTGTCCTTGACCGAGGCCGACTCCGGCACCGCTTCGAGGCCGGTTACGTGGGCGGCGGCACCTGGCGCCAACGTGACCCTGAGCGGAGGCCGGCAGCTGCATGCGCTCTGGCGACCGAAGGCACCCGGCAGCAAGGTGCTCACCGCCGACGTGCCCAAGGGGCTCGACTTCGACGGACTGTTCGTCGACGGCAAACGCCAGATCCTGGCCCGCTATCCGAACTACGACCGCTCGGCCAGTCGACTTGAAGGGTCCACGTCGTTGGCTGACCTCCAGGCAAGATCGGCCGGCTGGGCACACCCGAACACCGCGCTCGTTCGTGCGATGCACTGCGGAGACTGGGGCAGCTTCGGCTTCACGGTGAGCGGTCGCACCAACGACAAGCTCGACATGCACTTCGTGGGAGACAACAACCGGCCCCAGGACTGCGGGATCAGCCTCGGTGGCGGCCCCGGACGCGTCGGTCCGGTCATGGCAGAGAACGTGCTGGAGGAGCTCGATGCTCCGGGCGAGTGGCACTACGACCGGTCGACAGGTCAGCTCAGCTACTACCCGCCGGCGGGGATCGACCCGGCCAAGGCCACGGTCCAGACGGCCGAGCAGGATCAGCTGATCACCGTGACCGGCGATTCCAGTGCTCGTCCAGCCCACGACATCGCTTTCTCCGGGTTCCGTTTCGCCCACACCCATCGCACGCTGTTCGGCGAGACGTTCGAGCCTCTGGCCAAGGGCGACTGGTCTGTGGTCCGTAAGGCTGCCGTGCACCTGAAGAACACCCGCCGCGTGACGATCGCCGGCTCGATGTTCGACCAGCTCGGCGGCAACGGCGTCCTCATCGACGGATATGGCGACCACGACGTCATCCGAGGCAACCGTTTCGAGCAGGACGGCGCGACCGACGTACAGATCGTCGGATCCTCATCGGCCGTGCGCAACTACTCGCACAACTACTACGACGACGTCGCCGTCGACGACGTACAACCTGGGCCCAAGACCAATGACTACCCGCGCGACATCCAGGTCACCGGCAACCTGATGCACGACATGGGGCAGTTCGAGAAGCAGTCCTCGGGCATCAACATCGCGATGAGCCGTGACGTCACCGTCGATCGCAACACGATCGACGGGAGCCCCCGTGCGTGTCTGAACTTCGAGGACGGCACCTGGGGCGGGCACGACATCAAGAACAACGACCTGTTCAACTGCGTCCAGTCGACCGGTGACAACGGCTCGATCAACGCCTGGGGACGCAGCCGCTTCTGGGCCAGCGCCGGCAACAACCAGCTCGGACCGGACACCGAGTTCGAGGGAAGCAAGGGCACAAAGCTCACGGACAGCCAGGCGAAGCACCTGATGAAGCTGGATGTCCTCGAACCGATCACCATCGAGCACAACCGGTTCTGGCACGACGGCGACTGGGCGATCGACCTGGACGACGGCTCGTCGAACTACGTGGTCAAGGACAACCTGGTGCTGAAGGGCGGCATCAAGCTGCGTGACGGCTACGTCCGCACGGTGCAGAACAACATCCTGGTCAACGGATCGATCTACGAACAGGTCAGCCACAGCGACGACGGCGACGTGATCGAGCACAACATCACCCTCGGCGGACTGCCGTACAACAACGTCCTGAACGACCCCAAGACCGCGAAGTACCAGATCGACCGAAACCTGTTCTGGAACGGCGGTCTGCCGGTCTCGGTGAACCCTGATGGGAGCGGCCTCGTCCGGCTCTCCTCCGACGGGACATCGATCGATCCGGCGTCGCCATGGGTGGCCGCCGGCATGGACGTGAGCTCGGCCGTCGCCGATCCCGGGTTCGTCGCCAAGGATCCGGCTGACAGCTACGACTTCACGGTCGGTGCCAGCTCGCCGGCGATCGCGTTGGGCTTCCGCAACTTCGCTATGAACGGGTTCGGTACGCCTGGCGCGCAGGTGCCTCCGAAGGCGGTCATCGACTACCGGGATGTGGGCGCCACAGCCCCGACCACGCCGCAGGCCCAGCCCGAGAAGTTCCTCGGTGCGACTGCGATCAACATCCCCTCGAAGGCGGTGCAGTCCTCCTTGGGACTGACTGAGCCGATCGGCCTCTACCTGAGCGAGGTCCCGGCCGGCTCGGCCGCAGCCCAGGCCGGCCTCAAGACGGGAGATGACGTCCTCAAGGTCAACCAGGCTGCCGTCACGACCGACCGGAACACCTTCTGGCGGGAGTACAACAAGATCGCCCCGGGCGGCACGCTCACTCTCGGAGTACGGCGGGGTCAGCAGGACGTCACGCTCGACCTGAAGAAGACCTCGCAGCCCGAGCAGCTCAACGACATCTCCGGCGTCGTCTACACCGGGTCCGGATGGGGCTGGCGAGGCACGTCAGCAGGTGGCGCGAAGTCGTACCTCGACGACATATGGGCGACGCAGCACGTCGGCGACACCTGGAGCCTGACCTTCAACGGCACCGGCGTCGACGTGATCAGCCAGACGAACACCGACGAGGGCAACGTTGACCTGGTGCTCGACGGCAAGGCGTACAAGACCGTGAGCTTCTCCACGCCGACCCGGGTCTACCAGGCCACGGTCGTGTCGATCACCGGTCTTCCACCGGGCGTCCACACGCTCACCGGCACCATGAAGGACGGCGACTACATGATCGTGGACGCCTTCAAGACCCACCCGTGATCGGCTCGGTCCGCCGACCGATCAGGTGTAGAAGTTCTTCGGCGTGGCCGTACGCCTTACACCGCCCTCGCTGTCCCACTGCAGCGTGAGGATGTAGGCGCGGTCCTCGGGGATGCTGAGGTTGCCGGTGCACTGCCCGCCGGAGGTGTCGGTGAGGTCCGAGATCGTGAAGGACGGCCCCGACCCGTTGGCCGGGCGGATCTTCGCGGTGGCAATGTTGATGCCGTCGCCGCCGGTCGCTGTGACGCAGAGGTTGTCGGTGACGTCCGTCCAGCTCGCCGTGCCGCGGACGACCCCGCCATAGCTCACCGACGACGAGGCATTGCTCGCGCTCGCTGTCGGAGCCATAAACCCGACCGCTGCGAATGTGACCACTGTCGGCACCAGGACCTGTTGAACCCTCATGCGAACCATCTCTCACCTCTGGGCGGCACCGGCAGGGTGCCACGTCGGGGACAACGTAGCCGTCAGGACGTGTGGTGCACCTCCTGAAGTCCGTAAACCGGCGTCTCCAAACCCTCGTGCCGCGCCTTCAGCTGGAGCGCGAGGTAGAGCGAGTAGTGGCGCGACTGGTGCAGGTTGCCGCCGTGGAACCACAGCGCCTCCTGCTGGGTGGGCTTCCACATGTTGCGCTGCTCGCCCTCCCAGGGACCCGGGTCCTTGGTGGTGTCCGAGCCCAGACCCCAGACCTTGCCGACCGTGTCCGCGACCTCCTGGTTGATGAGCTCAGCGGCCCAACCGTTCATCGAGCCGTATCCGGTCGCATAGACCACGAGGTCTGCGGGCAGCGACGTCCCATCCGCGAGGACCACGCTGTCTGCGGTCAGGTGGTCGACCTGGCCGTGGGCGAGCTTGACCTCGCCATCGGCGACCAGCTCGGCCGCGCCGACGTCGATGTAGTAGCCCGACCCTCGACGCAGATACTTCATGAAGAGCCCGGATCCGTCGTCGCCCCAGTCCAATTCGAAGCCAGCCTTCGTCATCCGGTCGTAGAAGTCCTTGTCCCGCTCGCGCATCTGGTCGTACAGCGGGATCTGGAACTCGTGCATGATCCGGTACGGCAGGGAGGCGAAGACGAGGTCGGCCTTCTCCGTGGTCATCCCGGCGTCAACCGCCCGCTCGGAGTACAGGTCACCCAGCCCGATGTCCATCAGGCTCGCGCTCTTGACGATGTGCGTCGATGAGCGCTGGACCATCGTCACGTCGGCACCGTGCTCCCACAGGGCGCCGCAGATGTCGAAAGCCGAGTTGTTGCTGCCGATCACCACGCAGCGCTTGCCGGTGTAGGCATCCGGGCCGGGGTGCGCCGAGGAGTGGTGCTGATCGCCGGTGAACTCGTCCATCCCGGGGATGGTCGGGACGTTCGGCTTACCGGACATCCCGGTCGCGAGCACGAGCTGCTTCGGCCGGAGCGTGAGCGGCTGACCGTCGCGCTCGACGGTGACCGTCCATTCCTTCGTCTCCTCGGAGTACGTCGCGCTGGTCGCCCGCGTGCTCGACCAGTACGGCACCTCCATGACCTTCGTGTACGACTCCAGCCAGTCCGCGATCTTGTCCTTGGGTGCGAAGACCGGCCAGTTGTCCGGGAACTTCAGGTAGGGCAGGTGGTCGTACCAGACCGGGTCGTGCAGGCACAGCGACTTGTAGCGGCCACGCCACTGGTCTCCCGGGCGGGCGTACTTGTCGATGACGAGGCTTGGTACGCCGAGCTGCCGGAGCCGGGCACCGAGGGCGATGCCACCCTGACCCCCGCCGATCACGAGGACGTACGGCTGGGTCGTGCTGCCGAGGTCCTCCGCCTCCTGCTGACGCCGCTCGGACCACGTCACCCGGTCCTTGCTCGCGCCGTGCTCGGCGCCCATGGGACGGGCCGTGCCGCGCGGCTCCTCGTGGTCCTTCAGCTCGTACATCGTGGTGAGGAAGGTCCACGCCTTCAGGCCGTCCTCGTCCTTCAGCCTGACCAGTCCGCGCCCTCGCCCGACCGCGGTCTCGAAAGTGAACCACGCGGTCGTCACACCGTCCGCCTCGTCCGCCGGCTCGCTCAGCGCGAAGCCCGACGGCGTCGCACGCGCCACGGTCTCGGTGAGCAGGTCGGTGACACCCTCCCGGCCCTCGGCCGTGACGATGTTCCACGAGAAGGAGACGAGGTCGCGCCAGTAGGAGTCGGTCGCGAACAGGCCTGCAGCCGCTGGTACGTCCTGGGCCCGGAGAGCGCTCTCGAGCGCGGCCAGCCAGGCGGCTGCGTCCCGCGGCTGCGCTGTGTCCTCCGTGCTGACGTCCACTCCCTGATCCACGGTCTGGGTCATCGCGATCTCCTCTCGCTTAGGCTGTGACCTGCAGCACATCGCTTCGGCTCGGCCCGCGGAAGAGTTGCAGGACGTTGCACCGGGTTCCGCCGGACGCCTCCGGGGCAGGCGAAGGAGCACGCGTGGACGACCAGGACCGGGCCCAGCGCCGCACTCGCGAGCGCGTACTGTCCGGTGGCCACGGTGCCGCTGCCCGACCTGAGATCGCAGCCTCCTGGCGACGGCTGCGGGCCAGCGGACTCGACCCTGGCTCCAACCCGGAGGTCGCCCCTCTCGACCGTTCCGATATCGAGGAGCGGCGTACGACGAGTGGCTTGCTCCCGCTGCTGCCGCACCTCACGTCAGCGCTGAAGTCCGTCGTAGACGCTGGCCAGCTCGTCGTGATCACCGACCGCGAGGGCCGGGTGCTGTGGCGTCAGGGTGGCTCGCAGGTACGCCGGTTCGCCGACCGGCTCGGCTTCGTCAGCGGCTCGGCGTGGACCGAGGGCAACGTCGGCACCAACGCGATCGGCACCTGTCTCGTGCTGAACGCACCGGTGCAGATCCGTGGCGGTGAGCACTACGTCGAGTCGCACACGCAGTGGGGCTGTGCTGCCGCGCCGATCAGCGATCCGTGGACAGGTCGCACGTTGGGCGTCATCGACGTGAGCGGTCCGTCTCGGGCCATGCACCCGGCGGAGCTGGCCCTGGTTGAGATGTCGGCACGGCTGGGCGCGATGGAGGTTCGCGAGCAGCACCGGACGCGGCTCGGCCGTCTCCGGGCTGACTCTGCCGGCCTGCTTGAGCGACTCACGGGTCAGGCGCTCGTCGTGGACCAGGCCGGCCACGTGGCGGCAGCGACAGGTCTCGCCGCCCCCGACCGGGTGATGCTGCCGAGCACCGTCGGCGAGGGCGGCCTCTGGCTGCCGGGACTCGGGCCCGCAGTCGCCGAACCGCTGCCGGGCGGATGGCTGCTGCGGCTCGGCTCGGATCAGGAGGCGGTGCCCACCGGCGCGCTGCTCGACCTCAGCGGCGCGCCCCATCTCGCGGTCTCGGGCCCCACCGGGAGCTGGCGCTACGACCTCAGTCCGCGGCATGCTGAGATCCTGATCTCGCTGATCGATGCCGGGCCGACCGGCCGCACGGCAGCGGCCCTCGCTGATGACCTGTTCGCCGACCCGACGCGCGCCGTGACCGTACGAGCCGAGATGTCCCGGCTACGGCAGACGCTCGGGCCATTGCTGCTCAGCCAGCCGTACCGCCTGTCACCTCAGGTCGATGCCCGGCTGCGGCTGCCCACCAACCTCCGCTCGCTGATGCCCAGCTCCAGCGCGCCAGTCGTCGTCCGCCTCCGCGCGAGCTGTTGAGAGCAGCGCGTGGACGAGCAGGGTCCGTCAGCGACCGCACCGGCCCGGTCCGGCCCGACCTGGCGGACGACCGCCGCGGTCTTTGCCCAGGTCTGCGGCTACTTCGGCGGGGTCATCCTGCTCGGCGTCGCCCTCTGGGCGCTGTTCATCCTCTCGTACGGCCTCAGCATCGACGGCCCTTCGCTTCCTGATGGGGACAGGGAGTGGGTGATCGTCGCGGGGCTGGTCGTGCTCACCCAGGTCGTGCTGATCGTTGTCGGGCGACGCGGCTCGATCCTGATCTCACGCGGGCGACCCTCAGGGCCGGGTCTCGCAGTCCTCGCCGGGCTCATCCTGTCGGTTGAAGGCGCCTGGCTGACACGTCAGGGCGGCTCGGTCCGTGTCTTCGGGGTGCTGGCGGTGCTCTGTGGGCTCGGCGCCATCGTCGCGGCTGCGGTCCTGCTCAGCGCCGGCCGACGAACCACTTCCTGATCAAGGCGATCCGCGCGGTGACCTGCTCTGTCGAGGCGCGGTCGAGCGTCGGCCCGCCACAGGACGTACGCAGGTCGTTGTGGATCGTGGCGTGCGCCTGGCCCGACTTGCGGGCGTAGGCGCCGACGAGGGAGTTGAGCTCCTTGCGCTGAGCCGCGAGCGCACGGTGTGCAGCCATCGGAGCATCGTCCACTGGCCGCTTGCGACCGCTCTTGGCCTGCTTGGTCTGGCGCTGCCGCAGCAGCTGAGTCATCTGGTCGGGCTCGAGCAGTCCCGGGAGGCCGAGGTATTCCTGCTCGTCGTCGCTGCCGACCTCGGCCCCGAGGCCGAACTGCTGCGCATCGAACAGCACGTGGTCGAACTCGGCGTCCGACTCCAGCGCCTCGAAGGACAGCTGGTCGTCCCCGCCGAGTGCCTTCTCCTCGTGGTTGGCCTCGGCGAGCAGGCCCTCCTCCTCGGACCAGATCGACTCCTCCTCGCCAGGTTTCTTGGGCCGGTCGAGTGCGTGGTCGCGCTCGTCCTCCATCCGGCTGGCGTGCTCAAGGATGAGCGGGACGCTCGGGAGAAAGACGGAGGCCGTCTCGCCACGGCGACGGGCGCGTACGAAACGACCCACGGCCTGGGCGAAGAACAGCGGCGTAGAGGTGGACGTCGCATAGACACCGACCGCGAGCCGCGGGACGTCGACGCCCTCGGACACCATGCGTACGGCGACCATCCAGCGCGAGTCGTCCTCAGCGAATTTCTCGATGCGAGAGGAGGATCCGGCGTCATCGGACAGGACGACCGTCGCCTTCTCGCCGGTCACGTCCTCCAGCGTGCGGGCGTACGAGCGTGCTGCCGTCTGGTTGGACGCGATGACGAGGCCGCCCGCGTCGGGCATGTGTCGGCGTACCTCCGACAGCCGCTTGTCCGCCGCCCGCAGCACGGACGGGATCCACTCTCCCTTGGGGTCCAGCGCCGTACGCCAGGCCTGGGCGGTCGCGTCCTTGGTCATCGGCTCACCGAGCCGCGCGGCGATCTCGTCACCGGCACTGGTGCGCCAGCGCATGTTGCCGCCGTAGGCCATGAAGAGCACCGGTCGGACGACGCCGTCGCGCAGTGCTTCGGCGTAGCCGTAGGTGTAGTCGCTCGATGAGCGACGGATGCCGTGCTCGTCCTCGGCGTAGGTGACGAACGGGATCGGGCTGGTGTCCGAGCGGAACGGGGTGCCGGTCAGTGACAGCCGACGGGTCGCCGGCTCGAACGCCTCACGCAGCGCGTCACCCCACGACTTGGCGTCGCCGCCGTGGTGGATCTCATCCAGGATCACCAGAGTGCGGACCGACTCGGTGCGGGCGCGGTGCAGCAAGGGCCGGCTGGCGACGCCTGCGTAGGTCACCGCGACGCCGTCGTAGTCCGCGGCGTGCACCTCTTGTGCATTCGTGAACTTCGGGTCGATGTTGATGCCGACCCGAGCCGCAGCGTCCGCCCACTGGGTCTTGAGGTGCTCGGTCGGCGCCACGATCGTCAGCTGCTGGACGATGCCCGCGCCCAGCAGCTCGGTGGCCACACGCAGCGCGTAAGTCGTCTTGCCGGCGCCCGGTGTGGCGACTGCGAGGAAGTCGCGTGGACCCTCAGCCAGGTAGGTCTGCAGCGCCTGCGCCTGCCAGGCGCGGAGTTTGCTGGCAGTGCCCCAGGCCGCTCGCTCCGGAAACGCTGGCGACAGGTGCGACGCGGCTGAGGTGCTCATCGCGCGCCACAGTAGCCGGGCTGAATGACATTGCAGCGCAGGCCCTCCCGGCGTGGGACGACCTGGTGCTGAACATCACGTCAGGCGGCCACCAGGTAGAAGCCGTAGACGGTCATCAACCCGCCGAGTGCAACGACCCACCATCTCGATGGTCCCGTATTGCGCAGCACCGTGAAGGCAAGCACGAGCGCAACGATCAGTCCGCCACCGATCTGGGCAAAGATCGTGCCGAGCGCAACGGTTGCCAACATCGACAAGATCACCATCGCCGCGGCGTGCGGGTGCCGAGCTCGATCTACCGCAACAGTGTGGCCGTCATCTCCGCCCACTGACGGGACGTCATGCCCATCGATTCGCCACGCCACGGCCCGGACTACTTGCCGCCGTCTTGAGGCGCGCGCAGACCGTCGTAGATCTCCTGGCAGGTCGGGCAGACCGGGAACTTCTTGGGGTCGCGACCGGGGACCCAGATCTTGCCGCAGAGCGCCGTCACGGGGTCACCGGACATCGCGCTCTCGAGGATCTTCTCCTTGCGCACGTAGTGCGAGAACCGCTCGTGATCGCCCGGCTCGGCCTCCTGGTCCTGGAGCTGCTCACGCTCCAGGACGGCCGTGGAGGTCTGCGGACCGCCCGGCTCCGCCTCGGGCGCGGAGGGGCGGTTCGGGTCGTCGATAGGCGTGCTCATGCCACCAAGTCTAGGCAGGCACCGCCTCACCGCGATGCAGGTGCGGCGCCGCAGTCAGTACCGCGGGCGTACGACTGTCGACAGGTATCCGGACGGCACCGCCCCGCTGAAGCTGATCAGGCGAATCCCGTCCGAGGGAGACTGTGCGCCGACGTACTGGTTGTTCCCGACGTACACGACGACGTGATAGATGCCGTCCGAGCCGGACTTGAACATCAGATCGCCGGGCTGACGCTGGCTGAACGGGACGCTGGCACCCTCGTTGTACTGCTGCTTGGACCAGTGCGTGAGCTTCACCCGGCCGCCCGAGCCCTGGTACCAGGCGTACATCGTGAGGCCCGAGCAGTCGAAACCGCCATTGGTCGGTCCGTAGTAGCCGCCCTGATTCTTGACGTAGGGGTACTTCCCGACGAGGGACTTCGCCTTGGCCACAACCGCCTTCTGCACGGCGGTGCCCGACGGAGCCGGCGGGGCGGTCGTACAGGCCGGAATGGCCGATGACGAGGAGACGTAGGCGTGCGAGACGTAGCCCGAGGCGACGCGATCCCACTGGTTGGTGGTGCCGAAGGTGCCCGTCTGACTCGTGCCCGACACCTTGCACGTGATGGCGATGGAGGCCCCATCGGCGTACGACCCGACCTTGGCGGCGTTGCCGCTCGGCGCGTTTCGGATACTGAGTGTGTTGCCGGCGGCGACGTCGACGCGACCGGTCGTGGCCGCTGATGCCGACTCGCCCATTCCAGCCACCAGGACTGCGCTCACGAGCGTTGTGGCCGCTGCGGCGGCCAAGGTGGTGCGGACCTTGTTCATGATGATCTCCGTTCGAGTCGAAACCCCTGAGCCGCAACGGTTTTGCTGCAGCGAGATCAGACTCGGGCGCGACAGGAGCGAGAACAACGATCGGCCCGTCTAAGGTCCGCTCTCGGACGTCAACGCCTTCGGTGGAGGTCCGGAACCGGACATCTCGCCCAGTTCGCACCGCCTGTAGCCCGCCGCCTGTGTTGTCATCCGTACCTCACGTCGAAGGAGAAGCATCATGCGTCACAAGACCCGTGCGTACGTCGTTCTCGCCGCCACCGGCGTCCTGTCCTTCGGGCTGGTCGGCCAGCTGCAGCGCAGTGAAGCCTCCCCCAGCCAGACCGGGACGGTGACCAAGCATCGTGTCGTCCCGGCCAACCACATCGGTGGTTTCTGCGGTGCTTGTGCAGTCGGGCACCCGCACAAGCCGCCGGTGCACAAGTACAAGAAGCACAAGTAGCCGGCCCGACCGGCATCAGAGGAGACCGGGCTACAACCAGCCGCGCTCGACCGCCAGCACGCCCGCCTGGAACCGGCTCGTTGCACCCAGCCGCTCCATCACCCGTGCCACATAGCGTCGAAACTGACGCTCAGTCACGGACAGCCGCTTGGCCGACACGCTGTCGGTCAGGCCGGAGCTCATCATCAGCAGGACCTCGCGCTCACGCTCGGTGGGGCCATCGTCGGGGAGGGCGATGGCCTCCTCGAGGGTGCGGCCCGACCGCAAGATGGTCAGCGCGAGCTGGGTCAGGCACCTCACGAGCGCCGGTTCGGTCACGAAGACCATGCCCTTCGCGAGCTCCGGCGGATCGGTCGGCAGGATCGCCAGACGCCGGTCCGAGATGATCAAGCGGTGCGGCAAGGAGTCGGCGAAGCGAGTCGTTGCACCGAGCTGCTCGGTGCGCTCAACCTCGGCGCGGATGTACTCGTGCTGCACAAAGTGCTGAGGGCAGACGGTTCTGAAGGCGACACCACGGCGCAGCATGTCGTCGTCCTCTGAGGAGCCCGATGCTGCTTCCTCGGGCGTGGGCGCGCGGCCCTCGTGCAGGTTGAGCAGCTCACGCTGGGTGCCACGGACCACCTGGAGCAGCCGCTCACGTACGACATCCAGGTCGCTGACATGCTCCAGGCCGGGGTTGGCCGCAGGCACCACGGCGGCCGGGGCCACCGCGCTCAGCACCTGGTCGAGGGCCTGCCTGGCCTGGAGGAGAGAGCGCTCAACGGAGGCGACTGACTGCGTTGCGAGGAGACCGTGCAACGCCGAGTGGCTTCCCACTCGCAACCTGAGGACCTCCCCGGTCGCAGGCGCCTCGACCAGGCCGGAGCCCAGCAGCTCTTTGACGACCAGGTCTACGTCGGGCCCGGAGTCGTCCGTCAGGCCCGAGATGGGCACCTCGCCGCCGCTCCTGAGCTCGCCGTAGACGGCCTGCGCTCGCGGTGACAGCTCCCCTGCCGTCGTCATGGCTGCATGATGGCATGACCGATCACTGAAGATCTCGTCTGAGTCGTACGTCGCCGAGCTCAGTTGAGCGACGGGTCCACCGGGAAGCTCGCGACCAACCGCAAGGTCCCAGCCTGCCGTCGCAGGACGTCGCCCCACAGGTCGCGGGGGTCATCGGTGAAGGCATCACGCGCCTCGGCGTCGACGACGAACCATGAGCCGCGGCGGATCTCACCCTCAAGCTGTCCGCCGCTCCAGCCGGTGTAGCCGGCAAAGATGCGCAGCGCAGCGACCTCGGGCATGACGACGACGGGCGGCGCGTCGAGGTCAACGAGACCAACCGCACCGAACAACCGCTTGATGCCGAGCGACGTGTCGTCGCCCGGCACCGAGACAAGCCCTAGAGCGGAGTCGAGGGACACCGGACCGCCTTGGAAGAGGCACTGCGGTGTCGCCACGTGCTGCTGCCAGCCGGGAAGGACGGCATCGACCTCGGCGCTGAGCGGCCGGTTGAGGACCAGGCCGTGCGCGCCTTCGTCGTCGTGGTGCAGAACGAGCACGACGCTGCGGTCGAAGACGTCGTCCTCGACATCGTCGACGGGTTGCTCCTCGCTCGCGCGAGGGGCAGCCACCAGCAGCCTCCCGGTCAGTTCCTCCACCGGGCTATTGTGACCTGCCGCTCAGCGGTCGCGGTGGCTGCGTCGCGGACCGCCCTGACCGCGGTAGGACGAGCCACCCCGGTCACGGCCCCCGCGGTAGCCGCCCTGGCGACCACCCGAGCGCTGCCCGTAGCCCTCACGACGACCGCTACGCGGCGGCGCGATGAGGCGGTGCAGGTCACTCTCGGTGATCGGTCGGCCCTCGGGCGTACGACCACCGGCGTCAGCGATCACGGCGTCACCCGGGTTGGCCTTCTGCAGACGTACGCCGACGCCCGCGTCGTCCAGCAGGCGCTGCACGGTCCGACGCTGGTGCGGCAGCGCGAGGGTCACGACGGTGCCCTTCTCGCCTGCGCGAGCCGTGCGTCCGGCACGGTGGAGGTAGTCCTTGTGGTCAGCCGGCGGGTCGACCTGGAGCACGACGCCCACGTCGTCGACGTGGATACCGCGGGCCGCGACATCGGTCGCGACGAGCACGGGCACCCGGCCGTCCTTGAACGCCGACAGCACCTTGTTGCGCTGTCCCTGGTTGAGGCCACCGTGCAGTGCGGCTGCCACGACACCGAGGTCGCGCAGCTCGCCGGCTACGCGGTCGGCGCCCAGCTTGGTGCGGCAGAACACCACGGTCCGGCCCTCACGGTTGGCGACCTCCGCGATGACAGCCTTCTTGTCGCGCGGCTCGATCAGCAGCGCGTGGTGGACCATCGTGGCCACCGAGGCCTGCGCGTCGTCCGTCGAGTGGGTGACCGGGTCGACGAGGTAGCGATCGACGATTCCGTCGATCCCGCGGTCCAACGTCGCTGAGAAGAGCAGCCGCTGGCCGCCCTCCGGCACCTGGTCCAGGATCTCGGTGATGGCCTCAAGGAACCCCATCTCGGCCATGTGGTCGGCCTCGTCGAGGATGGCGACCTCGACCCGAGACAGGTCTGCGGCGCCGCGCTCCATCAGATCCATCAGGCGGCCGGGGGTCGCGATCAGCAGGTCGAGACCGCGATCCAGGGCCTGCAGCTGCGGCTCGTACGGCATACCGCCGGCCACCAGCTTGTGCCGCAGCCCGACGACGTGCACCAGGGGCTGGAGCGCGTCGCTGATCTGCATCGCGAGCTCACGGGTCGGAGTGAGCACGATGGCACGCGGCTGACCCGGGCGCGCCTTGCCACCCGCAGCCAGGCGAGCCAGTGTCGGCAGGCCGAAGGAGAGCGTCTTGCCGGAGCCCGTACGGCCTCGGCCGAGCACGTCCTTGCCGGCCATCGCGTCCGGGATCGTCGCGGCCTGGATCGGGAACGGTGCGGTAATGCCGTCGCGGGCCAGCCGCTCGGTCAGGGCGTCGGGCAGGCCCAGCTCGGCGAAGGTGGTCGCGATCGGCTCGGTGCCCTCGGACTCGTCCGCCTGCACGGTCTCGGTCGGCACCGTCTCTGCTGGCACCGTCTCTGCTGGCACCGTCTCTGTCGACATGGTCTCTGTCTGCATGTCCGTGGCCTCCTCGACCGAGTCCACGGTCACGTTGACCGCATCGTTCGTCGCCTCGACAGCTGAGGTGTCAGCCGCCTCGACGGTGGCCTCGACCGCGTCATCGCGTCGAGGGGCCTGCTGACGGTCGTACGACGGTCGCTGGGTCGAGCGGTCGCGGTTGCCCTGATAGCCACCGCGGTCATCCCGGTTGCCCTGGTAGCCACCGGTCCGGTTGTCTCGGTTGCCTTGGTACCCGCCGGACCGGTTGTCTCGGTCGCGGTTGCCCTGGTATCCACCACGGTCATCACGGTTGCCCTGGTAGCCGCCACGGTCATTGCGGTCGCGGTTGCCCTGATAGCCACCGGTCCGATTGCCCTGGTAGCCGCCCGTGCGGTTGTCGCCGTCACGGTTGCCCTGATAGCCGCCACGGTCGTTACGGTCCCGGTTGCCCTGGTAGCCGCCCGTGCGGTCGTCCCGGTCACGGTTGCCCTGATAGCCACCGGTCCGATTGCCCTGATAGCCGCCCGTGCGGTTGTCGCCGTCACGGTTGCCCTGGTAGCCACCGGTCCGGTTGCCCTGATAGCCGCCGCGATCGTTACGGTCCCGGTTGCCCTGGTAGCCGCCCGTGCGGTTGTCGCCGTCACGGTTGCCCTGGTATCCACCGGTCCGGTTGCCCTGGTAACCACCACGGTCATTGCGGTCTCGGTTGCCCTGGTAACCACCGCGGTCGTCGCGGTCTCGGTTGCCCTGGTACCCGCCGGACCGGTTGCCCTGGTAACCACCCGTGCGGCTGTCGCCGTCACGGTTGCCCTGGTATCCACCACGGTCATCGCGACCACGCGGCGGACGCCGGTCGTCGCGGTCACGACGCTCGTAGGAGCGCTCGTTGTTGCGGGGGCGATCGTCGCGACGGGGCTGGTCGGAGCCGGCCGCCTCGGACCGGGTCTGCTTGACCTGCTTGCGCACGGCAGCGCGCTGCGCTTCGACCTTCTGAACGCGCGACCAGCGCGCCTTCTTCTGGTTCTGGGCAGGGCTTTGCCCACGGTGAGATGACTTCACTTCGTTCTCGCTTCGACTTGAGTACCGGCCGCATCGTTGTCGGAGCCGGGCCTCATCGTGGGCCCGCTCAGGCGGCATCGTGTGATCTCGGCGCTCAAGAAGGGGAACGCAAGATCGCGTACTAGGTGAACGGCAAGCATAGCGGCCTCAGCGTGTGGTAAAGAACCACATCCAGGCCTCGCGGGCGACGATTCGGGTGATATCCGCCACGATTCACCGCGGAATCAGGACTGCGACCGCCATCGACGGTCGCGTCTGCCCCGCTTGGATCAGCTGTCGGACTCTTCCTTCTCTGCGCGAGCCGCGTCAGCGACTGCGCGTGCGACGACCTTCGCCACGTCGGGGTGGAAGACGCTGGGCACGATGTACGCCGGGTTGAGCTCGTCTGCCGACACCGTCTCCGACAGCGCGTTCGCCGCGGCGATCATGACCTTCTCCGAGACCTTGGTCGCTGCTGCATCGAGCAGGCCACGGAAGACGCCCGGGAAGACGAGCACGTTGTTGATCTGGTTGGCCGAGTCGCTGCGTCCGGTGGCGACGACAGCGGCGTACTTGCCTGCCTCAGCCGGATCGACCTCGGGCACTGGATTAGCGAGCGCGAACACGATCGCGTCGTCGGCCATCGTGCCAATGTCCTTGCCCTGCAACAGGTTTGGCGCCGACACCCCGATGAAGACATCGGCACCGACCAAGGCATCCTTCAATGTCCCGGACTGACCTCTCGGGTTGGTGTGCTCAGCCGTCCAGGTCAGGTGGCCATGGGCTCCGTCGCGTACGTCTTCGCGGTCGCTGTGCACGACACCGTTGATGTCGGCGACGACCACGTCGCGAGCGCCGGCGTGCAGCAGCAGCTTGAGGATCGCGGTGCCGGCCGCGCCTGCACCGCTCATCACGATGCGGACGTCGGCCAGCTCCTTGTCGACCACGCGCAGCGCGTTGCGCAGCGCGGCCAGCGTGACGATCGCGGTGCCGTGCTGGTCGTCGTGGAAGACCGGGATGTCCAGCTCGTCACGCAGTCGGGCCTCGACCTCGAAGCAGCGGGGCGCCGAGATGTCTTCGAGGTTGATTCCGGCGAACACCGGTGCGATCGCCTTGACGGTGCGGATGATCTCCTCGGTGTCCTGGGTGTCCAGGCAGATCGGGAACGCGTCGATATCGGCGAACCGCTTGAACAGCGCGGCCTTGCCCTCCATGACCGGCAGAGCAGCCAGCGGCCCGATGTTGCCCAGGCCGAGCACCGCGCTGCCGTCGGTCACGACGGCCACCGTGTTGCGCTTGATGGTCAGCCGCCGTGCGTCCTCCGGGTTGTCCGCGATCGCCATGCAGACGCGCGCCACACCTGGCGTGTAGATCAAGGACAAGTCGTCGCGGTTGCGGATCGGAACCTTCGACTCGATCTTCAGCTTGCCGCCGAGGTGGACCAGGAACGTCCGGTCGGACACCTTGCCGATCTCGACGCCGTCGACGGCCCGCATCGCCTCGACCAGCTCATCGGCGTGGCCGGTGTCCCTGGCCGCCGCCGTGACATCGACGCGCAGCCTGTCGTTGCTGGCGGCCGTGATGTCGAGAGCGGTGATCAGCCCGCCTCCGCGCTCGACCGCGCTCGTGAGCTCGCTGACGGCCGTCGTACGACCGGGGAGCTCGAGGCGGACAGTGATCGAGTTGGAGACTGACGGCACACTCATGCCCGACATTCTGGCCCCACAACCGGGTACGACGGTCAGCGGGCCACCATGTCATCTCCGCCGCGGGAAGTACTCCTCAGTAGGGTCTTCGTCGTCGTACTCGCCGTACTCGTCGTCCTCGTCCCGGTACTCATCCTCGTCCTCGTCGTCCTCTTCCTCATCAGAGAGGAGCGGCGGCGCCGGGTGTCCGCCGGAGTAGCGGTCGAGCAGGAAGATCAGCAGGCCTGGGAGCGCGAGGAGGATGCCGGCAATGGTCGGCATCAGGTGGCCAAGGATGAATCCGACCACGCTGACGAGGGCACCCAGGCCCAACCACATGAGGGCATCTGACCGGCCCCCGACCGGCGCTCCATCGCCCCCGTCCCGAGAGTGCCGTTCCGCGAACGATTGCACGAAAGGGATTCTGTCAGTCCCGGTCTGCGAACGGCGTGACCGGGCTGGTTGTGCGAGAGTCGCGACATGACTGCTCCGGACCACAGCATCACCGTGATCGGCACCGGCTCGGCCGCGGATGCACCCGACATCGTCCGTCTGGTGATGGCCGCGCGGGCCGAGGCTCGCGATGTCAGCACCGCCCTCGACACCTGCCAGCAATCGGCCGTCGCACTCAGCACGTCACTGCGCGAGCAGGGCGTCGAGGATCGAGATCTGCGCACCCTTGGCGTGTCGGTGGACACGCGATGGGGCCAGGACGGCGTGCCGTCCGGTTACGAAGCCACCCACCGATTCAGCGTGACGTGGCGTGAGCCGGGGACCGTCGGGACCGTGCTGTCCAAGGTCGCGTCGGCCGTCGGCAACGCCTTCCGGCTCGAGTCGTTGGGGCTGGCCGTCGACGACGAGACGAGCCTGGCGGACCGAGCCCGGCAGGCGGCGTACGCCGACGCGCACCGCCAGGTGACCGCCCTCGCCGAGCTGGCCGGTCGGTCCCTGGGTCAGGTCCTGGCCATCGACCAGCCGGGGGCGCGAGGCGGCCCCGGCCCCGAGATGCGGTTCGCGATGGCGGCCGGTGACGGAGGGGTCGAGCAGGGCCAGCACACCGTCAAGACCCAGCTGCAGGTGCGGTGGGCGCTGGACTGACCGCGCACAGACAAAACCAGAGGGCTCGAGCGACAAGATCGCTCGAGCCCTCTGGCTGACTGGCGTGACGTGCCACATGGGTGGTGGAGGTGCCGGGAATCGAACCCGGGTCCGCTGAGCGCGAAGAAGGACTTCTCCGGGCGCAGTGCGCTATGGATTTTCTCGGCCCCAGGGCTCGCACGCACACGTTCCCTGACAGGCCCAGTCGAGTAAGAGTCCCGCGCCGTCCCTCGACATGACGACGCAGCAAGCTTCCTAGCTGACGCCAGGATCTGGGACGGAAGCGCGCCCAGGCTGACGGACTTCAGGCTTGCTTAGGCAGCAAGGGCGAAGTCGGTGCGCTTTGAATTGGCACCTATGGGGTTTGCACGGATCGTTAACGAGATAACCGTGCATCCTCGGCCCGCTTCTCCTGCAACGGCGATCAACGTCGAAACCGATCACCCCCATGGAGTCCGACATGTCGGACGGGCACGTCACGCTGTTCAGTTGTCGCGACCGGACGAGCTGGCCGCAGGCTCTCCAGCCTACTTGACTCAACACCGGGTCCCGCCACCCAATTCCGGCGCCAGGGGCCCAGATCCGCGCGATCGCTAGGCTCAGGGGATGAGCGCCGCGACCGGTCCACGGACCCGATCCTCGAGCCTGATGAGCCTGCGAATCCTGAGCAGCGCCATCCTGCTCGCTCCCCTGGTGATCGCGGTCGTCCTGGTCGTGAGCCTCGGCGTGGACGCACCGCCCTCATGGACGTACGCCGTCGGCCCGGTCCTCGCGGCAGTCGGCTTCGGACTCGCCACCGTCGCGGGCTACCGGGTGACCGCGGCCGAGGCGGGGCTCGAACCACAGCGCGCCGCACGTCGGTCGGAGACTGACTTCCGGCTCACCCACATGCTGCGCATCGCGATGACCGAGGCGCCCATGCTCCTGACGATGGTCGTCTGCTTCGCCGTCGAGCCCACGAGCAGCCTGGCATTCCTGGTGGGCCTGCCGTTCGTGCTCGCCTCGATGTGGTGGCACGTCTGGCCCGGTGACGCGCTCATCAGTCGGGTGCAGGCCGCTCTCGAACGCACCGGTGCTCCGTCATACCTCCGCGAAGGTCTGCAGAAGCCGATGTCGATCGAGAGCAGCCTGCCCCACCTCTGAGTCCAGGCGCCTGACTCAGACGCCGAAGGTGTGGCGCAGCGGGTAGTGCGCGTCGCCGTCGGAACCGACCTTCACACCCAGCACCTGGTGGAGCTGGATGTTGTTGCGCTCGAAGTTGAGCGACGAGCCGGCCATGTAGAGGCCCCACACCCGAGCGGTCCCGGCGCCGGCCTCACGCACACAGGCGTCCCAGTTGGCGCTGAGGTTCCGGCACCATTCGCGGGTCGTCCGGGCGTAGTGCTCGCGCAGGTCCTCGACGTGCCGGATCTCGAAGCCGTGGTCCTGCATGGTCGACACGATCGTGCCGACCCCGGCCAGCTCACCGTCGGGGAACACGTAGCGGTTGATGAACCCGCCGCGCTTGAGCCCGTTGGAGGCGGTGTCGGGACGGGTGATGGCGTGGTTGAGCATCCGCCCGCCCTCACGCAGCTTGCCGTTGAGGAAAGTGAAGTACGCCGGGTAGTTCTTGATCCCGATGTGCTCGGTCAGACCGATCGAGCTGACCGCGTCGAAGCCACCCTCGGCGACATCGCGGTAGTCCATGTGACGGACCTCGGCGCGATCGTCCAGACCGTCCTCCTTGATGCGCTGCTGCGCCCAGGCGGCCTGCTCGGCCGACAGCGTGACCCCGAGCGCGGTGACGCCGTAGTGCTGCACCGCGTGCCGCACCATGCCGCCCCAGCCGCAGCCGACGTCGAGCAGACGCATGCCGGGCTCGAGCCCGAGCTTCTTGGCGACCAGGTCGTACTTGTGCGCCTGGGCCTCCTCGAGCGTCGAGCCGTCCTCCGGGTAGCAGGCACAGGTGTAGGTCATCGACGGACCCAGCACCATCTCGTAGAACGCGTTGCTCACGTCGTAGTGGTGATGGATCGCGTCCGCGTCGCGGCGGCGCGAGTGGCGAAGGCCCTCGACCGTGCGGCGCCACCCTGGAACTGCTTCCTCACGAGGCAGCTCGGGCGGCCGAAAAGCGTTGATACCCAACGACTTCGCGATCTCCGGCAGCTCATTGAGCGCCGGGCGCTGGACGAGCTGCTTGTCCAGGAACACGGACAACAGGTCGTACGGATCGCCTGGGTCGACGCCCTCGAGGACCAGGTCTCCCTGAACGTAGGCACGAACCATGCCCAGCTCGCCCGGCGCGGTCACGAGATAGCGCAACCCGCGCTCGTTCTCCACCCGCACCACGATGTCCGAGTCGAGACGGCCACCCACTGAGCCGTCGTACGCCTCGAACCTGAACGGCACATCTGGACCGAAGATACGGTCCGCCACCTGTCCGATCGTCATGCTCATCGTCGTCCCACCGCCTTTGCGTAAAGGTCGGGCAACCGCCCGTCCGGGTCATAGGTCTTCTTGATCTGCTGGTACGTCTCGCCGCCGTAGAGCGACCAGAAGGTCGCCTCGTCGTAGTAGGCGTCGGAGTAGAGCGACTTGTGTCCGCCCAGCTCCTCCACGACGCGCTCGATCTCCTTGTTGGTGTCGCCGTCCGAGCCGCCCTGCGGGATCTCGACCGTGGACCAGAAGCCCACGTTGACGTACTGCTCCCCGACCCGCAACGGATAGAGCGGCCACGGCTGGTCACCGTTGTCGTGATCGCGAACAGCCAACGGGCACAACCAGATCGGCTCGATCGGCACGTTGTCGAGGAACCACTCGAGGAAGTCTGTGGTGCGCTCGATCGGGATCTCGACGTCCTGGACGACCCGCTCGCGAGGGAGGTTGCCCTTGCGCGCATCGCGCTTGGCGAACCATCCGTGCCGGTTCTCGAACCGGATGATCTTGCCGTAGACGTCGCTGCGCAGATAGCGCTTCGGCACCAGCCGGCGCACCTTCGGGTTCTGGACGTAGAACGCTCGCGAGCACCAGAACCAGTCGGTGTCCCAGCGCCAGATGTAGTCGTGTGCGGTGAGGTAGTCCTCGGCGCGCTCCTGGATCGAGCGGTAGAAGATCTGCTGCCCGGTGTAGTCGCTCGTGTACGGCGCGTGCTCGGCCCACGTGCCGACGATCAGGTAGCTCTCGGTCGCCGAGAACACCACTCCGTCAAGGAAATCCACGGCCTGGCCGTCGAGCTCGCGGGTGCGAAGCAGCTCGTCCATGCGGGCCGTCAGCTCACTCAGCTCGCCGAAGCGAAGGTGCCGCAGGTGGACGTAGGGCTTGATCGGGTCCAGGTCGATCTCGAGGCGGACGGAGTAGCCCAACGAGCCGTAGGAGTTGGGGAACGTCCGGAAGAGCTCGGCGTGCTCGTTGTCCGCCGTCGCCGTGAGGATCTCGCCCGTGCCGGTGAGGATGTCCATCTCACGCACCGACTCGTGGGGCAGCCCGTTGCGGAACGACGAGGACTCGATGCCCAGGCCGGTGACCGCGCCGCCGAGCGTGATCGTCTTGAGCTGCGGTACGACGAAGGGCATCAACCCGTGCGGCAGCGTCGCCTCGACGAGGTGCTCGTAGGTGCACATGCCCTGGACCTGAGCCACCCGGCGTACGGGGTCGACCTCGATCACCGAGTCCAGGGCCGAGACGTCCAGACCCGGGCGACCCGTGCCCTCGCGCGGGCGGAACAGGTTGGAGGAACGCTTGGCGAGCCGGACCGGCTCACCCCGAGGAACGGCAGCCAGCTGCGCGCGCAGCTCGGTCACCGCGCGCTCATGCTGCTCCCAGCCCACCGTGCTCGATCCATTCGTCACAAGCCGCTCCTTTGCTGCTGCACGTCGCTGCCAAGACTGCACCCGCGTCGGCCCGCGGTGACTGCCGACCCGGGGACTGTGGTGTCGGTCACTACCAAATCGGGTTGGCATCCGTCGCGCAACGGGTCTACTCTCTCTCAAGTAGTACGAAACAGTTTCGTTTCGTTCGGCCGATCGGTATCAGGGACCCGGTCACCGACCTCCTGGAGGGCTGACGCCTTCCGGAGTCGAGACCAGTCTTCGATCCATACAGATGCATTCACCACCGATTTATTCCCCGCCATGGGTGCGGAGAACGCCAGGACAAGGGTCGAAGGAGATCCGATGAACGACACGAGCCAGCGCCCACGGGTCATGGGAGACCGCGAGGACGCAGTCCTCGATGGTGTGCTGGACGTGCTCCTCGAGGTGGGGTACGACAAGCTCACCTTCGACCTGGTCGCAGCCCGCGTCCGGGCGAGCAAGGCGACGTTGTACCGCCGGTGGCCAACCAAGGCTGACCTGGTCATCGCCGCCGTCCAGCTCGTCAAGGTCTGTCCCGGCGACGACGGACAGGCGCTCGACACCGGCAGTCTCCGAGGCGACATGGAAGCCCTCGCGTGCGCGGATCCCGATCTGACACAACGGGTTTCGGGCGTGATGGCCGCCATCGTCCCTGCACTGCACCGCGACGCGGAGCTCACCGAACGCTTCATGGAGAAGGTCATGGCTCCGCGCCACGCCCTCCTCATCGAGTGTCTCAAGCGGGCCCAGGAACGGGGCGAGCTGGGGCCGGACGCCGACCTCGATCTGCTGTCGGCCGTCGTACCCGCGATGGCCATGCGTCACACCGTGGAGCACGGCGCGGGTCCTAGTACTGACTACATCCGCGATGTCGTCGACCACATCCTGCTACCCGCTTGCGAGGCCACCGTGAACCCCGCCAAAAACCTGTCGGCCTCGGCGACCTGATAGCGGACAGAAGCTGTCCGCCAGGTCATCAAGACTGATCTAAGCCCACAGACCAGAACCACACCGCACACCACAGACCACCCGAGAGAGGGACCGCTCATGTCGACATCTGTCGAAACAGCGTCAGAGCAGCGGGAGAAGCCACGCTCCCGCAATCTGACCCTTGCGTTGATCGTGATCGCCAGCGCTCAGCTGATGATCGTGCTCGACGCGAGCATCGTGAACATCGCACTACCCCACATCCAGACCGACCTGGGCTTCACCGACGCCAACCGTCAGTGGGTCGTCACGGCGTACGCCCTGTCGTTCGGCAGCTTGCTGCTGCTCGGTGGTCGCCTCGGTGACCTGTTCGGTCGCCGTCGGATGTTCTTCTACGGCGTGCTGCTCTTTGCGGCCGCGTCACTCCTCGGCGGTGTCGCGCCGAACGAGAGCCTGCTCCTGGCGTCCAGGGCGCTGCAGGGTGCGGGCGCTGCACTCGCCTCGCCGGCCGCGCTGGCGCTGATCAACACCACGTTCCCGGCTGGCAAGGAACGCAACCGGGCGATGGCGACGTACGCCGCGATGTCCGGTGCGGGTGCCGCAGTCGGCCTCATTCTCGGTGGCGCACTGACCGAGATCGACTGGCGCTGGACGTTCTTCGTCAACGTGCCGATCGGCCTGTTCGTCGCGTTCCTGGCTCCGCGCGTCCTCGTGGAGTCGGAGGGCAATGACGCCAGCGTCGACGTGCCTGGCGCAGTGGTCGGGACCGCCGGCCTGTTCGGCATCGTCTACGGCCTGTCGCACGCTGCTCAGCCGGACTCGTCATGGGGCGACTTCATGACGCTCTTCCCGCTCATCGGCGGCCTCGTCCTGATCGGCGCCTTCGTGTTCGTCGAGACCAAGGCGAAGCACCCGCTGCTGCCCATGCGTGTGCTGGCCGACCGCAACCGCGCGGTGAGTCTGTTCGCCATGCTGCTGGTCGGTGCCGGGATGTTCGCGATGTTCTTCTTCCTCGGGCTGTTCGTCCAGCAGGTGCTGGGCTACTCCCCCGTGAAGGCCGGCTTCGCGTTCCTGCCGTTCAGCGTCGGTATCGCGGTTGCCGCAGGCATCGCCTCCAGCCTGGTCGGCAAGATCGACCCTCGGTGGCTGGCCGGCATCGGTGGCCTGTTCTCCGCGGGCGGCATGGTGGGTTACGCCCAGCTGAGCGTCGACAGCAACTACGTCACGGGGCTGCTGCCCTGGATCGTCATCCAGTCCGTCGGTATGGCCTTCCTGTTCATCCCGCTGACGATGACGGCAACGGCACGCATCAGTGCCAACGACTCGGGCGCCGCGGCATCGGCTCTGAACACCGCACAGCAGATCGGTGGCGCCGTCGGCATCGCCGCTCTGTCGACCGTGTTCACCAGCGCCGCGACCGACAAGGGCAAGGAGCTGATGGCGCAGGTCATCGCGCAGGCTCAGGCCAAGGGTCTGCCGCTGCCGACGACGGCCGCCGAGAAGGCAGCCGCCGCCAAGCAGTTCCAGCAGCAGTTCGGTGGTGAGATCCAGACCTACGCCTCGACGCAGGGCTTCTGGGTTGCCGCCGGCATGCTCCTGCTGGGTGCGGTCGCGACCCTCGTGTTCTTGAACGTCAAGCACGAGGAGCTGGCCACGGACGGCCAGGAGAGCGTCCACATCGGCTGACCCGGTAGATCGGGGGAACCGAGACGAAGGGCCGGGGTACGCCTACCCCGGCCCTTCGTCGTACCCAGCGCTACGCAGTCCGCTGAACGCGCACGTAGGCGCGGCAGGCGACGGCGAGCACCAGCGACAGCAGGACCACGTTGCTGATGAGCTTCTGCCAGGTCGGGATGTCGCCCAGCGGCGTGGTGAAGAACGCCGGTATGCCGATGGAGAGCAGGTCGCCGATCACCGCGGCCACGACGTGTCGGCGCTCCCAGCCGGCGCGCTGCGACCATCGGCCGACCAGGACCACCCAGGCGACGATCGCTGCGGCCGCGACCCCGGTGGAGAACCATCCGGTCGGGACGACGCTGCGGACCATCAGCAGCGCGGCACTCACGAGCGCCACGACCCACGGGGCGGGGACTGTCCCCGCTCGTACGGCCGGGTTTCGCCGTCGCGTCAGCGCGAGGACGACGAGCAGCACGACCACCGCGACCGCACCGGCCAGATGCCCCGCTGACACCCGGAACGACGTCGCATTCAGCTGGTCGCCGAGGATCACGCCGCACGCGCCCAGCCAGAGCAGCGCGACCACAGCGAGACCGACCGGGCCGAGCCACGGCGTACGACGTCGTGCCGGCCACAGCCCTTCGGCGAGGGCGATGGGCGCGGCGATGCTGCCGAACACGTGACCGGCGACGAAGGTCAGCGCCATGTACGCACTCGTGCCCGCCCACGGCATGAAGGTCGGGTCACGCAGGTCGTCCCAGTACGGGATGTCGGAGTAGTCCGGGTCGAAGAGGCTCTGGTCGACCAGCCCCGCCTCGATCAGCCCGAAGGCGGTGGCGAGCAGCAGGATCGTCGGCCAGCCCAGTCCCCTGCGCCGGGCCACGTCGCGGATGAGGACGGCCGGGGCGCCGTACAGCGGTCCGAAGATGAACACCCCGAAGATGAGCGCGACCGGGTTGGCGATGGTGTCGTCGTACCCGATCAGGTACTCGGCCGTCACCGGAGCGAACACGAGGACGAAGAGCACGGGCGCGAGGAGGTGGAGTCTGGCCTTCACGACCCAGACGTTATGAAGACCGCCACCCGTGCGACATCGGCCGAAGGTCTCGCGGAGCACGACCAAGGTGTGGCGGAGCACGATCCGCGGACGTACCCCAGGGCGCGTGAGAGGCCCGGCTAGGCTCGCCCGAGCGTCTGCCCCCCTGAGTACCTGGGAGTTCCGCATGTTCCGCAAGGTCCTGGTCGCCAACCGAGGCGAGATCGCCGTACGCGCCTTCCGCGCTGCGACCGAGCTCGGCGCCGCGACCGTGGCGGTGTTCCCTTACGAGGACCGCAAGAGCGAGCACCGGATGAAGGCCGACGAGGCCTACCAGATCGGTGAGGTCGGGCACCCGGTCCGCGCTTACCTCGACCCGGCCGAGATCGTCCGGGTGGCCGTCGAGTGCGGCGCCGACGCGGTCTACCCGGGTTATGGCTTCCTGTCGGAGAACCCGGCCCTGGCCGAGGCCTGCGCCGACGCCGGCATCACCTTCGTCGGGCCCAAGTCCGACGTGCTGCACCTGACCGGCAACAAGGCCCGAGCCATCGCCGCCGCCAAGAAGGCCGGGCTGCCGACGCTGCGCAGCATCGAGCCGAGTGATGACCTCGATGTGCTGCTCGGCGGGGCCGCGAAGATCGGCTACCCGGTCTTCGTCAAGGCCGTGGCCGGTGGTGGCGGCCGCGGTATGCGCCGGGTCGAGCGTCCGGAGGATCTGCGCGAGTCCCTCGAGGCCGCGATGCGCGAGGCGGAGTCCGCGTTCGGCGACGCGACCTGCTTCATCGAGGAGGCCGTGGTCGACCCGCGGCACATCGAGGTGCAGGTGCTGGCTGACGGTGACGGTGACGTGATCCATCTGTATGAGCGGGACTGCTCGGTGCAGCGCCGCCACCAGAAGGTCGTCGAGATCGCGCCGGCGCCCAACCTCGACCCGCAGCTGCGTGCCCAGATGTGTGCTGACGCAGTGGCTTTCGCACGCGAGATCGGCTACGTCAACGCCGGCACCGTCGAGTTCCTGCTCGATCCGCAGGGCCGCTATGTCTTCATCGAGATGAACCCGCGCATCCAGGTCGAGCACACGGTCACCGAGGAGATCACCGACGTCGACCTGGTCGCCTCGCAGCTGCGCATCGCGTCCGGTGAGACGCTGACCGACCTCGGCCTCACCCAGGACGACATCCAGGTCAAGGGCGCGGCGCTGCAGTGCCGCATCACCACCGAGGACCCGTCCAACGGCTTCCGCCCGGACACCGGCTCGATCACGGTCTACCGCTCGGCCGGCGGCTCCGGCGTACGCCTCGACGGCGGCACGATCTTCGTCGGCGCCGAGATCAGCGCCCACTTCGACTCGATGCTCGTGAAGCTCACCTGTCGTGGACGCGACTTCGCGACGGCCGTACGTCGCGCGCGGCGTGCGCTCGCGGAGTTCCGTGTCCGTGGTGTCAGCACCAACATCCCGTTCCTGCAGTCCGTGCTCGAGGAGCCGGACTTCCTGGCCGGCCGGGTGACCACGTCATTCATCGAGGAGCGGCCGCAGCTGCTCAGCGCGCGAGTGCCGGGCGACCGCGGCACCAAGCTGCTGAGCTATCTCGCCCACCAGACCGTCAACCAGCCCTACGGGCCCGAAGCCGCGATCAAGCACACCGCGCGGAGCAAGCTGCCGGCGTACGACATCACGACCCCGATCCCGTCGGGCGCCCGTGACCGGCTGCTCAAGGACGGACCGGAGGCGTTCGCGCGGGCGCTGCGCGAGCAGACGGCCGTCGCCGTCACCGAGACGACCATGCGTGACGCGCACCAGTCGCTGCTGGCGACGCGCGTGCGCACCCGCGACCTGATGCACGTCGCGCCTTACGTCGCGCGGATGACGCCGCAGCTGTGGAGCGTCGAGGCCTGGGGCGGCGCGACCTTCGACGTCGCACTGCGCTTCTTGTCGGAGGACCCGTGGGAGCGGCTGGCCAAGCTGCGCGGTGCGATGCCCAACCTGCCGATCCAGATGCTGCTGCGCGGTCGCAACACGGTCGGCTACACGCCTTATCCGACGCGCGTCACGGACGCTTTCGTCGACGAGGCGGCGCGGACCGGCATCGATGTCTTCCGCATCTTCGATGCGCTCAACGACGTTGAGCAGATGCGCCCGGCCATCGATGCCGTCCGGTCGACCGGCACGGCCGTCGCCGAGGTGGCGCTCTGCTACACCGGCGACCTGACCAGCCCGAACGAAAAGCTCTACACACTCGACTACTACCTCGGGCTCGCGGAGCGCATCGTGGACGCCGGCGCGCACGTGCTCGCGATCAAGGACATGGCCGGACTGCTGCGTGCGCCGGCGGCGCGCACCCTCGTGACGGCACTGCGTGATCGGTTCGACCTGCCGGTCCACCTGCACACCCACGACACGGCCGGTGGCCAGCTCGGCACGCTGCTCGCGGCCATCGATGCTGGCGTCGACGCGGTCGATGTCGCGAGCGCGTCGATGTCCGGCACCACGAGCCAGCCGTCCATGTCGGCGCTGGTCGCTGCGACCGACGGCACTACTCGCGCAACGGGACTCGACCTCCAGGCTGTCGGCGACCTCGAGCCCTACTGGGAGGCCGTGCGTCAGCTCTACAAGCCGTTCGAGTCCGGGCTCCCCTCCCCCACCGGCCGCGTCTACCACCACGAGATCCCCGGCGGTCAGCTGTCCAACCTGCGCCAGCAGGCCATCGCGCTGGGCCTCGGCCACCGGTTCGAGGACATCGAGGACATGTACGCCGCGGCCAACGCGATCCTCGGCAACATCGTCAAGGTGACTCCGTCGTCCAAGGTGGTCGGCG
Source organism: Luteipulveratus mongoliensis (assembly GCF_001190945.1). Taxonomy (NCBI): domain Bacteria; kingdom Bacillati; phylum Actinomycetota; class Actinomycetes; order Micrococcales; family Dermacoccaceae; genus Luteipulveratus; species Luteipulveratus mongoliensis. The sequence continues at coordinate 2,305,616 of NZ_CP011112.1, read as the reverse complement.
ACCTCGCCCTCGCGTTGGTCGGTGCGGACGCGGATCCCGTTGACTTCGAAGAGAATCCGAGCAGGTACGACATCCCGGACTCGGTCGTCGGCTTCCTCGCCGGCGAGCTGGGAGACCCGCCCGGCGGCTGGCCCGAGCCGTTCCGCACCAAGGCGCTCGCCGGTCGTACGATCCGGCCGACGGTGACGGACCTGTCGGAGGAGGACGAGCAGGCACTGCTCGCCAACCCCGGACGTACGCTCAACCGGCTGCTTTTCCCCGGCCCCACCAAGGACTTCGAGCGGTCGCAGGAGATGTACTACGACCTCTCACTGCTCTCGACCAAGGAGTTCCTGCACGGGCTCGGCCCGGGCCAGGAGCACGAGGTCGACATCGAGCAGGGCAAGCGGCTGCTGCTGTCGTTCCAGTCGATCAGCGAGCCCGACGAGCGCGGCTTCCGCACCGTCATGTGCCTCGTGAACGGCCAGCTGCGCCCGGTCCAGGTCAAGGACGAGTCGGTCACGGTCGACATCAAGCAGGCCGAGAAGGCCGACCCGAGCCAGGCCGGGCAGGTGCCCGCACCGTTCGCCGGAGTCGTCACCGTCTCGGTCGAGGAAGGCACTGTCGTCGAGGCTGGTGCGGCTGTGGCGACGATCGAGGCGATGAAGATGGAGGCCGCGATCACCGCGCCGGTCAGCGGCACCGTGAAGCGAGTGGCCGTGACCGGCCAGGCCCAGGTCGAGGGCGGCGATCTGATCGCCGTCATCGAACCGGCCTGACCGGCCCGGGTACTCAGTAGCGGATCGTGTGCGACGCCAGGATCTGGGTGGGCACTCCCTGCGTGCCCAGTCCGGCAGCCGGGCGGTCCGTCGTGAAGTACTCCCGGAAGTCCTGGCTGAAGTGACCGCTCATCATCGCGATGTTGCTGTCCCACGAGCCGCCGTCAGGCCCGTCGCCCGCCCACAGGTCGAGCAGTGAGCTGCCGACTCGGCCCTGGACGGTGTCACCGCTGTCCCAGCCCGGCGTGCTCGGGTCGTTGACGAAGCTCGCCTCTTGACCCGTGTCGAACACGTAGCGGTAGTCGCCCAGGGCGTAGGCCGCGACCGCGTCAGCGAAGCCTTCGGTCCAGGCGCACGAGGTCGAGCTGCTGCGCTCGACGTAGTGCGGGGAGCAGCCGGTCACCTCGGGGAATGACTTGTTGTAGAGCTGCCACTGGAACCAGTGGCCGGCCTCGTGCAGCACCAGGTGCTGCGAGTCCGGCTGGTCGCCGCCCAAGATCACGAAGTTGGTGCCGCCGTAGTCCCAGTAGCCCCCGTCCCTGTCCGCACTCCAGACCACGGTGAAGATGTCGCACTTGCCAGCAGCCTGGTGCTTGGTCCAGCACGGCGTCGTGGGGTTGGCGCGCTTCCAGTAGAGGAGGTTCATCGTGTCGACGATCTTCCAGGCGTCCTGGATCGCGGTCGGCGCCCACACGGTGCCGAGATTCACGGTCCCGGACGCTGACCGGGTCGGCGTCGTGAAGGCGTACACCCCGCCTGTCTCGCTGGTGATGACCCGCCACGTCGCCGTGCTCGCCGAGGTGAACCGGACGTACGCCTTCGCCAACGGCCCTGCGGAGTAGCACGCGTTGAAGGACCCGTTGCCGGCCGACGTGATGCCGCCGGAGAGCTTCTTCGGCGAGCCCGAGGCGGTCGTCGAACCCCAGAGCTCCCAGTTGGCGTTGCGGGCTGGCGCTTCGGTCGCCGGCTTGCTCGTCCCGGCCTCCGCGTTGAAGCCGTGGTACTTCAGCGTGCCGGTCAGGCACGTCGTGTCCTTGTGGCCGTGACCGGGACCGTGGCCGTGGCCACGTGGCCTGGTCGCCGCGTCCGCGCTGCTGAAAGCCATGGTGGCTGCAGCAAGCCCGAGAACACCGGTAGAGAAGAGGAATCTGCTAACGCCTGCACGTCTAGCCATGATCGTTGCCTCCGTGTCGGTTCAGCGCACCTGTTGCGCCGTCATCCAGTTCTCCAGACCGCGCGCGTCGAGCGGGAGCGCGGCCGAGAGCACTTCCGAGCCGGTGTCGGTCACCAGCACGTTGTCCTCGATCCGTACGCCGATACCGCGCAGCTCAGGCGGCACCGACAGGTCGTGCGCGTGGAAGTAGAGGCCGGGTTCGACGGCCATGGCCATCCCCGGGGAGACCGACCGGGCGTGGTACTCCTCGTAGCGAGCCGACGAGCAGTCGTGCACGTCGAGCCCGAGGTGATGGCCGACACCGCAGACGAGGAAGCGGCGGTGGTGCTGACCGTCCGGCGAGAGCGCCTCGTCGACGGACACCGGCAACAGGCTCCAGTCGTGCAGGCCGCGCACGATGACCTCCATCGCCGCGTGGTGGAAGTCGTCGAACGTGCGGCCTGGCGCGACCGTCGCGAGCGCTGCGCGCTGGGCCTTCTCGACCAGGTCGTGCACCTGTCGCTGCACATCGCTGAACGTGCCGGAGGCCGGAAAGGTACGGGTGACATCAGCCGTGTAGAGGCTGCGCGTCTCGACACCCATGTCCAGGAGCACAGCATCGGAGGGACGGACCTGGCCGTCGCACCGGACCCAGTGGAGGGTCGGCGCGTGGGCGCCGCTGCCGACGATCGTCGCGTAACCGACGCCGTTGCCGTACGTCCTCGCATGCCGGTCGAACGTGCCCTGCAGCCAGCGTTCGCCACCGTGCGCGATCGCGGTCGGGAACTCCGCAACGACCGCCGCGAAACCCCCGACGGTCAGGTCCACCGCACGGCGCAGCTGCTGGACCTCCCACGCGTCCTTGACCAGCCGCAGCTCGGAGACGATCTGCTCGACGCTCTCCTGCGCGCCCAGACCCCTGAGGACGTCATGGTCGAGCTGGCCTCCGACGAAGGGCTGGACCGCAGTGCTGAGCGCGGACTCGAGCTCCTCGAGCGGTCGCACGGTGATCTGCAACGCTGATGACCACTCGGCAATGCCAGGCGCCGGACCGACCCACAGCTCGCCGTGCGCGGAGTCGGAGAAGAACTCTGGACCACCGGGGCGGGCCGGCGGCGGAAGGAAGAGGACGGCGTCGTGCCCGCCGGGGACGGGCTGCAAGACGAGCACGGCGCGCTCGATCGAGGCTCCCGCCAGCCAGTAGAACCCGGAGTCGACCCGGAAGTCGTAGACGTTGTCGTCGTTCCGTGTCGGAGCGCTGCCCGCGCCGATCACGACCGTGCGACCGACGGTCAGATCCGACAGTCGCGCTCGGTGTTGCGCGGCCGCCGCGGCTGCGCCCTCGGCGACCACCGGCGTACGGTCCGGCTCGTCCCACCCGCTCGACATGTAGTCCACGAACGCCGGGCTCTCGGACAACCGCGGCAGCCGTGGATCCTGCGCCACAGGCTTCGAGGTCTCCAGCTCGTCCGTCCGACTCATGCCCGTCCTTCCGTTGGCGCCGGCGCCCCGCGCACCGACAGTGTTCGGCACATTAAACGCAACTGGTCGGTATGTCGAACGATCTTGGGAAAGCCATACCGTCGCGCGGCGCGGCCGTGGCCCGCGTCGGACGAGTTAGGGTTCGGCGCATGGAGCCGGAGCCCGTACGCCGCGTCCTCGCCGACAACCTGCGGCGCGCGCGCCTCGACTCCGGCATCTCGCTGTCCGAGCTGTCGCGTCGCTCGGGCATTGGCAAGGCCACGTTGTCGGCGCTCGAGTCGGGCGCGGGCAACCCGACGATCGAGACCGTCTTCAGCCTCTCTCGCGCGCTGGGCGCACCGATCTCGACGCTGCTCGAGGACTCCGTCCCGACGCTGTCGGTCGTGCGCGGCGATGAGCAGGACGTGCTCAGCGGCCCCACCATCGACCTGCGCATGCTCCGCACGTTGCGACGCAACGGCGTCGCCGTCGAGGTGTTCGACCAGCAGATCCGCACGGGTGGGCCGCAGCCCTCCTCGGGCCACATCGGCACCGAGCACACCATCGTCCAGGTCGGCACGCTGCGGGTGCACGTCGGCGAGCAGACCGTGGACCTGCACGCCGGCGACGCGATCGCCTTCGATGCCCACCAGCCGCACAGCTACGAGGCGATCGATGGCGACGTACGGTCCGTGCTGCTGCTGGAGTACCCGCCAGGTGAGGCCCAGCGCGTCTTCGACCTGCACCCCTGACGCGGCCCACTTCTTGACACGACGAACGTGTTCTCTCTACCGTGACAAGCGTTCGATATATCAAACGCCTTGTCCGAGTTCCCCGAACGCCCGAAGTGGAGTGCCATGAGCGCTGGCACGGTCGCCGTCATCGGCGCCGGTGTGGTGGGCGCTGCCTGTGCCCGCGCGCTCGCCCTCCGCGGCCTGTCGGTCCACGTGATCGAGCGCGGTATGCCTGGCGCCGGCACGACCTCTCACGGCGAGGGCAACATCCTGGTCTCCGACAAGGCGCCCGGGCCTGAGCTGACCCTGGCGATGCGTTCGCGGCAGCTGTGGCCCCAGGTGCTGGAGGAGCTGGCCGAGCAGCTCGGTCACGACGCCGTACGACACGTCGAGTGGGAACCCAAGGGCGGCGTCGTGGTGGCGACGACGGAGCAGGGCGCTGATGCCCTGCAAGCGTTCGCCACCCGACAGCAGCAAGCCGGAGTCAGGGCTGAGCCGTTGTCCGCCGATGAGCTCGCCGAGGCAGAGCCGCACGTGACCCGCGAGGCGCGGTGCGCGTACCTCTATCCCGATGACGCACAGGTCCAGCCGGTCGGCGCCGCCACCCTCCTGCTGCGGTCCGCTGTGATGGCGGGCGCCCAACTGCATTGCGACACAACGGTTCTCGGCGGCATCACGTCGGGCGACTCTCTTCGCGCGCTGCGAACCACGGCCGGCACGATGCGTGTCGACGCGGTCGTCAACGCGGCCGGGCCGTGGGCGGGCGCGGTGGCGTCCGACTTCGGCGTCAGCCTCGACATCCGGCCCCGTCGTGGCGAGGTGCTCGTGACGACCGCACAGCCGCCGATCGTCCACCACAAGGTCTACGACGCCGACTACGTCGGTGCGGTCGACAACGGCTCAGCAGCCATGCAGACCTCGACCGTCGTCGAGAGCACGCGCAGCGGGACCATCCTCATCGGCTCCACCCGCCGCCTCGTCGGGTTCAACAGCACGATGGGCGCCGAGCAGTACGCCGCCCTCGCCGCGGGTGCCATCACCCTGTTCCCGCGCCTCGCCGTCGTCCCGGTCATGCGGGCGTATGGCGGCTTCCGGCCCTTCACCCCTGACCACCTGCCGGTCATCGGGCCGGACCCGAGACTGGCCGGTCTGTGGCACGCGACCGGCCACGAGGGCGCCGGCATCGGCCTCAGCGTCGGGACAGCGCAGCTCCTGGCGCAGCTCATGGTCGATGGTGTGCAGGAGCCTGACCTGTCGGCGCTCGGCGTCCGCCAAGCGGTCACCAACGACGCCGTACGACTGCACGCGGACGAGGCCGTCTGATGCCCGCGACCTTCCGGCGTGAGCCTCAGGACATTCCTCTCATCATCACGGTCGACGGCGTCGACTTCGAGGGCGTTGAGGGTCAGAGCATCGCGGGCGTCCTTCTGGCGCAGCGGCGTTCGGCGTGGCGCACGGGACCTGGCGGGTCCTCGCGAGGCGTGTTCTGCGGCATCGGAGTCTGCTTCGACTGCCTGGTCACCGTCAATGATCTGCCCGACGTACGCGCCTGTCGCCGACCGGCCACCGCGGGCGACGTCGTCGTCACCCAGTCCCGTCACGAGGAGCGGGCATGACCGGCCGACACGTCGCGGTCGTGGGCGCAGGACCCGCGGGGTTGGCGGCCGCGGCTGCGGCCGCCCGTGCGGGCGCTGAGGTCACGCTCATCGATCAGTCGGACAGTCTCGGCGGTCAGTACCACCGGCAGGCAGCACCACAGCTGCGTACGCCGGACGCGGTCGGCCCCACGGCGCCGGAGGGCGTCACCTGGCTGCGCTCGGCGACGGTCTGGGCCATCGAGGACGGCACCACGGTCAGAGTGGTCACCGGCCCGTCGGACGGCACCGACCGGACGCAGCACTGCCTGCGGGCAGATGCCCTCGTGCTGTGTCCTGGCGCGCACGACCGCGTCCTGCCGTTCCCCGGCTGGGACCTGCCAGGTGTCTACACCGCCGGCGCTGCGCAAGCCCTCGCGAAGCGCGAGCGTCTCGCCATCGGGCGTCGTGTGCTCATCGCCGGCACCGGCCCGTTCCTGCTCCCTGTTGCCCAGACCCTGAGCTCGGTCGGCGCCGAGGTGGTCGCCGTCCTCGAGGCGCAGCGCCCGAACCACCTCGCTCGCCACTGGCTCGCGCGACCTCACGAGCTGCGGTCGCACCTTGAAAAGGTCTGGGAACTCAGCGGATACGTCACCGGCCTTGCCCGATCACGCACCCAATACCGCCCCGGCTGGGGTGTGGTTGCGGCTCGCGGTGACGGCCGGGTCGAGGAGGCGGTCATCGCCCGCCTGTCCCCCGACTGGAGCGTCCGCGCCGGCACCGAGACCACCATCGCCGTGGACGCAGTGGCCGTCGGGCACGGGTTCACCCCGGCCCTGGAGCTGCCGCTCGCGGCCGGCTGCACCGTCACCGATGACCAGTTCGTCGAGGTCGACGAACATCAGCGGACGAGCGTGGCTGACGTCTTCGCAGCCGGCGAGGTGACGAGCATCGCGGGTGAGGCGGGCGCCGCCGCTGAGGGCGCCGTAGCCGGCTGGATCGCCGGCGGCGGATCAGCCGATGCCATCGCGCCGCAGCTGCGCGCTCGCGACGTGTGGCGCGGCTTTGCGCGACGTCTCGCCGGAGCGACCGCCATCGGTCCGGGCTCGCTCGAGTGGCTCCGACCGGACACCGTGATCTGCCGCTGCGAGGACGTCCCGTATGACGTCGTACGCCAGGCTCTCGCCGATCCCGTGACGTCCGGCACCGCGGCCGTACGACTCGGCACGCGAGCCGGACTCGGACCCTGCCAGGGACGTACGTGCGGGCCCACCATCGCCGCCCTGACGCGCGCTACCGGACATGCCGACCCATCCCAGACGACCCGACCCATCAGCACACCGATCCGTCTCGGCGAGCTCGTGCACGCCGACCGGACCACCAAGCAAGGAGAAGCATCATGAGCAAGCAGCCCACCCGTGACCTCGGCGGCGTGATCGTCGCGACCGCCCTGCCGTACCGCGAGAACCCTTCTGCGCCAGCGGGACTCGAGGTCGACTACGACCGGTTTGCCGAGCACTGCCGTTGGGTTGTCGAGAGCGGATGCCGCGGCGTCGGGCCCAACGGCTCGCTCGGGGAGTACTCGTCGCTGACCGACGAGGAGCGCCGCAAGGTCGCGCAGACCGCCATCGAAGCGGTCGGGGACGACGGCGTCGTCGTGGTCGGCGTGCACGGTGCGGGCTCCCACCAGGCTCGCCACTGGGCCGAGCTCGCTGCCGAGGACGGCGCCGACGGTCTGCTCTGCCTGCCCCCGACCATGTACCGGGCGAACCGGCGCGACGTGATCGAGCACTACGAGGCGATCAACGAGGTCGGCCTCCCGATCATGGCCTACAACAACCCGATCGACACCAAGGTCGACCTGACGCCGGACCTGGTCGCCGAGCTCGCGCAGCTCGACAACGTTGTCGCGATCAAGGAGTTCTCCGGAGACGTCCGCCGGGTCCTGGAGATCAAGGAGGTCGCGCCGGACCTGCAGGTCGTGGCCGGCGCCGACGACGTCGCACTCGAGTCACTCGCCATGGGCGCGACCGGCTGGTTCGCCGGCTTCCCGAACGTCTTCCCTCGTGAATCGGTCGAGCTGTTCGACCTGGTCGGCAAGGGAGACTTTCAGCAGGCGTACGACCTGTACGCGCCTCTCGTAGCGGCGTTCCGCTGGGACTCGCGCACCGAGTTCGTGCAGGCGATCAAGCAGTGCATGGACCAGGTCGGGCGCTATGGCGGCCCGTGCCGCCCGCCCCGTGGCGCGCTGCTGCCCGAGGTGGCCGACCGCGTACGCGCCGACATGACCCGCGCCGTCGACGCACTCGCACAGCGCCGCTGACATGCGTTCGCTCCACAGCATCGCAGCCGTCGACTCGCACACGGAGGGCATGCCGACCCGGGTCATCACGGGCGGCCTGCCGCTCGTGCCCGGCGACACGATGGCCGACAAGCGCGTGCACTTCGCGTCCGAGATGGACCACCTGCGCGAGCTGCTGATGCTGGAGCCGCGTGGACACTCGGCGATGAGCGGCGCGATCCTGATGCCGCCGACCCGGCCCGACGCGGACTGGGGCGTGCTGTTCATCGAGGTCAGTGGCCTGCTGCCGATGTGCGGTCACGGCACGATCGGCGTGGCGACGGTGCTGGTGGAGACGGGCCTCGTCGAGGTGACCGAGCCGGAGACGGTCATCCGCCTCGACGTCCCGGCGGGTCTCATCGAGGCCCGTGTACGTGTGCGCGACGGTCGGGCGGAAGCCGTCACCCTCCGCAACGTGGACTCGTTCCTCATGCGGACGGACGCGACCGTCGACGTACCCGGCCTGGGTGCGGTGACGTACGACCTCGCGTACGGCGGCAACTTCTACGCGATCACTCAGCTGGATGCTGTGGGCCTGCCGTTCGACCGGGCGCGCAAGGACGACATCTTGGATGCTGGGCTGCGAATCATGAGCGCTATCAATGACGTTGACCGGCCGACTCATCCGACCGAGTCCAGCATCGCCGGGTGCAAGCACGTGCACTTCGTGGCGCCTGGGTCGACGGCACGGCACTCCCGCCACGCGATGGCGATCCACCCCGGCTGGTTCGACCGCTCCCCCTGCGGCACCGGCACCAGCGCCCGGATGGCGCAGCTGCACGGCCGCGGCGAGCTGCCGCTGGACACCGAGTTCCGCAATGAGTCGTTCATCGGTCGACACTTCACCGGCCGGCTGATCGGCGAGACCGAGGTCGGTGGCTACGCGGCCGTCGTACCCGAGTTCACCGGCAGCGCGTGGATCACGGGCACCGCGACGTACCAGCTGGATCCGACCGATCCGTTCCCCCGCGGATTCGCGTTCTGAGCGAGCGCTGGCCGATCCGCTTGACCAGATCCACAACTTTGATGACAAGGAGCTCGTATGAGCCAGTCCGTCGATGACCTCCTCGAGGCCGCACGCAAGGCTGCCCGGCACCTCGCTCAAGAGCCGCTGACCGAGCGCGCCGACCGACTCGAACGGATCGCCGAAGCCCTCGAGTCCGACCGAGAAGCATTGGTCATGCTCGCTATCCGGGAGACGTATCTCGGGGAGCAGCGACTCAACGGCGAGCTCACCCGCACGACATTTCAGCTGCGGCTGCTGGCCGATGCCGTACGACAAGGCACGTTCCTGGACGTCCGTCTCGACCGGCCGGCCGCTGACTGGCCGAGCGGACCCCGCCCAGACCTCCGTCGTTATCGGGTGCCGCTCGGCCCCGTCGAGGTCTTCGCCGCGAGCAACTTCCCGTTCGCCTTCAGCGTCGCTGGTGGCGACACCGCGTCCGCACTCGCAGCGGGCTGCCCAGTCATTCTCAAAGGACACCCGGGGCATCCCGAGCTGACCTCCCGAACCGCCGCTCTGGTCGAGACTGCAGTCGACCTGCCAGGCGGCTTCGGCCTGGTGACCTCGGTGGGCGACGGTGTCGCCGTCCTGGAACACCCGCACCTTGCGGCCGCAGCGTTCACCGGATCCATCTCCGGCGGCCTCGCACTGGCTCGCATCGCGGCATCGCGCTCCGAACCCATCCCGTTCTTCGGCGAGCTGGGGAGCATCAACCCCGTCGTCGTCACCCCTCGGGCCGCAACCGAGCGTGCCTCGGACATCGCTGCGGGCTACGTCGGCTCGCTCACGTTGGGCGCGGGTCAGTTCTGCACCAACCCCGGCCTCCTGTTCGTGCCACGCGGCTCCGCTGTGCTCGGCGAGATCGCGGACCGACTGGCGGACGTGGCTCCGGCGCCCATGCTCAACGACCGGATCGCCAGCGGGTTTCACTCCGTCGCGGGCCAGATGGCCCAGGTCCCGGGCGTCACTGCACCGGTCGAACCGTCGGATCCGCTCTCACCCAGGCTCCTGACCTGCGACCTGCAGACCTTCGCGAGCTCGCCCGTGCTGCACGAGGAGGCGTTCGGTCCCCTCGGAGTGACGGTGACGTACGACGACCTGGACGACGTCGTACGCGAGATCGCCTCCCTGCCCGGCCAGCTCACCACGACCGTGCAGGCCGCGAGCGACGAGGCTGCCGAGCTCGCCGACCTGACGGGCGCTCTCGCTGCACGTTCGGGTCGGGTGCTCTGGAACCAGTGGCCGACGGGTGTCGCAGTCAGCGCTGCGCAGCAGCACGGCGGGCCGTTTCCGGCGACGACCGCACCGGGTACGACCTCCGTGGGCACCGCCGCGATCGACCGTTTCCTGCGGCCGGTCGCCTATCAGGGCTGGCCGCAGTCCGCGCTGCCCGCGCCGTTGCAAGACAGCAACCCGTGGGGCGTCCCGCAGAACATCGACGAGCGAACGACGTACGCCTAGAACTCAGTCCGCGATCGTTGGGGCGATCGGCGAGAAGAAGGGAATCCGCTCAGTGCTGTACGTGCCCCGCGTGAGGCGCGGGCGACTTGGTCCACCGCCGTCACCCAGACCAGCATCATGCTTGGGTCCTTCTCAATCGCCTTGACGCGCAATGGGTCCAAGTTGTCCGGCCCACCGCCCGAGGACGCCGTCAGGATGCATAGACCTTGTCCCGCGAGCGGGATCGGCTTGTCAGGGGCTCTTTCGGATCCGGTGCGCTCGACTTCTTGCTGCATCCGGCGCTCAGCACCAGGACGCAGGGCACCCTTGCGGCGACTCGTTGCTTTCTTCAGCACGCGAGACGGCTTGCTCCGAACCTGGCGAGGACCTTCGAGTAGCGGAATGAGATCAGTCGGGCGCGTTGAGTCTCCCTTGCCCGTCCTGCCGACCAAGCTATCCATGTGGGCCCGCACAGCACTGACTACGCGCAAGCACGGCGAACCCGTCACGACAGGGTGCGAGTCCGGTCGTGACGGGTTCGGACCGTCAGACGTCAGGCCGTTCCAGCCGCCGAGAACGCAACGCTTACCGGATACTTCAAGGAGTGCTTCGCTCCACCTACCTCGTAGTCGACGATCAAACTCCCAGCGAACGCCGGCGCGGTTACCCGTCGGAGGAGAATACTGACCTCCGTGACTGACGATCCTTTACGCTTTCCGCACTCGTCGGCAATCCTCGAACCTTTCACGGGCTGCCCACCTGGCTCGAGCGTAGGAGCGCCGACAGCATCTCTTTTGCCGTTCGGTGCCACCACACGCAACCGGGAATCTGAGACCACCGCTCCCGGATCACTGAATCGCACACCGGACAGGGTCGCAGGTTTCCCTCCAATGCACAGCGTGAAACTGGAAACGGAGACTTTCTCGCCTACGGCCGCGTTGCCCGAAACTTGGCCAGGCTGTGCTTTTCCAAATCCGCTTCCAGCTTCAAGAGAACCCGGCGCGGCCTTCTCATCGCTGCATCCACCAAGAGCAGCGATGAGAAGGCCGGCGAAAATCGCTCGGAGAACGCTCCTCACTAGCGATCTGCTCTGACATTGTAGGCGTCGAAGATGCCGGCCGAGCTTCCGGAACACATTCTGCCGCTGTAGTAGAAGTGGTACTGAATCCTCTGGGTGGTTGCCCAGCCGCTCTGAGCGGACATGTGAGCGCCCATGATGTTTCCGGTCCATGTGACCGAGCCACTCTTATTCGCGTACCTATCGAACGTCCAACCCGCCTTATACGGCGTGGAGTTCACGCACCACCCAACGGCGGCGGTGCCTGTCGTGTACGGCCCAGCCGTCGCCCTGATCGGGAAGGTAAATGACCCCGGCGTCCAGCTACCGTCGCACTTGCGCCCGTAGAGCCCATAGAGCCACTTGTTTCCAATGGCGCTGTTCCAGATGGTGAAGCCCGTGTCGTATCCCGTTCCGCTGGTCTTCGTTTGGGTGCCCGATGCGCCGAAGCTGCCATAGTCGCCACTCGCCGAGTATCCAGCCCCCATAGTATGACTCGAGGATGCCGACTGAATCACTCGTCCACGCGTCTGGGAGTCTGTCCACAGACGCGTGAAGTAGATGACGCTCTGCGGAAGGTCCTTGATCTTATAGAACTGACAGCTGGCCATGGGCTCGACCCCACCCGCCGACAAGTGAGTTTCTTTGATGTAGCGTCGCATCAGAGACGCCGCACGTGGCGATTGGACTGCCGTGCGACCCTTCATGTCCAGGGCGACCATTTTTGCCTTTGAAGTCGCGCCCGTCTTCGCCTTTCCACTCTGCGGAACGACAGGCTCATTCCAAACAGCAGTCGCTGCATCAGAAACAGCGGTGATCAGAAGATCGGGACTGCCGTCTGACGAGGTTGGCGCCTTCGTCTTTGAAATCTTGAGCGACCACTTTCCGCTCGAATCTGTTCGGGCCGATCCTACCAGCTTGACCGCAAACGACTTCGCAGACACATCCTCTGGCATCTGCTGGACAACGACGTCGACACCCGCCTGCGGGCGACCGGCGTTCGTCACAATTCCAGATGCGATCTCAAATTCTTCCGCCTGGCCTGACGATGCGTGCGCCGCGACAGGCGTCACAATGCCTGCCGTCGCCAATAGAAAAGCCCCACCAATACTGCCCATGCCTCTACTGATCATGTCTGACAGCTTTCTTCTCATGAGAAATCATGGAGTCGACAGGACGCATCCCCGCCTGTGTCGTCCCCCTGTCCCTCGGCTCCCTACCGAGGTAGCAGGACCATATCCGGGCCGATCGGACCGTGGGGACGTACGGGGACAACTTTCTTGGGCGACCCACGGCGTCCATGAGGGCATTGGCTACGACGGGGCCGAAACTAGGCCCCGTGCCATGGCCGACGTGTGGACCAGTGGTCCACCCTCGGAGGTGACAGGAGCCGCAAGCGAGCAGCCCTACACGGCAGCAGAACTGGCAGCCTCTCGGACAGCGCTGACCAGGGCCGCTGCCGCTCCCTGGCGACGGGACCGGGGAAGCACGTACAGGTCACGCAGCTGCCAGAACCGTCCCATGACCAGCGACGCAGGGACCGCATGGCCGGTCGCCAGGCCGATCGGAGGTGCATCCGCCGGCGAGCCCACTGATGCCGTGTAGACCGTGAGCATCTTCGACTGGACCATGTCGGTCAGCCAGCCGAGGGTGCGCTCGTCCCCGTCGGACGGCTGGCCGTAGTGGTGCCGGTACTGGTTGCGGCTCGTCTGACCGGTCGATGCTCATCAGTACTCACCAGGAGCTGGAGCCGCCGCCTCCGCCGCCACCACCGCTGAAGCCGCCACCACCGGAGAACCCGCCGCCACCGAAGCCGCTGCCGCCAGACGAACCGGGCGTGCTGACGAAGGTGCCGGACGCGACCGTGCCGAACGCGTCGACACCCTCGGCGATCCCGTTGAAGCTCGGGAAGCCGGTGCCCAACGGGATGTACCAGAGCGGCATGACCAGCGGTCGACCCGCGGCCTGAGCCGCCTCCGCGACGTTGCCAAAGGTTGAGGCCCACCGGTCGGCGATGCCGAACACGACGGCGTACGGCATGTAGCGGCTGAAGATCTGCTCGGCCTCCTCGAAGCGGATCTGGTTGGCCTCCGCGGTCTCGAGGTACTGACGGAAGCCGAGGCTCTGCGTGGTGACCGCGCTGCCGTCGGCCGTCTTGGCCGCCATGTGTCGACCCATCCACACCGTGATCAGGCCGGCGAGCACGAGGCCGATCGGGATGCCGATGGCCTGCCGCATGATCGCCGGCAGCACGAAGAAGCCGAGCACGCCCGCTCCGACGAGCAGGAATCCGACGGCCTTCCAGACGCCTCGGGTGGACTCCGGCGACTTCCGGAACCAGCCACGCTGCACGACCTCGTCGTACATCTGCTTCTTGGCCGATGCCAACGACACGTGGAACTTGTTCTTGAGCTCCGACAGCCGAATCGGGCTGCCACTGCTGAAGATTCCGCTCAGCACTGTGTTCTCGTACGACATCAGGCTCTCGCCCTGAGGCGGCTCGAGCCGGGTGAGCTCCCAGTCGGTCGTCTTGAACAGACCGCCCTTGTCGACCTCCTTCATCTGCAGGAAGCCGCGCACCGCGAGATCGATCACCGTGGCGCTGACGTCGACCGTGCCGGCGTCCTCGTCGATGAGTGTGCCCATGAGCCCGGGGCGGACGCCCTGAGGCGGCTGGAACTGCACTGGTACGGCCGGTCCCTTGCCGCGTACGACGGTCGCGTCCTGGCCGGCCAGCGGGGTCAGTCCGGGGACCGCCGAGGCATAGCGCTCGTCGCGGCCGCGCTTCCACAGCAGCAGTCCCATGCCGGAGGCCGCCAGCACCGGCAGGCCGACACCGGCACCGAGCGATACGCCTTGCAGCGCGCGCCGCTGCTCCGGCGTCAGGTTGTCGCCGAGCTTGCCTGAGTCACCCTTGTCGTAGGAGTCCGGGTTGCCTTGCTCCAGCTGGGGTTTGGTGTCGGTGAACCCGGCCTTGGGGAACGCCGCGACGACGGTGACCTGCTCGAAGCCCTGCAGGTCGGCCGCCGTGAAGGTCCCCGTCTGGCCTGGGGTCGACTGACACTGCTTGGCCTCCTTGGTGAGGCCGTAGTAGCAGGCGGTCTTGGTGACGCCGCCGGGTCCGTGGACGGTGATCTTGACCCGGTCGGTCGGGATCGAGGTCTGCGCACCGGTGACGTTCCAGTAGAGCTCGACGTGGTCGGGCTGGTCGTTGACGACGTGGCCGAGGGTGTACGAGACGTCGTACTTCTGCGTCCCGCTGACTGTCTCGTTCGGGTCGCCGATGCGGATCACCGTGTTGGCGCCGAGCTGCTGCCGATTCACGTCGGCGGGCGCTCCGGTCGGGCTGGAGGCCTTGATGTCGCTGATCGGGTACGCGCGGTACTTGCTGGGGTCCGGGTCGTAGCCCTGGGCCGTGATGATGTTGCGCTTGATCCCGTGCGAGTCGCCGCCGGCGAACTGCCAGGTCAGGTGCTCGGTGACCTTGACCGAGCCGTCCGGCTGCACCGCGTAGTCGGCCTCGAACGAGGTGATCCGCTCCCCCGTCGCCGCGTGTGCCGCGCCCACCGGACCAATCGTCAGCAGGGCCAGCACACCCAGCACAGCTGCTACCGCAGCCCACATCCGTCGCATGGCGCACAGACTGTCAGATGTCGGGTACGACGGCCGCCGGACCGCCCTGGTCGTTACCTCGCGACGGGAGGCTGCCGGCGTACGGACATCGCGCGCTCGGTCTCGCGGCGGTCCTGACGCTCCTTGAGCGACTGCCGCTTGTCGTACTGCTTCTTGCCCTTGGCCAGCGCGATCTCGACCTTGACCTTGCCGTCCTTGAAGTACAGCGACAGCGGGATCAGCGTGTGGCCGGACTCCTGGCTCTTGCGGATCAGCTTGTCCATCTCGTGGCGATGCATCAGCAGCTTGCGCCGCCGCCGCGCCGAATGATTGGTCCAGGTGCCCTGCAGGTATTCGGGGATGTGCACACCCTCGAGCCACAGCTCGCCGTTGTAATCGGTGGCATATCCGTCGACGAGCGACGCGCGGCCCATCCGCAGCGACTTCACCTCGGTGCCCATGAGCACCAGGCCGGCCTCGACGGTGTCCTCGATGAGGTAGTCGTGCCGGGCCTTCTTATTGTTCGCAATCACCTTGTTGCCTTGTTCCTTGGGCATGGTCACGCCTCCCTCCACGAGTACTGGTGCTGCCGTACGGCGTCCGCACGGCAGCGACCCAGGTTACCCAGAGCAACGCCTGGGCTCCCAATGGATTCCCTGGGGCTAGCCGATCCAGCCTGCAGGGTTGACGTAACGGCCGTTGGCCAGGACCGCGAAGTGCAGGTGGCAGCCGGTCGAGCGGCCGGTCGAGCCGACCCGGCCGATGAGCTGGCCCTTGGTGACGTGGCCGCCCCGGACGACGAAGGCGCTGAGGTGCTCGTACTGCGTCGCCAGGTTGGTGCCGCTGACCCGGCCGTGGTCGATCACGATGTTGTTGCCGGCGATCGAGTTGGTGCTCGCCTCGATGACGTCGCCGGCGGCAGCGGCATAGACCGGTGCGCCGCAGCCGAAGTGGAAGTCCGAGCCGGCGTGCAGCAGCCAGATACCCAGGATCGGGTGCAGCCGGTAGCCGAAGGCCGAGGTGATCTGGCTCTTGGGCCGTGGGCCGGTGAGGAAGTGGCCGTCGCTGCCGGTCGGTGCGGGTGCGTCCTTGGGATTCGACTTGGCGCGAGCCTTGGCGCGCGCATCGAGGACGCGCTGCAGACGACCCGACTCGCCCTTGAGCCAGGCAAGGTCCTTGATCTC
The DNA here is from genome assembly GCF_001190945.1 of Luteipulveratus mongoliensis. NCBI lineage: Bacteria > Bacillati > Actinomycetota > Actinomycetes > Micrococcales > Dermacoccaceae > Luteipulveratus > Luteipulveratus mongoliensis. The sequence goes on along the minus strand of NZ_CP011112.1, from coordinate 2,289,299 downwards.
CTTGTCCTTCTTACGCTTCAGATCTCCCGCGGCCTTGGTCTGCGACTTCTGCAGGTTGTCCAACGAGGTCTTGGCGCGCCCGGCGCTGTCGCGAGCCTTCTTGGCCCGGACCACGCCGCCCGCCGCTTTGCGCTTGAGATCGGCGACCTGCTTGCGGATCGCCGTGAGCCGGTTGCCGGTGGCCTTGCCGGCCGACTTCTCTCCGGACAGGTTGCGCAGCACCCCACTCTGCTGACGCAGCACGATGTCGGCCAGAGAGAGGTTGTCGGTGACATCACTGCGGCCGGACGTGAGGACGTCGAGAGTGAGCTCGAGGCGTCCCATGCCGCCCTGCATGTAGCTGCGCCGTGCGAGCCCGCCGACCAAGGTCTTGGTGCGGCCCTGAGCCTTCGTGTTGTCGCTGAGCGACTTGACGTTCTTGCCCTCGTTGGCCTGCGCGACCTTGAGCTTGCCGCCGATGTCCTTGTTGTACTTGTTGGCCGCCCGCAGCTCACCCTCGGCCTTGGTCAGCGTCGTGCGGGCGGTTCCGACGCGCTTGTTGGTCGCCGCGAGCGTGGTCAGCGCTGTGCGCAGATCCTTGGAGACGATCTCGAGGTCTTCCTGGGACGTGCCGATCTGCCCGTCGATCTTCTTCTTGCGCGCGCCCGGGTCGTCGGCCATCGCCGAGCCGCCCACGCCGAGCAGCAGGCCGGAGACGATGACGCCCGCCGTCGCGCGGCGTACTCGTGATGCTCCGGTCATGACAGCTCCTTGTCCTCGTAGACCTTAGACACGCAGATATCGACGCAACGTGATCCATGAGGTGACGACGGCGAGCACCAGCCCGCCGACGGCGAGCCACGGCGTGATCAGCCAGACGTCATGCTCGCCGATCAGACTCACCAGACCCCCGCCGCCCGGGTCGTTGTCGAACAGACCCGAGATGCCGTAGTGCACCATCGCCCACAGCAGCCCGATCGCCAGTGCTGCCCCGACCATCGTCGCTAGCACGGTCTCGACGACGAACGGGAGATAGATGACCGTGGACGAGGCGCCCACGAGCCGCATGATCCCGACCTGACGTCGACGGGTGAACGCCACCTGCCGAATCGTGGTGGTGATCAACAGGATCGAGCAGATGAGCATGATGACGGCGAGCGCCACAGCACCGATAGAGAGCACGTTGAGCAGGTTGAAGAACGTGTCCAGCACCTTGCGCTGGTCGCTGACCGTCTCCACGCCTGGAGCACCGTCGAATGCAGAGACGACCTCACCGAACCGCGTCGGATCCGACAGCTTGACCCGGAACGACTCCGGCATCGCGCTCTTGTCGATGCTGCCGAGGTAGGGGCTGTTGCGGAACTGCTCCTGGAACCTGGTGAACGCCTGGTCCGAGCTCTCGAAGTAGACCTTCTCGACCAGCGGCTTGAGGCTGTCCAGGTCGCGGCGGATCTGATCGCGCTGGGTGGCCGTCACGGCACCGTCGGCGCACGAGGGAGAGTCCGTCGACTGCGCGGTGCACAGGAAGATCGAGACCTGGACCTTGTCGTACCAGTAGCCCTTGGCGGTGCTGACCTGGCGCTGAGCGAGCAGGCCGGAGCCGAGGAAGAACAGCGACACCATCGACACGAGGATCACCGAGATGATCATCGAGGCGTTGCGACGCAGCCCGTTGGCGATCTCGCTGAGCATGAACTGCAGTCGCATCAGCGGTCACCCTCGGGGTCGACCGCGCCTTCGTGGGCCTCCGGCGGGAGCGCGCTGCGTACGTCGGTGCCGTAGCCACCGATCGCCTCGTCGCGTACGACCCGCCCGGACTCCAGCTCGACGACCCGCTTCTGGAACTGGTCGACGATTCCGTGGTCGTGGGTGGCGACCAGCACCGTGGTGCCGGTCTTGTTGATGCGCTCGAGGAGCTTGACGATGCCGACGCTGGTCTCGGGGTCGAGGTTGCCGGTGGGCTCGTCGGCCAGCAGGATCGCCGGCTTCTTGACCACAGCGCGGGCGATTGCGACCCGCTGCTGCTCGCCACCGGAGAGCTCGTGCGGCATCCGGCCGGCCTTGCCGTCCAGGCCCACCAGGTCGAGGGTCTCGGGCACGGTCTGCTTGATCTGGTGACGTCGACGGCCCAGCACCTGCAGCACGAACGCGACGTTCTGGTAGACCGTCTTGTTCTCCAGCAACCGGAAGTCCTGGAACACCACGCCGATCCCGCGGCGCAGCGCCGGCACCTTGCGGTCGGGCAGCACGCCGAGGTCGCGGCCGGCCACGAGCACCTGCCCCGAGGACGGGACCTTCTCGTGGATCATCATCCGCATCAGGGTCGACTTGCCCGACCCCGAGGCACCGACGACGAAGACGAACTCACCACGTTCGATGTCGAGAGTCACGTCATCCAGAGCGGGTTCGCTCTGCTTGTCGTAGCGCATCGTGACGGCGTCGAAACGGATCATCGGGCGGCGGCAACCTCGCTGGCTCGTGGGCAGATGTACTACTGCCCTGGCAGGCGTACGCCACGGTAGGCCGCGAGAGGTGGACTACGAGAGTCGCCACGCCGACCAGGTACGAGACTCAGGCGTACGGGTCGGTCACCTCGCGCAGCCGGGCGAGGATCCTGGTCAGCGTGGCGACATCTCTCGCACCCAGGTGCTGGGTCCACTCCTCCTCGACCTGCCGCTCGAGCCGACGGGCCGCCGCCACCGCCGCCTGACCGCGGCCGGCCACCCGTACGAGCCGGGCTCGGGCATCGGTCGGGTCGGCGACGCGCTCGACGTAACCGACTCGTTCGAGCTGATTGACCAGGAAGACGGCCGTCTGCTTGGTCACGCGCGCCTGCTCGGCCAGGTCGGTGATCCTGCTGCCCGCGGGTGCGATTCTCTGGAAGACCCGGCTTTGGGCCAGAGTCACATCGTCGAAGCCGGCGTCGGCCAGCCCCTCCATCACACGGGTCTCCATGGCGCGGTGCGCGATGAAGCAGAGTACGCCGACACTGGGTTGATCGATGGCCTCAGGCACGCGGCTAACCCCTTGACATTAGTCAGATCTTCGAACCATTATGGTTCGAAGATCGTACTTTATCGAGCGGGGCAAGTCATGGATGAGGACCGCATCTGGGCCGCGATCGATCAGGAACGTCAGAGCCTGGCCGACCTGCTGGACGACCTGAGTCCGGACGAGTGGCAGGCGGGCTCACTGTGCGAGCACTGGACCGTCCGCGACGTCGGTGCGCATCTCACGCTCGCGCACACGTCCACGCCGACCGCGCTGCGCGAGATGGTGCGGGCGCGCGGCAGCGTCAATCGGATGATTCATGACACCGCCGTACGCCACCGTCCGCCGCTCCACGACCTAAGCCGCAGCCTGCGGTCCATGGTCGGCTCGCACAGAACCGCACCGGGCATCACGTCCTTGGAGCCCTTGATCGACGCCCTCGTGCACGGCCAGGACATCGCGCTCCCGCTGGGTCGCACTCGCCCCGTCCCACCCGAGCCCGCGGCAGCTGCGCTCGAGCGGGTCTGGACGATGGGATGGCCCTTCCACGCACGTCGCCGGCTGAACGGCGTACGTCTCATCGCCACGGATGCCGACTGGTCCGCGGGCTCTGGCTCCGAGCTGCGCGGTCCGGCGGGAGCGGTGCTCCTGCTCGCGACAGGGCGGCGCCCTGCCGCGCTTCGGACGCTCGAAGGCCCCGGCCGAGACTGCGTGGGCTGAGGATCATCGCGACGGCTCGATGTTGTGGTTGCGACAGAACACGTTGCCCGGGTCGTACGCCCCCTTGATCTTCGCCAGCCGCTCGTACGTCGCGGGCGGGTACGCGGCCGCCGTGTCTTCCGGCGTCGCAGAGCCGAGGAAGCCGACGTACGCGCCCTCACCGAGCTCCGCGAGCGCGGGCCAGAAAGCCATGGCCTCGTCCCGGAGCTGCGCCGGCGCACCCACCGGCAGCATCGTCCCGGTCACCAGCAGAGCCTCCGCGTCGCGATGGGCGAAGGCGGTCTCGTCGGGACGGACCCGGCCGACCGCGCCACCGAGGCTGCGCAGGATGAAAGCCGTTGGTCCCTGACCGAACGACTCGTGCAGCGCGGCGACGACGTCGTCGTTCACCTCGCGGACGAAGGTGTTGCGCACCAGCATCTGCACACCTTCCGGCTGCGACTCCTCCACGAGGACGTCGGCGTAGGGGCGGACCGAGACGTCGTCGTCGAGGACGGTCCCGAGCGCGCGCAGCGGCTGGAGCGCCGCGTCGGCTGCGGCGGCATCCGCCGACGCGAAGCACACTGCGACGTTGGCCAGCGCCGGTCGGCCCATCATCGGCGGCAGCATCATCAACGTGCTCGTGAGTCGCTCGTCGCTGTCCCGCATCGCCTCACTCCAGTCGGTGACGATGCGTGCCACGTTGTCCAGCTCAAGGGTGATCGTGCCGAAGTGCACGTCGGTGACGGCCTGCGCGATCACCTCGAAGGCCACGACCACACCGAAGTTGCCACCGCCGCCCTGCAGCGCCCAGAAGAGGTCCGGGTGGCTCTCTGCGGTCGTGCGCACCAGGTCACCGTCGGCCGTGACCACCTCGGCGGCGACGAGGCTGTCGATGGCCAGGCCGTAGCGCCGCGCCATCCAGCCGATGCCGCCACCCAGCAGGAGGCCGCCGACACCGACGCTCGCGGTGTCACCGGCGGTGATCCCGAGACCGTGACCACGCAGCTCGTCGGCCACCTGACCCCAGGTCGCGCCGCCCTCGATCCGCACCAGCCAGTCCTCGTTCAGGACCTCGACCCGGTCGAGCGCGGACAGATCGATCAGCATGCCCTCGTGGTGGCTGCTCAGGCCGGCCATGCTGTGTCCGCCGGAGCGCACGGTCAGGGCCAGACCGGCGTACGACGCCTGCCGGACTGCCGCCGCGACCTCACCTGCATCACGCGGCCGGACGATGAGATCCGTTGTGCCCGTGGCGAATACGGCGCGGGAGGCATCGGCGTATCCCGCATCCTGCGGGGCGAGCACCTCTCCCATGCCGAGCTCCGTCGGGTCGGGTGCAGTCGCTTGCGTGGTCATGCTGACTCCTTCGTCGGGGTGGCCGGTGTCACGCGCTCAACGCTGGTCGAGGTCGACCCCGAAGTCCTCCCCCAGGAGAGGACACCTGGCGCGCCTCCTCAGGGCCTGGTCCGGAGGGCTGAGTGCTGCCGCTGACGTACAGATGACGTACTCCCTGTGGAGGATGTGACATGCGGGCGCCGCGCCTAGGGTTCTGGATGTGCGTACAGACCTCGGACGGAAGCGGCTCTACGCCGCCGGACTGCTTCTCTCGGAAGTGGTCACGGTGGTGGCGTTCCGGCAGTGGCACGTGAAGGTTCAGGCGATCGAGGCGCGAGCCGTCGAGGCTGAGCGCGCCCAGGAGGAAGCAGCACGCCGAGCGGACGACGAGCGGTTGCGGATCGCCCGCGAGCTGCACGACTCGTTGACCCACAGCATCTCGGTGATCAAGGTGCACGCCGGCGTCGCGACCCACCTGGCGCGCAAGCGCGGCGACGAGGTGCCCGCCTCCCTCGTCGCCATCGAGGAGGCTGCCGGCGACGCCGCGCGCGAGCTGCGGGAGACGCTGACCGTGCTCCGCGGCGTGGACGCCACCAACGGGCACGGCCTGGACGCACTCCCCCAGCTCGTGGACCGCGCGACGTCCGCCGGCCTGCGCACGCACGTCACGACACTCGGACGCCGAGGCGAGCTGCCTCCCGAGGTGGACCGCGCGGCGTACCGGATCGTGCAGGAGTCGCTGACCAACGTGTCGCGGCACGCCGGCGCGACCTCGGCCCGCGTGACAGTCACCTACAGCAGCACTGCCCTCACCGTTCAGGTGGACGACGACGGCAACGGCTGCCCTGGCGGTACGCCGACTCCCGGCCTCGGTCTGATCGGGATGCGTGAGCGTGCGACGGCGCTCGGAGGCCGCCTCGTGGCGCAGGGTCGACCAGACGGTGGGTTCACCGTGCGGGCCGAGCTGCCCACGGAATGCTGATGATTCGCGTTCTGCTGGTCGATGACCAGACGCTCATCCGCACCGGCCTCCGCGCCCTGCTCGACGCCGAGGACGACCTCGAGGTCGTGGCTGAGGCGGACAACGGTGCCCGAGCGGTCGAGCTCGCCGCAGAGCTGGTGCCGGACCTGGTGCTGATGGATGTGCAGATGCCCGTCATGGACGGCATCGAGGCGACGCGGCGAATCGTCAACAACGACAACCTTTCTCGCGTGCGCGTCATCGTGCTGACCAACTACGGCCTCGACGAGTACGTCTTCAACGCGTTGCGCGCCGGCGCGAGCGGCTTCCTCGTCAAGGACACCGAGCCCGCTGACCTGCTGCAGGCACTACGGGTGGTCGCAGACGGCAACGCGCTGCTCTCACCGGCGATCACTCGGACGCTGATCAGCGAGTTCGTGTCCAGGCCACCGGCATCGGTGTCGACCGCGGGCCTGCAGCACCTGACGCCGCGCGAGCGCGAGGTCGTGGCTCTGGTCGGCCAGGGCCTGTCCAACGACGAGATCGCCGAGCACATGGTGGTCAGCCCGACCACGGCCAAGACGCACGTCAGCCGGTCGATGACCAAGGTGCACGCCCGAGACCGTGCCCAGCTGGTCGTGTTCGCCTACGAGACCGGGCTGGTCCTGCCGAGGTCCGCACCGGGCGACTGAGCCAGGAACGGCCGAATCATGGGCAGTACCAGGTCAGCTCGAATGACCTCGGTGTGCTTCGTGCCGGGCAGGATGGCCAGCTGGGCGTCAGGCAGCAGCTGCTTCATCTCGACGGCATGCTCGAGCCGGATGAAGTCGGTGTCGCCGATGATGATCAGCACCGGCATGGTGATCTGGGCGAGCTGCTCTGGGGTCCACGGCTCAAACTCGTGGACGGCAGGCTGGATCTTCTCCATGAACGGGAAGAAGTCGTCCCGGTTGGGCGCGACCTCGTCGTACGCCCGGTGCATCGCGTCGAAGTTGGCCTCGGTCGGGAGCCGCGGGGAGTTCTGCTCGGGTCCGGTGATCTCCGGGTAGTACGCGTCCGGGCGGAAGTGCGCTGCCGCCAGCACGAGGCGGCCGACCCGCTCGGGGTGGCGCGTGGCGATGTCGGTCGAGACCAGGCCGCCCAGGCTGTAGCCGAAGAAGTCAGCCTGCTGGTGGCCGAGCTGGTCGAGCAGCGCCAAGACGTCGTCGGCGCACTGCCGGATGGTGAACGGCCGGTCGCTGTCGGCGGTGTGGCCGTGCCCCTGCAGCTCGATGCCGATCACGTGACGGTCGGCGGTGAGCTCGGGCAGCAACGCGTCGAAGCTCAGGTGGAAGGTGAGCACGCCGCCGTGCAGCATGACGAGCGGCGGCCCGGGGTTGTCGGCGCCGTGGACCTCGTAGTAGAGGTCGATGCCGTTGACCGATGCGTACTCGCCCATTCGTGCAGCCCCTTCCGGCCGGTCGGCCTAGGAGGCGTTGTCGCGCTCCTGGCCGCGCTTCCAGCGGATGCCAGCCTCGATGAAGCCGTCGATGTCGCCGTCGAACACCGCGTCAGTCTTGCCGACCTCGTGCTCGGTGCGCAGGTCCTTGACCATCTGGTAGGGGTGCAGCACGTAAGACCGCATCTGGTCACCCCAGCTGGCCTTGATGTCGCCGGCCAGCTCTTTCTTCTCCGCGGCCTCTTCCTGCTTCTTGAGCAGCAGCAGGCGGGACTGCATGACGCGCAGGGCCGCGGCGCGGTTCTGGATCTGGGACTTCTCGTTCTGCATCGACACGATCGTGCCGGTCGGGATGTGCGTCATCCGCACGGCCGAGTCGGTCGTGTTGACCGACTGCCCACCCGGGCCGGACGAGCGGAACACGTCGATCTTGAGCTCGTTCTCGGGGATCTCGATCGAGTCGGTCTGCTCGATCAGCGGCACGACCTCGACCGCGGCGAACGACGTCTGCCGCCGGCCCTGGTTGTCGAACGGGCTGATCCGCACGAGGCGGTGCGTGCCTGCCTCGACCGACAGGTTGCCGTAGGCGTAGGGCATGTTGATCTCGAAGGTGGCGCTCTTGAGGCCGGCCTCCTCGGCGTACGACGTGTCCATCACCTTGGTGGGGAAGCCATGCCGCTCGGCCCAGCGCAGGTACATCCGCATCAGCATCTCGGCGAAGTCGGCGGCGTCGACGCCACCGGCCCCGGCGCGGATCGTGACGACGGCCTCGCGCTGGTCGTACTCGCCTGCGAGCAGTGTGCGGACCTCGAGCTCGCCGACGGCCTTCTTGACGGACGCCAGCTCCTTCTCGGCCTCCGCCATCGTCTCGGCATCGTCCTCTTCCTGCCCCATCTCGACCAGGGTCTCGAGATCCTCGATCCGCTGGTCCATGCCCTCGACACGGCCCAGCTCGGCCTTCGCGCGGGACAGCTTGCTGGTGACCTGCTGCGCCTTCTCGGGGTCGTCCCAGAGGTCGGGCGCGCCGGACTGCTCCTCCAGCTCAGTGATCTGGCTGCGCAAGGAGTCCAGGTCGCTCACGTCACGGACGGTGCCCATGGTGGTGCGCAGGTCCTTGATCTCAGCGGGGAAGTCAACAGCCACAAACGGTGAGCCTACGCGGTCAGCCACCAGCCGGCGTACGCCGCCGCTCGCCTCCCGGTCGTGGAGGGCTTTGCGTGGCTACTGTTGGGGAGATGAGTCGGGTCACGGCCACGGCCGCCTGCGGGGTTCTTGCACTGACGCTGATCGGCGCCGCGCCCGGCGCGTCCTTCGGGTCCGGCCCTCCTCGCACCGTTGCCGCCGCCGACATCCCGCTCCCGCCGGCCGGGCGAGCCAACATCGGCTACTCGGTCGTGACCCAGGGGTCGTACGACGCCGCCGGGCAGCTCGTCCTCGTCGCCCCTGATGGTGGTCACCGAGCCCTCGGAGCGACGCGCGCGAACGAGCAGGTGCTGGACACCAGCACGGACGCGCGGACCGTCCTGACCGTGACGCCGCTGACCTACCCGCGGCAGTCGATCACGACCTGGAACCTCGGGGCCGGCACCAAGACGTCGTTCGCCATCGGCGCCACGACGTCGATCGCGTTGGTGAGCGGCGGCATCCTGACCGTGGACTATGGCACGGGCACCACTCGCGTGCGCTCGACTACGAACGGCGCTGTCATCCGGACCTATCCGACGGTCGCCGGGCAGGCGGAAGCGGCGGTCACGCCGGACGGCTCGACCGTGCTGCAGCGCGTGACTGCGGGCACGGCCGTCCGCTCCGCTGCGACCGGTGCGGTCACACGCACGGTGGCGGACCCAGCTGGGCACTGGTGCTTCCCGCGCCGGCTGTGGGACTCGACGTCCGCTGTCCTCTCGTGCGAGAGCACCGATCCGGCACTCCCCCGCCAGTACCGCGTCGTGCTGAGCACGGGCGCCACGTCGGCGGTGACACCGGCGGGCGCATCCGCGGTCTGGAACACCACTCCGCTGCGCGTGGTCAGCATCCCGGAGGCCACGGGCATCCCGAACTACGTGGGTTACGTCGATGCCGGCGGGCTCAGGGGACTCAACCTGCCGGGTGAGCCGGACGACCCGCACCACCGCTTGACGGGCGCCCGTGGCTCGTCGATCTACGTCTTCTGGAACGGCGAGACCGGCACCCCGAGCCTGCGCCGCTACGACCTGTCGACCAAGGCGCTGACGTCACTGATCGGCCCGGGCTCGTTGTCGCCGGCACCGATCACCAGCGGCCGCACCATCGACGCCCTGAGCTAGGACGCCTTCACGATCACGACATACCAACGTGATTCGCTGTCGACCCACGTCATCGGCCACGTGACGATCTTGCCCTTCCACTGGAGCTGCAGCGATCCGTGTCCTCGCGTCTCGGCGGTCACCGAGACGTCCCTGGTCGACAGGCCAGCGCCGCCGTAGGTCGCCATGGTGGCTCGTAGGTCGGCCTGTGGTGCCGGCCGCACCTCTCCGGTGCCCATGGACAGTTTGGCCAATGCGTCGTCGTTCTTCGCGTTGAGGGCCTCAACGAACTTCTTGCCCGCCTTCTCCGCTCCCTGGACGGTGGGCGACTGGTCGCTGCAGCCCGTCAGCGCTGCTGATGCGACCACTCCATAGAGCACGCAGACGACCGATCGACGAGTGAAGTCATTCATGCGGCGAACCGCCTCGATTCATTGGTTGGCCGCCGGCGAGAGGGCGACGCTCACGGGGTAGGTCAAGGAATGCTTCGCGCCGCCCGACTCGTAGTCGACGATCAAGCTGCCGGAGAACGCCGCCGCACTGACTCGTCGGAGAAGAATGCTGACCTCCGGAGCGGAGGATCCTTTGTGGTGCCCGCACACGACCTCGATCCTGGCGCCCTTGATGGCGCGCCCGCCGGGCAGGAGTGTGGCCGCGCCGACCCCATCTCCTTGGCCGCCCGGCGCCACCACCCGCAGACGAGAGTCGACGATCACCGCTCCGGGGTCGCTGATCCGAAGGCCAGACAGCGTGGCGGGACCTCCAGCAACACAGATCGGGAAGCTCGCAATGGAGACCTTCTCGCCCACCACCGCATGACCGGATACTCCTCCAGGAATGACCGCGCTGTCGCCTCCTGCCCGCAGAGAACCGGGCGCCGCTATGTCAAGACCGCAGGAAGCGAGTGCCGCAACCAGAAGGGCGGCGAGGACCGCTCGGGACACTGTCTTCACGGTCACCCGCCCACGTCTGCGCGGGCGCGGGACTCGACGGTGATCGAGATGTCGGCGTCGAAGAACGACATGAAGCCTCCGAGTAGTGGTGGTCGTACGTTTCCGCGCAGCCGGACCACTGCCGTACGTCCGTCCGTGGTGCCCGTGCCGCCGATCAGTCCCCAGCTGGTGATGTGCGCGGGCTTCTTCTGCTGGGCCAGGCTGCTGCCGGCCACCGTCCCGACCGAGCGATCCGTCAGGCGCAGGTTGGACCCGACTCCCTGCTGATAGACAGTCGGGTCGTCGATCGCATCCGCAGCGTCGACAGCCGCGGCGTCCGCGACATCGATCAGGTGCATGCGTGACAGCTGAACGGCCGTCACATCGACACCACCCATCACGAGGATGCCGAGCAGCGCGAACAGACCCACGATGAGGATCGAGATCCGGCCGTCGTCGCCACGCCCCGGGCGCGCCCACAGCCGGCTCACCGCTTGGCTCCGAATCGGTCGACCTTCTCGGCGTGGTCAGCACTCACCGTGATGCTCGTCGGCAGCACACCGGACAGCAGATCCGGGATGAGCGGCAGTCGGACCTCCACCTCGGCGTACGTCCGCACCGTCGCGTCCCGCGTCAGGCAGGGCGATGCGTCGCACGAGACACGCACCGACCCTCGGCCCCCAAAACCCTGATCCTGGAACGCCATTCGGGCAGATGCCTGCGCCCGCCCTGCAGCCTCGTCCTCCGTCGACGCCGTCACGAAGGTGCGGCCCGCCTCCCTCGAGGCTGCTGCGACGGCGTACGTTCCGGCCTGCAGGCGTGCCAGCGCCACGATGAGGTAGAACACCGGCAACGTCATCAGCACACCGAGCACGACGAACTCGATGACCGCGGTGCCGCGGTCCCGACGAGCGCGAGCGTGCAGGCGTACCAACGCCTTCGGCAGCAGAGTCACTGGTCCTCCGCGTAGGCGCGCCCGCTGACCTTGAGCTCGCCGCCCGGCCCGAACGGGCCGAACACAGGCATCGGGGCAACGACCGTGACGCGTACGACCGCCGCGCCACCTTCCGTGGTCCGCGTCGCGCTGACGTGACGCGCGAAGCGGCCGGACAGGCTGGTCCGGATGAGCTGACGCGCGCGGTCCGCCCCCTGTCCCGGCGAGCTGTCGGCACGAGCGCCGTAGCGGGCACCTTCGCTCGCATGGGCGATCAAGGTGTTGCGCACGTGCAGCGCGAAGCCCAGCTGGAACGCCGCCATGAACAGCACGATCACCAGGGTGCTGACCATCGCGAATTCAGCGACGGCAGAACCACGTTCGCGCCGTCGACGGCCCTCAGCGCTGGCCTCGGCCCACCGACCGAGGGGTCGGGTCACGGGCCGGAGACGCCGTTGACCGCGTCGCTGAACATGCGCTTCAGAGCAGGACCGGCGATGGCCCACAACCCGGTCACGAGTCCGGCGGTCATGATGGTGATCAGGACCCATCCGGGCACATCCCCGCGATCACGCTCGGCGTGCGCCGTGAAGCGGTGGCGTGCGGTGAGCATGGTGCGAGCGAGGCGGTCGCTCAGGGTGCGGTTGGTCTGCATCTTTCCTCCGATGAAGTTGGTACGTCACATGATTGGTGGTCTGTATCAGCCGGTCACAGCGACAGCCTGAGCTCGTTGAGTCCTGGATAGACCGCGAACAAGATCGTGACTGGCAGGACGAGGAAGACGACAGGAATCATCATCGCGATCTCGCGCTTGCCGCCCTCCTCGATCAGGAGCTGCTTGCTGGCGTCTCGGGCGTCCTGGGCCTGGGCGCGCATCACATCCGCAAGCGGCGTCCCACGTTCGACAGCAACGACGATGCCGTCGACAAACCTGGCGAGGCTGGCGATGCCGGTGCGATCAGCCAGTCCTTGCAGAGCCTCCGGCAAGGTCGCGCCGGCTCGGGCGTCGGCCAGGCATCGGCCCAGCTCACCGGACAGCTCACCCGACGAGAGTCGGGCCACCCGATCCAAAGCGGCCGCCGCACCTTCGCCAGCCGTGACCGCCAGCGCCAGCATCTCTGCGACAGAAGGGAACTCGGCCAGGATGCGCTCCTCGCGGCGCCGCGCTGCTCGAGTCAGCGCCTGGTCTCGAGCGACGATCCCTCCCATCACCGACACGACCACGAGCGCGAGTGCGCTGACCAGTGAGGCGCCGTCGCTCATCCAGCGCAGTGAGCCGATGACGGCAGCGGCCAGACCGGCGAGCACGCCCCACAGGGCCTGCTGTGCACGGAAGCCCTCGACGTCGGTGGGCTGCCCTGCCCGCTCCAGGCGCCGGCGTACGGACACCGCACCGCCGAGCGTCGAGTCGACAGCGGCACCCAGGCGGTGCAGCAGTGGCGCAAGCAGGTGATGCACCCCGAGATCCGCCTGCCCGGAGGCCAGCAGCCGCGAGGGCCGCGGACTGTCCCTGATGTAGGGCTCGACCCGAGTCATCAGATCGGGCCGGCGCCGCATCGGCAGACCGCGGTAGACGAGCAGGATGCCGACCCCGAGGGCCGCGCCCAGCAAGGCACCGGGCCACGACCACGCGAGCGCACTCATCGGAGCACCCGGACTTCCTCGGGCAGCTGACCGATCCGCCGCATGATCCGGTAGGCAGCGAACGACACCGCGCCACCGACCAGCAGCACCATCACGCCGGCCGGCTCGCGGTAGACCGACAGTGAGTCTCCCCTGGTCGCGAGCATGGCGAGGACGACCCATGGAGCGGCGAGGGCCAGCCGAGCTGCGTTGATGGTCCAGCTCTGCCGTGCCTCGAGCTCGGCGCGGGTGCGAGCGTCCTCGCGCAGGAAGGTCGACAGGGTCCTCAGCAGGCGGCCGAGGTCAGTGCCACCGACCTCCCGTGCGATCCGCAAGGACTCGATGAGCCGATCCGCCACCGGGTCGCTGAGACGGGACTTCAGGCTGTCCAAGCAGTCCTGGAAGCGACCGGTCGTGCGGTAGTCCTGCGCGAAGTCGGCGAAGGCCGGTCGCAGCTCTTCGGGACCACGGACCGCGAGCTGGCTCAGGGACTCCGGCAGGGCCAGGCCGGCTCGCACAGCGGAGGCGATGTGGTCGACCACGTCGGGCCACACCTCACGCAGCTGGCTACGTCGACGACGGGCTCGCGACTTCACCAGGCCAACGGGTGCGTAGCCCGCCGCCGCGGCCGCTCCGAGTCCGAGCGGCGCAACTCCCGTGACGGCCAGCACGAGCGCGCCGACGACGAAACCCGTTGCGGCGCAAGCCAGGAGGAGCCGAGTGACGGTGAGGGACAGCATGCCGGCCTGCACGATCTCGTCGTGAAGACGGTCGGCGTAGGTCGGTTTGCGGGTCTCGACCTGCTTCGCCGTCTGCGGCCAGCACGACCACCACACGCAGAACAGCCCGAGCCCCAGGACGAGGCCCAGCAGCGCGCCCGTCATGCGACATCCCGGAGCAGCTCGATGGCGTCGTACCCGGCTCGTTCGAAGCGGTCCTGGTGCGGCGGGAAGCCGTCGCCGCGGACCAGCCGACCACCGCGGGTCACGAACAGCTCAGCGAGCTCGACCACGTCTCCCTCGGCGCGGCCGGGCACCGCGACGATCTCGCGGACGCGGCGGCGGCCGTCACGTTCGAGGGCGATCTGCACCACGATGTCGACCGCGCTCGCGACGGTGGGGACCACGAACCGGCTGCTCACGTTGGAGCCGGCCAGCAGCGGCAGCGTGCACATCTTGATGACGGCCTCGCGAGCGCTGTTGGCGTGGATCGTGCACATCCCAGGCAGACCGCTGTTGAGCGCGATGAGCAGGTCCAGGCTCTCTTCCTGGCGGACCTCGCCGACGATGATCCGCGACGGTCGCATCCGCAACGCCTCCTTGACGAGGCGACGAAGCGGGATCTCACCGGTGCCCTCGAGGCTGGGCTGCCGGCACTGCATGGCCGCCCAGTCGCGCAACGGGAGCTTGAGCTCGAAGACCTCCTCGCACGACACCACCCGCTCGTTGGAGGGGATGGCGGCGCCAAGGCAGTTGAGCATGGTGGTCTTGCCGGCTTGAGTCCCGCCCGCGACCAGGATGTTGAGGCCGGAAGCCACACAGGCTGAAAGGAATCGGGCCGCCGGCTGGGTGAGCGTGCCCATCCGCACCAGGTCCTCGAGACCATGTGCACGGACCACGAACTTGCGGATGTTGACCATCCAGTGAGCCCGTGTGACATCGGGAATCGCGACGTGCAGCCGCGACCCGTCCGGGAGCGCCGCGTCGACGAAGGGCGAGGACAGGTCGATCCGGCGGCCGGACGGCTTGAGCATCCGCTCGACGAGGTACTTGACCTGCTCGTCGGTGAGGATCGTCGGCGTGAGCTCGGCGACGCCGTCACGAGCGACGAACACCCGTGCCGGCTCGTTGATCCAGATCTCCTCGATCGTCGGATCGTCCAGGTAGGGCTGCAGCGGGCCGTAGCCCACGACCGCGTCGAGCACGGCTCTCGTCGCGACATCCCGGTCGGCCAGCGGGACGAGCCCGCCGTGCAGGCTGCGCTCCTCGTAGTCCTGTACGACCTCGCGGACGAGGGCGCGCAGCTCGCCGTGATCGCGCCCCGGGTCGAGCCGTTGCCGACGGATCAGCTCACGGACCTCGCCCTCGATGAGCTGGATCCCCTCCATGCGCGCCCCACTCCCTGTCGTGCCCCCTGCAGGCGACGTCCGCGGCTATGAAAGTCACCCGGAGACGCCCGTGGCGGTATGCACAGGGGTCTTTACTCAGCCTTGACCAATCACAGACGGTGACGTGACCATTCGGGTCGCTTCTCGGTAGTTGTCCACAGGCACCTCTGCAGACCAGGCACTCCCCGGTCGATACTCCGCCGCGTGACCACGTCAACCGACGGCGACGACCTCGCCAGCATCCTCATCACGCTCGTGTGCAGCCGCGACGCGACACGCCACCAGGTCGTCGTCACCGCTTCTTCCGACGTGCGCTGGGGCGACCTACGTCCGCATCTGACGCCGCACCTGCCGTTGCCCGTCGACGTGTACGCAGGCGCAGTCCGCGTGGACGACGACGCGGTCCTGGGCAGCTCGCCACTCATTCATGGCGTCGTCCTGACCGACCGTCCGCGTGCGACCTCGCCGTCGGGACTGCTCGAGGTCGCGGTCGCTGAAGGGCCGGACGCCGGTGCCGTCGCTGCGGTGACCGCGTCAACCGTCCGCATCGGACGTGCGCCCACCGAGACCGTGAGTGTTGCTGACCCTGACCTGTCACGTTCGCACCTCCTGCTTGAGATCGCGCACGGTCAGGTGCGCGCGACTGACCTGGGCTCGACCAACGGCACCTGCGTCGACGACGACCGGCTGGCGGCAGGCGTACCTCGTGACGTCCGCGTCGGTCAGCGAATCATGGCTGGTAGCAGCACTTTTCGGCTGCAGACCGCTGCTCGGGCCGAAGCCCGAATGGCCGTGGTGGCCGGCCGCCGGCAGATCCATCGGGCGCCTCGAGAGCCGGTACGTCTGCCAGAGATCGAGCTGCACCTGCCCAGCGCCCCACGAGGGCACGGCAACGATCGTCTGCCCTGGCTGATGATGCTGCTGCCGATCCCTCTTGCCGTGGTGATGGCGCTGGCCATGAAGTCGATGATGATGCTCGGCTTCGGGCTGATGAGTCCCGTGATGATGCTGGGCCAGTACCTGCACGACCGGCGCACGGGGCGCGCCGACGGCCGACGCGACCAGGCGTCGTACGACCGGGAGCGCCACCGGGTGGAGGGGCGCCGCGAGGAGGCGGTCGAGGCAGCCGTGACCCTGCGCCGCCGCCTGGCGCCCGACCTGGCCGAGATGCGTGCGATGGCCTCCCGCGGACGCCTCTGGCCGCGGCGACCAACCGATGGCGATCACCTCTGGTGGCGCGTCGGCACGGGGATCGTGCTCGTGGGCGTGACTGTCTACGACCCCGACGGCGAGCCCGACGAGGCGACCCGTGGCGGATGCCCGGTGATGGTGTCTCTCGCCGAGCACCGCGTCGTCGGCCTGAGCGGAGCGACCGCCCTGCTGCGGGCGGCCGTTGACGGCTTGCTCGGTCAGCTCGCAGTGCTGCACTCACCCCTGTTCGTGCACGTCGTGGTGGTGCTCGCCGATCGGGCGACCCGGCCGGCATGGGCGTGGGCCGGCTGGCTGCCCCACCTGTCCCGCGACCTGGCCGACCCGGCGACCGTCCTCGTCGTGGGTGAGGACGACGAGCTCATCGCGCACCATCTCGGCGACCGCTCCGTCGCCGTCGAGGAGCGGCTCGGACACACGGCGCCACCGGTCCGCACCGTGCTGATCCTGGACGGTGCGCGCCGCCTCGTCCGGCATCCCGTCATCGCCGGGGTGCTCGCTCATGGGCACGAGCACGGCGTCACGGTGGTCGCGGTCGACGAGCGGCGCGAGCACCTTCCTGCCGAGTGTGCCGTGACGGTCGACCTGGTGTCGGCCACCCAGGCACTCCTACGTGGCGAGCTGAGCCAGGGGTTCACGCCGGACCTGCCAGCGGCAGGCTGGACGCTCGGCATCGTCGATGAGATCACCTCCTGCGTGGACGTCACGCCAACCTCCGAGGATGCCGGACCTCCTTCAGCAGCAAGGCTTCTCGACCTCATACAGGGGGCGACCGATGCACAGGCTCTGGCCGATGGCTGGGCGAGCGAGCGGCGTACGACCCGTGCCCTTCTGGGACTGGGCGCCGACGGTCGGGTGACGATCGACCTGGCCTCCGACGGACCGCACGCCCTGATCGGCGGTACGACAGGGTCCGGCAAGTCCGAGCTGCTCCAGACCCTCATCGCCTCGCTCGCCGTCGGCAACCGGCCGGACGAGATGGTCTTCGTGCTGGTCGACTACAAGGGTGGGGCAGCGTTCAAGGACTGCGCTCGGCTGCCGCACACGATCGGCCTGGTCACCGACCTCGACGCCCACCTCACCCAGCGCGCCCTGACCTCACTCGACGCCGAGATCCATCGACGCGAGCGCTTGCTCGGATCGGTTGGCGCCAAGGACCTCGACGACTACCAGGGCATGGCGGACGTAGCGCCGCTCCCCCGGCTCGTCCTGGTGATCGATGAGTTCCGGGTGCTGGCCGAGGAGCTGCCCGACTTCATCGACGGCCTGGTGCGCATCGCGGCCGTCGGGCGCTCCCTCGGCATCCACCTGGTGCTCGCGACCCAGCGTCCTGGCGGCGTCGTGTCCACCGACATCCGAGCCAACGTCAACCTGCGGATCGCCCTGCGCGTCCGGGACACGGCCGATTCCGATGACGTCATCGACTCACCGGCCGCGGCACGCATCTCGAGTCGGACGCCGGGCCGCGCCATCCTGCGATCGGCGTCGTCTCCCACCGTGACCTTCCAGACGGCCAGAGTGGGCGGGCACGCGCTGGGTGCCGCAGGATCCGTCACCGTCTGGCCGGTCGACCCGATCACCGGTCGAGCGCTGCTGCCGCCACCAAGCGAGACGCCCGCGGGTGCGACCGACCTGCAGTGCCTCGTCGACGCCACTGTCGAGGCAGCACGGATGGCTGACATCCCAGCGGTGGTCTCGCCATGGCTCGCTCCGCTGGACGGCACGTGCACCATCGACGGACTCGCCCCGACACACCGCCTGCTCGACCGACTGGACGACGAGCCGGTCCAGGTGACGACGGCACACGCTCGTCTGGGCCTGGTCGACCTGCCACACCTCCAGCGTCAGGACCCGCTCGGCTGGGACCTGGCCGGCGGGCACCTGGCCGTTGTGGCCGGTCCGCGCTGCGGCAAGACCACCGCCTTGCGCACCCTGTGCACGGATCTCGCAGTCCGCTGCACACCGGATGAGCTCCACCTCTACGTCCTCGACCCGAGCGGGTCCTTGCGCGCGCTCCACGACTTCCCGCACGTCGGTGCGGTCATCGGTCGCGACGACGAGGGCGCCGGCGTGCGCCTCATCACCTGGCTCGCGGAGGAGATCGCCCGGCGTCAGGCGCTGCTGGCCGCCGAGCACCATGCCGACCTCACCGAGCATCGCGCCGCCCGAGAGGCCGCAGGCGTCGCCGCGGAGAGCCTGCCCCGGATCCTGGTCGCAGTCGACGGCTGGGAGGCGTTCGCGGAGACCTACGAAGCGATCGAGAACGGGCGGGTCAACGACCTCTTCCTGGAAGTTCTGCGGGACGGCGTGGCCGCCGGCATCCATGTCGTCCTCACCGGCGGACGCAGCCTGCTCTCGTCACGGGTGTCCGCCACGCTCCAGCACCGCCTCTGTCTGCGGATGGCCGACGAGATGGACCTGCTCATGGCCGGTCTGCGTTCGGACCAGGTGCCCGCCGACATGCCACCGGGCCGCGCGCTTCTTCTGCCCGATGCTCAAGAGGTCCAGCTCGCCCTGCTGGACGCCGACGCGTCCGGGCGTGCGCAGGCCGCCGCGGTTCAGCACGGTGCGTCATCGATGCCCCCTCCGGCTGGCACGCCACCGCGACGGTTCGCATCGTTGCCGGACTCGGTCTCGTTGGCCGACCTGACGGGCGGAGCGGATGACCCCAGCCCGGTGCTTGGTCTGGGCGGCGAGAACCTCGATGTCGTCGGTCTGAGCCGTGACCCGACCTGGGGCCTCGCCGGGCTCGTGTGCGGCCCTCCCGGCAGCGGCCGTACGACCACCCTCCTCACCCTGGTGGGCCAGCTGCGCGACACGTCGCCCATCCTGTGGCTCACCGGCGGTGCACTGCCGGACCAAGGCCTCCCGTCCGGGGCGACGCACGTCGAGTGGGACGACACCGACGCCGTCTGGTCGCACCTCGAGGCGCACCCCGACACCGTGCTGGTGCTCGATGACCTCGAGCAGATCGTCAGCGATCAGGTGCAGGACATGGCCGTCGAGCACCTGCGCCGGTGCCGCTCCAGCGGAGGCGGACTCCTCGCGGCCGGCACGACCCGCGACCTCGAGGGCGCCTACCGCGGCGTGGCGCACGAGCTCCGGCGGCGCCAGACCGGTCTGATCCTGCAGCCGGACCGACACGACGGCGAGCTGCTGGGCGCGAGGCTGCCCGACGTACGCCGACGGGTCCCGGGCCGTGGTGTCCTCGTCGTGCGCGGTCGTGCGGTGGAGGTCCAGGTCGCCAGATGACACATGCGACAGGCACGCCGCACGGTGCCAGGGCGAGCAGGCATACTGGCGCACATCTGTGCACACCACGGCCCGCGGCAGCTCGTTCGCAGGGCCACCGGAGGGGAGAACATGTCGGCTCGTCGCAGCACCGCCACCATCGCCGCGGGTCTGCTCGCCCTGACGCTCGCGACCACCGCGTGCAGCGGAGGCGGAGGCAATGGCAAGTCGGGTGGCGGCCCGGTCCCGACGGCCTGGAGCGCAGGCGACGCCTCCAACAAGCAGGACAAGCCGGGTGAGCAGGAGCAGGGCGGCAACCGCAAGGTCGTCCCGTCGGCCACCTCTTGGCAGGACATGAAGCTCGCACCCGACTCGGCCATGGTCGACTTCGCGTCCTGGCCGGACGCCAACGAGCTCTACGCCAGCGATCAGCTGACCGGCATGCTCCCGGAGTCCAAGAGCCTGCAGCTGACCCCGTGCAGCTTCGGGTCGATCGACGGCGGAGGCATGACGCCCAAGAACGCCAACTGCACCGTCTCGGTCAAGGTCAACGAGGGCAAGTACGACGACGCCAAGTCCAAGATGAAGGTCCACCTTCGCGGCATCGGCGCCGACAGCGAGGTCACCAAGGCGTGGGACAAGGCCCGCGACGGATACCGCGCGGAGAATGTGAGCCAGGACGTCTTCTACCAAGACGGGACCTACGGCGCGCGGCGCGCGCTCTTCCGACAGAAGGGCCTCGGCTCGTTCGTGATCTCCGACGGTCAGGTGGCCGCGTGGATCGACATCGAGTTCGTCGGCTTCGACTTCCTCACCGCGCCGGCCGGCGGCGGCGTGGGCGATGTGGTCCGCAAGCAAATCTTCCCGATCGCCGTGCAGGACCTCGTCGGTAAGCTGCCCCGGAAGTTCGCATGAGTCGCCGCCTCACCGTGGGCGCGGCCGTCGCGGCCCTCACGCTCACCGTTGTGCCGGCCTACGCCGCTTCCCAGGGCTCGGCCGCGCCACGCTCGGCGCCGGCCGCTACGCCGACCCGCTTCACCAGTCCTCCGGCGGTCCCGGGCACCGGGTCGCCGACGCCTCCGAGCGGTACGACGCCGACCGGCACCGCCACCGCCACCACTCCCCCAGCGCCCAAGCCTTACGTCCCGCCTGCGGACGCGGCCGGAGCCGTCACGGCTACTGCCGTCAAGATCACACCCGAGGGCGCGTTCGCGGTCCGCAGCGACCCGACCGGCAAGCAGCCGCTCGATGCGACCTGGCCGGACGCCTCGACCCTTTTCACGGCGAAAGAGCTGGCCCAGGTCCTGCCTGGCCTGACCGCCATCCGGGCACATGACTGCTCCACCAGTCAGATCACGGGTGGCAAGTCGTCCGCCCACAGCACGCGCTGCACGCTCGACCTGACGATCAAGGGCGAGCCGCGCGACAACCAGAGCAAGCTGCTGGTCAACATCCGCGGCTTCGGCCTCCCGATGCCCATCGGCCAGAGCTGGGCCACCACGGACGCCGAGCAGCGGCAGCGTTCGGTCAAGCGACCGGGTCTCTACACGTTCTACAAGAACGGCAGCCTCGGCGCGGCCGCCGCCCAGACCGACGGCACCACGACTCGAGCTCTGCTGCAGCAGGGGACTGTCGCGGGCCAGGTGTGGTTCAGCGGGATCGGCTTCGCCCACCTCAAGCCGGACTACCTCGCCTCGCGCCAGGACTACCGCCAGCGCGTGGTCCCGGCTCTGGTCCAGCTGCTGGCTGCCAAGCTGGCGGCTGACACCTCAGCCGGCTGACGCCTCAGTCCAGGTCGGCGCGCGGCACCAACAACGCCGCGAGCAGAGTCGCGATCGCACAGACGAGCACCACGACGCCGACCACCGTGGCGCCGCCGCTCACCATGGACGCGCCCACCGGCAGCAGCAGCGCATTCCAGACCAGTGTGGGCGTACGGGCGACGGCCTTGCCGTGCAGGAGAGCCCAGGCCAGAGCCGCCGCGCAGGCGGCAAAAACGAGCACCAATGCGGCCTCGGTCAGTGCCTGAGTCACCCCATCGGCATGCCCGGTGATGACCTGCGCAAGGGCGATCACCACCAGGACGACGAGCGCTGCCGCTTGTGCGGCCATGAGAAAAGCCGCTGCTCGAACGGCCATAGCGCTGGATGTAGTGGCAGGATCTGGCGAGGACGACGTCACAAGCGGGCAGGGTAGTCGCCTCGTGGGGTGTGACCGAGACCTCATCTTCGGTACCGAAAAATTCTCCCAAAGGCCTTGTGTGCTCCTGTGCAGATCTGTGACAGTTGGGGAACAGTCTGTGACCGGCGGGCGTTGCCCGGGTGTCGGAGTCGAGAAGTCTCTTCTGGAGATCGATCACCCACTGGGCCCCCCAGCCCTTCCGACGAGGCCGAGGACTGCCTGACATCCACTGCGAGCAACACCGCATCGCGACGCGCCTGTGCGCGTACGAAACAAGGCTAAAGGAGCAACACCCCATGGATTGGCGCAACCGCGCTGCGTGTTTGGACGAGGACCCGGAGCTGTTCTTCCCGATCGGCAACACCGGTCCCGCCCTGCAGCAGATCGAGGACGCCAAAGTGGTGTGCCGTCGCTGCGAGGTCGTAGACACCTGCTTGAAATGGGCCCTCGAGACCGGCCAGGATGCCGGCGTCTGGGGCGGTCTCTCCGAAGACGAGCGCCGCGCTCTCAAGCGCCGCAATGCTCGCGCCCGCCGCGCCGGCTGACCCCGAGCGCAGCTACAGCCCCCGGTCCTCTTCCGGGGGCTCGTCTATGCCGGCCGAGCCGGCCTCGGTCGTACGCGGCCGCAGCCGGGCGTCGAACGTCACCTTGGTGCCATTCGGCTGGGCAGCGCCCCACGTGATCTGACCGCGCAGGTCCTGCACCAGGGACAGCACGATCTGGGTCCCGAGCCCGCCGTTGCCCGGCACGAAGCCGACCGGCAGCCCCGGACCGTCATCGGTGACGCTGACCTGCAGGACCTCATCGCCGTCCACCTGGACTCGGCGGGCGTCCACCGCGACCGTCCCGTCGCGATCGGCCAGACCGTGCTCGACGGCGTTGTGCACCAGCTCCGCCAGCACCATCGCCAGCACGGTCGCGTCCTCCGAGGACAGCACGCCGAACGAACCCGTGGTCACCCCGCGCACGCGGACAGCCGTCCGGTTGGCCACCTCGATGGCCGCCTTCAACCCGCGTAGCGCGATCACGTCGAAGTCGACCGAGTCCTCAAGGTGGGTGCTCAACGTCTCGTGCACCAGCGCGATCGTCGCGACGCGGCGTACGGCATCATCCAGCGCCGCCTTCGCGCCCGGGTCGTCAAGCCGTCG
Organism: Luteipulveratus mongoliensis; assembly: GCF_001190945.1. Lineage (NCBI taxonomy): Bacteria > Bacillati > Actinomycetota > Actinomycetes > Micrococcales > Dermacoccaceae > Luteipulveratus > Luteipulveratus mongoliensis. The sequence goes on along the minus strand of NZ_CP011112.1, from coordinate 2,266,246 downwards.
CGACTGCAGCCGCAGCACCGCCGCCACCGTCTGCAGGTTGTTCTTGACCCGGTGGTGGATCTCGCGGATCGTCGCGTCCTTGGTCAGCAGCTCCTGCTCGCGCCGTCGCAGCTCGCTGACATCGCGGACGAGCAGCACGGCGCCGACCCGTTTGCCCGCCTCCGACAGCGGGATGGAGCGCACCGTGACGTTGGCGCTGCGCGATGGCAGCTCGGTCGCCCACGGGAGCGCACCGGCGAGCACGGGCATGAGCTCTTCGTCCAGTGGCCCGGTGCGCGGCAGCAGCCCCGACAGCGCGTTCGCCAGTCGTACGCCGACCAGCTCGCCGCCGTAGCCCAGCCGGTGGATCGCCGAGACCGCGTTGGGGCTGGCATAGGTCACCTTGCCCTCACGGTCCAGCCGCAGCACACCGTCGCCGACGCGCGGTGCACCCCGGCGCCGACCGGTGTGGCCGCCCCTGGTCGGGAACTCCCCCGTTGAGATCATCCGGGCGAGCGCGTCCGCGGTCGCCAGATAGGTGACCTCGAGCCGGCTCGGGGTACGCATGGAGGCCAGGTTGGTGTGCCGGGTCACCACGGCGACCGGGTCACCTCCGGCTCGGGCGACGACCGGGATCGACTCCTCACGCACGGGAGTGTCGTCCCGCCACAGCGTCTGAGGCGCGCGTACGAGACGGTTGTGGGTGAACGCCTGGTCGACCGGGCCGATGCGACTGCGGTCGATGTCCTGCCCGACCAAGTCCTCGAGGAAGACACCTACGCCCGTCGTCGGACGGACGTGGGCCGCCGCCGTCCAACCCCCACCTTCGCGCGGGACCCAGAGGACCAGGTCGGCGAAGGACAGGTCGGACAGCAGCTGCCAGTCGCCCACCAGCTGGTGCAGCCAGTCGGCAGCCGCCGCGTCCAGCCGGGTGTGCTCAGCCAGGACGTCATTCATGGTGGGCACGGGCCGAGCCTAGGTCAGGTCAGGTGGCCGACCCCGACCGGATCACGGTGCGCAGCGTGCGCAGCGCGACCGACAGTGGCGCGAGACCGGGGTGGTCCAGCTCGCCGATGCCCGCGAGCGCCTGCTCTCCGCGGGTGATCGCGGCATCGTTGGCACCCGACCACTGACTGACTCGCTCGGTCGCTGGGAGGTCGCGGGGCGTACCGGCCAGGACCGCGCCGGTCAGCGCGTCGAGCACGGCGTAGAGGTCATCGCGTACGGCCCCGCGCGCCAGCGCGTCCCAGCGGTCATCACGCGGCAGCTGGGAGACCGACGACAGCATGCGGTCGATGCCAAGACGCTCCGACAGCGTGAAGTAGAGCTCGGCGACCGACTTCGCCGACTCGCCCGTGGCCCGTGCCTGCTCGGCGATGTCGAGCAGCGAGAACGTGTCGAGGATGGTCGCGCCCCGCTCGGCCAGCTCTCGGGGCACGCCGCCCTCAGCGAACCGGGTCGAGGCATTGCGCTCCCACCGGTCGTGCTCGGCACCCTGCAGCAGCTGGGGCAGCTGGGGTGCCAGCTCGGAGACCACACCCTGGAACCGCTCGATCTCAGCGCCCACGTCGAGGTGGGTGGGCCGGCTGTGCAGGATCCACCGCACCGACCGGTCGATGAGGCGACGGAACTCCAGGTAGAGGCCCGTCTGTGCCGAGGTCGGCACCTTGTTGTCCAGCGCCTCGACCGCGGCCACGAAGTCAGCCAGCCCGAAGACCTCACGCGCGATGACGTAGGCGCGGGCGATCTGCTCCGGGGACGCGCCGGTCTCCTCCCCCGCGCGGAAGGCGAAGGTGATGCCCCCACGGTTGATCATGCTGTTGGCCACGGCGTTGATGACGATCTCGCGGCGCAGCGGGTGCTCCCGCAGCTGGTCGGCGTAGCGCTCCCGCAGCGCCTCCGGGAAGTAGCCGCGCAGCGTCTGCTCGAACCACGGGTCGTCGGTGAGCTCGCTCTCGGCCAGGTCGGCCTTCAGCGCGAGCTTGGCGTAGGCCACCAGCACCGAGAACTCCGGCGAGGTGAGGCCAAGACCGGCATCGGCACGACGCTTGAGCTCGGCCTTGCTCGGCAGGAACTCCAGGTCGCGGTCCAGCTCGCCGCGCTTCTCCAGCCAGCGGATCAGCCGGACGTGCACGGGCAGCATCGCGTGCTCCTGCGCGCGGGCGTTGCCCAGCAGGGTGTTCTGCTCATAGTTGTGCCGCAGCACCTGTCGCGTCACGTCGTCGGTCATCGACTGCAGCAGCTCGTTGCGCTGCTCGAGCGTCAGGTCGCCGCTGCGCATCCGGTCGGTCAGCAGGATCTTGATGTTGACCTCGTGGTCGGAGGTGTCGACACCGGCGGAGTTGTCGATTGCGTCGGTGTTGACGTGTACGCCGTGGCGCGCCGCCTCGATCCGCCCCAGCTGGCTCGCGCCGAGGTTGCCGCCCTCGCCGATCACCTTGCAGCGCAACTGTTTTCCGTCGACGCGGATCGCGTCGTTGGCGCGGTCACCGATGTCGGTGTTGGTCTCGATCGCGGACTTGATGTAGGTGCCGATGCCGCCATTCCAGAACAGGTCCACCTTGGCGAGCAGGATCGCCTCCATCAGCTCGGCCGGCGTCATCTTGGTCGCGCCGCCCTTGATGTGCAGCGCGTCGGCTGCCTCCTGGCTGATCTTGATCGACTTGGCCGACCGCGGCCAGATGCCGCCGCCCTCGGAGATGAGACTGGTGTCGTAGTCCGCCCAGGACGAGCGCGGCAGGTCGAACAGCCGGCGGCGCTCGGCGTACGACGTCGCGGCCACGGGCTGCGGGTCGATGAAGATGTGGCGGTGGTCGAACGCCGCGACCAGCCTGATGTGCTCCGACAGGAGCATGCCGTTGCCGAACACGTCACCGCTCATGTCGCCGATGCCGACGACCGTGAAGTCCTCGGTCTGGCAGTCGACGCCGAGGTCGCGGAAGTGACGCTTGACCGACTCCCAGGCGCCACGGGCGGTGATGCCCATGGCCTTGTGGTCATAGCCCGCCGATCCGCCGGAGGCGAAAGCGTCGTCCAGCCAGAAGCCGAAGTCCTGCGCGACGCCGTTGGCGATGTCGGAGAACGTCGCGGTGCCCTTGTCCGCGGCCACCACGAGGTAGGTGTCGTCGGGGTCGTGCCTGACCACACCCTGTGGTGGCACGACCTCGCCCGCGACGAGGTTGTCCGTGATGTCGAGCAGACCGGAGATGAAGCACTTGTATGACGAGATGCCCTCAGCCAGCCAGGCGTCGCGATCGCTGGAGTCCGGCAGCTGCTTGGCGACGAACCCGCCCTTGGAGCCGGTCGGCACGATGACGGCGTTCTTGACCGTCTGCGCCTTGACCAGGCCGAGGATCTCGGTCCGGAAGTCCTCGCGTCGATCGCTCCAGCGCAGCCCACCGCGGGCCACCTTGCCGAAGCGCAGGTGCACACCCTCGACCCGCGGGCTGTAGACCCAGATCTCGAACATCGGCCGCGGGCTGGGCAGCCCTGGGACCTCCTTGCAGTCCAGCTTGAGGCTGACGACCGGACGACGGTTGCCCTCCTCGTCACGCTGAAAAGCGTTGGTACGCAACGTTGCTCGCATCACGCCCATGAACGCGCGGATGATCCGGTCGTGGTCCAGGCTCGCGACGTCCTCGAGGTCGGCCTCGATGCGGCGTACGACGTCCGCCTCGCCCGCAGCGCGGTCACCGCCTTCGAAGGCCGGGTCGAAGCGCACCTCGAACAGCTCGACCAGAGCGCGCGCCAGGTCGACGTTGCCGACCAGCGCGGAGATCAGGTAGTCCTGGCTGAAGGTGAAGCCGATCTGGCGCAGGTACTTGGCCACGCAGCGCAGCACCACCACCTGACGCCAGGTGAGACCGCCTTGGAGCACGAGAGCGTTGAACCCATCGCTCTCGGCCTCGCCGTCCCAGACCGCGGAGAACGCGTCCTGGAACACCTCACGGATCGAGGCCACGCCGGCGTCGTCGCTCCCCCAGACCGTGGCGTCAGGCGCCATCAGGCCGAAGTCGTAGACGTAGACCTCGGTGCCGTCGGCGCGATGCATGGCGTAGGGCCGCTCGTCAGACACCTTGACGCCAAGATCGGTGAACACCGGAAGGACGTCGGTGAGGATGAGCTTGGAGCGACGGAACAGCTTGAAGCGGCGTACGCGCTCGTCGGCTCCCGGCTCGCGGTAGAGCGTGAGCAGCGTGTGGTCCTCGCCGTCCAACGCCTCGATGCGACGCAGGTCGGCGACGCCCTGACGCGGCGTGAAGTCTTCCTTGTAGGCCTCCGGGAAGGCCCGCGAGTAGAGGCTGATCACCCGTGCGGCCGCGTCGTCACCGTCCTCGGCGCGCGACATGTCGCCGAGCCGCTCACCCCAGGTGCGGGTGGCGTCGATGAGCCGCTGCCGCAGCGAGTCCTCGTTGACGTCGGGAATCGCGGCACCGCGCTTGACCCGGACGACGAAATGGATCCGGGCCAGGATCGCATCGCTCACGCTGGTGGTGTAGTCGACCGTCTGCGCGTCGAACACCTCGCGCAGGATCTTCTCCATGCTGAGTCGGACCGTGGTGTTGTAGCGGTCGCGCGGCAGGTAGACCAGGGCCGAGACGAACCGGCCGTAGTCGTCCTTGCGCAGGAATAGGTGCGACTGCCGACGCTCCGAGAGCCGCAGCACCTTGGTCGCCACCGCGTAGAGGTGCTCGGAGCTGGTCTGGAACAGCTCGTCGCGCGGGTAGGTCTCCAGCACCTGGAGCAGGTCCTTGCCCGAGTGGCTGTCCGGGGCGAACCCGGCCCGGGCGAGCACCTTGGTGATGCGCTCACGCACGATCGGCACCCGGCGTACGGACTCGGTATAGGCACTGGAGGTGAACAGTCCGAGGAAGCGCTTCTCACCGGTGACGTTGCCGTCGGCGTCGAACATCTTGAGGCCGATGTAGTCGAGGTAGGCCGTGCGGTGCACAGTCGCGCGCGAGTTGGCCTTGGTGATGATCAGCAGCTGCGGATCACGCGCCGTGGCGCGCGCCTCGGGCGTCAGCCGACTGAAGCTGTCGGACTTGCTGCCCGGCCGGTCCCAGCGCAGGATGCCCAGGCCGGTGCCGGGGACGGTGCGCAGGACGTCCTCGCCGTCGACGTTGTCGAGGGCGTACTCCTTGTAGCCGAGGAACGTGAAGTGGTCATCGGCCAACCACCGCAGGAAACCTTGCGTGCGCTGGACGATCTCGGTCGGGACGCTCGTCGGGGGCGCAGACTCCAGCTCCGCGACCATGTCCTCGCACTCCGCGTGCATCTTGGGCCAGTCCTCGACGGCGTCACGGGCATCCCGGATCACCGCTTCGAGGGCCTTGACCAGCGCGTCGTCGGCAGCCTGGTCGGGCCCGAGGTCGATCTCCAGGTGCATCCAGGACTCATCGATCGCCCCGGCCTCGCCGTTGGCCGGTCCGGGTGCCGGATCGACGTCGCGGATCTCCTCGATGTCGCCGACGGCGTTGCGTCGGACCACGAGCTGAGGGTGGATGAGCAGGTGGACGTCGCGGTCGTGCTTGGCCAGGGCCGCCGTCACGGAGTCGACGAGGAAAGGCATGTCGTCGGTGACGACCTGGAGCACGGCGTACGAGCAGGTCCAGCCGTCCTGCTCGTCGCTCGGGTGGAAGATCCGCACCCGTGACGTGCCGTTGGGTCGGTGCTCGGCGAGCTCGCGGTGGCTGCGGATGATTCCGGCCAGCATGGGCGACCCGCACTCGGAGAGGTCGTCCTCGGCTACGTGCCGGAAGTAGCGACCGATCAGCCAGCCGGGGATGTCACCCCCGACGTCGTCGAGCTTCGCGGTCTCGCGAAGGATGTCGTCCCGGGACTGCACGACTGCAGACATTGGAGCTCTCTACCTCATCCACCAGCAGGGCATGGCCCACGTCGTTGTGCGCCTTGCCGAGCGTAACGCTGAGTCGGCCTGATGCCCGACACGGGTCGAGCCGTGGGACCGGAACGCCGGGCGGTGCCTGTGGGTGACCATGGCCGCGAGGCCGTCAGGCGTTTATGGTGCGACTGTGACCTCATCGCCTGCGTTGCTCGCGACCCGCGTCGCGGGTGTCGTTCCTCGGCTCCTCGCGGTGCAGGTGGAGCCGGCCGAGACCGAGACCGCAGATGTCGTCGACGAGGCCGTCGAGCGCCTCGCGGAGGCACTTCTGACCTGGCACGACGAGCTGGTCGAGGGCCGGTCCCACGGCCTCCTGCCGAGCGCGAGCACGGCGTACGACCTCGCGCCCGCCCGCGCATCGCGGCGGCTCGCGCACGCCATCCGGGCCGGACGCGTACCCGGCAACCCGATCAGCACCCAGACCGCGGCCGGTGAGCTACGGCAGATCCGGGGCGTCGTCGACGAGATCGCCGCGCAGGTCGAGGACGAACGGCTGCGATCCGGCGGCGACGAGCTGAGTCACGCGTTGAGCCGGCTGGCCAAGGCGCTCACCAAGCAGTCCGACGTCGTGCGCGACGAGGCTGCGCGACTGGTCCGGCTGCAGACCGCTCCCCCGCAGGACACGGCGGGTGAGCCGACCGACGCGACGGCGGTCGATCAGCTGCTCGGCCGTGTCGTGCGCGCCGAACACCGGCTCCAGAAGGTTGCCGTGGCTACCCTGCGGTCATGAAGATCACTGTCGACTGGACCTACGACGCACCGCCTGCCGAGGTATGGGCGATGACCGCGAGCAAGGACTTCCAGGACCGCAAGTGCAAGGAAGCCGGCGCCGCGTCGTACCAGACGAGCGTGACCGCGGACGGTGACCGGACGGTCATCGTGGCCACGCGCGAGATGGCGACCGACGGCGTCCCCGAGCAGCTGCGGGCCGTCGTCGGCCGGACCGTCACCATCACCGAGACCCAGACCTGGGGCCCTGACCGCGGCGACGGATCGCGCGAGGCCACGATCCAGGTGGTGATGAAGGGTCAGCCGGTCGGGATGGAGGGCCGCGCCGTCTCACGTCCCGAAGGCAGCGGGACGCGCATCGTCATCGACGGTGATGTCAAAGCGCGTATCCCGCTGTTCGGCGGCCGGGTCGAGAAGGCTGTCGCCCCGGTCATCAAGGCCGCAGCGAGCTCAGAGGCGGCGGTCGGCCGCGAGTGGCTCGCAAACGCCGGTTGACCTAGGCCTGGTGCGGGTAGGTGTAGTCCGTCGGCGGGACGAACGTCTCCTTGATCGAGCGGGTGCTCGTCCAGCGCACGAGGTTCTGCGCGGCGCCCGCCTTGTCGTTGGTGCCTGATCCGCGCGCACCACCGAACGGCTGCTGCCCGACGACCGCACCCGTCGGCTTGTCGTTGATGTAGAAGTTGCCCGCGGCGTAGCGCAGCCGTGCCATCGCGTCCGCGACGACCGCCCGGTCCTGGGCGATGATCGAGCCGGTGAGGGCGTACGGCGCGAAGGACTCCATCTGGTCCAGCACCTTGTCGTACTGCCGGTCTGGGAAGACGTGCACCGCAAGGATCGGACCGAAGTACTCGGTCGAGAAGACCTGGTTCTCAGGGTTGCTCACCTCAAGCACCGTCGGCCGCACGAAGTAGCCGACCGAGTCGTCGTACGTGCCGCCCGCGATCACGTCGATGTCGGCGTGCGCGTGCGCCATGTCGAGCGCTTCCTTGTGCTTGGCGAACGCCCGCGAGTCGATGACCGCGCCCATGAAGTTGGACAGGTCGGTGACGTCACCCTGGGTGATGCCCTCGGTCAGCGAGACGAGGTCCTTCTTGATCTTGCGCCACAGCGACTGCGGCACATAGGCGCGTGAAGCCGCCGAGCACTTCTGCCCTTGGAACTCGAACGCACCGCGAATCATGGCTGTTCGCAACACATCTGGGTCCGCGGAGGGGTGCGCCAGGATGAAGTCCTTGCCGCCGGTCTCGCCCACGAGTCGCGGGTACGTGCGGTACTTCTGCAGGTTGGAGCCGACCTCCTGCCACAGGTGCTGGAAGGTCGCGGTCGAGCCGGTGAAGTGGATGCCGGCCAGGTCGGGGTCGTTCAGCGCGACCTTGGAGACGTTGATGCCATCTCCCGTGACCATGTTGATGACACCCGGCGGCAGGCCAGCGGCCTCGAGCAGCTCCATGGTCAGCTGGGCCGCGCGCTGCTGGGTCGGCGAGGGCTTCCAGACGACGGTGTTGCCCATGAGCGCCGGCGCGGTCGGCAGGTTGCCAGCGATCGCGGTGAAGTTGAACGGCGTGATCGCGTAGACGAAGCCCTCGAGCGGGCGGTGGTCGGTGCGGTTCCACACACCACGCGAGTTGGCGACCGGCTGCTCGGCCAGCACCTGCCGGGCGAAGTGGACGTTGAAGCGCCAGAAGTCGATCAGCTCGCACGCCGCATCGATCTCGGCCTGGTACGCCGTCTTGGACTGGCCCAGCATCGTCGCCGCGTTGAGGCGCGCACGCCACGGGCCGGCGAGCAGGTCAGCCGCCTTGAGCAGGATCGCGGCGCGGTCGTCGAACGACAGCGCGCGCCAGCCGGGAGCCGCAGCCTTCGCAGCGTCGACCGCAGCCTGCGCGTCGGTGACGGTGGCGTTCTTGAGCGTGCCCAGGACCTTCTTGTGCGCGTGCGGCTGGCGGACGGCCACCGCGCGCCCTCCGCCCATGACCCGCTTGCCGCCGATCGTGTGGGGCAGATCGACCGGGGTCGAGCCCAGCTCGGCCAGGGCGACCTCGAGGCTCGCGCGCTCGGCACTGCCGGGCGCGTACTCGAGAACAGTCTCGTTCAGCGGGGTGGGGACCTGAGTGACAGCGTCCATGGGTAAGAGGCTCCTTCGGGCGACGACTTCGGCGTCCAGGTGTGGGACACCCCATCGTGGCATGGCCATCACCATGGTCCGCGCCAGCCGGTGTCCGCTCCGCGACGACGCTGCCTAGGGTGACCGGCATGGCAACGGAGCCCACAGACCTGTCGATCTCTGTCCACGGCGAGCCCGGCCCGACGGTCGTGCTGCTGCACGGATTCCTCGCCTCGGGCGCGGTGTGGGCCGATGCCGTACGACGGTGGGCCGGCTATCGCCTCGTCGTCCCGGATGCCCGCGGCCACGGCGGCTCACCCCGCCTCACGATCGAGCAGGCCAAGCCGACGGCTGCGCCGATCATGATCGCTGACGTCGTACGGATTCTGGAATCTCTTGCTGCACAAGGCGATTCGAAGAACGTGCTGGTGGGGCACTCCATGGGTGCAGGCGTCGCGGCCGGAGTCGGGGCCGAACGACCCGACCTCATCGGCGCGCTGGTGCTGGAGGACCCGGCGTGGATGCCGCTCGAACGTGCCAAGGGCTGGCGTGACGAGCACCCTGCCCAGGAGTGGGCGCAGGAGTTCCGTGATGACTTCGAAGAAGCGGTCGCTGCCTTGCGCAAGGAGCACCCGGCCTGGTCGGACGAGCTGTTACGCAGCTGGGCGACCTCCACGACGCAGATCGATCCCTTGCTCAAGCACACCGGACAGTGCGTCGCACGAACTCCGTGGGCCGACGTGGCCGCTGCTCTGACCGTGCCGACTCTCCTGGTCACCGGCGACCAGGACGACAACACCGTCAATGACGAGTCGCTGCGCATGGTGTCCGACATCAGCAATCCAGCGATTCGCGTGGCGAAGGTCGCTGACGCGGGACACTTCGTCCGCTTCGACAACCCCGAGGGCTACCACTCTGTGGTCGACCCCTTCCTCGCGGAGGCGCTGGATCAGCCCGCCTCGCCGCCGAGCCGGTAACCCTCGAAAAGCCTTCCGCCGCAACGGCTCAGCACCCCATCTGCGGCCTGGATCACGCCGGCTGGGGCGTCCCCGATGCCGAAGAGTGTCATGAAGAGGTAGTGGCCAACCATGGCGGTCTCGTACTCCTCGCTCCGCGAGTGGGCGTCCTCGTCGCCGATCATGTCGACGTCTCTGTGCCAGTCACTGAGCGCGCGCTGCAGCCCCTTGCCGCTGCCCTGCCATCGTCCTTCGAGCCCCAGCAACAGCCGCGCCGAGGCGTCCCACGCCTCGTAGGCGAGCACGCTTCTCTCCATCGGCTCGACGCTTCCCACCAGGTCGTCGACCAGGCAGGTCAGGGCGTAGCGCTGGGCGTCAATCTCGTTCTGGGACAACGGTCTTGGTCCCGCTGCGACCTCGGCGGCACACTCCGCGCGCAACTTCTCTGCGCGCTTGCCGCCGACCAGGATCACCGACTCTGCGACCAGGCGAGCCATCGTCGGCTGCCGACGTTGTTGATCCTTGGTCCGGTAGTGCGTCAGCGATGCGGGCGTCTGGACGAAGAGCTCGACCGGCAGGCCCTGCTCGATCAGCGACTCGCGGAACGGTGCGGGCGAACCGTCGAGCAGGACCGTGATGTCCAAATCGGAGGTCGCCGTCGCGTTGCCCCGCACCACGCTGCCCCCGAGCCAAGCCGCCACGACATCCGGAAACCGTTCATTCACAACACGTCTCGCGAGCTCGACCGACTCCTCGAGCGACAGAGGAAAGGGCGTGGCGCCGTCCGAACCGGCCCTATCGACGAGGTCTTGCCAAGGTTCCTCAACCGAGACCGGATGCGTTTGCTCGCGGCGCGTGGCAAGGGTCTGCGCGTCCGTCTCGAGATCGTTGCCTCGGATCGAGTGCCAGACGTTGCGGAGCTGCGTCTGCCGCACCGCGCGGCGGGCACTGCCGGGCAGATCACGGCGACGCCCATCGTCCGGCATCGGTTCATACGAGAAGAAGGCGACGTCGACCGGCGCCGTCCAACCGCGCTTGACGCGCCGCGCGAGCTCGATTGCTTGCATCAGCCGAGCTCGGCGCGGACCTGATCCAGCTCAGTCACGTCGTACCAGGACAGCTCGACATCATCGTCGCCGGTGCCGTCGTCGCCAGGATCGCCCAGGTGCAGGCTGACGACGCGCTGCAGCTCCACGATGCCCTCGACCGACACAGCGGTCTCGATTCCTTCGTCCGGCTCGCGCACCACCCCTGGGTGCATGTCCGCGGCGGCCACCAGGATGCGGTCACTGCTCGCACCGCTGGCCATGGCCGCGTCCTGCAAGGCTCCGAACTCCAGGACCTCCGGGTCCTCGGTCGGCTGGTCGCGGCGGACCTTCTCGGTGACGGCGTAGGCGTCTTGCCGCTCGCCGGGCAGCCGGTTGGTCTCCGACAGCGCCTCAAGATCCGCCGGCGTCACAGGCAGGTAGACCCGGACCATCGTCTTCATGCCAAGACCTCCTTGTCCTCGCGCAGCTCTTCGAGCGCGTCGATCAGGCACTGGCCGAGCACGTCCACGTCGGGCATCGCGTCCCGGTCCGCGTTGAGACCGAAGTAGACGCCTCCGTCGTACGACGTCAGCCCGATGGCGAGCGCCTGCCCCTTGGCCAGAGGGATCACCGGGTGGGACGCGGTCATCAGTGCGTCCGCCGCGTAGAGCGGCTGCTGCGGACCGGGCACGTTGGTGATGACCACGTTGAACAGCCGGCGCGACATCGCACTGCCGAGCCGGGCACCCAATGAGTGCAGGGTCGGCGGCGCGAAGCCGGCGAGTCCGGCGAGCGTGCTTGCGGAGACCCCCTGACCGCTCTCGATCTGCTGGTGCATGGCGTAGGCCACCTGGTGGAGCCGCATCGTCGGCCGCGACTCGCCGACGGGGAGGTCGACGAAGGACGGCACGACCTGCTCGGTCGGTCGGTCACCCTCGACGACGTGCGTGCTGACGGGCACCATCGCGCGCACCGTCTCACCCGTCGTCATCGACTCGCCACGCGTGAGCAGCCAGGCCCTCAGACCACCGGTCACTGTGGCCAGGATGACGTCGTGCACGGTGATGTCGACGGCACCCCGCGACTTGGCGACCCGGCGCCGAATGCGTTGGTAATCCTTAAGATCCGTCTCGACCATGACGAACCGGCGATGCGCGCCGACATCACGGTTGAGTGGGCTCGACGGTGCGGGCAGCGCGGCCGAACGGGCGACTGTCTGAGCGACGCCACCGACCACGGAGGCGGCGCGGCCGGCGACCTTGGTGGCATCGAGTAGTCCGGACCGGACGCCATCGAGCACGTGAGCGGGTCGGCGTACGACGTCGATGGCCGCCTGGGCGACGAGCTCGACGCTGCTGGGCTCGCGTGCCGCCCGCCAGCTGTGTGGGACGGGGTCGGCCGTCTCGACGTCGGAGTCGACGATGACCTGGCCGATGTCGATGGCGTGCACGCCGTCGACCAGCGCCTGGTGGGTCTTGGTGACGATCGCGAACCGGCCGTCCTCGAGCCCCTCGACGAGGTAGAGCTCCCAGAGCGGGCGCTTGCGGTCGAGGGCGCGGGCCTCGATCCGGCCAACGAATTCCTCGAGCTGCGCGAGGGTGCCGGGACGAGGCAGCGCCGAGCGGCGTACGTGATAGGTCACGTCGAAGTCGGCGTCGTCGATCCAGACCGGGTTGAGCAGCCGTCCCGGGATCTCTCGCACCCGCTGCCGGTAGCGCGGGACATAGGCGATCCGGTTGGTGACCAGGCTGACGAGGCGGTCGTAGTCGAACCCGTCGTCCGCGGGCTTGAAGATGAGCACGCTGCCGACATGCATCGGCGTGTTGCGATCCTCCAGGTAGAGGAAGGATGCATCCAGCGAGCTCATACGTTCGGCCACGCGCGTCATCCTGCCATCGTCACCCCGATGTCGCGCGTGCCGCGCGCCGTGACCTGAGCGGCACTCTGCGACGCAGCACCACATCGACGCCGAGCAGGACGCCCGCCAGCTCGGCCAGCGCCCGTCGTGCGGGCGAGCTGGGCGCGGCCTCGGCAAGGGTGCGCCCGGCCAGCATGGCGCTGTCGAGGGCGGGCCGATCATCCGGCACGGTGACGACGTCCCGGACGCCCGCGAATCGGTCCAGAGCCTCAGCGATCCGGCGGTCGGGCGAGCCGCCCACTGCGGATGCGCGCACCTTGGTCACCACGACACGTGGGGTGCTGGTGAAGGACTTGAGGTCATCGAGCCCGCGGACCAGGCGCTGCAGCCCGACAGGGTCCGCCGCGCCTACGGCCAGCACCTCGGTGGCTTCCCGCAGTGCGGCCGTCGTCGTGGCGTTGCGGCGAGGAGCCCGGGTGTCGTAGCTGAGCTCTTCGTCTTCTTCGAGGCAGAACCCGACATCGACGACGGTGACCTCGGCGAGGCGGCGACACTGGCGCAGGACCTCGGCGAACGCGTCCTCGCGTAGCTCGGTCCACCGGTCGGGGCGCGGTAGGCCGGTCAGCACCCGCAGACCGGGCGCTGCTTCCGGTGCGATCCCGGCCAGCCGCGGCAGATCCAGGGCCCCCGCGTCGGCGAGCCTCGTGGCTGCGGCCACCCCGGGCGCCTCGTCGAGCAGCGCAAGGTGCTGAGCCACGGACGCTCCGTAGGTGTCGGCGTCGACCAGCACGACGCTGCGCCCAAGCCTGGCGATCTCTGCCGCCAGGTTGACCGCAACGGTCGTCCGGCCCGGGGCGCCTGCCGGCCCCCAGACGACGATCAGCGCGCGCTCGTTCCGAGGCGCCTCGGGCGGGCCGACGTCGCCCGCCCAGTGCGCGGCGGGCAACGGCGCCGGCGGCCCCATGACCGACGCGGCGCCGGGTGTCGTGGCTGCGGCGCCCGTGGGCGGGCCTCCGCTCGCGCGCAGGATCGGGCCGATCGGCCCACCGAGCAGCTCGCGGCTGATCGCGTCATCCAGATCGGTCTCGTGCGCTTGTGCCAGACCCGCGTCCTGCTCGGACACCTCGGATGTCGGGGTGAGGGCGTCTGCCCAGTCGCCAGGGAGACCGTCCAACGCCACCAGGCGTTCGACGCCGAGCTGGCGCAGATGGCGCTGCTCGGCCTCGTCGCCCGCTCGATGCACGCCTGCCACCCAGCAGCCCGCCGCCCGAAGGTCAGCGACCACGGTGCGGTCCAGGCCCGGCAGGTCGGCTCCGACCACGGCCGTCTGCGCGACCTGGGCGGCACCTGCGGCGAGGAGGTCCTCCACGTCCGGGCACCGGCGTACGAGACGCAGGTCAGGAGCCAGCTCGAGCCGTGTGGCGACCTCGGCCTCGAGCGCGGCGGACACGCCGGTGAGGACGGTGACCGTCACGACGACTTCCGCAGCGGGGAGTCGGCGGTCGGGACGAGGGTGACCTTGGCCTCGGTGTTGACCGCTCCGATGACGGCGGCCACTCGGTCCTTGGGCACGAGCACGTGCACGGCCGCGTCCTGTCCGGACCCGATGCCGAAGCGTCCGTCGTCCGCCGGGACGCGCGAGACCACCGCACGCTCGATCATCCGGGTCGGCTTGGCATAGGTGGCCGCGCCGGCCACATCCCGCTTGGCGCTGACCCACACGTCGACGATCGAGCCGGGTACGAGGGCAGCGGCCAACGACGGGTCGATGCGCACCGACACAGCCTTCACCTCGACCTGCGCGGGCGATCCGATCGCCGACCGCGGCAGGAGCTCGCCCGGACGGACCTCACGGACCAGGCGGCCGGTCGGCAGGGCACGAGTGGCCGAGACGTAGGTGCTCCCGGCCCGATCGATGCGAACCCGCACCGTGCGTACGTCGTCCTTGGTGATCGGCTGGCCTGGCACCAAGGACCGGGAGGCCTGCAGCACCTCGACCGAGTTGTCGAAGCGTTGGATCACCGTCGCCCCGCCGACCGTGGCCAGCACGATGAGCAGGACGCCGATCACTAGCCGACTGTCCCGCCATGACGGCTTCTGCAGTCGTTGAGCAGCGGGTCGCGGCAGCGCCGTCTCTCCCCTGCCCGAACGTGTCTCCCCCACGGGTCCTCCTTGTTGAGTCGCACGGAGCGGCACCACATGGTGTCCTGGCCGGCGCGCGGACGGTTGGCCCACAGGGTAAGGAGTTGGTCAGGACGACGGCCGGCGATATCCACAGGCGGGTACGCCGAGCCGCGTCAGGTCGCTCTAGGCTGGGCGGACCCGAGAAGACCAGGAGCAGCCCGTGCCTCGCTTTGTGCAGATCGCCGACGTCGCCGAGACGTTGAACATCTCTGCCCGGCAGGCCTACAGCCTCGTCAAGAGCGGCGAGCTGCCGGCGATCAAGGTCGGCAACAGCTGGCGGGTCGAGAGCGCCGAGCTCGAGAGCTACATCGAACGGGCCTATGCCCAGACCCGTCGCCAGGTCGAGAACAACGAGCTGGTCGACGACGACGTCGAGGCCTGAGGATCAGGCCCGTCGCAGCACGGCCAGGGCTGCGAAGGTCACGGTGCGCTCACCGGTGATCGAGCCGGGCCGGCGTACGACATCGGCCGGGTGCTCGGCCAGGTCGAAGTAGTCCGCGCCCACCCGGTCGATCGTGCCGCTCGTCGCGCTCCCAGCGACGTCGTGCACCACCACCGGCGCCCGGTCCCGACTCACCGCGCGCAGCGCGACGCTCAGGCCGAAACGTCGACCGAAACCACGGTGCCCGTCCGACTGCTGCGCCAAGCCGACGAGGCTCAGGACAGATGCGGTCGGGACCAGCGCCGTACGCCGACCGGTCTCCTCCAGCAGCAGCCAGTCCTCGCCGAGGTCCTCCAGCACGCCGACGACTGGTCCCGCTGCGGTGACGACCGTGATCGACGAGCCGACCGAGACGGCCGCGCGGTCCGTCCACGCCACCGTGGCGCGCTCTCGTCGGGTGCGGTCAGCGACCTCTGCGATGCGGTCCCGCTGCTCGGCATGACGCAGCTGTCCCTCGAGATCGGCGAACAGGTCCTGCCAGCGCACAGCCGGATCCTATGCGGACGGTCAGCACGACAGAGGTGACGGCAACGGTAGACAAACGTCACTAAACGTCATTACTGTGCAATCAACGTCATCAGGAAACACCATCTGACTGCACTGGGGGATCGATGAGCACTTCACCTGGCCATCTCACGGGTGACCCTTCGACATCGCACCGGTGGCGAGCGGGCCTTCTCGGTCTGCTCGGCGCCGGCGGCCTGCTCGTGCTCGCCCTTGCGGCAGCTCGCGCGCTGCAGGCCCTTCTGCGCGGCCTGGCGACCCGCCCCACGGTGCAGACCAGCGATGCGGTCACCGTGCTCGCGCTCCTCGTCCTGGTGCTCGCGCTGCTGTGGTGTGTCGTGCTGCTCTCCGCCTGCGCCCACGACCTGCTCCGCCCCAGGCGACCGGCGTACTCCGATCCGCTCGCCTGGCGACTGGCTCCCGATCTCGCGCTGCGGGTGTCCGGTCTGCTGCTGGCGGTCACCGCGTTGGGATCCGGAGCGGCGCACGCTCAGCCCGCGCCGGACGCGCCCGCCGCCTCCGTTGTCGTCGCCTCAGCACCGGTCCCGTCCTTCGGCCTCGGCGAGCCGCCTGCGCCCGCGCCCGTCCCGTCCTTCGGCAAGACCGACATGACGCAGCCACCCGGATGCGCTCCCCAAGCGCCCGTCCCCGGCTGGACGCCGGATCGGCCGACGCCGGTCCGCGCCCGTGGCGCCGAGCACGTACATCTGCTCGCTGGTTGTCCCTCGGACAGTGACTCCGACACCGTGGTCGTCCATCGTGGCGACGACCTCTGGTCGCTGGTCGAGCGCCATCTCGGCAGCGACGCGGACCCGGCTCGCATCGCGCAGGATTGGCCGCGGTGGTACGACGCCAACCGCGCCGAGATCGGCGACGACCCCAACCTCCTGCAGATCGGCCTGACCCTGCGGATCCCCGAAGGAGCCGTCCGATGAGTGCTGCCGCCCTGCGCACCTGCCCGCGACCCGTCACCCTCCGCCCGGCGCCTACGCTCGAGCCACCGGCCCTGGACGAGGAGACGGTGCGAGACCTGTACGCCGACGCGCGCCGCGGCGTACGACGTCCCGAGGCGATCCCGGCGTACGTCCAGGGCAGCCTCGCGGTCGACTTCCGTGGCCGCGGTGAGGATCCCGAGTTCGGACCGCAGGCCACCTCCCGTACCGATTTGCCCGACCCGCTCGCCTGGGCCCATCAGGTGC
The DNA here is from genome assembly GCF_001190945.1 of Luteipulveratus mongoliensis. Lineage (NCBI taxonomy): Bacteria > Bacillati > Actinomycetota > Actinomycetes > Micrococcales > Dermacoccaceae > Luteipulveratus > Luteipulveratus mongoliensis. The sequence goes on along the minus strand of NZ_CP011112.1, from coordinate 2,249,358 downwards.
TGCTGGCGGCGCTGGAGTGCAGCGTCGGCGTACGGACTCCGCAGCAGCTCACGCGCTGGATGACGATTGATGTACATGAGCGAGTTGCGAGGCGGCACAAGGTTGCTCAGCGGCGAGGGCGCCGGCCGGTCGACCGCCCTCAGGTACGTCGGGTGCGCGTGACCGAACCCTCTGACGGAGTGGTCGAGGCGTCCGCGCTGGTGCTGCTGGACGGCCGGCTGCGGGCGGTCGCGCTGCGACTCAACGGCGTGGACGGTCGCTGGCTGATGACCGAGCTGGTCATCGGCTGACCGCGTCCGACGAAGCGGGTACGACAAAGGCCGGCAACCCTGACGGGTGCCGGCCTTCGTCGCGTCGGGTCAGCGGCGCTTGGCCTTGGCCTTCTGCTTGTTCTTGCTCGCCGAGCGGGTGGCCGGCGCCGTCGCCGAGGACTTGTCCGCCTTGGCGCGGGCGCGACGCTCGCGCCGAGGCAGACTCGCGTCCTCCTCGAGCACGCGACCGTGCTCGTCGATGTCGTGCTCGTGGGCCAGACCGTCCTCGCCAGGAGCGGTGAGGTGCATCTTGGGCTTGCTCGCGGGAAGCGACGACTCGACCTCGGCCGGGTCGACCTCGACGTTGAAGAAGTACTGGATCGACTCCTCCTTGATCGCGTCGTTCATCGCGTCGAACATCTGGAAGCCCTCGCGCTGATACTCCACCAAGGGGTCACGCTGGGCCATCTGGCGCAGGTGGATGCCCTCCTTGAGGTAGTCCATCTCGTAGAGGTGCTCACGCCACTTGCGGTCCAGGACCGACAGCACGACGCGGCGCTCCACCTCGCGGGACACCCGGTCGCCGAGATCGGTCTCACGGGCGTCGTAGGCGTGCTGGGCGTCCGAGCGCAACTCCTCGGTGAGGATGTCGGCCGTCAGACCGGCGCGACCGCCGACTTCCTGCTCAAGCTCGTCGACCGAGATCGAGACCGGGTACAGCTCGGCCAGGGCCTCCCACAGCTTGTCGAGGTCCCAGTCGTCAGCAAAGCCCACCTCAGCCGCACCGTCGACGTAGGCGTCGACCGTGTCGTTGACGAAGTGCCGCATCTGGGGCTCGAGGTCCTCGCCCTCCAGCACCCGGCGACGCTCGTCGTAGATGACCTCGCGCTGGCGGTTGAGGACGTCGTCATACTTCAGGACGTTCTTGCGGATCTCGAAGTTCTGCGACTCGACCTGGCTCTGCGCGCTCTGGATGGAGCGGCTGACCATCTTGGACTCGATCGGGACCTCGTCCTCGATCTTGGCGGTCTGCATGAACCGGTCGACCATGGCCGCGTTGAACAGCCGCATGAGGTCGTCCTGCAGCGACAGGTAGAAGCGGCTCTCGCCCGGGTCACCCTGACGGCCGGCACGACCGCGCAGCTGGTTGTCGATACGGCGCGACTCGTGCCGCTCGGTGCCCAGGACGTAGAGGCCGCCGACCTCCTGGATCTCGTCGTGCGCCTTGGCCACGGACTTCTCAGCCTTGGCCATCGCCTCGTCCCACTGCGCTTCGTACTCCTCCGGCGTCTCCACCGGGTCCAGGCCCTTGTTCTTCAGTGCTGCGACCGCCATGAACTCGGGGTTGCCACCGAGCATGATGTCGGTGCCTCGACCAGCCATGTTGGTCGAGACAGTGACGGCGCCCTTGCGGCCGGCCTGGGCCACGATCGCGGCCTCACGCTCGTGCTGCTTGGCGTTGAGGACCTCGTGCGGGATGCCCTTGCGCTTGAGCTGCTCGGACAGGCGCTCGCTCTTCTCGACGCTCGTCGTGCCGACCAGGATCGGCTGGCCCTCCTTGTGGCGGGCGACGATGTCCTCGACCACGGCGTGGAACTTGGCTTCCTCGGTCCGGTAGACGAGGTCGGCCTGGTCCTTGCGGATCATCGGCTTGTTGGTGGGGATGCTGACGACGCCCAGCTTGTAGATCTGGTAGAGCTCGGCGGCCTCGGTCTGGGCCGTACCGGTCATGCCGGAGAGCTTGTCGTACATGCGGAAGTAGTTCTGCAGTGTGACGGTGGCGAGCGTCTGGTTCTCGTTCTGGATCTCGACACCCTCCTTCGCCTCGATGGCCTGGTGCATGCCCTCGTTGTAGCGACGGCCCGACAGCATGCGGCCGGTGTGCTCGTCGACGATGAGGATCTCGTCGTTCATCGCGACGTAGTCCTTGTCGCGCTTGAACAGCTCTTTGGCCTTGATCGCGTTGTTGAGGTAGCCGATCAGCGGCGTGTTGTGCGCCTCGTAGAGGTTGTCGATGCCGAGCAGGTCCTCGACCTTCTCGATGCCCGACTCGAGCAGACCGACCGTCTTCTTCTTCTCGTCGACCTCGTAGTCACCCGTGCCGGCGATGACCTTGTTGTCCTTGTCCTTCTTCGCCCGGGTCAGGTGATCGACGATCTTGGCGAACTCGACGTACCACTTGGTCGCCTCGTCCGCGGGACCGCTGATGATCAGGGGCGTACGGGCCTCGTCGATCAGGATCGAGTCGACCTCGTCGACGATCGCGAAGTTGTGACCGCGCTGGACCAGCTCGTCCTTGGACCACGCCATGTTGTCGCGCAGGTAGTCGAAGCCGAACTCGTTGTTGGTGCCGTAGGTGATGTCCTTGCGGTACTCGACCCGACGCTGCTCCGGGGTCATGGCCGACAGGATCACGCCGGTCTCCAGGCCGAGGGCGCGGTGCACGCGACCCATCAGCTCCGACTGGTACTCGGCGAGGTAGTCGTTGGTCGTCACGACGTGGACGCCCTTGCCGGACAACGCGTTGAGGTAGGACGGCAGGGTCGCGACGAGCGTCTTGCCCTCACCGGTCTTCATCTCCGCCACGTTGCCGAGGTGGAGCGCCGCGCCACCCTGGAGCTGGACGTCGAAGTGACGCTTGCCGATGGTGCGGACGCTGGCCTCACGGACGGCGGCGAACGCCTCCGGCAGGAGGTCGTCCAGCGTCTCGCCCTCCTTGAGCCGCTTCCTGAACGAAGCGGTCTCAGCCTTCAGCTCGGCATCAGTGAGCTTTTGGAAGTCCTCCTCGAGGATGTTGACCTGAGCGGCGATGCCCTCCAGCTTCTTGAGCAGCCGGCCCTCGCCAGCACGCAGTACCTTCTCGACGATCTTGGGCACGCAGGACTCCTGGTCAACGTTCTCGGTGGCGACGCGGTCGGCGTACGCCATGACTACCGATGGACTGCCTGTGCACACGCCATGGTGACGCTGCACACAGGACAGACCCATCTAGGGTAGTCGTTCGTTCCAGCGTGTCACGCCAGACCATGGTTCCCGGTCCGCAGGATGCGCTCGAATCAGCGCAACGTCGCGAACGCTCCTGGCCGACCGTCCTGCGCGAACTCCAGCCTGACCGGTGCAACCAGTGCCGCCTTCTCCATGACCGTGAAGGTCCGGACAACGACTCGAGTGCCTGCGCTGTCGATAGGTCCTGAGACCGTGCCAGGACCCACCGGTGTCGCGCCGGGAGGCGCGCTCAGGCTCGGGTTCGTCTGGTCCGCGAGGACCCGGGCCGCAACGATCAGGCGCCACGAGCGCTCGTCGGCACCTGCCGCCACGCCACGGAGCGCGACCTCCGGCTCGTTCGATGCGGACAGGTGCTGACCTTCCCAGTCCACCCCCCAGGCCGCAGCGGACTCGCTGCCCCACACACCTACGCCGCGTGCCGATGCCTCACGTGCAGCTCGACCGCCTGGCATGGCTACGAGCCCACTGTCACGCCGGAAGGTCCAGGCTGTGCCGACCCCGGCCGCAGCTACTGATGACGCCGTGGAACGTATGGAGAGCACGGCCCCTGGAACCGCGAGAACCTGGGATGCCCACGTGGCATTGCCTCGGTCGGGTGCAATGAGTCGAGGCTCCTGGGAACCCTTCGGGTACACGCTCGCAACCAAGGTTCGCGTGCCGTCACGGAAGACGACGTCCTCCGAGGAGGGTCGTCGTTCCGCCGTCCACACGACTGGCGTCCCCTGCTCCGCTGATAGCGAGCGAACACTGAGGATGCCTCTGATCGATCTGACCTGGATGAGCGGCGGCTCGGGGTCGCTCGGCTGAGGGATCAGACGAACCGCGGCGCGCCAACCGTCAACAGTCGTCACCACGCTGGGGGCCGCCGGACGGACTTCCTTGGCTCGGTCGACGTTCAGCGCGAGGCCTGCCGCGACCAGGAGGACTACAGCGACACAGATACCGGACCCGAGGTACGACACCCGGCGACGGCGCTGGCGGCGCTGCCCACCGGACCGGATGCGGTCGAGGTCGATCGCCATGTCAGGGGCGGGCGCCTCGCGGACCAGCGTGGCCAGGTCGGTGTCGTCAGGTGTGAACGGCATGGTCAGGCCTCCTGCATCTGGGTCAGCGCGGCGCGCATCGTGGCAAGGCCGCGCGAGGTCGAGCTCTTCACGGTGCCCAGGCTGATACCCAGGGCGTCGGCGACCTCACGCTCGGAGAGGTCGTCGTAGTGGCGCAGGACAACGATCTGTCGCTCACGCGGTGGGAGGGCGCGCAGCAGCCGCATGAGCAGGTCGCGGTCCTCGGCTCGACCGTGCTCATCGGCACCGGCGACCTCGGGGAGGGTGCCGTCGATCGACAGCGTCTCCTTGCGGCGTCGACGCCATCGGTCGGTGGTGAGGTTCATCAGGACGCGCCGGGTGTACGCCGTCGGGTTGGCGACACTGGCCTTGCCCCACTTCACGTAAACGCGTTCGTACGTCTCCTGGAGCAGCTCCTGAGCCAGGTGCGGGTCCCCACAGGTCAGCCAGGCCAAGCGCAGCAGCCGCGGCGACGACGCCTCCACGAACGCGACGAACGAGTCCTCATCAGCAGGTCGCATCGCACCTCCCCCATCCCATGATCATGACCTCCCGACGCAGCACGAGCGAGATTGGTTGAGCCAGCGGCGCAACTCGCTTGAGCGGACGGGACCTGATTGCTTGGGTGTGCACATGGCCCCCGCGACCTTCCCCGGCGTCGTACCCGTCCTCGCCGATGACGTGGTCCAGCTGCGCGCCCATCACGTGGACGACGTCAGCAGGATCGTGGAGCAGATCAACGACGCCCGTTTCCAGCGTTGGACGAGCGTGCCGCTGCCGTACGACGACTCGCATGCCCTCGCCTTCCTCGAGATCATTCGTGGCGCCTGGGAGGACGGCGACGCCCGCTTCTGGGCGGTCGAGGTCGGCGGTCGGTACGCCGGGACCATCAACTACCGACTCAAGGGCGGCGGTACGGCTGAGGTCGGCTACGGCCTCCACGTGGACTCCCGCGGAGCTGGGGTCATGTCGCACGCGCTGCGCCTCGTGCTCGGCTGGGCCTTCGAGCACGACGGCGTCGAGACGATGGGCTGGCGGGCTGCGGTCGGCAACCTGGCGTCACGACGCGTCGCGTGGGCCAACGGCTTCGCGGTCGAGGGGCTCTGGCGTGGCATGCACGCGATCCCGTCCGGCCATGTGGACGACATGTGGCTCGGCCAGCTCCACAAGGGCGAGCCGCGCACGCCTCGCCACCCATGGTGGGAGCCCGAGGTCCTTGAGTCCGAACACATTCGGATCCGCCCATGGCGAGCGGAAGACGTACCTCCAAGTCACCCGGACAAGGCGTCCGAGCTCTACAACGGCGGCAAGCAGCCCACTCCGGACGGTTTCGAGGAGTGGCGGCAGATCCGCCTCAACCGGATGGCGGACGGCCAAGGCGTCTACTGGTGCATCGCCGACGCACAGACCGACGAATCGCTCGGAGGCATCCAGCTCGCACAGCTGCACATCCCGTTCACCAGGGGCACGGGGGTCGTCGGCTACTGGCTGCACCCCCACGGCCGCGGTCGCGGCGCGATCCAGGATGCGCTCGACCTGGTCATCGAGCACGCCTTCGCACCGCGCACTGATGACGCCGGGCACAGCGGCCTGGGGCTGCACCGGCTGTGGGCAGGCACGGACGAGGGCAACCGCGCCTCCCAACGAGCCCTCCGCCGTGCCGGCTTCCGCCAGGTCTGCACCGAGCGAGCCGCGATCGCGCACGACGACCGCCCGCCGACCGGGGCCATCTCGTTCGAGCTGCTCGACACCGACGACCGGGTCGCTCAGACCATCGAACCCGGCGTCATCCCGGTGCTGGACACCGAGCGGCTCCGCCTCCGCCCATGGACGCCGCAGGACCGGCCCCGCGGCGACCAGGACCTGGACCGCGACTCGCTGCGGTTCATGCCGGCCGGCGCTCAGCCGAGCGCATCGACGTACGACCCCTGGCTCGAGCGCCGTGGCCGGCTGCAGGATCTCGGCGACCTGAGCTGGTGCATCGCCGACCGGAAGACTGGCGAGCCACTGGGTTGCATCCTGCTGTTCGGGCTCAGCGCCGGCACGCCCGGCGACGGCGAGCTGGGCTACTGGCTGTACGCCGACGCGCGCGGCAACGGCTATCTCCAGGAGGCCATCCCGCCCGTTCTCGAGCATGCCTTCACGCCGGTCGAGCTGGACGGCCTCGGTCTACATCGCGTGCACGCCGACACCGATCTGGAAAACGTCGCCTCGCAGAAGTTGTTGGAGGGCAACGGTTTTCACCGTTGGGGCGAGGACCATCAGTCCTACGCCCGTGCCGACGGGTCGCTGTCCGACGGGGCGTACTTCGAGCTGCTCGTGGACGACTGGCGCGCAGAGCACGACGACGCCGATCCGCCTGAGCGCGCCGGCATCACGGTTCCTGTTCTCGACGGCGAAGGTCTAGGACTGCGCCCGTGGCGCGACGGCGACAGCGAGCGGATCGTGGCTGCCTGCACCGATCCGGTGACCCGGCACTGGCTGGCGGACCTGCCAGATCCGTACACCCTGGCGTCGGCACGGGCGTACATCAAGAACATCAACGAGGGCGCGCGGTCAGGTCGGACCCTGTGCTGGTGCATCGCCGACCCGGACACTGATGAGGCCCTCGGCTCCCTGGCGCTGATGGGCATGAGCGGCCTCGACCCCACGGTGGCCGAGATCGGCTACTGGGTCTCGCCGGACGCCCGTGGCAAGGGAGTGGCGACCGAGGCGACCCGTCTCGCGATCATGCACGCGCTGACCCCTGTCGACGCCGGTGGTCTTGGCCTACGACGACTCAGCCTCAACGTCGCCGCGGGCAACGAGGTCTCGGCGCGGGTGCCGCGGCGGTTCGGCTTCACCCAGGTCGGGACAGACCGGCTGGCCGAGCCTCTCGGCGACGGCTCCTACGTCGACCTGCGCCGGTTCGACCTTCTCGCGACCGAGTGGGCGGATCAATCCTGACCCAGTCTCCGCGTCGTTCTGGTCATCCGGCGTCGGCTCCGTCCGCCGGGTCATCGACGAGCTTGTTGCGGACGGCGTACATCGCGGCCTCCATCCGTGACCCCAGTTGGAGCTTGTCGAGAATGCTGCGCATGTGGTTCTTGACGGTGTTCTCGGAGATGTAGAGCTCGTCGGCAACCGTGCGGTTGCTCCACCCGCGAGCGACCAGGGCGAGAACCTCGCGCTCGCGCTCGGTCAGCGACGGCATGGGCGTGGGAACGGCCGCTGACGGTGCAGGCTCGTTGCGGACGAGCTGGGCGAACTCACCGAGCAGGACGGACGCCAAAGACGGCGACAGCAAGGCCTGCCCACTGCGTACGGCCCGGATGCCGTCGGCCAGCTCGTCGGGGCCGACGTCCTTGAGCAGGTAACCGGTGGCGCCGGCCTTGATGGCTGCCACCAGGTCGGCGTCGACGTCCGAGGCCGTCAGCATCAGGATCTGAGAGCTGGGCGAGAGGGTCTTGAGTCGTTGGCAGACCGCGATACCGCTCTCGCCGGGCAGATAGATATCCAGCAGGATCACGTCCGGCTTGAGGTCACGGACGAGGGGCAGCGCATCCTCGGCGCTCTCCGCCTCACCGACCACGGTGATGTCCGGCTCGAGTTCCAGGACGGTGCCGATGCCGCGCCGGTAGATGCCGTAGTCGTCGATCACCACGACGCGGATGTCTTGGGTCACGTTGGGCGCCTCCTTCCACCGGAGCAGGTGAGCCCGCCCCGGTGGAAGGCGTGGCTCAGGCGGACTCAGCCTTGGCTGCTGCTCGGCCCGGGACCGTATCCGGACCGTTCTGTGGGCGTCGCACGGATACCTCGTCGGAAGTGGTGCCAGCGGCGCGCTCGACCTCGAGGTGGATCACACCGTAGGACCAGCCACGCCGACGATAGACGACGCTGGCCTTGCCGGTCTCAGCGTCCTCGTAGAGGTAGAAGTCGTGGCCGACCAGCTCCATCTGGCTCAGGGCCACGTCAACGGTCATCGGCTCGGTGTTGTGCACCTTTTCGCGCAGCTGGACCGGGCAGTCCTCGTCGCCGCCGACCTTGGCGATGTGCTCCGGCAGTGCCGCCTGCGACGCCTCGCCCTCCTCGGCGCTGCCGAGAGCGTGGGTGGGGAGGTCAGCAGTGGCCTGTGCGACGGACTTGGGTTGGTGCCGTCCACGGTGCACGCGACGCTTGTCGTGCTGGCGGCGCAGGCGCTCCAGGATCCGGTTCATGGCCAGGTCCAGCGCAGCGAACTCGTCGTCGGCCGAAGCCTCACCCCTGATCACCGTACGTCTGGCGTAGCAGGTGATCTCGATCCGTTCGGAGGCCTTCGCCTGGCGCGGGTTCGACTCATGCGACAGAACGACTTCACATCGGGTGACCCTCGGGTCGAGCTGAGGGATCTTCGACAGCTTGTCCTCGATGTGGCGGCGGAACCTGTCCGCAATCGTGGCGTGCCGTCCCGTGACAGTGATCTCCATGGACTACCTCCTGGGGATGAACGATTCGAGAGAACAGGGCGGTCAGGCCCCTTCGCTGAACGGCATCACCCCAGTCCACGATGTCTGGTGCTCGTCGGGCACTCCTGGCGCGGAACCGCTCGCGGCTCGACGGACCAGGCGCTGCGCTGAGTGCAGCAGGTGCTCCATCCCGTCACGGTAGACGACCCGGTGCCTGGAGTCCACGGGTAGTCCGCGGACGTCGCTGCGTGGCCGCCAGCACCGCCGCGCAGACGTGCCTCGCACCGGCGGCGTAGAGCGCTCGAGAGGCCTCCGTGAGGGTGGCGCCGCTGGTCAGGACGTCATCGCTCACCAGGCACACCGCCCCTCTCAGAGGTCCCGGATCGCGGACAGCCATCGCGGCATGCAGGTTGTCCCATCGCGCGGCTGCGTCCAGCCCGGACTGGTCTGCGACTCGCCGCACCTGCGTCAAGCAACGATGGAAGGACAGCGTGGACACTCCCGCGACGGCCGCTCTGGTGACCTCAGCCCACGGGTCTCGCCCGCGCTGCCGCCTCGCGCTCCCCGAGGACGGCGCAGGGACCACGAACACTGGCGCCTGCCCCAGGGCCGCACAGGCGTGCGGGTCGCCTGATAGGGCTCCCGCCGCTGCATCGCGCCACCAGGCAGCGAGCAACGGCACCAGATCGGCACGACCAGAGTCCTTGTGCTCCACGATGGCTCGGCGCACCGGGTCCTCGTACGTCGTCATCGCCCAGGTGGGTGGGAATCCGTCCGGGGCGGGCGACGGGCGCGTCGGCCGAGCCGGGCCACGACGACGCCTCGCCACCTCGTCCCGGCAGTCGGCGCACCACCCGTCCCCCGGTGCGTCACAACCTGCGCAGCGTCGCGGCAGCACCAGGTCGAGCAGTGCATGTGCAGCAGTCATGCGCCCATCGGACCAGCGCCGGCCACGATCCGGCAGGTCCGGCACTCGAGCTGTGTGCGAAGCCCGCCTGCGGCCATGGGCTGTGGACTACTGAGGGGCGGGGACCACCAGGTCCTGGCCTGTGGCCACCTTCTTCCAGGCCTCGCCTTGGCGGACCAGGATCGTGTCGCGATTGGTGACGACGCTGACGTTGTCCTGCGAGCGCGTACCTCCGACGACGCGAACGGCGCCGTCGGCGCGCCGCAGCGGTGCCGCGAAACCGTCCAAATTCACCAGGATCGGCCGCTCCTGCGACGGGTCGGACCGAAGCTTGCCGACGACCGCCAGGGTCGTGCTGTTGACCCACGACACGTCGGTGAGGTGGGTGACCGAGTCGTTCACCACCCGCGGCGGAGTCAGGGACTCGACCTCACCCTGCGGATCCCGCTGAATCGCACTGATGAGCAAGGAGGTTCGGCCGCCGTTGCGCTCGCGGACCACGAGCGCGACACGCTGTCCCTCCGCAGAGACCTCAAGGGCGAGCACGTCGCGGCCGGCCAGCCAGGGGGCGTCGATCGCCTTGGGTTGCGCCTGCTCGACGGGATCGCCGGTGTCGATGACCCACACCGTTGCCGGCCCCGCAGCATCAGGCTTGCCGGTCGTCGGAGTGGGGCCCGCAGTCGCCAGGGCTCGGCCCGCCAGCCATAGGCTCCCGTCACCGTCGTACGAGGGCCGCACCAGGCCGGTCGCGAAGGCCGGCCGATCGTACCGATGGCCCCCGACCCAGCGAGAGATCGTGCGCAGGTCACCCGAGACGGCAGCCAGCTCACGCGCCTGGCTGTCGGCGGCCAGCAGCGTCCAGTTGCGGGTGATGGCAGGCAGACTCGGCAGCGTCTCTTCCTCGGGGCGCAGCTTGGTGTTGTGGTCGTTCTCACTGCCGAGGGTGTCTGTCTCCCACTGCAGCTGCTCGCCGTCGCGCAGGATCGCCGGGCCGTCGTTGGAGACGATCGCCTGGTAGCCCAGGTCTCCCGCAGAGGCCGGCTGTGGCGGGAACTGCGGCACCTGAAGGGGTGCGCCACCGACCGTGACCTCGACCTTTTGCACCTTCGGTCCCAGGCTGAGGGTCTGCAGCATGCACGCCCACAGCAGCACTCGGTCTGCCGGTGACGCGTCACGGATCTCGGGCGGGAGCTCGACCTGGGCGGTGCCGTCGTCCGACACCGGCACCGACTGCACCGGAAGGTCGATCCCTGCAGGCATCTGGTGCCGCACCGCGGGCGACAACCATGCCGGCGGTGGCGTCAGCACCGCCTTGGCCATCGCGGTGACACTGGCCGGCTCGGACAGCCATCGTGTGTCGGGCACCAGGACCTTCTTCTGACCGATCGCGCCGTAGAAGATCTGACGCGGGGTGTAGAGCCGCGTGAAGTCGTCCTTGGCCAGCCACAACCCGAGGGTGGGCGGCACCTGAGCGACCCGCCAGTCCTCGCCGACCTTCGCCATCGGCAGGGCGACACTCATTGACTTGGGCTCCGGCAGCTCCGAGAGGTGTCCGTCGGAGCTGACCTGCGCGATCGCGACCGCTGAGACCGTCACGACGTTGCCCTTGCGGGTGATCGTGAGGTTATGGTCCCGCAGCACCACGATCGACTGGTCGGGCCCCCAGCGCTGCTGAGCGGCCGGCGCCATGAAGTCCTTGGCTGTCGCGAAGGCGTCGTCGGTGCCGATGTGCGCCTTGATGAAGCCCGCCGCCACCTGCTCGCGAGTCGCACCCGACTGGGGCGGCAGTGGGTCGATCGAGACGCGGTTGACCTCCTTGCCGGAATCGGTGCCGACCGCGAGCCGCGGCTGCACCGCGCTCTGCTTGGGGATCCCGCCACAGGCGCTGAGCGCCAGGAGACAGCACACCGTCAGGACCGCGACCAGCACGCGCCTCATCGGTCCACCCGGTCCGTAGCAGCAGGAATCACCAACGTGCTCGGGTCCGCGGTCGCCGTGGGCGCCACATCGACCAGGCGCGTCGGCGAGCGCTTGATGGCGTCACCCGGCCGCAACGGCAGAGTGAGACGGAAGCACGAGCCTTCACCCGGCTCTCCCCAGGCCTGCAGCCAACCCTGGTGCAGACGGGCGTCCTCCAACGAGATCGACAGCCCTAGTCCGGTGCCGCCCGTCGTCCGCGCGCGGGCCGGATCCGATCGCCAGAACCTGTTGAAGACCATCGAGGCCTCCCCCGGTTTGAGACCGACGCCGTGGTCGCGTACGGACACGGCAACCGCGGTGTCGTTGGCCCCCACCGTGATGTCGATCGGACGCTGCTCGGCATGCTCGATGGCGTTGCTCACGAGGTTGCGGATCACTCGCTCGACACGGCGTTGGTCCATGTCCGCACGGCAGGGCGCAGGAGCCTCGACCATGACCACGGTGCCGGCGCGTGAGGCGAGGGTCGCCGTGGAGTCGATGACCCGGCGTACGACATCGCGCAGGTCAGCCTGCTCCAGCTCGAGGGAGGCTGCACCGGCGTCGAACCGGCTGATCTCCAGAAGGTCGGCCAGCAGCGACTCGAAGCGGTCCAGCTCGCGCAGCAGCAGCTCGGCCGACCGGGACACCGGCGCGCTGAAGTCGCTGCGGCTCTGATGGATCAGGTCGGCCGCCATCCGGATCGTGGTCAACGGGGTGCGCAGTTCGTGCGAGACGTCGGAGGTGAAACGCTGCTGCACCTCAGACAGGTCCTCGAGCTGACGGATCTGACGCTGCAGGTTGTCGGCCATGGCGTTGAACGATGTCGCGAGCCGGGCCAGGTCGTCCTCTCCCTGAGCCACCATGCGCTCGTTGAGCGCGCCTTCACTCAGCCGCTCGGCCACGTGCCGGGCCGAGCGGACCGGTGTGACCACCATGCGCGTCACCATGTAGGCGAGCGCGGCGAGCAGGAGGACCAGTCCGAGACCACCCAGGATGAACGCGTTCTTGATGAGCGCGAGCGTGCGAGTCTCCGTCTGCATCGGATAGATGATGTAGAGGTCGTAGTTGCCGGCCTGCTGCAGGCGGAGCTGAGAGCCGATGACGACCGCTGGGATGTTGGTCGGCGACCCTTCGTCCTGCCCACTGACGCGGATCGTCATCGCCTGCTGGTGCTCAGGATCAGCATCCAGCGCGTCGCGGATCGACTCCGGGATCCAGCTCTCCTGGACGTAGGGCGGTGTGAACATCGCGGGCAAGGCGTCGTTGGTCTCGCCCGGCGTCTTCGCTAGCGTGAGAATGGCTAGACGTGACCGGTCCTCGCCTGGCGCCGCCGTCTGGTCGACGATGTCCTGGCCGAGCTGCTGCATCGTGCTCGGGTCGACCCTGATGGTGCTGGCGATCTTCCGCTCGGCATCGGTGCGGCGCTGCGCAGCGTCCTGCTCCGACGAACGCATCTTGGCGGCCACAAGGCCGTCGGCGATGCGCTGGTACATGAACGACCCGAGCGCGAACGACGTCAGCGCCCCCAGCAGCACGGTGGTCGTCATGACCCGTAGCAGCAGTGATCGCCGCCACGGCCGTAGCCAGCGGCGCAGCACGCGCCGCCCGCGCCAGCCGCTGTGCATCAGCAGCAGCCGGAGGCGCTCGTCCCACGTCGGTTCGCCCGCCCGAGGGGTCGATCCACCGGCGGCCGGACTGGTCCCGTCGGTGACACCGCTGCTGGACATGGGCCTAGCTCGATCCCGCCTTGTAGCCGACCCCACGCACGGTCAGCACGATCTCCGGACGCTCCGGGTCCCGCTCGATCTTGGAACGCAGCCGCTGGACGTGCACGTTGACCAGTCGGGTGTCGCCGGCGTGGCGGTAGCCCCAGACCTGCTCCAGCAGGACCTCACGGGTGAACACCTGCCACGGCTTGCGTGCAAGAGCGACGAGCAGGTCGAACTCCAGCGGTGTCAGCGAGATCAGCTCGTCGGCACGCTTGACGGTGTGTCCTGCGACATCGATCGTCAGGTCACCGATCTGCAGGCGCTCCGGCTCCGGCTCATCGCCCCGGCGTAGCCGGGCTCGCACGCGGGCGACCAGCTCCTGGGGCTTGAACGGCTTGTTGACGTAGTCGTCCGCTCCGGACTCCAGGCCGACGACCACGTCGACGGTGTCGGTGCGAGCGGTGAGCATGATGATCGGGACACCGGACTCGGCGCGGATCCGCCGGCACACCTCGATGCCGTCCAGCCCGGGAAGCATGACGTCGAGCAGCACGACATCGGGTTTGCTGTCGCGGAAGGCTTGTACGGCGGTGCCCCCCTCGGCGCAATGGGTCACCTCGAGACCCTCGCTGTGCAAGATGATGCCGAGCATCTCAGCGAGAGCGGGATCGTCATCGACGACGAGTATGCGGCCCTTCACCGTGTGGGTGTCCTTCCGTTGTGGCTCCCCCGGGCTCGCCGAACAGCGCCCCGGGACGCGGCCACATTTTCACACAGAGTTCTCCAAGTACGCCGTGACACACGCGTACGCCGCCCGCTCAGGTGAGCGGACGGCGTACGGCAGAGGTCTCGATACGGGTTCTGGGTCTCGATACGGCTCGTTCCTCGCCCTACTCGACCCCTCGCCCTACTCGACCGGCGGATCGGTCAGTAGCGGTAGTGCTCCGGCTTGTAGGGGCCGGCGACGTCGACACCGAGGTACTCGGCCTGCGCCTTGGACAGCTCGGTGAGCTCGACACCCAGCGCCGCCAGGTGCAGACGGGCGACCTTCTCGTCCAGGTGCTTGGGCAGGACGTAGACGTCGTTCTTGTACTCGCCCGGCTTGGTGAAGATCTCGATCTGCGCGATCGTCTGGTTGGCGAACGAGTTCGACATCACGAAGCTCGGGTGGCCCGTGGCGTTGCCGAGGTTCATGAGGCGACCCTCGGACAGCACGATGATGGAGTTGCCACCCTCGAAGGTCCACTCGTGCACCTGCGGCTTGATCTCGACCTTCTTGACGCCCGGGATCTTGGCCAGGCCGGCCATGTCGATCTCGTTGTCGAAGTGACCGATGTTGGACACGATCGCCTTGTTCTTCATCTTCGACATGTGGTCGGCGGTGATCACGTCGTAGCAGCCGGTCGTCGTGACGTAGATGTCGGCAATGTCCAGCACGTCATCGAGCTTGGCGACCTGGAAGCCCTCCATCGCGGCCTGCAGCGCACAGATCGGGTCGACCTCGGTGACGATGACGCGCGCACCCTGACCGGCCAGCGCGGAGGCAACACCCTTGCCCACGTCGCCGAAGCCGGCCACGACGGCAACCTTGCCGCCGATGAGGACGTCGGTCGCACGGTTGAGGCCGTCGATGACGCTGTGGCGGCAGCCGTACTTGTTGTCGAACTTGGACTTGGTGACCGAGTCGTTGACATTGATCGCCGGGAACAGCAGCTCGCCGGCCTTGGCCAGCTCGTAGAGCCGGTGCACACCGGTGGTGGTCTCCTCGGTGACACCCTTGATGCCCTCAGAGATCTTGGTCCACTTCTTCGGGTCCTCGGCCAGAGTCTTGCGGACCAGGTCCTTGAACACGGAGAACTCCTCGGAGTCCGCGTCGGTCGTGGGGGGCACCTGACCGGCGGCCTCCCACTCGCGGCCCTTGTGGACCAGCATCGTGGCGTCGCCGCCGTCGTCGAGGATCATGTTGGGACCCTCGCCATTGGGCCAGGTGAGGATCTCGTTGGTGCACTCCCAGTACTCCGGCAGCGACTCGCCCTTCCAGGCGAAGACCGGGACGCCCTTGGGGTCCTCGGGAGTGCCGTCGGGGCCGACAACTGCGGCGGCCGCGGCCTCGTCCTGGGTGGAGTAGATGTTGCAGGAGGCCCAGCGGACCTCGGCACCGAGCGCCGTCAGCGTCTCGATGAGCACGCCGGTCTGCACGGTCATGTGCAGCGAGCCGGCGATCTTGGCGCCCTTGAGCGGCTGGCTGTCGCCGAACTCCTCGCGCAGGGACATCAGGCCGGGCATCTCGTGCTCGGCCAGGCGGAACTGGTGGCGGCCGGCCTCGGCGAGGCTCAGATCGCGAACCTTGTGGTCAAACGACATGGTGGAAGAACTCCCTGTCTTGGTTTCGGACTCGGCGCGCCCCTCTGGGAACTCGCGGGTCATCACCCACGCCGGCACGGGCCAGTGTAGAGGCCCGAGCTCACTGCTGGGTCTGGACTCCGACGGCACCGACGTCGTGCAGGTGGTGGTTGAGGTCGTGCAAGCCGTACTGCGCGAGGGTCAGCACGGTGAAGTGCGACCCGCCGGACCGTACGCCGGTGCGCGCCCACTGCTCCCCCGTCACCTCTCCGTACGCCCGGGCATAGGCCGCTGCAGCCTCGGCGAGCTCGGTCGACACGGCCGCCGGATCCTGCTCGGCGTAGTTGCTCTCGGCCGCCGTTACGTCCTGATCCCAGTTGGCGAACGCCGGGTCGTCCTCCTCCAGCATCTGCTGGGTCCGCTGAGCGAACAGCACGCACACGTCGCGGACGTGGCAGCCGTACTCCAGGTCCGACCAGACCCCAGGCGTACGACGGTCACGCGCGTCTGCGCGCTCCAGCACCTCGGTCCAGGGCTGCGCGGCCTGCAGGACGAGAATGCCCACCTGATCAGCGGTCACCGCGCCTGCGTCGAATCCGCAGTCGGGACAAGGACGTTCGAGGGTCCAGGTCCAGTCCTTGGTGTCCGGAACGATCTCCTGAGTCACGTCAGCCTCCTGCGTCTGTGTGAGGTTTGCTCAGACGCGATGGTAGGTCCGGGCACGCCCGTGCCGGATGTCGCCTCGGTACATGCGGTCGCGCAGCTCGGACATGTACAGGTTGCCGCCGAGGACGCCCTCGAGGATCACGTAGAGCGGCGTGGGCTCATCGAGGCTTTTGCCGACACTCCCGATGTTGAACAGCAGCAGCCACCTTGAACGCCTCAGTGGGCGGCGCCCTCGGCCACCTTGCTGTTGCGGCGCGGGATGACGTGCAGGGCGGCGACGATGACCGCGCCCACGACCAGTCCGACGAGGGCCGAGCCTAGCGTGTTGGTCAGCCAGCCGAGGACGCTGCCGAGCGCACCGGTGGCGTCGTGCACCGACTCCTCGAGGTGGTGGACCTGCGCGTAGGGCCAGTGCCAGCCGACGTCGTCCAGCCCGATCAGCAGGATGTGGCCGCCGACCCAGAGCATCGCGGCGATCCCGACGGTCGAGAGCACGCTGAGCACCTTGGGCATGCCGTGCACCAGCGTGCTGCCGAGGCGCTGTGCGCCACGGCCGGGCTTCTGCGTCAGGTGCAGGCCGACGTCGTCCATCTTCACGATCAGAGCGACCACGCCGTAGACGAGCACGGTGATCAGGAGGGCGACGACGATCAGGATGGCCAGGCGCGAGAGGAACGGCTCGTCCTCGACCTCCTTGAGCGAGATGACCATGATCTCGGCCGACAGGATGAAGTCGGTGCGGATCGCCCCGCCGGTGATCTCGGCCTCGCTCTTGTCCGCGTTGCTCTCCTCCTCGTGCCCGCCGCGCAGCGCCTCCCAGAGCTTTTCGGCACCCTCGTAGCTGAGGTACGCACCGCCGACCATCAGCACCGGCATCAGCAGCCACGGAAGGAACTGCGACAGCAGCATGATCGCCGGCAGGATGAACAGCAGCTTGTTGCGGATCGAGCCCTTGGCGATCTTCTTGATGATCGGCAGCTCACGCTTGGGGTCCAGGCCCTGCACGTAGCGCGGTGTGACCGCGGTGTCGTCGACGACGACACCGGTGGCCTTCACACTCGCCCGGGCCGCAGCGGCGCCGACGTCGTCGATCGATGCGGCAGCAGCTCGTGCGAGCGCCGCGACATCGTCCAGAAGAGCAACCAGTCCGCCAGCCATGGCGCACATCGTATGGGCACCGAGCGACCGTCAGACGACGCCACCGACCGGCGGACCGTCAGTCGTGGTGCTCAGTCCTGGCCGGGTACGTCCAGCCCGAGCAGGGCGTTCTCCAGCACCTCGGCCAGTGCCGGGTGGATCCAGTACTGTCCACGCGCCATCTCGCGGACCCCGAGTCCGAATGACAGCGCCTGGATGGCCGGCTGGATGACAGTCGACGCCTGCGGCCCCATGATGTGCGCGCCCAGCAGCGCGCCGGTCGTTCGATCCGCGACCAGCTTGCAGACACCTGTCGTGTCCTCCATCGCCCAGCCGTACGCGACATCACCGAAGGCCTGCGTCTTGGTGGTCACGTCGTGGCCCGCGTCGCGCGCCTGCTGCTCGGTGAGACCGACCGACGCGACCTGGGGATGGGTGAACACCGCAGCGGGCACGAACCGGTGATCGTTGGCGCGCAGGTTGTCGGGGTGTACGAGGTTGTGCGCCACGGTGCGCGCCTCATGGTTGGCGACGTGCTTGAGCTGGTACGGCGACGAGATGTCTCCCAGCGACCAGACTCCGGCAGCCGTCGTACGACCGAACTCGTCGACCTTGATGCGACCGTCGGAATGCGTTACAATGCCTGCCTTTTCGACCCCGAGGTGCTGCGTGTTGGGTGTGCGACCGGTGGCGACCAGCAGGATGTCGCCCTCGACGGTCGTGCCGTCGGCGAGCGAGAGCGTGACACCGGCGTCGTCGCCCTTGACGGTCTCGACGGTGGCGGACAGGTGGACCTCCCACTGCTTCTGGGCGATCTCGGTGAAGCGCTGGGAGATCTCGGCGTCCTCGGCTCGCAGCAGCGCAGGCCCGCGGGTCACGATGCGGACGTCGACGCCGAGCGCCGAGAAGACATGGGCGAACTCGGCGCTGATGAAGCCACCTCCGACGATGACCATCGAGGCGGGCAGCTCATCGATCCGCATGATCGTGTCGCTGGTGTGGAACGGCACACCCGATGCCTGGACGACCTCCGGGACGTTGGCGTGCCCGCCGGCGGCCACGACGATCTGGTCGGCCGTGACCTCCTGCTTCGTGCCGTCGACATCGACCTCCAGGGAGAGCGGCCCGGTGAAGGTCGCGTGCCCGAGGTGGGCCGTCGTGTTGGGTCCGTTGACGCGGTAGTCCTTGCCGCCCTCGGCGATCGGGTCGATCCGTCCGAAGACGCGGTCGCGGATGTCGGGCCAGCGCACGCCGTCGAGCGTGGCGTCGATGCCGTAGCGCGCGGAGTCGCGCACATGGTCGGCGACATCAGCGGCGTACACGAACATCTTGGTCGGGATGCACCCGACGTTGAGGCAGGTGCCGCCGAACAGACCCTCCTCGATGACCGCGACACGCTTGCCGTCGAAGTCGGGAGTCACCAGGGAGTTGCCGGAGCCGGTGCCGATGATGGCGAGGTCGAAGTGCGTCACGGTGTCAGCGTAAGTGGGCCCTACCGCGACTCGGCGATCTGCCCTCGGACGGAGTACAGCTCGGGGAAGAACGTCAGCTCCAGGGCCTTGCGCAGGAACGGCACACCGCTGCTGCCGCCGGTGCCTCGGGCCGACCCGATGATGCGCTCCACGGTCTTGAGGTGACGGAACCGCCAGAACTGGAAGTTGTCCTCGAGGTCGACCAGCTCTTCGCACGCCTCGTAGATGTCCCAGCGCTCCTCGGGATCCTCGTAGACCGCCCGGATCGCTTGCACGAGAGCGGGATTCGCCTGGTGCGGCTTCGACCAATCACGGTCCAGGAGCTCGGCCGGGACCGGGAGACCGCGCCGCGCGAGGAGCGCGATGAACTCGTCGTACAGGCTCGGTTCGTGGAGCAGCTGGGTGAGCATCTCCTGCGCGACGGGGTCGTGGTCGAAGACCGGGACCATGTCGGCGTTCTTGTTGCCGAGCAGGAACTCCACGGCGCGGTACTGGTAGGACTGGAAGCCTGACGAGGTCGCCAGGAAGTCGCGGAACTGCGCGTACTCACTCGGTGTCAGGGTCGCCAGCACCGACCACTGCTCTGTGAGTGTGGACTGGATGTGCTTGACCCGGGCCAGCCGCTTCAGCGATGCCGCGAGCTGGTCGCCACGCAGCAGGTCGCGCGCCGAACGCAGCTCGTGCAGGACGAGCTTGAACCACAGCTCGCTGGTCTGGTGCTGCACGATGAACAGCAGCTCGTCGTGCTGCGGCGGTTGAGCGAGCGGGTGCTGCGCCGACAGCAGGCGGTCCAGGTCGAGGTAGTCGCCGTAGGACATCGCCTGGCGGAAGTCCCGCTCGACACCACCTTCGAGATCGCGCTGGGCGGGACGGGCGCCATCGGTCACGGCTTCCAGCCCTTGGTGCGGTCACGCAGCTCAGCGACGTGCGGCGAGACCGATGGGTCCAGGCCGAGGCCGAGGGCGAGGTAGGTCGAGACGTAGTCGGTGAACGACAGCATTCCGGCCAGACGTACGACGGCCGGTCCGGCCTCGGCAACGGTCTCGACGACGGTGACCCCGGCCTCACGGGCGGTCTCGAGCAGCGCGTCGGTCAGAGCCTGCGCCTCGTCGGTCTGCTGGCTCGGCTGCTCGGGCGGCGCGTCCTGCAGCATGAGCAGGCCGAGCGAAGGCTGGGCGGGTGCGTCCAGGAACGGGTCGGCGAACACGTCGACACCGCCGTTCATGGATCCGCGACCGCCACCTGCGGTGAACGGACCGTCGAAGCACGCCACCACCTGCGATGCGGCATCCGGCAGCTCACCCCAGGTGGCCGGCATCCGTGCCGTCCGGGTCAGCATGGACGCCGCCCGCAGGGCCGCGACACCTGTCAACGCGTTGTCGCCGAGCGCCATCGGCACCGTGTCACCCAGCTGTACGGCGGCCAGCTTGGCCGGATTGACGAAGGACTCCGAGGACGGACGGCACGACTCGGCCTGCACGTCGAGCCGGGCTGCGAGCTCAGGGAGCACGGACGCAGGTGCGTCGATCAGTCCGAGACTGTCGCCCGCCATCAGCACCGGCGTCAGCAATGACCACAACGACGTACGGCTCGAGGTCCGGTCGCGTCCGACGCCGATGTGCACGCCGCGATGCTGCTTGCACACGTCGGCCAGTGGCGAGTCCTCGGCACCCACCGTGAGCAGGGCCGCGCCACGACGGGCTGCCTCGGCCGCGAGCGCCAGCGGACCCTCAGCGCGTCCCGAGAGCGACACCGCGATGACCAGGTCCAGCGGACCCACCCATCCGGGGAGAGGCAGGTTGCGGCGTACGGTCACGGGCACCGGTGACCCGGGCTCGGCGAGCAGGTCGAGCACATCGGCCACGACCGACGAACCACCGAGCGCCGCGACCAGCACCGACCGGGGACGCTCGCCGTAGGCCACCCGCTCGACACCGGCCTCCTGCGACAGGGTGACCGCCTCGCGCACCTGGGCTCCGGCTGTCGCGAGCGCCCGCAGCGTGTCCTGGGAGTCCACGCGGCTGAGGCGCTCGACGTCGTCGAGTGCGGACTCCTCGATGTAGGGCATCGTCAGACCTGGAAGGTCCGGGCTTCCTCGGCCAGCAGCACCGGGATGCCGTCATCGATGCGGTACGCCCGGCGCTGGCCGGGCTGCTCGCAGTCGCCGTCGCAGTGCAGCTCGGCGCCACCATCGGCACCGGTGGCGTCGACCAGCTCGTTGCGGCACAGCGGGCAACGCAGGATCTCTCGAAGCCAAGGCTCGATCGTCGGGCTCATGTCTGTCCTTCCTCCTGCCGCACCAGCGCCAGGGCGCCGTCGCGGATCATCGCCATGGTCGCGTCGTCCGTGGCCTCGACATTGAGCCGCAGCAGCGGCTCGGTATTGCTCGCCCGCAGGTTCAGCCACCACATCGGTGCGGTGGCGTGGGTCAAGGTCAGTCCGTCGAGGGTGTCCTCGATGACATCGCCCTGGGCGATCGCCCACGCTCTCACACGGTCGGTCGCCGCTGCTGCATCGGTCACCGTCGAGTTGATCTCCCCCGAGGCGACATAGCGACTGTAGTCAGCCATGACGTGCGACAGCGGCCGGTCGGTCTCCCCGAGCGCGGCCAGCACGTGCAGGGCCGCCAGCATGCCGGTGTCGGCAAACCAGAAGTCACGGAAGTAGTAGTGCGCGGAGTGCTCGCCACCGAACAAGGCGTTGTTCGCGGCCATCTCGGCCTTGATCAGCGAGTGCCCGACGCGGGTACGCACCGGGCGCGCGCCATGCTCCGCCACGATCTCCGGCACCGCGCGGGAGGAGATCAGGTTGTAGACCACAGCGATGTCGCCGGCGGGCGTCCCGGCCGCGACCTGGGCGTCGATCTCGCGGACCGCCACCAGCGCCGTGATGGCCGACGGGCTGACCGGCTCGCCGCGCTCGTCCACGACGAAGCAGCGGTCGGCGTCACCGTCGAAGGCGAGGCCGAGGTCGGCCCCGTGCTCGCGCACCGCAGCCTGCAGGTCGACCAGATTGGCCGGCTCGAGCGGGTTGGCCTCGTGATTGGGGAACGTGCCGTCCAGCTCGAAGTAGAGCGGAATGACGTGCAACGGAAGGTCTTTCAGGACCGCGGGCACCGTGTGGCCGGCCATGCCGTTCCCAGCGTCCACCACCACCGTGAGCTGGCGCGAGCCGGACACGTCGACCAGGTTGCGCAGGAAGTCGGCGTAGTCCTCGAGCATGTCTCGCTCGACGATCTGACCGGGCGAGGTGCTGCCGAGGTCGTGCACGTCTCCGCGGTCCAGCGTCCACTGCGCGAGGTCGCGGATCTCGGCCAGGCCGGTGTCCTGGCTGATGGGCCGCGCGCCCGAGCGGCACATCTTGATGCCGTTGTAGCGGGCGGGGTTGTGGCTAGCGGTGAACATCGCGCCAGGGACGTCCAGCACACCGCTGGCGTAGTAGAGCCCGTCGGTCGAGCACAGCCCGATCAGCGTGACGTCCAGGCCATGTGCGGCTGCACCCTCGGCGAAGGCCCGGGCCAGCTCGGGTGAGCTCGGCCGCATGTCGCGACCGATGACGATCGAGCGGTGACCGTCGGGGATCGCAACGACCTGGGCGAAGGCGGCACCGAGTGCGCGGGACACCTGCGGACTCACCTGATCGGGAACGATGCCCCGCACGTCGTACGCCTTCACGAAGTCGGCGAGTCGGGGTGCATTCACAGTGCGCGACTCTACCGGCGCAGTGATCCGCGGATCACACGTCGGGCAGTACGCGCAGGTGGCGCCGACGGTCACCGGCCAGCACCTGGTCGCCGGCACCGGGAGTCGCGGGCTGCGCCGACGGCTCGGCAGCGGGCGGCGAGACGGGCGTCGCCGGCCGGGCCGCGGCGCGTACGGCGTCCGCGAGGGCCAGCAGGTCGTCCGGTGTGGGCTCGGGCTCGGTCAGGTCGACGGCCAGGCGGACCACGTCCCAGCCGCGCGGTGCGGTCAGCCGGCTGGCGTGGTCGGCGCACAGGTCGTAGGTGTGCGGCTCTGCGTAGGTCGCCAGCGGTCCGAGCACGGCCGTCTGGTCGGCATAGACATAGGTGAGGGTGGCGACAGCTGCGCGGTGGCAGGCCGCCCGCGAGCAGGTGCGGGACCTGTTTCTGGCTGGCGGCGTCGTCGTCACCCTCAGGACTCTAGGCCAGGACACCGACACACCTCCCGCGGCCACGCCGAGGGATCGTTCCCGTCGTACGCTCACAGAGTGCGTTCGTCCTTGAGGTCCGGCCGTGGTGGCAGCGAGGGGCCCACCGCGCGGTCTCGCCGCGACCGGCACGGGCGCGGCCTGCGCGGTCCGACCGCCTGGCCGCGGGTTCCCTCGATGGTGGCCCGCGCCGCCCGCTTCGACGAGCTCGTGCTGGATGCTGCCGAACGCCTCGAGCGCCGACTCGGACGACCTCTCGACCAGGTCGAGCTGGCCGTCGAGGACGTACCGCCCAGCGACCCCTCGTCGTGGGAAGAAACCGTGCCGCTGGGACGTCTCTTTCCGGCCGAAAACCGTTCTCCTGCAAGGCTGGTCGTCTACCGCCGCCCCGTCGAGAGCCGCGCCGAGGGACCCCGTGACCTGGCCGCACTCGTCGACAGCGTGGTCACCGAGCAGGTCGCCAGCCTGCTCGGTCTGTCGCCCGAAGACCTCGAGGACTGACGCGTGACCAACCCCACGGACCCGCCTGTCTGGGTCGAGGGCCTTCCTGGCGTCGGCCGCGCGCCCATCCTGGTGACCGGCGGCACCGGCACGCTCGGTCGAGCGGTCGTGGCCGAGCTCGAGCGCTCCAACGTGCCGGCGAGAGTGCTCACCCGCACACCCCGTCAGGTCGAGACCGAGCAGGTACACGGTGACCTGACGACCGGCGAGGGGCTGCACGAGGCGGTCGACGGCGTACACGCGGTCATCCACTGCGCCACTCACCCGACCCACCCTCAGGACGTCGACGTCGCGGGCACCCGGCGCCTGCTCGACGTCCTGTCCGAGGTCAGCCCCGAAGCCCACCTGGTGCACATGTCGATCCTCGGCGCGCTCGCCAACCCGCTGCCCTACTACCGCGCCAAGGTGGCCGCCGAGACCCTCGTCACGGGCTGGGAGGGCCGACGGACGATCGTCCGAGCCACGCAGTTCCACGACCTGGTCGAACGCCTCACCCGGGTGTCGGTCGGACCGTTCGGCCTCGGGGTGAAGGGTCTGCGGTTCGCCAGCGTCGACCCCGTCTACGTCGCCGGTCGGCTGGTCGACCACGCCCTGTCCGAGCCGCGACGCGAACCGCTGGAGCTGGCTGGTCCCGAGGTGCTGTCGGCTCGTGAGATCGCCGTGCTGACGGCTCGCATCAAGGGGCAGCCCGCGCCACGCCTGGTGCCGATGCCTGCCGTCGGCGCGGTGCTACGGGCGCTCTCGCGCGGCTCCAACCTGCCCGGGCCCGGGGCCGAGCGAGGCGGCCTGCCGTACGCCGAGTGGCTGGCCGCACGCGTCGCCGCCGCCTGACCAGCTCGCGGCCGAAACGGCCCAACGGGCTACTGCGGCAAGCCTTCTCGAGCGTCGATGACCTTGGCCGACACGGGCACGGGGTTGAGCGGTGCGACCGAGAGGAGCGGCTGCTTCTTGGTGTCACCGCCGCCGAGCACGAGCGCACCGTAGACCGCGTGGCCACCCGTCTTGACCCAGACCGCAGAGGCGCTGCCGGTCGACACCGAGGCCACGCCGTCCGCCGGGACGGTCACCAGCTGAGTCGTCGTGCTGCCGGTCGCATCCGTGCTGCCGACCGTGACGTGTGCCTCGCGGCCCACGGACGAGAGCATGAGCACGGACTTCACACCGGGCACGTGCGGCACGGGTGTGCCCGCGATCGTGGTGATCGGCGCAGCCGTCGGCGCCCAGGCGTTGTCGATACTGCCCTGCGGCCCCTTGGCGGTCGTGGACTCCGCCGCCGCCACGACCGGGACGTCAGCGGTCACCCGCAGCGCATAGCGGCCCAGTGGCAGGCCGGTCAGGTCGATCGTGCCGCTGGACCCGGCCGGCACGGTCTGTACGGCGTCGGGCACGTTGGCATCCGGCGGCCCCAGGACCTGGACACGGACCACGGCCTCGTCCTTGCCAGGGACGCCCACGCGAACGGACACCCGACCGCCGCTGGCCAGCCCGGCCGGGATCACTGCGTCGGTGGACGGATCGGTGGCGGGTCCGACCAGCTCCGACCCTTGAGGAACGGTGCCCTCGAACGCCATATCGGCCATCGCGACGGCCACGGTGCCCGAGGTGGTGGTCACCTTGACGACGGGCGCCGGTGAGGTGTCGTCGATCTCGCCGAGGAGCGCCACCGTGCGCGAGCGGGCCGGCACCGAGACCTCTTGGGGCTTGCCCGCGCCGAGGACGCTCAGCCGGGCGACGACCGCGTTGGGCGAGGGGTTGCTCAGGACGATGCGCTCCAGCCGACCCGGCTGCGGGCCACCAGCCAGGAGATAGGAGGTCGTGCTGGTCGTCGGGCACGGCATCATCGCCAGGCCCTGCGCGGTCGCGGTGCGGTCGTCATTGACCTGGAGCGCAGCGAGGCCAGGCGCGAGGCCCGCCGAGCCGACGATGTCGACCGAGCCGGCGCCGCTCACCGGGGTGGAGGTAAAACCTCCGCGACTGGTCACGGCGTTGACCAGGTCGCCGGCCGACCCGGGGAGCCGGGTTGCGCTCACCTCACCCGTCTCCCTCGAGCCGGCGTCGTCCGGTGGCAAGAGCGTCGGAGGCAGGCTGGCCGTCTGGATCGCAACGGTCTGCTGCGCTGATCCCGAGCCGGCCACACCGGGGCGGTCCGGTCCTGGACACACGAGCTCGCTGCGGGTCAGCGACTGGGTGCTGACGGCACTGGTCGCGCGGGTGTCACCGGCGCGAGACAGGTCGACACGGGCATCCGAGCCGGTCGCGCCCCACACCATCGCCGAGCCGGCGCCGGCGACCACGAGCACGCGGACGACTCCGAGACCTCTCATGCGTTCCTCCGGGAGCGGGCGTTGCCGAACGGCACCGCAAGGAAGACCACCAGGAACAGCAGCGCGCCCTGGACCCACCGCCAGCGTTGGTAGGACAGACCCGGCTCGACGTGCAGCCGTCCGCCGCCGGCCGGCACCGCGTAGGTCGGGAAGGTCTGGCCTGCCAGCGGGGTCAGCCGGTGGCCGTTGAGACTCACGTGTGCCCGCCGGGCCCAGCCACCCGACTCCGAGACGACGAGTCGGCGACCCTCGGGACCTTCGGGTACGCGGGTGGTCGACCGGCCGTGCGGCCCGGCCGACGGCAGCTCACCCCAGGGTTGTCCCTCGAGGGTCAGCCGCAAGCGGCTGGGCGACACCGTCGAGCCCATGTCCGCACCGTCGAGCGCGTCGACGCGCCACAGCGAGATGGACCGGTTGCTGGCCATCGGCGACAGCCCGTCGACGGTCTGGAACAGGCGGCTCAGCGCAGCCCGGTCACCAGGTCCGGTCACGCCGACGAAGCCGACATCGAGATCGGCCATCAGGTCGTGGGCCTGTCCGCCGACCGCCGTGCCGGGCGTGAGCAGCGAGGCCACGCCGCGCGCCACCACGGGACTGGTGCGGATCGGGACGTCGAGGTCGCGGGCGGGCAGCCCGGTCTCCGAGCCGTCCAGGCTGTAGGTCACCGATCCGTCCTTGCCGACATTGATCGACAGCATGCGCGTCGCCCGGTTGGCCTGGCTCATCTGCTCGGCGACCGCCGGCATCCGCGGAGTCGCGGGCTCCAGGGTCGTGATGTCCTCGGTCCAGCCGACGAGCGCGACCAGGCCGAGTGCCCAGCCGAGGGCGAGCACGAGACCCACGGCGAGTGCCGTACGCCAACGCGTGGCGAGCGCTTGCCAGCGCGCCTTGGCAAAGATGTCGCCTCCAGCGAGGAGGGCCGCGCCCAGCAGCGCGGCAGCGCAGAGGTCGAGCGCCGGGCCTGGCCACGGTGACCGTGGACCGGAGCCACCCGCAGTGACCGTGACGTGCGATGCCGCGAGCGCGGCACCCAGACCGAGCAGGGCCACGAGGCCGAGCCCGACGACCGTACGACCGTGCTGAGGTCGGCGACGCAGGAGCCCAAGGACTCCGAGGGCGAGTACGGGAGCCGACAGCAGCGCGAGGTAGGAGCCCGCGCCGCCCGGGTGGAGCAGGGCCAGCTGCCAGGGGTCGGCGTCAGGGCCACTGCGCAGGGCGCCGGGTCCGGCCAGCAGGACCCGCCAGTCCTGACGGATCCGGTCGACGGTCCACGGGCCGAGCAGCAGCCACGGCACGACGAGCAGGAAGGCGCCGCGCAGGCGTGCCCAACCGGTGCCGACGAGCACGACGCCGAACGCGATGACGGTGGTCGCCACGAGCAGGACCGGTGCGAAGGCTCCCATGAGCGCCGCGGCCAGCACGGTGCCGAACGTCACGGGGGCGCCTGCCGTCCTGCGGCCGATCGACAGCGCCCCGGCGAGCACGAGCGGCAGCAGGATGTGGGCGACGACCGGTCCGATGCGTCCGGAGGAGACGCCGGCGGTGAGGGTGGCGAGGGACGCCCAGACCAGCCCGGCCACGGCGCGCGGCCACTGGGCCCGCGTCGCGGCACGTCCGGCGAGGTAGGCGGTCACGCCGGACAGCGGCATCGCGAGGAGCAGCAGCCAGGTGATCACGGTCGCGCCGGTCGTGGTGTCGTCCACCCACGGCAACGTCTCGACGCCGCGCGCGAGTGCGGCGAGCACTGGTAGATAAGGCTGCTCGTGCAGATCGGACCCGAGGCCCGGGCCGACCCACTGGTCGCGCCAGAGTCGCCACACGCCGCCGGAGTCGGTGTCGAACGGTCGCAGCTGACCTCCATCGAGCCCTTGCGCGGTGCCGCGCACAGCGTCGGTGGTCAGCAGGTGCCGCCACATGAACCCGCTCGCGACGGCGAGGGAGACGGTCATCCACAAGCCCGCGTGGCGGAGGGTCCGCCGGATCCAGGTGGACCGCACGGCCGGGAGCGCACCGGACTCGTCGCTGACTGGTCCGGACTCAAGTCGATCCGGGTCGTCCAGCAGGTCATGGCCGGACGGCTCCGTGCTGACCGCATCGCGGACCGCGTCCCAGGCGTGCTGGCTGGCCGCACCGAGAGGCACGAACAGCGCATCGAGGTCTCGTCGCCTCGTGACGCCTCGGGTCCCGAAGCGGGCCCGCGCACCCAGCACCCGGCGTACGCCGAGGGGTGCCGTTGCCTGGCCGAGCTCGGCGAACGCATGGCGCGGCCGCTTGACGAGCAGCAGCACGACACCGAGGGCGGTGCAGCTGAGCATGGTCCACAGGGCCACGAACGGCATCCCGAACCAGGAGCAGCGAGCCAGGGCGACCTGGCGGTGTCGGCGCAGGGTGCGTGCCGACAACGGTGCCGGACGGTCGGTGTCGCCGTGGCGGCGCAGGGATCGTGGTGGCGACTCGGGCTCAGCGGCGGCCTCCGGCTCGGACTCAGGGGTCTCGGACTCAGGGGTCTCGGACTCGGGTTCGGCGGTGGGGTCCTCGCCCGTCGGCTCCTCTGCCTCTGCCTCCGCCTCCGCCTCGGGTTCCAGTTCTGGCTCCGGTTCGGCCAGCGAGGTGATCAGGGCCTTGCCACCGAGGTCCTGACTGACCCGCGCCTGGGGCACCACGACGACCTGATGACCCATGAGGTGCGTACGCCAGCAGAGATCGAGGCCGTCGCCATCACCGTCGAAGGCCGGGTCGAAGCCACCGAGGCTCAGGTAGACGTCACGCCGGATCAGCATGCCCGCGCTGGACACCGCGAGGACGTCGTGACGGTCGTCGTACTGACCTTGGTCGGGCTCGCCCAGCATCGTCGAGCCGACGTGCCGCCCGGTGCGGGTGACGTCGAGCCCGACGTTGACGATCTGGTCGCGGTCGCGCAGCTCGACCACCTTGCAGCCGGCGATCCCGATGCGCTCGGACCGGCCGACCACGCGGGTGAGCGCATCCAGCGCGTCCGGGTCCGGTGCGGTGTCCTCGTGCAGCAACCAGAACCATTCGTGCCGGTCACGCGGGCGAACCTGCCGCTTGCGGGCGCGCTGACGCACTCGACGGGCGACGACCGCGTCCTCTCCGGGACGGGGCAGCGCCTCGACCGCGGTGTCCACGATGGCCGCGAACGCGCTACCCGACGGCACGGTCACGACCGAGACGTCAGGGAAGGCCGCACTCAGGTCGTCGCGATCGTCCAGCAGCTGGCGAACCTGGTGCTGCGGGGTGGCGTCGACGAGGACGAGCCGGTCGGGGCTGACCTCGAGATCAGCCAGAGCGGAGAACGTGCGCTCCATCCACGAGGACCAGGAGTGCTGGATCACCAGAAGAGCCGTGACGACGAGCGGCGTGGAGGAGGTGTCGTCGTCGAGTGGGCCCCACCCGGGCTCGGGGTCAGCGGGTGGAGATGGTGGCGCGTCGGTCATGGTCATGAGTCGCTCACGCACACTGGGCCTGAAACGCCGGGTGGCGTGGTCATGTCCTGACCATGCCAGTCAGCCCGGCCGCTCCCAAGGAGACGCGCGGTCAGACCGCGCGCTTCTTCAGCTTTCGGCGCTCGCGCTCCGAGAGCCCTCCCCAGATGCCGAACCTCTCGTCGTGCTCAAGGGCGTACTGCAGGCACTCGGAGCGGACCTCGCACCCGACGCAGACCTTCTTGGCCTCGCGGGTGGAGCCGCCCTTCTCAGGGAAGAACGCCTCCGGGTCCGTCTGTGCGCACAGCGCATTCTCTTGCCAGGACTCCTCGCCGTCTTCTCCCTGCGCGTCGTCGTGCATGCTGATCAGCTGCAGCTCGTGCACGTCTCCTCCTCGACTGATCGCGGGTCGTTTGCCTGTGCAGTGCTGTCGCGGCCGAACAACAACACTGCAATTACACGCGTGTATTTCGCCATTCGTCAAGCGCGAGTTTCTCCGGGGGTGCACAATTCCGCCCCCACGGTCGGCTCGGCGGACCGCTTGAGAGACTGTCGCGCATGCGCATCACCGCCCTGGCGGGTGGCGTCGGCGGAGCCCGTTTTCTGCGTGGGCTCCTCCGCCACCTCGAGGCCCGCACCGACGGACCCCACTCCCTCACCGTGATCGGCAACACCGGCGACGACATCACCTTGTTCGGTCTCCGGGTCTGCCCCGACCTCGACACGCTCGTCTACACCCTTGGTGGCGGCGTGCACGAAGCACAGGGCTGGGGGCGCGCCGACGAGACGCACACCGTCCAGGGCGAGCTCAAGGCGTACGGCGCCTCGCCCCAGTGGTTCGGGCTCGGCGACCGCGACTTCGGCACCCACATCGTGCGCAGCCAGTGGCTCGCGCAGGGTCAGACGCTCTCGCAGGTCACCGCGCGGCTCGCACAGCGCTGGGGTCTGCCCGAGCAGGGCGTCACCGTGCTGCCGATGACCGACACCCCTGTCGAGACCCACGTGGTGCTCGAGGAGGACGGCGAGCAGCGCGCGGTGCACTTCCAGGAGTGGTGGGTACGCCTGCAGGCGGCTGTGCCGGCACAGCGCTTCGTGGTCGCCGGACTCGACCAGGCGTCCGCTGCCCCGGGCGTCCTGGACGCCCTCCGGACGGCTGACGTCATCCTGCTGCCGCCGAGCAACCCGGTCGTCTCGATCGGCATCATCCTCGGAGTGCCAGGAGTGCGAGATGCGTTGCGGGGCACCGCTGCTCCCGTGGTCGGCGTCTCTCCGCTCGTCGGTGGCGCTCCCGTGCGAGGCCACGCCGATGCGTGCCTGAGCGCCATCGGCGTCGAGTCGAGCGCATCGGGTGTCGCGGGTCTCTACGCCGACTTCCTGGACGGCTGGCTGGTCGATGACGCAGATGCGGAGTCCATGCGGGCCGCAGCGGCGAGCAAAAGCCCTACAGTCCGCAGCATGCCCTTGCTGATGCGAGACATCGACCACGCCGCGCGCATCGCCGGCGGAGCACTCGACCTGGCCCTCGATCTGCGCGATGCCTGAGTCCACGCCGCCCGGTGCGGTGCTGCTGATCCCGGTTCGAGGGCTGCCCGAGATCGGCCCGGGCGATGACCTCGGACTGCTCATCATGCGCGCGCTCGAGCAGGCAGGGTCGCCCCTGCAGGACGGCGACATCCTCGTGGTGACATCGAAGGTGGTGTCCAAGGCGGAGGGCCTCGTCGTCCGGACCACACAGCCCAGCGACCGACAGGAGCTGGTGCTGCGAGAGTCCGACCGGGTCGTCAGCGAGCGCGCCACCAGCACCGGCCTCACCCGCGTTGTCGCAGCCCATGCCGGCCCGGTGATGGCGGGCGCTGGAATCGACGCGTCCAACACCGGCGAGGCCGATCTGCTGCTGCTGCCCCAGGACCCCGACGCCAGCGCGCGCTGGGTCCACGACAAGGTCTTGGCCGCCAGCACCGAGCCCCTCCGGATCGGCGTCGTGCTGAGTGACACCGCCGGGCGTCCGTGGCGGGCTGGTCTCGTGGACCTGGCGCTCGGGCTCTCCGGGATCGAGGGCATCGACGACCTGCGTGGACGCGCCGACACCGACGGTCGCGACCTCGCAGTCACGGTCCGCTGCCTCGCCGATGAGCTCGCGGCCGCAGCAGACCTGGTCAAGGGCAAGATCGACCGCGTGCCCGCGGCCGTGATCCGCGGCTTGTCCCATCTCGTCGTCTCCGACGGCTCGTCGGCGCGTTCGCTGGTCCGCTCAGGACCCGACGACTGGTTCGCGCTCGGTCGCGCCGAGGCGGTCCGGGAAGCGCTTGGGATCAGGGCCGGCTCCCCCGAGTCCGAGAACGTCGGCATCGAGTCCGTGCACCCCGAGACGCTGAGTCAGAGGGTGGACCGCGCTCTCCAGGTGGCCCTGCACGGCTGCGACGGCGTCGAGGCTGCCCATCCGGCCGGCGACGCCAGCACACTGCGGATCCGCGCTCGGGATGACATCCAGCTCGGCCGTGCGGTCGCCCGCCTCGAAGTCGCCCTGGCCGGCGAACGCCTTACTGCCACAACGGCGTACGACGACAGCACCAGCGTCGTACACGTCACTCAGCCGTCCTAGCCTGGAGCCTGAGCGACGGTCCGCGCGGCTTGTGCCGACGCTAGCGAGGGACGCGGACCTCCACGCGAAGTCCGGGTGTCGCCCCGTCAACGGCCGGATGGTCAGTCAGGACCACCGAGCCGCGCGCTCGATGGACCAGCTCCTGGACGATCGCCAGCCCGAGGCCGCTGCCGCCGGCATCACGGTCGCGAGCGTCGTCCAGACGGGTGAAGCGTTCGAACGCCCTCACTCGGTCCTCGGGTCGGATGCCGGTGCCGTCGTCACCGACCACGATCAACGCCTCACCGCCGTCCGCAGCTGCGGTCAGCGTCACCGCCGTCGAGGCGTGCCGGACGGCGTTGTCGACCAGGTTGGTCAGGATGCGTCGCAGCTCCTCGGGGACGACCCTGGCGGTGAGTGTGTCCGCGGAGTCGGTGACGGTGACGGCCACCCGAGCACCGGCGTACGACCTCGCGATGTCAGCGAGAAGCGTTGGTACGTCTACGGGTTCGGGTCTGCGAGCAACCCAGGCGTTCTCATCTGACCGTGCGAGGAGCAGCAGGTCCTCGATGAGTGCCGCCAGACGGCGCACGTCGACCAGCAGGTCGTCCGTGAGGGCGTTGCTGCCGCTCACGCGCTGCTCGACCTCGAGCTGGGTCTGGATGCTTGCCAGGGGGCTGCGCAGCTCGTGAGCCGCATCGGCCACCAGACCGCGCTGCCGCTCCCGCGCGTGGGTGAGGCGGTCGAGCATTCCGTTGAGAGTGACTGCGAGGGCTTGGATCTCGTCCACCTGCGCCGGCACCGGGAGCCGCTCCGCCCCGGCGTCGCCACTGATGGTCTCGGCACCGGCGCGCAGTCGCTCGACGGGCCGCAGGGCTCGACCGATCACCCACCACGCGACCAGTCCCATCACGAGCAGGATGAGCGGGGCGACGACGAGAAGCGTTGTCCTCAAAACCTTTTCGGCGTGCAGGACGTCGCCGGCCTGGACCGCAACGATCACCGTCGAGGCGTCTCGGCGCTCCCCCGGTCGCGTCACCGGGACGGCGACCACGCGCAGCGGTCCGGACGCCCCCACCCTTCGGCCGGACACCTGGAGTCGTTGGCCGTCCCGCGCTCTGTCGAGCTCGGCGGGTCGTAGGAGGGAGGTGAGACGGTCGGCATTGGCAGACCCCGCGACGACTCTCCCTTGCGAGTCGACGACCTGCACCGACTGAGCGCCCGATGCGGGCAACGGGTCCGGCGCGGTATCGCTCGTCACGATGAGCGCGATGTCCTTAGCGGCGTTGGAGGCGGTCTCGTCCAGCGCGCGGCGTCCGGCGATACCGAGCACGGCCGACAGCACGATGCTGCCGACCAGCAGAGCCACCGCGGCACCCGCGAGACCGATCAGCATCAGGCGCCACCGGAGAGTGAGCCGGCTCAGCGACGGGAGCCTCATCGACGCAAGGTGTAGCCGGCGCCCCGGACCGTCCGGATCGCCTCGCGCCCGAGCTTGCGGCGCAGGTAGCCGACGTAGACCTCGACCACGTTGGGGTCGGTGTCCTGCGCCGAGTCCCAGACGTGGTCGAGCAGCTCGACCTTGCCGATGACGCGCTCGGAGTTGCGCATGAGGTACTCCAGCAAGGTCAGCTCGCGTGGGCTGAGCGGCACCGTCTCGCCGCCCTGGCGCACCTCGCGCAGCGACGGATCGAGCTCGATGTCACCTGATGTGAGCACAGGTGCTCGGGCCGCGCCGCCGCGTCGGAGCAGCGCGCGCAGCCGGGCAAGTAGCACGACGAACGAGAACGGTTTGGTGAGGTAGTCGTCCGCGCCGTAGTCCAGGCCGTCCGCCTGGTCGTACTCGCCGTCCTTGGCCGACAGCATCAGCACCGGCAGCCAGACCTGCTCGGCGCGCAGGGTCCGTACGACGTCGTACCCGGACATCCGCGGCAGCATGATGTCGAGGATCAGCGCGTCGTAGTCGCCGTGGCGAGCCGCGTTGAGTCCTGAGTGTCCGTCGTGGCGGACGTCGACGACGAAGCCCTCGGCCACCAGCCCACGCTGGAGGGCAAGCGCCAGGCGCTCCTCGTCCTCCACCAGCAGCAGCCGCATGCCGACACCTTGGCATGGTCGCGCCTGA
Organism: Luteipulveratus mongoliensis; assembly: GCF_001190945.1. NCBI lineage: Bacteria > Bacillati > Actinomycetota > Actinomycetes > Micrococcales > Dermacoccaceae > Luteipulveratus > Luteipulveratus mongoliensis. The sequence continues at coordinate 2,215,282 of NZ_CP011112.1, read as the reverse complement.
GAGGGCTGTCAGGTTCTCAGCACCTTCACAGGGGGCCGGGCGCAACATATGAGTCATGAGCCTCATCGCCGAGCACCCGTCCCTTCGATGGACCGCCCCCGTGGCGGCAGCGGCCTGCCTCATCGGCGGCAGCGCCGTAGCCAGCCGGATGAGCGCGAGCGCCGACACCAACCTGCCCGAGCGCAGCGCGGCCCAGCTGATGACCGACGTGCAGACTGTGAAGATCCCAGGCCTGTCCGGCACCGTGGTCGCCTCGGTCGACCTGGGCCTGCCGGCGCTCCCGACCGGCGGCGGACGCGGCAGCAGCGAGCTGTCGTCCCTCATCTCCGGCACCCACACCATGCGGGTCTGGGCCTCCGGTGACGACAAGGCACGCCTCGCCCTGCTCGGGTCCAACGGCGAGTCCGACGTCATCCGCAACGGCCGCGACGTGTGGCTGTGGTCCAGCCAGGGCCGCTCGGCGACCCACCTGACGCTGCCTGCGAAGCAGACGCGCGCACAGACATCAGTCCCGATCACCCCGCAGGAGACGAGCAACGCGATCCTCGCCGACCTCCGTCCGAGCACCAATGTCTCGGTCGGGGGGACGACCTCGGTCGCCGGGCGAGCGGCGTACGAGCTGGTCCTCACACCCAAGCAGTCCGGCACGCTCGTCAAGGACGTGCGCGTCGCGGTGGACGGCAAGACGCACGTACCGCTGCGGGTTCAGGTCCACTCGACCAAGATCTCCAAGCCCGCGATCGAAGTCGGGTTCACGTCGGTCGACTTCGGCAAGCCGGACGCCGGGCAGTTCACCTTCAACCCGCCGCCCGGCACCAAGGTGACGACCAAATCCGTTCCGACACATAAGAACTCGGGCATCATGCCGTCTCAGCTGGGCAGCCTGCTCAAGACCAGCTCGCCCAACGTGGTCGGCGCCGGTTGGGCCTCCGTGCTCAAGGCGAACGTGCCTGACGAGCTGCTCAACCCCAAGTCCGGCAAGGAGAGCGGTCCCGACGTCAGCCAGCTGGTCAAGATGCTGCCGCGCGTGCACGGCACGTGGGGCTCAGGCCACCAGCTGGAGGGCACGCTGTTCACCGCGCTGCTGACCGATGACGGCAAGCTCCTGGTCGGTGCGGTGCCCCCGCGGACGCTGTACGCCGCGGTCAAGTGACCGGAGCCCTCGCGGTCGAGTCCGCGGGGCTGACCAAACGATTCGGCGACCAGACCGTCGTCGCCGGTATCGATCTGGTCGTGCCCCGCGGCTCGGTGTACGGCTTCCTCGGGCCGAACGGCTCGGGCAAGACCACCACCATCCGCATGCTGCTCGGACTCGTACGCCCCACCGCGGGAGAGCACTCTCTGCTCGGGGAGGCGATGCCCTCGTCGGCGGCCTCCGTGCTGCCGCGGGTCGGCGCCCTCGTGGAGGGTCCGGCGTTCCACCCGTACCTCAGCGGCCGGGCCAACCTGCGCCGACTCGACGACGCGGACGCCAGCACGGACCCACGTGACAGAGCGCATCGCGTCGACGAGGCGCTCGATCGCGTCGGACTGCTGGCGGCCGCGGACAAGCGCTACCGGGCGTACTCCTTGGGCATGGGACAGCGCCTCGGAATCGCCGCTGCGCTGCTGTCACCGCGAGACCTCCTCGTCCTCGACGAACCGACGAACGGCCTTGACCCGCAAGGGACTCGGGAGGTGCGACACCTCGTCAGTGACCTTGCCGACGAAGGACGCACGGTCCTTGTCTCCAGCCACCTGCTCGCCGAGGTCGAGCAGATCTGCACGCACATCGGTGTCATGAACGAGGGCGCGCTGGTCGCCCAGGGACCGGTGGCCGAGCTGCGCGCCACGACGACCAGCCGCGCGGTGGTCCAGACGGATCGGCCGGCCGATGCGGCACGAGTGCTGCACGAGCTCGGCCTGGACGACGTCAAGGTCGACCATGCGCACGCGAGCGGGCTGATCGGTGAGACGCCGCGGACGAGTGTCGTTCCTGCGCTGGTTCGCGCCGAGGTGCCTGTGCTCGGGTACGCCGTCGAGGAGCCCAGCCTGGAGGACCTGTTCGTGTCCCTGACCGGGGAGGGTTTCGATGTCAGCGGGTAGCAGCCGGCTGCTCCGGTCCGAGCTCACCCTCGTGCTCGGACGGCGCCGCAACCAGGTCGGCATGCTGGTGCTCGCCGCCGTGCCGATCGTGCTGGCGATCTCGATCAAGGTGGCCGCCTCCGCGCCGGGTCCAGAAGCCCCCAACTTCCTGGGCTCAGTCACGCAGAACGGGTTGTTCGTGCCGCTCGCGGCCCTGGGGATGGAGCTGCCGTTCTTCCTGCCTCTGGCGATCGGTCTGGTGGCCGGAGACAGCGTCGCGGGCGAGGCCAACATCGGCACGCTGCGCTACCTGCTGACGGTGCCCGTGAGCCGTACCCGCCTGCTCGTCCTGAAGTTCACGATGATCGTCATCGCCGCCGCGGTCGCCGCGCTCCTGATCGTGGTCGTCGGCGCCGCGATCGGTATCCCGTTGTTCGGGACCGGGCGGATGACGCTGCTCTCAGGAACCCAGATCGGCATGGGAGACGCGGTCCTGCGGATCCTGATCGTGACGGCGTACGTCGTGCTGTGCCTGGCATCGCTCGGCGCCATCGGGCTGTTCCTCTCGACCCTGACCGAGCAGCCGATCGGCGCCGCTATCGGCGTCATCGCGATCGATGTCATCAGCCTGATCCTGGACCAGATCCCGCAGCTGGACTGGCTGGGGCCTTATCTGCCGACGCATCACTGGACGGCGTTCATCGAGGTGTTCCGCGACCCGATCAACTGGGATCCGCTGGTCGACGGGGTGTTCGTCGCCCTGACCTACATCGTCGTCGCCTGGCTGGCGGCCTGGGCGCGGTTCAGCAGCAAGGACGTCACGTCCTGAGGCCGGTGCCGGCCCCTCGTCTCACCGCACGAACCTTGCGATCGACGAAGCGCCGGACGACCGGGGCCAGCAGCGGTCCGACGCCGGCCAGAGCGGCCATCCCGGGATCGGAGTAGACCGCGAACCGGCCGGAGTCGATCGACCGCACGACCGCAGCTGCGACCCGCTCGGGCCGGACCGGCTTGACGGTCCCGCTGATCGCTGCCGTCTCCGCCGGTTTGAACTCGTTCTCCTCAGCAAGCTGCGGGGTATCAACGTCCGACGGGTAGGCGCACGCCACGTGCACGCCATGCGGCGCCAGCTCCGAACGCAGCGCCTCCATGAGGCCACGTACGGCGAACTTCGCCGGACCGTACGCGGTGTAGCCGAAGACGCCGACCAGGGCGGCACCGGACGAGACCGCCACGATCGATCCGCCGCCTCGCGCCACCATGCCCGGTGCCACCGCCCGCACGGCGTACAGCGTGCCGAAGTAGTCGACCTCCATCATCCGCCGGAACACCTCGTCATCGAGCTCGAGGAAGTGTCCCGGCCTGGCCTGGCCCGCGCTCGTGACCAGGACGTCGCACGGACCCGCGGCGGACTCCAGGCCTCTGATGGCCCCGACGATGCTCTCTTGGTCAGCCACATCCGCAGAGGCGACCTGCACGGTGGCCCCGTCTGCACGTAGGTCCTCGGCGGCTGCATCGAGCACCTCCTGCCGCCGCGCCACCAGCGAGACGGTCACACCCCGTGCGGCCAGCAGCCGCGCGGTCTCCAGCCCGATGCCGCTGGAGCCGCCGGTGATGATCGCGTGTGAGTCAACGTTGAGCGTCGTCATGGTCCTGTCATCCTTCGGACTGTTCAGCGTGGCAAGTGGGTCGGTACCGACAGCCGAGGCCCACGACGAGGTCGTACGATCCCGGCCAGCTCGATGAGGCGCTGGACTCGGAACCGGTGCCCGGCGTACGGCTGCAGCAGCTCGAGCATGCGCGCGTCGTCACCGACGCGGCCCTCGAGTGCGTAGGTGATGTTCTTGGCGACGTGGTAGTCGCCGACGCTGACCGCGTCCGCGTCGCCGAGGGCACGCTGGGCGACCTCGGCGGCCGTCCAGACACCGATGCCGGGCACGGCGCGCAACCGACGTCGGGCCTCCTCCGCGGGCAGGTGCACGCAGTCCTCAAGCCGCGCCGCGACGACCAGCGCGCGCATCAGCGTGTCGGCTCGCGACGCGTCGACGCCGGCGCGCAACCACTCCCAGGACGGGACTCGGCGCCACGTCGCGGCCGCGGGCGGCACGACGAGGCGGCGGGCGGCACCGGGGCCGGGCGCCGGCTCGCCGTAGCGACGCATGAGCGTGCGATAGGCCGTGAACGCCTGCTTGCCCGTGACTCGCTGCTCGATGATCACCGGGACCAGTGACTCGATGACGAGTCCGCTGCGTGGCACCCGGAAGTGCCGCGCGCGTCGATGCGCGTCGTGCAGCACCGGGTGATCGGGCACGAAGCCGTCCGGGTCGTCGGACGCTCCGAGAAGATCCGGGACGTGCTCCAGCAGCCAGTCGCTGCCCGGACCCCACGCCCGCGTGGTCACCGTGTCTCCAGCCTCGCTCGGCATCAGCGTGTGCTGCATCGTGACCGGGCCGTCCGGTGTGCGGCTGGCGCGCCAGATGCCGGAGGAGTCGTGCTGCCAGGTCGGGTCGCCGGCGCCGTGTCGAAGTCCCGACAGGATCGTGCCCAGCGGGACTGGGCGGCCCGGACTCCAGGCGCGGACCGCAGGCTCGTCGGATGCCGCGATGTCAGATACGTAATTCATCGGATGTCTCCGTGATCAGGTGGCGCGTCGCGTTATTTTGAGCCGGGCGACCGCCCGTCGGTCCGGAGGAATGCTCTCGGAGAGGAACAAAGATCCCATGAATCGATCTCGACTTCTGGCGACCCTGGCAGCCACCGCCGCCGTGGCGACCGGAGCAGCGCTGGCGGCCCCAGCGCAGGGTGCTCCAGTCACGCCGTCGGCCAAGGGCGTCACACACGCCGACAACCCCGGCGTGCCCAAGGGCGCGTCCTGGAGCGAGCAGTACTTCTCCAGCCCTCGTGCCGGCGCACCGTCCAAGGTGACGCTGCACGCGGACATCTTCCGGCCGGCGAACCTGCCGGCCAACGCCAAGACCCCCGTGATCATCTCGATGGGGCCCTACTTCAATCACTCCGGTCAGACCGGGCGTGAGACCGACACCTACCAGCCGACCTCGCGCTTCGATGACCTCATCGACGGCGCCCAGCTGATGAAGCGCGGCTACACATTCATCGCGGTCGACCTGCGCGGCTTCGGTGCGAGCACCGGCTGCCTCGACTGGGTCGGACCCGGCGAGCAGGCCGATATCAAGGCCTCCGTCGAGTGGGCCGCGAGCCGGCCGTGGTCGACCGGCAAGGTCGGCACCTACGGCAAGTCGTACGACGCCGTCACCGGCCTGTGGGCCAACGACCTCAAGCCCAAGGGCCTCAAGGCGGTGGTGGCTCAGGAGCCGCTGTGGAACATGTATCCCTACCTCTACAGCAACGACGTGCCACGCCCCAACCAGGACGGGACGCCGCTGGCGTACAACTCGATCGCAGGATTGGGCGGCACCACCGGCGACAGCGCCCGCTACAAGGCCGCGGCGGACTACGAGAAGCAGCACCCCGAGTGCTACACCCGCAACCTGCACGACAACGTCAGCAACACCAGCGCCGATGACAAGTACTGGAAGGTGCGCAACCACGCGGCCCTGGCCAAGGGCACCACGACCCCGCTGTTCGTGACGCAGGGCTTCACCGAGAGCAACACCAAGCCCGAGCAGATGGAGCAGTTCCTGAGCAACCACGTCGGACCCGAGCGGGGCTGGCTGGGGCCGTGGGAGCACGTGCGCGGCAACGATGTCGACCCGACCACCGGCCGGCTGGCACAGGGTCGCAAGAACTTCTTCGGCGAGGTGGTGCGGTTCTACGACCAGTACCTCAAGGGCATCAAACCCACGGTGAAGGACCCCAACTACGCCATCCAGGACAACTTCGGCAGCTGGCGCGCCCAGACCACGTGGCCCGTGACGCAGAACCGCTCCCTGGTGACCCTCCAGCCGGGCAAGTACATCGACAGCGGACCGGTCGCTGATCAGGCGCCCGCGGCCGGTGCCCGACGTGCCGGAGACGCCAACGGCAAGGGACTCACCGCCGTACAGGCTGAGAAGGTCCGCGACAACCAGGTGCCGACGCGCAGGACGCAGCGTTCGGGCCAGGACGTCGACCAACGGGTCACCAGTCAGCTCGGCACCGCGGCGCAGCGTCGTGCGGCCAAGCTCTCCGATGCCGCAGCAGTCCCGAACTCCTACCAGACCTGGTCCAAGCCGGTGAAGGTGAGCACGAGGCTGACCGGGACACCCCGGATCATCCTCAACACGCGCGGCCAGGGTGAGGTCTATGTGGGCATGTGGGACGTGGCGCCGGACAAGGGCACGGCCACCCTCATCAACGAGAACGTGGCGGAGCTGACCAAGTCGGGACGCACGTTCGACCTGAAGTCCCTGGACTGGACGCTGCCCAAGGGCCATCGCCTCGCGGTCACCATCGGCACGATCCAGGGCGGCTACTGGTACATCAACGCCAGTGGTCGAACGATCACCGTCAACGACGCCCAGCTGCAGCTGGCTGTGCAGTCGACGGCGCATGATGTGAAGACCGAGGGCTCGAAATCGGCGTTCCTCGACTCCTACATCGCCGACAACACGATCCCCAGCGGTGTGATCCCACGCGGCACCTTCGAGGTGCCGACTCCGTAGGTCATCGTCGCGGGTCGGTGAGCAGCTTCGCCGGCCCGCGGCGGTCACCGGCGCCGGAACGTCATCAGCGCCAGGCCGACACTGCTGTCGGCGAACGCCTGCTGAGCCGCGCGCAGGCGCAGCCCGTCCGTGATGTCCAGATCCCCGATCAGGCTCAGGCCCTGCTCGTCCGCGCGCGCGATCAGCGAACGCAGCTCAGGCACACCGACGCCACCGTCAGCCGCCGGCCCGAGGCGCAGGGTGATGGACATCAGGCCACCGCGGCGCAGTGCGGACGACCCGCGGACGAGGTCGACGTCCGCCTCATCAGCGCGCACCGAGCGCGGGTGGAGTCGGGCGACCAGGTCGACCGAGCCCGGGTCGATCGCTGAGCCGACCACCTCAGGACGGGTCACGTCCAGCTGGATGGGGGCGAACCCGGCGCGGGTGGCCCACCGGAAGAACAGCGACCGCGGACCGGAGGCGTCCAGGACGACCGCCTTCCGACGTCCGTCGTCGGCGATCCGGACCAGCGCGGCCAACGCGCCGAGCGCGACCCAGGCGGACGTGTCGTCCAGCGTGCGTGGGAGACCGAGGGCCCGGGCCGTACGACGAGCTGCCCTCGCCTCGACGCCGTCGACGAGGATGTCGGTGGCGCGGACGCCGCGCAGGTCCGCGGCCTGCAGCGGCAGCGCGACCTCGGAGTGAGGCAGGCGGGCGGCGGTCTGCTGCGCCGCCTGGCGCACCCGCCCGGCGATCCGCTGGGCTGCAGGAGACGCTGCCAACCGGCGAACCTCAGCGGTCGCGGCACGCGATGCGGCTGGCACGCGGCCCGCCTTGGTTCCTGAGCTCATTCGCGCGGCTCCTCCTCCGGTCCCGGTCGCACGCTCCCGCGAACCGGCATCGTCGCCACTCCCCGCCTTACCGTTCACACCATCGAGACTAGTCGCCGGGTGCGACGTCCGCAGACTCGTTCAGCCCAGGCGCAGGCGCACGTGCAGCTCGGTCGCGGGGACGACCGGTCCCGTGAACGCCTCCAAGAGGTCGCGCTGAGCGCTGCCGAGCTCGTTGTCGAGGTGCTCCAGTCCCGGCACCGTGAGGCGGACAGCGGACAGCCCGAAGACCGCCGCCAGATTGAGCACGGCAGTGCTGCCGCCACCCACGACAGCTCCGGCTCGGACGACCTCTGGGTCGAGCTCGGCCGGGCCATGCCCACTCATCAGCTCGAACCCGGCATAACGCTCGGCCGGCTCCCCGGGGTGCGGGCGGACGGTGAGCGTGCCACCGGAGCGGTCAACCGCGGTCGCGACCTGCTCGACGTGGGACAGGTACGCAGCCTCATTGAGCAGCCCGAGGTCCACCCATGGCTGGGTGGCGAAGACGACGCGGCGCGGCACGCTGCCAGGTGTCACCGCCGAGGTGTGCCGCCGGAACTCGTCGGCCACGACCTCGACGACTTGCCACGAACCGTGGCTCTGCCGGTAGAGCGGCCACCTCTCGGAGGTGAGCGCGTGAGCGCCGCCGGTGACCGCGGCCGTACGGATCGAGCGCCACGGCTCCTGCACGCCCTGTCGTGCCCAGGCATCGCGCCGGGTCCGCCAGTCACCGTAGGTGCCGAGTCCTTCATCTGTCACGACCACGCGAATTCGCCTGCGAGGATTGGCTTTTCGCAGCTGTGCCCACGGCTTCAGGCCGGGGGCGCCGACGGCGACGTAGACGACGTCGACGCCGTCTGGGCACTGCCAGCGGGCGTCACCCTCGGCGAAGGAAAGCTGCAGCCGCTCGTCCGACGGGAGCAGACGGCGTACGTCGTCCTCACCGACCGACGCGCGGCCCAGGAACGTGCCGCCGCCGACGTACGCGACGGTGATGGGTGTCGTACGACGGGTGAGCTCGGCGCGCAGGTAGGACGCCACATGCACCAGGTGGGTCAGGCTCCTGACCCCGGTGATCACGACATGCAGACCCGCGTCTCGCCCCTCAGCCACGGCTAGATCACCGGCGGACGGCCGGCACGAGCAAGACGACCGACGGTGCGCCAGGACATCGGTCGGCGCTCCCCCGCGTCCGAGGTCATACCCTCGCCAAACCCCTTGAACCACACCGCAAGCGCGTCCTTGTCGTGCACTCTCGCGAGGGTGACGGCGGTCCAGGACGCGAGGTAGACGGGCACCAAGGGGGCAGGCAGGTTGCGGCGAGCGACCCAGACCCGGTTGCGGGCGTTCATCCGGTAGAAGACCTGGTGTCGCGCGGGGCTGGTCGCGGGGTGGTTGACGATGACGGCGGGGACGTACTGGATCGTCCAGCCGGCATCGACCAGACGCCATGCGAGATCGATGCCTTCGTGGCCGTAGAAGAAGTGACCGGGCCAGCCGCCGACCTGTTCGAAGGCTTCGCAGCGGACCATGAAGACGGCTTCCCAGAACCAGGTGGCCGGGCCGGCCTTGCCGCCGTCCTCGACGTTGAAGCGCGGGACCCATCGGCGCGGTGACGGCTTGCCGGTCGGGTCGAGTCCGCGCGGCTGGGCAACAGCGACCGTCGGGTCGCCCAGGATCACGCGGGCGAGGCGCGACAGGACATCCGGTGTCGGCAGGGACGCGTCGTCGTCGTAGAAGTAGAGGAGCTCGCCCTTGACCTCACGAGCACCGACGTTGCGGCCCTCGGGGATGCCGACGTTCTCGGGCAGGTGCACGGTGCGAACCCAGTCGGGCAGACCCTGCGGCTCCCAGCCGTTGCCGACGAGAACGACGTCCAGATCCACGTCTTCCTGGGCGCGCAGGGTGCGCAGTGCCTCAGCGAGCTCGACCGGGCGGTCACCCATGTGCAGCAGTACCACTCCGACACGGGGCAAGGTCGTCTCCTGAGGCACCCGGCTAGGTTAGATCACCGGCCCACCACTGACATCCGCGAGCGAGGCAGCGTTGTCCCAGTCGTCCCACTCTGACCCCTCCGGCGACACTGACCCCTCCGGCGACGGCGTTCGCCTTATCGGCGGCGAGATGCCGCAGCAGCGTGACCTGCCGGCCGCCGCGCTCGGCGCCCTGGAGGAGCTGGTGCTGGCAGCCGTGCCGTCCGGCGCCCGACGGGTTCTGCTCGCCGGACCGCGCGCATCGGTCCTGGCGCCCGCGCTGCGCGACCGCGAGGTCGCGGCTCTGGTGCGTGGGCTGCCGGACGCCACCTCGCTCGCCGATGCCGGCGTGATTGCCCTGTGCGGTGGGCTGGACCGCCTGGCGGCCGATGCGGGGTACGACCTCGTCGTCGTTCTCGACCCGCCTGAGGTCCTGCTCACGCCGGACTCCCCTGGGCTCTCGCACACTGACATGCTGGGTGTCGCGGCTGATGCGCTGGCCGCTGATGGTGCCCTGATCGCGTTGGTAGCCAACGGGATCGGGCTCGACACGTTGTCGGCTGTGCCTGCGCCGCGCGCCCTCGCGGACGACCGGGCCTGGTGGGTCGGCACCAGCGGGTACGACGTCCGCCGGCCCTTCCACCACGAGCTGCGGTCGCTGCTCGAGGACGCTGGCCTCCACCTGTGGGCGGGGCGGTCGGTGCTGCCCAGCCTCGCGTCACCGGTCGTCACGGTCGACAGCCAGGACGAGGAGGGGCGGACTTCCGCCGTCGAGACACTGGCTGCGTCGGTGCACCGCGTTGAGGGAGCGGATCGCGCGATTGATGCGATCGAGGCGGGCGCGGCGCGCGACCTCGCGGCCGGGTGGTTGCTGGTCGCTGGGCACGTCCCGAGCACGGTGATGCTGCCGGCAGTCACGCCCTCTTCGGACGCGGGGTCTGGGGCGACCGTGTCGTCTGAGTCGACCCTTGTGTCGCGTCGCCTGCCCCTGCTGCGGGCGCTGCGGGACGGCAATCTCGCACGGACCCGCGTCCTGCTCGCCGACTTGCGGGGCGCCTACGACGACGAGAACGCTTGCGGGGTGGCGCTGGTTGAGCTGGGTGACCAGGTGGCGGGTGCTGCCGGTGCACATCCCTTCGCGCCCGAGCTGGATGCGCAGGGTGTGACTCGTGAGCTGCGAGCCCTTGCCGGACTCACCCCGGCGGACGGGCCCGAGCCGGCGACGACGTCGCAGGGTGCGAGCATTGCCGCCTCCGACTCGGCCCAACGGGTCGCCGAGCTGACCGCGGGTCTGCGCGATCGCTCGGGCCAGGTGCAGTGGTTGCAGCGCAAGGTCAGCGAGCAGGAACGCCGAATCCGAGCCCTCGAGCACGCGATCGGCACCGCGGACGGACCGCTGCCCCGACGCGTCCTGCTGGTGATGACCGCGCCCACTCACCGCCTTGTCGAGGCTGCACGATCACGGGTGAAGCGGCGCCCGAGCTGAGCCCAGGCACTCAGGCAGCATCGATCAACCGCAGCACCAGTTGGTGCTCCAGCTCGCTGACCTCGCCGATCCGCGCCGGCACGGCACCGGGACCGAGGGCCGGCGGCGCGTGGGACTGATAGCGATGACCGGTCGGCGTGATGATCTCGACGCGGTGCGCCGGCCCGCGTGCCCGTGGCCGTCGCTGTGCCGCATCGGTCGTGGAGTGCTCGTGCCTGGGATGCTCGTGTCCCGGATGCAGCACGATCGTGCGCCAGCCGGGCAGCTGCTTGGTGTAGTTGAACCGTTCGCACACGCCCTGCCCGTTGGCGATCGTGGAGAGCCCACCCTCGGAGTAGGGCTCCACGTGATCGCGGTGCCGAATCGGACTGTCGCAGAACGGCACTCGGCACACCCGGTCCCGAGTGTCGAGATGCCGACGCAGCGGACCGTCGAGCTCGCGGCGTCGGGGGTCGACGGCAATCACTGACCCGTCGATCGGGTCGGTGAAGATCCGTCGCACCCAAGCCCGCGACCGCTCCCCCACCGGGTCGCGCGAAGTCTCTGCCTGCTGGCGTCCTGCCGCGATCGTCCGGGCGAGTGCGGCCGGAACCGGGCCGTGACCGTCGACATAGGCGGGCTCGTCACTGTCGTCGAGCAACGCCTCGACCGTCATCGTGATGCCGACCTCGACCGGCACGGCCTCTGCGCTGGCCTGCCCCGTCAGCCGCTCCACGAGTACATCTGCCCTGAGCTGGCTCAGTGTCCGGCCGTCTCCCTGCGCCCGCAGATGTCGCGCCTGCTGGTCGAGTGACGCATAGGCAGCAACGCCCTGCGCGGCCGGAAGGATCGCGCTCAGCCGGCTCATGCAGTCCGGCGCCGGCCGAGACCAGACCGCCCGATCCCGCGCCGCCGCCGCAATGCGAGCCACAGACCCCTCAGGATCGCGCTGATAGGCCAGTCGTCGTACGGCCGCGTCTGCCTCGCGTAGTGACATGTCAGGCAACCGAGGAGCGGCCAGCGCATCGACGGCCCGGCGATCAGCCGGCTCGAGGTGAGACGTCTGTCGCACGGCTGCGTCGGCGACGCGTTCACTGATGTCGCCACGCGCCAGCGCCCTCATCGTGCACGGCATCTCGGCCACCAGCACGCGGGCACGCCCCAGCCGCATCGCAGCCGCCTGCGGCGAGATCTTGCAGGCCAGACCGATCTGGTCGGCCACTCCCCCACCTTGCCGACGCCGCGGCACACCGGCCTCAGCCTGGTCATGTCTCTGCGACGCATCGAAGTCGACCATCACCCTCGCCTGCGCCGCCACGCACGCCGCCTGAACCCGCTCCAGCAGAGCCAGCTGATCGATCCGCTCGGAGTCGCTCACGTCGGCGCTCAGACCCGGCAGCGCGTCAAGAAATGCACGCAGGTCATCGGTGCGGACCGCCTCCGCACCGATGACCTGCGCTATCTTCCCCATGCAGAGACCATACACATGTTCGAATCCACGGTCAACCCGGAATGTGCCCAATCATCTTCATTGCCAATGCTTTTCGCTGCCACAAAGAGTTCCAGACATGGCCGACAACAGCCTGCCATCGACCACTGACACCCACCGCGACCACCCGGCCGCAACCGCGACGTACGCTCGCGCTATGCGCCTCACGCCCATGCCGGATGGCCACCGACTCGCGACCTGGACGACCGGATCGCCGGGCGCCCATCCGCCCGTCGTCCTCGTGCACGGCGGCCCCGGTCTGTGGGACTACCTCGCCCCGCTCGCGGCCCTGATCGACGACCTCACCCTCGTCCATCGCTACGACCAGCGCGGGTGCGGACGCAGCGACATCGGCGGCCCGTACTCGATGTCCCAGTACGTCGCCGACCTCGACGCCCTGCGCGCCGCGGCCGGCTATGACCGCTGGACCGTCATCGGCCACTCCTTCGGCGCCACGCTTGCCCTCGCGTACGCCTCAGGACACCCCTCGCACACCGCCGGCCTGGGCTACGTCTCGGGTGTCGGGATCGGCGACTGGCAGACGCCGTTCATGCGCGAGCGCGCGAGGCGGGGACGTCCGTTCGCGGCGCGCCTGGGCGACCTGGAAGAACGCACCGTGCGCACCGCAGCCGAGGAGACCGAGTGGCGACAGCTTCACTGGGCCACCGACTACGCCGACGCCACGCAAGGCATCGAGCTCGCGCGACCGATGGCCGAGGTCGATCTGGCGATCAACACGCGGGCCAACAAGGCGTTGACGTTCACCGACGAGGACTGTGTCGCCTGGGCCGCGTCCGTCACCTGCCCGGTGACATTCATCCACGGCACCGAGGACCCTCGTCCGCTCGACAACGCCCGCCAGCTCGCAGATGCGACACGTGGCGCACAGCTGCGCCCGGTGCGTCGCGCAGGACATCTCCCGTGGATCGAGCAGCCGGACGAGGTCGCCGCGCCGCTGCGAACGCTCGTCACCGCGACCCACGACGGCTAGTCGGCCGCGCCCTCCCGGGCGAGGCCGAAGGTGATGACGAGGTCGTCGTACAGCACGGTCCGCAAGGCCACCGACGCGTCCAGCTCGGTCGGCGCGACCAGGCGATGCGTACGCACCCACAACAGGATCGGGACGTCGAGCAGCTTGGCGAGCACCTCGGCCTGTGTCCACCGCCGCCAGAAGTCCACGGGCTCGACGGGTTCGGTCAGCCGAGCGCGGCGTACGACGGCAGGCGGCACCCGTTGCGCCACCAGCTCGGCGTCGATCGCCAGCCGAAAACCGTTGGGTGCCAATGCAGTCCACGCCACGCCTCTGCCATCGGCGAGGTAGGTCCGCGACGACGAGGGGTACGACGTCCGCGAGACCGACGCGTCGACCGTCAGTGACGACGGGGTCGCGACAGAAGCCAAGAGGTCTCCCGGGGCATCGCCCCAGGAGACCTCTTGGATCAAGCGCATGGACTAGATCGAGCCGCCGCCATCAATGACGACGACCTGGCCGTTCATGTTGGTGTCGTCGAACAGCAGCGAGCGCACGACCGGCGCGATGTTGGTCGGGGTGACCATGCGACCCGACGGCGTACGCCGCGCGATGGTGGACAGCTGCTCGGTGCCGAGCACGGAGGACATCTCGGAGTCGAAGAAGCCCGGGGCCACGGAGTTGACCATGAACCGTCCGTGCATCTCACGCGCGAGAGTGCGCATCGCCGAGTCGAGCCCGCCCTTGGTCGCGGAGTACGCGACGAGGCCGGAGTAGCCGCGCTGGGCGCAGATCGAGGTGACCATGACGATGCGGCCACGGCCGACCTTGGCCATCGCGTGCCGGATGAAGGCCCGGGTCAGGATCAGCGGCGCGGTCAGGTTGGTCTGGACGATCTGCGCGATGCGCTCGGGCGAGGTGTGCAGGTGCATCGAGTCCTGCCCGATGGCCGCGTTGTTGACGAGCGAGTCGATCGGCCCGAGCGCGGCGGAGGCGTCCTTGAGGAACGTCTTGGCCCCGGCCTCGTCGTTGATGTCGAGCGAGGCGACGAAGAGCCGGTCAGGGTGCTCCTTGCGCAGCGCCTCGATCTCCGGTGTCAGCGAGCGGGAGAAGGTCGCCACCTTGGCGCCCTGCGCGAGGGTGTCCCGGACGAGCTCGAGGCCCAGGCCCTTGGTGCCGCCGGTGATGAGCACGCACTGGGCTGCGGGGATGGGGCCGGTGGGGTCAGACATCGCTCTTCAGGGTCTCCTTGATCGGGATCTCGGGCAGCACGCGCAGCCGGCGCGGCACGGAGTAGTCAGGCAGTCGTGCGGCGCACCACGCGGTCAGCTCGACGTCGGTGGTCGAGGAGCCTTCGGTCAGCACGACCTCGGCCATCACCACCTGACCGACCAGGGGTGCCTTGCGTCCGCGGACGGCAGCCCACTCGACGTCCGGGTGGTCGAGCAGGACGCCACGCACCTTGGACGCCGACGCCTTGGAGCCACCGACGTTGATCTCGTCGGAGGCGATCCGGCCGGTGATGAGTACGCGGTCGTCCACGATCTCGGCGCGGTCACCGGTGCGGATGGCGGCGTCCATACCTTCGGCCGCCTTGGACGAGGCAATGACCAGCTCGCCGTCGACGATCGACAGCCGCGGGCGACCCGGCGTCTCGCGGTCCAGCCAGGCGGCGGGGAAGCCCGCCAGCCCGTCGTGCACGACGATCGCCGCGCCGGCCTCGGACGAGGCGTAGATCCAGGAGATCCGCGCCTCCGGGTAGACCTCGCGCAGCCGGGTCAGGATCGCCTGGTCGACCGGCTCGCCGCCGAGGGTGATCTGCTCCAGCGGCAGCTGAGCCAGCACATCGCCGGAACGGAACAGCGCCTGTCGCCAGAAGGTCGGTGTACCTGAGGCGGCCGTAACGCCGGCGTCGAGCGCCATCTTCGGCCAGCGGTCCAGCTCGCTCGGCTCGATGAAGAGCACGTCCTGACCGGGCAGCGACAGCGACAAGGTGACGACCTGCCACCACGCGTACGCGCCGGTCGCATAAGGACACAGCCAGGTGCGCGGCGGAGGGTCACCGGCGACGGTCGTCAGCGACTCGAGGGTGTGCGCGACCTGCTTGGGTCGCCCGGTCGAGCCGGACGTCAGCAACCAGACCCGCCCGACCTCGGGCTCCCGCTCGGTGAGGGCCGGCTCTACCTGCCCGGCGCGTACGACTGCCAGGCCGCTCTCCCGGAACCCCTGGGCCTGCTCGTCCCCGACCCGCGTCGAGGCCGCGACCAGCGTCTCGCGCGGCGTGGTCGCGGCCTGCCAGACCGCTCGCACGGCTTCGGTGTTGTCGGCGACGAGCACAGCGGCGGCCGGCGGCAGATTCGGCAAACCGGGCAGTCCACTCCAAGGACCGTCGTACCCGGCCGTGATGATGCGGTTGCCCGCACCGACGGGCTCAGCGGGTTGCGTCACGCCGTCTGCAGCTGCTCGAGGAAGTCCAGGACGTCACCGATGGTCTCGATCGCGCGCAGACCGGGGGCGTCGAAGTTGAGCTCGTCGCCGATCTCGTCCTCGACGCGCAGCGCCAGCTCGGAGAAGTCCAGCGACCGGAATCCGATGGTCTCCAGGGAGGCCGAGTCATCGGCCGGGAGCTCCTTGCCCTGCGCGGACAGCACCTCGGCCATCATGGTGCGCACCTGGTCACGGCTGAGCTGCGTGCTCATTGATCCTCGCTGTCATCGGATGAATGCCCGGGGCCGGGCCCGTTGTAGTGTAAATGCCTCCCCCGCCCGACCGCCCTAGCCGCTCCCGCCCCCGCCCCCTTCAACTCTTCCGGAGGCTTCTTCATGCTTCGCCCCGCCACGGACGCCGACCAGGAGTCCGTCCGCGTCTGGCGCAATCATCCCGACGTCCAGGCGGTCTCCCTGACCCAGGACGAGATCACCCCGGAGATGCACGAGCAGTGGTGGGCCGCGGTCAAGCAGGACCCGTCCCGCCTGGTGCTGATGTACGAGCGCCGCGACCAGCCGGCCGGCGTCGTGAACTTCTTCGACATCACCCCGGAGGGCACCAGCCCGCGCTCCGGGATGTGGGGCTACTACCTCGACAACGCGGGCCTGACGGCGTCGGGCACGCTGCTCCCCGCCTGGATGCAGATCCAGCGCGAAGGGGCCCGCTACGCCTTCGAGGAGCTCGGTCTGGACATCCTGGAGGGCGAGGTCCTGGACCACAACGAGGCCGTGCGCAGCATGAACCAGCGCAGCGGCTTCGAGGAGATCGACTCCTACGAGCGCGAGGTCGGTGGCAAACCCACGCTCGTGCACCGCATCCGCCGTACCCGAGACCAGCAGAAGGCCTGACCCATGACCCTGCCCGACATCAAGATCGGCCCGCACTCGATCGGTCCGGAGCACGAGCCCTACATCATCGCCGAGATGTCCGGCAACCACGACGGTTCGCTGGACAAGGCACTGGAGATCGTCCGCATGGCCGCCAAGGCCGGCGCGCACGCGGTCAAGCTGCAGACCTACAAGCCCGAGACGATCACCATCGAGTCGGACTCGCCTGACTTCCGGCTGTCCGAGGGCCACGAGCTGTGGGGCGGTCGTACGCTCTGGGACCTCTACACCGAGGCGCACACCCCGTGGGAGTGGCACGCACCGATCTTCGAAGAGGCCAAGAAGGTCGGCATCACGGTCTTCTCCTCGCCGTTCGACCCGACCGCCATCGACCTGCTCGAGGAGCTGGGCGCACCGGCGTACAAGATCGCGTCGTCCGAGATCGTCGACCTGCCGCTCATCCGGCTCGCGGCGTCCAAGGGCAAGCCGATCATCATCTCCACCGGCATGGCCTCACTCGGTGAGATCAACGCAGCCGTCGAGGCCGCGCGCAGCACCGGCAACGAGCAGATCGTGGTCCTGGCGTGCACGGCCAACTACCCGGCCGACCCCAGCGAGTCCAACCTGCGCGGCATCCCCGTGATGGCCGATGCGCTCGGCACGCTGATCGGCTACTCCGACCACACCATCGGCATCGGCGCCGCCATCACTGCGGTCGCCCTCGGCGCCTGTCTGGTCGAGAAGCACGTGACGCTGCAGCGCGAGGGCGGCGGCGTGGACTCGGCGTTCTCCAGCGAGCCGGACGAGCTCGAGGCGCTGGTGTCCCAGACCAAGGTCGGTTGGCAGTGCCTGGGACAGGCGCGGATCGGTGCTCGCCAGCAGGAGAAGGAGGGCCTGCGGTTCCGCCGCTCGCTCTACGTCGTGGCGGACGTCAAGGCGGGCGACGCGATCACCCCGGACAACGTCCGGTCGATCCGCCCGGCCAACGGCCTGGCCCCCGACACCTTCGATCTCGTCCAGGGCCGCACCTTCACCCAGGACGTGCCCAAGGGCACCGCGCTGTCCTGGGACCTCTTCTAGCCCGGGGCGCGCGTGCCTACTCCCCTGCTGTCGATCGTCGTTCCCTACTACGGCGTCGAGGCCTACCTGCATGACTGCCTCGAGTCGCTGCGCCGCCAGACCCTGACCGACTTCGAGGTCGTCATGGTCGATGACGGCTCGCCCGACAACAGCATCGAGATCGCCGAGCGCTTCTGCGCTCGCGACGAGCGGTTCAAGCTGGTCATCCAGGAGAACCAGGGCCTCGGGCCAGCGCGCAACACGGGCACGGCGCACGCCCACGGCGAGTTCATCACCTACGTCGACTCCGACGACCTGGTGCCGTTCAACGCCTACGCCCAGATGGTCGGCAGCCTGCAGCGCACCGGCTCCTCGTTCGTCCTCGGCAACGCCAAGCGCTTCAGCCGTACGTCCGGCGTACGCCAGTCCTGGACTCACCAGAAGCCTTGCGCCACACCGAGACTCGCGACCCACGTGCTCGAGCGGCCCGAGCTGGTCATGGACCGGATGGTCTGGAACAAGGTCTACCGCCGCTCGTTCTGGGACGAATACGGCTACGCCTTCCCGCCGATCCGGTACGAGGACTATCCCGTCACGCTGAAGGCGCACCTCGACGCGTTGACCGTCGACGTGATCAACACCCCGACCTATTTCTGGCGCGAGCGTGAGTCGGGCGACTCGATCACCCAGCAGGTCTTCCGCTACGACAACCTGCTCGACCGAGTCGTCTCGGCCGAGATGGTGCTGGACATCCTCGACCAGCAGGCGTCGCCCGAGGTGCGGCAGGCGACGCACGACTACTTCACGTTCATCGACGTGATCGCGCTCGCCCAGGCCTTCGCGGTCGTACCCGAGGAGGACGTCGAGCGCACCATCGAGCTCGGCCAGCGCCTCGTCAACAGGCTCCAGGTCAACATCGGCTCACGTCCGCGCTTCGATCAGATCCAGTGGCACGCCCTGCGCGCCGGCGATGCGGAGCTGCTGCACGACCTTGCGGTGTTCCGTGACGAGGGCGGCCTGGTCGGCGGCGGTCACGTCCACCGACGCCGGAGCCGGCCGTGGGAGTTCGACGCCGACTTCCCTGGCCGGGGCCGCTCCACCGCGCCCGCCAAGACCTACGCCTACCCGATGACGTCCCTGCGGCTGCGCAGCACGGTCGACCACGTCGCCTGGATGGGCAGCACCGTCACCCTGCGCGGCACCGCTGAGATCAGCCACCTGCCGATGGTCGCGGACTCCGAGCTGGAAGCCTCCCTCATCAATGGCATCCAGCGAATTCCGTTGGCAGTCAAGCGGTTCGAGACTGTCGATCAGCACGCCGACCGCACGCTTGTCGGCTTCGAGGTGAGCGTCGACCTCGAGCAGGTCGACAAGGAGTACGAGCTGGTCTGGCCGCTGCGCTTCGAGCTCGACCTGCGCGTGGGCAGCATGCGTCGCAAGGCGCACCTGGGTGGCCCGCGCGGCGGCAGTCCCAACTATCCGCACGGGCACTGGCTCAGCGATCACGAGTGGATCCAGCCCGGCCGCGGCACCAAGGGTGCCTACGTGCTGCACCGGGTGGCCGACCCGGTCATAGTCACCGGCGCCAGTGCCACCGATGGCCACCTGGTGCTCGAGTGCCTCAGCCCGGACCGGCTGCGGCGCGCCGATGTGGTGATCGCGCGCACGGCGCCAGCCACGCCGGTCACCATCGCTGCCGAGGTGATCGAGGACGAGCGAGGCTCGCGGGTCATCGCGCGGATCCCGGGCGAGCAGGCGCTGGAGGGTGACTACCCCGACGACCCGTTCACCCTCCGCTCGGTGCGGGCGCTGCGCCTGGACACCGACCTCGGCTCGCACAACCTCACCTGGCCCGCGCACCACGGTGCCGTGTCCCTGGAGTCCGGCGACGAGCTGGTCTCTCTCGTACGCACGCCGTTCGGGCTGGCCAACCTGACCCACGGCCCGGCCAACCCGTCCGCGGTGACCGCGCGGGTCGATGGGTCCGACCTCGTGGTCGAGGGCGTCGAGTGGTCCAGCCTCCCGCCGACCGCCTTCTCCTGGCGCCGCTTCCTGCCGGGCTCGGACGACTACGCCGAGGCGAGCTGTGACGTCGTACGCGCCGACGGCCGTTGGCAGGTCACGGTGCCGTCGGCACAGCTCATCCCCGAGGTCGACCAGCCGATCCAGCCGGGCGCCCCGGCCGGTGAGTGGACGTTGTTCGTCGAGCTGGCGACCGGCGACCAGGCCGTTGCCTGTCAGGCCGCCCTCGCCAGCGTGCTGCCCCTGGACTGGGAGGCCGACGGTCGTCATCTGACCCTCACGACCGTCGCCGAGACGGTCCGCGCGCAGGTACGGTGAGGCGCGCCATGCATCCTCACAACACCCTTCTCGGCCAGAACCAGGCGCTGGCGGTCTATGTCGGCGATGTCGACCCCTACAGCGTCCCGAGCATCGCCGGCCACATCCAGCACGACTGGGACCTGGTGAGTCCGTGCCCAGCGGCCGACGAGCTGGGACCGAGCCGGACGGCGTACCTCTGGAGCGATGCTGCGCGTCGCCGACGTACGGCCCGAGGGCAGACCGGCCATGTCGTCATCGGTGCACCCTGGCTCTACCTGCTCACCCTGGACCGCGACGAGATGCCCAAGGTCCAGGAGCCGGACTGGCTGCCGTCGGAGGCACCCAACGGCAACGGGAACGGCGATGGCAATGGCAATGGCAATGGCGACAAGCCCCAGGTCCCGCCGGCCGGCACGCTCTGGCTGCCGCGTCATGACCTGCACGGCGTGCACGGCGCGACCCGACTGATCGCCCAGATCCATGAGCGCGAGACCGGGCCTGTCACCGTCGCCCTGTCCCACCAGGACTTCGCGATCGATGCCCTCAAGCGGGCCTACGAGGACGCAGGGTTCGACGTCGTCCCCCTGGGTGATCGCGACGACGAGGCCGGCACCGACGAGCCGCGCTACCTCCTGCGTCTGCTCGACCTCTTGCGCGCGCACGAGCGGGTGGCAAGCAACGCGATGGACACGCCCCTGCTCTACGCCGCCTCGGCCGGACTGCCCGTCCGCGTCTACGGGCAGGCGCCTCTCGGACTTGCTGTGCAGCAGCCCATCGACGGTCTGCTGCGCGACTCCACCTCCCCTGACCGCACCCTGCGCGAGCTCGCCGACCGCGAGCTCGGGCGTGACCACCTGATGCCGCGCGATGAGCTGCGCGCCGTCCTCGAATGGAGCACCCGTGGCTGATCCGATCCCCGAGACCGCCGACACCGCGCTGGTGCCGACGCTGCTGGGTGACGTCATCCCGCGGGTCGAGTCGGCCTACGTCCTCGGCCTGCCGAGCCCGCAGATCCTGGACCTCGTGCTGGAGCGCAGCCGCAGCACCACCGTCCTGGTCGCCACCGACGAGGAGGCGTCGCAGCTCAAGGACGAGCTGCCCGACGCGGTCGAGCTCGTCACCGCCGGCATCGCCGCCTTTGCCCAGGACCGCCGCTCCCAGCCGCGCGAGCTGGTGCTCGCCCTGGGCGGGCTGGACGGCCTGCTGCCACCAGCCGACACCATGCCCTGGCAGCAGCGGCTGGCGCACGTCACCGCACTGGCACAGGCCGGCGGCACGGTCATCGTCGGACTGGGCAATGACGCCCCGCTGATGGCTCTTGGCCACGCCGAGCGGATCGACTGGGCGCGCGCGGACGACGACCCGACCAGGCCCACCTCTGCGGCCGCGCTGGCGCAGGCTCTTGCTGCCGCCGGGCAGCCGGTCACCACCGTGCACGGCCTGTACGGCGACCCGGTCAATCCCGGCGCCGCGGTGATCGACGCGCTGGCCACCGGCAGCCGCGACGGCTCACTGCCAGCGCAGGTGGTCGAGCACGTGATCGACCAGGCCGGCACGGCGAGCATCCCCGCGCCCGATGTCGTCGCGGTTGCGGCGCGCAGCGGCCAGCTGTCCAACCTCGCGACACAGTGGGTCGCGGTCTCGGGCGGTCGTGGACGATCGGTCTACTGGACCGTCGACGACGCGGTCGTCTGGGCTGACCAGGACGGGCCCGGCCTGGACTGGGTCATCGGCGGGGACGCCGACACTGCAGCGGCGCTGCCGCAGCGGGTCCCGGACACGATCACGGTCGAGCGCACGCTCCTGCGCCACATCGCACGCGCGGACCTGCCGGCGTTCAGGGCGGTCGCCCGCCAGCTGGGTGACTGGGTCCGCAGCAGTGCTGACGCAGCCGAGTCCTCCGAGATCCGACTCGACGAGGTCCGCGTGGCCGGCGCCACCCTGGCACGCGGCATCAGCCTCCGGCACGCTCCCGTCACCGATGCGGCCCCGGTCGCCGAGGACGCACCCGATGTGGAGCGCGAGCCCGACCCGTCGGCGCGGCAGGTCAGCGCATCGGAGGCCCGCCTCGCGCAGGCCTGGCGCCGGTTCGCCACGCGGTTCGCCCACTCCGGTCGGCGCAGCGCCTGGCCGGCGATCTTCGGCGAGGAGGACCTGGTCCAGCTGTGGCTCACGATGTCCGGTGTCGCTCCAGGCACCGTTGCCCCGGAGGCCGACGCCCCGGCAGTTGCCGTGCCCGCCGTCGTCGACGAGGCCTCGCGGCTGGACATCCTGCAGGACCGGGTGGCTGCGCTCACCGACACGCTCGCGGCTCGTGACGAGCAGCTGCTGATCCGTGAAGCACGCATCAGGACCTTGCGCCAGCAGGCCCTCGGCGCAGCGCGCAACCGCGACCGTGCCGTCAAGCTGGCCCAGGACCTGCGCCGATCCCGGACCTACCGGCTGGCCAACCAGATGCGCCGAGCAAGCCTCGTCGCGCAGCCCAAGACGCTGGTCCGCGGCGTCGCGCGCAAGCTCGACGGCAAGGTCCGGGCGCTCCGCCGCACCCGCTGACGGCTGCTACGACTTGGTGCGGTCGCGCAGCTTGCGCATCGGGCCGATCACGACGTTGCCGGTCCGGTAGGTGATGGACCGACGTACGTCCTCGGCCGACTCGCGCAGCACGTCCTGCTGCCGCATGACGCGCTTGAGCTCCTCGTCGTGCCGTGAGGCGCGCGAACGCATCTCACGCTCGCGCGTGTTGAGCCGGTCCTCGAACCACTGCGCCCGCGAAGCCAGCGCCTCGTTGGTCTCGGTGAGCCGCTCGATGACGGCCAGCAGACCCGGCACGTCGTGCGCGGGCAACGCCGGCTCCTGTGAGGCAGGCGCTGCAGCGAGGTAGCGGTCCAGGTCGTCCTGCAGAGTCAGCCCGGCCATCGCGCCGATCGTCGCCAGCATCGTGCGGTCGTCCATCGCGGACGGCCACGGGTGGCGTGCACCACGGGCCCGGATAACGTGGACCAGATCGGCCAGGCCGACCCACGTGGCCGCTTCCAGCGGCCGCTCACGGTCACCCGGAGCGAGCGGGAGCAACCGGTCACCGTCGACGAGTACGTTGTCCAGGCGGGCATCGCTGCGCGCCGCCGGCAGGGTGCCTTCGGGGGCAGCGGCAGCCAGCCAGCCGGCGTACTGCTTGAGCTGACGACGCAGCACCGGGAGGTCGTGGGCCGCACAGGCGTCGAGGATGTCCTCGGACAGGAGCCGAGACCCGGCCGGGATCGCGATCTTGGTCGGCTCGCCGTCGTCGAGGGTGCGCTGCACTCCGGCGCGCACCGCGGTGTAGGTCGCGACGCCACCATGCAACGTCGACTCGACGATGGCCTTTGTCGGCGAATTACCTTGCCCTGCAACGCCACTCGCGACCAAAACCCATCCCGACGCCAGGTCCGCGAGACGGCCGGACATGACGGCCGCACGAGTCACGCGGGTGGGATCCGCGCCGACCCGACGGAACGCCGGCGACCCGAGAGTCACCGCTGCGAGCACCGCATGCATCGGTGGCGTGAAGCTCTCGGCGCCGTACGCCAGCACGGTCTGGTCGTCCCAGGCGGGGTACGCCGACCCCAGGGCCTGCGTGGTCAGTCCCGCCTCGGCGGCCGCGGCGAGCACGGCCTTCGGAGTGCGAGGGCGGCTCAGGTCGAAGGTCGCGGTGACCGACCAGTCGGCGTCGTTGTTGGCGGTGTAGCGCGAGTGCAGGGACGCGATCCGGTGCAGGCCGAGCTCGTGCTCGACGGCCAGCAGGAGGGTGCCGGTGGGGGCGACCAACCGGCGTACGGCATCGAACATCTCACGCCAGGTGAGGGCCTCGGTCTCCAGCGAGAGCACCCGGGTGACGTCATCGAGGGCGATGACCACGTCGTACGGCTCGGGCTGCTCGGTCAGGTGCGCGACGCTGCCGCAGAACACCTTCGCGGACGGGACCTCCGAGAGCGCGGCGCCGATGGTCGCGGCGTCCGGGATCGAGCGGGTGAACACGCTCAGGTGCGAGACCTGGCTGGCCAGGCCGCTGATCAGGTCCAGCGCGTGCGGACCGACGACCGCGACTCGCGAGCCGTCGCCGACATGCTGCTCGACCAGCGCACGCAAGGCTGCGGAGGTGCCGGCCGGACCGTGGTCGAGGTCGGACCAGTTCTGCATGGCGCCCGGCACCAGGAGAACGTTGTCCGGGCGGTCGACCTGGGTCGTGGTAGTCATGCGCTCACTTTCGTCGTCAGTCGCTGCTCTTCTTCCCAGCCGAGGACCAGGGCGAGCTCGGTGGGACTCAGCATGGCGTCGCGGCCGAGCTCACGATTGGCAATCTCATGGGCCACCGCGGCATCGATGTCGGTGCCGTGCAGCTCGGGGAAGGTGTGCTCCAGCAGGTCGGTGCCGTTGAAGCCGGCCTTCACGCCGACCAGGTCCATCGGGTCGCCGTAGACCGCGGGCTGCAGCCCTAGCGAGGCGCCGTACATGATCGCGGTGCTCAGCCGGTTGGACGCGACCCGCCGGTGGCGGCGCAGCTCGCGCAGCTGGCTGGGCAGGAAGTCCGCGTCGCCGCCGGTCCACTTGATGCCTCGGTCGCCGTGGCTGATGACCCGGAAGCCGGCGTCCTCGTACTTCGCCCGGATGGCCGGGATCTTGTACTCGACGTAGTAGAGGCACATCGTGACCGGACCGGTCTCGGTCGCGTTGATCTCATCGATCAGCCGGTCGTGGTCGCCGGAGACGGCTTCGTAGTCGACCGTGCCGTGGAACGGGTACCAGATGGTGCCCTCGGGCTCGGGGTCGTCCTCGGCGTACGGCGTCATCTCATCGAGATAGAGGAACGGTGCACCGGTGACGTAGTAGTCACGCCAGCCGATCGCCTGGCCGCGGCGCCGGTTGACGTCGGCCCAGATGTACTTGGCGAAGCCGTGCGGCGGCGCGTGACCCGCGCCGAAGCCGTGCACGAACGTCCAGCCGTGCTGGATGACGCCGTTGAGACGTGGCGGGTGCTCGAAACCCAGCCCGCAGTACTGCGACCAGATGTGGGCATGCCGGTACCAGTGGTTGCTGGAGTCCATGTCAGACGTGCTCCTGGTTCGGCTGAGGGGGCATGTCATCGTCCCACCCCAGCGTGTGCTGAAGGAGTGTGGGGCTCAGCGTCTCGTCGAGGCCGAGCTCCCGGCGGGCGACCGCGTGCGCGACCGCGTCCGGGACCTGGTCCTGGTGCAGCTCGGGGAAGAGCCGCTGCTGCTTGGCCATCCCGCCGAGCACCGCATGGTCGCCCTCGAGCACCATCGGGTCGCCGTAGACGCCGATCTCCGCTCCGGTGCTCGCGCCGTAGAGCAGCGCGCTGCCGAGGCGGTTGCTGACGACGCGGCGGTGCGCCCGCACCTCGGTGAGCTGCCGATCGAGGAAGTCGAGGTCACCACCGACGTACATATGGCCGCGCCGACCGTGCGTGATCACACGAAAACCCTTGTCCTCGTACGTCTTTCGTACGTTCGCGTCCTCGTAGTCGTTCCAGTAGAGGCACATCGTGAGCGGTACGTCGCCCTCACGCTCGCGGACATCGTCGGCGTAGGCCTCGTGGTCACCGACGATCTGCTGTCCCTCCCAGCCGTGGAAGGGATAGACCAGCGTGCCCGCACGCTCACCCTCCGGCGGCGGCGCCTGCGCCTGCAGCGCCAGGAGGTAGGCCCAGGGCGAGCCGATCACGACGTAGTTGCGCAGCCCGAGCGCCCACCCGCGACGGGCGACTGCCTCCGACCAGACCAGCTTGGGATAGCCGGGCACGAACTCGTGACCGACCGCAAAACCGTCGTGGGTGTTCCAGCCGTGCTGGAGGTAGCCCCAGATGGTCGGCGACCCCGTCAGCCCGCAGTAGCGCGCCAGGATCGACGCGTGACCATAGAAGTGGTTGGCGTGATGCACCGGCTCAGGCGCCGACGAACTCGCGGACCAGCTCGATGACGCGGTCCACGTCGGAGTCCAACAGGTCGGGGAACATCGGCAGACTGACCTCTTGCTCGGAGTAGGTCTCCGCGATCGGGCACATGCCCTTGCGGTAGCCGCGCTCGGCGAAGTAGGGCTGCCAGTGCACCGGGATGTAGTTGACCTGGACACCGATGCCGTTACCGCGCAGGTGGTCGAACAGCTCACGCCGGCGGCCGTCCTGGATGCGCAGCGGGTAGAGGTGCCACATGGGGTCGGCGCCCTCCCGGTGCGCGGGGGTGCGCAGCGCGTCGATACCGGCCAGACCAGCGTTGTAGCGGTCCGTGATGTCCTGCCGGCGCTTCTTGAACGCGTCCAGGCGGTGCAGCTGGTTGGAGCCCAGGGCCGCGAGCACGTCGGGGAGCCGGTAGTTCAGCCCGAGGTTGTGCACCTCGTAGTACCAGCCGCCCTGATCGCCCTTGGCGTGCCACTTCTCGGGGTCGCGGGTGTAGCCGATCGACTTGAACTCACGCGCCCGGTCGAGCACCTCGGTGCTCGTGGAGACCACGGCGCCACCCTCACCGGTCGTGAGGTTCTTGGTCGGGAAGAAGGAGAACGTCGTGACGTCGGCCAACGAGCCGACCGGTACGCCGTCGAGCGAGCCACCGATCGAGTGGGCCGCGTCCTCGAGCAGGAGCGCGCCCGCGTCGTGCGCGACCTTCGACAGGGCGGGGCCGTCGATCGGGTGCCCGGCGTAGTCGACGCCGGCGACGACCTTGGTCTTGCCCGTGACCGCAGCAGCCGCGGCCGCAGGGTCCAAGTTGCCGGTGTCTTCGCTGACGTCGGCGAAGACGATCGTGGCGCCCTGCCAGATGGCGCAGGTGGCTGTGGCGAAGAACGTCAGCGGGGTCGTGATGACCTCATCTCCCTGCTGCAACGGCACCGCGGCGTACGCCGTGTGCAGCGCAGCCGTCCCGGAGGTCACCGCAACCGACGCTGAGACGCCGGCGACCGCCGCAATGTCCTGCTCGAAACGGTCGACTGCCGGACCCGTGGTCAGCCAGTCGCCACGCAGGACCGCCGCGACAGCCTCGATGTCGGACTCATCAATGGACTGGCGCCCGTAAGGCAGAACCATCAGACGTCGGACTCCAAGATCTCGCGGATCTGCTCAATGGTGAACCACTGGTCGTTGTTGTCCGAGGAGAAGTGGAAGCCGTCCTCGACCGGCTTGCCGTCAGCCGGCGGCTGGTAGCCCCAGGTCGCCAGGTCGGGCTGGATCACGAAGTACTTGCCGTCGTGGACGATGACCGCGCGGCGGCCTTCCTCCGGGCTGATCATCTCCTCGTGCAGCTTCTCGCCCGGGCGCAGACCGATGTCGTGCATCTTGGCGCCGGGCGCGATCGCCTGGGCCAGGTCGGTGACCTTCATCGAGGGGATGCGCGGGACGAGCAGCTCGCCACCCTGCATCAGCTCGAAGGTGTCCAGCACCATCTGCACAGCCTGCGGCAGGGTGATCAGGAAGCGGGTGCAGCGCAGGTCGGTGATCGGCAGCGACTCGCCGGCCTCCTGCAGCGCACGGAACTTGGGGATGATCGAGCCGCGCGAGCCCATCACGTTGCCGTAGCGGACCACGGCGAACCGGGTCTCGTACGCCGCGGCGTAGTGGTTGCCCGTGATGAACAGCTTGTCGGCGGTCAGCTTGGTGGCGCCGTAGAGGTTGATCGGGCTGGACGCCTTGTCGGTGGACAGCGCCACGACCTTCTTGACGCCGGAGTCGATGGCCGCCTCGATGACGTTCTGGCTGCCCAGCACGTTGGTCTTGACGAACTCGAACGGGTTGTACTCCGCGGTGTCGACCTGCTTGAGCGCAGCGGCGTGCACGACGTAGTCGACGTTGTGCATCGCGCGCTTGAGGCGGTCCAGGTCGCGGATGTCACCGATGAACCAGCGCAGCCGCGGGTCGTCCTTGAACTGCGCGCGGACCTCCCACTGCTTCAGCTCATCGCGCGAGATGATCACGACGCGCTTGGGGTTGTAGTCCTCGAGCAGCCTGGTGATGAACGCCTTCCCGAAGGAACCGGTGCCGCCGGTGACGAGAATGGACGAACCTTCGAGAATGCTCACTCAACTTCTCCCAGTGGTGATGTGATCTGGGCCCGCCGTCAGCGGTGCAGGCCATCGCAGAGGTTATCAGCCACAACCCTACGATTCGGGCATGGATGAACCTCCCCAGACGCGCGTGGTCCTGCGGTGCGACGCACACCCCACATTCGGTGTCGGTCACCTCATCCGCAGCCTGGCACTGGCCGAGGAGCTCCAGGCCCGCGGCGTCGCCGTCTCGCTCGTGGGCGACCTGGGCGGCATCACATGGGTCGAGCAGCTCGTCCGCGACCGCGGGATCCCCGTTCTCCCAGCGCAGGAGGACCCCGCACAGGTGGCCGAGCAGGTCACTGCGCTGGCGGCCGTGGCCGTCGTCCTCGACGGCTACCACCTGCCTTCTGAGACGGGAGCCGCCCTGCGCACTGCCGGGCTCGTGGTGCTCGCCATGGTCGACGCCGAGTTCGGCGCCGGCCAGGAGGCCGATCTGTACGTCGACCAGAACCTCCGCGCGACACCTCGCGCCGACCTGCCGCCAGGTGCCGCGGCGCTCGCCGGCCTGGACTACGCGCTGTTCCGCGACACCGTCCTCACCCGTCGCCGCGTCGAGCCCGTCCCGGCCCACGACCCGCCCCGCCTGCTCGCCGTGTTCGGCGGGACTGATCCTTACGCGGCCGCCGCGACCGTCGTACCCCTCGTGCTCGCAACTGAGGTGCCTGTCCAGGTGACGGTGATCGCGGCCCGCGAGGAGGTCCGTACGACGCTCGCCGGACTCTCCCCCGGCGCCGGCCAGTCGCTCGAGGTGCTCGACCCCGTCTCCGACCTGGCTGCACTGGCGGCCGAGAGCGACGTCGCGGTGAGCGCCTCCGGGTCTTCGGTGTGGGAGCTGCTGTGCCTAGGCGTGCCGACTGGCGTCGTGTGCGTCGTCGACAACCAACGTCAGGGCTACACCGCGACGGTCGGCGAGGGCGTCGTCGCGCCCGTCGGCGTGCTGGACGAGCTGCGCACCGACGATGCCGCTCGCGCCGCCGCTGTGGCGGAGCTGCGTTCCGTGCTGACCGACGGCGACCGGCGTGCAGATCTCGCGGCGCTCGGGCAGCGGCTCGTCGACGGCCAGGGCCGCACGCGCGTGGCCGATGCGTTGCTCGCTCGGCTGCCCCGGTGAGCCGACTTCGGGGCTGGCTGCCCGCGCTCGTCGCGGTCGCCGGGACAGTGATCGTCCTCGCGATCTACGGCGTATCCGTCTGGGACACCACACGATTCGCGCTCGCGTCCCTCTGGTCGGTCCTGCTCCCCGGCGTGCTCGTCCACCGCGCCCTGCGGTCCCGGCCGGCGCACCTGCTGGCCGAGGTGGCGCCGGCGTTCGCTGTCGGTGTGGCCGTACGACTTCTGGCCTGGGCCGCGTACGTCGCCCTCGGCCTGGGTGACTGGCTCGCGACCTATCCGCTCCTCGTGCTCGCGGTCTTCAGCGCGGTTCCGGGGCTGCGGCAGCGTCTGCACCTCAAGCCCTACGACGAGCGCCTGCCGGTCGGCCCCGCGTGGGGGTTGCTCGTGGCGTACAGCCTTGGCCTCGCCCGCGTCTGCGCCAACGTCTTCGAGAGCACTCCCCTGCCGAGGCGCACCGGCATGTGGCCGCCCGATCTCTACTGGCAGCTGTCGATCAACGCCGAGGCGACCCGCTCGGCGCCGCCGCAGGTCCCGCAGGCCAGCGGCGAGGTGCTGCGCTACCACTGGTTCTCCAGCGCTCACACGGCCGCGGACTCCCTCGTGTCCAAGGTCGACCTGATCACCGTGAGCGCCCGCCTCTGGTACCTCCCGGTGTACGCCGTCACGCTGGCCCTGGTCTATCTCCTCACCGTCCACCTCAGCCGGCGTCCCTGGGCCGGGGTGCTGGCCTGCGGGCTGCTGCTCGCACCGGCAGCACTCACGCCGATCCTGTCCGTCCCTGGTGTCGGCGTGGACGCCCTGTCTGCGGCCTCGCCGACGGAGGTACTCGGACACTCGATGATGCTGCTGTCGGCCTGGCTGCTCATCGACACGTTGCGCGGCCGGACGAGCGGTCGCGGCTGGCTGCTGCTGGTCCTGATGCTGGCGGCGTGCTCGGGCGCGAAGAGCTCCATCCTCCCGACGTTGGTCGGCGGCCTCGCCGTGGCGCTCGTCGCGACCTGGCGGACACCGGCCAGGCGTCCGACCGCGCTGGCGCTCGGCCTCGCCACCCTCGTCATGGCCGTGAGCATCCCGTGGTTCGCCGGTGGCGGAGGCGGGTCGGAGCTCGAGGTGGGAGGTACGGCCAGGCACCTGCCGGCGTACACCAGCGCGCATCTGTCGGGACCGGCCCTCGTCCTGCTGGGCGTGGCCGTGGCCGTACTCATGCTGGCGCAGCACGCCCACGCGATCGGCGCGCTCAGCCTGCCGCGCCGCGACCCGACGCTGTGGTTCATCGCGGGAGCGTTCACCGCCGGTTTCGCCGTGGTGCTGATCTTGGTGCACCCGTCCGGCTCTCAGGTCTACTTCCTCCGCGGGGTTGTGCCGCTGTGGGCCGTGCTCAGCGCCTGGGGCGCGGTGCACCTGCTCGAGCGCCGACCGCCCGGCGCGCGCGACGCCGCGCTGGCAGCCGCCGCGGGCCTGGCCGCGTGGGGTGGCGTACGACTCGTCGCGGGCCCGACCTCGAGCGCCCACACCGTTCTCCGGCTCTCCCTCGCCGTCTGCCTGATCGTGGTCGTCCTCGGCGCGCTCTGGGCGCTGCGACGCCCAGGCCTCGCGACCCTCGCCGTGATCGGAGTTCTGGCCGCCGCGGTCGTGCCGACCGGCGTACAGACCTCCAGCCACACCATCAGCGAGCTGCTGCGCGACGAGCCACGCCACCACCTCACGTCTGGTGAGGTCACAGTGACTGGCTGGCTGCGCGCCCATACGCCGCGAGACGACCTGGTCGCGACCAACGTGCACTGCCGCGGGATCGCGCCCACCCCTCACTGCGACACCCGCTCGTTCTGGGTGACCGGTCTCGGCGAGCGGGCGGCGTACGTCGAGGGCTGGGCCTACACCGACGAGGCCCGCGCGATGCACGGAAAGGACGGGCTGCCGTACGTCCGTCAGCCGTTCTACGACCCGGAGCGGTTGCGACGCAACGACGCCGCGTTCACGGCCCCGACCGCTGACGTCCTCAAGCGGATGTACGCCGACGGTGTCCGCTGGCTGGTCGCCGACACGCGGGCCGGCCCGGTCAGCCCACGGCTGCGCTCGCTGGCCCGGCTCAAGATCAGCGCGGGCGAAGCCGCGGTGTACGAGCTGCGCGGGTAGCCTGCCCAGGTCCGCCCATCCCCTCCCCGCGGAGGTCACTCCGGTGCCACGCACCCGCGTCGTGATCCAGTCACGACTCAACTCCTCACGCCTGCCCGGCAAGGCCCTGATGGCCGTCGCCGGTATGCCGCTCATCGAGCTGGTCGCCCGCCGCGCGTCACGCAGCGGCCACGAGGTGGTCGTGGCGACCAGCGACGAGCACTACGACACCCGCATCGCCGAGCACCTGGAGCACGTCGGGATCCGCGTCGTCCGCGGTGCGCTCGACGACGTCCTGGGCCGCTTCGTGCAGGCGACCGAAGATCTCGACCCGACCGACCGCGTCGTCCGCCTCACCGGCGACAACCCGGTCATGGACGCCGACGTCGTCGATGAGCTGCTCGCCGCGATGGACGAGTCAGGCCACGCGTACGGCCGCGTCGACATCGACGTCGTCCCCGAAGGCCTGGGCGCAGAAGGGTTCTGGGTCGGCGACCTGCGCCGCGCCTCGGAGTCCACCCAGGACCCCTACGACCGTGAGCACGTCACGCCGTGGCTGCGCCGCACGCTCGGTGAGCTGCTCTTCGCGCCGAAGGCCAACCCGGGCGAGCCGGCCCGCTACCGCTGCACCGTGGACAACCTCAGCGACTTCGACCGGGTGAGCCGGTTGTTCGCGCACGTCGAGGACCCGGTCGCTGTGCCGTGGACCGACTTCATGGACGCCCTCTCCGGCGACATCGCCGAGCAGGGTCCGACGGTGCGTACCCGCGACACCTCCGAGCTGCGCCAGAGCGCCTTCGTGGTCGGCGGTGCGCATCTCTCCGGTGACCACGCTCCGGACGCAGCCGAGGTCCGCACCCTGCTGGACACCGCGGTCGTTCGGGGCGTCACGCACGTCGAGGTGGGCCGGGCCGACGGACGCGCGGAGCGAGTCCTGCGCGCTGGCATCGAGCCGCAGCTGACCCGGCGGCTGGGCTACATCAGCCGCCTCCGCCCACTCGAGGCCGGTGAGGCGCTCGCGGTCGAGGCGAGCCTCGAACGCACCTTCGCCGAGCTCGGTCGCCGCAGCGTGGCCGCAGCCGTGCTGGCAGGCCCGGGAGACGCGGGCGACAAGGCGTGGGCGCGACTGCGCAAGTACCACGCGACGGGCGAGGTCGGACGCCTCGGCGTCTCGGTCTCCTCACTTGATGAAGTCCCAAAAGCGTTGGCACTGGGCGAGATCGGCTACCTCGAGATGCCGTTCAACGTGCTGCAGGCTCTCCCCGAAGAGACTGAGCGAGCCCTGCGATCGGCCAAGGTCGTCGTCGCGACCTACCGGACGTACGACGGGGGCGCGCTCCTCGCTGACCATCCGGCAGCCAAGGTGCTGGCGTCGCTGGCGGACGACCTGGGCCGCGACGGAGTCGACGACCTGTGCCTCGCGTACGTCCTCGGCCATGACGTGATCACCTCGGCCGTGATCGGCTGCCACAGCGACCAAGAGGTACGCCGCAACGCCGACCTGGCGGCGCGCGAGCCCCTCTCCCCCGCTGAGGTCCAGCAGGTGCACGATGCCCTCTCCAAGGTGCGTGCATGACCCCGTCCGGAGTGCTCCTCGCGATGCTGCGCCGGGACGCGACCCGACCTCGCGTCACCTACTACGACGACGCGCCCGGACCGACCCAGGGCGAACGCATCGAGCTGTCGGCCAAGGTGCTAGCCAACTGGGTCGCCAAGGCCGGCAACCTGCTGCAGGACGAGCTCGATGTCGAGCCCGGCGGCGTGGTCGTGCTGGACTTGCCGGCACACCACTGGCGCACGCTCTACTGGGCGCTGGCGGCCTGGTCGGTCGGGGCGACGGTCTCCGTCGTCGCAGACCCGGAGGCCGAGGTCGTCGTGACCACATCACCGTCTGCGTCCTCGTCGGCCGAGCAGGTGGTCGTCACCCTCGCCGCCCTTGCGCGACGCGCTGACCAGTCTGTCCCGGCTGGGGCGATCGATGAGGCGCACGAGCTCGCGACCTACGGCGACCAGCTCACCCCGCACGGCGAGCCCGCATCCACGGACGTCGCGCTGCGGTCGGCCACGGGTGAGACGTCGTACGCCGACCTCGTCGCCGTGGCGAGCGACGAGGCTGGGCGAAGGGCGTACGTCACGGGTGACCTCGAGCAGGTGCTCCGCGAGACCCTCGCGACCTGGGCCGACGACGGCTCGGTGGTGCTCGTGCGCGAGCCCGATCAGGCACGGCTCGATGCCCGTCTGACCACCGAAGGAGTGACCCGGACGGCCTCGCCGCCGGTGTGACCCGCGCCACGGGCCTCGGCTCGGCGCCGATACAGTCGCGCTCATGGACAAAGTCGTCTCAAGCGCCGAGCAGGCCATCGAGGGGATCCAGAACGGATCCTCCCTGGCTGTCGGTGGGTTCGGACTCTGTGGCATCCCCAGCGTGCTGATCCGCGCGATCCACGAGTCCGGTGCCACCGACCTGCAGGTCGTCTCCAACAACTGTGGCGTCGATGGCTGGGGTCTCGGAATCC
This sequence comes from Luteipulveratus mongoliensis, assembly GCF_001190945.1. NCBI lineage: Bacteria > Bacillati > Actinomycetota > Actinomycetes > Micrococcales > Dermacoccaceae > Luteipulveratus > Luteipulveratus mongoliensis. The sequence continues at coordinate 2,181,318 of NZ_CP011112.1, read as the reverse complement.
TCTTGCAGGACAAGCGGATTGCCAAGATCACGGCGTCGTACGTCGGTGAGAACAAGGAGTTCGCGCGGCAGTATCTCGACGGCGAGCTCGAGGTGCATCTCACGCCGCAGGGCACCCTGGCCGAAAAGCTGCGTGCCGGTGGAGCAGGCATTCCGGCGTTCTTCACCGCGACGGGCGTCGGCACCCAGGTGGCCGAGGGCGGCATGCCGCTGCGCTACGGCAGCGACGGCTCAGTGACGAAGGCGTCCGAGCCCAAGGAGACCCGCACCCTCACCATGGGCGACCAGTCCCGTGAGTACGTCCTCGAAGAGGCCATCGTGACCGACTTCGGTCTGGTCCGTGCTTGGAAGGGCGACCGCCACGGCAACCTCGTCTTCCGCACGAGCACGCGCAACTTCAACCCGCTGTGCGCGATGTCGGGTCAGGTCAGCATCGCCGAGGTGGAGGAGCTGGTCGAGCCCGGCGAGCTCGACCCGGACGAGATCCATCTGCCTGGCATCTACGTGCAGCGCGTGCTCGCGTTGACGCCCGAGCAGGCCGCTGACAAGCGCATCGAGCGCGTGACCACCCGACCGGCACCCCAGCAGGAGGGCTGACATGGCTCTGACTCGTGAGCAGATGGCCACCCGCGCGGCGGCGGAGCTCGCCGACGGCGACTACGTCAATCTCGGCATCGGCCTGCCGACGCTGGTCCCCAACTACGTCGCTGACGACGTCGAGCTCGTGCTGCAGTCCGAGAACGGCATCCTCGGCGTCGGCGCGTATCCCGTTGCTGGCGAAGAAGATCCGGACCTGATCAACGCCGGCAAGGAGACCGTGACCCTGCGTCGTGGCGCGTCGATCTTCGACTCGGCAACGTCGTTCGGGATGATCCGCGGCGGCAAGGTCGACGCCGCGATCCTGGGCGCGATGCAGGTCTCGGCGGTCGGTGACATCGCCAACTGGATGATCCCCGGCAAGATGGTCAAGGGGATGGGCGGTGCGATGGACCTGGTGCACGGCGCCAAGAAGGTCATCGTGCTGATGGAGCACGTCGCCAAGGACGGCTCGCACAAGATCGTCAACGAGTGCTCCCTACCGTTCACCGGCAAGGGTGTGGTGCAGCGGATCATCACCGACCTGGCGGTCATCGACGTCACCCCGGACGGGCTGGTGCTGCGCGAGCTGGCACCCGGCGTGACCGAGGACGAGGTCCGTCAGAAGACCGAGCCCGAGCTCACGGTCGACCTGGCCTAGTCACCCGAGCGGGCGGCGCGGTCCGACTCAGTCACTCGCTCATGATGTCGACGTTGTACTGCTCGAGGATGTCATCCATGCTGCCGTCTGCGGCGAGCTCGCCGCCCTTGAGATAGAGGCCCCGGGTGCAGAACCGCTTGAGGTCGCCCTCGGAGTGTGAGACCAGGAACAGCGTGCGGCCCTGCTCGAGCAGGGCCTCCATCCGCTGGTAGCACTTCTCGCGGAAACCCTTGTCACCGACGGCGAGCACCTCGTCGACCAGGATGATCGGCTCGTCGAGACAGGTGATGACGGCAAAGCCGAGTCGCACCTGCATACCTGAGGAGAAGTGGCGGAACGGCTTGTCGACGCCGTCGCGGACCTGCGGACCGGCGAAGTCGATGATCTGGTCGAACCGCTCGTCGATCTGATCGTTGGACATGCCGTGCAGGCCGGCGGTGAGGTAGACGTTCTCGCGCGCGGACAGCTCGCCGATGAAGCCGCCGGTCAGCTCGATCAGCGGCGCCACGCCTTCGCGGACCTGCGCCTTGCCCTCATCAGGCAGCAGCGTGCCGGCGATCATCTTGAGCAGCGTCGACTTGCCGCCACCGTTGCCGCCGACCAGACCCACGGCCTCGCCGCGACCCACCTCGAACGAGATGTTGCGCAGCGCCCAGAAGGTCTCCTTGTCGTGGCTGGTGCCACCGCGGTAGACCATCTCGCGCAACGACAGCTTGCGCTTGCGGCCGCGCAGGAACTCGATCCCGAGGTTGTCCACCGTGATCACCGGCTGGCCGGGCTTGGTCCGCCACTCCACAGAGTCGCTCACGTCAGTCACGTCAGATCTCCTTCAGCACTGCCGGCTCCAGCTTGCGGAACACCCAGAGCCCGAACGCCAGCCACGCGAACGACACGATGGTCGCGGTGATCCAGGCCCAGCCCTCGACGCCGACCTTGCCGGACAGTCCGACCCGCCACATGTCCATGATCCCGACGAGTGGGTTCCAGATCATGATGTTGCGCGCCTCCGGCAGCTCCTTGTCGACCAGAGCCATGGAGTAGACGATCGGCGTGAAGTAGAACAGCATCCGCAGCACAATGCGCACAATGCGCACAAAGTCGTCGACGAGTGCCGTGACGGGCGCCATCACCAGCCCCATCCCGATGCACAGCACGAACTGCAGCAGGATTGCCGGGATGATGGCGAGGAGCTGCACATTAAGGCTCAGATTGCCTTTGCCAAGGTTGACGCCGGCGAGGACGAGCACCACAAAGAACGCCAGCACCGGCAGTGAGAGCAGGAACTCGATGCCCTTCGCGATCACGACCCGGATGACCCACATCTCGCGCGGGATGTTGGTCGAGCGCACGAGCAGGCGTTCGGCGTACAGCGCCCGAGCCGTCTCGTTGAGGGAGCTGTTGAACCAGTTCCACGGGAGCATTCCGGCGAGCAGATAGAGGATGAAGACGAGGTCGTTGTCGCCAGTCGAGCGGTGGAACAGGATCCCGAAGACGAAGAAGTAGACCAGCGCCATCGCGAGTGGGTCGATCAGGGTCCAGAGATAGCCCAGCCAGCTCCGTGCGTACCGCACTCGAAGGTCCCGACGGACCAGGGTGTCGAGCACCTTGCGCTGTGACCAGATGCTCGCCAGCCGCGTGCTGTCCATGCCGTCCTTGCCTGGTTGTCGATCGTGCTCATGCCCCCACCCCAGCGCCCACTCTCGCGGGCGCGCCGAGTCAGGCTACCGTCCCGTCGCTGGGAGTCTGCTGAACCTGGCCGAACGCCTGCTGTGAGTCCTGCAGACGGATGCGACTAGTCAGGAATCCCCAGCCCCAGGTCATGTGCATCGTGGCCAGTACGGCGGGCATTCGAGCCGCAACGCCGAGGCCCTCACCGCGCGAGATCAGCACGCCACCAACGGTGACGGCGGCGGCGTACGCCACGGGCACGACCCACAGCGGATGCCAGACGAACCCACCGACCGCGCCGAGCGCGACGGCGCCGAGCGCCACGGGTGGCGCGAGGTAGCGCGGGTTGATGGAGCCCTTGTGCTGCCGTGCGACGACCCGGCGCCAGCGGCCGTAGTCGCGGTACTGGCGAGCGAGAGCGCGGAAGGTGCCGCGCGGTCGGTACTCGACGCGCAGATCGGGCGTGAACCAGACCAGCCCGCCCGCCTGCCGGATGCGGTAGTTCATCTCCCAGTCCTGGGCGCGGCTGAAGCGGCTGTCGTAGCCGCCGATCTGCTCCAGCCAGTCGCGGCGGAAGACGCCGAGGTAGACGGTCTCCGCCTCGCCGGCCTCACCACCGAGCTTGAACCGTGCGCCGCCCACGCCGAGCCGCGACTTCATGGCCGCGGCCACGGTGCGCTCGAAGGGCGTGGTGCCGACGGCGTCCATGATCCCGCCGACGTTGGCGGCGCCGGTCTGGCGCAGCGCCTCCGCGGCCGTACGCAGGTAGCCCGGGGAGAGGATGCCGTGGCCGTCCGCACGGGCCACGATGTCGTACGACGCCTTGGCCAGGGCCGCGTTGAGGGCGTCAGGGGTCCGACCGGTGGGGTTGTCCACCACGTGGACACGTGAGTCGTTCGCAGCGATCGCATCGGCGATCTCCTGCGTGCGGTCGGTGCTCGGCCCGACGGCGAGGATGACCTCGACCGGTCCTGGCGCGTCCTGGGCGAGGATCGACTCGACCGCGGTCTTGAGATAACGCTCCTCGTTGAGGATCGGCATCACCACCGAGATCCCTGTTGCTGCGGCGTCTGTCGCGCGGTCGGCTGTCTCGTCAGTCATGGCTGCACGAGGTTACAGGGCCGTTGGCGGCGCTCGGGACGGTGCACCACCCACCGCTCACCGACTGGTCTCGACGCGATGGGTGCGTACCACACATACCGGTACGGCGTCCCGGAAATGACGGCGTTGCGCCCCACTGCACCCTCATGAGGGGCCGTTACCCTGACGCCGTGCCTCACGAAGACAAGTCGGACCCTCGTCGGCCGCGTCCTGCGGCTCCACGACCAGGCCCGGAGGAGACCGAAGCGTTCACGGTTGACACCCGCCGCGGCGCTGAGCGAGCGACCCCGCGGCCGCGTCGTCGCGGGCCTGAGCAACCTGGAGCCCAACCGATTCCCGTACGCCACGACCAGCGACCGCAGTACGACGACGACCTCGACGGCGGCGCCACTCAGGCCGCACCCGTGCGACGCCCGACCGGCGCACGTCCCGCCAGCGGCGCGCGCGCAGCCGCCTCAGCCCCTCGCCCGTCTGCGGCGGCCACGGGCCAGGACCCGGCGTACGCCGATCACACTCAGCGGCTGCCCGTCGGCGCACCACGTCCAACCCAGACCCGGCCCCAGGGACCGGGCGGTTCGGGTGGTGGACCAGGAGGACCCGAGGGGCCGGGCGGTCCCGGCGGGCCCATGGGCACCCCGGCCCCGATCTCGCGTCCGCGGCGCAAGCGGCGTTGGACCAAGTGGGTCGGCGCATTCCTGATCATCCTGCTGCTGTGGATCGCCGCGATCGCCTGGGCGGGCAAGACCGTCTGGGACAAGGTGACCAAGGTGGACGCGATCCCGACGTCGGGTGAGCGTCCCGGTGAGGGCAAGGGCACCAACATCGTGCTCGTCGGCTCCGACAGCCGCGAGGGTCTGAGCGCGGCCCAGAAGCACGACCTCGGCACCGGCTCGGCGGCGGGACGGCGTACGGACTCGATCATGCTGCTGCACATGCCCGACAGCGGTTCTCCGACGCTGGTCAGCCTGCCGCGCGACAGCTATGTGAAGATCCCGGGCCACCGCAAGAACAAGATCAACGCCTCCTTCTCCGTCGGCGGGCCGCAGCTGCTCGTCCAGACCGTCGAGGGTGCGACCAACCTGCACGTCGATGGCTACATGGAGATCGGCTTCGGCGGGTTCGCGTCGGTGGTCGACTCGGTCGGCGGCGTACGGATGTGCCTGCCCAAGGCGATGAAGGACGAGAAGGCGCACATCAACCTGCCGGCCGGCTGCCAGAACCTCGACGGCAAGAACGCGCTCGGTTACGTCCGGGCCCGCTACTCCGACCCGCTGGGTGACCTCGGTCGCGCCAAGCGGCAGCGGGAGTTCCTCGGTGCGCTGATGAAGAAGATGGCCTCGCCCAGCAACATCATCAACCCGTTCAAGCTCAAGAAGATGGGCGCCTCGGGTGCGCAAGGTGTTGCGGTCGACAAGGACATGTCGCCGTGGGAGGCGTTCAAGGTCATGCGGGCCCTGAAGTCGCTCTCCGGTGGCAAGGGTCAGTCGATCCAGGTGCCGGTGGCGGATACGAACTACTCGACGCCGGCCGGGTCCGCAGTGCTGTGGGACGACAAGGGCGCAGCCGCCCTGTTCGACGCGCTCAACCAGGACCAGTCCCCCAACGTCAAGCCCTAGCAACCGGTTTCGCTGCCACCCGTACCAACGGCGGCAATTCTCCGCAGAAGGTTCGAGCGTCATGACGCTCGAACCTTCTGCAGTTCCGCCCTCTCCGCTGCGGCAACCAAGGCCCTCTCGACCTGGTCCATGAAGGCGCGCTGATCCATGCGCCAGCCCAACACGGGAATTCGTAGCGTCAGCAGTCCGTCCAGACGGACATTGTTGTCTCGCAACGCATCCTCGACTGCGCCGAGCCCCCATCCGTGATGTGCGCCGTCGATCTCCACCGCGACTCCGAGGTCCTCCCAGGCGACGTCGAGATAGATCCGGCCCTTCGGCCCTCGGCGTAGCACCTGCCGGGACGGTGTCGGCAGGCCGCGCGCGCGGCAAGCCGCTGCGAAGTCCAGCTCACTCAGCGACTCGGCACCGTTGCATACGTCTCGGATCACGGCGTCCAGCAAGGCTCGACGCCGACTGCGCGTCACGTGCCGCCATGCTTCGGCAAGTCGGGCCGCGGAGACGAGGCGCTGCTGAACCCGACATCGCCATGATCGTCGCGGCTTCGCGATCCGTCCTTGCCCACTGCGCGGCACGGACCACGGCGATCTCCCGGCGCGTCGTCGGGATGCTCGCTCCATGCGGCAACTCCAGGTCCGTGACGGCATGGATCCGCACTCCCGTCACGCGCCGCGCATGGCTGCCGCGTGGCACCGAGACGTGCACGACCGGTTCATCCCAGTGCTTTAGCCCCGCAGCCAGCAAGGCGGTCGCACCATCAAGTCGCGCGCGTTCCCCGCTCTCCCACACCGCTCGCCACCACCGTGCGGCCGGCTCAAGGTCGGGCAGTACAGCTACCGTCCGCGTGCCCAGCAGTCGCCATCGCCCCGCGGCGACCTCCCGCTTCACCTCGTGGCGTGAGAGGCCGAGACCGCGAAGCTGCGCTCGCGACAACACGCCGCCTTGGGCGTCTGCGAGCTCCGCGACGAGTTCCGCCCGTTCGTACCGTCCATGGCAACCAGCCTCTCAACGTCCGTGACTGGGTCACAGTCGACGAACGCGACCTGTGGACGGAAAGGGCACCGATTGTGGGATGCGGAGACTCGCAGACCCGCGCGGTCCCGATGGCACCCGAACCCGCCGCCGTTCCTGGGCTTACCCGTTGCCTTATTCACTAGGGCACCGAGTTCTAGCCTCGCCTCATGGAGATCCGACGGTTCAGAGCCATAGAACGAGATGCAGTCCTTGAACTCGCTCCGCGGCTGACGTCTGGCGTTGCTTCGTGGCGTGACCATCGCGGCGTCCAAGCGGCAGTGATTTCGTGGGTATCCGAGAGCATCGCGCGTGCGGATGACCCAGGACATGCGCTGTACGTAGCGGCGGATCAGAGCGGCGTTCTCGGTTTCGTCTCGTTGGGCACACGAACGCACTGGTCCGGCGAGGTTGATGCCTAGGCGAGCTCGTGGTCGCCGAGCACGCGACTCGACTGGGAGTCGGTTCCGCACTCATACGCGCAGCCGAGCAGTGGGCTCGCGCCCGCGGACATCAACGAATCCAGCTCGAGACCGGTGCCGCGAACCAGGGCGCGCGCACGTTCTACGCGGCGCTCGGATATGAGCAGGAAGAGGTCCGGATCAGCAAACCGCTCGCCAGCTGAACGGCAACTGCAGAAGGTTCGAGCGCTATGACGCTCGAACCTTCTGCGTTGTCCCGCACGAGTGAACTCTCCCCGGCAGAAGGGCGCCCTGGGTCAGCGCTTGAGGAGCTGGCGGGCCATCACCATGCGCTGGATCTGGTTGGTGCCTTCGTAGATCTGGGTGATCTTGGCGTCGCGCATCATCCGCTCGACGGGGTGGTCCTTGACGTAACCGGCACCCCCGAGCAGCTGTACGGCGTCGGTCGTGACCTCCATCGCGACGTCACTGGCGAAGCACTTGGCCGCCGCACCGAAGAACGGCAGGTCGGCGTCCCCACGCTCGGACTTGGCAGCCGCGACGTAGACCATCTGCCGCGCGGCCTCGAGCTTCATGGCCATGTCGCCGAGCATGAACTGCAGACCCTGGAACTCAGCAATGGCCTTGCCGAACTGCTTGCGCTCCTTGACGTAGCCGAGCGCATAGTCCAGCGCACCCTGCGCGATGCCGACGGCCTGGGCTCCGATCGTGACGCGGGTGTGGTCGAGGGTGCGCAGCGCGATCTTGAGACCCTCACCCTCCTGGCCGATGATGCGGTCGGCCGGGATGCGGCAGCTGTCGAAGTGCAGCTCGCGGGTCGGGCTGCCCTTGATGCCGAGCTTGCGCTCCGGCTCACCGAACCCGAAGCCCTCGTCGTCCTTCTCGACGACGAACGCCGAGATGTTGCGGCCGCGCTCGCCGTCCGGATCAGTGACCGCGAGGACCGTGTAGAACTGCGAGACGCCCGCGTTGGTGATCCAGGACTTCTGGCCGTTGAGGACGTAGAAGTCGCCGTCCTTCTTGGCCTTGCACTTCATCGACGCGGTGTCCGAGCCGGCCTCGCGCTCGGACAGGCCGTACGAGAACATCGCCTCTCCCTTGGCCACCGGCGGGAGGTACTTGGCCTTGACCTCGTCGGAGGCGCCGAGGATGACCGGCATCGAGCCGAGCTTGTTCACCGCCGGGATCAACGAGGACGACGCGCACGCGCGCGCAACCTCCTCGATGACGATGCAGGTCGCGAGCGCGTCCGCGCCGACGCCGTCGTACTCCTCGGCGATGTGCGGGGCGTGGAAGTCGGAGGCCACGAGCGCGTCGAGTGCCGCCTGTGGGAACTCGCTCTTCTCGTCCACCTCGGCCGCATGCGGCGCGATCTTGTCGTCCGCAACAGCTCGGACGGCCTCGCGGAGGGCCTCGTGGTCCTCGGAGATCTTGAAGAGGTCGAAGTCAGTGTTCCCAGTCACGGGGGGCACTCTACTTCGGCGCGCCGGCACCACCTGAAGCTGTCTCGTGAGCGGCCTCGGCGACCTGCGGCAGCGTGGTGGCGTCGAATCGCTTCGCATCGATCGTCACGGAGGCGCCCAGACCCGGCCGGATCAGCCAGAGCACCTGGTCCTTGGCCAGCCACGCGGTCCCACCGCCGACCGTCGTCTGCTCGTAGACAGCCTCCTCCGCCGGACGCTCCTGCCACGGCACCACCCAGTCGTGAAACGCCTCCGGCGTGGTGAACCGGTCGGATCGCACGACCGTGACACTCAGATCGACGGCCGAACCCTCGGGCACGGTCGACTCCCAGACACCTGTGGAGATCTGCGCGTCGTCGTCCTCCGAGTCGAACACGCTCAGCGCGCCGAGACCGGCGGGCAGCTGCGAGAGCGCGACGCCGCCCACCTCCGCAGGCGGGGTGGCGGCCGGGCTCGTCGGGCTGGGGGTGGTCGTCATGGGTACTTCGACTCCTTGGGCGGTGGACGGCGCGAGCGTGCCTGCGGCGGCGAGAACGGCAGACGCGACAACGAGAACGGGACGGATCATGGCAGGGCTCCTGAGCGAGAGATCGACTGATGCGTTGATCCTCGGCCGAGGGGCCAGACCGCACGATGCCCGAGGCCACCCCTGTGGAGGGCGCCGCAAGCACAGCGGGGATGTGGACAGAGGCGGCTAGCCCAGCTCGGGCAGGACCTGACTCTCGAACAGCTCGATGCCGGAAGTGTCGTACGCCGCCTCTGCGAAGTTGGTGATCGCGTAGGTCATGCCGCTCGCCTCCAGCCCGCGCAGAGTCTCGACAATCTGCTCGGGTGTGCCGACGAGAGGCCCCCGCGAGAAGTTGGCGCGCTGCTCGGCCGCCTTCTCCGCGGTCAGGCCGGCCTCGCGGTAGTGCTCCTCGAGCCAGTCGAGCCGATCTTGCACTTCCTGAGCGTTCTCGCCGATGAACACGTTGTAGTTGGCCGACCGCACGATCGAGCCGAAGTCGCGACCGACGTCCTTGCAGTGCTGCTCGAGGATCGCCGACTTCGCGACGAACCCCTCGGGTGAGCCATCGAAGTTGGTGTAGTCGGCGTACTCCGCCGCGATGCGCAGCGTCTTCTTCTCGCCACCGCCCGCGACCCACATCGGGATCCGGTTCTCCGGCGAGGTGGTCTGCAGCGGCTGAGGCTGGCAGATCGCGCCGTCCAGCTGGTAGTGCTTGCCGTCCAGCGTCGCGGATCCCGTCGTCCACATCTGCCGGAAGACATCGACACCCTCACGGAGCATCTCCAGCCGCACGCCCGCCCGCGGGAAGCCGTAGCCGTACGCCCGCCACTCGTGCTCGTACCAGCCCGCTCCGATGCCCATCTCGACCCGTCCACCGGAGATGATGTCGATCGTGGCGGCGACCTTGGCGAGGTAGCCCGGGTTGCGATAGGCCATGCAGGTGCACATCTGCCCGAGGCGGATCCGCGACGTCGACGCGGCGAACGCCGCCATCAGGCTCCACGCCTCGTGCGTCGCCTGCTCGGTGGGGACCGGTGTGGTGTGGAAGTGGTCGAAGACCCAGATGGACTCCCACCGCTCGTCGGCGTCGAACCGCTGGGCGAGGTCGTTCATCACCTGCCACTGCCGAGCCGGCTCGATGCCGACCAGATCCATCTTCCAACCCTGCGGAACAAAGACTCCGAAACGCACACCGACCTCCTACGTGGACGACAACCATGCAGGACGTTAGTACGACGCCGCCCGGGCCGAGCGGCCCGGCACCTCCCCTGCCTCCAGGTCGTACGCCGGTCGCGCGGCCGGCTTGCGCGACGTCGCCTCCCGGCCGACCAGGCAGGCGACGGCTCCGATCACCAGACCGATCCCGACTCCGATGTCCGGCCGAGTGCCCAGCAGCACCCATGTCAGCAACGCGGCGCCCGAGGGGATGACCGCGAACAACATCGAGACCTGTGCGGCACCGGCCTGCTTGACCGCCGCGAGGAAGAGCGTCATGCCGAGCACGGAGCTGAAGACCACCATGGCGAGCAACGACAGGACCGCCTGGCGGACGTCGTACACCTCCATGGGCGCGGTCAGGGAGAACACCACGGCGAACGGCACCGACGCCGTGACACCGATCGCGCTGACCGGGACCGCATCGGCGCCCTTCAGCCGACGCTGCTGATGAACGCTGCCGAGCGAGATGCCGAGCAGCGCCACGACAGGCAGCAGCACCGCGAGGTCGATCCCGCCCACGTCGGCCACTCGACCGGCGAACGCCACCACGACGGCCACGACCGCGAGGACGAGAGCCACCACCTTGCGCCGCGAGATCGGCTCACCGAGCAGAAGCGCGGCCAGCATCGCGGTCGACAGCGGGTTCATCGCGACGACGAGCGCCACGAGCACCGGCGAGACACCCAGCCGCAGCGCCTCGTAGCAGCCGATGAACTGCACGGCCTGGGTCAGCAGCCCCACGACGACCGCGTCCCGGAGCTGCCGCCCACGCGGCCACCGTGCATGGGTGACCTTCGCGATCAGCGCGAGGATCAGACCGGACAGCGCGAACCGCAGCACGAGAAGTGGACCCGGTGACATCGCCTCGACGCCCAGCGCCGCGATCGGGTAGCCCAGTGCATAGAGGAAGGCGACCGACACGGCCATCTGGGGTTTCAGCTTCATGTCACCCAGCGTGCGACCAACCGGCCGCCATGTCCAACAATGATCAGTGATCATTATCAATCGCGATCGCTACTCAGATAGCCTGTAGACGTGAGCCAGACACTCGACATCGCTCCGCTCAGGTCCCTGGTTGCGATCGCCGCTGCAGGTGGCTTCCACCGGGCTGCCGTCACTCTGCACCTCACCCAGTCGGCGGTGAGCCAGCACGTACGCCGCCTCGAGCAGGCGACCGGCGCACCCCTCGTGGAGCGGGTCGGCCGACGTACCCGCTTCACCCCGGACGGCGAACGACTCCTCGGCGAGGCGCGCAAGATCCTGGCCGCGCACGACGCGGCGATCGCGCAGTTCGAGCAGACCAGGTCCGACGTGCTCGTCATCGGTGCGGCTCAGCACGCAGCCGAGATCATGCTCCCTGAGATGGCCTCCGCGGTGCGAGAAAGCCTGCCGCACAAGGAGATTCGCTTCCGCCTCGACCGGACGTACGCCGTGCTCGACATGCTCGACGCCCGTGCGATCGACGTCGCGGTCGTCACAGAGCTGGGCGCAGCACCTGCTCAGGAGCGCAGCAAGCTCACGCTGCGGTGGTACGCCGCCAGCACCTGGATGCCACCCCTGGGCTCCGTTCCGCTGGTGGTCTTCAATGCGCCGTGCACTCTGCGTCAGCCATCCTTCGACACGCTCTCCGGCGGTGACCTGCGGTGGCACATCGTGGCCGAGACTGGCGACCTCGCAGGGGGCCACGCTGCCGCACGAGCCGGCATGGGCGTACTCCTCCTGCCCACGCTCGGTGCTCCGCCCGAGGGGCTGCGCGAGGTCGAGTCCCTGCCGACTCCCCCGCCTGTGCACATGGCCGTGCACACCAACCCGCACACGACCAAGACCGTCTCCGAGGCCGTACGCCGAGGTGTCCGGCGGGCGATGCGCGGCTGAGTCAGTCTTCGGCCGGGTTCGCGACCTGCTGGCGCAGCGCCTCACCCTTGGCGTAGGCCTGCTCCTTGAGCGTCGTCTGGAACTGCGTCATCCGTTCGCGCAGACGCGCCGCCTCGTCGCCGCTACCCGCCGCGAGGATCCGCAGCGCGAGCAGCCCGGCGTTGCGGGCACCACCGATCGACACGGTCGCGACGGGAACCCCAGCCGGCATCTGCACGATCGACATCAGGGAGTCCATGCCGTCGAGGTACTTCAGCGGCACCGGCACCCCGATCACCGGAAGCGGCGTCACCGACGCGAGCATGCCGGGCAGGTGGGCCGCTCCCCCGGCGCCGGCGATGATGACGCGCAGTCCGCGTTCGGCCGCTCGCGCGCCGTAGTCGACCATCTCGTGCGGCATCCGGTGCGCTGAGACGACGTCGGCCTCGAAGGCCACGCCGAACTCGCGCAGGACGTCTGCGGCCTGCTTCATCACGGGCCAGTCGCTGTCACTGCCCATCACGAGCCCGACGGGCCCAACAGCCTTGGCATCCAGCATCATTCAGTGATCACTCCCTGCAGGTAGTCGGCCGCGTGCTGCGCGCGACCGCGCAGGTCGGCGAGATCGTCACCACTGACGTTGACGTGTCCGATCTTGCGACCGGGGCGCACGCCCTTGCCGTAGAGGTGCACCTTGAGACCCGGGTCGCGCGCGAGGATGTGTCGGTAGGTCGCATAGAGCTCGGGGTAGTCGCCGCCGAGCACGTTGCCCATCACGGTCCACGGCGCTCGGGCGCGTACGTCACCCAGCGGCAGGTCCAGCACGGCACGCAGGTGCTGCTCGAACTGGCTGGTCACCGAACCGTCGATCGTCCAGTGACCGCTGTTGTGCGGACGCATCGCGAGCTCATTGACCACGTACGTCGGCTGGCCCTCACCGGGGATCTCGAAAAGCTCCACGGCCATGACGCCCGTGACGTCGAGCTCGCCGACGATGCGCAGCGCGGCCTCGGTGACCTGGACCGCGAGCTCTTCGGACAGCTCCGGGGCCGGCGCCAGCACCTCGGTGCAGATGCCGTCGGTCTGCACGGTCTCGACGACCGGCCACACCGCCGCCTGGCCGGAGGGACTGCGGGCGACGAGCACCGCGAGCTCGCGGCTGAAGCCGACCGCCTCCTCGGCGAGGAGACCGCCCGACTCGACCGCACGGTCGAGCCAGTCCGCCGCTTCGGCAGCAGTGCCGACGACGCGGACACCCTTGCCGTCATAGCCACCGCGTGGCGTCTTCACCACGACCGGCCAGCCGTGCTCGTCGCCGAACGCCTGCAGCCCGGCGAGGTCGGTGACCTGCGCCCACGCGGGGCACGGGATGCCGATCTCGGTCAGGCGACGACGCATCGCGAGCTTGTCCTGGGCGTACACCAGCGCCGCGGGCGAGGGGTGCAGGACGACGCCGTCGGCCTCGAGGGCGCTCAGCACCTCGGCTGGTACGTGCTCGTGGTCGAACGTGACGACATCGCACTCCCGGGCGAAAGCCCGGACGGCCTCGACGTCGGTGTGCTGCCCGACCGGCGCGTGTGGGACCACGAGCGCGGCGGACGCGTCGTCGGACTCGGCGAGAACCGCCAGGGTGAGGCCGAGGTTGACGGCGGGCGGCTGCATCATCCGGGCGAGCTGGCCGCCGCCGATGACACCCACCACGGGGAAGCCGCCAGGGGCCCGGCGCACGGGGGCTGAGGTGGTCGGTTCGATCACGTCGCACACCCTACGTGGACGGCGCCGGGACCACGTCTACAGTCATGGGGTGCCATTCATCGACCGGCTCCGGGGTGCCGTTGACGTCCTCTGGCGTGAGATGGCCAAGTTCGGGATCGTCGGCGCCGTCTGCTTCGTGATCGACATGGGCGGATTCAACGTCCTGGTCAACGGTGCGCTCGAGCACAAGGTCACCACCGCCAAGATCGTCAGCGGTGCGATCGCCACGCTCGTGGCCTGGGTCGGCAACCGCTACTGGACGTTCCGGCACCGCCGTAACCGGCCTGTGACCCACGAGGTGCTGCTGTTCTTCGTCGTCAACGGCATCGCTTTGGCCATCGCGGCCGGCTGGCTGGCCTTCGCGCACTACACGCTCAACATGGACGGCAAGCTCGCCAACAACGTCAACGCGTTCATCGGCATCGGCCTGGGCACGCTCTTCAGGTTCTGGACCTACCGCCAGTTCGTCTTCGCCAACGAGCCGCTCAGCGACCATGACGCAGTGGGCACTGAGACCAACCACAACGCCGGCAGCCGGTCCTAGTCCCGACCGCCTCAGGCCGAGCCTGAGCCCGGCGCCTCCGACAGGAACAGCGCGAACTGCGGTGGGTGGATGCCGAGCAGCTCGAGGCGGCCACCGTTGGACTGAGCCAGGTCGCGGGCCAGAGCCAGACCGAGGCCGGTGCCTCCGGTCGTGACACGCCGCTCGAAGATCCGCGCGGCGATGCTCGGGTCGATGCCCCGGCCCTCGTCGGTCACCTCGAGCACGACAGAAGGACCGCTGCGCCGCGCATTGACCTCGACCCGGCCGTCACCATGCTTGAGCGAGTTCTCCAGGAGGGTCGAGATGATCTGGGCGAGGTGGTCAGGATTGGCGAGCACCCGCAGGTCGCGCTGCCCGGACACCTTCACGCTGCGACGAGCCTGCTGAAAGGCCGGGAGCCACTCCAGCTGCAACGAGGCCAGCACGGAGTCCAGTGACACCTCTGGCACCTCCTCGGCCGGCGTCGCGCGCGAGCGTCGCAACAGGTCATCGACCACGCGGGTGAGCCGCTCGACCTGGTCGATGCAGATGTGGGCTTCCTCGCGCATCGTGACGGGGTCATCGGACAGCGAGATCTCTTCGAGCCGAATCAGCAGCGCTGTCAACGGTGTTCGGAGCTGGTGGCTCGCATCAGAGGCGAAGTCGCGCTCGTTGGCGAGCTGACGGGCGACGTCGGTGGCGCGCCGCTGGAGCACCTCCGCGACCTTGTCGATCTCGGCGATCTCGGTCTTCAACGCCTGGAACTGCGGACGCCGCGCACCCAGGTCCGCGGCGCGCTCGGCGAGCTCGGTCATGGGACTGGCCACCAGGTCGGCGTTGCGCCGGGCCATGACCGTCGCGACAACCAGAGCGATGGCACTCATCAGGACGAGCAGCCCCACGAGGCGCCAGACGGCCGTGTCGACGGAGCTGCCGTTGAGCGCGAGACCACGCCACAGCACGATCACCAGGACCGGCAGCGTGATGATCAGGACCGCGACGACGACCGTGAGAAGGGTCGCCCGGACCAGCCGAGACCGAAGCCCCACTCAGTCGCCTGCCCCAGGCTCGAACCGGAAGCCCACACCACGCACCGTGGTGATGAATCGGGGCGAGGAGGCGTCGTCGCCGAGCTTGCGACGCAGCACGGACACGTGCATGTCGAGCGTCTTGGTCGACCCGAACCACGCGGTCTCCCAGATCTCGCGCATCAGCTGCTCACGAGAGACGACCTTGCCCTGCTCGCGCACCAGCACCCGAAGCAGGTCGAACTCCTTGGCCGTCAGCTGCAGCTCGTCGTCGCCGAAGAACGCGCGGCGTGCGTCAGCGTCGATCCGCACGAGCGGTGCGACGGTCGCCGCATCGGTCGGACTGCGCCGCAGCAGGGCCCGCACGCGGGCCAGCAGCTCAGCGAGCCGGAACGGCTTGGTGACGTAGTCGTCGGCGCCGGCATCGAGCCCGACCACCGTGTCGACCTCGTCAGCCCGAGCGGTGAGGATCAGCACCGGGACCGTGCGGCCGGCGGCCCGCAGCCGACGGCAGACCTCCAGCCCATCGATCTTGGGCAGTCCGAGGTCGAGCACCACGACGTCGGGGTTCTCCTTCGCCCCGGCCAGCGCGGCCTCGCCGTTCTCGCGTACATCGACCTCGTAACCCTCGCGTCGCAGCGCGCGCGCCAAGGGCTCGGAGATGGTCGGGTCGTCCTCCGCCAGCAGCACCCGAGCCATGGGCGTGATCGTAGGGGCCTCAGACATCACTCTTCACCGCTTCCTCAACTCCTGCACACCGTACGTTCGCCGTCACGGCCATTGCGGAGCTCGTTTCTCGGCGAAGGCTCGCACACCTTCGGCCCGGTCCGCAGAAAAAGCTGTAGCCCTCCAGCACGCGTCCTCCACCTCGAGCCCGGTCGCCAGGTCAACATCCAGTCCCAGCCGCATCGCCTTCTTGGCGTTGCGCAGGCCGACCGGCGAGTTGGCCGCCACCGCTTCGGCCAGAGCCAGAGCGGCGGCGTGTGCTTCACCCGCCGGAACAACCTGATCGACGACACCGTCGCGGTGGGCCTCGTCCGCCGACAGCCGTCGGGCGGAGAAGATCATCCGCGCGGCGCGCGACCAGCCGACTCTACGGGTCAGTAGCTGGGTACCGCCGCCACCTGGGATGACTCCGACCGAAACTTCGGGCAGACCGACCACGGCCGAGTCGCCGCACACGACGATGTCACAGGACAGCGCGATCTCCAGACCGCCACCGAGCGCATAGCCCTCGACCGCGGCCACCGCGGGCACCGGGAGAGCCAGGACACCGCCGTACGCCGCCCGCGTGACGGGCCGTTGAGCCATCAGCTCAGCGTCGCTGAACCCGTTGCGTTCCTTGAGGTCGGCGCCTACACAGAACGCCTTGGCCTGGCTGCTGGAGACCACGACGCAGCGCACGCTCTCATCAGCGGCGAGCTCGGCAGCGCGGGCGGCGAGCTGGCGAGCCATCTCGGTGGAGATGGCGTTGAGGGAGTCCGGGCGGTCGAGCACCAGCTCGGCCACGTGGTTGCCGTGACGTTCGATGCGCACCAGGGTGTCGGTGGTCATGCGTCTCCTTGGTCGGAGTCTCGCTTGTGCTGCAGGGCCCACGGGCGCAGCTCGCCCAGCCCGGGCAGGTCGATCTTGTCCAGTGCGGCCGTGCGGACGTGCGGTCGGTCCTGCACCGCGGTGGCCACCTGGGCGTCGGCGAGCACGGTACCTGGCCGAGCGACCGAAGTGAGGCGAGCGGCGCGGTTGACCGTGTTGCCGTAGATGTCCCCCAGCCGGGCGAGGACCCGGCCGGTCGCCATGCCCACCCGCATCCGCGGCACCAGATCGTCGGCCGCAGCCGCGTCCAGCAGGTCGAAGGCGATGTCGACGGCGCCCTCGATCTCCTGGTGGGTGAAGAGCACCTCGTCGCCGACGGTCTTGACCAGCGCGCCGCCATGGGCGGAGACCACGTCGGAGGCCAGCGCCTCGAACCTCAGCACGAGCTGCGCCAGCTCGCGCTCGCTGAGCTGGCGGACCAGCTGGGTGAAGCTCACCAGATCCGCGAAGCCGACCGTGCGGATCACGCCGACCTGGCTCTCCGGCTCGGAGTCGGCCACCATCCGTGAGATCGCGAGGGTCATGTTGCGGCGCCAGGCGTAGACCAGCAGCGGCTCGAGCCGGTCGGCCAGCTCGGCGGTGACCTGCGCCGTCTGCAACGCGGTGTGCCGGTCCAGGCCGATGCCGTCATCACCGCTGACGAAGTCGGCGATCAGCTGGGTCTGCCACATGGCGAGGCGGTCGGTGCTTCGACCGAAGGCCCGGGCCATCGACAATGCGGTCGCCCGGTCCACCTCCTGGTCGCTGACAAGGTTCATCACACCGCGCAGTGCGACGACGTCGGCCTCGGAGAAGAGCACGTCCTCATCGCGTGGGCTGGCGAACCCCAGCGCCCGCCACAGCCGCTGCATGTCCTCGCCCGACACCCCTGCGATCCGCCCGACGTCGGTGCGTCGCAGGGTGCGGGGGTGACCCATGATCTGGGCCTCGATGTCATCGACATAGCGCGCACTCTCGCGCTGCTCGGGCTCGGTCACGGGGCCGCGCTCCTGGGCCCGGCCGCGCCGGCAGCTCGCACATGGACCACGTCACCGACGGCGTGCGGCACCAACCCGTCGTCGCCCTCGACGACCAGCCGCCCGGTCGCGTCGATGTCGCGAGCCAGGCCCCGGCGTACGGATCCGTCGGGCAGGTGGACGTCGACCTGCTGACCGAGGGTGACGCAGTGCTCGACGTAGGGCGCCCGCAGGGCTCCGAGGTCGGGCTCACCCTCCCAGGTGCGCTGGAGCCGGACGAGGCCGTCGAGGATGTCAGCGATGAGCTGCTCGCGGTCGAGCGGCTCGGCGCCGCTCAACGTCAGTGAGGTCGCGGTCTGCACCGGCAGCTCGGGCTCGGTGAGGTCGACGTTCAGTCCGATACCGACGACCACCAGAGGCGCTGTGCCGGCCGCTGTCGCCGTCTGGCAGAGGATGCCCGCGACCTTGCGCCACTCGTCGTCGGAGCCCGCCCGGCGCGCGAGGACGTCGTTGGGCCACTTCAACCCGATGTCGACACCCGTACGACCCACGAGAGCCGTGCGTACGGTCGCGCCGACCAGAAGGGGCACCCAGCCCCAGACCTCGGGCGAGGCGGGCAGCGGAAGGCTGACGGAGAGCGCGATCGAGGAGCGGGGCGGCGCCTGCCAGGTCCGGGCCATCCGTCCACGGCCCTGCTGCTGGTGGTCGGCCGTCACCACCCGCCAGGGACGGGCGTCATCGACCAGCTCGGCGTTGGTCGAGCCCACGGTCTCGTGCACCACGACATCGGCCCACGGCGCACCCTCGAGAAGCACGGTCAGGCGGTCTCGATCGAGGGGGAGGCGCGTGCTCCCTGAGACGTCCTCAATCTGGCTCACACGGCCAAGGCTATTGTCTCGCGCATGAGTAGCGACAATGCCCGCTCGGCGGAGCCTGCGACGCCGACGGGAGGAGGAGCTACGCGAAACGGCACAGGAAACGCCCTCCCCTCCGACGGCACACCGGATCTGCACACCACGGCGGGGCGGCTGGCGGACCTGCACCAGCGCAATGACGAGGCTGTTCACGCCGGATCCGCCCGTGCGGTCGACAAGCAGCACGCCAAGGGCAAGCAGACCGCCCGCGAGCGGATCGACCTGCTGCTCGACGAAGGTTCGTTCATCGAGATGGACGAGCTGGCCCGGCACCGATCGACCAGCTTCGGGCAGGAGCAGGAGCGGCCGTACGGCGATGGCGTGGTGACCGGCTACGGCACCGTCGATGGTCGTACGGTCTGCGTCTTCTCCCAGGACTTCACCGTGTTCGGCGGGTCGCTGGGCGAGGTGTTCGGCGAGAAGATCGTCAAGGTCATGGACCTCGCGGCCAAGATCGGCTGCCCGGTCGTCGGCATCAACGACTCCGGCGGCGCGCGCATCCAGGAGGGTGTCGTCGCGCTCGGGCTCTACGCCGAGATCTTCCGTCGCAATGTGCACGCATCCGGCGTCATCCCGCAGATCTCGTTGGTGATGGGACCGTGCGCCGGTGGTGCGGTCTACTCCCCCGCCATCACCGACTTCACCGTGATGGTCGACCAGACGTCGCACATGTTCATCACCGGTCCGGACGTCATCAAGACCGTGACCGGCGAGGACGTCGCGTTCGAGGACCTGGGCGGCGCGCGGGCCCACAGCACCAAGTCGGGCGTGGCGCACTACATGGCCTCCGACGAGACCGATGCGATCTCCTACGTCAAGGAGCTGCTCGCGTACCTGCCGTCCAACAACATGGATGAGCCGGTGGTCTACGACACCGAGGTCGAGCTCGAGGTCACCGATGTCGACCGCGAGCTGGACACGCTGGTCCCGGACTCGCCCAACATGCCCTACGACATCAAGACCGCCATCGACCACGTGCTCGATGACGGCGAGTTCCTCGAGACCCAAGAGCTTTTCGCGCCCAACATCGTGACCGGGTTCGGGCGCGTCGAGGGTCGCCCGGTCGGTGTCGTGGCCAACCAGCCGATGCAGCTGGCCGGCACGCTCGACATCAACGCCTCCGAGAAGGCCGCCCGCTTCGTCCGCACCTGCGACGCGTTCAACATCCCGGTCCTCACGTTTGTCGACGTGCCGGGCTTCCTGCCCGGCACCGACCAGGAGTGGGGCGGCATCATCCGTCGCGGCGCCAAGCTGCTCTATGCGTACGCCGAGGCCACCGTGCCGCTCGTCACGGTGATCACCCGCAAGGCCTACGGCGGCGCGTACGACGTCATGGGCTCCAAGCACCTCGGCGCCGACATCAACCTCGCCTGGCCGACGGCGCAGATCGCGGTGATGGGTGCGCAAGGTGCGGCAAACATCTTGTACCGCAAGCAAATTGCCGCCGCGGCCGAGGAAAGCGGTGGCGATCAGAGCGCCATCGAGGCGAGGCGCCAGGAGCTCATCCAGGAGTACGAGGACGCGCTCGCCAACCCCTACATCGCGGCCGAGCGGGGCTATGTCGACTCGGTGATCCCGCCGTCCTACACCCGCACCTACGTCGTCAAGGCGTTGCGCGCGCTGCGCACCAAGCGCGAGACCCTGCCGCCCCGCAAGCACGGCAACATCCCGCTATGAGCGAGCAGCAACCACCGCTGCGGGTCATCAGCGGCGACGCCTCGCCCGAGGAGGTTGCTGCGGTGCTCGCGGTCCTCTCGGCGGCGCGCGGTTCGGCCGAGCCATCGGCGCCCGACCCCCGCTCCAGGTGGGGTCGTCCCCAGCTGCGGTCGGCCGTACGCGCATCGCACGACGGGTGGGTCGGCTCGGGCCGCCCCGGCTGAACGTCCGCGTCTCACAATGAGTAACACTCAATTATCAATCTCCGTGTGCCCTGTTATCGTCCGGCGTGGGGTTCGTGCCCCTGACCGTGCCCGTACGACGCCAGGAGCAGCACCCCATGCGCAAACTCCTCTTGCTCGCCCTCGTGGGCCTGGGCGCTCAGCTCGTCGACGGCAGCCTCGGGATGGCGTACGGCGTCACCTCCACCACGCTGCTGCTCGCGATCGGCACCAACCCGGCCGCCGCGTCGGCCACCGTGCACCTCGCTGAGATCGGTACGACGCTGGTCTCGGGCACCTCGCACTGGAAGTTCGGCAACGTCGACTGGGGCGTCGTCCTCAAGATCGGCATCCCCGGCGCAGTCGGCGCGTTCGCCGGAGCGACGTTCCTGTCCAACCTCTCGACCGAGACGGCCGAGCCGGTCATGTCGATCGTGCTGCTGACGCTCGGCATCTACGTCCTCACCCGCTTCACGCTCTGGGGACTGAAGACCACCCACCTCGGCAAGCCGCTGCGCAAGCGCTTCCTGAGCCCGCTCGGCCTGGTCGCCGGTTTCGTGGACGCCACGGGCGGCGGCGGCTGGGGCCCGGTCGGCACGCCGGCGATCCTCAGCTCGGGTCGGCTCGAGCCGCGCAAGGTCATTGGGTCCGTGGACACCGCGGAGTTCCTCGTCTCCATCGCCGCGAGCATCGGATTCCTGACCGCGCTCGGCTCCAAGGGCATCGACTTCGGCTGGGTGGCGGCGCTGCTCATCGGTGGCGCCATCGCCGCTCCGATCGCGGCCTGGCTCGTGCGCATCATCCCGCCGCGCATCCTCGGCTCGCTGGTCGGCGGCGTCATCATCGTGACCAACAGCCGCACGCTGCTCAAGAGCGACTGGATCGACGCGTCCGACGGCACCCGCTACGCGGTCTACGTCGTGCTGTACGCCGTCTGGGCCGCCGCCATCGCCTACTCCGTCCGCGAGTGGCGCAAGGCCGAGCGGATCGAGCAGACCACACCCGAGTCCGTCCCGGCGTCGGTCAACGCCTGACGTCAGGGCGCGCTGCGCCGCTCGACGTGCCGCCGCAAGGACTCGTGCTCGACCGAGTGCAGCACCTCGGCATCGAGGACGTGGCGAGCGGCATCCAGGTCACCCATGAACGCCTCGAACACCACGGGTACGACCACGTCGTGGTCGGGCCTGGACAACACCTCGATCTCGGCGCCGACGCTGATCCGTCCGGGCGTCTCGATCGCGAGGTAGGCACCTGAAAGACCGTGCGCTGCAAAGGTTTTCAGCCATCCAGGCTCGCCCATGCGCGCAGCGAACGTGACGCACGGGATGCGTGGCGCGGTCACCACGGCCACCACCTCGGGTCCGATCGCCCAGCGCTCACCGATCAGAGCGGCGTCGACCTCGATGCCCTGGGTCGTGAGGTTCTCGCCGAACATGCCGTTGGGCAGCTCTCTGCCGAGGCGCTCCTGCCAGCCGTCGAGCTCTTCCCGAGCAAAGGCGTACAGCGCCTGCAGTGATCCCCCGTGATGCTGACGGTCGCCGATGAAGTCACCCGTGACGCCGCTGCCTTCACCGCCGTGCTTGGGCCCCGGGTCGCGGACGTCGATGTGGTCGACCGGCTGCTTACCGATGCCGGTCGGCAGTCCCTTGCCGCCCGGCTGGGCCTGCGCTGAGCCGACGTTGACCGAGAGCACTGTGAACACGGCGCCACCGTACGACGGGCATCGGCAAGGCGCGAGGCAGTATCAGCCCGCCCGGGACGTACTCCTTCCAGCAGGTCGACGCGGAGGCGGCGACGGAAGGAGCACCATGCGTATCCAACGACTGGGCAACCCGCCGATCCAGGCGCGAGCGCTCGTCGAGCCCCTGCTGCGGGAGTACCTGCACTGGGCCACTCACCAGCTCGAGCAGCAGTGCGGTGTCGTCATCGAGGACCACCAGGCGCTCGCCGAGAAGCACCACCAAGAGTTCCTGCAGGAGCTGCCTCGACTGCTCGGCGCGTCCGGCCGGCTGCTGGTCGGCCTGGACGACGGCGAGGTCGTCGGCGTCGGCGCGCTGCGGCCGGTCGACGACACCACGGCTCACATCAAGCGGATGTACGTCCGCCCGGAGTTCAGGGGCGACGGACTCGGTCGCGCGCTGCTGCAGCGACTGCTCTCGGAGGCCCGCGCCATCGGCTATCAGTGCGTGCGGCTCGAGACGGCGGTGTTCATGACCGAGGCGCATGGGCTGTACCGCTCGCTCGGCTTCCACAGCATCCCGATGCTTGAGCACTCCGAGACCGCGCTGTCGGGTCTCCAGGAGCACGCGTACTTCATGGAACTCCCCCTCACCCGCGCTGCCGCGTGCTGAGGGCTCACGCAGGTCTGGCGACGGCCGCCAGGGCGGACTGGCCCAGCCAGGTCGGCACGGCCGTACGGACCTGGGCAGGTCCGGTGACGGTCACCCGGTCGGCGCGCAGCGCCTGCAGCCAGGACGTGTCGCCACGCCAGATCTCGGTGAGGGTGCGCAGGCCGATGTCGACCTGCGCGGTGACCTCGAAACCTGGGTCGAAGTCGCACACGTCGATGGCGCCGTCGGCGACGCACAGCCACCAGCGCGCCACCTGTGGGCTCACATCGGCGAACCGGAACGCCACCACGGTCCGCGCCCGCGGCCAGGCGTCCAGCGGCACCGTGCGCTTGATGTCCCACATCAGCAGGTGCGGGTCAAGGTCGGCCTCGCCGAGCTCGCCGATCCAGCGCACGCCCCACGCGCCCAAGCCCTCCACGACCGGGCGCAGCTCCATACCGCACTCGGTCAGCGTGTACGCCGCGCGACCGTGGTCGACGGTGCGCCGTACGACTCCCGCGCGCTCGAGGCTGCGCAGCCGTTTGGACAGCAGGGCCGGCGACATCTTGGGGTTGCCGCGCCGCAGCTCGTTGAAGTGGGTGCTCCCTCCTTCACCGCTCCCCACCCCCAGTAGACGCCCGGACCGACCGGCGCACCAGTACAGATCGTGAACCGTGAGCGCTTCAGACCTGGAACTAGCGGCCCGGAGCACGCCCACCGACCCTGAGATCACCCGTTCAAAGGAGAACGACATGACCCAGCAGACCACCCTCGATCACGAGCTCAAGGCCCGGCACCGTGCCATGTGGGCCTCGGGCGACTACTCCGCTGTGGCGGGAGACGTCATCCCCGATCTCGGCCGAGTTCTGGTGCAGGCATTAGAGATTCGCGTGGGAGACCACGTGCTCGACGTGGCGGCCGGGACGGGCAATGCGGCGATTCCCGCGGCGCTCGAGGGCGGCCGGGTCGTGGCGACCGATCTCACCCCGGAGCTGCTCGAGATCGGCGCCAAGGAGGCCGCGGCCCAGGGAGCCGTGCTCACGTGGAGCGAGGCCGATGCCGAGTCCCTGCCCTTCGAGGACGGCGAGTTCGACACCGTCATGTCCTGCGTCGGCGTGATGTTTGCGCCGCACCACCAGGACAGCGCCGATGAGCTGGTCCGCGTGCTGCGGCCCGGCGGATCGCTCGGGCTGGTCAGCTGGACCCCGCAGGGGTTCATCGGCCAGCTGTTCGCGGCGCTGAAGCCGTACGCTCCCGCGCCGCCTCCCGGCGCGCAGCCGCCGCCGCTGTGGGGCGACGAGGCACACGTACGGGGGCTGCTCGGCGACCGCGTCACGGACGTGTCCGCGCGCAAGGAGCTGCTCGAGGTGACCTGCTTCGCCCGCCCGGAGGAGTTCCGCGACTTCTTCAAGGCGGCGTACGGCCCGACCATCGCGGTCTACACGTCCCTCGGCGACGATGCCGACCGGATCGCCGCCCTGGACCAGGCGCTCGTGGACCTCGCTGCGCAGCACGACCTGGGCAACGGTCGGATGCAGTGGGAGTACCTCCTGCTGACCGCTCGTCGCAGCTGACACTCAGCTCGTCGGCACGAGCGAGACGTCACCCGGGATCGTCGTCACGACGACCTGGGTGGCGTCGTACGTCTTGGCACTGGTCGCCCCGAGCAGTCCGCTGGCTACGGTGGTGCGGGCACCCGTGCGCGGGTCGACGCGCACGATGCAGCCGGTGTTGGTGGCGGCGTAGAGGAAGCCGTCGGGGGCGTACGTGAGGTCGTCGATCAGCGGCAGCCTGCCGGTGACACCGCTCGCCGCACCCGACGTCGGGTCGACGCGGGTGATCGTGCCCTGCACCGTCGAGCCGACGTAGATCTGGCCGTCCGGACCGACTGTGAGTCCGTTGGGCGTGGGGATCGTGGTGTTGATCCGGTGATAGGTGCTCAGGTCCGATGAGGTGCGGTAGACACCGGACAAGGTCAGATCGATCGTCGCGGTGAACACGAGAGAGCCGTCGGGCAGCAGACCGAGGCCGTTGATGAACGGCAGACCCGACAGCACCACCGCGCGTTGCCCGGTCGACAGGTCGAGCGACTCGATGGTCGCATGGTGCTGAATCACATTGGCGGGGCTGACGCCTGCCGCGAAGTAGACCGTGTCCCCCTTGAGCACCAGGCCGCCCGGCCCGCTCACGTCGGCGACCTTGGTGACGGCGTGCGTGTCGTGGTCGATCCGCTGCAGCCCGTCGCCTGACACGATGATGTCGCCGTTCGGCAAGGTCACCGAGTTCTCAGCCCAGGCACCGACATTCGCGATCTTGACCGGACTGGCTGCGCGCGCCGGAGCAGCCGCCCCGAGGACCATCACGAACGCCGCGACGACGCCGATGACGGCACGCGTCCACGTCGTACGCCGGGCCTGACCATTCACATGGGACGTTGTCATGGTGCGACGCTAGCGGGGGTACGGCGCACGCGGGCCCAGACAGTTCGACAACTGTGTGGCCCGACCGATGTCACTCTGCCTAGAGTCCAGAGGTGACCGACACCACTCCCACCCGCACGCCCACCGCCGTCGACGCGATCGCTGAGCGCTACCACGAGGATCAGCTGGCGCTCAGCCCGATCGGGCAGACCTACCTCGGGATCGAGGGCCACGAGGAGGAGCTCGACGACTTCTCACCGGCCGGGCTCGATGCGCACGCCCGTCTGCGAGCCGACGTCCTCACGTCCCTGGACGGTGTCGAGGCGACCGATGACGTCGACCGGGTGACCATCTCGGCGATGCGCGAGCGGCTTGGCCTCGCCCAGGAGGTCCACGAGGCCGGTCTGGAGCTGATGAATCTCAACGTCATCGCTTCCCCGCTGCAGGAGATGCGCGACGTCCTGGACCTGATGCCGACCGACACGGGCGAGCACTGGTCACACATCGCCGGCCGCCTGAACGCCATGCCGAAGGCCCTCGACCAGTGGTTCGAGTCCTTGGCCGCAGGCGCCGAGCGCGGCTCGGTCAGCGCCCGTCGTCAGGTCGAGGCGTGCATCACGCAGACCGTCGACCACACCGCCGACGACGGCTACTTCGCCAGCCTCGTCAAGAACGCGAAGGCCGGCGACGGCGACACCCTCCCCGACGCGGTGCGTACGGACCTGGAGAAGGCCGCCCAGGCCGCGGCGTCGGCGTACGCCAAGGCCGGCGAGCGCCTGCGCGCCGAGTTCCTGCCGCAGGCGCCCGAGACGGACGGCTGCGGGCGCGAGATCTACCCCCTGCACTCCCGTCGCTTCCTCGGCGCGAAGGTCGACCTGGAGGAGACGTACGCCTGGGGTCAGGAAGAGCTCGCGCGCATCACCGCCGAGATGGGCAAGGTCGCCCAGCAGATCAAGCCGGGCGCCTCGGTCAAGGAGGCCATGAAGGTTCTGGACGATGACCCGGCCTACCAGCTGCACGGCACCGACGCGCTCAAGGCGTGGATGCAGGAGAAGGCCGACGAGGCGATCGCGGAGCTTGGCGGCACGCACTTCGACATCCCCGACCCGGTGCGCACGATCGAGTGCATGATCGCGCCGACCCAGTCCGGCGGCATCTACTACACCGGCCCGAGCGAGGACTTCTCCCGTCCGGGGCGCATGTGGTGGTCGGTGCCCAAGGGTGTCGAGCAGTTCGGCACCTGGCGCGAGCTGACGACCGTCTATCACGAGGGTGTCCCTGGCCATCACCTCCAGGTCGCCCAGACGATGTACCGCTCCGAGCTGCTGAACTCCTGGCGCCGGATGGACGTGTGGACCTCGGGTCACGGCGAGGGCTGGGCGCTCTATGCCGAGCGGCTGATGGAGGAGCTCGGCTACCTCGATGACCCGGGCAGCCGACTCGGCATGCTCGACGGTCAGTCGCTGCGCGCGGCCCGCGTCGTGCTCGACATCGGTGTGCACTGCGGGTTCGAGGCGCCGGCCGAGGTCGGTGGCGGCGACTGGACCTACGACAAGGCCTGGCAGTTCCTCAACGCGCACGCCGACATGGCCGAGGGCTTCCTGCGATTCGAGCTGGACCGCTACCTCGGCTGGCCGGGCCAGGCTCCGTCGTACAAGATCGGCGAGCGGCTGTGGCTGCAGCTGCGTGAGGAGGTCAAGACCCGCGAGGGCGACGCCTTCGACCTCAAGGCCTTCCACCGTCGCGCGCTCGACCTCGGCGGGCTCGGCCTGGACACGCTGCGGGAGGCCCTGGCCGGATAGCGGCGTAACCCGCCGCTGCGCGGTGGAAGGATGACCCGGTGGACGTCGCCCTCCCCATCCTGCTGCTCGTCGCCACGGTCGTCATCATCACGACCCTGTCGCGTCGCGTCAGCCTGTCCGCGCCCCTGGTGCTCACCGCGCTGGGGGCGCTGGCGTCCTACCTGCCGTGGATGCCGTTCCCGTTCGAGGTCGACCCCGAGGTCATCCTGCTCGGGTTCCTGCCGCCGCTGCTGTTCGCGGCCGCGTCGCAGACGTCGCTGATCGATCTCGGACGCAACCGCATCCAGATCCTGTCGCTGTCGGTGTTCCTCGTGCTGTTCACCGCGCTCGGCGTCGGCGTCGTGGCCTGGCTGCTGCTGCACAGCTGGCTCGGGCTGGCCATCCCCTTCGCTGCGGCCCTCGCGCTGGGTGGCGTGGTGGCTCCCCCGGATGCCGTGGCCGCAACGGCGGTGGCTCGCAGAATCGGGCTGCCCAAACGTGTCGTCACGATCCTCGAGGGCGAGTCGCTGTTCAACGACGCCACCGCGCTGGTGACCGTCCGGACAGCTGCTGCGGCCGCCGTCACTGCCGGCGGCGCCTCACTCTTCATCGCGTCCCGCGACTTCCTCATCGCCTCGATCGGTGGCGCGGTCGTCGGGCTGATCGCGTTCAAGGTCATCGCGTACGTCCGCACGCACGTGACCGAACCCGTCACCGATGTGGCGATCTCGTTCCTGTCCCCGTGGCTGGCGTACCTGCCTGCGGAGGAGATCAACATCGACGGGGCACACGCCTCGGGTGTCATCGCGGTCGTCGTCTGCGGCGTGCTGCTGGCACACAAGGCGCCGATCATCCAGACCGCCCAGTCGCGGGTCTACGAGCGGATGAACTGGTCGACCATCCAGTTCCTGCTCGAGAACCTCGTCTTCCTGCTGATCGGCCTGCAGACCCGCACGATCGTCGACGCGGTCGTGCACGATCCCAACATCGGGCTCGGCTCGGCACTGCTCGTCAGCCTCGGCGTCCTGGTGACCGTGATGCTGCTGCGGCCGATCTTCGTGATGCCGCTGGCCTGGTTGTGGAAGCGCCCGTTCTCCCTCGCCAACGCGCTCTCGTTGCGGGAGGCGGCGATCATCTCCTGGGCCGGCATGCGCGGTGTGGTGACGCTGGCGGCGGCCTTCCTGCTGCCGGAGAACTTCCCGCAGCGCGAGGCGATCGTGCTCATCGCCCTAGTGGTCACCGTCGGCACCCTCATCATCCAGGGCTTCTCGCTGGGCTGGCTGTCGCGACGGCTGGATCTGCACGCACCCGACCCGCGTGAGGACGCGCTGCAGGCCGCGCAGGTCACCCAGGCCGCCGTGCGCGCAGGCGGCGCCGAGCTGGACCGGGTCATCGAGGACCCCGACGCGCCGCCCGTGCCCGCGGACATCGAGCACGCGCTGCGTGCGCAGGCCGAGCGGCGGGCCAACCTCGCCTGGGAGCGCCTGGGCGGCGGCCGCGACGACTCGGAGGCACCGACCGAGGTCTACCGGCGGCTTCGGACCGCCATGCTGCAGGCCGAGCGCACCAAGGTCCTGAAGATGCGCGACCACGGACTCCTGGACCACGACATACTGCGAACGGTGATGAGCTCACTCGACATCGAGGAGTCGATGATCGCCTCGATCGGAGATCGCGAGGAGCAGATGCGCGACCGGATGCTGCTGACCCCTGAGGGGCGCAAAGGCGGCTGCGAGGACCTGCGCGACGCCGACTCGTCGGTCGAGCCCGAGACCCACGACGAGTGCCCGGAGTGCATCCGCGAAGGCACCACCTGGGTCCACCTGCGGCTCTGCCTCACCTGCGGCAACGTCGGCTGCTGCGACTCCTCGGTGAGCCGGCACGCGACCCGCCACTACGAGGAGACCGGCCACCCCGTCATGCGCTCCTTCGAGCCGGGCGAGGCATGGCGCTGGTGCTTCAAGCACAACCTGCTGGGCTGATCGGGTGACTCACGTCACCCGCGAATTCCCTTTGTGCCCAACGTCACTCGTGATTTGAAGGCGCCCTGTTCTCTCTTGACCAACGCTTGAACTTCGTGCCCTAACGTTGCTGCGGTCGCCGGCAAGGTTGCCGTGACCACCCCCCTTACCTTCTCGCCCGACCAGGCATCTGGGAGGTCCCGTGCGCATTTTTCAGTTCGACCGAGAGCATGTCGGCGCAGGTCGCATCGTCGCCTGGCGCCCCTGCGAGCAGACCCACCGCTCGTACGCCGCCACCACGCTCGACCCCCGCCCGCCCACCTTCAACCAGCGCGCCCACTTGCACCGCGCGAAGCAGGTCGGCACCACCCGCCCCCACGACGAGCAGCCCGCTCCGTGGATCGGCTTCTCATGCCGGCTCGGCAATGCGACGGAGGACAGCGTCGCATCGATGCTCGCCCGCTACGTGGACCGGCACGAGAGCCTGCGCAGCGGCTTCGTGACGCGGGACGGCGGGCGCCTCGTCCGTCGTACGCTCCCGGCTGGCATCGTGACGTTCGAGCCACAGGTCCTCGCGGAGTACGCCGACGCGGACTCCGCCCACGACGTCGCGGCCGCGCACCTCGCCGCCGAGACCCATCCCCTCGCCTGGCCGTCCGCGGCGTTCGTGACGGTCGACGGCGCCGAGGGCACCACGCTGCTGGCGGCCTTCGACCACGGCACCTTCGACGGCTACTCCGCCTACCTCAGCGTGGCCGAGCTCGCCGATCTGCACCGCCAGGCACCACCACAGGTGGGCAGCTACGTCGACTTCGCCGTGACCGAGCAGGAGCTGTGCACGACGGGCGACGTGGAGTCCGGTCTGGAGCGGTGGAGTGCGGCCCTTGATGAGCACCGTCGGCTCCCGGCGCTGCCGTCCGCGTCCGGTGTACGCCGGGGCGCACGTCACCGGCACACGGTCGAGTCCCACCTCATCGCCTCACCCACGGAGACCAACCACTTCATCGGTCACCTGCGCGCGGCGCAGACGCCCGTCGGCGTCGGCTTCATCGCCCTGCTGGTGCACGCGCTCATGCTCGAGGAGGGCAGCAGCAGACTCACCGCGCTGATGTCGACGCACAACCGCGCGACGCCCGCGCTGGCCTCCGCTGTCGGCTGGTTCGCCGGCGTCGCGCCCATGACGGTGAACGCACCGAAGCACGCGGACCTGGCCGAGGTGACCCAGGCGACGGCTGAGGCGTGGGACGCCTCGCAGCCGGCCGCCGACGTACCCCTGCCTCTTGCGGCCGAGCTGCTGGACGCCGAGCTGGAGCCGTCGTTGGTGCTGTCCTACATCAACGGTCGACGCTGCCCGGGCTGGGAGGGCTGGGCCGACAGCGAGGCGCAGGTGCTGCTCGGACCGGTTGCCCCGGGCGCTCAGGTGCACGCCTGGATCAGCTGCCTGCCGCACGGGACCTACCTGGAGATCCGCTACCCACAGACCCCGCGGTGCACCTCTTGGGTGCACCGGCTGGCGCTGAGCATGCGCGATGAGCTGCTCGACGCCTCGACCGCTTTCCTGCCCGACGCCCAAGGAGCCTGACCCATGCAGATGACCCGCCTCGAGAAGCACGAGACGGTGGCCGGCCGGCTGATCACCTGGGAGCCGAGCGAGCGCACCCTCGCTGCCATCGAGCGCGCGCCGGTCACCGGCGACCGGCCGTCGTACATGCAGGAGACGCACATCGGCCTGCGTCTGGCGATGGAGCGGGACGGCAAGCGGGACGCCAGCTGGATCGGGATGGCGTTCGACCTGCCCGGTGAGCTCGACCTCGAGGCTATGGGTCGTGCGCTGACCGCCTGGGTGCGGCGGCACGCGGTCATGCACGGCTGGTTCCGCGTCGCAGGTGACGGTTATGAGCGCGTCCAGCTGGACCCGGCCGACATCGAGGTCGTCCCCCGCGTGGTCGGCACGGCGGCCTCCCCCGGTGGCACCCATACCTATGTCGGGCGGCTCTTCGACAAGGTCTGCACGCCGCTGGACCGGCTCGGCTACGGCTTCGCCGCCGTCCAGGGCGACGCGCACGCCGTGATGTACGCCGGCAGCGACCACACCTACAGCGACGGCTTCAGCATCCTGGTGGCCTTCGAGGAGGTCAACGCGCTCTACCGCGAGGAGACCACCGGCACGCCCGCCGAGCTCCCCGAGGTGGCCAGCTACCTCGAGTTCGCGCAGGCCGAGCGAGCCGCCGCCGAGTCGATCACCCGTGAGCACCCGGCCGTGGCGTACTGGACCGACTACGCACTCAAGGACCTCGAGGGCTCGCCGCGCTTTCCGATGGACCTCGGGCTGGAGAAGGGCGACAAGCGACCGATCCGCTCCGAGCGCTACGACCTGCTCACCGCCGCCGAGACCGACGCGCTCGAGGTCGTCGCCCGTGAGGCTGGGGCGACGTTCCCCGCCCTCGTGTACGCCGCCTGCGCGGCTGCCGCTCGCGACCTCGCCGGCCAGAGCGCGTACCGGTTCTTCAATCCGGTCAGCACCCGCCTCACGCCCGAGACCGCCGCCGCGATGGGCTGGTTCATCAACGTCATGCCCGTGCACGTCGACGCCCCGGCCGACGCCTCGCTCATGGACATCGCGCGTTCGACCCGACAGGCGTTCCGCGACGGCCGCGCGTCACAGGAAGTGCCGGCGGTGCGGGTGCTGGAGATCCTGTCCGAGATGTTCGGCTTCGATGCCAACAGCACCGAGCGGCCGCGCATCGTGTCCTACCTCGACGGCCGCAAGATCCCCGGGCAGGACGCCTGGCTGGAGCAGCGCTTCTTCGGCGTCACCGGCGGCGGTGACGACGACGACGTCAACGTCTGGATCAACCGGATGCCGGCGCACACCTACGTCACCTGCACCGTGCCCGACTTCCCGCAGGCTGTGACCAACGTGGAGCGCTACTTCTCCTACGTGCGCGACGTGCTGCGCGGTGAGCTGGCGGGTACACCGGCCGGTCCGGTCGACGTACCGCAGGCCCTGCCGGTCTGACGCGTCGCGCAGGCGTCGCGCGGGCGTCGCGTGGGCGTCGCTACCCTCTGGGCATGGCGATCCCCCTGGTCCTGGCCTCGGCCTCACCTGCCCGTCTCGCAACGCTGCGCAGCGCGGGCGTCGAGCCCACCGTCGTGGTGTCCGACGTCGACGAGCCGGCTCTCGTGCAACGCGCCGAGACCGAGTTCGGCGAGCTGGCACCGGAGGACGTCGCGCTGCTGCTCGCGCGGGCCAAGTGCGAGGCGGTCGCGGCGACCATCACGGACAACGAGCCCGACGACGTACCCGAGAGCCCTGTTGTCCTCGGCTGCGACTCGGTGCTGGAGCTGGACGGTCAGACCTACGGCAAGCCCGCCGACGCCGCGGAGGCCGCTGAGCGCTGGGCCCAGATGAGCGGCCAGTCGGGCGTACTGCACTCCGGCCACTGGGTGATCGACAACCGCGACGACGGTACGGGTGCCACCTTCGGGGCGGTGGCCTCGACGACCGTGCACTTCGCGACGCTGACCGCAGACGAGATCGCGGCGTACGTCGCAACCGGCGAACCCCTAGACGTAGCAGGGGCTTTCAAGATCGACGGTCTCGGCGGCGCGTATGTCCGGGGCATCGAGGGCGACTACCACAACGTCGTCGGCCTCAGCCTTCCGTTGGTCCGCGAGATGCTGACCGAGATCGACATCGCTTGGCACGACCTGCGCGCCTGAGCCGTACGCCGCTCAGGTCACTTGGCGAAGTGCTTGCCGGCCGTACGTCGGGGGCGCGTCGTCGCAGCGCGCATCGTGTGAGACGAGTCCGGACCATCCGCCCCGACGGTGCGGCCAGGCGTCCCAGAGCGGCCAGGCGTCCCAGTCCGGTCGGACTGCGCCGCCGCGATCGGGCGCCACACCAGCAGACCCGTGGCGATCATGATCAGCCCGGAGACCGTGAAAACCGTGTCGACGGGTCCGAAGTGCAGGCCCGCGACATCAGTGTCCAGGTCCTGCATGACGGTGCTGACCACCCACGCGGTCGCGCCCATCGAGGCCAGGCTCGCGACAGTCGGAAACACCGAGATGGCGACCGTCGCGCGCCCGAGCAGCTCGGACGGCACCGAGCGCATGATCATCGGCATGAACACCGTGTTGGCCGCACCCAGCGGGATGGCCAGCAGGAAGAACAGCACGACCGCCGGGACGATCGAGGTCATCCGCGAGTAGAGCACGATGCCGATTCCGACCAGGATCAGTGACCACACGAAGATCGAGGCCGCGCTGAGCCGCCGCTCGATGCGCGGCGCCGTCAGGGTGCCGACCAGAGTGCCGATCGCGAAACACATGAGCAGCACTCCGAGCAGTCCCGCTTGCCTGTGCAGCACGTCGGTGACGAAGAAGACCTCGAGCACGTTGATCATGCCGGTCGCGAACGTGACGATCGTCAGCGCGATCGTGACGGCCAGCAGCAGCCGGTGCGTCGACACGGTGCGGATGCCGGCCCGCAGCGAGTCCCAGAACGACTGCGCGGCGGCGGCATGGTCGGGCTTGGAGTCCCACTTCACGAGGCCCAGCAGGATCGAGGACACCACGAACGACAGTGCGTTGACGGTCAGGGCGGCACTGGCGCCGAGCGCGACGTAGAGCGGCGCGGCCAGGGGCGGACCGGCAATCGCCAGAAGGCTGTTGGCCGAGCCCTGCCGTGAGTACGCCGACGTGCGCAGCTCGTCCGGGATCGTCTTGGCGATCATCGCCGTGCGTGCCTGCGTGAAGAACTGACCGGCCGCGCTCGTGAGCACGATCGCGGCAAAGATCCAGACCAGGTCGGCCGTCCGGCTGAGCCGGTCGCCGAGGATCGGGATCAGCAGCAGGCTTGCGATCGCGATGGCCTGAACGGCGTTGCTACGCACCAGGATCGCGTGACGGTCGGACCGATCGGCGTAGACGCCGGCGATGGGCCCGACCAGCAGAACCGGCAGAGCGGCCGCGATCAGCACCCCGCCGACAGCGGCGGGCGCCCAGGTCTCACCCTTGGCGATGTCGGTGCTGATCCACAGGACGATCGTGAGGTCGAAGACGAGGTCGCCGAGCTTGGAGATGACGGCAGCGGGGAACGCGTAGCGCCAGGCCGGGATCGACCACAGCCTGCGACCCGCAGAATCGCCGTCGGAGCTCACCCCCGTACCTCCTTCGAATCGGCCTGCATACGCCCCAGACCGATACGTCGTACTGGTGACCTCGCGAGTCGGCACGGACCGGCCCGCCGACTTCAACGTACCGACTGGACATGGTCCAGATGAGCCTTGGAAGTCGCCCTAAATCGCCCCCTGGACGATCCGGTGTGAATGTCGCTGAAACGCCAAACAAACGTCCCAGCAAGCCGACTCAGACGGGCGGGATGGCCCGCCGCCGGGTGCTGAAGGCGCGGTCGCGACGGGAGGCATACTGCAGTCGTTTGAGCAGCTCGGCGCGCAGCTCGTCGGCCTCGATGATGCCGTCGATCACGAGGTCGGCCGCGAGGCGTTCGATGTCGACGTCCTCGAGGTACTCCTCGCGCATCTTCGCGATGAATGCCGCTCGCTCCGCCTCGTCCTCGATGGCGGCAATCTTGTTGGCGTACACCGCATTCACGGCCGCCTCGGCACCCATGACGGCGATCCGCGCAGTCGGCAGCGCGAGCGTGGCATCCGGCCCGAAACCGGGCCCGGCCATGGCATAGAGACCGGCGCCGTAGGCCTTGCGCAGCACGACGCAGAACTGCGGCACGGTCGCCGAGGAGACGGCCGAGACCATCTTGGCGCCGTGCCGGATGATGCCGCCGCGCTCGACCTCGGAGCCGATCATGAAGCCCGGCACATCGGTCAGGTAGATCAGCGGGATCGAGTAGGCGTCGCACATCCAGATGAAGCGCGAGGCCTTGTCCGCACTGTCGGTGAACAGCACACCGCCCTTGACCATCGAGTTATTCGCAACGATGCCAACGGTTTTGCCGTCCATCCGACCGAACCCGACAACCAGCTCAGCCGCGAACAACGGCTTGATCTCGAAGAAGCTGTCGTCGTCGACCAGCCCGTCGATGACCTCGTGCACGTCGAACGGCTGGGACTCGACCTCCGGGACCGTACGCGGGGTGAGCGGCTCCGCGGGCTCCTCACCGACGTACGACGGCGGCTCGACCTGCCAGGACGACGGGACGTAGGAGAAGTACAGCTTGGCGAGCTCGATCGCCTCGGTGTCGTCGGAGGCGAGCAGGTCGCCGACGCCACTGACGGTGCAGTGCATCCGCGCACCGCCCATCTCCTCGAGCGTGACCTTCTCGCCGACGACCATCTCGGCCATGCGGGGGCTACCGAGGTACATCGACGCGTTGCCCTCGACCATGACGATGATGTCGGTGAAGCTCGGGATGTAGGCGCCGCCGGCGGCCGACGGCCCGAACAGGCAGCAGATCTGCGGGACCTTGCCCGACAGCGCCACCTGGTTGTGGAAGATCCGCCCTGCGCCGCGACGGCCCGGGAACAGCTCGACCTGATCGGTGATGCGCGCACCGGCGGAGTCGACGAACCAGAAGACCGGCAGCTCCTCGCGGAGCGCGGCCTCGGTCGCGCGGACGATCTTCTCGACCGTGCGCGCGCCCCACGAGCCGGCCTTCACGGTTGGGTCGTTGGCGACCACGATCGCGGCACGGCCATCGACCGTGCCCCGACCGGTGACGACACCGTCCGCAGGCAGGCCCTGCGCCGTGGCGTTGGCATAGCGGCCGTCCTCGACGAAGCTGCCCTCGTCGAAGAGCAGCGCGATCCGGTCGCGCACGTAGAGCTTGTTCTGGGAGTCGAGCTTGGCCTTGGCCTTCTCCGGCGGCGTGGCCGACGCGTCGTACGCCGCCTTGAGCCGCCCGCGTACGTCTTCGACCCTGGGGTCTGTCGGGTGCTCGGTCACTGCGGCAGTCCCAGCCCGCGCGCGATCACCATGCGCTGCACCTCGGACGTACCCTCACCGATCTCCAGGATCTTGGCGTCACGGTAGAACCGTGCCACGGGGTACTCCTCCATGAAGCCGTTGCCACCGAAGATCTGTGTTGCGATGCGGGTCGCGGTCACCGCAGCCTCGGTCGAGTAGAGCTTGCAGATCGCGGCCGCCTGCTTGACCTCGGCGACCGAGCGCCGACCGGCCTCCAGCTCGTCCTTGAGCCAGGCGGCCTTATAGGTCAGGAGCCGCGCTGCCTCGACCATGACCGCGAGGTCGGACACCTGGAAGGACACGCCCTGGTTGATGCCGATGGGCTTGCCGAACGCCGTGCGCGTCTTGGAGTACTCGGTCACCTGCTCGAGGCACGCCTGCGCGAGACCGACCGCGAGCGCGGAAATCGCCACTCGGCCGTCGTCCAGCGTCTTGAGGAACTGCTTGAAGCCAGCGCCCCGCTCCCCCAGCAGATTGCCTTCTGGCACAGCACAATTCGTGAACGTCAGGCCATGCGTGTCGGAGGCGTGCCAGCCGAGCTTGTCGTACGCCGGCTCGACGGTGAAGCCCTCCGTGCCGGACGGCACCATGATCGCGCTGATCTCAGGACGCCCGTCCGCACGCTCACCGGTCTTGGCGGTGACGGTGACCACCGACGTACGGTCCGTGCCCGAGTTGGTGATGAACGCCTTGGCACCGTTGATGGTCCACTGGCCGTCGGCCAGAGCGGCCCGGGTACGCGTGGCGCCGGCGTCCGAGCCTGCGTCCGGCTCGGTCAGTCCGAAACCGGCAAGCGTCTTGCCCGCGACGAGGTCAGGCAGGAAGGCCTTCTTCTGCTCGTCGGTGCCGTAGGTCAGGATCGGGTTGATGCCGAGGCCGACGCCGGCCGACAGCGTGATGCCGACGGACTGGTCGACCCGTCCGAGCTCCTCGATAGCGAGGCAGAGGTAGGTGAAGCCGCCCTCCTCGAGCCCGGCGCCGCCGTACTCCTCCGGCACGACCAGGCCGAAGAATCCGAGCTCACCCATCTGCGGCACCAGGTGCGAGGGGAAGTGGTGGTCCCGGTCCCACTGGGCGATGTGCGGGGCGACCTCTCGCTCAGCGAAGTCGCGTACGACGCGGCGAAAGTCCTCGTGGTCCTTGGTCAGCTCGAACATCGGCGGGATCGCACCTTTTCTCGACGGCGACCACAGAGGTGACTGCGGTCACGTACTTGACGTTGACGTCAACGTAAAGCACGCTGGGGCGCTATGACAACCCGGCCCGCTGCTGTCGAGACGACCCGAACGTGGTCGATCGCCGAGCTGGCCGACGAGTTCGAGGTGACGCACCGGACGATCCGTCATTACGAGGAGCTCGGGCTCGTCACGCCCGAGCGACGCGGCACGGTCCGGATCTTCCATCGGCGCGATCGCACGCGGCTCGCGCTGATCGTGCGTGGCAAGCGAATCGGCTTCCCGTTGGAGGAAATTCGCACGATCATCGACATGTACGACGAGCAGCCCGGTGAGGCGGGTCAGCTCACCTACCTGCTCGATCAGATCGCGGACCGGCGGGCCGACCTGGAGCGTCGCCGGCAGGACATCGAGGACTCCCTCGCCGAGCTGTCCACCCTCGAACGCCGCTGCCAAGCCGACCTGCGTTCGCTCACGAGCGAGTAGGCCAACCTCTCCCGTCACCACTACCCCGCCGTTTTGTGCACTGGCGGGTGTGAGTTCGCTGGTCATTCCACCCCTACCAGTGGCCCGATCGGCGGGGTAGTCGGCCGTGCCTGGGCGGGTAGTCCGGTGCGGTGCAATCAGTCCGTGTCGACGTACAAGCAGAACGGGTGGCCGGCCGGATCGAGCAGCACCCGGACATCGTCCTGCGGCTGGTGCTCGGGCAGCTCGGCGCCCAGCGCGACCGCGTCCTCCACGGCCTTGTCGAGCGAGCGCACGCCGATGTCAAGGTGCAGCATCATCTGCTGCTTACCCGACTCAGCCGGCCAGGTCGGCCGCTCATAGAGCGACTCCGTCTGGAACGCCAGGTTGGCCGGCGCTCCGGGCATGCCCATCGCCACGAAGTGCGGGTCGTCACCGACCAGGTCCCAGCCCAGCAGATCGCGATAGAACGCCGCCAGCGTGCGGGCGTCGGGCGCATTGAGCACCACGCCGACCCAGCCACTCAGATCTCGTATGCCTGCCATGGACCGACTCTGCCATCGGCCACCGACATCCCGCAGCCGACGGCTCGCGGTCAGCGAGCAGGCACCGGAGTCGTACTTGCGCATCGACGCCTGGACTGGCACCAGACAGCTCTCAGGGCGCGTAAGCGAGGATGGAGCGCATGAGCGCGGACCACCAGCCCACCTTCACGTCGGTCGAGCAGGCCCGTACGACGCTCGCCGACGTCGGCTACCTCGCCTCGTCGGCGATCGCCACCACGGTCTTCCTCGCCGACACGCTGGGCAAGCCACTGCTCGTCGAGGGCCCCGCTGGGGTCGGCAAGACCGAGCTCGCCAAGGCGGTGAGTCGCGCGAGTGGCGCCGAGCTCGTACGCCTGCAGTGCTACGAGGGCGTCGATGAGGCCCGCGCGCTCTACGAGTGGAACCACGCCAAGCAGCTGCTGCGCATCACCGCGGAGCGCGAGGCTGCCTGGGACGAGGTGCGCTCGGACATCTTTGCCGAGGAGTTCCTGCTGGCCCGCCCGCTGCTCAAGGCGGTCCGCAGCGAGAAGCCCGTCGTGCTGCTCGTGGACGAGCTCGACAAGGCAGACGAGGAGATGGAGGGTCTCCTGCTGGAGATCCTGTCCGACTTCCAGGTCACGGTGCCCGAGCTCGGCACCATCACGGCGCGCACCCAGCCGTTCGTCGTGCTCACCTCCAACGCCACGCGTGAGCTGTCCGAGGCGTTGCGCCGCCGCTGCCTGTTCCTGCATGTCGACTACCCCGATCCCGAGCTCGAGGAGCGCATCGTGCGGCTCCAGGCGCCTGAGCTCAGTGAGGCTCTGACCACGTCCGTGGTCCGGGTCGTCAACGCGCTGCGCGACCTCAATCTGCGCAAGGCTCCGTCGGTCGCCGAGACCGTCGACTGGGCCCGCACCCTGATCGCGATGGGTGCCGAAGAGCTCGATCCCGAGCTGGTGCGCAGCAGCCTCGGTGTGGTGCTCAAGCACCACGACGACATCAGCGCCGCCACCAAGAACCTCGACCTCGACCGCGCCCTTGCCGGCTGAATCTCCTTCCGCCGCAACGGGTTCGGTGCTCGCTCACCGACTCGTCGAGGTCGCGACGTCGCTGCGCACACACGGCCTGCGGGTCGGTACGAGCGAGGTCGCCGATGCGGGCGCCGTGATCCAGGCGCTGGGCATGGACGACCGAGAGCTGCTCCGGGAGGGCCTCGCGAGCGCCTTCCTCCGCCGAGCCGGGCAGCGCGACGTCTTCGACCAGGTCTTCGACATCTACTTCCCCGCTGCCGTCGGTGCTCGCAGCGGTACGCCGGACGCGCGCCTCGACGAGGCGAGCTCGCCTCGCGAGGCGGCCGATGTCGTACGCGACATGCTGATGGACGCCCTCGCTCGAGGTGACAAGGCTGAGCTCGACCGGCTGGCGGCGACCGCGCTCGACCAGCTCGGCGTCGTTCGCCCCGACGACCCGGAGGCAGGCTGGTCGGCCGCACAGGCTCTCGAACAGCTCGCTCCGCAGACCGCGATCGTCGGTGCATTGGAGCGAGCCCGGGCGATGGGCGCTGACGGCGATGGTCAGGACGATGAAGGTGAGCGCGGGGGTGGCAGCGGCGCGGCAGGCCAGGGGCAGGGCGCCGGATCGGGCGGCGGTGCCACGCAGCGACGCGAACAGCTGACGGACCGGATCGAGCGGGACGAGATGCGGGGCCGGGTCGCTGCGTTCCGGCGCCGGGTCGAGACCGAGGCCCGACGTCGCAACGCCGAGGTGCGTGGCAGCCAACGGATCTCGCGCTACGCCGTGCAGGACGCGCTCGAGAAGCGCGACTTCCTCGGACCGGGCGGCGGCGAGCTGGTCGCGATGCGCGCGACGATCGATCCACTCGCGCGCAAGCTCGCCGCACGGCTGACCGCCCGCCAACGGCAGCAGTCCCGCGGCAGCATCGACATCCGCAAGACGTTGCGCCGATCCATGTCGACGGGCGGCGTCCCGGTCGACCCGGCGTACGCCCGTCGTCGCCCGCACCGACCCGACCTCGTGCTGTTGTGCGATGTGAGCGGTTCGGTGGCCGGGTTCTCCGGGTTCACGATGACGTTGATGCAGGCAATCTCCGCACAGTTCAACAAGATTCGAGTGTTTGCCTTCGTCAGCACGACCGATGAGATCACCGACCTCGTCAAGGCCGCGCGCCTCGAGGACGACGTGATCAGTGCCGTCGTACGCACCCGCAAGGTCTTCGGATGGGGTGCGAGCAGCAGCTACGGGCAGTCACTGGACAGCTTCGTCAGCACGCATCTCGGGGCGATCGGACCGCGCAGCACCGTGCTGATCCTCGGCGACGCCCGCTCCAACTACGGTCTGCCCCGCCTGTCGGCGCTGCGTCAGATCCGCGACCAGGCACGACACGTCGCATGGCTCAACCCCGAGCCGGTGGCCTCTTGGGGCACGGGCGACTCGCTGGCGCTGGACTACGCGCGGGTGGTCGACATGCACGAGTGCCGCAACATCGATCAGCTGCGTGCTTTCGTCAGTCGCATGTCGGTGTGAGCAGCGAGCCATACTGTCCCCCGTGCCTTCTCGACTTCTGACTGCCGGCGCCATCCTGCTCATCGCGACGGGTGCAGCGCTCGGCGCGCACCCGGCGTACGCAGCCGACCCGGTTGCGCCCTTCACCGTCCAGGGCACGCCGGTCGAGCTCAACAGCGCGAGCGGCTCGGCGCCCGAGCTGAAGCCGGGCTTGTCACGGACCACGCTCCCCACGGACACGACGAGCCGTTTCGGCATCGTGAAGCGGTCCGCCGGTGAGTCACTCGTGGTGACGGTCAGCGGATTCGCCACGGAGAAGGGGCAGCCGTACTTCTCCACGGACGATCACGAGCTGTCGGTCAAGCTCAAGCTCGCCGACGAGAACGACACGTCCTGTGGCAGCACGATCAGCAGCAGCAACAGCCGGGTGAGCAAGGACGACAACCTCTGGCTCCTGTCGACGACAGCGTTCGTCGATGCCGCCGACACCGACCGCGACACCTCCTACGACGACAAGTGCGCCACGGCGACGTCGTTCCTCGTCGAGGTCACCCGCGAGGCCCCGGCCACCGCCCAGCCCCTGCCGGCCGAGATCCTGGTCAGCCGCGAGCCGAAGGCGACGGGCACCGGCACTCCGGCGACAGCAGCGCAGATGAGCGAGCTGGTCACCCAGCCCAAGGCCGTCGGCCCGGCCGTCGCGCCCGGCCACGGCTTCAGCGACGCACCGACTCTCAAGCCGGGCGGCTACCCGGTCACCCTGTGTCTGGGCGAGACGGTCTACTACCGCGTCCGGCTGGAGTGGGGTCAGCGCCTGGGCGCGTCCGTGCAGCTGCCGCAGAACGGCTCGCAGGTGGCCGTGCCGGTCCAGACGACCGCCAACATGACGCTCTGGACGCCCCAGCGTGTTCCGATCGACCCGTCGTCCTCCAGCGACCAGTCGACGCTGTCGGCCAATGAGGGCGACTCCAAGCTGTTGTCCAGCTTCACCGCGCCCGTCGCCTGGGGCAACCGCACGTTGAGCTACAAGAACGGCACCGACGCGACCGGCAAGGTCGGCCTGAACGCCGCTCAGTGGACCGACCTGCCCGGCTGGTACTACGTGTCGGTGACGACTGTGCCGTTCGACGCGGAGGCCGCCGCCGGTGCCGCCAAGGCCAAGCCCCTCCCCGCGACCGTCACGATCGACGTACA
The DNA here is from genome assembly GCF_001190945.1 of Luteipulveratus mongoliensis. NCBI lineage: Bacteria > Bacillati > Actinomycetota > Actinomycetes > Micrococcales > Dermacoccaceae > Luteipulveratus > Luteipulveratus mongoliensis. The sequence goes on along the minus strand of NZ_CP011112.1, from coordinate 2,139,257 downwards.
GGGTCAGCCGACCAAGGGCCCGTCGTACGTCAACGCAGGCAACCAGCCCGTCGCCGAGCCCGCGGCCGGCCGGTTGAGCGTCGGTAGCGAGAAGTCCGGTGACGGCTCATCGACACCATGGGCGCGGATCGGCGGCGGCGTCCTTGTCGTCCTGCTCGCCGCCGCTGCGGTTGCCTGGGCCCTGCGCGCCCGACGCCGGACCAGCTAGGGCTTGGCCCAGACGTAGCGGTCGCCCTGCACCACACACTCCAGCCGCTTGCCCGACTGGTCGCCCTCGAACGTCCCGGCATCACGGAATGAGCAGGTCCCGCCTTGCACGGCCTGCCCGGGAGTCTGCGTGTCGGTCGTGCCGCCACCGGACCAGGGAGCCCAGACCAGCAGGGCCACGGCGAGGGCCGCCAGGAGCGGCGCGCCGATCAGGACCGCGAGCGGACCTCGACCACCACCCTTCCGTGGGGTGACAGCGGGTCCCTGAGCCCCGGTGTAGATCGGTGACGCTGTCGAGGTCCCTGCGGGGGCGTACGCCGGAGTCGCGCCTCGAGCCGCGGCGCGCGTCGGCATCGGCACAGCCGTCGGAGGAGCGACGGCCGGCTGACGTAGCGTCGCATCGGCTGTCTGCGGCAGCGTCGAGCTGCCGGTCCGAGCCGCGAAGTCCGTCCCGTTGCCGGTCGGGTCGCTCTCCTCGCCCGGACGTAGGAACTCGCCCTCACTGACGCCCTGCAGGTCGGGCATCTGCCGGAAGACCTCGATCTCGCCCTGCTCGACCCACGCGAACGACGGGTCGGCGAGGACTTCGAGGGCGGCGTGGGCGGTGGCGGGACGCCCGTCAGGATCGGGGTCTGCGAGCCGAATCATCAGCTCCCACAACGCCTCTGGCGTCCCGTCGGGTCGGGGAGGGAGGTCGAGACGGTCGGACCGCATCTGCGGCCGAGGACGATGGCCGGTCAGCATCTGCAAGCCGACCATGCCGGCGGCGTAGAGGTCCGACCGCGGGTCGGGGTCCGCGCCACGCAGCTGCTCAGGAGCCAGGAAGCCCGGCGTCCCCATCACGACGGAGCGACTCGTCAGCCGTGGAGCGTCGACCGCCACGGCCAGCCCGAAGTCGGTGAGCCACAGGTGTGGCTTGTCCGTGGCCGTCGCGTCCAGCAGCAGATTGGCCGGCTTGATGTCGCGATGGACGACGCCGGTGTCGTGGACTGCGGCGAGCGCCGTGAGCATCTGACGGATCAGCTCAGTGGCGTACGCCGCGGGCAGGGCGCCGTAGTCGCCGACCAGAGTCGAGACCGACCCGCCCTCGACGATCGGCATGGTGAACAGCACCTTGTCGTCCTCGCCGGCCCAGCCGAGCGGCGTGACGACGTGCGGGTGATGGATGCGTACGCCCTGCTCGCGCATGAAGCGCAGCAACGAACCCGCGTCGGACTGGCGCAGCACCTTCGCGGCGATGATCCGTTCGCGGCGCAGGTCGCGTACGCGCCAGACCGCCCCCATGCCGCCCTCGCCGATCATGTCGATCAGCTCGTAGCGACCCGCAAAGACCTCACCCACGTGCATTCCCTCCAGCAGCGCGGCCCAGCAGGTCGGCCAGGTCCTTCGATATCGGTGCGACGGCCTGTGCAGCCGCGATCAGCTGGGCCGGCGACGCCGCCGCGCGCAGGCCACCGAGCAGTGTCGAACGGTCGGCCGTCGTCGATGGACCCGTCAGCGGCGCCTGCGCGGCGTGCACCCGGGCCAGCTCCTGCTCCAGCTGCGTCGGGTCGAGCACTCGGCCTGACTCCACCACGTCGACGAGGGTCCGGAGCCTGCCGACGACGGCCGGGTTGCCGATCTTGACCCGGCGGCCACTGGCCAGCTGGGACAGCATCGGCGCTGAGAGCCCCAGGACGTCGGCCAGCCGTGCCTGGGTGATGCCCAGGGCCGCGACCAGGCGGCGCAGCAACGGACCGAGCGGCTCGCCGTACAGCTGCGCCTGCAGCGTGCGGTTGCGCTCGATCTCGGCGTCGTCGTCCACGAGCCCTCCCCTTGGTCTGCAGGAACAGGTCTGCAGGAACTGGTCAGCAGGAACGCCGGCCCGCCCGAGACGGGCAGGACCGGCGTTCAGCCTAGAGGTTGGCGCGCGTGAGGCGACTCAGTCGTTGAACGCGGCGGGGTCGAGACCGAGGCGGGTCCCCGCGTCCAGACCGGCGATCGCGGCGAGGTCCTCGTCGTCCAGGGTGAACCCGAAGACGTCGAAGTTCTCCGCGATTCGCGACGGCGTGACCGACTTGGGGATCACGACATTGCCGAGCTGGACGTGCCAGCGCAGGATCACCTGGGCAGGCGTACGGCCCGCCTTCTCCGCGATCTTGGCGACCACGGGATCGGCGAGCAGCTCGCCGCCCTGAGCGAGCGGGCTCCACGCCTCAGTGTGAATCCCGTTGGCAGAGTGGAAGTCTCGCAGCTCCGCCTGCTGCAGCAGCGGGTGCAGCTCGATCTGGTTGATCGCCGGGAACTCACCGAGCTCGTCGTGCACGCGCTGCAAGTGGTCGATGTTGAAGTTGCAGACGCCGACCGCCTTGACGCGGCCGTCCTCACGCAGCTTGATCAGCGCGCGGTAGGTGTCGACGTACTCGTCCTTGGCCGGGCGCGGCCAGTGGATGAGATAGAGGTCCGGGTCCCCGCCGAGCTTGTCGGCCGACACGTCGAACGCCTTGAGCGTCGCGTCGTAACCCTGGTCGGCGTTCCACACCTTGGTGGTCACGAAGATGTCCTCGCGGGCCACGTCCGACTCGGCGAGCGCGCGGCCGACGCCCGCCTCGTTGCCGTAGATCGCGGCCGAGTCGATGCTGCGATAACCAGCGTCCAGCGCGGCCTTGACCGCCGGAGTGGCCTCGTCGTCCGGGACCTGCCACACGCCGAAGCCCAGCTGGGGCATCTCGACCGAGGCGGCGCCGGCCCGCAAGGAGACTGTCGGCACAGGAGTCGTTGCTGTTTCCGTCATACCTGAGGCCAACTCATGGCAGCCCCCCGTTATGCCCGCCCTCCTCGCACCCGTGGCCGTGACCGCCGTCACTGGCCGCTAAAGTCGCGGCCATGGAGCCATTGCACAAAGTCCTCATCGCCAACCGTGGTGAGATCGCCGTCCGCATCGCCCGGGCCTGCAAGGACGCCGGCATCGCCTCCGTGGCGGTCTATGCCGAGCCGGACCGCGACGCGCTCCATGTCAAGGTCGCCGACGAGGCGTACGCCCTGGGCGGCTCGACGCCGGCCGACTCCTACCTCCTGCAGGACAAGCTGCTTGAGGTCGCCGCTCAGTCGGGTGCCGACTCGGTGCACCCCGGCTACGGCTTCCTCGCTGAGAACGCCGACTTCGCCCAGAAGGTCATCGACGCCGGCCTGACCTGGATCGGCCCTGGCCCCAAGGCGATCGACTCTCTCGGCGACAAGGTCAAGGCCCGCCACATCGCGACCAAGGCGGGCGCCCCTCTGGTGCCGGGCACCTCGGAGCCCGTCACGGGCAGTGACGAGGTCGTCGCGTTCGCCAAGGAGCACGGCGTCCCCGTGGCCATCAAGGCGGCGTACGGCGGTGGCGGGCGTGGCCTCAAGGTCGCCCGCACCATCGAGGAGATCCCGGACCTCTACGACTCCGCGGTCCGCGAGGCCGTCACGGCGTTCGGGCGCGGCGAGTGCTTCGTCGAGCGCTTCCTCGACAAGCCGCGCCACGTCGAGACCCAGTGCCTCGCGGACACCCACGGCAACGTCGTCGTGGTCTCCACGCGCGACTGCTCGCTGCAGCGCCGCAACCAGAAGCTCGTCGAGGAGGCGCCGGCTCCGTTCCTCACCGAGGAGCAGCACACCGAGCTGGTCCGCGCCTCCAAGGCGATCCTGACCGAGGCCGGCTACGTCGGCGCCGGCACCTGCGAATATCTCGTGGGCCAGGACGGCAACATCTCCTTCCTCGAGGTCAACACCCGTCTCCAGGTCGAGCACCCGGTGTCCGAGGAAGTCACCGGCATCGATCTGGTGCGCGAGCAGCTGCGCATCGCCCAGGGCGAGGACCTCGGCTACGACGACCCGGAGCCGCACGCGCACTCGATCGAGTTCCGCATCAACGGCGAGGACGCCGGTCGCAACTTCCTGCCGGCACCGGGCACCGTCGCGGTCTTCCAGCCGCCATCGGGCCCGGGTGTCCGCGTCGACTCCGGCATCGTCGAGGGCGATGTCATCGGTGGCGCGTTCGACTCGATGCTCGCCAAGCTGATCGTCACCGGTCGCACCCGCCAGGAGGCCCTCGAGCGCTCACGGCGAGCGCTGGACGAGTTCGTCGTCGACGGCATGCCGACGGTGCTGCCGTTCCACCGCGCGGTCGTCTCCGACCCGGCGTTCGCGCCCGAGGGCGACAAGCCCTTCACGATCCACACCCGCTGGATCGAGACCGAGTTCGACAACCAGATCCAGCCGTACGCTGGTGGGCCGGCTGCCGAGACCGAGGCGCCTGCCGCGCGGCAGAGCCTGGTCGTCGAGGTCGGCGGCAAGCGTCTCGAGGTCTCGCTGCCGGGTGACCTGCAGCTCGGCGGTGGCGGCGGGAGCGCGGCCAAGAAGAAGGCGCCCAAGCGCGGCCGGGCGGCCGGTGGCGGTGCGGCCGCGTCAGGCGACTCACTGACCGCGCCGATGCAGGGCACGATCGTCAAGCTCGCCGTCGAGGATGGCGCCACAGTCGAGCAGGGTGACACGGTCGTCGTGCTCGAGGCCATGAAGATGGAGCAGCCGATCGCCGCACACAAGGCCGGCGTCGTGACAGGGCTGAGCGCTCAGGTCGGCGAGACGGTCAGCGCCGGCAGCGTGCTCGCCGAGATCAAGGACCAGTAGGCGCTTCGAGGTCGATCTCGGTCAGACCTCGCATCACCATCGACAGCGTGTCGCGCAGGTAGTCCGTCCGCTCCTCCGGAGTGCGCTCGAGAGCACTCATCAGGACGCCCTCGACGCTGGCGAGGATGGCCTGGGCCCGCAGCCGCGGCTCGGTCTTGCCGCCACGCTCGACGATCCCCTCGACCACGTCCAGCATGTGCTCGCGCCACGGCTGGAACATCTCACGCAGCGACGGCGTACGGATCATCTCCAGACCCAGCTCACACATGCAGATCAGTCCGGCCGGGAACTGCAGCCACCCGCTCAGCAGATCGATGGTGGCCGCGATAGCAGGCTCGGGCCCGCCCGCCTCCTCAGGCTCCGGGAGCACGTCGCCCATCGCCTGGATCTGGTCGGTCAACGTGTTGCCGACGAACTCCGCCAGCGCACTGAGCAGGGCGATCCGGGTGCGGTACGACACCGAGCAGGTGCCCTCGGGCAGACCGGCTTCCCGGTCGACGGCGCGATGCGTCAGCCCGCGTAGGCCCGACTCCCCCACGACCTGCACGGCCGCAGTCAGCAGCTGAACCTGCCGTGCCGTCGGGGCCTCCCGGTCGACGGCCGGAGTCCGTGGCCCGACACCTGGTGCTGCCGTCACCGTGCCCCCTTCGTCCGATCCGTCTACTGGCTTCCAACGGCTCATCCTCGCAGACTCCGCCGTCCACGTCAGGCTCTGCGGACCGCGGGTACTGGTACCCGCGCCACCCTTGTCAGTCCACCACTACACGTGTAGTTTCGATCTCATTCACTACACCTGTAGAAGGGAACCGCTGTGAGCGCCCTACCCGGATTCTTCATCGGCCTCAGCATCATCGTCGCCCTCGGCCTGATCGCCTCCACCGCCACGATCACCGCCTGGCTGTACGACCGTCGCGCAGCTCGCCGACCTGCTGCGAGCGGGCCGGACGAGCGCGTCAGCCTGGCCGACTATCGCCGCGCGCTGACCCGCCCGCAGACGACGTGACGGACGCCACGCTCTCTCGACTTGCACCGCTCGCACTACAGGCGTAGTTTCGTTTTCAGAGCCGCACTACAGATGTAGAAAGGAACACATCATGAACGCTCTTCCCGCATTCTTCATTGGTCTGAGCATCATCGTTGCCATCGCCCTCGTCGTCACCGCGGCGACCGCGGGTCGGTGGACCGTCCAGTACTTCGCTCGCAACCGCAAGATCCGCGTGGCCCAGCGTCAGCCTCTGGTGCGTTACTACCGCCACGCCGCTCTCTCGCACTGACACCGGGCGCGGCCCCGACAGGCACTGCGTGTGCCGGTCACGTCGCACCGGACCGTCTGCGAGCTCCGGTCCCAGGTGCGCCGCTACGAGCGCGTGACCGCCCTGACTGCCGCAGGACCCGCCTGAGCTCGGCGGCCACAGAACGCCAGACGGCGCGTGAACCTCATGGTTCACGCGCCGTTCTCATGTTTCGCGATAGCTCAGCCGGCGGCCGGGGGCTCCTGACCCTGCTGGGGCGCCTGCGGCTTCTGGCCCTCCGGCTGCTGCGGGGCCGGCGTCTGACCGTCGCCCTGCGGAGCCTGCTGCTGGCCCTGATCGGTCCCCTTAGGAACACCGAGCTGACCACCGACCGCGTCGCCGGCCTTGTCGACCTGGGCGCGATACTTGCCGCCGGTCTTGCTGTCAACGGCATCCTCGACCTTGTCGATCGCCTGCCGTGCCTTGTCGGGGTTCTTCGAGGCCCACTGCTTGGCCTTGTTGATGAGGTCTGTGATCGCCATGTGGCTGCTCTCCTGTGACGAGTTGATGTCGACCTCTCACGCTATCTGAGAACCGCCCGAATGGCGCCGTATGGTTGCCCCGTGACATCAGCCACATCAGCACCCCAGGTCGTCGCTTCGCTCGCCGCGTCCGGCGACGCCGGCAGCAGCACGTGGATGAGCTACGGCTTCCTCATCCTGTTCGCGGTGCTCCTGGTCGGCTTCTTCGTCTGGCTACGACCCCGGATGCGTGAGCAGCGCCGCCGGGCCTGGGAGAAGGCCGGCCTGCTGCCTGAGCAGCTCGACCCCGACGGCGTCGAGCGCACGGCCCGCGAGCGGCGTACGGACGCCGAGCGAGACGTCTAGCTCTCGAGCGAGTGCATTCGGCGGGCGGCCTCGGCGATCGAGCCGGTCATCGACGGATAGACCGAGAACGTGCTCGACAGCTGGTCGACGGTCAGACGGTTCTGGACGGCGAGCCCGATCGAGTAGATCAGCTCCGAGGCCTGCGGTGCCACGACCACGCCACCCACGACGGTGTTGCTGCCCGGCCGAGCGAGCAGCTTGACGAAGCCGTCCCGGATGTTGCGCATCTTGGCGCGAGGGTTGGTCGACAGCGGCAAGGTGACGACGCGGGCCTCGATCCGGCCCTCCTCGACGTCAGCCTGCGAGTAGCCGACCGTCGCGATCTCGGGATCGGTGAAGATGTTGGCGCAGACGCCGCGCAGGTTGAGCGGCGCGACCGCATCGCCCAGCGCGTGCGCGACCGCGATCCGACCCTGCATGGCGGCGACTGAGGCCAGCGGGAGCACACCCGTACAGTCCCCCGCCGCATAGATGCCCTGAGCCGACGTACGCGAGACCCGGTCGACGACGATGTGGCCGGACTCCTTCAGGTCGACTCCGGCCTCCTCCAAGCCGATTCCCTTGGTGCTCGGGATCGAGCCGACCGCGAAGAGCGCGTGCGAGCCCTTGACCGTACGACCGTCCTCGAGCGTGACGATCACGCCGTCACCGTCGCGCCGGGCGGCCTTGGCTCGGGACCGGTTGAGGACCTTCATGCCACGGCGGCGGAAGACGTTCTCGATCACCGTCGCCGCGTCGGCGTCCTCGCCAGGGAGCACCCGGTCCCGCGAGGACACCAGCGTGACCTCGCAGCCCAGGCCGAGGTAGGCATGCGCCAGCTCGGCGCCGGTCACACCGGAGCCGACCACGATGAGGTGCTCCGGCAGCTCCTTGAGGTCGTAGATCTGCTGCCAGGTCAGGATGCGTTCGCCGTCCGGCTGCGCCGTGTCGAGAACGCGCGGGGTCGTGCCGGTTGCGATGAGGATCGTGTCGGCGGCGAACGTCCGGGTGCCGCCGTCGAGCAGCTCGGCCGTCACCTCGTGCGGAGCGCTGATGTGACCGCTGCCCCTGATGACCCGGACGCCCACGCTCTCCAGCTGCGCCTGGATGTCGCGGCTCTGCGCCGCAGCCAGATCCATGATCCGGGAGTTGACCTGGGTGACGTTGGCCTCGGCGTGCTGGTCGTCCTCGTTGCCCTCGAAGCCGACGCCGAGCCGGCCTGCGGACTCGAAACGGGAGAGGAAGTCGGCTGTCGCGATCAGCGCCTTGCTCGGCACGCAGTCGGTCAGCACGGCCGCACCGCCGACGCCGTCCCGGTCGATCAGCGTGACCTCGGCACCCAGCTGGGCCGCGACGAGCGCGGACTCATAGCCACCGGGCCCACCCCCGATGAACACCACTGACTTCTGACGCGCACTCACGCACCAATCCAACCATTCCGGGTCAAACCGAGTGGGTCGGGAGCGTGTCCATCACGGGTGGTTCGGCGCGCGGCTAGCCTGTGCCGGTGAGCAACGCCGCCCCAGATCTCAACGATCCCGCTACCGATCCGTACGACGTCGCGAAGGCTGCCGCCGCGGTCATCGCCGAGCGCAGTGGTGCAGATCACCACGACGTCGCCCTCGTCCTCGGCTCCGGGTGGGGTGAGACCGGCGACCTGATCGGCGAGACGCTGACCACGATCGACAACGCGGACGTCCCTGGCTTCGCGAAGGCTGCTGTCGCAGGGCACAGCGGCACCATGCGTTCGGTACGCATCGGGGACACCGACCGTCGGGCGCTCGTCTATGGCACCCGCACCCACTACTACGAGGGCCGCGGCGTGCGCGCCGTCGTGCACGCCGTCCGTACGGCTGCGGCCGCTGGGTGCAAGACCATCGTGCTGACCAACGGCTGCGGTGGACTCAACCCGGCGTGGGGGCCTGGCACACCGGTGCTGATCCGCGACCACCTCAACCTCACGGCGACCTCGCCCATCGAGGGCGCGAACTTCGTGGACCTCACCGACCTCTACTCACCGCGGCTGCGCGACCTCGCGCAGTCGGTGGACGCCGACCTCGACGAAGGTGTCTACGCGCAGTTCCGCGGGCCGCACTACGAGACACCGGCTGAGGTGCAGATGGCCAAGGTGCTCGGCGCGGACCTGGTCGGGATGTCGACCACGCTCGAGGCGATCGCGGCCCGGCAGGCGGGCCTGGAGATCCTCGGGATCTCGTTGGTCACCAACCTCGCTGCCGGCATCTCCGACCAGCCGTTGTCGCACGCCGAGGTCATCGAGGCCGGCCAGGCGGCCGCTGCTCGCTGCGGCCGACTCCTCGCCGCTGTCGTCCAGAAGTTCTGAGAGGCCCGAGATGAACGACGACAACGCTGTCCTTGAGCAAGCCCGCGCCTGGATCGCCGATGACCCGGATCCCAAGACCCGCGCTGAGCTGGAAGCCGTTGTGGCAGCTGCGGACTCGGGAGATGCGGCGGCACGTACGGATCTCGAGGACCGGTTCAGCGGACTGCTGGAGTTCGGGACCGCTGGGCTGCGCGGCGCCCTCGGCGCCGGCCCCAACCGGATGAACCGCGTCGTCGTGATGCGTACGGCTGCCGGGCTCACGTCGTACCTCCAGAAGACCCTCGGCAAGCGTGACGTGACCGTTGTCGTCGGCTACGACGCCCGCTACAACTCCGACGTCTTCGCCCGCGACACGGCAGGCGTCGTCGTGGCAGCTGGTGGAAGGGCGATGATCCTGCCGAGGCAGCTGCCAACACCGTTGCTGGCGTTCGCTATTCGCGAGCTGGGCTGCGACGCGGGTGTGATGGTGACGGCGTCTCACAACCCGCCGCAGGACAACGGCTACAAGGTCTATCTCGGTGACGGCTCCCAGATCGTGCCTCCGGCAGACGCTGACATCAGCGCCGCTATCGGCGGCTTCCCGACCGCGGCGTCGGTGTCGCTCGAGACCGACGGCTGGGAGACCCTCGACGATGCGATCGTCGAGGCGTACGTCAGGACGGCAGCGGCGGTGGTGGACGCGGACGCGTCGCGAGATGTGTCGATCGTGCACACCGCTCTCCACGGAGTGGGCAGCGAGGTCTTCCAAAAGGCTTTTGCTGCAGCGGGATTCGCCGCTCCAGCACCAGTTGTCGAGCAGCGCGACCCGGACCCCGACTTCCCGACGGTGTCTTTCCCCAACCCCGAGGAGCCGGGTGCAATCGACGCCGCGCTCGCCCTCGCGGTCGAGAAGCGACCTGACATCGTGATCGCCAACGACCCCGACGCCGACCGGTGTGCGGTGGCGGTCCCCGATCCTTTGGCGGGTTCGCCGACCGGTTGGCGCATGCTGCGCGGTGACGAGGTGGGTGCGCTGCTCGGGCATCATGCACTGTCCGGTGACTCCCCTGCCGACGGTGTGGTCGCCTGTTCGATCGTGTCGTCCCGACTGCTGAAGGCGATGGCCGATGCGGCGGGCGTACGGCACGAGGAGACCCTCACGGGGTTCAAGTGGATCAGCCGGGTGCCAGGGCTGATCTACGGCTACGAGGAGGCGCTTGGCTACTGCGTCGACCCCGGCCAGGTGCGCGACAAGGACGGCATCACCGCCGCGCTGGTGGTGGCTCAGATGACCGCCGAGCTCAAGGCCTCGGGACGGACACTTCTCGACGTGCTGGACGACCTGGCGCGCGAGCACGGGGTGCACCAGACGGACTCGTTCGCCGTACGTGTCGAGGACCTGTCCCTGATTGGGACGATCATGTCGCGTCTGCGCTCGTCAGCGCCGAGCAACGTTGCGGGACAGGGAGTCTCACGTACCGAAGACCTCGCCGATGGCGGCGACCTGCCCCCGACGGACGGGCTGCACTACCACCTCGAGGACGACACCCGGATCATCGTCCGGCCGAGCGGCACCGAGCCGAAGCTCAAGGTCTACCTGGAGGCGGTCGTACCCGTCACCGCCGACCTGGCAGACGCGCGGGCCGAGGCTGCGCGGCGGCTTGCGGCGGTACGTGCCGAGATGGAGCGTCTGACCGCTGTATGACGTTCGAGGGCATCGTCGCGGGCATCGACACCTGGATCTTTGACCTGGACAACACGCTCTATCCCCCGAGCGCCGGGCTCGTGGACCAGATGAACGATCGCATCCGACAGTTCATCAGCAACCTGTTCGACGTCGATGAGGCCGGGGCTCGAGAGGTCCAGGCGCGGCTATGCGCTGAGCACGGGACGACGTTGCGCGGCCTGATGGACACTCGCTCGGTCGATCCACTGGACTTCCTGGCGTTCGAGCAGGACATCGACTAGTCGGTTCTTGAGCCCAATCCCTCACTCGCACAGTCCATTCGGCGACTTCCTGGCCGCTCGTTGGTCTTCACCAACGGGCCGCGGTCCTACGCCGACCGCGTCCTGCGCGTGCTCGGACTGACCGAGGTCTTCGACGAGGTGTTCGACCTGTTTGCCGCGGACCTCGTGCCCAAGCCTCACGCCGGGACGTACCGACGATTCGTGGAGCGGTTCTCGATCGATCCCGCGCGGGCGATCATGTTCGACGACATCGCGCGCAATCTCGATGTTCCGCAGGAGTGGGGTATGGCGACGGGTTGGATGCAGCCGGATCGGGTTGGCGACCTCGGCGGGCCCTTCACGATCGCCGGCGACGGGCCGCTGCGGCTCCACGTGCACGACCTCGAGGCGACGCTGCGTTCAGTCTGATTCGGCGATGTCGGTGGTCTCTCATAGGCTCGGTTCTGCCTCATGCCCGCTGCCGGACTTCGTCGAATTACGTTGCTACTAAACGATATTCACGACACCTCGCGCTTGACACGTCATCGAACAGGTGTACGTTTGAAGTGTGATCCGGGCGAACAATGAGACCGTTGAGGAGGGCGCCATGGATGCTGCTGCTCTTCTGCGCGACCCGGACACAGGGCTGTTGGACTCGACCCGTGCACTGGAGCTGTGCCGCGAGGTGGCGCAGGCGGTCTACTCACAGGCGAAGACGGATCGTCATCATCGGCAGGCCGCCGATCTGCAGGCCGACATCGAGGCGTCCCAGGCGCTGATCAACGCGGTGACAGCGGTGCAGCTGATGCGGATCGCGCAGTACGCCGCGACGGTTGAGCACGTCGACCCGGTCACCGGTGAGGTCAGTGAGGTGGCCCATCCCCTAGGGCATGCGGCGGAATTCGCGGATGTTGATCTGGCTCCCGGGTTGGCGTGGAGCCCGCGCCAGGCGACAGCCCGTGTCGAGGAAGCCATCGATGCCGTGACCAAGACGCCGGGGCTGGTGGACGAGATGGCCGCCGGGCACCTGGACGGCCTGCGCGTCGCGCGAGTGACTCGTGAGCTGCTGGAAGCGCCCGAGCCGGTGTGTGCGCAGGTGGAGCAGGCGTTGCTCGCGCGGGGCGTGCAGGGGTGGTCGGCGCGTCAGGTGCAGATGCGGACCCGGCGGCTGGTGCAGCAGACCGATCCGGCCGCGGCGCGCAGCTCACGAGTCCGTCGCGCCACCGAGCGGATCGGCGTGTTCCTCGAGCCTGGTCCAGAGACCGGTTTGACCGATCTGCACGCCACGTTGCCGACCGAGCAGGCGATTCACGCGTACGCGGCAGTTGATGAGCTGGCCCGTGAGCTGCACCGAGCCAACCGGACGAGCAAGACCCTGGGCCAGTGCCGTGCCGATGCGTTGACCGATCTCGTGCTGCAGCGTGCCGAGGTCACTGCCTCCTTCACCGTCGCCGTGCCCGTCGTGCCCGCCGTGCCCGCATCGGCGCGCGAGGCAGGGCCAGCCGACGCTGCCTGCGGAGCCGTCTGCTCTGATCCGTGGGCGCAAGGACTCGAACCCGAGCCACCCGCCGCCGACACGTCTACTGACGACCTGGATGACGATGCCTGGGACGTGGCGCTGGCCGAGCTCATCGCACGCGACCCCGGACCAGCACCCGACCCGCCACCGGATGACCCCTGGTGGGACCTGATGGATGACCTGTCCAGCGAAGACGCTGAGCACCACCCTGTGCCGGCGGTCAACAGCCACTCAACTTCTCCTGAACTGGCGCATGCTGTTCGTGATGCCTGCGGCGCAGCCACGACGGCCGATGCCGTTGGAGCTGTCGGGATTCCAGGCGTCGGAGATGTCGAGATCCCCGGTGTCGGAGTCATCGCCGCAGCCACCGCCCAGGCGCTGATGCGCACCCTGGGCGCCCGCCTCACCCGCACCCTGATCGACCCGCGGACCGGCACCCTCCTGGAGACCGCAGCCCAGACCTACCGACCCACCGCCGCCATCAGACGCCTGGTGCAACAACGCGACCAGCACTGCCGCTTCCCCGGCTGCTCACACCCAGCCCGCTACTGCGAGACCGACCACGTCATCCCCTGGCCCACCGGAGCAACAAGACCGACCAACCTGCTCACCCTCTGCAAGCACCACCACCGCGCCAAGCACGAAGCCGGCTGGCGCGTCACCATGGCCAACGACGGCACCTGCACCTGGACCAGCCCACACGGACGCGAGCACACCACCCGACCCCCGACATTCGAGCTTGTGAGAATGGGGACGCCCTCGCCCTGAACATCGTTCAACGAACGGCGTTCAGGGGAGCACTGATCCCGCGAGTAGGCTGCGCCGCATGGCGATCCAGCGGCGGGACATCCTCGAGGCGGCACAGCGCATCGTGGCGACCTATGGGCTGGCGGACCTCACCATGCGGCGCCTCGCGACCGAGCTGGGTGTGCAGGCCAGCGCGATCTACTGGCACGTCCCCAACAAGCAGTCGCTCCTCGCCGAGCTCGCCGACGACCTGCTGGGCCGGGTGCCCGAGCCGTCGCCACGCCGTCGCTGGGATCGGCAGGTCGAGCAGCTCGCGACCGGCCTCAGGACCACACTGCTCGGTCAGCGCGACGGTGCCGAGATCGTCTCCGCGAGCCGCGCGTCATCGTTGGATACCAGTCATCTCGGCAAGCGCATCGTCGAGATCGTCGAGGCGGGCGGGCACCCTCACGCGCGCGCCGTGGCCTCGCGAGATGCGTTGCTGCACTTCGTGATCGGCTTCACTTTCGACGAACAGTCGCACACCACGATGGTCGAGCACGGCGCCGCACCAACGCGATTCGGCGACAGCGACGCATCCTTCACCGCCGCCCTGGCGATCGTGATCGACGGCATCCGCGCCTGAGTCTCGGCTGCCGTCGGCGGATAGCCGACGCGGGTCTTACGGCTCGCTCGCCTACTCGGCGTCCTCGTCCTCGTCCGCCGAGTTCAGCTGACGGATCTCGTGGCTCAACTCCGTCAGCTCGTCGCCGCCGGCCATCTCGGAGGTGAGCTGGTCCAGCGTGAGGTTCTCGCGCTCCTCATCGAGCGAGACCCGACCGAGCTTGAGCACCATGAAGTGGTTGCCGACGAGGTACGCGTGGTGTGGGTTGTGCGTGATGAAGACGACGCCCAGCCCGGCGTCGCGCGCGCGGACGATGTACTTCAGCACCACACCCGACTGCTTCACACCGAGAGCGGCGGTCGGCTCATCCAGGATGATCACCTTGGCGCCGAAGTAGATCGCGCGCGCGATCGCCACACACTGCCGCTGGCCGCCCGAGAGCGAGGCGACTGGCCGGTCCAGGTCAGGGATGCTGATGCCCATCCGGGTTAGCTCCTCACCCGTGACTCGCTCCATCTCCTTGCTGTCGAGCAACCGCAACGGACCCTTGCGAATCTCGTTGCCCAAGAAGAAGTTCCGCCACACAGACATCAGCGGCGCGAGCGCGAGGTCCTGGTAGACGGTCGCGATTCCGGCGCCCAGCGCTTCACGAGGCGAGCCGAAGTGCCGCAGCTCGCCACCGACGAACATCTGGCCAGCGTCGTAGTCGTGCAACCCGGACATGATCTTGATCAGCGTCGACTTGCCGGCACCGTTGTCGCCGAGCACGCAAGTGACCTCGCCCTGCTGCACCGACAGGTTGACCTCGCGCAGCGCGGATACGTTGCCGTAGGCCTTGCCGACGTCGACCAGCTTGACGATCTCGGTGGTCGGGCCCTCGGTGTGGGTCGGCATCGTGTCGTCCGTCGTGGTGCTCATCGCGCGTCCGCCTTCCTCTTGACCCACAGGTTGACCAGCGTGGCGAGCACCAGCATCGCCCCGAGGAACGTCTTGAACCAGTCAGGGTTCCAGCCGGCGTAGTTGATGCCGAGCTCAGTCATGGAGAAGATCAGCGCACCGATCGAGGCGCCGATGGCCGAGCCGTACCCGCCGGTCAGCAGACAGCCACCGACCACCGCGGCGATGATGAAGATGAACTCGTTGCCCACGCCGTCGCCGGACTGCACGGTGTTGAACGCGAAGAGCAGGTGCATCCCGGACAACCATGCACAGAACCCGACGAACATGTAGAGCACGATCCGCACGCCGTGCACGGGTACGCCGACCGCGCGGGCTGCGTCCGAGTCGCCGCCGACGGCGAAGATCCAGTTGCCGAACCGCGTCTTTAGCAGCACCACCGCAGCAACAGCCGTGATGATCAGCCAGTAGACGATCGGTGCCTTGATCTCGACCGATCCGATCGAGCCCTCCCAGGCGAAGACGTTCTGGGCCGACTCGAAGCCCTGCATGTCGCTGATGCTCTTGGAGGCGACGTTGCCGGTCACGACTCTGGTCATGCCGAGGTTGACGCCCTGCAGGATGAAGAACGTGCCCAGTGTCACGAGAAATGACGGCAATCCGGTCCGGTTGAGCAAGGTGCCGTTGAACCAGCCAATGGCCAGCGAGATCAGCAGCGCGAGCAGCACGGCCACCCACACGTTGAAGTTGAAGTACCACCCGAGCAGGGCAGCGGCGAGACCAGCCGATGTGACCGCGACGCCGGCCGACAGGTCGAACTCACCACCCACCATCAGCAGCGCCACCGGCACTGCCATGATCCCGATGGTGGCAGCGCCGTAGAGGATCGTGCCCACGTTGGCGACCTCGCGGAACGACGACGCCACGATCAGGAAGAACACACAGACCGCCACTGCGCCGAGCAGGGCTCCGATCTCCGGACGGCGCAGGGCGCGGACCGAGCGCGAGCGCGCGGCGACGCGATCGTCGACAGCCGCCGCTGACGGCGTACTCACGGCACTCACCGCCGCCCGCTGGCGGCGAACTTCTCGACCGACGCAACGTTGGTCTTGTCGATGAACGCCGGGCCGGTCAGCACCGCCTGCCCGCCGCCCACCGTGTTGCCGTTGGTCTTGAAGAGCCACAGCTGGTCGATGGCGAGGTAACCCTGGAGGTAGGGCTGCTGGTCGACCGCCCACTGCACGGTGCCGGTCTTGATGGCCGCGATCAGCTGGTCGCTGGTGTCGAAGGTGACCACCTTCGCCTTGCTGGCCGCACTCGCCTTGGACTGCACCGCGATCAGCGCAATCGGTCCGCCGAGCGTGAGGACGTAGTCCACGGCCTTGTCCTGCTGCAGCTTGGACGTGATCGCGGTCTGCATGCTCGCCGGTGCCTTGCCGTTGACGTAGAGCAGCTGCGTTGCAGGGATCTTCTGCTTCACCCCTGCACAGCGGTCCTCGAGGCCGACGTTGCCCTGCTCGTGGATGACGCAGATCGGGTGCTTGGCGCCCTCCTTGAGCATCCGCTCACCTGCCTGCTGCCCGGCGATCTTCTCGTCTTGGCCGAAGTAGGCAGTGACGCCCATGGCCTTCCAGCTGTCGAGTCCGCCGTTCAGTGCCACGACAGGGATGTTGGCTGCGTGAGCCTTGCCCACCACGGCCTTCATCGCGTCCGGCTTAGCGAGCGTCAGCGCGATGCCGTCGACCTTCTTGTCGATGGCCTGCTGCACGAGGTTGGCCTGCTTCGGACCGTCCGGGTCCGCGGTGTACTGCAGCTTGATGTTGTCCTTGGCTGCGGCATCCTGAGCGCCCTTACGCACGATGTCCCAGAACGTGTCTCCCGGGCCCGAGTGGGTCACGAGCGCCACCGTCATCGTGGGTGTGGTCGCCTTGCCCGCGTTGCGAGCGCGCTCGGCGTCCTCCACGGCTTTGCGGCCACCGGTCGAGCTGCACGCTGCAAGGCCGCCGGCCAGCAGAGCCACCATGACCACCGCTGTGGTTCTTCGAGTACGCCTGCTCATCGTCGTCTTCCTTCTCTCGCCGCTCGTCCTCTGGGCTCAGTGTGCCGAGTCCGCTTCCCGCGGTGCGGGATCCACGCCGGGGCGCAGCAGGGGCCGCTGGCCCTTCTTCTGGTCCACATACTGCTCGTACGCGGCGCGCGTCGTCTCGAGTTCGCTCACCTCCGCGACCGGCACGTCCCACCAGGAGTCGCTGTCCGGTGCCGCGACCAACGGATCCGTCTCCACATGGATGACGAACGGGCCGAAGTCGTGCGGCGCCGCCTTGGCCTCGCGCACGGCCGCCGTCAGCTCGTCCGCCGAGCGCACCTCGACGACATGAGCACCGAGGCTGCGCGCGTTGGCAGCGAGGTCGACCGGCAGGTAGTCGCCGTCGAGCGTGCCGTCCGGGCTCCGATAGCGGTAGGACGTTCCAAAACGCTGTGATCCCAACGACTCTGACAGCGAGCCGATCGAGTGGAAGCCGTGGTTCTGCACGAGCACCACAATCACCTTGACGCGCTCTTGTACCGCGGTCACCAGCTCGGTCGGCATCATCAGGTACGACCCGTCCCCGACCATGACGAACACGTCGCGGTCGGGGTGTGCCAGACGGACACCGATGCCACCCGGGATCTCGTATCCCATGCAGGAGTAGCCGTACTCGACGTGATAGCCGCCGCGATCGCGGACCCGCCACAGCTTGTGCAGGTCGCCGGGCATCGAACCGGCCGCACAGACGACGACGTCCTCGGGCGCGCTCGTCTCGTTGACGATGCCGAGCACCTGGCCCTGACTGAGGATGCCGTCACCGAGCCGCTCGGTCACCTCAGCCGGTGGGTCGTACGCCTGCTCCACCTGCTCGTCCCAGGCCGTCCACTCTCGGGTCGCTCGGTCGGCGTACGCCGTATCGGTGCGGTAGCCATCGAGCTGCTGGGTGAGCGCGACGATCGCCTCGCGCGCGTCGCCGACCACGGCGAGGCCAGCATGCTTGCCCGCGTCGAACCGAGCGACGTTGATGTTGATGAAGCGAACACCCCTGCGCTGGAACGCTGTTCGCGAAGCAGTGGTGAAGTCGCTCCAACGCGTCCCGATCCCGATCACGACGTCGGCGTCGCGCGCGAAGGCGTTGGCTGCGGTCGTGCCAGTCGATCCGACGGCACCCAGCAGCTGCGGATGTCCATGCGTCAGCGAGCCCTTGCCAGCCTGCGTCTCACCCACCGCAATACCCGTCGCCCGGCACAGTGCGTCGAGGGCATCCTCGGCGCCGCTGTAGTGCACTCCCCCACCGACCACAACGAACGGCCGCTCAGCAGAACGGATCAGCCGCGCCGCCGCCGCAATCTGCGACCCCTCCGCAGGCGCACGGGCGATGTGCCAGAGCCGCTCGTCGAAGAGATCCTCAGGCCAGTCGTACGCCTCCGCCTGGACGTCCTGCGGGAGCGCCAGGGTGACCGCTCCGGTGTCGGCCGGGTCGGTCAGGACACCCATCGCCTCGAGCAGCGCGCTCGGCAGCTGCTCCGGCCGCTGGATCCGATCGAAGTAGCGCGACACCGGCCGCAGCGCGTCATTGACCGTGATGTCGCCCGCGGTGGGTGACTCGAGCTGCTGCAGCACGGTGCCGGTCGCACGCGTCGCGAACGTCCCAGAAGGCAGCAGCAGCACCGGAACTCGGTTGACCGTCGCCAGTGCCGCGCCCGTGACCATGTTGGTCGAGCCTGGGCCGACCGAGGCGGTGCACGCCCACATCCGTAGGCGGTTGGACGCGCGCGCGTAGGCGCTGGCCGTGTGCACCATCGCCTGCTCGTTGCGCGCGAGGACGTAAGGAAGCGCTGGGATGCCCGAGCGTTCGTCCTGCAGCAACGCCTGACCGACACCGGCGACATTGCCGTGCCCGAAGATGCCCAGGCAGCCGGCGAACATCCGCTGCCGCTCCCCGTCGCGCTCGGTCCACTGCTGGCCCAGGAACCGGACCATCGCCTGCCCCACCGTCAATTTCATGAGGACTCCGCTGGTCGAGTAGGCGAGGCGCTAGCCGAGTCGTATCGAGACCTGGTGACACTCATGACTTCTTGCCTCCGAACGGCAGCCGCGGATCCATCGACTGAGCGTTCCAGGTGTCGCGGACCCATGCGTGCGCCGGGTCGTCACAGATCAGCCAGGCTCGTTCAGCGCCGGGGCCAGCCATCACATTGAGGTAGTAGAGGTCGTAACCAGGGGGCGCAGTGGCCGGACCGTGCCAGCCGTGCGGTACGAGCACGACGTCGCCCGTGCGCACCTCCGCCAGCACGTCGATCGGACGGTCCTCGGTGCCGTAGACGCGTTGGTAGCCAACGGGATCCGCGCCGTCAGGCGCGTCATCGCTCTGCAGCTCGAAGTAGTAGATCTCCTCCAGCTCGGACTCCTCGCCGGGTCGATCCTCGTCATGCTTGTGCGGTGGATAGGAGCTCCAGTTGCCGCCTGGCGTGAGGACCTCGCACGCGATGATGCGCTGAGCGGCCAGTACCTCCGGCGTACCGAAGTTGCGGACCTCACGGCTCGCCTGGCCGGCGCCGCGCAGCTCCACCGGTACGTCGCCCGCATCCAACCGGACCAGCCCGCCTTCGGCGGCCTCGCCAGATACGCGAGCGCCACACACGGCGACCCGGGAAGCCGTAGAAGTGCGCAGGGTGAGCCGCCCACCAGGCGGCGCGTAGGCGACGTCGGTCGGGCCGGCGAACACCGACTCCCGGCCGGCGAGCTCCACAGTCTCGGTCTGGCCCGTCCCCTCGAGCGTGACGGTGACAGCACCGGACAGCGGCACGACGATGGCCTCAGCCCCGGCCAGGTCCACCATCACCTCACCGCCTGGTGCGAGCTCGGCGATCCGAAGGCTGGTGTGCTCCCAGTCCTTGCGTCCGGGACCAGCGCACACCGAGAAGCCTTCTGCTGCAACGGAACCCAGCGGCAAGAACCACGTGTCGTTGTCGAAGCCGGACGCCGTCATCGCACCTCCCCGTGCACGAGCTCGACCGCGGTGCGTACGGCTGCCGTCACGTCGCCGTCAGGCGGGTAGAGCAGCGCTCGTCCGACCACCAGACCACGGACCGACGGGAGCGCGAGGGCGTGCCGCCAGGAGGCGTACGTCTCCTCGGGCGTTCCATGCGGGTCACCACCCAGCAGCAGGGTCGGCAGCGTGGTCGCGTCCATCACCCGCTCCATGTCGTCCACAACGGGCAGCTTGAGCCAGGTGTAGGCGCTCGTCGAGCCGAGCCCACTGGCGATCGCGACCGAGCGGACGACCGACTCGGCGTCCAGCCGGTTGACGAGTCGATCTCCCTCCACCTCAGAGAAGAACGGCTCGATCATGGCCAGCCGTCGATGTGCAGCGAGCTCGGCGACAGCCCGCCCGGTCGACTCCAGCGTCTCGGCCGTCCCCGCGTGCTCGAGGCACACGCGCAGTAGCGTCTTTCCCCCGTCGAGTCCCAGTCGGTCGATAGTCGGAGCGTCGTACGCCGTGAATCGGTCATCCGGCTCGAACGAAGCCCCTTGCAGGCCACCACGATTCATCGTGCCGATGACGATCTTGTCCTCGAGCGCACCGAGCAGCAGCAGGTCCTCCAGCACGTCAGGCGTGCCCAGCACGCCGTCCACGCCGGGCACGGTGAGCGCATCGAGCAGGCGTCGCAGGAGATCGGTCCGACTCGCCATGGCCATCGGCTTGTCGCGGACACCGAGCGCGTTGCGCGCCGGGTGATCGGCAGCCACGATCAGCAGGCGGCCGTCGTCCCCCAGCAGGGGCCGGTGCGCTCGATCGGACCAGCTCCGAGCGACGCGCTCAGGGTCGCGGGCGCGAATCTCGTTGATATCACTTACTTCCGGGATGGTCGTCATACAACACGTCCTTGCTCGAGCGCCACGTCGACCTCGGCCGTGGTGGGCATCGCCGTGGAGCACTCCAGGCGCGACGCCACGATCGCCCCGGCGACGTTGGCGAACGTCATCATCCGTTGCAGCGGCCACTGCGACAGCAGCCCGTGGCACAGCGCGCCACCGAAGGCGTCACCCGCGCCCAGACCGTTGAGCACCTCGACCGGAAACGCCGGCAGACTGACCCGCTCGTCGGCCGTCGCCGCGAGCACACCGTCCGGGCCGCGCTTGACGACTGCCAGCGCGAGCCCACGCGCGAGGAGCGCATCGGCCGCGCGGTCCGGATCGGTCTCTCCTGTGGCGACCTCGCACTCCTCGCGGTTGCCGACCGCGATCGTCACGTGCTCCAGCGCTGCGTCGACCTGGTTGCGGGCCTCGGCAGGGTCAGCCCAGAACATCGGCCGGTAGTCGAGGTCCAGCACCGTGTGGGTATGCCGCTCTCGGGTCTCCCAGGCCGCAAAGTGCGCTGCGCGGCTCGGCTCCTGGCTCAGCCCCGTCACCGTGCACCAGAAGACCATCGCGTCCCGGATTTCGTTGTCCGGCAACGTGTTCGGCTCGATCAACAGATCGGGCGCGGTCGGATAGCGATAGAAGTAGAGGGGAAAGTCGTCCGGAGGGAAGACCTCGCAGAACGTCACGGGAGTCGGCGGGCCGTTCACTGCGCCGACGAACTCGTCGTCGACCCCGAGCCTTCGCAGCTCGGAGTGCACGTAGCGCCCGAACGCATCGTCACCGGTCCGCGTGATCACGGCCGTACGCCGTCCGTGACGCGCAGCCGCGACGGCCACGTTGGTCGCGCTGCCGCCGAGGAACTTCTCGAAGGTGCGCACCTCCTCCAACGGAACCCGGTGCTGGAGCGGATAGATGTCGACGCCGACCCGGCCCATCGTGATCAGGTCGTAGCCCGCCGTCACCGCCGAACCTCCAGACCTTCGGCGATCCGACTCAAGGCGCGAAGGCTGGTCCGCACATCAGCAGTTGCCGTGTTCGCGGACTCGCTCCCGAGGACGGTGTCTTGCTCGAGGACGTACCAACCCGAATATCCTTGATTTTCAAGGTCTTTCACGATCCTATTGATCTCCACATCACCGTCCCCGATCGGCGCGTAGATCCCCCGCTCGACGGCGTCCGAGTAGGACACGGCCCCGGTCCGAACCTGCTCCGCCAGGTCGAGCCGGACGTCCTTGAGGTGTACGTGCCTGATCCGGTCGGCGTGCGCACGGGCGAGGGCGACAGGATCGGCCCCGCCGATCAGCAGATGTCCGGTGTCGAGGCACAGCCCGATGCCGCAGCCGTCCAGCACCCGCTCCACCTCCGCCTCGTTCTCGATCATCGTGCCGACATGGGGGTGCAGCACCGCATCGAGCCCGGCTTCCCGCCCAAGCCCAGCGAGATCGTCCAGCAGGCCGAGCGCCCGGGACCAGGCGGCGGAGGTCCAGGCCGGGCGGTCGTCGTACCCCTGACCGCCGGTCGCCGCGGCGAGAACGAGGGTCGTGGCGCCGACCGCGCTCAGGCTCGCGATCGCCGTACGGACATCCGGGCGCGGATCAGTCGACTCGTCGTGCAGGACCACCGGGACGAACTGTGCGACGGCTCGGAGGCTGTGCTTGTCGAGGTCAGCCTTGAGCTGATCCGGATCTGTTGGCAGGAAGCCTGCGGGTCCGAGCTCCGTTGCTGTCAAACCGGATTCGTACATTGCGCTGAGCACAGTCTCGGTCGGCAGCTGGACTCCCCAGCCCTCGACCTCGGACACACCCCACGAGATCGGCGCACCTGCGACACGGCTCATCACTGATGCGGTCACAGGTCCGGCACTTCCGCCAGCTGCACGACACGACCTTCCCGTCGCGACACATCGCAGGCCTCGGCGGTCCGGAAGGCCTGCAAGGCATCGGCCACGGTGCACGGTGACGGTGTCACGCCCTTGGCCACCTCGGCGAAGGCAGTCAGCTCGGCAACGTACGCCGGCTGGAACCGGTCCATGAACGTCTGGTGCGGCGGTCCGGCCGGGAACGTCTCGCCCGGCTCAGCCGAACGCATGGCGAGTGAGTCGTCGAGACCAGCAGTCAGCGTGGCCTTGCTGCCCATGGCCTCGAGCCGCACGTCATGACCGCCGCCGTTGTAACGGGTCGAGGACACGAGGCACATGGTGCCGTCGTCGAGCGTGAGCACTGCGGCGCCCGTGTCGACGTCGCCTGCCTCGGCGAAGAACGCCTCCCCTTTGTTGCCGCCCGTCGCGTACGCCGTCACCACCTCGCGACCCGTCACGAAGCGGATCGCGTCGTAGTCGTGCACGTTGCAGTCGCGGAAGATGCCGCCGCTGGTCGGGATGTACGACGCATGCGGCGGGCTCTGGTCGTGAGTGTTGGCGCGGATCGTGTGGACGAAGCCGAGCTCGCCTCCAGCGATCGCCTCCTGGACGCGCCGGTAGCCGGCGTCGAAGCGGCGCTGGAAGCCGATGTGCACCGGGACCTCGGACGTGGCCGCCAACCTGGCCAGCTCGAGCGTCTCCTCCAGCGTGTGCGCCACCGGCTTCTCACAGAACGTCGGGACGCCTGCCTCGATGGCCAGGCGCAGCATCGGTGCGTGCGCGGGCGTCGCGGCTGCGATGACGAAGCCGTCGAGCCCCGCTCGCAGCAGCGTCTCGACGTCGGCCACGTGCTCCGCATCCAGCTCTTTGGCGACCGCTGCGGCCGCCTGCTGGTCGGCGTCGCAGACGACCAAGGACTCGACCGCGGGCACGCCCAGCAGGGTCCGTGCATGGAAGGCTCCGATCCGGCCCACGCCGGCGAGACCGATCCGCATCGATGAATTCCGTTCTGTGGCAACGAGACTGGCGGGAAGACTGGTGGATACGCCTCAAGCGAGCCATCGACGTACCGTCGTCAAGGCTCGCCCCCACATCCGGGTCTGTCAAGAAATGTCCTGACATTTGCTTGTCTGCTCAATCAGACGTCGGGCCGCTACGCTGCTCCCGTGGTCGAGCCTGTGCCTGTTTCCCTGGAGCGCGCCTCCCCCGTGCCGCTCTACCACCAGCTCGCCGAGCAGCTGCGCGAGGCGGTCACCTCGGGTCGGTTGCAGCCCGGCGACGCCTTCGAGAACGAGCTGGCGCTGGCCGCCCGGCTCGGCCTGTCCAGGCCGACCGTGCGACGCGCCATCCAAGAGCTCGTCGCGCAGGGGCTGCTGCTGCGTCGGCGCGGGCTCGGCACCACCGTCGCCAACCGGCAGATCCATCGCCGTGCCGAGCTGACGAGCCTGTACGACGACCTCGCCCGCGACGGGGCGACGCCGACGACCCGCGTGCTCGAGCTGCGGACGACGACTGACGAGCGCGCGGCCCAGGCGCTCGGCGTACCGGCTGGCTCCTCGCTCGTGGCCATCACCCGCTTACGGCTGGCCGGCGAGCAGCCCTTTGCCGTGCTGCGCAACTGGCTGCCGCCCACCCTCGGCGAAGTGACCCAGGACGAGCTCGAGGGCGAGGGGTTGTACGCCCTGCTGCGGGCGCGCGGCGTACGGCCCGTCGTGGCCCACCAGACGATCGGCGCGCGACGACCGACCGCGCCCGAGCGACGCCGGCTCGGGCTGCGCGCCTCGGACCCCGTGCTGACGATGTCGCGCGCAGCCTTCGACGCCGACGGCAACCCGGTGGAGTTCGGCGACCACATCTATCGCGCCGACTCCTACACGATCGACGTCACCATCGACGAGCGCTGACCTCTCCCGGCAAAAGTTGGTGACCTGCACACGCATTCCTGTGCCCGGCAGCAACTTTCGCCGCACCCCGGCAAAACTTGATCGCCCGCACACGCATTCCTGTGCCCGGCAGCAACTTTCGCCGGGCTACGCGGGTACGCCCGGGCTGGTCACCCAGGTGCGCCGCGGCAGCGGCCTCAGACCTTAGGCTTCGAGTGACCGTGCCATCCCGGCGGCCGAGTACGCATCTGCCCACAGCCAGCGGGCGACCTTCGGACCGCGTGCACGGAGCCGGTCCTCGCGAAGCTTCTCGCGGACCAGGATCTCCTGCATCTCCTCCGGTGTCTGCGCGAACTCGGTCCCGTACTTGGTCAGACCGTCGAACTCGCCAACGACGCCGTCCCAGTCGAAGTCGACGTTGCCGATCAGTCCTCGTCCGTCGTGGTGTGCGACCTGAAGCCGCGGGCGTGGGAACCGCAGCAAGAACATCTGGCCGCGACTCAAGCTCTCGCCGGGAGACGCCGCCATGGGGTCGACGATGTCCACGAGGTTTCGGCAGTCGCTGAGGCCGGGGGTGTGCGACGGAATCCGGCGAAGCTCTACGACGAGCTGATCTCGGGTGCAGACTCCCTCACGCAACGCGTGGTCACCGGCGACCAGACCATTGAGCAGACCGCCCTCGCGCGTGATGTCCAGCACCGTGCGTGCCGGTGGGGTCACGCGCAAGCCACGATGCGCCACGTGCACCTGAGCCTCGTCCTCTCGACGGATCACCAGTCCCGACCGACTTGCACGGGTCGTGTCTGGAACGAGCACATGGACAGCGCGCGGCCACGGGTCCGCGATCGGCAGACCCCAGATCGCAGCGGCGGAGTGGTGCGAGAGGAACGGCGGCCCCGACCGTGCCATGAGCGCAGAGGCGTGCACGAACGCCAGGTAGCGATCGTTCGGCCCGAGCTGAGCCCAGTGGCGCGTCGCGATACATACACCGTGCCGCACCATCGTCCATTGCTTCTCGCCACTCTCGTCCCGTGCGCGGCGCGGCTCCTGCGAGACGTCGCGCAACGACCGACCGGTGACGAGCATGTGTGCCTCGAACGGCAGCGATGGGGTCATGCGCCCTGACCGTGACAGATCGTGACGGAGGGCAGCGTGCGTTGTCCACAGCCCCGCGGCAGAGGTTGGTCATCCGCACACGAATACCTGTGCCAGACACCAACTTTCGCCGCACCCCGGCAAAAGTTGGTGACCCGCACACGCATACGTGTGCCCGGCAGCAGCTTTCGCCGGGAAGGGGAGGGGAGGGTCAGGCGAACAGCGCGATGAGGATCAGGACGACGGCCACGGCGACGGCGCCCACAGCCAGGGGCGCGGGGCGTACGACGACCGGTCCGGTCTGCGCCTCGATCGCGCCGCTGCTGACCGCCTTGTCGTACTCCTCACGGGCCGCCTTGACCTGGTCGGCGACGTCACCGGCCGAGCCGGGCCGCTCGACCCGGCTGATCTTGACCGCATCGTCCGTGCTCTCCCCTCGTGCACCGGTGAGACGATCTGCGCCCGCTGTGCCGAGAGCACCAAGAGCGCCGAGCGGACCTCCCGCACCACCGCCGGAGCGACGGGGCCGCTGCGTGGAGATGGCCCAGGCGGAGTAGCCCTTGTCATCCGGCGTGAATACCTTGAGGTTCCAACGGCTTTCGACGACGTCGACATGGGGCCAGGGCATCTCAACGTCGCGGACCAGGTTGTGGATGCGGAGGCCAGACGCCCGCATCACGACCGAGGGCCGCAGCAACGCCACATCACGACCGAGGGCCGCAGCAACGCCACCCAGACGAGCAGCCCGATCGCGACGCACCACATCACCGACTTGGTCTTCTCGGTGTCCCCGAGCAGGGTCAACACGATCACGATGGCCAGGACCAGCAGCAAGAAGCCGCCCGACACCAGCGCTGTGCGCTGTCTGAAGACCTTCTTGGGCTCGTTCTGGGCTGGACTCGGGGTGGCTGACATGCGGATAGGCTGCCCTGGTGAGCGCATCCACTGCAACGTCGCGGGCGCGGGACCTGCTCGGGGTGTCATCCCTGACCAACGCGTCCCTGACCACCTGGCTGCACGGTCTGCCCGGTGTCGACCAGGTGGGCTGCGACGGCCGGGCGGCAGCCCTGAGCACCCGATCCATCAAAACGACCGCCAAGGCCTGGGCGATCGACACCGCCATCGGCATGATCGACCTGACGACCCTCGAAGGTTCGGACACCGAGGGCAAGGTCCGCTCGCTGTGCGCCAAGGCCGCCACCCCTGACCCACTCGACCCGACCACACCGCACGTTGCGGCGGTCTGCGTCTACAACGACATGGTCGAGATCGCCAAGGACGCCCTCAAGGGCACCAGCATTCACGTCGCCGCCGTCGCGACGGCGTTCCCGTCCGGCCGCGCGAGCATGCCGGTCAAGCTCGCCGACACCAAGGACGCCGTCAAGGCCGGTGCCGACGAGATCGACATGGTGATCGACCGAGGCGCCTTCCTGTCGGGTCAGTACCGCACGGTCTTCGACCAGATCGTCGCCATCAAGGAAGCCTGCGGCGAAGCGCATCTCAAGGTCATCCTCGAGACCGGCGAGCTGGTCACCTACGACAACGTCCGCCGCGCGTCCTGGTTGGCGATGCTCGCGGGCGCCGACTTCATCAAGACCTCGACCGGCAAGATCCAGCCCGCGGCCACGCTGCCGGTCACGCTGATCATGCTCGAGGCCGTACGCGACTGGCGTGAGCAGACCGGCGAGATGGTGGGCGTCAAGCCCGCCGGTGGCATCCGGACGAGCAAGGACGCGATCAAGTACCTCGTGACGGTCAACGAGATCGCCGGCGAGGACTGGCTGACGCCCGAGTGGTTCCGCTTCGGTGCCTCCAGCCTGCTCAACGACCTGCAGCTGCAGCGCCAAAAGCTGAGCACCGGCGCCTACTCCGGCCCCGACTACGTGACGATCGACTGAGGACCTCAGATGTCGAAGTTCGAGTACGCCCCCGCACCTGAGTCGCGGGCCATCGTGGACCTGCAGTCGTCGTACGGCCTGTTCATCAACGGCGAGTTCGTCGATGGGACGGGCAGCTCCTTCAAGACGATCAACCCGGCCACCGAAGAAAAGCTCGCCGACGTCTCCGAGGCGAGCGCCGACGACGTCGACAAGGCCGTCAAGGCCGCGCGGACGGCCTACACCCGGGTCTGGTCCCGGATGTCGGGTGCCGAGCGCGGCAAGTACGTCTTCCGCATCGCGCGCATCATGCAGGAGCGCGCTCGCGAGCTGGCCGTGCTGGAGAGCCTCGACAACGGTAAGCCGATCAAGGAGTCGCGCGACGTCGACGTCCCGACCGCCGCGGCGCACTTCTTCTACCACGCGGGTTGGGCCGACAAGCTGGAGTACGCCGGCCTCTCGCCGGCGGGGTCGCCGCCCCCTCGTCCGTTGGGTGTCGTCGGGCAGGTCATCCCGTGGAACTTCCCGCTGCTGATGCTGGCCTGGAAGATCGCGCCCGCCCTGGCGACCGGCAACACCGTCGTGCTCAAGCCGGCCGAGACCACGCCCCTGACCGCGCTGCTGTTCGCCGAGATCTGTCAGCAGGCCGATCTGCCGCCGGGTGTCGTCAACATCGTGACCGGCGCGGGCGCCACCGGCCAGGCGCTGGTCGAGCATCCCGACGTCGACAAGATCGCCTTCACCGGCTCGACCGATGTCGGCAAGGCGATCGCCCGCTCGATCGCCGGCACTCGCAAGCGCGCCACGCTCGAGCTCGGTGGCAAGGCCGCCAACATCGTCTTCGAGGACGCCGCCATCGACCAGGCCGTCGAGGGCATCGTCAACGGCATCTTCTTCAACCAGGGCCACGTGTGCTGCGCCGGATCTCGTTTGCTGGTGCAGGAATCCGTCGCCGATGAGGTCGTCCGCCGCCTCGAGCGCCGCATGAAGACTCTGCGCGTCGGCGACCCGCTCGACAAGAACACCGACGTCGGCGCCATCAACTCCAAGGCCCAGCTGCAGCGCATCACCGAGCTGGTCGATGCCGGCGAGGCCGAGGGTGCGACGCGCTGGACCGTTCCGTGTGAGCTGCCAGCTCGCGGGTTCTGGTTCGCCCCAACGGTTTTCACCGATGTGTCGCAGACGCACCGCGTGGCCACCGAGGAGATCTTCGGCCCGGTGCTGTCGGTGCTGACCTTCCGCACGCCGCAGGAGGCGGTCGCCAAGGCCAACAACACGCCGTACGGCCTCTCCGCCGGCATCTGGACCGAGAAGGGCTCGCGCATCCTCTGGATGGCCGACCAGCTCAAGGCCGGTGTGGTGTGGGCCAACACGTTCAACCGCTTCGATCCGACCTCACCGTTCGGTGGCTACAAGGAGAGCGGCTACGGCCGCGAAGGTGGCCGGCACGGCCTCGAGGCCTACCTGCGGACTGGAGTAGACGCATGAGCCCCCGACTGGACGTTCGCAAGACCTACAAGCTCTACGTCGGCGGCGCGTTCCCGCGCAGCGAGTCCGGGCGGTCCTACGAGATCGTCGACGCCAAGGGCACCTTCCTCGCCAACGCGGCCATGGGCTCCCGCAAGGACGTGCGCGACGCGGTCGTGAAAGCCCGTGCGGCACAAGGCGGTTGGGCGACGGCGACGGCGTACAACCGTGGCCAGGTGCTCTATCGCGTCGGTGAGGTGCTCGAGGGCCGGCGCGACCAGTTCATCGCCGAGGTGGCCGCCAGTGAGGGTCTGACCAAGCCGCGCGCGAGTGCTGTCGTCGACCAGGCGATCGACCGATGGCTCTGGT
Source organism: Luteipulveratus mongoliensis (assembly GCF_001190945.1). NCBI lineage: Bacteria > Bacillati > Actinomycetota > Actinomycetes > Micrococcales > Dermacoccaceae > Luteipulveratus > Luteipulveratus mongoliensis. The sequence continues at coordinate 2,109,832 of NZ_CP011112.1, read as the reverse complement.
ACGCCGGGTGGTCGGACAAGGTCGCCCAAGTGCTGGGCGGCCTCAACCCGGTTGCCGGCCCCTACTTCGACATCTCCGCACCCGAGCCGACCGGAGTCGTGGGAATCCTTGCGCCGCAAGGCAGCTCGCTGCTCGGGCTCGTATCCGTGATCGCGCCCGCGGTGGTCACGGGCAACACCGTGGTCGTGCTCACCAGCGAGCAACGGCCACTGCCGGCCATCTCGCTCGGTGAGGTGCTCGCGACCTCGGACGTCCCCGGTGGCGTCATCAACCTCATCTCCGGCCGCACCGCTGAACTGGCCCCCTGGCTGGCGTCGCACCGTGACGTCAACGCGATCGACCTCACGGGCGCCGCCGATGCGACCGACGTCGACTGGGCCGACCTCGAGGTCAAGGCCGCCGACAACCTCAAGCGCGTGCTGCGCCCGGTCGGCACTGGTGGCGACGCCGTCGAGCCCGACTGGACCGAGCAGCCCGACCTCTCCCGCATCCGGGCCTACCTCGAGACCAAGACGGTCTGGCACCCCAAGGGTCGATGAATGGCTGAGCTCGCGAAGACATCCATCGGCCTTCTCACGCCCAAAGGCCGCTGAGTGACCGAGCGACCCGCCCGGCAGGTCATTCTGCTGTCGGGCCCCAGCGGTGCGGGCAAGACTCGGCTGGCCCGGCGACTGTCCGACCAGCATGGGTGGCCCGTCGTCCGGCTGGACGACTTCTACAAGGACGGCCACGACCCGAGCCTGCCCATGATCGAGAAGGGGCTGCCCGACTGGGACCACCTCGACTCCTTCGACCTCGACAGCGCCGTCGATGCGCTGGACGGGCTGTGCCGCACCGGCTCGGTCGACGTGCCGATCTATGACATCTCGACGTCGCGGGTGACCGGGCGCGCCACCGTCAGCGCCCATGATGCGCCGGTCATCGTGGCCGAGGGCATCTTCGCGGCGCACGCTGCCGCCCCGCTGCGCGAACGAGGACTCCTGGGCGCGGCGTACTGCATCCGACAGAACCGCTGGCTCACCTTCGCGCGACGATTCCTGCGCGACCTGGCCGAGCACCGCAAGCCGCCGCTCGTGCTGCTGCGCCGCGGTCTGCGGCTGTGTGGCGCCGAGCCACGAATCATCACCGAGCAGGCCGCGCTCGGCGCCCGCCCGATGACTCCTCCACAGGCCGAGGCGGACGCTCGGCGGTGCGCCGGGATCAACAGCTAGGGTCATCGACAGACCGAGCCAGCTGACGTGGGGGACGCCGTGACCAACGACTGGACCAGCCCGTCGGGCGATCCTGAGCCGACCGGGCAGAGTCAGCCGACGTACGACCCGAGCCAGCAGCCGTCGTACGGCGCCCCGCCCCCTGGTCCTGGCTTCCCGCCTCCGCCGGGCCAGAGCGGTCAGTCCTACGGCAGCCCGCAGTACAACCAGGGCCAGCCCTACGCCGGGCCGCCCGTCGGCGGGTGGACGCCCATGGCCGCCAAGCCAGGTGTGATCCCGCTGCGCGCGCTCTCCCTCGGCGACATCTTCGAGGGATCGGTCCGCACGATGCGGGGCAACCCGGGCGCGACTCTGGGCCTGGCGTTCCTGGTGTCCCTGATCTTCACGCTGCCGGCGATCGCGCTGGTGCTCGGGCTCAACCAGGTCGACCCCGGTGACAACGAGGGCGTCCGCGAGGCGATGACCCTTACGAGCCAGCAGGGCTCGTCGGTGCTGCAAGCCATCGGCGGCATTGCGCTGACCGGCATGCTCACCGTCGTGCTCGCGGATGCGGTGCTGGGCCGTCGCATGTCCATCGGCGGCGCCTGGGCCAAGGTCAAGGGCCGTCTGTGGGCGCTGATCGGGCTCAACCTGCTGATCTTCCTGATGCTGATCGGTGGCGTGGGACTGCTCGTCCTGGTCGCAGTCCTGGTCGGCGTCGGTCTCAGTGAGGGCTTCGGCATCCTCATCGCCGTGGTCGGGGGTCTCGGCGCGGTCGTGCTGATGATCTTCGTCTGGGTGAAGTGGTCGTTCGCGAGCGCGTGCGTGGTGCTGGAGAAGCAAGGCCCGATCAAGGCGCTCAAGCGCTCGTGGGCGCTGACCCAGGGCCAGTGGTGGCGGGTGTTCGGCATCTCGCTGCTGGCTCAGCTCGCGGCCGGCGTGCTGTCCTCCATCGTGATCGCACCGTTCGCTCTGCTGCTGGGCTTCCAGAACTTGTCCGACCCCGAGGCTCTCCCCTCGGTCGGCTTCTTGGTCGGCATGCAGCTGGTCAGCCTGGTCGTCAGCACCTTCACCGCGCCGTTCATCGCCGGTGTCACGGGACTGCTCTACCTCGACCAGCGCATCCGCAAGGAGGCCCTCGACGTCACGCTGATCGCGGCCGCCCAGCAGCAGAGCGGCTGATCGACGGTGCTCGCCCGACTGGTGCAGCTGCCTGCCGACCCGCCGCTCGATCCGTCCGCTGAGCAGGGGCGTGGGCTGCTGCGTGACGAGCTGCGCAAGCTGCCCTACGGCGAGCACAAGTCACTGCTGGACCGGCTCAACGACTGGATCAATGAGCAGATCTCGAAGGCTGCCCTCTCCGGCGCCAGTGGCATCGGCAAGATCGTGCTCCTGGTGGGCGTGATCGCCCTCGTCGCAACCATCGCGTACGCCGTCACCCGAGTCCGCGCGGGCCGTCGGGCTCGGGCTGCGGCCGCCGAGACGGCAGTCCTCGAAGAGACCGGGCTGAGCGCCGCGGACTACCGACAACGCGCGAAGACGGCCGACCAGGCCGGTGACCACTCCGCCGCGCTGCTCGACTGGTTCCGCGCGATCGTCCGGGCCGGCGAGGAACGCGCCCTGCTGGACGACCGACCCGGCGGCACGGCGCACGAGCTGGCCCGGGCGCTCGGCGCCTACTTCCCTGCCGAGGTCGCAGCCTTGCAGACGGCCGGGCATGCGTTCGACGAGGTGCGTTACGGCGGCCGCACGGCCGATGGCGCGGGATCTGCGCGGATGCGCGAGCTCGATGACCGCGTACAGCACACTCGACCGCAGCACGTCGGAGACGGTGTCGATGACTCCCTCGTCGCTCCCGGGCGGTGGGCTCCATGACAGCGGTGACTACCTCCGCACCGACTGCAGCCGAGCCTTCGACCCGTCGGCGTCGGCCGGTCGGCCGGATCGTCCTGGCGGCGGTAGCCGCGCTGATCGTGTCGGGCGTCGCTGCGCTGCTCCTGCTCGGCAGCCGTTCCTCCGGAGCACCACTCGATCCGGACAACCCACAGCCCCCTGGCGGCCAGGCGATGGCACGCGTGCTCAGTGACCAAGGCGTCAGCGTCCATCCCGTGCGCAGCCGAGAAGCGTTGCGCGACAGCACCATCGGCGCTGGCACGTCCGTCGTCGTCACTCGTGGCGAGGTGATGACGCTGGCCATGTGGAAGGCGTTCTTCGAGCAGACACGATCCGCAGACCGGATCATCCTGGTGACCCCGGGTGATCGCGCGCTGCGTGCTCTCGACGCTCCCATCTCACGCCGCGGCGCCGGCTTCCCCCGCGATACTCCCGCCCGCTGCGACGTGCCCATCGCACGCGGCCTCACCATCACCGACGGCAGCGAACGCTACGACCCGGCTGACGGCAGCGGGGTGCAGACCTGCTTCCCGCCCGGTGGCGGCTTCGGGCAGGGCGGCGACCGCGGCGGCTACCTGGCTGTGCTCCCGGCCACGGCTGACCGGCCGGAGATCGTGCTGCTCGGCAGCACCGCACCCATCCGCAACAGCGACGTACGCGACGCCGGCCATGCCGCCCTCGGACTACGCGCGCTGGGCCACTCCTCACGCCTGGTGTGGTGGAGCGTGAGCCCGCGCGACGTCGATCTGGTCGATGCCAAGGATCCGGTCTGGCCCAAGTGGATGACTCCGGTTGGCGTCGTGCTGGCGCTGTCCGTCCTGGTCCTGATGGTGTCGCGTGGGCGCCGGCTCGGGCGCCTCGTCCAGGAGCCGTTGCCTGTCGTCGTCCGGGCCAGCGAGACGACCGAGAGCCGCGGCCAGCTCTACCGCAAGGCCGGCGACCGTGAGCGTGCTGCGACGGTGCTGCGGTCGGGCACCCGACGCCGGGTGTCCCGCTACCTCGGCGTGCCGCCCGGATCGTCCCCAGCCGCGTTGGTCGACGCCGTGGCCGGCGCGACCGGCCGGGCGCCCATGGATGTCCACACCCTGCTCTTCACCGCCGTACCCACCGACGATGCCGGGCTCACCCAGCTCGCTCAACAGCTCCGCCAACTCGAGAAAGAGGTCCGACACCGATGACCGACACCTCGTCGTACGCCAGTCCGCCGGCCCCCGCCGACCCACCACCGCCCGACGCCGGTCAGTCCCGCGAAGCCCTGCTCGCCGTTCGCCGGGAGGTCGGCAAGGCCGTCGTCGGCCAGGACGCTGCGGTCACGGGCATGATCATCGCGCTGCTCGCCCGCGGCCACGTGCTGCTCGAGGGCGTCCCGGGCGTGGCCAAGACGCTGCTGGTGCGCGCCATCGCCGCGAGCCTGGCGATCGAGAGCAAGCGGGTGCAGTTCACACCCGACCTGATGCCGGGCGACATCACCGGATCCCTGGTGTTCGATGCGCGCTCCTCGGACTTCGCGTTCCGGCCGGGGCCGGTGTTCACCAACCTGCTGCTGGCCGACGAGATCAACCGGACGCCGCCCAAGACCCAGTCCTCGCTGCTGGAGGCCATGGAGGAGCGGCAGGTCTCGATCGACGGGCAGCCACGTCCGTTGCCGAGCCCGTTCCTGGTCGCTGCGACGCAGAACCCCGTCGAGTACGAAGGCACCTACCCGCTCCCCGAGGCTCAGCTGGACCGCTTCCTGCTCAAGGTGACCGTGCCGCTGCCACAACGTGAGCACGAGCTGGAGGTGCTCAAGCGGCACGCAGCCGGCTTCGACCCGCGCGATCTGGCAGGGGCCGGGATCCGGGCGGTCGCCGGTCCGGACGATCTCGCGGCCGGTGCCGCAGCCGTACGCCAGGTGCAGGTCTCCCCCGAGGTCACCGCCTACATCGTCGACCTCGCGCGCGCGACCCGGCACTCGCCGTCCCTGTCGCTGGGCGTCTCGCCGCGTGGTGCCACGGCCCTGATGGCGACCTCGCGAGCCTGGGCCTGGCTCAACGGACGCGGCTTCGTCACGCCCGACGATGTCAAGGCTCTGGTCCACTCGACGCTGGCTCACCGCCTGTCCCTGCGACCGGAGGCCGAGCTCGAAGGAGTCGGCGTCGGCAGCGTGCTCGACTCCGCGGTCGCATCGGTGCCCGTGCCCCGCTGATGGCCCTGACGACCAGAGCGGTCCTGCTGACCGCGTTCGGCATCGTGCCGGTGGCTCTGTGGCCATCCGGACGCACGGTGCTGCTCTGGTCGCTCGTCGTGCTGGCCGCGATCGCCCTCGATCTGGCGCTGGCGGTCAGTCCGCGGCGCTTGCAGATCGCGCGCTCCGCAGACCCTCAGGTCCGGTTGGGCGAGGCCACCGACTCGACCCTGACCGTGCGCAACCTCGGCCGCCGCCGGCTGCGCGCACTCGTCCGTGACGCCTGGCAGCCGTCGGCCGGTGCCACCGGCGAGCGACACTCCCTCGACCTGCCGGGTGGTGAGCAGCGCCGGGTGACGACGGCCTTGCGACCGACCCGCCGGGGCGACCGCAAGGCCGACCTCGTCACGGTGCGCAGCTTCGGTCCGCTGGGCGTGGCCGCGCGGCAGCGTTCGCTCCCGGTGCCCGGCTTCGTACGCTCCCTCCCGCCCTTCCACTCCCGCCGTCACCTGCCGAGCCGGCTCGCGATGCTGCGCCAGATCGACGGCCGCTCGGCGGTGCGAACCCGCGGGCAGGGCACCGAGTTCGACTCACTGCGCGACTACGTCGAGGGCGACGACGTGCGCAGCATCGACTGGCGCGCAACCGCTCGTCGCCAGCACCTCGTCGTACGCACCTGGCAACCCGAGCGAGATCGACGAATTGTGTTGCTGCTGGACACTTCTCGCACCAGCGCGGGTCGCGTCGGTGACATCCCCCGACTCGACGCCGCGATGGACGCAGCACTCCTGCTCGCCGCACTCGCATCGCGAGCCGGCGATCGCGTACAGCTGCTGGCCGGCGACCGGCGCATCCACACCCGCATCACCTTGGTGAGCGACCGCAACCAGCTGCTGCACGAGCTCGTCACGGGAATGGCGCCGCTCGAGCCAGCCCTCGTCGAGGCGAGCTGGTCGCGACTGGCCGGAGCGGTCAACTCACTCTCGCGGCGGCGCGCACTGGTCGTCCTGCTCACGCCACTCGAGCCCGCGGCACTCGAAGAAGGCCTGCTGCCGGTGCTGCCGAGCCTCGTGCAGCACCACCGCGTCGTGGTCGCGTCGGTGGCGGACGCCGCCGTCAACGCCATGGCGGACGCGCGCGAGGACTCGGCCCAGGCGTACGACGCCGCTGCCGCCGAGCGCTCGCTGGCCCTCAAGGAGCGCACGTCCGAGGCGCTCTCACGACTGGGCGTGACTGTGATCGACGCCGACCCGGAGACCCTCCCCGTACGTCTGGCCGACCACTACCTCCTCCTCAAGTCCCAAGGCCTGTTGTGATCGTCAGGCGGCTGCGGGGAGGACGTCGCCTCGGTCGCGGTCGGCGATGTCACCAGTCTCGCCTCGTGCCACAGCCCACCGGCCGAGCGTGAAGACGTAGACGAAGAACGCGATCTCGGCGACCAGACCGATGCCGATCCGCGCCCACGTCGGCAGCCCCGACGGGGTCACGAACGCCTCGATGATGCCCGTCACGAGCAGCACGACGATGAGTCCCAGCGCGACCGCGACGCTCGCCCGAGCCTGGCTCGCGAGTGACTGCATGCGAGTCTGCGGACCGGGAACCACCCACGACCAGAAGATCTTCAAACCCACACCGGCAGCCACGAATACCGCTGTCAGCTCAAGCATTCCGTGCGGCAGGATCAGCCCGAAGAACAACGAGCCGCGGTCGTTCGCCCACAGGATTCCGCCCATGACTCCCACGTTGACGACGTTCTGCCAGAGCAGATAGATCACCGGGAAGCCGAGCACACCCATCGCGATGCACTGGGCGGCGACCCACACGTTGTTGGTCCACACCCTCGCCGCGAAGTCCTGCGCCGCGAACTCCGAGTAGTAGCCCTCGAAGTCGTGGTTGACCAGCTCGTCGAGCCGCTCGGGCGGGATGAAGCCGGTCTGCACTGACGGATTGTGCGCGACCCAGATCCCGATCGCGAAGGCCACCACGACGTTGACCACCATGACCGCGAGCCACCACCGCCGCGTGCGGTAGAGCATCGCCGGGAAGGTGTCGGTGAAGAACCGGCCGATGTCCGCCCAGCCGGCCGTCCGCGTACCCGACGTCCGTTGCCGCGTACGTGACAGGAGCGTCGAGAGGTACTGCACCACAGAGGGATCCGGGGCACTCGAACGCACGATGGACAGATGGGTGGCCGTGCGCTGATAGAGGTCCAGCAGCTCATCGGACTCCGCCCCCGACAGCTGCCGCTGGCGCGAGAGGGCCTTGAGGCGGTCCCACTCGGGCTGGTGAGCCGCGACGAAGGCATCCAGGTCCACGCGCACCAGACTAGGTGTACGTACGCTGACCCCGTGACCGATCAGCCGACCACCCAGACTCCGCGCGCGCTGCGCGGCATGGAGCGGGACGAGCTGATCACCGGTGAGGCCGTGCTCCTGGAGATCCCACCGGCGAGCCTGCCGGGACGCCTTGGCTCGGGCGCGATCGATGTCCTCACCAACGTCACGGGGCTGCTGCTGACGCTGTGGGCCATGGTCACCCTGGTGTTCGAGACCAGCAGTGCCAACATCCAGACGCTCTTCCTGCTCGACGTCATCGTGTGGACCGTCGCCGTTCCGGTCACCGTCGAGACGCTGACCCGCGGTCGCAGCCTCGGCAAGCTGGCCTTCCGTCTGCGCACCGTGCGCGACGACGGCGGACCGATCGTCTTCCGGCACGCGCTGACCCGCAGCCTGGTCGGCTTCGTCGAGCTCTACCTGTTCAGCGGCGCGCCTGCCGCGCTGGCTGCGATGAGCACCACCCGAGCCCGCCGACTCGGCGACCTTGCCGCTGGCACCTACGTCGTTCGCGAGGCCACCCACATCAAGCTCGGCCCGCCACCGCTGATGCCGTACGCCCTCGCCGGCTGGGCCGAGCGCGCCGACATCGCGACGCTCCCCGACGGCCTCGCCCTCGGCATCCGCCAGTTCCTGCAGCGATCAGCAATGCTCACGCCACCGGCGAGGCAGTCGGTCGGCCAGGGGCTCCTCGCGCAGGCGCTGCCGCTCGTCTCACCGCCGCCGCCCGCCGGGACGCCCGCGGAAGCAGTGCTGGCCGCGGTGCTCGCCGAGCGCCGTCGCCGGGACACCGCGCGCCTCGGTCGCGAGGAGGCCGTACGCCGCCGCCTCCTGCCGCCCGATCGTCCCTGAGGCGGAGCTCAGGTCGCGGCGGCGTAGCCCGGCTTGATCACGTTGTCGATCAGCGCCAGCCGCTCATCGAACGGGATGAACGCCGACTTCATCGCGTTGATCGTCACCCAGCGCAGGTCGTCGATCGTCCACCCGGCCTCGTCGACCAGGAGCTGCATCTCGCGGGACATCGACGTACCGCTCATCAGCCGGTTGTCGGTGTTGACCGTGACCCGGAACCGCAGCTGCTTGAGCAGCGAGATCGGGTGTGCCGCAACGGAACTCGCGGCTCCAGTCTGGATATTGGAGGACGGACACATCTCGAGTGGGATGCGCGTGTCCCGGACGTACGCGGCCAGCCGGCCCAGGCGTACAGCCTCCGGCTCGAGCTGGCCCGGGTCTGCGATGTCGGCGAGCGACTGCTCGTCCACGAACATGTCGTCCACGATGCGCACACCGTGTCCGAGCCGCTCGGCGCCGCACCACTGGATGGCCTCCCAGATGCTCGGCAGCCCGAACGCCTCGCCGGCGTGAATGGTGAAGTGGGCGTTCTCGCGGCGGAGGTACTCGAACGCGTCGAGGTGACGGGTGGGCGGGAAACCGGCCTCGGCACCCGCGATGTCGAATCCGCTGACGCCGTCGTCGCGGTAGCGCACCACGAGCTCGGCGATCTCGGTGCTCTTCGCCGCGTGCCGCATGGCGGTCAGCAGCGCAGTGACGAGGATCGGGTGGCCCGCCTCGGCAGCCAGGCGCTCGCCCTCACGGAAGCCGGCGTTGACCGCCTCGACAACCTCTTCGAGCTCCAGTCCCTCAGCCAGGTGCTGCTCGGGCGCGTAGCGGACCTCGGCGTAGACGACCCCGTCCGCGGCCAGGTCCTGCGCGCACTCGGACGCGACGCGGTGCAGCGCCTCGACAGTCTGCATGACCCCGACGGTCTGGTCGAACGTCTCGAGATAACGCACCAGGGAACCGGAGTCGGCGCTGTCACGGAACCACTCGCCGAGTGACTCTGCATCGGTGGCCGGCAGACCGTCGTACCCACTGTCCCGCGCCAGGTCGATGACCGTCTGCGGGCGTACGCCGCCGTCGAGGTGATCGTGCAGCAGCACCTTGGGCAGGGCGACGATCTCGGGCCGGAGGTTCATGACGGGTCGTCCTCGCGGTGCACGGAGTCCGGGCTGAACGCTGGCAGGCAGACGGCGACGTACTCAGCGCCAGCAGGCCCGCAGGAGTAGCGGATTCGCTCCCCCGCCTTGGTCACCACAGACTGCCCGGCGGCCACCTCAGTCGGCCCGCCGTCGTGGTCGATGATCACGGTGCCCTTGAGCACAACGGTGACCTCGTCGAAGTCCGGTGTCTGGAACGGCTCGTCCCAGTTGGCCGGGGCGACCATGTGAGCGACCGACACGGCGGCCTCACCGGTGCTCGCCAGCCCGACGTGCTCGTCGATGACCTTGCCACCGGGGACGGGAATGCGGACGGGTTCTGTGAGCAGCTTGGGCACGCGCTCAGACTAGACCCCGCAAGCGCGATCAAGGCACCGTCCGGCGGCTGGTGCACGCTGGTCGTATGTCACCGGTATCCGGCGCCTGGGAGCTGATCGAGAGCCACCTCGCAGCCCTCGAGGACGTACGCCGCCACGACGACCGACGCGGCGTCCGCTGGTGCGTGTCCAACCGCCTCGTAGCCCGGCGCGTGGACGACTCGACGCTGCTGATTCGCAGTGACTTCGATGACCGCGAGACCCTGCTCGAGCAGCACCCTGAGACGTTCTCCGTACGCCCTGAGCTCGAGGCGCACATGAAAGTCCTGGCCGACGTGCGCGAGGGTGACATCGAGGCCGTCTGTGCCGCACTCACCGCAGCCCGAGACCTCCAACGCCGAGCGCGCTGAGGCCCCGCTTACGTATCGCTCATCGGAACCGGATCTCCGCGTACGCCCGTCCACCTGCTGCGTGCTGAAGCACGCAAGGGGTCGGCAGCAGCCGTACACAAAAGGGGAGAGAAATGAGTAGGAAGCTTCGGTACATAGGCGTTTCACTGGTCGGATCAGCAACAATCGCAACGGGATTCGCAGCACTCACCATGACGTCCGCCTCGGCCAACGAGGGCTGCTATGTCCGCGGTCAGGCCAGCGCAGTTGCGAAGACTGCGATCGCGACGGCCTGCGACGAGGTCAAGAAGGGCACGCACTACACCTGGGGCGGCGGGCACGGCTCGAAGCCCGGCCCGACCCACGGACAGAACAACCCGTCCGGAGGCTACGACGACACCCACGACTTCGGTTTTGACTGCTCGGGCCTGATGCGCTGGGCGTACTACAAGGCAACCGGCGTCGACTACGGGTCCGGCGGCACCTCGAGCCAGCCCGGGGACATGCTCGCGCACGGCTTCAAGGCGTTGCCGAACCCGACCGATCGCGGCAGCTATCAGCCCGGAGACGTGATCGTCTGGTCCGGCCACACCGCGATGGTCATCGGCGACGGCCTGATGGTCCAGGCGCAGGGCAACGCGTACGGCCTGACCGTCAAGCGCATCTCCTCCCATGGTGGGACCCCGAGAGGCGTCTACCGCTACGGCGGCGGCGGACACACTCCCCCGCCTGAGCCGGTGCCGTCCGGAAGCCGCCGGCTGGAGATCTATGCCACCGACGTGAGTGTCCGCAAGGACGCCACGAGCCGCAGCCAGAAGATGGGCGTCGTCCAGCCCCGCGCTGCGATCTTCAGCTGTCAGAAGCGCGGCGAGCGCGTCAACGCACGCGGACACACCAACGACCTGTGGTCGTACTCGCCCGAGCTGCACGGCTACGTCAACAACGTCTTCATGCGAGGCGAGTCCGACTACCACCTCAAGGCGTGCGGGGGCGGCAACCCTGCCCCGGCGCCTCACTCCGGCGGGCGTCGGCTGACGATCTACGCCACCGACGTGAACGTCCGCGCCGACGCCACGAGCGCGAGCGCGCGGAAGGCCACGGTGCAGCCGCGTACGGCGAGCTTCACCTGCCAGAAGCGCGGCGAGCGCGTCAACGCGCGCGGCTACTCCAACGACCTGTGGTCGTTCTCGCCGGAGCTCGGCGGCTACGTCAACAACGTCTTCATGAAGGGCCCGTCCAACTACGGCCTCCCGGGTTGCTGACGCGCAGGCGTACGCCCCTGACTAGTCGACCCGGTCGATCACCAGGGGCGTACGCGCGCCCGCCGACTCAGCGATCGTCCACGCATCCTTGAGCGACTCCTGCGCCCGGGCGAACTTCTCCGGAGTGTCCGTGTGCAGCGTCAGCAGCGGCTGACCCTTGCGTACGACATCGCCGGGCTTGGCGTGCATCTGCACCCCGGCGCCCGCCTGGACCGGGTCCTCCTTGCGAGCGCGGCCGGCGCCGAGTCGCCAGGCCGCAACTCCGACCTGGAGGGCGTCGAGCCGGGTGAGAGTGCCGTTGGCGTCGGCAGCGATGACCTGTGTCTCCTTGGCATTCGGCAGCTCGGCGTCGGGGTCGCCGCCCTGCGCCTGGATCATGCGGCGCCAGACGTCCATCGCGCGTCCGTCCTTGAGCGCCTCAGCCGGGTCGATGTCGTCCTTGCCGGCGGCCGCAAGCATCTCGCGCGCCAGTGTCACGGTCAGCTCGACAACGTCGGCCGGGCCGCCGCCCTCGAGGACCTCGACCGACTCCCGCACCTCAAGCGCGTTGCCGGCCGTGAGCCCGAGCGGTGTCGACATGTCAGTCAGCAGGGCGACCGTCTTGACGCCGGCGTCGGTGCCGAGCGCGACCATCGTGCGCGCGAGCTCGCCCGCCTGCTCCGCGTCCTTCATGAACGCGCCGCTGCCGACCTTGACGTCGAGCACGAGCGCTCCGGTGCCCTCGGCGATCTTCTTGCTCATGATCGAGCTGGCGATCAAGGGGATCGCCTCGACCGTGCCGGTCACATCGCGCAGCGCGTAGAGCTTCTTGTCAGCCGGCGCGAGGCCGTCACCGGCCGCGCAGATCACTGCGCCGACGTCGTCGAGCTGGGCGAGCATCTCCTCGTTGGACAGCGCAGCGCGCCAGCCCGGGATCGACTCCAGCTTGTCCAACGTGCCGCCCGTGTGGCCGAGCCCGCGGCCGGACAGCTGCGGCACCGCGACCCCGCAGGCCGCGACCAGAGGCGCCAGCGGCAGGGTGATCTTGTCGCCGACGCCGCCCGTCGAGTGCTTGTCGGACGTCGGTCGGGACAGTGAGGAGAAGTCCATCCGCTCCCCCGAGGCGATCATCGCCGCGGTCCAGCGTGCGATCTCGGAGCGCTCCATCCCGTTGAGCAGCACGGCCATGGCCAGCGCCGACATCTGCTCGTCCGCAACGACCCCTCGGGTGTAGGCGTCGATCACCCAGTCGATCTGCTCATCGGTCAGCTGCTGGCGGTCCCGCTTGGCCCGGATGACATCGACGGCATCGAACGCTTCACTCATGCTCGCGATCCTGTCAGACGGCTCCGAACAACTTTCAAATACTTCGGGGATGAGGCGACGATGCCGACCCGATCGAGCCTGCGAGAGCGGGCGGAGGAGGAGCCTCATAAAAAGGTGCCGCGCCCAGGGAACCGATAGGTGGGGACCCCCGTCGTACGCGCACGAGGGCATCGTCATGCCCGCTCGGCCGAAGGGAATTTCATGAACCGCACGACGACCAAACGCACCGCGGCTTGCAGCCTGCTTCTTGCCGCACCACTCACGTTGGCGGCCTGCGGCTTCGGAGGCGACGACAAGGGCTCGTCCGGCAACAAGACCCTGCCGGGCGACGACCCGTCCGCGACAGCACCCGGGACTCCGGGACCCGCGGACTCCTCGACACCCGGCACCGAGGGCGACGACGACGGCAGCGAGGCGGGGAGCAAGCCGAGCCGCGACAGCGTCACCAAAGGCATCCAGACGTCGTACGACAAGACACCCGCGGCCAAGGTCCTGGACACCCACAAGCACGCGACGTGCATGACCAACAAGCTCTACGACACGGTCTCCCCTGCGACGCTGCAGATCCTCGCCGACGGCAAGGCGACGAGCGTGCCGGACGGCAAGGACGTGAAGGCCGTCTCAGAGGCTGCGACCATCTGCGCTCCGCAGTCCCGGAAGGACGGACTGCCGGGGATGCCGACCGACCTCCCCACCTCGCTGCCTTCGCTGCCGCACATCCCCGGGATGCCCACCTGATCAGTCGCCTGAAGATCGACGAAACCCTCCCGCGCCCCGAGGCGTCCCATCTTCGGAGCAGGTCACCGACCCTCAAGGGCCTGCCAGCTCCTGCGAATCATTACCTTTTGCACGGATGTTCACCTGATCACGATCCACCCGCCGAACTCCGGCGGCTCAGAGAGGAAGACATGATCCGCACGTCGAAGCTGCGTCTCACCGCATGTGGGCTGCTGCTCGCCGCACCACTCGCCCTCACCGCCTGTGGCAGCGACAAGTCCGACTCGCCGGCCGGCGGTGACAAGACCAGCAGCCAGGGTGGCGCGCCCGGCATCGCTTCCGGTGAGCCCAACCCCGGCGCGACCGATGGCGGTGGCGACAACGCCGGCAAGCCGTCCAAGGACGAGGTGTCCGCGGGACTCAAGAAGTTCTACGACAAGGACACCACGATCTCCAAGGTCGCGGACACCAAGAAGCTCTCGGACTGCGTCGTGGACAAGGCGTACGACAACGTGTCGGCCAAGACCCTCAACGCGATGAAGGACGGCGAGCCCAAGAACATGGACCCCGCCGACAGCCAGAAGTTCGCCAACTACGGCGCCGAGTGCGCTAAGACGGCCGCGAAGGTCCCCGGCGCTGGCGGCATCCCGTCGATTCCCGGTACCTGACCGACCCACACACGTCGCGGCCCCGCACACCGATCGAGGTGGGCGGGGCTTCGTCAGGTCTGGCTCAGTGCGTCGCGGACTCGCCCGTGACGTGCTCGATGTCCTCGGGACCGAAGGCTTGCGGCAGCACGTCACTCATCGGCTGCACGCCGAGCGGCGTCTGGAGCAGACAGTCGGCACCGCCGTGCTCCCAGAGCAGCTGACGGCAGCGTCCGCACGGCATGAGCGGCTCGCCCTCGGCGTTGACGCAGGCGACGGCGACAAGCCGTCCACCGCCGGTGCGGTGCAGTGTCGAGACCATGCCGCACTCGGCGCACAGCGCCACACCGTAGGCGGCGTTCTCGACGTTGCAGCCACTGACGATGCGGCCGTCATCGACGAGGCCCGCGACACCGACCGGAAAGCCGCTGTACGGCGCGTACGCCGTCCGCATCGCCGTGACGGCTTCCGCGGTCAGGGCTTCCCAGTCGATCTCTTGGGTCACTACTGTCCTTCGCCGCGACGGTAGATCTTGCCGTCAGCAGCCGGCATCCGTAGTCGCTGGGAGGCCAGCGCCATCACCAGCAGGGTGACGAGGTAGGGCGTCGTCCCGGCGAGCTCGCTGCTGATCGTGTCGGTGAACAGGTACATCAGCAGTGCGCCACCACCGACGACGAGGGCGATGACACCTTGCACGGTGCGGTGCTTGCGCAGCAGCTGCCACAGACCGACCACGATCAGCAGCACTGCGGCCAGCAGGATCATCGCGTGGATGTTGCTGCCGGCGTTGCGCAGGCGCGCGGCGTCGGTGTAGCCGAACAGCAAGGAACCGCCGGCCAGTCCGCCCGGCCTCCAGTTGCCGAAGATCATCGCGGCCAGACCGATGTAACCGCGGTTGCCGGTCTGTCCCTCGCGATAGGCGTTGGCCGCGACCTGCGCCAGGAACGCGCCGGCGAGACCAGCGAGCGCACCGGATGCGAGCACGCCGTAGACCTTGTAGAGGTAGACGTTGACGCCCAAGGTCTCTGCGGCGACCGGCGACTCACCGCAGGAGCGCAGGCGAAGGCCGAACGGCGTACGCCACAGCACCCACCACGACCCGATGACCAGCAGGATCGCGAAGATCGTCACGATCGAGAGGTCGGTGAGCAGACCACGTATGAGACCGGCAAGGTCGGAGGCCAGGAACCAGTGGTGGGCTTCCAGATCCTTCAAGCCGTCGACACCCGGCACGGACAGCGTCGGCAGCGAGTCGATCGTCGGGGACTGAGTCGGCCCACCGCCCTGCATGCCGGTGAAGGTGCGAGTGGCCAGATAGCTGGTCGCACCCGGCGCGATGACGTTGAGCGCGACACCAGAGACGATGTGGTCGACGCCGAAGCCCACTGTGGCGAGAGCGTGGATCGCCGCGCCGAGGAGTCCGGCGACGATGCCTCCGACCAGGCCCATCCACGGACCCCACTTGATCCCCGCCCAGGCTGCACCCCAGGTGCCGAGGATCATCATGCCCTCGAGGCCGATGTTGACCACTCCGGCGCGCTCGGACCAGAGGCCACCCAGCGCCGCGAGCCCGATGGGCACGGCACCGATGAGCGCGGCATTGACGATGCCGGCCGAGTCGATGTCGTTGGCGCCCGTGATGACCCGCAGCAACGACAGCAGCACGATGCCGGCCGCACCGGACGCGAGCAGGTACTTCGTCGGGATCTTGCGGCTGCGTGGTGCCTCGTGGACGACGCTGGTGCCGACCTCCAGACCGGCGGTCATGCCTTGGCCCCTTCCGCGGCGACCGGCTGCGCGTCCTGCGCGGCCAGCTGTTTGGTGACTTGTTGCTGCTCGATCCGCTGACCGACGCGGCGTACGACCTCGTAGGCGATGACGACGGCCAGCACCATGACGCCCTGGATGATCTTGACGATGGAGTCGTCCACGTCAGTCGCGATCGGCAGCGTGACGGCTTGCTTCTCGAGATAGGCCCACAGCAGCGCACCGAGGCCGATACCGACCGCGTTGTTGCGGCCGATCAGGGCGATGGCGATGCCGGAGAAGCCGAGCCCGGCCTGGAAGTCGGTGCCGTAGTTGTAGTTCTCACCCAGCAGCAGCGGCAGGCCGACGAGGCCGGCGACCGCGCCCGACAGCAGCATTGACGTCAGCACCATCCGCTTGACGTCGACACCGCTGGCCACGGCGGCGCTCTCCGACCGCCCGGTGGCGCGCAGGTCGAAGCCGAAGCGGGTGCGGTTGATGACGAACCAGTAGAGGAAGCCGACCAGGATCGCGAGGACGATCAGGCCGTACACCTCCTTGTTGGTGCCGCTCAGCAGCTTGATGCCGCCCACACGGGATGACTCCGGGAGCTCCTTGGTGCCGATCTCGTTGCTGCCCTCGGCCTGGTCCGCGGCGACCTTGGCCAGCAGCCAGGCGACGACGCCCGTGGCGATGGCGTTGAGCATGATCGTCGAGATGACCTCGCTGACACCCCGGCTGTACTTCAGCCACGCGGCGATGCCGGCCCAGAACGCGCCGGCCGCCATGGCGACCACGAGGATCAGGAGGATGTTGAGCGGGCCCGGCAGCAGCGCCTGGCCGCCCACGGCGGCAGCGGCGAACGCCGCCACGCGGTACTGGCCGTCGACACCGATGTTGAACAGGTTCATCTTGAAGCCGATCGCCACGGCGATGGCCGAGAAGTACAGCACCGTGGCGCTGTTGATCATGTCGGTGAACTGGCCCGGCTTGGGCGCCTTGAGCATCTGCTTCCACACGTCGCCGACCGGGTCGCCGGTGGCGAGCAGGATCAACGAGGTGATCAGGACGGCGACCAGCAGAGCGAGCACGGGAGCAGCAGCCCCGAGCGCGAGGCGTCGCGGATCGAAGCGCGTCTTCACGCTTGCTCCTCCTTGGTGTCGGCACCCGTCATGGCAGCTCCGAGCTGCTCAGCGGTGACCGTGTCGGGATCGAACTCGTCCGACAGCCGACCACGCAGGATGACGCGGATCGTGTCGGACAGGCCGATGAGCTCATCGAGGTCGGCCGAGATCAGCAGCACTCCGAGGCCCTCACGACGCGCCTCGCGGATGTGGTCCCAGATCGCCGCCTGTGCGCCTACGTCGACGCCGCGCGTCGGGTGCGCAGCCACCAGCACCTTGGGCGAGTGGCTCATCTCGCGGCCGATGATCAGCTTCTGCTGGTTGCCACCGGACAACGAGCCGGCGGTGACGAAGATCGAGGGCGTGCGGACGTCGTACTGCTCGACGATGCGCTGGGTGTCCGCCTTGGCGTCCTTGCCATCGATCAGGAAGCCCTTGATGTTGGGCTCCTCGGTCTGGTGGCCGAGGATGCGGTTCTCCCACAGCGGCGCGTCCAGCAGCAGGCCGTGGCGGTGCCGGTCCTCGGGGATGTAGCCGATGCCCGCCTCACGGATCTCGCGGGTGTGCCACTCGGTGATGTCGGTGTCGCCGAACGTGATGACCCCGCTGGACGCATCGCGCATGCCCATGATGATCTCGACCAGCTCGGCCTGCCCGTTGCCCTCGACGCCGGCAATGCCCAGCACCTCACCGGCGTGGATCGTCAGGTCGATGTGGTCCAGCACCTTGGGCCCGGTCGCCGAGCCGAGGCTCGCGTCCTTGACCTGGAGGGCGACCCGGTCGGTGACGGTCGACTCCTCGGTCTGCGGGGTCGGCAGCTCCGAGCCGACCATGAGCTCGGCCAGCTGACGCGCGGTCACGCCCTTGGGCTCGACGGTCTGCACGGTCGTACCCCGGCGGATGACGGTGATCTCGTCCGCGACCTTGAGCACCTCGTCCAGCTTGTGCGAGATGAAGATGACGGTCAGACCCTCGGCCTTGAGCCCGGCGAGGTTGTCGAACAGCTCATCGACTTCCTGGGGCACGAGCACCGCCGTCGGCTCGTCCAGGATCAGGATCTTGGCACCGCGGTAGAGCACCTTGAGGATCTCGACCCGCTGGCGTGCACCGACGCCGAGGTCGGCGACCAGGTCACCGGGCCGGACACCCAGGCCGTACGCCGAGGAGATCCGCTCGATCTCCTGCCGGGCTGCACCGCCGATGCCGTGCAGCTGTTCGGCGCCAAGGACGACGTTCTCCAGGACGGTGAAGTTGTCGGCCAGCATGAAGTGCTGGAACACCATGCCGATGCCGGCCTTGATCGCATCGGTCGGGCTGCTGAACGACTGCTGCTGACCGTTGACGGTGATCGAGCCCTCGTCCGGCTTCTGCACGCCGTACAGGATCTTCATCAGCGTCGACTTGCCCGCGCCGTTCTCACCGACGATCGCGTGCACGGTGCCTCTGCGCACCACGATCTCGATGTCCTTGTTGGCGACGACACCGGGGAATCGCTTGGTGATGCCGTGCAGCTCGACGGCGACGTCGGTGTCAGGCACCTGATCGGCGATGACGCTGGCGGTGGTGGCGATGGCACACGCTCCTGGGCCGGGCCCTCGCGGTGGCGACGGACGTCGTACGGAGGGGAGAACTGTGGGGGAACAAGGTGATGACCCGGGTGCACGCTATCGCGCTCACCCGGGCCATCAGCCCAAGTCCGAAGGACTACTACGGCTTGACAGGAACCTTGATGGCACCAGAGATGATCTGGTCACGCAGCTGGTCCAGCTGGCCCTTGATGTCGTTGATGTGACCGTCCGTCATCGAGATGCTCACACCACCCGACTTGAGGTCGAACGTCCGGTTGCCGGCCTTGAAGGAACCGTTCTTGACGTCCTTGATGAACTCAAAGACGCCGACGTTGACGTTCTTGATCATCGAGGTGAGGATCTGCGGTCGAACGGCCGGAGCCGCGGTGAGCGCCTGGTCGGAGTCGACACCGATCGCCCAGTGGCCGGCGCCGGCGGCCTTGGCCGCGTTGAAGACACCCGCACCGGAGCCACCAGCAGCGTGGTAGACGATGTCCGCCCCGCCCTGGAACTGACCGTCCGCGGCCGTCTTGCCCTTGGCCGGGTCACCGAAGCCACCGAAGTCCGGCGGCTGGGTGAGGTAGGTGACATCGATCTTGGTGTTGGGCTTGACCTTCTTGGCGCCCGCGATGTAGCCGGCCTCGAACTTCTTGATCAGCGGCGTCTCGACACCACCGATGAAGCCCAGGTGGGCCTTCTTGGTCTTGAGCGCAGCCGCCGCGCCGACGAGGTAGGAACCCTCGTTCTCGGCGAAGGTGATCTGCATGACGTTGTCACCCTTGGACGCGTCCGACGCGTCGTCGATGATCGCGAACTTGACGTCGGGGTTGGCCTTGGCGACCTTGCCGACCGCCGGGGCATAGGCGAAGCCCACCGCGACGATGGTGGTGTAGCCACCGTTGATCAACGAGGTCAGGCGCTCCTCGCGAGCCGACTCCGGCTCGCCGTTGCTGGCCTCGGACTCCTTGCTCGTGACGCCGAGCTCCGTCTTGGCCTTGTCCAGGCCCTTGGCGGCCGAGTCGTTGAACGACTGGTCACCGCGACCGCCCACGTCGTACGCGAGGCCCACCTTGAGAGCGGCGCTGCCGCTGCCGCTGCCCGTGCCTGTGCTGCCGCCGGGAGCTGTAGTGCCGCCGTCGCCGGTGTCGGAGTCAGAGCCGCATGCGGCCAGACCAAAAGTCAGGGTCGACGCTACGACCGCCATCGTGAGAACGCGACGCAAGGGGATCTCCTCAGTTGCTTCGAATGCCCCGGTCGCCTCACACGTGCAAGGACTAGACCCCCGGGACTGGACCAGGCCATGTCTGACCTGGTCGGGGGGACTCTACCTGTGCGTTCACACGCACAACGACTGGTCGGGCCCGCGGTGACTGAACCGTTACCGGAGCGGTGAGTCGTCCTCCACAGCACCGTGGTACAGCGCGGCCGTCGCCAACAGCTGAGCGCCATAGGTGATGGCTCGTTCGTCGACGACCAGGTCGCCCTGGTGGAGCTCGTACGTCGGTCCCCCAGGCGTACGCGTACCGAGCCTGGCCATGGCGCCCGGGACCGAGCCGAGGTACCAGGAGAAGTCCTCACCACCCAGCGACTGCTGGGTCGGGACGACGGCATCCGCGCCGAGGGCCGCACTCGCCGCGCGACTGAGCGACAGCACAGCGGCGGCGGAGTTGACCACCGGCGGCACGCCGCGCACGTGGTCGGTCGTCGCGGTGACGCCGTAGGGGGCGACGATCTCGGCGACCAGCTGCTCGACGAGGTCGCCCAGCTGGTGCCAGACCTCGGCGTCGAGGATCCGCAACGTGCCCGAGACCGAGCCCGTCGCGGGGATGACGTTGGCGGCGTTGCCGGCGTGCACCTGACCCCAGACGAGCGCAGCGCCGGCGCGTGGGTCGAGCCGACGGGACAGCGCGGCCGGGACGTCGGTGACGACCTTGGCCAGCGCGAAGGTCAGGTCCTGGGTGAGATGCGGCCGTGATGTGTGGCCGCCCTTGCCGCTGAGCGTGATGTGCACCGCGTCGCACGCGGAGGTGATCGCGCCGGTCACCAGCCCGACCTGGCCGACGTCGACGCTCGGATCGCAGTGCACGGCCAGCACCTGGTGAACGGCGTCGAGGCCACCGTGATCCATCACGTGGTGGGCGCCGCCCGGCACGATCTCCTCGGCCGGCTGGAACAGGAATCGCACGGCCCGACCATGAGCGGTCAGGGCCTGCTCGTGCTTCTTGAGGGCAAGCGCCGCACCCAGGACAGCTGTCGTGTGGACGTCGTGGCCGCACGCGTGGGCGACACCCTCGACGGTCGAGGCGAAGGGCAGCCCCGAACGGTCCGGGATCGGCAGGGCGTCCAGGTCGGCGCGCAGCGCGACCCGTCGGTCCGCGTCACGCGGCCCGACATCGGCGATCAGGCCGCTGCCGGGCAGCAGACGGTGCTCGATACCGGCCGCGGTCAGCTGCTCGGCCAGCAACTCGGTTGACCGCGTCTCCTGCCAGGACAGCTCGGGGTGAGCGTGCAGGTCGCGGCGGACCTGGATCAGCTCAGGAGCGATGTCGTCGACCTCGCTGCGTACGGCATCGACGAGGTCGGTGCCGAGATGCTGGGTAGGAAGTCGAGCGCTCACAGTCCAGCGATGCTAGCCCTCGAGCAGGACCGCGACGAAGGCACCCTCGCGATCGTCCGCGCGCTCGGTGAGGATTTCCTCGGTCGTACGACGTGTGGTGTCGTCGAGTCCGGCGCGTCCGGTCCACGCGACGAGGACGCCGGGTTCGGACCGTACGTCGGACAGCGCGTCGGCCAGTGCGTCCCAGTTGCGACCGAACCAGTCGGGCAGCTGGAACGCCCGCTGGACGCGGTCCATCAGGCCGGCCTTGTCGCTGACGTCGCCGGTGTCCAGGTGCACCGTCCGCCAGCCCTCCGAGCCGGCCAGCTCAAGGATGTCGCCGACCGGCCGGGAGCTCTGGTAGACGCCGGAGCCTCCGCTGCGCAGCACCGCGCTCAACGACGTCATCGCTTGATCCTCCGGAAGGACTCGTAGTGGTCATCGGTGTAGAAGACGGTGCCGTCGCGCGCCTTGATGACGCGTCGCGCGCCGCGGTCCTTGGAGCCGGGTGTGACGACGGTGAACTCCTTGTAGTAGCCACGCGGCTGGATCGGGAGCCCTCGTTCGCGGTTCTGGAAGGTGACGCCGTCCTGGCGGTAGGGGTAGGGCCCGCCCTTGGCGATGAGAGCGAGAGTCCTCTGCGCCTCGGGGGGCAGCTGGTCGTACGCGATCGTCGGCAGGTTGCTGGTCGGGACCGTGGATGCTGTGCCGGTGGCGGAGGTTCGGTTGTCTGCCGAGGGCGTGGACATCGGGTCGGGCGAGCCGCTGCGCGCACCCCACACGATCACGAGGATCAGCAGCAGCAGGCCGATGATCACCGCGACCCAGTTGCGGTAGATCCACTTGAAGAGATCAGCGTTCTTGGGCACGGGACAGCTCTCGGTTGAGGCCGGCCACGAGCGCCGGACCGTGATAGATGAAGCCGGTGTAGACCTGCACGAGCTCGGCGCCCGCATCGATCAGCGCGCGGCCGTCGGCCGCGGTCATCACACCACCGACCCCGATGACGGGCAGGTGGCCTCGCGAAGCCAGTCGATGGACGACGTAGCGCGCCCGTCGGGTGAGCGGTGCACCGGACAGTCCCCCGGCCTCGGTCGCCAGCGGCAGGTCCGCGTGCGCCAAGCCGTCGCGGCCGAGAGTGGTGTTGGTCGCGATGATGCCGCTGACGCCGGACTCGTCGGCGACTTCCAGGACCTCGTCCAGTGCCTCATCGGTCAGATCGGGCGCGACCTTGACGAAGATCGGTACGGGGCGCGACATGCGCCGGTGGCCGAGGTCCGCAGCCTCGGACGTGATGGCAGCGAGCAGCTCACTGAGCGGGGCGCGGTCCTGCAACGAGCGCAGGCCGGGCGTGTTGGGGCTGGAGACGTTGACGGCGACGTAGTCGGCCAGACCATCGAGAGCGCGCAAGCTGGTGAGGTAGTCCTCTACCGCGTCCTCGACCGGTGTCGTCTTGGTCTTGCCGATGCTCACACCGACGGGGATGCCGGGGTCACCGGCGTCCCTCAGGCGCTCGGCCAGCGCCGCAGCTCCAGCGTTGTTGAAGCCCATCCGGTTGATGACCCCGCGGCTCTTGACCAGGCGGAACAGGCGGGGACGCGGGTTGCCAGGCTGCGGTCTCGCCGTGACGGTGCCCAGCTCGACGTGCCCGAATCCCAAGGCGCCCCAGGCCTTCACGCCTACACCGTCCTTGTCGACGCCGGCCGCGAGACCGACACGACTCGGGAAGGTGATGCCGGCGAGCGTGACGGGAACGTCCGGCGTACCCATGATCTTGGCCAGCTGAGCCAGCACCTTGGGGCGTTCGCCGAGCTGCGCGACGCGGCGCAGTGTCGCGTGGTGGGCTTCCTCGGCGTCGCCCTTCCCGATCCGGAAGAGAGCGGGGCGCAGGACGGTGCGATAGCCCAGGTCGAGCGCGCGGGGTGTCAGAGTCGGCACCCCCTGACCCTAGAACGTCGGACGCGACTACCCCGCCAAGAAGGTGACTGACTGGGTCAGATGACCTGTCATTGCACACCAGGCAGTGCTCGTACCGGCGGGGTAGTCGGGTCCGAACGATCGTCAGGTGAGGTACTCGCGGCCGGAGAGCTTGAGGCGCTCGACGATCTTCTTGACGTCCTGGGCGCGTTCCTGCGTCGTGACGAGTACGGCGTCCTCCGTGTCGACGACCACGATGTTGTCGAGCCCGAGCGCGACGACCGTCCGACCCGACTGAGGAGCAATGAAACCCGTGGCGTCCTGCATCACGACCAGGTCGGAGTCACCCAGCACCTTGACGCCCGGTGCCTCCGCCGACTCCACGACCAGCGACGCCAGCGAGGCGTAGTCGCCGACGTCGTCCCAGTCGAAGCTGCCGGGTACGACCGCCACCCGTCCGTCGACCGCCGCCGGCTCCGCGATGGCTGGGTCGATCGCGATCTTGGTCAGCCGCGGCCACAGCTCGTTGAGTCGCAGCGGGTTGGCCGCGATCGAGCGCAGGTAGTTGGCCATCACGGGCTGGTAGCGCGCGAGCATGTCGAGCAGATCCGTGGCACGAACCACGAACATGCCTGCGTTCCAACGGTATTCGCCGCTCTCGAGGTAGTGCTGAGCGGTCACACCGTCGGGCTTCTCGACGAACGCCTTCACACCCCGCGCATCCGGCGCGCCCTCCACGGTCAGCGCCTGGCCCACCTGGATGTAGCCGAATCCCGTTGAGGCGTGGGTGGGTTCGATCCCCAAGGTGACGAGCTTGCCGGTCCTTGCGACGGCCACCGCCTGACGCACGCAGCTGCGGAAGCCTTCGTCGTCGCGAATCACGTGGTCGGCGGCGAACGACCCGAGCACGGCTTCGGGATCACGCCGCTCGAGGATCGCGGCGGCCAGCCCGACCGCCGGCATCGAGTCACGCGGCGACGGCTCGACCACGAGGTCGTCCTGGCCGAGCTGCGGGAGCTGCTCACGCGCGGCCTCGGCATGCATCCCGCCGGTCACCACCATGAGCCGGTTGCCCGACAGCGGCGCGAGGCGGTCGACCGTGCCCTGGAGCAGCGAACGCCCCGTGCCCGTGAGGTCGTACAGGAACTTCGGTGAGCCGGCGCGCGACAGCGGCCACAGCCTCGTACCCGAACCTCCAGCTGGGACAACCGCCCAGAACCCCTCGATCTCGCCGTCTCCCGAGTCAGACATGGCGCCGACGGTAACTCACGCCGTTCACCCGACGCTCACCAGACACACAGTTCGGTGTCGACGCCATGCCACTCGGCCTCGGGACCGTAAAGGTGTGCGAATCGCCATCGTGACCGAGTCGTTCCTGCCGACGCTGAATGGTGTCACCACCAGCGTCTGCCGGGTACTGGACTGCTTGCGCGCCGCGGGGCACGAAGCCCTCGTGGTGTGCCCCGGGCCTGCGCCCTCGTCGTACCAAGGTTTCCCGGTCCACACGGTGATGGGCGTGACCCTGCGCCAGTTCCGGGTCGGGCTGCCGTCGTACGACCTCGAGCGAGTACTCAAGGACTTCCAGCCCGACGTCGTGCACGCCGCGTCGCCGTTCGGGCTCGGCGCCCGCGGGCTGGCCGCGGCGCGCAACCTGCGCATCCCGGCTGTCGCGATCTACCAGACCGACATGCCCAGCTATCTGAAGCAGCACGGTGGGCGCGCGGGCGGGATCGTCGAGAAGGCGTCATGGCGGTGGATCCGC
The DNA here is from genome assembly GCF_001190945.1 of Luteipulveratus mongoliensis. Classification (NCBI taxonomy): domain Bacteria; kingdom Bacillati; phylum Actinomycetota; class Actinomycetes; order Micrococcales; family Dermacoccaceae; genus Luteipulveratus; species Luteipulveratus mongoliensis. Next base: position 2,084,905 of record NZ_CP011112.1, on the reverse strand, counting down.
CACCTGCACACGCTCGCCGACCTCACCTTGGTGCCGAGTTCGCAGACGCTGCAAGAGCTTTCGGACCACGGCGTCCCGCGGACGGCCCTGTGGAGCCGCGGTGTCGACACCGTGATGTTCGACCCCGACCGACGCCACGAGGCCGAGGTCAGTGACCTGCGCGACATGCTCGCGCCGCGCGGCGAGACGATCGTCGGCTACGTCGGGCGACTGGCACCTGAGAAGGAGGTGCACCGGCTCGCGGAGATCGCGGACCTGCCGGGAGTGAGCCTGTGCATCGTGGGCGACGGGCCGTCTCGCGCGTCGCTCGAACGACTGCTGCCACGAGCGAGCTTCCTCGGCTACCGGTCCGGGTTGCCGCTCGCGCACGCGTACGCCGCGCTCGACGTCTTCGCGCACACCGGCACCAAGGAGACCTTCGGGCAGACGCTCCAGGAGGCGATGGCTGCGGGACTGCCTGTCGTGGCTCCGGCCGCGGGCGGACCACTGGACATCGTGCGCCCGGGCGTCACCGGTCTGCTCTTCGACCCCGACCACGGCGGTGCACTTCGCCAGGCCGTTGGCGGGCTCGTCGCTGACGCCACCATGCGGGAGCGGATGGGCAGCGCGGGGCGGGCCAAGGTCGCCGACCGCTCATGGGCCGGCCTGGTCGATGAGCTGGTGGCCTACTACCAGTCGGTCATCGAGCCCAGCTGGTCCCCGCGTACGACCACCGCCGCCTGACCCGGCAGAAGTTGATCGCCCGCACACGCATACCTGTACCCACCACCACCTTTTGCCGGGGTGCACGAAAGGCGCCCCACCGTTCGTACGACGGTGGGGCGCCTTTCGTGACTGCGCTCAGGCCTGCTTGGCCTTACGGAAGTCGGCGTTCAGAGTGGAGATGACGTCGAGCGGGATCTCCTTAGGGCAGGCCGCCGAGCACTCACCGATGTTGGTGCAGCCGCCGAAGCCCTCGTGATCGTGCTGGTTGACCATCGACACCACACGCGCGTCGCGCTGGGCTTGGCCCTGCGGCAGCTCGGACAGGTGGGTGATCTTGGCACCCATGAACAGCATGCCGGACGCGTTGGGGCAGGCGGCCACGCAGGCACCACACCCGATGCAGGTGGCGGCGTCGAAGGCGCGGTCGGCCTTCGGCTTGGAGACCGGGAGGTTGTTGGCCTCGGTCGCGGCGCCGGTGTTGACCGAGATGAATCCGCCCGCCTGGATGATGCGGTCGAGCGACGAACGGTCCACGACCAGGTCGCGCACCACCGGGAACGCCTCGGCTCGCCAGGGCTCGACCGTGATGGTGTCGCCGTCCTTGAACGAGCGCATGTGCAGCTGGCAGGTCGTGGTGACCTCCGGCCCGTGGGCGTGGCCACTGATCATCAGACCGCACATGCCGCAGATGCCCTCGCGGCAGTCGCTGTCGAACGCGATCGGCTCCTCACCCTTGGTGATGAGCTCCTCGTTGAGGACGTCCAGCATCTCCAGGAACGACATGTCATCGGAGATGTCGCTGACCTGGTACTCCGCCAGGCGGCCGGCGACCTGCGGGCCGTCCTGACGCCAGATCTTGAGGGTGAGGTTCATTATTTGTAGCTCCGCTGCTTCAGCTCGATGAACTCGTAGACCAGGTCTTCCTTGTGCAGCACCGGCGCCGAGCCCTCACCGCCGAACTCCCAGGCCGCGACGTACGCGAAGTTCTCGTCATCGCGCAGTGCCTCGCCGTCGTCGGTCACGCTCTCGGCGCGGAAGTGGCCACCGCAGGACTCGCGACGGTGCAGCGCATCGATGCACATCAGCTCGCCCAGCTCGAGGAAGTCGGCCACCCGGCCGGCCTTCTCCAGCGACTGGTTGAGCGTGTCCGCCGAGCCGAGCACCTTGACGTTGCGCCAGAACTCATCCTTGAGCGCCCGGATGAGGTCGACCGCCTTACGCAGCCCCTCCTCGGTGCGCTCCATGCCGCAGTACTCCCACATGATGTTGCCGAGCTCGCGATGGAACGAGTCGACAGTGCGGTCGCCATTGATGGACAGCAGCGTCGAGATGCGGTCCTCGACAGCCTGTCGAGCCTCGACCACCTCGGGGGCGTCCTCGCTGACCGGCTCGAACGGGCCGTCGGCGAGGTAGTTGCGGATGGTGTTGGGAAGGACGAAGTAGCCGTCGCCGAGGCACTGCATCAGCGACGACGCGCCCAGGCGGTTGGCGCCGTGGTCGGAGAAGTTGGCCTCTCCTACCGCGAACAGGCCTGGGATCGTGGTCTCCAGGTCGTAGTCGACCCAGAGCCCGCCCATCGTGTAGTGCACCGCCGGATAGATGCGCATCGGCACGTCGTACGGCGACTCACCGGTGATCCGCTGGTACATGTCGAAGAGGTTGCCGTACTTCTCCGCGACGGCCTCCTCGCTCATCCGCGCCAGGGCGGCGGAGAAGTCGAGGTAGACGCCGCGGCGGAAGTCACCGACGAGCGGACCGACGCCGCGGCCCTCGTCGCAGACGTTCTTGGCCTGGCGCGAAGCGATGTCGCGCGGGACCAGGTTGCCGAACGCGGGGTAGATCCGCTCCAGGTAGTAGTCGCGGTCCGCTTCGGGGATCTCGCGCGGGTCCTTGCCGCAGTCCTCGGCTCGCTTGGGCACCCAGATGCGGCCGTCGTTTCGAAGCGACTCTGACATCAGCGTCAGCTTGGACTGGTGGTCGCCGCTGACCGGGATGCAGGTCGGGTGGATCTGCGTGTAGCACGGGTTGCCGAAGTAGGCACCCTTGCGGTGCGCGCGCCAGGTGGCCGTGACGTTGCAGCCCATCGCGTTGGTCGACAGGAAGAAGACGTTGCCGTAGCCGCCGGAAGCGAGCACGACCACGTCGGCCAGGTGCGTCTCGATCTCACCGGTGACCATGTCGCGCGCGATGATGCCGCGCGCCTTCCCGTCCTTGACAATGACCTCGAGCATCTCGTGCCGGGTGAACTGCTCCACCGTGCCGTTCGCGACCTGACGCTCCATGGCCTGGTACGCACCGATGAGCAGCTGCTGGCCCGTCTGGCCACGCGCGTAGAACGTACGAGCGACCTGGACACCACCGAACGAACGGTTGTCGAGCAGGCCGCCGTAGTCGCGGGCGAACGGCACGCCCTGCGCCACGCACTGGTCGATGATGCGGGTGCTGACCTCGGACAGGCGGTAGACGTTGTCCTCGCGAGAGCGGTAGTCGCCGCCCTTCACCGTGTCGTAGAACAGCCGGTGGACCGAGTCGCCGTCGTTGTTGTAGTTCTTCGCGGCGTTGATGCCGCCCTGTGCGGCGATCGAGTGCGCCCGGCGCGGGGAGTCCTGGTAGCAGAAGGACTTCACGTGATAGCCGGACTCGCCCATGGTGGCCGCCGCCGAGGCGCCGGCCAGGCCGGTGCCGACGATGATCACCGACAGCTTGCGTCGGTTGCTCGGGTTGACCAGCCGGTTATTGAACTCCGCCTTGGTCCAACGGTTCTCGATCGGCCCGTCGGGGGCCTTGGTGTCGGCGATCGGCGCACCGAGGGTGAACAGGTCACCGCCGGGCAGGTCCGCGCTCGTATTGGTGTCAGTCATTCGTGGAGTCCTTAGTCGATCACGCCGAAGAGCACGAACAGCGGCGGCAGTGCGAAGCCACCGGCCACGACGATCGCCACGGCGTACGCCGCGAGGTTGGCATAGCGGCGAGCGGCGGCGGTCCCGGTCAGGCCGAGCGTCTGAGTCGCGCTCCAGACACCGTGACGCAGGTGCATGCCCAGCGCGACCATGGCCAGCAGGTAGATCACCGTCAGCCACCACGTCTGGAAGTTCTCGACGTAGAGGCGGTAGGGGTTCTCAACGACCTCGGTCGCGTTGCCGTCGGAGCCGACGTTGATCTTGACGATGGTGAACTGCAGCAGGTGCCAGATCAGGAAGATCAGCAACGTGACACCGCCCCACCGCATCCACTTGGCCGAGAACGTCGAGGCGACCCGCTTCTTGACGGCGTAGCGCTGCGGCCGCGCCTTGCGAGCGCGCGCGCTCAGCACGGCGGCGGCGTACACATGCGCGACGAGGGAGACGAGCAGGCCCACGCGCAGGATCCAGAGCAGTCCCTTGTAAGGAAGGATCGGCTCACCGATGGTGCGGATGTGCTCGGCGTAGGTGTTGAACGCCTCCTGGCCGTTGAAGACCTTGAGGTTGCCGTACATGTGCGCAATGACGAAGCCGATGAAGATGATGCCGCTGGCCGCCATGAGCGTCTTCAGGAAGATCGTGCTTCCGACCTTTCCCGTCCGCTTCTTCGCGGGGAGGGTATTGGTTGCCACAGCGTGCAGGTTACTGGCATGTCGGCACGACCAGCCGGTGAGGCTGGCCTATGTGTTCTGGGCCACATCAGCCGCCAGCAGGTGTCTCCTCGCGCCCGTCGTTGTCCCGGTTGCGGATGCCGATCTTGTTGCCCAGCCAGACCAGCGGGTCGTACTTCCGGTCCGCGACCCGCTCCTTCAGCGGGATGATCGCGTTGTCGGTGATGTGAATGCCCTCCGGGCAGACCTCGGTGCAGCACTTGGTGATGTTGCACATGCCGACCCCGGCCGCCTCCTGAGCCAGCGCGCGGCGGTCGTGCGTGTCCAGCGGATGCATGTCGAGCTCGGCGTAGCGCAGGAAGAAGCGCGGACCGGCGAAGCTCTTCTTGTTCTCATCGTGGTCGCGCACGACGTGGCAGGTGTCCTGGCACAGGAAGCACTCAATGCACTTGCGGAACTCCTGGCCACGTTCGACGTCGACCTGCATCATCCGGCGCTTGCCGTCCGGATCCCGCGGTGGCGGCGCGAAGGCCGGCACCTGCTCGGCCTTCTCGTAGTTGAACGAGACGTCGGTGACCAGGTCGCGGATCACCGGGAAGGCGCGCATCGGCGTCACCGTGATGGTCTCGGCCGGGTCGAAGTCCGACAGCCGGGTCATGCACAGCAGTCGGGGCCGGCCGTTGATCTCGGCGCTGCACGAGCCGCACTTGCCGGCCTTGCAGTTCCACCGCACGGCGAGGTCGCCTGCCTGGGTCGCCTGCAGCCGGTGGATCGCGTCGAGGACGACCTCGCCCTCGGAGACCTCGACGGTGTAGTCGCCCAGCTCGCCGCCGGACTTGTCACCGCGCCATACGCGCAACTTCAGGTCGTATCCCACGCTCGTCCAACTCCCTTATCGCTGTAGCTCATTGGTGGGCACCCGGCTGCTAGTCGAGCAGCTTCTTCAGCTCGTCCGGCATCTGCGGCAACGGCTTCTCGGCCAGGTCGACACCGGCTCCGGTGTCGTCGAGCGTGAGCACGAGGTTCTTGGCGCCCCACCCGGGATCGGGCATCGGGAAGTCGTCGCGGGTGTGACCACCACGCGACTCCTGTCGAGCCAGCGCAGCCTTGGCGACGCACTCCGAGACCAGCAGCATGTTGCGCAGGTCCAGGGCCAGGTGCCAGCCGGGGTTGTACTGGCGGTTGCCCTCGACCAGCACGTGCGCGGCACGCTGCTTGAACTTCTCCAGCTCGGCCAGCGACTTCGCCAGCTCATCCTCAGTGCGGATGATCCCGACCAGGTCGTTCATCGTCTGCTGAAGCTCTTGCTGGATCATGTACGCGTTCTCGGTCGTGCCGCCTTCGGCAACCGTCGCAGGGTCGAACGGCACCAACGCCGTACGCTGCGCGTCGCTGAGCTGCTCGTCGGTCACACCCGGGCGCGCGTCACCCAGCCCGGCGGCGTACGCCGCAGCCGCGTCTCCCGCGCGCTTGCCGAAGACGAGCAGGTCGCCCAGGGAGTTGCCGCCCAGCCGGTTCGAGCCATGCATGCCGCCCGAGCACTCGCCGACGGCGTACAGCCCCTCGACCGAGCTGACCTGCACGTCCGGATCGACTTCGATACCGCCCATCACGTAGTGGCAGGTCGGCCCGATCTCCATCGGCTCGGCCGTGATGTCGACGTCGGCCAGCTCCTTGAACTGGTGATACATCGAGGGCAGCCGCCGCTTGATGAACTCCGGCGTGCGCCGCGAGGCGATGTCCAGGAAGATCCCGCCGTGCGGTGTCCCGCGACCGGCCTTGATCTCGGAGTTGATCGCCCGCGCCACCTCATCGCGTGGCAGCAGCTCAGGTGGGCGACGGTTGTTCTCCTTGTCGTCGTACCACCGGTCGGCCTCGTCCTCGCTGTCGGCCGTCTCGGCCTTGAAGAACTCCGGGATGTAGTCGAACATGAACCGCTTGCCCTCGGAGTTGCGCAGGATCCCGCCGTCGCCGCGCACCGACTCGGTGACCAGCAGACCCTTGACCGACGGTGGCCACACCATCCCGGTCGGGTGGAACTGCACGAACTCCATGTTGATCAGCGACGCACCGGCGCGCAGCGCGAGCGCGTGTCCGTCGCCGGTGTACTCCCACGAGTTCGAGGTCACCTTGAACGACTTGCCGATGCCGCCTGTCGCCATGATCACCGACGGCGACTTGAACACCACGAACCGGCCCGTCTCGCGCCAGTAGGCGAAGGCACCGGAGATCCTCGGCTCATCGCCCGTACGGTCCATGAGCAGCTCGGTGACCGTGCACTCCATGAACACCTTGATGCCGAGCGCGACGGCGCGCTGCTGGAGGGTGCGGATCATCTCCAGCCCGGTGCGGTCACCGACGTGTGCCAGGCGCGCGTAGCGGTGGCCGCCGAAGTCGCGCTGGGAGATCAGTCCCTCCGGAGTGCGGTCGAACAGCGCTCCCCAGTCCTCCAGCTCGAGCACCCGCTCGGGCGACTCCTGCGCATGGAGCTCGGCCATTCGCCAGTGGTTGAGCATCTTGCCGCCGCGCATGGTGTCGCGGAAGTGGACCTTCCAGTTGTCCTCCGACCACGCGTTGCCCAGGGACGCCGCGATGCCGCCCTCAGCCATCACCGTGTGCGCCTTGCCCAGCAGGGACTTGCACACGACGGCGACCTTGGCGCCCGCCTCCTGCGCGGCGATGGCGGCCCGCAGACCGGATCCGCCGGCACCGATCACCAGCACGTCGAAGTCGTGGTGCTCGGTGCCGCCGACGGCATCGCCGGACATCTCGTTGCCCGTCATCGGGTGCCGGCTACCTGCGTCCTGTGGTGCGTCGCCGCTACTTGCGCTCTGCTTCGTCGCCGCCATCAGAAGAACCTCGGATCGTCGAACGTACCGCTGGCGACCAACCGGACGTAGAGGTCGGTGAACGCCACGAACACCAGCGAAGCCCAGGCAATCTGGGCGTGCCGCGCATTGAGGCGGGTGGCCTGGCTCCACATCCAGTAGCGCACCGGGTGCTTGGAGAAGTGCCGGAGGCGTCCGCCCATGGCGTGCCGGCAGGAGTGGCAGGACAGGTTGTAGAGCCACAGCAGGGTCGCGTTGCCGATCAGCACCAACGTGCCCAGTCCCATGTGACCCCAGTTGCCCTCGTGGTCACGGAAGGCGATCACCGCGTCGTAGGTGAGGATCCCGTTGAAGATCAACGTGATGTAGAAGAAGTAGCGGTGCACGTTCTGCACGATCAGCGGGAACCGCGACTCGCCCTTGTAGCGCTTGGCCGGCTCGGCCACCGCGCAGGCCGGCGGGGAGAAGAAGAAGGACCGGTAGTAGGCCTTGCGGTAGTAGTAGCAGGTCGCGCGAAGGCCGGCCGGGAAGACGATGATGAGCAGCGCCGGCGTGATCGGGTCGATGCTGGGGAACCAGCCCCAACCGCTGCCCGCCACGCAGTTCTCGCTCAGGCATGGGGAGTACATCGGGGAGATGTAGGGCTCCCAGTAGTAGTTCTTGTTCGCGAACACCGCGTAGGTCAGGTAGGCGGTCACGATGAGCAAGGTGAGTCCGTACGCCAGCGGCGTCAGCCACCATCGGTCACCACGCAGGGTTCGCGCAGCGATCTGCGCACGCCCTGCAGTCCATACCCCCGTGGTGTGCTGGGCCTGCGTCGTGGCCATTCCCACCTCTGCTTACGGTCGCCGCTGTCGTGTGATCTCCATCACCCTAGGGGGCACACCGATCAGCATGTGGCGGAACCGCGTCTCCGATTGTCGGAGCCTCACCCACCGCCGAACGGGAAGCGCTGGACCGATCGCCACACGCGATCGGCGCCGTGCTCGTAGAGGTCGAAGGCCTCCACAGGGAACGTGCACTCGTAGGTCGCCAGCGCCGTGAACGCTTGGTCCAGTGCCGCGGTGTCCACGCCGTGGGCGATCGTCACGTGCGGGTGGTAGGGGAAGTCGAGCTCGCGGTGCACCGGGCCCGACCGAACCCGTCGCTCGAGCTGTTCGCAGGAGCTGATGCCCTCGGCGATCGCGACGAACACCACGGGCGAGATCGGCCTGAACGTGCCGGTCCCCCGAAGCGTCATCCGGAACGGGTCGGCCTTCGCGGCGACGGCAGCGAGGTGGGACACCAGGTCCGCGGCCGCCGGCTGGGCCAGGTCGGTCGGCGGCATCAGCGTGATGTGGGACGGCACGGCGTCGGCGAGCGGATCGCCCACGGCCCGGCGTACGTCCTCGAGCTGTTCGGCGTACGGCGACGGCACCGGGATCGAGACACCGATCGTCCGGGGGTCAGCGGTCGTCATGACAATGCACTCTGCACTACTCAGCGCGCGCCGGGAAGGAACCCGACCGCGTCGTACGCGCGAGCGAGGGTCGCCGCGGCGACCTCACGGGCGCGCTCGGCACCGGCCGCAAGCACTCGGTCGAGCTCGGCCGGGTCGCCGATCAGCTCATCGACCCGGGCCTTGAACGGAGCCTGCACCTGGATGACCAGCTCGGCGACGTCGCCCTTGAGCGCGCCGTACTTGTTCTCACCGGCGTAGCGCTCGACCAGCGTCTCGATGGAGTCACCGGACAGCGCCGCGTGGATGCGCAGCAGGTTGGCGATGCCCGGCTTGGCCTCGGCGTCGAAGCGGACCGCGTTGTCGGTGTCGGTGACCGCGGACTTGACCTTCTTGGTGTTGACCTTGGGCTCGTCCAGCATCATCAGGTTGCCCGCCTGGTTGTCCGCCGACTTGCTCATCTTGGCGGTCGGCTCCTGCAGCGACATGATCTTGGCCGTCTCGCCCGGGATGTGCGCCTCAGGGATACGGAAGGTGTCGCCGTAGCGCGCGTTGAAGCGGCCAGCCAGATCGCGGGTGAGCTCGAGGTGCTGGCGCTGGTCCTCACCGACCGGGACGACCGAGGTGTCGTACAGCAGGATGTCGGCCGCCATCAGCATCGGGTAGGTGAAGAGGCCAACGTTGGTGCCCTCGGCGCCGCGCTTGCCCGACTTGTCCTTGAACTGCGTCATCCGCGCGGCCTCGCCGTAGCCGGTGATGCAGTTGAGGACCCAGGCGAGCTGGGAGTGCTCGGGCACGTGGCTCTGCACGAAGACCGTGGACTTCTCGGGGTCCACTCCGCCGGCGATGTACTGAGCCGCGGTCACGCGCGTACGACGACGCAGCTCCTCCGGCTCGGGCCCGACGGTCAGAGCGTGCTGGTCGACGACGCAGAAGAACGCGTCGAAGTCGGCCTGCATGCGTACCCAGTTGACCTGCGCCCCGAGGTAGTTGCCGAGATGGAGCGAGTCATGGGTGGGCTGCATCCCCGAGAGGATTCGCGGTGCGCCCGAACGTGGCGGGGAGGCCGGCTGCGACATGGCTTGAATTCTGCACTGTCGCAGCGAGACTGCGACATGCGACCCCCTCCCCCGCGTGGTGGACCTTTCCGTCCGGTGCTCAGGTACGACGTCCGGTCCTGTTTACTTGTGGGGAAGTACTGGTCGGCGACGTCGGGAGGGCGCGATGCTGGCACGGCAGCGGCAGGAGCTGATCCTGCGCGAGGTGGAGGACAACGGCGGCGTCCGCGTCTCCGAGCTGGTTGCCACGCTCGGCGTCTCCGACATGACCGTGCGCCGCGACATCGAGACACTTGCCAGCAAGAAGCTCGTCATGAAGGTGCACGGCGGCGCCACCGCCGTCGGCGACCGCCACCCCGACGAGCCGGGCTTCTCGGTGAAGTCGGAGATGAACCCGGTCCAGAAGTCCGAGATCGCCCGCACCGCTGCCTCCCTGATCGGGCCCGGCAGCACCATCGCCGTCTCTGCCGGGACCACCGCGTACGCCGTCGCCGTAGAGCTGCGACCGATCAAACGCCTCACCGTGGTCACCAACTCACCTCGCGTCGCCGAGCTGCTCTACGACCCGTTGCGCGACGACCAGCTGGTTGTCCTGACCGGCGGGGTGCGTACGCCGTCTGACGCCCTGGCGGGCCCCGTCGCCAACGCAATGCTCGCCGGTATGCACGTCGAGACGCTCATCCTCGGTGTCCATGGCATCGACATCCAGGCAGGCCTGACGACGCCGAATCTCCAGGAAGCACAGACCAATCGGGCGCTCATCAAGTGCGCGCAGAGCATCGTGGTGGTGGCCGACCACACCAAGTGGGGCGTCGTCGGGCTGCAGACGATCGCGAACCTGGAGCAGGTCGACACCCTCGTCACCGACGCCGAGCTGGACCACGACGCCCGGCGAGCCATCGCCGACAACGGGGTCCACCTGATCGTCGCGCCCCGCAGCGACCACGACGACGTCGCCGAGTAGACCACCCTCCCGATTCGGTATGGCTTACCGAGCGCTGAGACGTTCGGTAAGCCATACCGGCTCGACCCGCCGTTCTGTCAGGTCGGCATGATGTCGCGGGCGAGCTGGTCCGCTCGATCTCGGGAGAAGGACGCCAGCTGGACCTTGCCGCCCGCGATCGGCTGCAGGACCTCGCCGGCCATCGCGACCATGCGAGCGCGCTGAAAGGCCATCGGACGCCGCTTGCCGGCGGAGCCGTCGGCGGTCTTCGACAGTGACTCGGACAGCGAGGACAGGGACGTCCCGCCGTCCTTGTCGAAGGTGACATCGACCGCCCACTTGCCGGACTGATCCGGCTTGGACGCTGCCGAGGTCACGTGACCATCGATCGCGGCCGGACTGAGGAGGTAGGCCACACCGAGCGCGTCGCACGCCATCAGCGGCTTCGCTGCTGGGGCCGCACCGGCCGTCGTACAGCGGAACTCGGTGAACGCCCGCTCCTCCGCGGGGCTGGGTGCCCAGCGCAGCGCCGCGAGCGTGGCCGCCTGGGCACTCGGGGACGTGACCGGTTCGCTGAAGCGCTCGACCGGTGAGCCCGACTTGGCCGCCTTGCGCAGCACGACGACCCGGACCTGCAACGGATCCTTCGGCGCCGACAGGGTCGGCGACGAGGAGTCCGAGCACCCAGCAGCAAACAGAACCGTAGCGACGGTTGCGCCCACCCAGGCGAAGCGCGTCATCGGACCGCCAGACGTTCGGTGAAGTAGTCGAGCACGATCTCGGCGCGCATCTTGCGGTGGACTGGAGACCCGCCGCGGGTCAGCTCGTGGTCCTCACCCGGGAACCGGTAGAACGTCACGTCCTTGCCCATGAACCGCATCGCGACGAACAGCTCCTCGGCCTGGTTGACCGGGCAGCGCAGGTCGTTCTCCGAGTGGATGATCAGCAGTGGCGTGTTGATCTCCTTCGCCTGATGGATCGGCGACATCGCGGCATACGCATCCGGGTCCTCGACCACGCTGACGCCGAGGAAGACCTGGAACGCGCCGCTGACGTCCGAGGTGAACTCCTCGGTCAGCATGTTGTTGACCGCGCGCTCGGAGCAGATCGCCCGGAAGCGATCGCTGAAACGCGTGGCCAGCGTCGTGGCCATGTAGCCGCCATAGCTCCCGCCGAGCATGCCGACCCGGTCTCGATCACAGAACGCATAGGTCGCGAGCGCGTGATCGAGGACCGCCATCACGTCGTCGACGTCGACCGATCCCCAGCCCGTGCCGGGCACCTTGGGGTGCTTGGCACCGACGATCGACTGTCCCCACGCGGTGTCGCGGCCGCTGCCGCCCCTCGGGTTGCTCATCAGTACGACGAAGCCGGCTGCCGCCTGCATCTGCGCCTCGTCGAAGAACCCCTCGCCGTACTGCGTGAACGGCCCGCCGTGCACGTTGAGCAGGACCGGATAGGTCTGGGAATCATCGAAATTCGCCGGTCGCATGATCCACGCGTCGATCTCACCGGAGCCGTCGGCGCACGGCACCGCGAACTTCTCCCAGCCCGACCACGAAGTCGTCACGTCAGTCACCGGACCGTCGAGCGTGACCAGCTCGGCCGGGTGCTCGACGGTCGCCTGCGCCATCGCGACCTTGCCGGCCGCAGCCGAAAAGCCTTGCACTGCAACGGGACCCGAGGTCAACGGACGTGGCGCCGCGGAGCCGTCGGCCGCGACCTCGTACAGATGGACGTCGCCGTGGTCCTCGGCCGTTGCGAGCAACGTGGCATCGTCGGTCCAGATCGGTGCGCGGGCCCCGGGGAACGGGCTGAAGGTGCGGTCGAGGTCGGTCGACACCCACGTGATCGGTCCGCCGTCGAGAGGGAGCACGCCGACCCTGGCGTTCTGCGGCTCGATCATCGGGTCGTCGTTGCCGAGCAGCGCGACGCGAGTGCCGTCCGGCGACACGGACGGGTGGAAGTAGCCGCCGGTCTGCGAGGTCAGCGCGCGGATCTCACCGTCGAGCGGTACGACGTAGAGGTCCTGCGCGAGGTCGAGGTCCCAGTCGTCGTGCCGCGCCCCGCTGGTGACGACGCCGCTGGAGTCAGCGAGCCACGAGACCCCGTCATGCTGGTGCGGACCCGGCGTGAGGTTGCGCGGGCTACCGGTGCCGTCGGCGCGGACGACGTAGACGTGGGACGGGCGGTCGAAGACCCAGTCCTCACCGTTGAGCCGGGTGAAGAACGTCTCGATCTTGCGCGGCGGCTGCCAGCTCTCGTCCTTGGCGTCGTAGCGCGCGTCGCGGGTCCTGCTGGTGAAGGCGAGGTAGCGGCCGTCCGGGGACCACTGCGGCTCGGCGAAGCCCTCCTTCATCGTCGCGACCGTACGCACCTCGCCGGGCCCGGCGAGCGGCATCACGTGCAGCGTCGCCTCCTTGTCCTTCTCGCCCCGCTTGGACGTGAAGGCGAGCAGTCGGCCGTCAGGAGACCAGGCCGGCTGCGCGTCGTTGGGGCCGGCCGTGACCGGCGCCGGGTCACCGTCCGGGCCGGAGAGCCAGACCCTGGATCGAGTGGTGTTCTCGTCGAGGTCGATGGTCGAGACCACGAATGCGATGCGCTTGCCGTCCGGGGATACGGCGGGGGCCGACACCGACGTACGGTCGTGGAAGAGGTCCTTCAGCATCGCCGAGAACGGTGACTCGGGCTGCTGATCCGGGCGGGCAGGGCTGGATGTCGTCTGGCTCACCTGACGACCGTATGCGAGCGCCCCAGCCGACGACGTCCGATCAGGGGGCGAACTCGTCGATCAGGGGGACGACGTCGGCGATCGACTCGACCACCCGCGTGGGGACGAACGGGTGCCGGTCGACCTGGTGGGCGCGGGTCGAGCCGGTCATCACGAGGATGGTGCGCAGCCCGGCCTCGAGGCCGCTCACGATGTCGGTGTCCATCCGGTCACCGATCATCACGGTGGTCTCGGAGTGGGCGTCGATCCGGTTGAGCGCACTGCGCATCATCAGCGGGTTGGGCTTGCCGACGTAGTAGGGCTCGACGCCGGTGGCCTTGGTGATCAGTGCCGCGATGGAGCCGGTCGCCGGCATCGGACCGTGCGGACTCGGGCCGGTCGCATCAGGGTTGGTCGCGATGAACCGGGAGCCGTCCTCGATCAGCCTGATCGCCCGGGTGATCGCCTCGAAGGAGTAGGTCCGGGTCTCACCGAGCACGACGTAGTCAGGGCTGCGCTCGGTCATGACGTAGCCGACGTCGTGCAGAGCGGTCGTGAGACCGGCCTCGCCGACGACGTACGCCGAACCGCCCTCACGCTGGTCCTGCAGGAACTGCGCGGTGGCCAGCGCCGAGGTCCAGATGGCCTGCTCGGGGATGTCGATACCGGACGCGTGCAGCCGCGCCCGCAGATCGCGCGGGGTGTAGATCGAGTTGTTGGTCAGCACCAGGAAGCGCCGACCCGAGTCCTGCAGGTGGCGCAGGAAGTCGGCCGCACCCGGGATGGCCTGCTCCTCGTGCACGAGGACGCCGTCCATGTCGGTGAGCCAGCACTCCACCGGTTTGCGTGAGGTCACCTGCCCAGTCTTGCAGGAGTCTCACCAAGAAGACTCAGTCCACCGCGTAGTCGACGATGACCGCGGCGTGATCACTCCAGCGCTCGGCGTACGAGGCCGCGCGTCCGACCTCCGCGTGCTTCACCTGGGTCGCGAGCGAGGGGCTGGCGATCTGGTAGTCGATCCGCCAGCCCGTGTCGTTGTCGAACGCCTGCCCGCGCCAGGACCACCAGGTGTACGGACCGTCCACGTCACCGGCGTACGCCCGCCCCACGTCGACCCAGCCGTCGTCGAACCATTCGCTCAGGCGGCTCTGCTCTTCCGGGAGGAATCCGGACTTGCCGCGATTGCCCTTCCAGTTCTTCAGGTCGCGCTGGGTGTGGCAGATGTTCAGGTCGCCGGTGAGGACGGCATGTCCGTCGCGCAATGTCGCTAGGCGGCGGCTGATGGTGTCCAGGTAGGCGAGCTTCTCGACCTGCCGCTCCGTGCCCGCCTCACCGGTGAAGACGTAAGTCGAGATGACCGTGATGACCGCGCCGCCAGGAGTCGCGATGTCGGCCTCGACCCAGCGGCCGAGGTCGGGGTGGTCCGCCAGGTCGAGCGAGCGGCGTACGACCGGGTGTCGGCTGAGCACCGCGACGCCCGCTCTCCCGGCTGCCGGGCCTGAGGCATGGACGACCTGCCAGTCCACGAATGCGGTTGGTGCCAAAGCGGACTCGAGCTGCTCAGGGGTGGCTCGGACTTCCTGGAGCGTCACGACATCGGGTGCCTGGTCAGCGAGCCAGTCGAGGCCACCTCGACGGACCGTCGCACGGATGCCATTGACGTTGGCAGTGATCAGACGCATGGCCGCCGATCGTAGGCGGCGAGCTCACCGAGTCGCTGGCCGGGCAGGGGCCGGAGTGTGCCACAAAACCCATTCCGACTGGCGAGTAACGACATAGGCGATTAGCACATGAGACCCGCAATCTGCACCGCAAAGCCGACAAGTCGCTATGTCACGTTTTGGTGTCTGTCGCCGATATGCTTCCGCGGGCGGCCAAGAGAGTCGGCCGTGTCTTGTGACGTGAGCACCACCGTGAAAGGGAATACGTGGACCTGCAGAGCTATGCGCGCATTTTGCGAAAGCGCTGGCGAATCATCCCCGCTGTTGCCCTTCTGGTCGTCGCACTTGCCACGCTGCTCACGGTGCTGACTCCGAAGACGTATCAGTCGAACATCCAGTTCTTCGTCTCGACGTCGGACTCATCGGACTCGGCTCAGCTCGCGCAGGGCAGCACCTTCACCCAGCAGCGCGTGAAGTCCTACACCGAGCTGCTCAAGACGCCCAAGGTGCTCGGCCCGGTGGTCCAGCAGCTGAAGCTGCCGCTGACCCCGACCCAGCTCGCGGCTCACGTGAGCACCAACATCCCGGTCGACACGGTCCTCATCGACGTCTCGATCACCGATCGCAGCGCGGCCCGGGCGAAGGCCATCGCGAAGTCGGTCAGCGAGCAGTTCCCCAAGACGGTGCAGGACCTCGAGCGGGTCAAGGCTGACAGCCCGAGCCCGGTGAAGGTCACGGTCGTCAAGGACCCGCAGGCCTCGCCCGGAGCGGTCAGCCCCCGCCCGGTCCGCAACATCGCCCTGGCCCTGATGCTCGGCCTCCTGCTGGGCGTTGCGGTCGCGATCCTGCGACACATCCTCGACAGCCGGGTCCGCACCAAGGAAGACATCGAGGAGCTGACCGACGTCACCGTGATCGGTGGCATCCCGTACGACTCCGAGGCCAGCTCCCAGCCGCTGATCGTGCAGGCCGACCCGCAGTCCGGCCGCGCTGAGGCGTTCCGCTCGCTGCGTACCAACCTGCAGTTCGTCGATGTGGCCAACCACCCGCGCACGATCGTGGTCACCTCTTCGCTGGCCGGCGAGGGCAAGACCACCACCACGGCCAACCTCGCTCTGGCGATGGCCGAGTCCGGCGCGAGCGTGTGCCTCATCGAGGGCGACCTGCGCCGGCCACGGCTGCTGGACTACCTCGGCATGGAGGGCGGCGTCGGCCTGACCGACGTGCTCATCGAGCGCGCGGACCTGCGTGACGTGCTGCAGCCGTTCGGCAAGCACCGGCTCGCCGTGCTCGGCGCCGGTGCCATCCCGCCCAACCCGAGCGAGCTGCTCGGCTCGACAGCCATGCGCGAGACGCTGGCCCGTCTGCAGAGCAGCTTCGACTACGTCCTGATCGACGCTCCCCCGCTGCTGCCGGTGACCGATGCCGCCGTGCTCAGCACGCTCGTGGGTGGAGCCGTTCTGGTCAGTGGCTCCGGCATCGTGACCCGCGACCAGCTGGACACCGCTCTCGACTCGCTGGCGACCGTCAACGGCCGAGTCCTGGGGATCGTGCTCAACCGCATTCCCCGCAAGTCCGCCGGCGGCTACTACGACTACCGCTACGAGTACCGCCCGACCGAGCCGGCCAAGGGCGGCCGCAAGCTCGGCAAGCGCGGTGGCGGCAAGAACAGTGGCAAGAGCAGTGGTGGTGGCAGCAGCAGCCGTGGCGGCGGTAGTAGCCGTGGCGGCAGCAAGACCGCCGAGAGCGACGGTGACGGCGCGAGCCGTGGCCGACGTACGGCCGTCAGCAGCAGCTCCGCCTCCTAAGTGAGTTCACCGACCCAGCAGGACAGGGGACACAGTTCCATGAGCGTCATGACGCGTCGGGAGCGTCTGGTCCAAGGTGTTTGGGCTGCCGTCGATGCAGCCATCGTGGCCCTCGCGACCTACGTCGCCGCGTGGCTTCGATTCGACCTCCATGTCACGCACATCAACAGCTGGCCGATCGCCCAGTTCGCGGCGGTCGCCTGCGTGGTCCACCTGGTGGGCGGTGTCGTCCTCGGTCCCTATCGCGTTGGACACCAACGTGGTTCGTTCGAGGAGACCGCCGACATCGGCCGGGTCGCGGTGTTCAGCGCGGTCACGCTCAGCGCCATCGTGCTGCTGACGCCGTGGCTCGATGTGCCGCGCAGCCTGCCGATCGCGGTGCCGGCGTTCGCCGTCGTCGGGATGTTCACGCTGCGGTTCGTCGTGCGCTCCTATCGCTGGGGCCGGACCACCAGCCGCGACGAGGACCACAAGATCATCGTGTTCGGTGCGGGTGAGGGTGGCCGCCAGCTGATCCGCGCCATCCAGCGCGACCAGCACGCGCCGTACGCTCCCGTCGCCCTCCTGGACGACGACCCGCGCAAGCGTCGTCTCAAGATCGACGGCGTGCCGGTCCGCGGTGACCGCAGCCGGCTCGCGTCGCTCGCCGAGAGCAGTGGTGCTCGGTCCCTCGTGATCGCGATGCCGAGCGCCGACGCCGACCTCGTCCGCGACCTCAGCCACGAGGCGCGGCGCGCCGGCCTCGAGGTGCTGATCCTGCCGACCGTGCAAGAGCTGATCGGTAGCCCGCGTGGCCAGGACCTGCGCCAGCTCAACCTCGAAGACCTCCTCGGCCGTCGCCGAATCCGCTTGGACGAGAACGCTATTGCCGACTCGATCTCCGGCAAGACCGTTCTGGTGACTGGTGCCGGCGGCTCCATCGGCGCCGAGCTGTGCCGCCAGATCGCCCGCTTCGGTCCCAAACGGCTGCTGCTGCTCGACCGCGACGAGTCCGCACTGCACGCCGCTCAGATGAGCCTCACCGGCCGCGCGCTGTTGGACGACGGCACGCTCGCCCTCGTCGACATCCGCGACCTGGACGCGCTGCGGGTGCTGTTCCAGCGCGAGAAGCCCGACCTGGTGTTCCACGCGGCCGCGCTCAAGCACCTCACCCTGCTGGAGCAGTTCCCGCTCGAGGGCTGGAAGACCAACGTGCTGGGCACTCGCAACGTCCTGCAGGCGGCGTACGAGTCGGGTGTCGAGACGTTCGTCAACATCTCGACCGACAAGGCCGCCAACCCCAGCTGTGTGCTCGGCTACAGCAAGCGGCTCGCCGAGCGGCTCACGGCCGACTTCGCCCACCGCGGCAAGGGCACCTTCGTCAGCGTCCGCTTCGGCAACGTGCTGGGCTCGCGCGGGTCGGTCATCTCCGCCTTCACCTCGCAGATCGAGCGCGGCGGCCCGATCACCGTCACCCACCCCGAGGTCGAGCGCTACTTCATGCTGATCCCCGAGGCGTGCCAGCTGGTCCTGCAGGCCTCGGCCATCGGGCAGGACGGCAACGTCATGGTCCTGGAGATGGGCGAGCCGGTAAAGATCGTCGAGGTCGCCCGCACGCTGATCGAGCTGTCCGGCAAGCCCGGCATCGAGATCGTCTACACCGGGCTACGACCGGGCGAGAAGCTCACGGAGGAGCTGTTCATCCCTGGCGAGCAGATCAACCGGTCGATCCACCCGCAGGTCAACTACGTCGGCGTCCCGTCGATCACGCCGCACCAGGTGCTGACGGCACACCCGCACGACCACGAGTCCGCCCACGCCTGGATGCGTGACGAGGCCACTGCCGACCGGCCCTCGCCGCGTCTGCCTGACGTCGAGCTGGCAGAGGTTCGGGCCGCCTACGGCGTACGCGTGAAGGAGCAGGCGTGACAGCCCCCCGCATCCACCTGTCGAAAGCGCACGTCACCGAGGTCGAGGAAGAGCTGGTCCTGGAGGCGCTGCGGTCCGGCTGGGTCGCGCCACTGGGTCCGATGGTCGACCGCTTCGAGGCGGAGATCGCCGAGCGGGTCGGTGTCGCCTCCGCGCTCGCCCTCGCCTCGGGCACGGCCGCGCTGCACCTCGCACTGCTGCACCACGGTGCCGGCCCCGAGACCGTGGTCGTGCTGCCGTCGATGACGTTCGCGGCATCGGCCAACGCCGTGCTCTACACCGGCGCTCAGCCGGTGTTCGTCGACTCGCAGGCCTCGGACGCCAACCTCGACGTCGACCAGGTACTCCAGGCCGTCGACACTCTCCAGGTCGAGGGCAAGACCGTCGCGTGCGTGATGTCGGTCGACCTGTTCGGTCGTAGTGCGGACTACTCCCGGCTCGAGCCGGCGCTGGCCAAGCGCGGCGTCGCCCTGGTGGAGGACGCCGCTGAGGCGCTCGGTGCCTCGCACGCCGGTCGGGCCGCAGGCTCGTTCGGCAGCGCGGCCGCCCTGTCGTTCAACGGCAACAAGATCATGACCACCTCCGGCGGCGGCATGCTGATCAGCGACGACACCGACCTGGTCGACCGCGCGCGCTACCTGTCGACGCAGGCGCGCCAGCCGGCGCCCTGGTACGAGCACACCGAGATGGGCTTCAACTACCGGATGTCCAACATCCTGGCGGCTCTCGGGGTCGGCCAGCTGTCACGGCTGGACGAGATGATCGCCCGCCGACGCGCACACCGGCAGGCCTACGCCGACACGCTCGGGCGGCTGCCCGGCGTACGACTGCTCGGCCGCACCGATGGCGACACCGACGTCGACGACAACTGCTGGCTGACCTGCATCGTGCTCGACCCGGCCGAGGTGTCGGTCAGCGCCGACGACGTGGTGGCCGCGCTGGATGCCCAGCAGATCGAGGCCCGCCATCTCTGGAAGCCGATGCACCTCCAGCCGCTCTACGAGCGGGGCCGGATGTTCGGCGGCAAGCAGTCGGAGACGTTGTTCGTCTACGGCGTGACGCTGCCGAGCGGGTCCGAGCTGTCGGACAGCGACGTCGAGCGCGTCATCGAAGCCACGACCGCAGCAGTGAGTGCAGCATGACCAACCGCAACCAGGAGACCGTCACGATGCAGCTCAGTGCCCAGGGACGCCGCGTAGCCAAGCGGGTCCTGAAGTCGCGCCGCTTCAAGCGAGGCTTCGACCTGTCGGTCGCCGTGCCCGCACTCGTCGTCAGTGCGCCCATCCAGCTGGCCGTGGCGGTGGCCGTACGCCGGCGCATGGGCGGTCAGGTGCTGTTCCGTCAGACGCGTCCCGGCTTGGACGGCAAGCCGTTCGAGATGGTGAAGTTCCGCACGATGCTCGACGTTGACGAGGCCAAGGGGCTCGTCACCGACGAGCAGCGGATGACGCCGCTGGGTGCCACGCTGCGGGCGACCAGCCTCGATGAGCTCCCCGCCCTCTGGAACGTCGTGAAGGGCGACATGTCGCTGGTCGGCCCGCGACCGCTGCTGGTGCGCTACCTCGACCGCTACTCCGCCGAGCAGGCTCGTCGGCACGAGGTGAAGCCGGGCCTCACCGGTCTCGCCCAGGTGTCCGGACGCAACACGATCTCGTGGGACGACCGACTCGCGCTGGACGTCGAGTACGTCAAGAACCGCAACCTCGCGCTCGACATGCAGCTCATCTGGCGGACCGTCTCCCCCGTGCTGCGCCGCGACGGCATCGCCGAGGACGGCAGCGTCACCATGACCGAGTTCTTCGGACCCTCCGGTCAGGCGAAGACCATCGACATCGAGGCCGGCCGGGTCTCCGAGGCCTCTGTGGCATGACCGAACAGCTGGTCATCATCGGCTGCGGCGGGTTCGGCCGTGAGGTCCTCGGCATCGTGGCGGCCATCAATGCGCGGGACGCGCGGTGGTCGGTCGCCGGCTACGTCGACGACGGTCCTCGCGAGGAGGACCTCGCCCTGCTCAAGCGCCTCGACGTACGCCACCTCGGTCCACTCACCGAGCTGGACAGCCTCGACGCCCGCGCCGTCATCGGCATCGGCTCCGCCACCGCCCGGCAGTCCATCGACCGGGCGCGACCGCAGCAGCAGTGGGCAACGCTGATCCACCCCGACACCACGATCGGCCAGGACGTCGAGCTCAGCCCCGGAGTCGTGATCGCGCCGGGCGTGCGGCTGAGCACTCACATCCGAGTCGGTCGCCACGTGCACGTCGACCAGAACGCCGCCGTCGGTCACGACGTCGAGCTCGGCGACTACAGCCGGCTCAACCCGCAGGCCTGCGTCTCCGGCAATGTCTCCGTTGGGGCAGGCGCCTTGATCGGCGCGAATTCCACTGTGCTGCAAGGTCTTTCGATCGGAGAAGGCTCGACGGTGGGAGCCGGCGCGGTCGTCGTACGAGACACAGGAAACCACGCTGTGGTGAAGGGAGTGCCCGCTCGATGAAGCACGTCGTCGTGCTCAACCAGTTCGCGATCCCGCGGACCCAGAGCGGCGGGACCCGTCACGTCGACCTGTTCAGCCGGGTGGACGGCTGGGCGCCGCTCATCGTCGCGGGCAACCGCAACTACAACACCCAGCAGTCCTACTCGACCGACGACGAACGCTTCCGGCTGCTGCCGATCCCGTCGTACGAGGGCGCGAGCCTCACCCGGATGCTCGGCTGGGCGCTCTATGCCGCTCAGGCAACGGGCGTCGGTGCGACCCGTCGTCGGGTCGATGCGGTCTACGCCTCGACGCCTCACCTGCTCGCACCCGTCGCGGGCTGGGCCGTGGCCCGGCTGCGGCGCGCGCCGCTGATCGTCGAGGTTCGCGACCTGTGGCCCGAGTCGATCATCGGTGCGGGCGCGCTGACTCGCGGGAGCCGGCTGCATCAGGTGCTCGAGGGTCTGGAGCGCTGGATCTATCACCACGCCGACCGCATCGTCGTCGTGACGCCCGGCTGGGAGCCGCACTTCGAGTCCCTCGGCGTCGACCTGGACAAGGTCGTGATCGTGCCCAACGGCACCGAGACCTCCGACTTCGAGTGCGATGAGGACCGCACCGCGCTGCGCGAGGAGTTCGGCTTCACCCAGGACACCGCGGTCTACGCCGGAGCGCACGGCCCGGCCAACGGCCTCGACATGGTCCTGGACGCGGCGCGCGAGCTGCCGCATGTCGACTTCGTGCTCGTCGGATCGGGCACCGAGAAGGCTCGTCTGCGCCAGGCGGCCGACGATCTGGACAACGTTCGCTTCCTCGACCCGGTCCCCAAGCCCGAGCTCGCCCGCATCCTCGCGGCCGCGGACTTCGGCGTGCACTGCATCGAGCCGCTCCCGGTGCTGACCTCGGGCATGAGCCCCAACAAGCTGTTCGACTACATGGCAGCCGGCCTGCCGATCGTGAGCAACGCCGGCGAAGGCTTGCGGACGGTCGTCGCGGACGGCGAGGCCGGGCGTACGGGCGAGCCCAACTCGCTGCCCCGCTCGCTGAAGGACCTTGCCTCCTCCGACGCTGCGCAGCGCCGGCAGTGGGCCGAGAGGGGGCGCCGCATCGTCACGACGCGCTTCTCGCGCACCGGCGCGGCACGTACGCTGACCGGCGTGCTCGAGGCGGCCAGCACCTCAGGACGGAAGGCGGTGAGCCGATGACGACGCGACCGGACGTCGTACACCTCACGACGGCACACCCGCCCACGGACAACCGCATCTTCCGCAAGGAGTGCACCGTCCTGCACGAGGCCGGTATCGACGTGCACGTCATCGCCACCCAGGACGCCGACTCCGTCGTGGACGGCATCCCCGTCCATGCCCTCCCCCGGCGCAGCAACCGGCTGACCCGGATGGCACTCGGGCCGGTCGACGCGCTCCGGACCGTACGCCGGCTGCAGCCGCAGGTGGTCCACATCCACGACCCCGAGCTCATCCCGGTCGTTGCCCTGTGGAAGGCCACCTCGCGCGGCAAGGCGATCTTCGACTCGCACGAGGACCTCGGCAAGCAGGTCATGGGCAAGCCCTACCTGCCGACCTGGAGCCGCCCGGCGGTCGCGACCTTCGTGCGCGGGCTCGAGGCGATGGCTGACCGGTCCTTCGACGCCATCGTCACCGCGACGCCGTCGATCGCCCGCAACTTCCGCAACAAGCGGGTCACCGTGGTGCAGAACTTCCCGTGGCTGCGCGACTTCCCTCTGCCGACGCCGATGCCCCAGGGTTCGCCCGTCAAGCTCTGCTACATCGGCGGCATCTCGGCCGGCCGCGGGTCACGCGAGATGGTCGCAGCGGTCGATGCGATGCCGGCGGAGACCGAGCTGGTGCTCGCCGGGCCGGTCGCGCCCGACGCACGCTCGCACGTGGACGACAGCAGCGACCGGGTCGACTACCGCGGGGTCGTGGCCGCTCGGGACATCCCGGAGATGCTGGCCGACAGCACGGTCGGTCTCGCGGTCCTGCACCCGCTGCCCAACTACCTCGAGGCCCAGTCGACCAAGATCTTCGAGTACATGGCGGCCGGCCGGCCGTTCGTGGCTTCGGACTTCCCGTCGTGGAAGCTGATGTTCGGGTCCTACGACTGCGGCACGCTCGTGAATCCCCTTGATGTCGAAGCGATCTCGTCTGCTGTCTCGACGCTGGTCGATGATCCGGACCGGGCCGCTGACATGGGTCGACGCGGGCGACACGCTGTCGAGACGGTGTTCAACTTCGAGATCGAGGGCGCCAAGCTGGTCGCGCTGACCCGCGACCTCCTGGCACGTACGCGCACATGACGGCCACCCAAGCCCGCCCTGCGCGGCCGGGCGGCGCGCGGCGTACCGGCGCGTCCCGCAAGCGGCCCGAGGGGCCTCGCCTCAACACCGTCAACATCTTCGCGACGGTGCTCTACGCGGTCCTGCTCGTGCTGGTGATCGACTACTTCATCGCCGACCACTTCCGCTACATCGGCTACACGTCGCGTCCGTGGCGGTGGCGCGACGTCGCGGTCTGGCTGGTCATGCTCGCCGTCCTCGGCTCGATGAACTTCCGCCGCTGGATCCATCCCTCGCACGCGGCGTTCACCTTCCTGCTGGCGACGGTCGGCATCCCGATCCTGTCGATCCCGGTGTTCTGGGGGCCGCTCAGCCCGTGGGGCGTCTTCGTCCTGCAGGTGACCACGCTCGCCACCTTCGGGATCATCCGGTTGTGCCTGATGGGCGGGCGTACACCGACGCGTGGAGTCGAGCTGCCCGAGTCACTCTTCTGGGTCCTGGTGTTCGGCTTCGTCACGGCCGGCCTCGGTTACCTGATCCTGAGCCTTGGCATCTCGCCGGGGATGCTGAGTCTGAACGACGTCTACGAGCAGCGCTCGGAGTACACCTCCAACGTCAGCTCCATCGGTGCTTACCTCGTCGGCTGGGTCGGCGCGGGTGTGCTGCCCGTCGTGCTCGGCGCCGGCATGTACCGGCGCAACAGACCGCTCACCGTGGCCGCGGCCATGGGCATCCTCGTGCTCTACAGCATCACCGGCTACAAGTCCTACCTCGTCGGCGTCGCCCTCACGATGGGCGCGTACTTCCTGTGCTCACCCAAGCGTCGGCAGGGCTATCAGTGGCTGCTGGCGCTCGGCGGCACGGTGGTGGCAGCCGGCGTCATCGACTACATCACGCACGGCTTCGCGTTCTCCTCGTTGCTGGTGCGCCGCGCGCTGTCTACCGCCGGGCTCAACACCGCGCTGTACTTCGACTACTTCTCCGAGCACCCGCGCTACGGCCTGCGGCACAGCGTGCTGTCCTTCATGGGCGCCCCGCCCTACGAGCTGACGCCCTCGCACCTGATCGGCTACCAGTACTACCGCTCCTCGTCCGTCGCCGCGAACGCCAACCTGGTGGCTGACGGCTACGCCAACTTCGGCATCGCCGGCTGCCTCGGCATGGCCGTGGTGCTCGGGCTCTATCTGCGCTGGTTCGACAAGTGGTCGGCTCACCTGCCGCTGCAGGTCTCCGCGCCGGCCATGACGCTCGTGCTGGTGGCCGCCGCCAACACCGCGGCGCTGACCGTGCTCTCGACACATGGCGGCATCGTGCTCGCCCTGATGATGCTCGGCATGCCGGTCGCGGTCCGAAGTACCACGTGGGGTGCTCCCAAGACCCCGCGAAAACAGACTCCACGACGGCGTACGGGCACGTCGCTCTCCCGGCCCCGGCGCTAACGCCGCCGACTGCTCTCGTGCGTGCGGCGCTCGTGCCACAGCGCGCCGAGCGTCGCGACCGGGTCGGCCGCCTGGTCGTGCTGGGCCTCCGTGCCCTCGTGCCAGTCCAACCAGTCCAGGCTCGGCGCGTCCGGATCGGGGCGGTCGACCTGCTGTGTACGCACCTCGTCCAGGTCCTCCTCCGTCGGACTCGGGCCGCCGAGCTTGTGCCGGCCGGTGACCGACATCATCACCAGGTGCAGCAGCACGGCGTACAGCACGATCTGGCTCGCTGAGTAGGTCGCGATCGTCGCCCACAGGGGTGCGCCGAACGCCCACGGCACGAGCAACGACAGCACCAGCAACGTGAGTCGAATCAGGTCCCAGCGCAGCAGGTCCCGGTTGTTGCGGGTCATGTTCATCAGCTGGGAGAAGGGCGCGACCGCGAACTGGAACAGGGCTCCCGGCGCCAGCCACGCGACCAGGACACCGACCTCCTTCCACTCCGAACCCAGCACCCGCGGCGCAAGCCACGGACCCAGGGCCATCGCCAGCACACAGGGCACGATGCCGACGACGAGCAGGTCGCGCACGCCGTGCCGCACGACCGAGCGAGCCGGGCCACCGAGGCGCAGGATGCGCCCGATCTCACCGATGGACGCAGCGGCCGCCGCCTGCCCGATGATGCCCAGCGGACTCACCAGGACCCGGACCGCCATCGCGAGCGCACCGACCCGGACACTCCCGTAGGTCGCTGAGGAGAGGAGGATCAGTCCCTGGCCCGCGATCGAGTTGACGCCCGCGCTCGCGCCTGCGATCAGGCCGTAGCCGCGGAACTGCGCCCAGGTCGAACCGAGGGATCGACGACGTCTGGAACCCGGGCGGATCGCCACCGGCGCCATCCAGACTGCTCTGGGCAGCAGGAAGCCGAGCAGCAGGGCGAGCTCCGAGGCGCGCCACCAGCCCGCGACCACCTGAACCAGACCCGTGCCGGCGCCCTGGATGAAGTTGGCCGCGCCCAGCCAGCGGTAGCCGCCGCGCCGAGCCAGGTGGGCCGTACCGATCAGCTGGAGCGAGCCGGCCAGGACGACCGGGCCGACGAGCCACCAGGCCCGAGGCGCTCCGAGCATCACCGCGCCGATGGCCACCCAGGTCGCGACGAGCGATGTCAGGGCCGCGACGACCAGTGCCAGGGACATCAGCGCCCGCGCCACGGCATCGTCCGGCTCGCTCTGGGCCCGCACTTCCAGGCGCAGCGTCGAGAGCCCGACCGCGGCCGTACCGACCGCGACGATCGTCGAGAAGAGCCCGAACGTCGCCGGGCTGTAGATCCGCGAAAGGACCGGCGTGAGCAGGAGATTGATCCCGAAACCCAACGCGCTGCCTGCGAGGACCGTCAGTCCGGCACGTCGCAAAGGCGCGGAGGTCACCCGGGGCACACTACCGAATCACGGCGGGCGCGCCCGGGCCCGTGCCCGCCCCGAATGAGTAGCCTCGTACCCCGTGAAGATCCTCAGCGTCGTCGGCGCCCGGCCCCAGTTCATCAAGCTCGCGCCCGTCGCCGCGGAGCTCACCGCGCAGGGTCACGAGCACGTGATCGTGCACACCGGTCAGCACTACGACGCCAACATGTCGGACGTGTTCTTCCAGGACCTGCAGATCCCGGCCCCGGACGTCCACCTCGGCGTCGGCAGCGGCTCGCACGGCAAGCAGACCGGCGCGATGCTGGCCCAGATGGACGACGTGTTCCTGGAGCACCAACCCGACTGGGTGCTGGTCTACGGCGACACCAACAGCACGGTGGCGGGCGCCCTGAGCGCAGTGAAGCTGCACCTGCCGCTGGCCCATCTCGAGGCCGGGCTGCGGTCGTTCAACCGGAGGATGCCCGAGGAGCACAACCGGGTCCTGACCGACCACGCCGCCGACCTGTGCCTCGCGCCGACTCAGGTCGCCGTCGAGCACCTGGCCGCCGAGGGGCTCGACAAGCGGACCGTGCTCGTCGGGGACGTGATGACCGACGTGTGTCTCATGGTCGCGGCGCAGGCCTCCCCGCCCGCGTCCGTCCCCGACGGCGACTTCGCTCTTGCCACGATCCACCGCGCGGAGAACACCGACGACCCCGTACGCCTGCGCGCGGTGATCGACGGGCTCGCGACTCTCCCGCTCCCGGTCGTGCTCACCGCACATCCGCGGCTCGTGGCCAAGGCGGCCGAGCACGGCATCGAGCTGTCGCGCGGGTCCATCAGCGTGATCGACCCGCTGGACTACCCGAGCATGGTCGGTGCCGTACGCCGCGCCTCGGCTGTCGTGACCGACTCAGGTGGACTGCAGAAGGAGGCCTTCCTGCTGCGGACGCCGTGTACGACCGTGCGCACCGAGACCGAGTGGGTCGAGACCATCGATCTGGGCTGGAACGCCCTCGCGCTGGACCTCGCCGACCTGCCCCGGCTCGTGACGCGACCGCAGCCGCGCGACACGAGTGCCACGCCGTACGGCGACGGCCACGCCGCGCAGGCGACCGTGAAGGCTCTGACGGAGAGCCGGTCGAGTAGCCCGGAGCGCTAGCGAAGGGCGTATCGAGACCAGCCGCACGCGGTCACCTGGTCTCGATACGGCTCGCCCTGGGGGCTCGCCTACTCGACCAGCGATCAGAGCGTGACGCTGGTGCCGCTGGCGGCGGACTCGATGCAGGCGCGGGCGACCTTGACCGTCGCCAGTCCCTGCTCGAGCGTCACGATGTCCGCACCCTCCAGGCCGAGGACGGCGTTGCGGAACTGCTCGTGCTCCACGCGCAGCGGCTCCGGCTTGGCGATGGCGTAGCGGATGACATCGCCCTCGGACACGCCTCGAAAGCGGCTGATCTCGTCCCACGTCGTGGCGATCTCGCCATTGGCATAGAACGTCAGGTCGGCACTCAGGGTGTCCGCGATGAAGGTGCCGCGCTCGCCCGTGATCACGGTCGTGCGCTCCTTGAGCGGAGACAGCCAGTTGACCAGGTGGTTGGTAACAGTGCCCTTGTCGAGGCGACCGACGACTGCGACGAGGTCCTCGTGGTCGCGACCCGAACGGTGGGCCGTGTGCGCGGAGACCGAGGTGTACTCCTGCTGCGTCACCCACGCCGTGAGGTCGATGTCGTGCGTGCCGAGGTCCATGACCACACCGACGTCGGCGATGCGACCCGGGAACGGACCCTGCCGGCGAGTGACGACCTGGAACACCTCGCCGAGGTCACCGGACTCGATCCGTGAGCGCGCTTGCTGCAGCGCTGGGTTGTAGCGCTCGATGTGTCCGACCCCGCCGATCAAGCCCTTGTCCTTGAACGCCTTCACGAGTCGTTCGGCGGTCTCGAGGTTCTCGGCCAGTGGCTTCTCGATGATCGCGTGCACACCCGCGTCCGCGAGAGCCGTACCGACCTCTTCGTGGAAGGCCGTCGGCACCGCAACCATGCAGTAGTCGACGCCTTTCTCGATGAGCTCCTCGACGCTGGAGAGCACCTCGCGGCCACCGGCAACGCCGTGCTTGTCGCCACTCGGGTCGGCGACGGCGACGAGGTCGACGCCTTCGAGGCTGCCGAGCACACGAGCGTGGTGGCGGCCCATCATGCCGAGCCCGATCAGACCTGCGCGCAGCTGAGCCACCTCAGGCACCTGCCTTTGCGAGGGTGTTGACCGCCGTGACGATGCGCTCCAGGTCAGCCTGCGAGAGCGACGGATGCACTGGCAATGAAAGACATTCGCGTGCAGCCCGCTCCGTCTCCGGCAATTCAACATCGACCTGGAAGGGCTTCAGCCGGTGGTTGGGCACGGGATAGAACATGCCCGAACCGATCTGGTGCTCGTCCTTCAACGCCTTGGCCATGCCGTCACGGTCGTCGCTGACGCGGACGGTGTACTGGTGGAAGACGTGTACGGCTCCGTCGGCCACCGGGGGCGGCGTCACCCCGTCCAGGTGCTCAGTGAGGAACGCAGCGTTCTCCTGACGCTGCTTGGTCCAACCGCCGACCTTGGTCAGCTGCACCCGGCCGATCGCGGCGTGGATGTCGGTCATCCGGTTATTCAGGCCGACGACCTCGTTGTGGTACGGCTTCTCCATGCCCTGGTTGCGATAGAGCCGCATGAGGCGCTCGACCTCCGGTGTGCCGGCCGTGACCATGCCGCCCTCGCCTGAGGTCATGTTCTTGGTCGGGTAGAGCGAGAACATCGCGAACGCACCGAAGGCGCCCACCGGCGTGCCGTGCAGCGACGCCCCGTGCGCCTGAGCGGCGTCCTCGAAGACCTGCAGCCCGTGCTTCTCGGCGATCTCGAGGATCGCCTCCATCTTGGCCGGGTGTCCGTAGAGGTGCACCGGCATGACACCCACCGTGCGGTCGGTGATCGCGGCCTCGATGGCGGCCGGGTCGAGGCAGAAGTCATCAGCGCTGATGTCGGCGAACACCGGCGTGGCGCCGGTCAGCGCCACCGAGTTGGCCGTCGCGGCGAACGTGAAGGACGGCACGATGACCTCGTCGCCGGGCTTGACGCCGCCGGCCAGCAAGCCGACGTGCAAGCCGGACGTGCCGGAATTGACTGCGACACAAGGGCGTCCGAGGCCGAAGTGCTCGGCGAACTCCTCTTCGAAAGCCTTGACCTCCGGGCCTTGCGCGACCATGCCGCTGCGCAGCACCCGGTCGACGGCCGCGCGCTCCTCGTCACCGATGATCGGCTTCGCGGGCGGGATGAACTCGGTCATGCTGAAGATGCCTCCGTGAGGTTGCCGTCGTGCTCGAGGTAGTGATCGCCCGTCTGCGGGCAGCGCCAGGTGGTCTCGTCCACCTGCTCCAGGGGTACGCCTGCGCGCCCCACCCAGCGGATCCGCCGGGCCGGGACGCCGACGACGAGAGCGAAGTCCGGTACGTCCTTGGTGACCACCGAGCCGGCGGCCACCATCGCCCAGCGGCCGATCGTCACCGGCGCGACACAGACCGCACGCGCACCGATCGAGGAGCCCTCTCGACAGGTGACACCGACGGCCTCCCAGTCGTCGCCCCGCTTGAGGGTGCCGTCCGGACTGATCGACCGCGGGTAGTGGTCGTTGGTGAATACCGCTGCAGGGCCTACGAATACGCCGTTCTCGAGCACTGCCGGCTCGTAGACCAGAGCGTAGTTCTGCAGCTTGCACGAGTCGCCCATCTGAACGCCCGTGCCGACGTAGGCACCGCGCCCGACGATGCAGTCGCGACCGAGCACAGCGTCCTCACGCACCTGCGCCAGGTGCCAGACGGACGAACCTTCGCCGATCATGGCCGACTCGGCCACATCGGCCGAGTCGACGATGCGAACGGCCACGGTTATGCCTGCTCGGAAGGTTGGCCCACCACGAGGAAGGTGAGCCCCGCAAAACGGTTGCGGTCCAACACCTTTCGGCCGTCGACCACGATGGTGGCGCCGGGCAGGTCCGAGGCGTCCAGGTCGGCGTACGACGCGTGGTCGGCCTGGACGATCGCGATGTCGACCGGCTGCCCGAGGTCGTACGACTCCCACCCGAACTCGCCGAGCTCCTCGGCGGAGTACATCGGGTCGTGCACGAGCACTTGGGCTCCCCCAGCGCGCAGGGCGTCGACCGTGCCGAAGACACCGGAGAAGGCCGTCTCCTTGACACCACCGCGGTAGGACGCGCCGAGCACGACGACCCGCTTGTCCTTGAGGCTGCCGCCGGCAGCGCCGGCCGCCAGACCCACGGTGTAGGCAGGCATGGCCGCGTTGGCCTCGCGTGCGGCGCGTACGACCGTGGCATCCGGGTCGTTCCAGAGGTAGAGCCGCGGGTAGACCGGGATGCAGTGGCCACCGACGGCGATGCCGGGGCGGTGGATGTGGCTGTAGGGCTGGGAGTTGCTCGCCTCGATGACCTGGTAGACGTCGATGCCGTTGTTGGCAGCGAAGACGCCGAACTGGTTGGCCAGGCCGATGTTGACGTCGCGGTACGTCGTCTCCGCCAGCTTGGCCATCTCGGCCGCCTCGGCGGAGCCCAGGTCCCAGACGCCGTTGCCGCGCTCGAGGTCGGGCCGGTCATCGAACTGCAGGACCTGCTCGTAGAACGCCGTCGCCTGCTTGGCGCCCTCCTCACTCAGGCCGCCGAGCAGCTTGGGGTATTTGCGCAGGTCGGCGAAAACCCGACCCGTGAGAACCCGCTCAGGTGAGAAGACGAGGTGGAAGTCGGTGCCCTCGGTGAGGCCACTGCCCTGCTCCAGGCGCGGCTTCCACCGGGTGCGGGTGGTGCCGACCGGGAGGGTCGTCTCGTAGATCACGACGGTGTCGGACTTCAGACCGCGCGCGATGTCGTCGGTGGCCGAGTCCATCCAGCCGAAGTCGGGCCGCGCCTCGTCGTCGACGAACAGCGGGACCACCACGACGACGGCGTCGCTGTCGGCGACGGCAGCTGCCGTGTCGGTCGTCGCCGTCAGCCGGCCCGCAGCCACGACCTCAGCGAGATAGTCCTGGAGATGAGCCTCGCCGGGAAAGGGCTCCTGGCCCTGATTGACGGTCTCGACAACAGTGGGATTGACGTCTGCGCCGTGCACGTGATGCCCGGACTTCGCAAACTGGACGGCCAGGGGAAGTCCGATCTTGCCCAGGCCGACAACAGTGATATTCACCAGAAGAATTCGCTCTCAGATTGATCACGGAAGCAGAGGACAGGTTAGCGCCCTGAGTGCAACCAATCGGCGATCGGCATTCGCCTAGTCGCGAAACACCCGGATGACATTCGGCAGGAGCACGGCAATCTGCGCAGCCATCTGATCGAAGACCTCGGGGCCACGCCGGAACGGGTCGACGATGGCTGCCTCCTCGCCCGTACGCGCGTGGATCTCGCCCCGCCGGCGGGCGGCGGCCGAGATGATCCGCGCGACGCGGGAGTCGTTCGGGTCGTCGAGGAACGACGGCTCGGCATCAGCCGCCGACATCCCCTCGGTCAGGTCGGACAGGTCGGCGACCGCGAAGACCTTGCGCAGGCCCTTCGGCTCCAGCTGGACGACCTCGGTCCGGTGCTCGCGGGTGGCCGTGAGCACGAGGTCCGTCTCACGCACCATCTCATCGGTCAGCTGGCGCGCGACGAAGCCCGTGCCGTCACCACCAGCGGCCATCAGCCGCTTCTCGGACTCGGGGTCCATCGGCGCTCCGACGAGCGCACCGGTCCCTGCGCTGGTCACCTCGATACCGGTGTCACGCAGCTCGGCGGCCAGCAGCCGCTCAATGTAGGGCGAGCGGCAGATATTGCCCGTACAGACCACGAGAATGCGGCCAGCAGCAGGTTCGGTCGACACGTCCGGGGACAAAGACATGGCCCCGAGGGTAGATGACTCCCGGGGGGTGACATGGCGTCGATCACCGAACGATCGATGCGCGGGTCGAGCTCGCGTCCGCGCTCCGCCTCGGTCACGATGGACCGCGTGGGAGCTCCGATGAGGTGGTCACGGGCGGCGGACGTCGCATATATCGCCGACGCCGACGGCCTAGCGATGACGGTACTCAACCCGCCCGACGAAGCCGTGCCGGTGCAGCTCAACCCGACAGGTGCGCTCATCTGGCAGCTGCTCGACGATCGTCCTCGAGGCCTCGACGACCTTGCTCAGCGGGTCAGCGCGGCGACCGACCACCCGACCGACTGGAGCAGATCCGTGCTGCGCGTCTTCCTGCCGGACCTGGTTGCGCAACGCCTCGCCCGCGCGAGTTCGGACGAGCCGGCATGACGGCCGCCACGGTCTCGCACGACCAGGCCGTCCCGCTCGTCACGGCGCTGGTGTCCGTGGTGGCCCGGGATGCCGGCGTACGCGCGCTGTGCATCAAGGGCCCGACCTTCGCTGCGTACGACCTGCGGCCCGGGCACGGCTCGCGCGACGTCGACGTGCTGTGCGAACCCGCCGGCCACGATCGCCTGGTGCGAGCGCTCTGCGCAGCGGGCTGGACCGCCCATGACCCGGGTGATGACGTACACCGAGTGCTGCCGGCCCATGCGGTGACGCTGACGCACGACCGTTGGACCTGCTCCATCGATGTGCACCACTACTTCCCCGGGTTCTTAGGACCAGCGGCCGACGTCTTCGAGGTGCTGTACGCCCGCGCCACGACGGTCGAGGTCGCTCACGCGCGGGTGCCCGCGCCCGACCTGCCCAGCGCGGCCGTGGTGTGGGGACTCAACGTGCTGCGGGCGCCCAGCGAGCAAGACAGCGTGCGCGAGATCGACTGGGTCGAGCGCGTGGCACAGGCGGACATGGACCGGGGCGCGCTGGCCGCTGTCGCCGCCGCGACGGGCGCCACTTCGACCTTGGGTCCGCTCCTGGACCTGGCCGGCATCGCGCGCCCCACCACAGGTCTGGGCACGCCCCGCCAGCTCATGCTGTGGCACCTGCTGCAGCAACCCGGCACCCGAGGCGGCGGGTTGCTGACGCGCTTCCGGGAGCGCCCGCTGCGGGCGTGGCCCGGCACGGTGCGGGAGGTCGTGTGGCCGCAGACCCCGCCGCCGGACGGCCGCTCGCAGCTGCAGCACAACCTGGAGCGGCTACGGACTGGTCCGGCCCTGGTGCCGGAGCTGGTCCGGCGTACCCGACGAGCGCGGCGCCAGGCCCGCGAGCACGGCCGCTAGCGGCCGGGCAGCACAGCTGTCCGCCCGCGTCAGCGCGAGCCGTACTGCTCGCGGCGGTAGCCGTAGTAGGTCGCGGAGTCGCGCTTGGCGACCCGGTTGAGGACGATGCCGAGGACGCGCCCGTTGACCTCGGTGATCGCATCGATCGCGTGCTGCAGCTGGGTGTCGACGGTGCGACCGGAGCTCACGACCACCAAAGCGCCGTCCGCGATCGTGCTGAGCACCGCGGCGTCTGTCACTGGCAGGACCGGCGGCGCGTCGATGATCACGAACGCCGTCGAGGAGAGCTTCTCGACCAGCGTCTGCATGGCGCGCGAGCCGAGGATCTCACTGGGGTTGGGCGGTGTGTTGCCCGATGCCAGGATCCAGAGGTTCTGCGCATGCGGCGCTTCCTGCAGCACCTCCTGGACGTCCACCCGCCCGACCAGCACGTCCGTGAGTCCGGCGCCCTCGACCAGACCGAAGCCCTCCGCCACCACCGGCCGCCGCAGGTCGGCGTCGACCAGCACGGTCTGCTGGCCCGACGCGCCCAGCGCCGAGGCCAGGTTGGAGGCCACCGTCGACTTGCCGTCGCCCGCGGCCGGACTCGTCACCACGACCACGCGGGGCGGGTTGTCGACGTCCATATAGCGCAGGTTGGTGCGCAGCTTCAGCAAGGCCTCCGACGCGATCGCCCGGTCGCCCGAGCCGCTGCGCCGTTCACCGATCAGCACCGGGAACAGGGTGCCTCGCCCACGATCGAGCGCTTTGTGTCCGGGGATGGACGCGATCACCGGCACGCCGAACTGGCGGCGGATCTCGTCCTGGTCACGGACCCTCCGGTCCAGCTGGCTGCGCCCCACAGCGACGGTCAACCCGAGGATGCTGCCGACCACGATGCCGATCGGGATGTCCCGTTTCGGCACCGGCGACGTCGGCGAGGCCGGCAGCTGCGCCGACTCCAGCGGCACGACCCGGAGCCCGTTGGTGCCCGACCGCTCGATCAGCTGGACCTGGTGAGCGAGCTCAGTGATCCAGGCGTTGGCGGTGGCCCGAGCCTCAGCCGGCGACGAAGCCTTGACCGTCACCTTGATCAGCACCGTGTCCTCGGGCTGGCGGACGGAGACCTTGCCGACCAGGGCGTCCGGCGACTGCGTGGTGCCGATCCGCCGAGCGACACCGGCGGCCGTCCCCCGGCTCTTGGCGACATCGACGTACGACGTGGCGCGCGACTTGGCGAGCGTGTCACCGACGGACGCCTCGGCTGCCGAGGTGGAAGACCCGGAGGAGACGAAACCGGTGGCGGTCGCGGCGTAGACCTTGGGTCGGGTGAGGGTGTAAGCCGCAGCGACGAGGCCCCCGACCAGCGCCGCGAGCAGCACGACCCGCCAATGGCGACGCAGGATGCGCAGATAGTCGGTCAGCTCCACGGGCGCCTCTCGAGTCACGATCGGCGGTCCGCAGCAGCGCCATCCGCCTGTCGGCGAGCATACGACGCAAAACCCGGTGATCCACGAAGTGGACCACCGGGTCAGCGGTGCAGCAAGAGCGCCTGGGTCAGGCCATGGCCTTCTGGAGGTTCTCGTCCAGGGCAGCGAGGAACTCCTCGGTCGTGAGGAAAGGCTGCTCCTTGCTGATCAGGAGGGCCAGGTCCTTGGTCATCTTGCCCTCCTCGACCGTCTGGATGCAGACGCGCTCGAGGGTCTCGGCGAACTTGGTCACCTCGGGCGTGCCGTCCAGCTTGCCGCGGTGCGCCAGGCCCTGGGTCCACGCGAAGATCGAGGCGATCGGGTTGGTCGACGTGGGCTTGCCCTGCTGGTGCTGGCGGTAGTGACGGGTCACCGTGCCGTGCGCCGCCTCGGCCTCGACGGTCTTGCCGTCAGGGCTCATCAGCACCGACGTCATCAGGCCCAGCGAGCCGAAGCCCTGCGCCACGGTGTCGGACTGCACGTCACCGTCGTAGTTCTTGCAGGCCCAGACGTAACCGCCCTCCCACTTCATCGCGGAGGCGACCATGTCATCGATCAGGCGGTGCTCATAGGTCAGGCCGAGCGCATCGAACTGCGGCTTGAACTCCTTGTCGAACACCGACTGGAAGATGTCCTTGAAGGCGCCGTCGTACGCCTTGAGAATGGTGTTCTTGGTCGACATGTAGACCGGCACCTTGCGCTGCAGGCCGTAGTTGAGCGACGCGCGCGCGAAGTCCTCGATCGACTTGTTGAAGTTGTACATCGCCATCGCGACGCCGCCGTCCTCACCGAACTGAGCGACCTCGTACGACTGCTCGCCGCTGCCATCGGCCGGCGTGTAGGTGATGGTGACGGTGCCCGGTCCGGGGACCTTGAAGTTCTGCGACTTGTACTGGTCACCGTGGGCGTGACGGCCGATGATGATCGGCTTGGTCCAGCCCGGCACCAGCCGCGGGATGTTGCTGATGATGATCGGCTCGCGGAAGATCACGCCGCCCAGGATGTTGCGGATCGTGCCGTTCGGGCTCTTCCACATCTCCTTGAGGCCGAACTCCTCGACGCGGGCCTCGTCGGGGGTGATCGTCGCGCACTTCACGCCGACGCCGAACTCCTTGATGGCGTTGGCGGCGTCGATCGTCACCTGGTCGTCGGTGGCGTCGCGGCTCTCGATCCCCAGGTCGAAGTACTTCAGGTCGACGTCAAGGTACGGGTGGATCAGGCGGTCCTTGATGAACTGCCAGATGATCCTCGTCATCTCGTCACCGTCGAGCTCGACGATGGGGTTCTTGACCTTGATCTTCTCCATGCTGGCTTCTGGCTCCTGTGGGGATGAGGTGGAACGGCGCGCGGTGGCGGCCACAGCAGGTTACCCCTGCGACTCGACGACTCTTATCCCGGGGAAACGCTGCGTCGACCCATATGCTGACCTCCGGCTCGGGGCCATATCACCATCTCGCTCGCAAGGAGCAGGCAACGTGGATTCTTCCCTTCCCACTCGTCGGACTGTCGCCAAAGGCGCGGCGTGGTCCGTGCCAGTCCTGACCGTCATGGCGGCTGCTCCGGCATCGGCTGCCTCGGTCTGCACGCCGACGCCGTACGTCCTGCAGTGGGGCCAGACGGCGTACACCCGCAACAGCTCGACGTCCGGAGTGGCGGTCATTCCGCCGAGCACCGGGAGCGGCGCACCCGTCACGATGACCATCTCCTCGACGTTCGCCGGGGATCAGACTCCGCTCGGCGCCAGCAACCTGGCACTCACACCGGGCACCGTCGGCGGCCTCGGCCAGCGTGCGATCACGCTCGCACAGGAGTTCCCGACCAATACCAGCACCCGCGCCGAGAACCAGATCGCGACCTTCACCTTCAGCCAGGCGGTCACTGGCCTGCAGTTCACGATCTGCGACATCGACAGCGCCTCGAACGGCTGGTGGGACCAGGTCGAGCTGACCTCCGCGGCTGCCTTCACCGCGGTCCCGGGCACGGGAGTCAGTGGCACCGGCAGCACCGCCAGCCCCTGGCACGCCACCTCGAACAACACGAACTACCCGAACACGTCCGGCCAGGGCAACGTCGCGGTCACGATGCCCGGCCCGGTGACGTCGTTCCAGATCCGTTACTGGAACGCCACCAGGCTGAAGTCCAACCAGGCGATCTTCATCGCGTTCCTCAACTTCATCGCCACCCCGGAGACCTGCTAGCCATCGTCGAACGGCGGGTCAGCCGAGGTCTTTGGCGATCAGGTCTGCCCCGGTCCAGTGCGCACTGGACACAGTGCTTCCCTGCGCGCTGGCCAGCCGCAGCGTGTAGCCCGTGGGCTCGAGAGCAGCCAGCACCTTGCCCAGCGGCACCTGGCTCGGGTCCTTCTCCAGGCGACCGATCATCGACTTGCTGACACCTAGGCGAGTCGCCAAGGCCCGTTGGCTGAGACCCTCAGCACGGCGCAGCTCACGCAAGGCGAGCCCGACTTCGGTGAGCGCGCTCAGGCCAGCTCGGGCCTGGACCACCTGCAGGGCAAGGGTGGGGCTGGTCCGACTACGGACCACTGCCTTGAAGTACGGATAGCCAGGGCGACTCATGGCTCCACCGTGGCCACTGCGCGTCGGCGATGACCACTAGCCGCCGAGAGCTGTGGGCACCGCCACGCCCGTCGCGGAGATGGGGACGACGGTCGAGCGCCCCACCACCTGGGGCCTGGTCCCGAAGACGGAACCATCCGCACACTGTGCACTGCCCCACCTCAAAGGGCAGTGCACAGTCCTTGGCCGCCCCCGTCTGGATCTGGGCGCCCCACCCGATAGGGCACGGCGCGAGCCACCTCCGGGCCCGATCGACGCGACGCGATCGACGTCAGGTCAGGGGCGTACGACCGGCGCGGGTGATCGTGGCGCGGGCCAGGGAGTCGATCGAGTCGACGAGGCGACTGTCGGAGCCGAGGTCGTGCTCCTCGTATGCCACGGAGAGCTCGGTGCAGCCGACGACGACTGCGGCGCAACCCTTCTCGACCATCGCGTCGACCAGGGCCGTGAACGCGGCGAGGTCGCTCGGCAGCCCTGCCTTCACCTGTTCGTAGATGATGCGCATGACCTCGCGCTGCTCGTCATCGGAGGTGTCGACCGGCTCGGCCCCGAGCTCCCGGATCGCCTTGGCGTAGATGCCGGCGGCGCGGGTGCCGTCGGTCGCGAGGATGCCGATGCGAGGTGACTGCGAGCCCGACAGGTGACGCGCTCGGTCTACCGCCGCGGCCGCAGTGACGTCCACGATGTCGATCAGCGGCACCTGGACCTCGCCCTGGACCGCGTGCAAGAACTCGTGCGCCGTGTTGCACGGCACGGCAATGAAGGACGCGCCAATGGCCTGCAGCCGCAACGCATCCGCGAGCAGCACGGGTCCCGGATCGGTCGCTGATTCATCCACGATGCGCGCTGTGCGATCGGGTGTCGTGGCGTGGCTCAGCAGGATGGCGTCGAGGTGGTCCTGGTCGCGCTTCGCAGGCGTCAGCAAGGTCAGCACTCGCAGGAACGTCGCGCCGGCCAGCGGCCCGAGACCGCCCATGATCCCGACCGTCGGCCCCGCCCAGCCCTGCTCCAGGGAGACCCGAGCATCCGGCGTACTCATGCCGCGGTCCCGTCAGCGTTGCGCTTGGGCGGCGGATAGACCCGGGCGTACTTGCGCACCTGGTTGACGCTGAAGGCCATGACGTACGCCCATCGCTTGGGGTGCGGATCCCGCACGTACATCAAGGGATTGGTCACCCGACCGCGTGCGGCGAGGCCGATGACCTTCTTGCGCAGGTCATTCGGCAGGTAGCGCAGCACCAGGGGCACAGGCAGGGAGGTGTAGAGCTCCTCCTTGGTGGACTCCAGCAGCGGCGGCTCGTCGGAGAGGTCGGAGCCTTCGACGTATTCCTCGACGTAGTAGCGGACCGGGTTGTGGCCGGACGCCGTGACGTAGAAGTTGGAACGGCCCAGACGCGGGTTGAGCTCGAAGAACTTGGTGGTGCCGTCGCGCGGGTCGTACTTGAGGTCGAAGTTGGCATAGCCGCGCCAACCCACATGCTCCAGAAGCCTTTTCGCCTCTTGCACCACCTGGTGGTTCTCGCCGGTGATGATCGCCGCGGGCACACCGAGGGTCGCCGGCAAATGCTCTTCCAGCAGCACGTGCCCGAAGGACGCGAAGCGCACCGTGCCGCTCTTGTCCGAGTAGCAGGTGAGGATCCGCATGCCGTCGTCCAGGCCCGGGATCATGTCCTGGAGGATGAACGTGCCCGGGTAGCCGCTGTCGTGGACGCGCTGCATCAGGTCGTCCAGCTCCTCGCGAGAGGCAGCCGTGTGGACCTTCTGCTTCCCGGGGAAGTCGACCTCGTGGTACGCCGGGGTGTCGCCGGGCTTGGCGATGATGGGGTACGTCAGATCGAGCTCGAGCGTCTGCCGCAGCGAGGCGTGCTGGGGCACGTCGTAGACGACCGTCTTGGGGTGCGCGATGCCGAGCTCGGTGCACAGCTCGGAGAAGTTCTCCTTCTGCGTCAGCCGCTCCATCAGGTCCAGGTCGACGTACGGGATGGTGAAGCGCGGCTCGAGCTGGCCCCGCAGCTGGACGATGCGGCGGACCAGGAAGTCCATGCTGGTCAGCAGCAGGAGCGGCTTGTCGCCGAAGCGCTCCCCCAGCGCCGTCAGGTGCGCGACCAGGCCGCCGGGATCGTCGAAGTCGGCACAGCGCGAGACCTCGATGATCCGCGAGTTCGCGACCGGCCCGGCCCCGAGCCGCGACACGGCCACGGACACGACGTCGTACTCCTCGTGAAAGCTCCGGGCGAGGCTGTAGGTCGCTGCATCGGCCCCGAGGAGGACCGGGATGAACGACTGGTTGTCGGGTACGCGCGTCACAGCGCACAACCCTAAAGGCCCTACGATCGAGCCTGTGACTGAGCGGCGGGCATGAACCTCACCCGCCGGCAGCTGATCCGAGGGTCGACGGCTGCCGTATCCGTTGCCGCCCTCGCCGCCTGCGACTCGCACAGCCCTCCGGTGAGCGCCACCAGCCGCCCTGCGCAGGTCGATCTGCGCGACATCGCGCCTTCGATCGACCTCGGCGGCACGGCGTCCGCGACGACCCAGCTCCAGCACGTTCTCGACGCAACACCTGCCGGTACGACCGTCCGTGTCCCGCTCGGCACCACGCTCAACCTCTCGGCCGGCCCGGTCCGAATCCGCCGTCAGCTGGTCATCGACGGCCGCGGCGCGCACGTCGTGGCCAACGGCACGACGCCCGCCTGGCAGCTGGGATCGGATGCATCCGGAGCCTCGTTCATCGGGCTGCAGCTGCATGGCGACAAGCCGACGCGGTACGCCCTCAACCACCGCGCCTTCGACATCGCGGGGACGCCGGCCCACCCGGTCCGTGGGCTGCGGTTCACCGATGTCACGGTCGACGGATTCGGCGCTGCGGGCTGGTGGGCGGGCCATATGAGCGGCGCGATACTGGAGGACTGCACCGTGACCCGCTGCTGCTACGCGGGCTTCATGATGATGTCGGCCAGCCGGGTCGAGCTGCGCAACCCGACCGTGTCCGCACTGCAGGGCATCCTGGCCGGCGGCTACCTCCAGTCCTACCCGATCGCCTTCACCCGCGATGCCACCAGGCCGATCGAGCTGAGCCCGGTCTCGCGCGACTGCACGGTCCGCGGGGGCCACATCAGTCGTACCGGCTGGGAGGGCGTCGACACCCACGGGGGCGTCGGCATCAAGGTCATCGGTACGACGATCAAGGGCTGCCTCATCGGCATCGCCTTCGTCCCGAGCTCGGACACCAACGGCCACGACCGCTGGGCGCCGCAGCACTGCGTGGCGCGCAGCTGTGAGATCGACAGCGGCGTCAGCGACGGCTCCAAGGGACCTGGAGTGCGGCTCGTCGGCGCGGGCGGGCCCGGTGCTCGCATCATGGCCGCCACCGGAGAGGTGCGGGACAACATCATTCGCGGCCACGGCGGTGGCCTGCGGCCGGACGGCGTCGGCTCCGACCCCAACAACGTCTCCGGCGGGATTCAGATGTACCAGACCCAGGGCGTACAGCTGGAGGGCAACCGCATCGAGGAGCCCTCGCCGTTCGGGATCTCTCTCTGGTACGACAACGCCAACGTCTCGGTCGGCAACACGATGGTCGTCGACCCGTGGTCGGACCAGTTCGCCACACCGTCCGCGGTCGGGCTGTGCTCGACGGGCAACAGCGTCCGCCTGGGCGCGGTGCAGCTGCGCACGGGTGAGCGGTCGGCGGGCTACCGCGACGTCGGTGGTGTCTACGCCCGGACTGCCAAGGGCAACTCGATGAAGCTCACTGGCGGACACGGATTCACAGCAGCCGCAACGCCATTCGCGGGTGCGCGGCTGGCGGCGCCGCACATCTGACCGGACGATCAGGCCGTACGCCGCTCCGGCGACTCGCGTGCCTCGAGCTCACGCACCAGCGGGATGACGTCGCGACCGAAGCGCTCCACCTCTTCCTTGACATGCAGGAAGCCGAGCAGCAGCAGGTCGACCCCGACCTTCTTGTAGTCGACGATCCGCCGGGCGACCTGCTCCGGTGTGCCGACCAGCCCGGTCTTGAAGCCGTCGTTGTACTGGACCAGGTCCTTGAACTCCGATCCCGCCCACATGCCCTTGCCGTCACTGCTGGACTGGCCGGCGGCCTTCACGGCGTTGCCGAAGTCGCGGACCTTGTCGGCGTCGGCGTTGTCGATGATGTCCTGTACGACCTGGCGCGCCTCGTCCTCCGTGTCACGTACGACCGCAAAACCGTTGAGCCCGAAGCCCGGACGCCGGTTGTGCTGGACGCCGTAGCCGCTGACCTCATCGATCTGCTCGCGTACGGCCTCGATCGTGTTGCCGTTCATGAAGTACCAGTCCGACAACCGACCGGCCATCCGCCGGGCGCTGGTGGAGTTGCCTCCCTGGAACACCTCCGGCGGCGTCTCCGGCTGCGGCCGGAACGTCAGGTCACGGGTGCGGTAGAAGTCGCCACGGAAGGCGAAGTCGTCCTCGCCCCACGCACCACGCAGCACCTCGATGAACTCCTCCGACCGGCGGTAGCGCTCCTCGTGATCCAGCCACGGCTCCCCCAGGTTGGTGAACTCCTTGGCGAACCAGCCGGAGACGACGTTGAGCGCGAACCGGCCGCCGCTCCACTCCTGCGCTGTGGCCGCGAGCTTGGCCAGCACCGCCGGCTGCCAGAAGCCTGGGTGGACCGCGGCGAT
The DNA here is from genome assembly GCF_001190945.1 of Luteipulveratus mongoliensis. Lineage (NCBI taxonomy): Bacteria > Bacillati > Actinomycetota > Actinomycetes > Micrococcales > Dermacoccaceae > Luteipulveratus > Luteipulveratus mongoliensis. Next base: position 2,042,776 of record NZ_CP011112.1, on the reverse strand, counting down.
CACCTTGAGGCGCTCGGTGTGCGCCAGCAGCAGCTGGGAGAAGGAGGTCGACTCGTGCTGGGCATCGGCGCCGTACGACGCCAGGTAGCGCACCTGGGTCAGGGCGTAGTCGAAGCCGTTGCGCTCGGCGATCTGCGCCGTCTCGATGTTGTACGCCGGGCTGTGATCGGTGCGCTGCGGCAGGGTGCTGACGACAAGACCGCCGGAGACGTTGGGTACCCAGTAGGCAAAGGAGAGGTCGCTCATAATTCGACGTTATCTAATTCATTACATGCTGTTGCAGACCACGTCCACGCGCTGAGACTCCGGGACCGCTCACCGTCCGCAGGCCTTGCGCTGCTACGGTCCGAGGCGTTATCAACCCAGCTTGCTCGAAGGGAACACCGTGAGCACCACGCCCATCAAGGTCGCCGTCACCGGCGCCGCCGGCAACATCGGCTACAGCCTTCTGTTCCGCATCGCCAGTGGGGCCCTGTTCGGCCCGGAGCAGCCCGTCGAGCTGCGGCTGCTGGAGATCACCCCCGCGCTCAAGGCGCTCGAGGGCGTCGTCATGGAGCTCGACGACAGCGCGTTCACCACGCTGGCCGGCGTCGAGATCGGCGACGACCCCAACACGGTCTTCGACGGCGTCAACCACGCCCTGCTCGTCGGCGCGCGTCCGCGCGGTCCGGGCATGGAGCGCGGTGACCTGCTCGAGGCCAACGGCGGCATCTTCGCCCCGCAGGGCAAGGCCCTGAACGACCACGCAGCCGACGACATCAAGGTCACGGTGACCGGCAACCCGGCCAACACCAACGCCCTGATCGCCCAGAGCAACGCGCCCGACATCCCGGCCGAGCGCTTCACCGCGCTGACCCGCCTGGATCACAACCGCGCGATCGCTCAGCTGGCCGCCAAGACCGGCGCCGCTGTCGCGGACATCAGCAAGATCAGCATCTGGGGCAACCACTCCGCCACCCAGTACCCCGACATCTTCCATGCGGAGATCGCCGGCAAGAACGCCGCCGAGGTCGTCAATGACCAGGAGTGGCTGGAGTCGACCTACATCCCGACCGTCGCCAAGCGCGGCGCGGCGATCATCGAGGCGCGCGGCGCGTCGTCCGCTGCCTCGGCCGCATCGGCCACCATCGATCACGCTCGCGACTGGCAGCTCGGCACCGCCGAGGGCAGCTGGGTCTCGATGGCGGTCCCGTCCGACGGCTCGTACGACGTCCCGGCCGGCCTGATCTCCTCCTTCCCGGTCACGATCAAGGACGGCCAGTGGTCGATCGTGCAGGGTCTGGAGATCAACGACTTCTCCCGCGCCAAGATCGACGCCTCCGTCAAGGAGCTCGAGGACGAGCGCGAGACCGTCAAGAAGCTCGGCCTGCTCGGCTGAACCCGCTGGTCGAGTAGCCCCGGAGCGCTAGCGGAGGGGCGTATCGAGACCAAGGGCCCGGTTCTCACGAACCGGGCCCTTCGTCGTACCCGCAGCTAGGGCAGCTTGACCTCATGGAAGATCACCGCGACGGCTACGGCGAGCGCGACGTACATCACCGCGTCCAGACCGCGTGACCGGACAGCGATGCCGTCACAGACCCGCGCCGGCAGGCCGAGCCGCGCGACGGCGATGACCACCAGCACACCGGACAGCAGGTAGCCGCCCTGCCGGATCGATCCCGCCACCATGACGACAGCAGCCAGGGCGCAGCCTGCCGCGAGAGCCCACCACACGGGCCCGAGACGGCTCGGGATCACCGCAGCTGCCGCTCTGCGGCAGCCACGACGTTGGTCAGCAGCATGGCCCTGGTCAACGGGCCGACACCGCCAGGGTTGGGCGAGACGAAGCCCGCGACCTCGGCGACATCCGCCGCCACGTCGCCGGCGATCTTGCCGTCGACGCGCGAGACACCGACATCGAGCACGGCCGCCCCTGGCTTGACCATGTCCTTGGTGATGAGACCGGGTACGCCGGCCGCCGCCACCACGATGTCGGCACGCCGTACGTGGTCGGCGAGGTCGCGAGTTCCGGTGTGGCACAACGTGGTTGTCGCGTTCTCCGAACGTCGGGTCAGCAGCAGACCGAGGGGCCTCCCCACGGTCAGCCCGCGCCCGACCACGACCACGTCCGCGCCGGCGATCGGCACGTCGTAGCGGCGCAGCAGCTCGATGGCGCCGATCGGAGTGCAGGGCAGCGGTCCGTCCTCGCCGAGCACGAGCTTGCCGAGGTTGACCGGGTGCAGGCCGTCGACGTCCTTGTCGGGGTCGACTCGCGACAGCAGCGCGAACTCGTCCAGACCAGTGGGCTGCTGGACGAGGAAGCCGGTGCAGCCCGGGTCCGCGTTGAGCTCGTCGATGACCGCCTCGACCTCGGCCTGAGTCGCCGTCGCGGGCAGATCCTGCCGGATGGAGTTGATGCCGATGGAGGCGCAGTCCTTGTGCTTGGCGTTGACGTACCACCGGGATCCGGGGTCATCACCGACCAGCACCGTGCCGAGGCCAGGCGTGATGCCTTGGGCCTGCAGAGCGGCGACCCGCGTCCGCAGCTCGTCCTTGATCGTCGCCAGAGTGGCCTTACCGTCCAGAAGGGTCGCCGTCACGGACGCTTATCCTGCCATGGTGACTTCCGTAGGAGATTGGACGTTGCAGACCGTCCCGTATGACGACCCGCTCGCGCAGGCGCTGGTATCGGAGCTGAACGACGATCTGTCTCAACGTTATGGCGGTGGCGATGCCACTCCGGTCAGGGCTGACGACTTCGCGCCGCCCTCGGGCACCTTCGTGGTGGCCTCCGACAGCGCCGGCCTCATCGGCTGTGCCGGGCTGCGTACCCAAGGCGCAGATGCTGAGCTCAAGCGGATGTTCATCCGCCCCGGCCGGCGCCGCCAGGGCCACGCCAAGCGGCTGCTCGAGGCCATCGAGGACTACGCGCGCGGGCGTGGTTTCAGCCGCGTCATCCTGGAGACCGGCACGGCACAGCCCGAGGCGATGGCGCTGTACGAGAGTGTCGGTTACCTGCCGATCCCGTCGTACGGCTACTACCGCGACGAGCCCGAGTGCCGGTGCTACGCCCGCTGGATCTGAGGTTCAACCCGCCAGGAATGACAGGCGCACGGTCCGGGCCACATTGTCGATGTTGAGGTCGACCAGGCAGATGCTCTGCCACGTGCCCAGGGTCAGCGCGCCGTCGATCACCGGCACGGTGGCGTACGGCGGTACGAACGCTGGCATGACGTGTGACCGACCGTGGCCGCGGCTTCCGTGCCGATGGATCCAGCGGTCGTCTGCCGGCAGGAGATCGCGCAGCGCTGCGAGCAGGTCGTCGTCGCTGCCCGCACCGGTCTCGATGATCGCGAGGCCGGCCGTCGCGTGCGGGACGAAGACGTGCAGCAGCCCGTCCCCGGCGCCCGCCACGAAGTCCTGGCAGTCGGCGGTGATGTCGAGGACGACCTCGCGGTCGCCGGTGCGATAGCTGCGAGTGATCGAGCGCATGCCACCCATGCTGGCAGGCTCAGGACACGCCTAGCGCTCGTTCGACTTCCGACAGCCCGGGCTCGCGCAGGCCGACGCAGTCCAGGGCCCACATGTACTCGGGGTACACGACGGTGCCGGTCATCCAGTCCTCACGTCGCGACCCTGGCAGCACCTGGAAGGCCGGCGCCGGTGTCCGCAGACTCGGCCGCCGCAGCCCGTGCTCCTCACCGGGGAGGAAGCCGAACCGCCCGTAGTAGCGCGGTGCGCCCTCCAGCACGATCATCGGCCAGGACATGTCCTGCAGCCCGGCCAAGGCCCAGCGGATGAGCCCGCTGCCCACACCTCGCCCCTGGTGCTCGGGCGCGACGGAGACAGGTGACAGGGTCAGGACCTCGAGCAGCTCACGGCGGGTGTCCAGCCAGCAGGTCGAGAACGAGATGTGGCCGATCACCTCGCTGTCGTCCTCCGCAACGAACGACAGGTCCACCCAATGGGTCGAGGCGCGCATCGCGTCCAGGAACGCAGCCACCTGCGAACCCTCATCGGCGAAAGCATCGGCAACCACACGTCGTACGGCGGCCTGGTCTGAGGCGCGCTCGGCGCGGTAGGTGATCGTCACCCTCACGACGGTACGAGCCGCGGCAAACGATTAATGCAGCTGTCGAGCGCCCGCGCGCAGCCGCTCGGCGTGACCGACCCAGGTGTCGACCAGGTCGGCGAGCGCGACCGCACCCTTGCGGTCGAAGAGGCGCTTGGCGTCCTTCATCGACGCCTGAGCGCCGGGCTCATCGCCCAGGAGCCGCAGCACGATGGCGGTGTAGACGGCCAGCTGTCCGGCGTCGACGAGACTCTCCTCCGGCTTGGTCTCGACGCGGGCAGCGTCCAGGTGGCGGCGGGCTCCGTCCGCGTCACCGGCGATCGCCGCGAGCACTGCTCCCACCGGCGACAGGTTGGACTCCGCGAGCTGGGCGTGCTGGTCACCGGCGACGCGACGGGCTTCGTCGGCGTAGCGCAGGCTGGCCTCGAGGTCACCCGACCGCAGCGAGTAGCGGCTGGCCATGCAGGCCAGGGAGGTTGCCAGCCGCGCGTTGTCCCCGATGTCACGGGACAGCTCGGCCCATTCGCGGGCCGCACCCTTGACGTCACCGGCGGCCTCGAGCATCTGGGCGTGATACTCCCGCTCCAGGATCGCGTGGTTGGGGATCCCGGCATGAGCGGTCTCGACGCGCTTCCAGGCGACCTGTGCGGCCTCCTGGTCACCCACGCAGGCGTACGCGCCGGTGAGGACAGCGTCCAGGACGATGCTCTGGTAGCGGTCACCCGCGTAGTCGGCCCGCAGCCGTTCGGCCGTCCTGATGCTGGTCTCGAGAGGTTCGTTGCCGCTGAACTCCACCTGCAGGAGGAAGCTGCGGAACACCCTCTCCTCCACCTGGTCGCCCTCGGCGAGTGACAGGTCGAGCCCACGGCGTACGACGTCGAGGCAGCCGCGCAACATCCCCGCGTCCGCGAGGACCTGGCCCTCGTAGGCGAGCGCGAGGTAGCGGGCCGCGGCCGGGACGTCGTCGAGATCGTCGAGCGACCGGCGTACGGCCTCGACGTCCGACAGGAGATCTTCGGGCGCGCCGATCCCGTGTCCACGATCGATCAGGCGGCTGGGAATGTGTCGTACGACCGCCCACGCCGGGTCGTCCGGCAGCGCGCGATCTGTCACCGCCATCCGGTCCCTGATGAAGTCCGCGTCCCGACCACGCCCGACGAACAGGAAGACGCCCAACGCGGCGTGGATGTGTCGTCGATCCCCTGGTGCCAGGATCTCCTGGAGGCGTTCGTAGACCGCCTTGGCTCCAGGATCCCCCCGCATTCGGAGCGCTCGAGCATGACGGATGGCCGCCTGAACTGCCTTCTCGCGCAACGCTTCTCGCTCCGCGGCCGGCCCGTTGACCTCCGCCAGCAGTGTCCAGGCCTTGTCGTAGTGCGTGGCCACCGCGGTCGACGTCTCGCTCACGCCCGGAGCATGCCGGTCGGACAGCCACTCGGCCGCCCGCTCGTGACGCCGCGATCGCACCTGCTTGGGGATCGACTCGTACGCCGTCTGCATGAGCAGCGACTGCATGAAGCGGTAGGAGTCCTGGCTTGCTCGCCGGTGGTGCCGCCCCGGCTCGAGGACCTTCAGCTCACGCAGCCGGTCGGCGACCACGCGGGGATCGTGCTCGGTCCAGTCCTCCACGACGGCTGCTGCAGCCGCCGGGTCGAACTCGCGCCCGAACACCGAACCGCCCTCGCAGAGCCGACGCTCAGCAGGGCTCAGCCGGTCCAGCGCCGCCTCGAAGAGCGTGTGCACCGACACCGGGAGCGACTCCCCGTCGCACGCGCACTGGACCAGCATCTGCAGCACGAGCGGGTTGCCGTCACTGCGGACGATGAGCTTGTCGACATCGATCAGCTCGCTCGCCTGGGCCAGCTGCCCCTCCGCGATGGCCCGCAGCTCGTCCTCGTCGAGCGGCTCGAGGTCCTCGACCCGCGACTGCCGACCGCCGCCCCACTGTGGACGGCGTTCGAACAGGTCCGGACGCGTCACGCAGATCGACAGCACGGGCAACGAGCGCAGCTCCTGGGCGAGCCGCTGGACCAGATCCAGCTGCGGCTCCGTGGCCCAGTGCAGGTCGTCCCAGACGAGGACGAGCGGGCGCTCCTGGACGAGCCGGGACACCACTCCCCTGAACGCCCAGGCCACGTCATCGGTCGAGGTCTGGGCATCGCTGCGGCCGATCGCACTGCGCAACGGGAGGAGCGCGTGCTCGGCGTCCTCGCCCATGAGCTCGGTGACATCGGTCTCGTCGGCGAGCTGGGTCAGCATCTGCACCAGCGGCGCGTAGGTGTCCTGGTCCATGGGCTGGCTGCTGCCGCGCAGCACCCGGGTGCTCGGTCGTCCGGCGAGGAACTGAGCGATCAGTCGGGTCTTGCCGATACCGGCCTCGCCGACCAGCGTGAGGAACCAGCCCTGACGGCGGGCGTCGGACCGCTCCGCCATCGAGGTCAGCTCAGCGAGCGCCTCGGCTCGCCCGACGAACGGGACCTCGTCCCGTCCCGGCAGCGCGCTCTGGTCCCTCGTGAGCCGGAAGACCTCCTGGGGGACGGACTTGCCCTTGTGCACGACCAGCCCGACGGACTCCAGCGCCACATGGCCCTGGACGAGCTCGGCCACCGAGGCACCGACGTACGTCTCGCCCTCACCGGCCGAGGCCTCGAGCCGTTGCGCCGTGTTGACGGCGTCTCCGGTCACGGAGAACTGGCCATCGGGCTGGTGCGTCACGAAGACCTCACCGCCATTGACGCCCACCCGCACGGTGAGGCTGCGACCGACGTCCTGCTGCATCTGGGTGGACAAACCAGCGACGGCCACATGGATCTCGCCGGCGGCGTGCAGGGCGCGTACGGCATCGTCCTCGCGGGTCTGCGGCACCCCGAAGACCGCCATCACGGCATCGCCGATGAACTTCTCCACGGTGCCGCCGTGCTTCCAGATGACGGCGGAGACGGCATCGAAGTAGCGGGCCAGGTTGGCTCGCAAGGCCTCTGGGTCGACGGCCTCCCCGAGCGCGGTGGAGCCGACGATGTCGACGAAGAGCACGACGACGTACTTGCGGACCGGCGCAGCCCATGTGCCCACGGACACGGCGGCGCCGCACGAAGGACAGAACCGTGCCTCCTGCGGCACCGATGCGCCGCACCGAGCGCAGGTCTTCATGCCGGCTCCCGCCGGCTGGTCGTGCTCACCCGCACAAGGTACCCGGGCGTACGGACGTCACTTGGTCACCATGAGGTCACGACACCCGGCGCGGGACCCACCACGCTGCTAGCGTGCGACTCCACATCAGCATGCCCGTGCGGGAGGCACTTCATGAGCAGCGTCAAGGTCCGATCGGTCCTGGCCGGTATCGATCTCTTCTCCACCCTCGACGACGACGCCCTGTCGCAGATCGAGCAGTCCGGCACCACCTTCACGACCGGTGCCGGCGGCAAGGTCATCGCCGAGGGCTCCTCGGACAGCGGGCTTCGCATCCTGCTCGACGGCAGCGCTGCCGTTGACGTCGGCGGCGAGAGCCGCGGCGAGGTCAATGCCGGCGACTACGTCGGCGAGATCTCCGCGATCGACGGCGAGCCGCGCTCGGCAAGCCTGACTGCGGGACCGGACGGCTGTACGACCTTCGCGATCTCCTCCCTGCAGCTCACCCCACTGGTGCGCTCCAACCCGGACATCGCAGTCGCGTTGCTCAAGACGCTGAGCGCTCGGCTGCGCAAGGTCGAGGCCGCCGCAGCCAAGAGCTGACTTCGCGAGGACCGCTCAGGCGCGGGCGGCGGCCAGTCCCGCGCCGCCCGCAGCCACGAGCGTGATGGCCAGGCCGAGCACGAGCTGGAGACCCACCTGGTCGCGTGTCGAGGCGTCGGCCAGGTCGAGTGCCAGGGCCGCGAGCAGCTGCCCGGCGACCGACACCAGACCAAAGACCAGCACGCCGATCTCGCCGACGGCCCACGACATGACGCCGATCACGCCGATCCCGAGGATGCCGCCGAACCACGCCCACCACGGCGCTCCGGTCGGCAGGTCCCAGGAGCCGTTGGTGCTGATCGCCTGCACCGCCGCGATCACCGCGAGCACGACCAGACCGACGAGGAAGTTCTGCCACGTCGTCGCCATCGTCTGACCGGTGACCCGGTTGACCTGACCGTTGACCGCCTGCTGACCGGCCAGCAGGCAGCCCACGCCGAAGGCCGCGAGCGCGGGGCCGATCGAGACACCCTGGCCGCCGCTGTGCGCCGTCGCCGAGACGATGACACCGACCACCGCGAGTGCCGCGGCCAGGGTCCGGGTCCAGGTGATGTGCTGTACGCCGGTGGGCGCCAGACCGATCCGGTCCACCAGGAGCGCGCTGAGCGTCTGGCCGCCGACGACACCGATGCTGAAGATCGCGACGCCCACGATCGGCACCGACCAGGACTGGACACCGACCAGCAGGCCGCCTGACGCGCCACCGATGCATTGCCACCACTGCAGGCGGTGATCACGCAGGGCGGCGCCGATGGTGCGTACGCCGGCCCGCACCTTGGGCACGCTCGCCACGATGAGGCAGAGCACGACCAGACCCGAGCCGAAGCTCCAGAGAGCCGCCTCGACGGGGCGACCGCTGTGCGTGCTGATCACGCCGTTCATCCGCGACTGCACCGACAGCAGCGCACCCGCGACCAGCCCGCCGATCAGCGCCAGCGCACGTGGCGACCCGAGGCCGCGTGTCGACGATGCCGACTCGGCGTCAGTGTCAGTGTGCGAAATGGCGAGTTCCGGTGAAGTACATGGTCACGCCGGCCTTCTCGGCAGCCTCGATGACCTCGGGGTCGCGCTTCGAACCTCCAGGCGCGACAACGGCTTTCACGCCCGCATCGAGCAGGATCTGCAGGCCATCCGCAAACGGGAAGAACGCATCCGATGCGGCCACTGCACCCCGCGCGCGCTCCTCGCCGGCTCGCTTGACCGCCAGCTCACTGGAGTCGACGCGGTTGACCTGGCCCATGCCGACACCGACGGAGGCACCGTCCTTGGCCAGCAAGATCGCGTTCGACTTCACGGCGCGGATCGCACGCCACGCGAACTGCAGGTCCGCCAGCGTCGCCTTGTCGGCCGCCTCACCCGCGACCAGACGCCACGTCTCGGCGTCGTCGCCACCGGTCACCTTGCCGTCCTCGTCCGTGACGACGGCGTCGACCTTGTCACGCGTCTGCATGAGCATGCCGCCCGAAACCGGCCGGATCTCAACGGGATCCGTCGCCTGCGCCTGCTCGGCAGGCAGCTTGAGGAGGCGGATCGCTTTCTTGGCCGTCAGCGTCTCGAGTGCTTCAGGATCGAAGTCGGGCGCGATGACGACCTCGGTGAAGATGTCCTTCACCGTCTCGGCCAACTCCTGCGTGACGGGCCGGTTGGTCGCGATGATCCCGCCGTACGCCGACACCGGGTCGCACGCGTGCGCCTTCCGGTGCGCGTCAGCAATATCCGAACCCACAGCGATACCACAGGGATTCGCGTGCTTGATGACCGCGACGGTCGGCAGGTCGCCGTGGTCGTACGCCGCGCGTACTGCCGCGTCGGTGTCGACGTAGTTGTTGTAGGACATCTCCTTGCCGTGCAGCTGCTCGGCCGAGGCCACTCCCCCACGCCAGTGCTGGTAGATCGCGGCCTTCTGATGGGGGTTCTCGCCGTAGCGCAGCGTCGCCGACTTCTCGAACGTCGCACCGGCCCACGCCGGGAACCCGGTGCCCTCGCTGGTGTCGACGTAGACGTTGCCGATCCAGTTGGCGACCGCGTTGTCGTAGTCCGCGGTGTGCACGAAAGCCTGGGCCGCCAGGAGCTTGCGCTGCTCGAGCGTGAAGCCGCCGGCAGCCACGGCCGCCAGCACGTCGTCGTACGCCGCCGGGCTGGTCACGATGGCCACGCTCGCGTGGTTCTTGGCCGAGGCGCGCACCATCGACGGACCGCCGATATCGATCTGCTCGATGCACTCCTCGGGAGTGGCGCCCGAGGCGACCGTTTCGCGGAAGGGATAGAGGTTGGAGATGACCAGGTCGAACGGCTCGACACCGAGGTCGGCCAGCTGGGCCACGTGGTCAGGGTTGCGGGTGTCCGCGAGCAGACCCGCGTGGACCTTGGGGTGCAGGGTCTTGACCCGGCCGTCGAGGCACTCGGGGAACCCGGTCAGGTCCTCGACCTTGGTGACGGGGATGCCCAGGCCGTCGATCAGCTTGGCGGAGCCGCCGGTGGAGACCAGCTCGACACCGGCGTCGTGCAGACCGCGGGCGAGGTCTTCCAGGCCGGTCTTGTCATAGACGGAGACGAGCGCGCGCTTGATCGGCCGACGCAAGTCGGTTGCTGCAGTCACAGAGAACTCCTGAGGACGTCATCGTGTGAGTCGCACCCAGGCGTTCGATGCGCTCGACTTCACTCCCCGGTGGTGGCCCACCTGCGCCAGTCGTGTTCGGCGCTCAGGCTAGTCGACCCCGACGATCGTTCCGACATTGCGTTGATGCCCGCGCACGAGATGTCAGGTCGATCGTCAGCGGCCGAGCCGCACGCGCCGACCCTCGACCTGGAATCCTTCGCGCGCCATCCGTCCCACGTAGTCCACCAGCTGAGGTCGCTCGGCCTGCTTGATCCGCTCCGTCAACGTGTCGACGTCATCGCTGTCATCGACCGGCACCACGCACTGCGCCACGATCGCGCCGGTGTCGACACCCTCGTCGACGACGAACAGCGTGGCGCCCGCGACCTTGACGCCGTAGTCAAGCGCGTCACGCGGGCCGTGGATCCCGGGGAACGCGGGCAGCAAGGCGTTGTGGCTGTTGAGGTAGCGGCCGCCGAACGATGCCAGGAAGGTCGGCCCCACCAGCTTGAGGAAACCCGCGGAGACCACGAGTGCGGGGTCGTACGCCGCCACGTCACCTGCGAGAGCGGCATCCCAGTCCTCGCGACTCGCGAAGTCGCGCACCCGGCGTACGAACGTCGGGATGCCCGCCCGCTCCGCGCGCGCCAAGCCCTCGATGCCGTCCCGGTCCGCGCCGACGGCCGCGACACGTACGCCGTACGCCGGGTCGGCCGAAGCATCGATCAGGGCTTGCAGGAGGGTCCCCGAACCGGAGACCAGGACCACGATCGGAGTCGAATCAGGCACGGCGTGAGGCTACCGACCCGCAAGGCCCGCAGGTGCACGGGCCGAGTCTGCTCCCACCCCCAACGCACCGTGCACCGACACTCTGGGAGAGGATGAGTGCCCAACCTCAAGGAGAGATGTGGCCGACGAGAAGCGGGTGCTGCCACCTGGTGCTGTGCACTCGCGCCGTGCTGCGTTCTACCTGTTCCTCGGGTTCATGGCATCGCTGATGCCGATGCCCTACAACCTGGTTGCTTTGGTGCCGTTGGCTTTTGCGGTGTGGGAGTCGGTCCGCTGCCTGCAGGCACTCGGCACCGCCGGGGCGCCGCGAGCGATGCGGGTCTGGAGCGGAATCGGGCTGGCCCTGACGGTGATGCTCACGGTCATGGTCGCCATCCCGTACGCGTTCTACGGGTCCACGCGCGACTACCAGGACTGCCTCGCCGGAGCCAACACCCATGCGGCGGAGTCGGCGTGCCGCACTCAGTTCGGGGAGAGCTCGGACTTCTTGCACCGCTTCCTGCAGGAGTCCTGACCCGTCAGTTCCGCGTCCCGGTCCACGCCGCCTCAGCGCAGCGTGCGCCAGTAGTGCAGCACGGTCGCAGTCACCACAGCACCGACGGCCAGCTCGACCAGCAGCAGCGGCACCGCCATCAGCGATGGGCCGACATAGCCCAGGTCCCCACCCGAGACGCCCATGCTGCCGGCGTACGCCAGCACGAGCACGATCAGCCCGCCCAGGGCAGCCGCGCACGCGGATGTCTGCACCTTGGAACGCAACGACGCCAGCACGGTGAGACCACGCAACGTGTACCACCCGATGAAGCCGCCGACCAGCACCGGAACGACCGGCACGAACGGCGCCCACCACGGGCCGGCGCCGGCCTCGGGAACAGCGCCGAGGACCGGCACCATCGGCAGGATGCCGGGCGTCACCGCGGCGTGGCCCAGCGAGACCGAGCCGATGTGGATGCTCGCGCCGCCCAGCCAGGTCATGCCGTACGCCGCGAGGTTGGGTAGGGCGAGCAGCTGGCCGAGGGTGAGCACGGTGGTGCCGATCACACCCGCACCGAGCTCGGAGTCGATCTGGCTGACGCGGCCCCACGAAGTCGCAATGGCCACGAGCACGAGCAGCAGGCCGATCGCCAGCTGCACACCGGCACCGACGAGAGCCGGCCGCAACGCCCGGACCAGAACAGCGGGAAGTCGTCGGCCCCAGGCGTCGATCAGCTCGGAGGCGTACTTGTCCCCGCCCCTGTGATCTCGCCAGAGCGCCCAGCCCATGCCGATCGCTCCGACCACCATGGCGCCCGGGACCACCATGAACGGGTTGGGGCGCGCGGGGCCGATCCAGCCGACCAGCGCCAGGAGCACACCCGTCGCGGCATAGCCACCGACGAAGGCCAGCGCCACGTGCCGCCACAGTCCTTTGGTCTTGTCGGTCAGGGAGGCAAGAGCTGCGGTCGCGGCCAGCCTCGCCAGGAGAACGGCTGCGGCCGTGAGCAGTAGAGGTGGCGCGACGACGGACACACCGTCGGTGGGAACGCCGAGCGAGCCACGATGGGCCAGCACCCAGCCGTCCGCGGCAAAGCTCAAGGCATCGAACGCGCCCACCGTGCTCTGCGCGTCGGCGAGCCAGGCCACCATGGAGGGCACGATCAGGATGAGCGCCAGCGCGAGCGCGCCGACCGCGCCATATCCGGCGCCCACGCCGAGCAGCTGCGCCGGGCGTTCGACATCGGGGGCAGACGGGACGATCTGGCGAGTGCGCTCGATCAGACTCACAGCGCCTCGGGCCTTCCCCTCGGGCCGCGCTTCGGTCGGTTCCTCGGCTTGGATCGATTCCTGAGTCGGGTCGGCGCTCATAACACCGCCCATGGTGTCCGCTCCGGTCCCGAATCCCGTGGAGCCGCGCCGCAACCGGCCCGATCGACCCGACGGAACGGACGACGGCCGGTCACCTCTGGGGAGAGGTGACCGGCCGTCGAACGACTGTGCTGGGGTGAGCTAGGCGCCGAGCTCCTTCAGGATCTCGCGCATCAGCTCGGCGGTCTCGGACGGCGTCTTGCCGACCTTGACGCCGGCGGCCTCGAGGGCCTCCTTCTTGGCCGCGGCGGTGCCGGAGGAGCCCGACACGATCGCGCCCGCGTGACCCATCGTCTTGCCCTCGGGCGCGGTGAAACCGGCAACGTAACCGACGACCGGCTTGGTGACGTGCTCCTTGATGTACGCCGCCGCCCGCTCCTCGGCGTCACCACCGATCTCGCCGATCATCACGATCGCCTTGGTGTCGGGGTCGGCCTCGAACGCCTCGAGCGCGTCGATGTGCGTGGTGCCGATGATCGGGTCGCCGCCGATGCCGATGGCGGTGGTGAAGCCGTAGTCCCGCAGCTCGTACATCATCTGGTAGGTCAGCGTGCCCGACTTGGAGACCAGGCCGATGGGACCCTTGCCCGCGATGGTGTGCGGCGTGATGCCGGCCAGCGACTCCTCCGGCGTGATGACGCCGGGGCAGTTGGGCCCGATGATCCGCGTCTTCTTGCCGATCGAGTAGTTGTAGAACTCGGCGGAGTCCTTCACCGGGATGCCCTCGGTGATGACGACCAGCAGCGGGATCTCGGCGTCGATGGCCTCGATCGCGGCGTCCTTGGCGAACTTCGGCGGCACGAAGGCCACGGACACGTTCGCGCCGGTCGCCTCCATCGCCTCCTTGACGGTGCCGTAGACCGGGAGCTCCTTGCCGCCGATCTCGGCGGTGGTACCGGCCTTGCGGGAGTTGACGCCGCCCACGATGTTGGAGCCGGCGTCGATCATGAGGGCGGTGTGCTTGGAGCCCATGCCGCCGGTCATGCCCTGCACGATGATCTTGCTGTCAGCGTTCAAAAAGATTGACATTGCTAGGGATTCCTTCAGTTGGTCAGCTGGCAGCGGGTCACTTGGAAGCGAGCTCAGCGGCCTTGGCCGCGGCGCCGTCCATCGTGTCGACCTGGGTCACGAGCGGGTGGTTCAGCTCGTTGAGGATGGCGCGGCCCTGCTCCACGTTGTTGCCGTCGAGGCGGACGACCAGCGGCTTGGTCGCGTTGTCGCCGAGGATCTCCAGGGCGCCCTTGATGCCGTTGGCGACCTCGTCGCACGCGGTGATGCCACCGAAGACGTTGACGAAGACGGCCTTGACCTGCTCGTCGTTCAGGATCACATCGAGCCCGTCGGCCATCACCTGCGCGTTGGCGCCACCACCGATGTCGAGGAAGTTGGCCGGCTTCACGCCGCCGTGCTCCTCACCGGCGTACGCGACAACGTCCAGGGTCGACATGACCAGACCCGCGCCGTTGCCGATGATGCCGACCTGACCGTCGAGCTTGACGTAGTTGAGGTTCTTGGCCTTCGCCTTGGCCTCCAGCGGGTCGGCCGCGGCCTTGTCCTCCAGCGCCTCGTGGGCCGGCTGACGGAAGTCGGCGTTCTCGTCCAGCGTGACCTTGCCGTCGAGGGCGATGATCTCGCCGTCCTCGGTCTTGACCAGCGGGTTGACCTCGACGAGCGTCGCGTCCTCGCCGGCGTAGACGTCCCAGAGCTTGCTCAGGACGGGCACGATCTTGGCGCCGGTCTCGGCGTCGAAGCCGGCGGTCTCGACGATCTCCTTGGCCTTCGCCTCATCGACGCCCACGTTGGGGTCGACCGCGACGCGAGCCAGCGCCTCAGGGCGCTCGACGGCCAGCGTCTCGATGTCGACGCCGCCCTCCTTGGAGCACATCGCGAGGTAGCGACGCTCGGCCCGGTCCAGCAGGATCGAGAAGTAGTACTCCTCGGCGATCTTGGCGCCCTGGGCGATCATCACGGTGCCGACGGTGTGGCCCTTGATGTCCATGCCGAGGATCTCGCCGGCGTAGGTCTCCGCCTCGTCGGCTGTCTTGGCGACCTTGACGCCACCGGCCTTGCCACGTCCACCGGTCTTGACCTGCGCCTTGACGACGGTGACCCCGCCCGACTTGGCGCCGATCTCCTCAGCCGCGGCCTTGGCATCAGCCGGCGTGGTGGCGGTCTTGCCCGCCAGCACCGGGACACCGTGCGCCTCGAAGACATCGCGCGCTTGGTACTCGAAAAGATCCACGGGGATTCTGCTCCATCGTCATTGAAGGGATCGTCGTGAGCGAGCGTATCCCTCGGGTGACGAGGCGACGCCCACGACGGTTCTACACCCGTACGCCGGGCGCGCGGCACCCGGGCAACCTCACGTGAGCGGGGTCACAAGCTCACGTGAGGCGTACGCCTGGTGCCGGCCTGGTGCCAGCGGGTCTCAGGCGGCGTTCGGCAGATTGATCGAGCCGAGGTCCTTGCCGGCGTACGACCACACCAGCGCGCCGATGGTGTCGGTGTTCTTGTCGAGCGCGTCGACGTCGATCTTGTCGGCCGTGTCGCACGCCTGGTGGTAGCAGGCGTCGAACTCCTCGCCTGCCGTGCCGCCCCACTTGTCGGCCTGCTCCTGCGACTTGGTCTCCTCGCCGCCGCTGTAGATGCCGCCGGTCGGGATGCCCGCATCGATGAAGGCAGCGTGGTCGCTACGGCCCTGCGGGTCGGTGTACTCCCACTTGATGCCGACCTCGTCGTAGTGGGCCGTGAGGTCGTCTCGTACGCCGTTGCCGTTGGCGTTGTCGTCGTAGACGAAGTAGCCCGGGTTCTGCGAGCCGATCATGTCGAAGTTCGCATAGCTGGCGATCGCGCTCTTGTCCTCGCTGCTGAGCGAGTCCACGTAGTGCGAGGAGCCGTACAGTCCCTGCTCCTCGGCACCCCAGAACGCGAATCGCACTGTGTTCGTTGGCTTCTCACCCGACGCGGCGTAGGTGAGCGCGGTCTCGAGAACGCCTGCGCTGCCGCTGCCGTTGTCGTTGATGCCGGGGCCCGCCTCGACGCTGTCCAGGTGCGACCCGAACATCACGACCTTGCCGCTCGTCCCACCCGGCCAGTCGGCGATCACGTTGGACGACTTCCCGTAGGGGGTGTCGAACTCCTGCACGGTGGTCTGGAAACCGGCCGCGTCGAGCTTGCCCTTCACGTAGTCGACGGACGCCTGGTAGCCCGGCGTGCCTGTCGCGCGAGTGCCGTTGTTCTGGTCGGCGATGCCTTGCAGCGCATCCAGATGAGCCTTGGTCGCCGTCACCGGGATGTCGGGTCCGGCCAGCGATGCGGTGCTCGTCGTCGCATCAGCCGCGCTGGGGAAGGCGAGTGCTGCAGCCGCGACGATGCCGGTGAGGCCTGCCAGGGGGCGCAGGTGAGACATGAGTAGTTCCTCCGAGTGGACGTGCCCTGCCGGTCCGGCGGGGTCGCCTCCTCACGTTGCTGGCGCGTCGCCGTCGTGGGAACCGTGGCTGCGCCGTCTTGACCTGTTGCTGGTCAGATCATGGGCGACCGATGGCGCCCTCTTGATGTCAAGGCGTCGGAGGTGAGGTGGTCGCCGAGGTGGCCGAACGGTGGGGTCAGGCGACGTCGACGCCGACGTGCTCGCGCACCCAGCCGACGATCTCGATCGTCGTGGCGCCCGGGGTGAAGACCTTGGCGACACCCATCTGGGTCAGCTCAGGGACGTCTTCCTCCGGGATGATGCCGCCGCCGAAGACGACGATGTCGGCCGCGTCGCGCTCCTTGAGCAGAGCCGTGACCTTGGCGAACTGGGTCATGTGCGCACCGGAGAGGACCGAGAGGCCCACCGCGTCGGCGTCCTCCTGGATGGCCGCCTCGACGATCTGCTCGGGAGTCTGGTGCAGGCCGGTGTAGATGACCTCCATGCCGGCGTCACGCAGCGCGCGAGCCACCACCTTGGCACCACGGTCATGACCGTCGAGACCGGGTTTGGCAACGACGACACGCAGGGGGGCGGCACTCATATGGTGAGGGTATCGCCGCCGTGAGACCGCCATCACAGGGGCGCCAGAAGTTGCCGGCCCTCTACACCCCGCCGAGGAAGGAAACGCGGTAATTTCTCCGCTTGTGACATGGCTCACATCGTGTAGCACTTGACCGCGCGGACGCGATGTATCCAGCTGTGGTTGCCCGTGATCCGAACTTTTTTTCCACAAGTTTGGGCGTTCCGATTTCAGGTCACGGTCAGGTCACGTTAGTGTTCCCTCGGCTATCTCCCCCGATTGCAGAAGTTGGTGTGTCTTGTCCCCGAGTTATCAGGGTCGTCACCGTGCACTCCCCGTATCCCCCCTCCAGAGTGCTCGCGTGGCGCTCCCGGCCCTCGCGGCAGCCTCACTGACCGTGGCCGCGGCTGGGACGGCGTTCGCTACCGATTCGGTTCCCGAGGCCAAGACGAGCCACCAGGCCGCCGGCGCGATGGACACCACGCAGTGGACCCGGGACGGCGCTCAGACCGCCTCCCGCTCGTCGGCCGCGTCGCGCTCCGCCGTGGCCAAGGCTCGCGCCAGCGCCGCCGCCAAGGCGAAGTCGCGCGCTGCAGCCGCAGGCCGGGCGCAGACCGCCAAGGACGCCGCCGCCCGCAAGGCCGCACTCGGAGTGATCTCCGCCTCCGACAGCACGATGTCGAGCTACAACACACCCGAGCCCAAGGTCGCGGCTACGGCCAAGACCGACGCGCCCACGGACGACGCTCCTGAGAGCTCCGTCGGCGGCGGCTGGGTCCGTCCGCTCATCGGCGGCACCTACACGTCGGGCTATGGCTACCGCTGGGGCCGGATGCACCTCGGCAACGACTTCGCGACGCCGGTCGGCACGCCGCTGCGCGCGATGAACGACGCGCAGGTCGTGGCGGTCGGCTTCTACGGCGGTATGGGCCTGCGGGTCCAGATCCGCTTCGACAACGGCGTGGAGGCTGTCTACGCCCACATGTCGCGCGCGACCGTGTCCGTCGGAGATCACTTGGCCTCGGGGGAGCGCCTCGGATTCTCCGGCAACACCGGCAACTCCACGGGCCCGCACCTGCACCTGGAGATCCACATCAACGGCGAGCCCACCAACCCGGCACCCTGGTTGCGTGCTCACGGCCTGATCTGATCCACCCGCTTTTCACCAAGGCCGTCTCTCCCTTTGGGGGAGGCGGCCTTGGTCGTACCTCTGCGAGCCGTCCTGGATCGATCAGGTCGGCTTGTCGCAGCGCTCTCGGGCGGTCATCCCGGGTCAGATCGCGGCCACAGCGCCCTGACCCGGGAGACCATGAGCGTCACCATCGAGCCGGTAACGCTGCTCCCACCTGTAGAGACGACGCACCCGCCGAAGTGTGTCGCGATATCACGACACACTTTTGGGACGTATGAGGTCAGAGCGTCACAGCTTGACCACCGGCGCGTAGCGCAGCAGCAGCCGCTTGACGCCCGTGTCGCCACCGAAGTCGATGTGCGCCATCGCCCGGTCGCCCTGGCCCTCCACGCGCACCACCGTGCCGAGCCCGAAGCTGTCGTGCGTGACCTTGTCGCCGGAGCTCAGCGAGATGACCGGCCGGTTGCCCGGGCTGCGTACGCCCGGACGACTGGCCAGGCGCGCGACCGCAGGAGTCGATGAGCCCGGCGAGCCCGTCGCGGCCACCCGCTCCCAGCTGATGAGGTGCTTCGGGATCTCGTCCAGGAAGCGTGACGGCGGGTTGTACTGCGGCGCGCCCCACGCCGAGCGCACCTGCGCCCGGGACAGGTGCAGCCGCTCCCGCGCGCGGGTGATGCCGACGTAGGCCAGGCGCCGCTCCTCCTCGAGCTCAGCAGGGTCGCCCAGCGCACGCAGGTGCGGGAACGTGCCGTCCTCCATGCCGGTCAGGAAGACGACCGGGAACTCCAGACCCTTGGCGGTGTGCAGCGTCATCATCGTGATGACGCCGGCCTCCTCAGCGGCGTCCCGACCCTCTTCGTCGGGGATCTCATCGGCATCAGCGACCAGCGAGACCTGCTCGAGGAAGTCCTCGAGCGAGCCGTCCGGGTAAGCCTCGTCGAACTCTCGTGCCACGGCGACCAGCTCGGCGAGGTTCTCGATGCGGGTCTCGTCCTGCGGGTCATGGCTGGCGCGCAGCTCCGCGAGGTAGCCCGAGCGGTCCAGGATCGCCTCCAGCAGGTCGCCGGGGCCGGCACCGGCTTCGCGCGTCTCACGCAGCCCCTCCAGCAGGGTGGTGAACCCACGGATCGCGGTGACCGATCGGGTGGCGATGCCGGGCGCGTCCTCGGGCTGACCGAGAGCCGCGATGAACGGGATGCGCTCACGCTCCGCGAGCGCGGACACACAGGCCTCGGCCCGGTCACCGATGCCGCGCTTGGGCACGTTGAGGATGCGTCGGAGATTGACCGTGTCGGCCGGGTTGGACACGACCCGCAGGTACGCCAACGCGTCCTTGACCTCGCGCCGCTCGTAGAACCGGGTGCCGCCAACAACCTTGTAGGGCAAGCCAACTCGGACGAACACCTCCTCGATCGCACGCGACTGCGCGTTGGTGCGATAGAAGACGGCGACGTCCTTGGGCTTGACGCCGTGGTCGTCGCCGAGCTGGTCGATCTGGCGAGCGATGAACGCTGCTTCGTCGTGCTCGGAATCGGCGACATAGCCCACGATCGAGGCGCCGTCACCGGAGTCGGTCCAGAGGTTCTTCTTGCGTCGGTCGGGGTTCTTGTCGATGACCGCGTTGGCGGCCTGCAGGATCGTCTGGGTCGAGCGGTAGTTCTGCTCGAGCAGGATGGTGCGTGCGTCGGGGTAGTCCTTCTCGAACTCCACGATGTTGCGGATGGTCGCGCCACGGAAGGCGTAGATCGACTGGTCCGCGTCACCCACGACACACAGCTCGGCCGGCGGCACCGTGCCCAGCGCGGCATCCTCAACCTGGTGGCCGACGAGCTCCTTCACCAGCTGGTACTGGGCGTGGTTGGTGTCCTGATACTCATCGACCATCACGTGCCGGAAGCGCCGTCGGTAGTGCTCGGACACATCGGGGAAGGCCTGCAAGATGTTGACCGTCGTCATGATCAGGTCATCGAAGTCCATCGCGTTGGCCTGCCGCAGCCGCCGCTGGTAGCCGGAGTACGCCTCGGCCAGCGTGCGCTCCTGGTGACTGCCCTCCGTCACCTGCGCGGCGTAGGACTCCTCGTCGATCAGCTCGTTCTTGAGGTTGCTGACCTGGTGGCTGAACGATCGCGCCGGGTAGCGCTTGGGGTCCAGGTCGAGATCACGCATCACCATCGCCATCAGCCGTTGGCTGTCGGCGGCGTCGTAGATCGAGAAGGTCGGCTTCATGCCGATCTTGCTGGCCTCGCGGCGCAAGATCCGCACGCACGCCGAGTGGAAGGTCGAGACCCACATCGCCTTGGCCGCTCCCCCGACCAGGTCGGCGACGCGCTCACGCATCTCGGCGGCCGCCTTGTTGGTGAACGTGATCGCCAGGATCTGACCGGGCTGGGCGCCACGCTCGGCCAGCAGATAAGCGATGCGATGCGCGAGCACCCGGGTCTTGCCCGAGCCCGCTCCCGCGACGATCAGCAGGGGCGAGCCGTGGTGGATCACGGCCTCTCGCTGCTGGTCGTTGAGGCCCTCGAGCAGCTGCTCGGCATCCGGGTGAGTACGTCGGCCGGCCGGGTCTCCCCCGTCTGGACCGTGGCCCAGACTCGCCCAGGTGGGCACACCTCGCTCATCGACCTCGCCGCGCCGATGGCGGTCACGACTCGACGATGCCGACTCGGCGGAGCCTGCGACGCCGATCGGAGGAGAAGAGTCGCTCGAAGGGCTCAGTAGGTCTGCGGTTGGCGCTGCCTGGGCAGGGCTGAGTCCGGGCAGGGGAAGGTCATCGAACAGGCTGCTCATATTGCGCACCAGCCTACGGTTCGGGCCCGACACCGACCGACTCCGGACCGCATCGGCGGCGACCGCTCAGCCGGCTTCCTGCGCGCGGGCCTCGTCCAGCTCACCCGACTCGGCCCGGCGGCGCGCCCGGTCCCCACCTGAGGCGGTGACGACCAGCGCGATCTCCAGCACGGCGTACCCCAGCAACGTGTCCCGCAGGCCGTACTCCTGCACCGCGAGACCGGCGACGAGGGCCGGCACGCTGAACGCGGTGTAGCTGACCACGAACGTCGTCGCGAACACCTGCCCGCGCTCGGCCGGCGGGGTCGCCACGGCAATAGCGCCCATCGCGTTCTGGAACGTCGCGCCGAAGCCGAACCCGGCAATGGCGGAGGCCACCAGGTAGACCACCAGCGACCCGTCGAAGGCACCGATCACGCTGAGCACGACGCCGGCGCCAAGGGTGAGGTAGCCGGTCGGCCTGCGCGCGGCCTCCGGGAGCGCGTTCATGGACGCGGACCCGACCGCACCGGAACCGAACATGGCCGCAAGGACGACACCGGCGAGCAGATGGTTGTCGACGTGCAGCTCGTGTCCGACGACGGACGGGCCGAGCGAGAGGTACAGCCCCGCGAGCGCCCAGGTGGAGGCGAGTGCGGGAACCTGGGAGAAGAAGAGTGATCGCAGCGGACGTGGCACGCCGGCGCTCGGCCTCAACGATGCGGCGACGGCCCGCCAAGAGAGTCGCCGCTCGCCCGTCGCCTCCGGGAGGAACCACACGGCCGCCGCGAGGGCGACATCGAGCACGAGGAGCACCCAGTACACGAGGTATCGGGGGGCGAACGCGTACTGCACCAGAGCACCGGCGAGCACTGCTCCTGCAGCCAGGCCGAGCGTCGGCGCGCTGCTCGCGACCGTTGATCCGGTGCGCTGAGAGGGCTGGAAGTCGACGATCATCGCGCTGAGCGTGCCGGTCGCCGCGCCCGTGGCCAGGCCTTGGACGACACGAGCGACGAGCAGACCGCTGACGCCGTCGGCGACGATGAACAGCGCCATGCTCACCGCCAGAAGGAGCAAAGCGCCGATGACCACCGGCCGACGGCCGACGTGGTCCGACACCGAGCCGACGGTGAGCAGAGCGGCGAGGAGAGCGAAGACGTAGACCGCGAAGATCAGGGTCAGCGTCAGGGACGAGAAGCCCCACAGCTGTTGATAGACGGGATAGAGCGGCGACGGTGCGGCCGCTGCAGCCAGCAGGCTGGCCATCGTCACCGCAGCCAGCGGGAAGGCGATGCGCCTCGGGACAAGAACGGACATGACACCCCTTAAAGCAAGATGTTTTGCGTTAATGGAGAGTAGGCCTCTTTGACGCAAAAGCCAAGAGAGTGGCGATAATGGGCCAATGTCCCCCGCCAAGCACCCCCAACGACCAGGCGGTCGCAGCGCGAGAGTGCGCGACGCGGTCTACACCGCTGTCGGTCAGCTGATGGGCGAGGGCAGACCGGATCGGCTCACGATCCCGATGG
The DNA here is from genome assembly GCF_001190945.1 of Luteipulveratus mongoliensis. Taxonomy (NCBI): domain Bacteria; kingdom Bacillati; phylum Actinomycetota; class Actinomycetes; order Micrococcales; family Dermacoccaceae; genus Luteipulveratus; species Luteipulveratus mongoliensis. Next base: position 2,020,341 of record NZ_CP011112.1, on the reverse strand, counting down.
TCGCCCAGCGCGCCGAGGTCAATCCCACGAGCGTCTACCGCCGATGGGGCGACATCGACACCTTGCTCGAGGAGGTGTCCGTCGCGGCGCTCACCCGCGAGGGCGACGAGCCCCCGGACACCGGATCCATCAGCGGGGACCTGACGCAGTGGGCGCAGATCATCGTCGACGACATCACTCGACCACAACGCACGCGCTACCTGCGCGCGATGGTGTCCGCTCGCGAGGCTGTCGAGTCGTGCCCGTGCTGGGAGCAGCGCCGCGGGCAGGCGAAGGACATGCTGGCGCGCGGCATCGAGCGCGGCGAGGTCGCGCCGACCGAGCACCAGGTGCTCGACCACGTCATCGCGCCGCTCTACCACCACGTGGTGTTCGGGCTACCGACCGACCGGGCGTACGCCGAGCGCCTGGTCGGCGATGTCCTCGCCATGGCGCGCCCCGCCGATAAGGCGTAGCCGCTCACCAGACGGACGTCGTACGGTCTGGCCATGATTCGGCTCATCCCGCCTACGACCGACCTCCAGGACGCCTGGTTCGAAGCAGTCGACGAGTTCGACGGTGCTCGGCTGCACGGGTTCTCGACGATGCGATGGGACCTGGACGAGCTGCGGAGCACTGACGTCTTCGCGTCCTTCGTCGCGACGCAGCACCGTGCACGCACCGAGCCGGAGGCGGGCTTCGTGCCGGCCACGCTCTACTGGATCGTCGACGACCTCGAGCCCGAGCGAGTGCTCGGCTCGCTCAGCCTGCGGCACGAGCTGAACGACTTCCTCCTCGAGGAGGGCGGTCACATCGGCTACGGCGTCCGGCCGTCTGCCCGCGGACGCGGTGTCGCCACCGGCGCGCTGCGGGCCTCGCTCGACCAGGCACGTGCACTCGGGCTGGATCGGGTCCTGGTCACCTGCGACGACGACAACGTCGCCTCGCGGCGCACGATCGTCGGCAGCGGCGGTGTGCTCGAGGACGTGCGGAACGGCCGGGAGCGTTACTGGATCGACCTGCGAGACTGATCGCGTGACCGCCTCACCTGCTGCCCCGTTCTTGTCTGATCGCCTCGCGAAAGAGCAAGCGCAGCAACGGCTTCCGTCCATCACGGCTGCCTTGCTGCGTGATGGTGACGTCGCGTGGGCGGGGGCCGTCGGCACGATCGACGGTCGCGCCGGCGGAGAGACGGCGACTCCGGACACGCAGTACCGCATCGGCTCGATCACCAAGACGTTGGTGGCAGTCGAGGTGATGCGTCTGGTGGCGGACGGCTCCGTGCGGCTCACCGACCCGATCGGTCGACACCTGCCCGAGCTCGCCGACCGCCTCGACGGAGTCACGGTGCTCGCTCTGCTGACCCAGTCCTCCGGGCTGCAGGCCGAGACGACCGGCTCGTGGTGGGAGCGCTCCCCCGGCGTCTCCTGGGACGACCTTCAGCCGTCAATTCGCTTGGTGCACAACCCTGGTCGGCGATTCCACTACTCCAACATCGGCTTCGCCGTGCTCGGCCGGTTGATTGAGACCACGCGCGGGCGGGGTTGGTTCGAAGTGGTTCGCGACGAGATCCTCGACCCGCTGGGGATGGCGCGGACGTCGTACGACGCCGTGGCGCCCAGCGCTCCCGGGCTGGCGGTCCACTCGCTCGCCGACCTCATCCACCACGAGCCGTCGCAGGACACCGGTGCGATGGCGCCGGCCGGCCAGGTCTGGTCGACCGTGGGCGACCTGTGCCGTTGGGCTGCGTTCCTGCATGGCGGCAACGACGCGGTGCTCCCGGACGACCTCCGGCTCTCGATGCACGCGCCGGCCGTGGTCTATGACGCACCCGGCCAGCCGTGGGTGCGCGCCTACGGCATCGGCCTCGATGTGTTCAACCGCGACGGAACCCACTACATCGGCCATGGCGGCTCGATGCCCGGGTTCCAGGGCGTCGTGCGCGTCGACGTCGAGACCGGCGACGGCATTGCGCTGCTCACCAACTCCACGGGCGGCCCCGGCCCGACCATCACCTGGGACCTGGTCGACCTGCTCGAGGAGCACGACCCTCGCCCGGTCGAGGCCTGGCACGCCGACCCCGACGCTCCGGCATCCGCTGGGCTCGTCGGCCACTGGCACTGGGGGCCGCGCCGCTTCGACCTGCGCAGCGCACCCGGCGGCGAGCTCGTACTGACGATGAACGACGGCGTAGGGACGTGGTCACGGTTCGTCCCGCAGGACGACGGCACCTGGCTCGGCCAGGACGACTACTGGGCGGGCGAGGTGCTGCGGGCACATGGCCCGGCCGAGCGCGCGGCGTACCTCGACCTGGGGAGCTTCCGGCTGACCCGTGACCCATACGACCCGGACAGCGACATCCCCGGCGGCGTGGACGGTCGGGGCTGGCACGCGTGACGAGGGCTTTCGAGGACCTGCTCGCCGAGGGTCAGTCGGTGCCGGTCGAGGGCTGGGACTTCTCGTGGTTCGCCGGTCGCGCCACCGAGGGACGGCCGCCGTGGGCGTACGCCCGCCTCCTCGCGGAGCGGTTGTCGTCCACGCCGGATGTGCTGGATCTGCAGACGGGAGGCGGTGAGGTGCTGGCCGGCGCACTGTCTTCTGCCGCGGCTGCGCCGGGCACCGTCTGCGCGACCGAGTCGTGGTCGCCCAACGCCACGCTCGCGACGCGGCGCCTCGACCCGTGGCACGCTGTCGTCGTGGAGGCTCCAGACGCTGGGCCAATCCCCTTTGACAGCAACGCCTTTCACTCAGTCGTATCTCGGCACCCGACCGTGACGATCTGGCCCGAGATCGCACGGGTGCTCGCTCCCGGCGGCACCTACCTGTCCCAGCAGGTCGGCAACGGCACGGTCCGCGAGCTCACCGAGGCGATGATCGGGCCGTACGACATCGGCGACGCCCGAGTGCCGGCGCGGCTGGCGGCCGAGGCAGAGGCAGCGGGGCTGGACGTGGTCGACCTGCAGGTGGCGTCGATGCCGATGACGTTCGACGACATCGCGGCTGTCGTGGTGTTCCTGCGCAAGGTGATCTGGATCGTGCCCGACTTCACCGTCGAGCGGTACCACGATCAGCTACGCCGGTTGCACGACCGGATCGTCGCGGACGGGCCGTTCCGGGCGACGTCCGAGCGCTTCTTGATCGAGTGCCGCAAACCGGCCTGAGCTATCGACCGAGCTGCGCCGGTGTCACCGTGACGGCGAAAGGCGAGGTGGCGTCGTACGACTCATCACCCTTGAGGTTCGCCCGCTCGACATAGCGACCCTCGGCAAGGTCCCACGCGATCAACGTGAGGGTGATCGGATCGATGACCCAGTAGGACGCCGCGCCAGACGCCTCGAACCGGTCACGCTTGAGCGTGAGGTCGTAGCGCCGAGTGCTCGGCGAGAGGATCTCGACCGCCAGAAGCGGTGCCGTCGGCAGGTCGCGGTCGGTGAAGGACGCTCGCGGGGCGACCAGCAGGTCCGGCTGCACGACGGTGTCCTTGGCGAGCGCGACCTCGAAGGGCGCGAAGATGACCTCCAGCTGGTCCGGGCATGCGGCAAAGAGCAGCCTGTAGAGACTGCCCACCACCCGCTGGTGCTGGATCGATGGAGCCGGCGTCACGACGAGCATCCCGTCGATGAGCTCATAACGGTGCCCGTCATCGGGCATCGCATCCAGGTCCGTCCGAGTGAACGGTCTGCTCTGCGGCAGCAGCGTCATGGTTCCCATCGTGCCTCCTCCTCGACATGCGGGCCAGCGTCGCAGAGCGGGACGGGCGAGCCGTTCGGCTATCCACAGGCAGCGAGGGGCGAGCCGCGGGGCACAATGCGGGTGTGAATGTTGAGCACTGGCTGGTGTCCGTCCCGCCGATCCTGGTCTACGTCCTGGCCGGCGGGGTGGTCGGTCTCGAGAGCATCGGCATCCCGCTGCCCGGTGAGATCGTGCTGGTGACGGCCGCGCTGCTCGCCAGCCGTCACGAGCTGGATGTCAGCCCGCACGGTGTCGCTCTGGCCGCGGTGGTGGGCGCGGTCGTCGGGGACTCGATCGGCTACGCCGTCGGACGGCGCTACGGCGACCGGCTGTTCGGGTTCCTCGGCAGGCGCTTCCCCGATCACGTCAACGACGACCTGCTGGCGTACGCCCGGCACTTGTTCAGCCGTTACGGCATGGTGGCAGTGTTCTTCGGGCGGTTCGTCGCCCTGCTTCGCATCTTCGCCGGCCCGCTGTCCGGCTCGCTGCAGATGGCGTACCCGAGGTTCCTGGTCGCCAATGTCTGCGGCGCGATCGCCTGGGCCGGTGGTACGACGTACCTCGTCTACTACGTCGGTACGGCGGCCGAGTCGTGGCTCAAGGGTTTCTCATTCGTGGGTCTCGGCATCGCCGTCGTCGTCGGCATCACGGCCTCGACCGTGCTGCGTCGGCGCGTGCAGCGCAACGTCGAGGCGTACGCCGCCGCACGCCGGGCGGCCGAGGGCGTCTGAGCTCTCCCGACCTCGTCGTGCTCTGCGGCCGTACGGCTGCCGCGCTTGCCCCGTGCGCCGTAGTCTGCCGAGAACGGCAGCTGGGGAGGCTTGGCGATGGCGGTCACGGACTGGTTCCAAGGTGCCGGAGTCGTCATCGCGCTGGGCACGGCAGGTATCGCCTGGCGGCAGGCGCAGGGCGCGAACAAGATCGCCGCCCGGGCACTTGAGCTCGAGACCGAAGATCACGTCGTGCTCTGGGCTGACAGCATCCCCACCCGTGGCGTCCTGCGACTCACGAACATCGGGCTCCATACCGCGCTGGACGTCGAGGTGGCGTACGTGATCAACGGTGTGGTGCTGCCGCCGGAGACGTTCGGAGACGTCCCCAGCGGTGGACATGTCGACCTCGATGCGACCGCGGCGGCAGATCGGGACGCCCGGGAGAAGGCGCGGAATGCTGTTGAGAGCATCAAGGCCGTGCGGGCCGCGATGGAGGGCCAATCACCACCTACGGAGCACACATTCGTGCCGAGCAGCGCCTTCGAGTGCCACGTCACGTGGAAGTCCCCGGCGGGGCGTCGCGGCGAGCAGACACTGGAGCACGGCGCCCTCGACTTCACGGGCGACTGACGCTGGTCAGCGGCTGCACTCCCGGCCACGACCAGCGATGTGACCCTTGACACATGATTGACCAAGTGATTTATTCACTTTATGAATCAGCCGCGCCCTTCCTTCTCCGAGCAGCTCGCCGACGACATCGTCGCGCTGATCCGCGCTGAGCAGCTGACGCCCGGAGACGTGCTGGAGTCCTCGCGTGACCTGGCCAAGCGCTTCGACGTCACGACGCCGACCGTGCGCGAGGCCCTGCGTCGGCTCGAGGCCACCAACGTGGTGGAGCTGCGGCACGGCTCGGGCACCTACATCGGACCCGGTATCGACCGCAGCGTGCTGGCCAACCCGCACCGTCGGCTGATCACCCGAGAGGCCGTGCTGGAGCTCGCTGAGGCACGACTCGTGCTGGAGCCCGGGATCGCCGCCGCTGCCGCGCGCGAACGGGACGATGCCGCACTGCGGCGGATGGAGCAGGCCACGGCCAACGCCCTGAACCCGCCCGCCAAGGACGTCCGCCCGATCATCAACTTCCACATCGAGCTCGCCGGCGCGACGGGCAACCCGCTGGTACGCCAGACGGTCGAGGCCCTCCTGCACGTACGCGCCCACGAGCAGACCGAGATCCGGTTCCGCTACGACGATCGGCAGCGCGACCACACCGAGCACCAGCAGATCCTCGAAGCCGTTCGCGATGGCGATGCCTCCGCAGCACACGACCTGACCCGCGACCACCTCACCACGATCCGCGACTCGGTCGCGGCCGCGGACTTCGAGGACCGCTCGTGACCACGCACCGCATGGGCGAAATGACCACGCTCGAGATCGCCGACACCGTGCCGTCCCAACCGATCGTGCTGCTGCCCGCGGGTGCCTTCGAGCAGCACGGCCCCGGCCTGCCGATGGCGACCGACCTCATCCGGGCCGAGCGGGTCTGCGCGCAGGTCGCGGACCTGGCGGGTGGGCGCGCCCTCATCGGCCCCTCGATCCCGGTCGGCGTCTCGCCGCATCACCTGGCGTTCGCCGGCACCATGTCGCTGTCGACCACGACCTTCGCCGCCGTCGTACGCGACTACCTCCTCAGCCTGCACCGGCACGGCTTCCGTCGCGTGCTCGTCGTGACCGGTCACGGCGGCAACAACGCCGCGCTGACGACGGTCGCGCAGGACCTGCTCGTCGAGCTGCCCGATCTGGAGCTGGCCTGGACTCCACTCACCACTCTGGCTCGCACTGAGGTCGCAGCCTTGGATCCGAGCGAGGTGCACGGTCACTCCGGAGAAGCCGAGACGGCCCAGATGCTCACTCTCGCACCAGAACTCGTCCGCACGGATCTCCTCGAGCCCGGCACCACGACGCTCGACCAGTTCGACCCCGTGAGCCGCGTGGCTCGTACGCACGGACAGCCCACCCTCACTCTGCCCTACGACCGGCTCAGCAAGAACGGCGTGCTGGGCGACCCCAGGCGCGTCACACCTGAGGACGGCGAAGCGATCGTCCAGGCCATCGTCCAGCGCATCACCACCTTCATCCAGGACTGGGACACCGCCTAGCCCCGTCACCCACCCCCGCCGGCGTCGCCCTCCTCGGTCCGACGCCCATCCCGGCCTGCCTCCGCACGAGGCAGCCACCGAAAGGAACGGCAATGTCAACGAAGACCAGCCGCTTACGGCGCACGGTCGTCTCGACCTTCAGCGTCCTTGCTCTGAGCGCAGCCGGTGCCGGCGCCGCGACCGCCGAATCTGCTTCAGCACCAACCGGATCCGGATGGTCGACTGGCTGCGGGATCGGCTCCGCCCCGGTCGACGGTCAGCACACGGTCTCCAGTGGCGGCCGAGCCCGGACGTACGAGCTCCACCTGCCCGCGGGCTACCGCACCTGGCGCGCGTGGCCGGTGGTCATCGCCTACCACGGGCGCGGCAACACCGGTGCCGGCACGCAGGCGTTCTCGGGTCTGGACAACCTGCCCGCGATCGTGGTCTATCCCAACGGCGTGATCGGTACCGGCGACGGCGAGCGTCAGGCCTGGGAGGGCGCGCCCTACTCAGCCCCCGGCGTCGACGACGTCGCCTTCACCGGCGATCTCCTGGACAGCCTGGAGTCCGACCTGTGCGTCGACACTCGCCGCGTCTATGCGACCGGCAAGTCCAACGGCGCCGGCTTCACCGGCATCCTCGCGTGCGAGCTGTCCGACCGAATCACCGCGATCGCCCCGGTCTCCGGAGCGTTCTACCCCACCGGCCGCCCCTGCAACCCCAGCCGACGCGTCCCGGTCATCGATTTCCACGGCACGGCCGACACCACGATCCCGTACGCCGGCGATGCCGACCGCGGACTCCCCGCGATTCGCGACTGGGTCGGGGCATGGGCCGACCGAGACGGCTGCCGCACCCGTCCGCACGAGACGCGAGTCGCGTACGACGTCGCGCGGTACGACTGGCACGGCTGCCGTAGTGGTTCGGACGTCGCGCACGTCGCGGTTGTCGGCGGGGGTCACACCTGGCCCGGTGAGGACAGCTATTCCGGCGGCGGCTACGCCACCCACAGCATCGAGGCCCACGACGTGATGTGGACCTTCCTCCGCGGTCAACGACTCCCCCGGCACTGACCCCGCCTGCACCCACGAGGAGCCCGAGATGTCTACTCCCACAACGCAGTCCACCGGTTCGCAAGATGGCCCGGCCGAGCTGCCGCGCACGCTGCGTGCACTGGCTGTGGTCGAACGTGCCGGCAACGCGCTGCCCCACCCGTTCTGGCTGTTCTGGATCCTGGCCGCGATCCTGGCGGTCATCAGCACCGTGCTGTCCACGATGGACGTGTCGGTGGTGTCGCCCAAGGACGACAAGACCGTCGTCGTCCGCAACCTGCTCAGCGGCGACGGCCTCGCCATGGCGATGTCGACCGCTGTCGAGAACTTCGCCACGTTCGGGCCGATGGCCACGATCGTCGTCGTGATCATGGGTGTCGCCGTCGCCGAGCGGTCCGGCTTCCTCGCCGCGCTCATGCGGGTGTCCGTCTCACGCGTACCGGCATCGTGGGTGGTATTCGCCGTCGCCTTCGCCGGCACGGTCTCGCACGTGGCGAGCGCCGCGGCGTACATCATCCTGGTTCCGTTGGGAGGCATGGCTTTTCGAGCGGTAGGCAAGTCGCCGATCCTCGGCATCGTGGTGGCGTACACCGCGATCGCGTCGGGCTACGACGCCAGTCCGATCCCGACGCCGAACGACACGATCTTCGCCGGCATCACCACCACCGCAGCCAAGATCGTCGACCCGGGCGCCTCGGTGTCTGCGGTGAGCAACTGGTACTTCAACATTGCGTCGTCGTTCGTGCTGGCCACGGTGATCACGCTGGTGACGCGGTGGGTGCTCGCCAAACGGCCCGACCTTGATGCCGACCCCGACGCCGACCTCGACGACGTGGCCGATCTGCGTCTGTCCCCGCGCGACCTTTCCGCGGTGCGCTGGGCAGGTGCGGCGGCAGGCATCCTGCTGGTAGCTCTCGCGATCGTGGTCATCCCGTCCGGCTCTCCCCTGCGTGGCGAGGGCGGCAGCCTGGCCGACTCACCGTTCCTGGACGGTGTCGCCGGCATCGTCGCGGTGCTGTTCACCGTCGTCGGCGTGGTCTACGGCTGGAGGTCCGGATCGATCAAGGCACCCTCGGACGTGCCCACGCTGATGGGTGAGGGCGTGAAGCAGATGGCGCCAGTTCTGGTGCTGTTCTTCGCGATTGCCCAGTTCCTCGCCTACTTCGACTGGACGCACCTCGGGGACGTCATCGCCGTCTCGTCAGCGGACGCGCTCAAGACCAGCGGCATCCCGATCGTCGTGGTCTTCCTGCTGATCCTGGTGGTGATGTCCGTCGTCAACGTCCTGGTGACCAGCGGGTCAGCGATGTGGTCGATCGCGGCGCCCGTCGTCGTACCGATGCTAATGCTGCTCTCGGTGCCCGCTGAGACCACGCAGGCGCTGTTCCGGATCGCTGACTCCGGGTCGACGGCCATCACGCCCATGAGCCCGTACTTCGTGATGGCGCTCGGCTTCCTGCAGCGCTACCGCAAGAACGCCGGCATCGGGACACTCGCGTCGTACACGCTGCCGCTCGCCGTCGCGATGACCACCGTGTGGACGCTGCTCTTCCTGGCCTGGTGGGCTCTCGGCATCCCGCTCGGACCGGGCGCACCGGTGCGCTGACCTGGTGGTCGTCGGTCGTCGCGGGCGTCAGTTCCAGCCCGCGGCGACCACCACGTTGAGCACCGCCAACCAGCCGGCGGCACTGACCATGCCCGGCTCGTGGCCGCCCTTCTTCTCACGGACCCGGGCGACCTCGACGAAGGCCAGGACCGCGATGGCGACCAGGAGCTTGAGCCCGAGCTTGTTGTGGTCCGGCACCTTGTCCAGTGAGTCGACGGCCTCGCCGAGACCGGCGAGCACGAGTCCGGTGACCAGCTGGGTGCGGGCACCCCACACCATCAACGGACCGGCGGTCGGCGAGGAGAAGACCGCGAAGAAGCCGCCGACCAGTGCCGCCATCCCCAGCAGGTGGATGACGACGACGAGGTCGTACACGACGTCCATGACGAGAGCCTAGTCAGCCAATATTCACCGGGTGATGTAAGTCTCGCGAACCCCCCTGAGCAGTAGCGTGACTCATCAGTAGCGAACCCGCGACCGCCTGTCGCGGTGCCTGCGAGACAAGGGAGTTACTGATGGCTCACCCCACCACACCCAAGGCAGTTCCCAGCTCATCTCTCAACGCCCGCCAGGAGCTCCTGGTCTGGGTCGTCGCCGACCTCGGCTTCCTGGCAATCCTGCTCGTGCTCAGCGCCGTCTTCGCGCCGGACGACTCCTCGTTCCCCGGTCCTGACTGGCTCACCGCGCCGATCCTCGGGTGGATCGTCGGACACATCGTGGCGGCGGTCGTCCGGCCACAGAAGATCACGACGCCTTCGCTGGCCGTCCTCGCCGTCGGTGTCGTCCTCGTCGCGTTGTGCAGCGTCGTCTTCCAGGGCGACTGGGTCGCGTTCGGGCGCGGTGTCGCCGGCTTCGTGATCGGCCTCGGCGGCGGCATCCTGATCCTGCGCGCCTGGCTCGCCCAGCGCCACAGCTGACCTCGTCTACAGCAGCCGGAGCGCCTCCAGCTCGGGCGCGGTCATGAGACGGGACCGGATCAGGAATCGGACGCCCTCGGGCGCCTCCAGACTGAATCCGCTGCCTCGTCCCTTGACCACGTCGACCGTGAGGTGGGTGTGCTTCCAGTACTCGTACTGGGAGACCGACATCCAGAACGGGATCGGCTTCTCGATGCCGTCCACCTCGAGGTCCTGCAGGAGTACGTCTGCATCACCGGTCATGAACTCCCCCTCCGGGAAACACATGGGTGCGCTGCCGTCACAGCAGCCGCCTGACTGGTGGAACATCACCGGCCCGTGCCGACCGACGAGGTCGCGCAGCAGCTGCGCGGCCTCGTCGGTGACCGCCACCCTTTCGGGAGTCGTGTCGCTCATCGCGGTTTAGAAGAACCCCTGTGCGTCCTGGGAGTAGGACACGAGCAGGTTCTTGGTCTGCTGGTAGTGGTCGAGCATCATCTTGTGGTTCTCCCGTCCAATGCCCGACTGCTTGTAGCCACCGAACGCGGCATGCGCTGGGTAGGCGTGGTAGCAGTTCGTCCACACGCGGCCGGCCTTGATGCCCCGACCCATGCGGTACGCCCTCGCACCGTCGCGTGACCACACACCGGCACCCAGGCCGTACAACGTGTCGTTGGCGGTCTTGAGCGCGTCGGCCTCGTCGTTGAACGGGGTGACCGAGACGACCGGTCCGAAGATCTCCTCCTGGAAGATCCTCATCGAGTTGTCACCCTCGAAAACCGTTGGCTGCACGTAGTATCCGCCGGCCAGGTCGCCTTCGAGCTTGGCCTCCTCGCCACCGGTGAGGACCTTGGCGCCCTCCCTCTTGCCGATGTCGAGGTAGGACTTGATCTTCTCGAGCTGGTCGTTGCTGGCCTGCGCACCCATGGTGGTCTCGGTGTCCAGCGGGTTGCCCATCTTGATCTTCTCGACGCGCGCCACGGCGTCCTTCATGAAGTCGCTGTAGATGCTCGACTGCACGAGGGCACGCGACGGACAGGTGCAGACCTCGCCCTGGTTGAGGGCGAACATCGCGAAGCCCTCCTGCGCCTTGTCGTAGAACGCGTCCCGCTCCGCCGCGACGTCCTCGAAGAAGACGTTCGGGGACTTGCCGCCGAGCTCCAGGGTGACCGGGATGATGTTCTGGCTGGCGTACTGCATGATCAGCCGGCCCGTGGTGGTCTCACCCGTGAACGCGACCTTCGCGACACGCTTGTTGGACGCCAGCGGCTTGCCGGCCTCCGTGCCAAAACCGTTGACAATGTTGAGAACTCCGGGCGGAAGCAGATCGCCGATGAGCTCGATCACCTTGAGGATCGACCACGGCGTCTGCTCGGCCGGCTTGAGGACGACCGCGTTGCCGGCGGCCAGCGCGGGCGCGAGCTTCCAGGTCGCCATCAGGATCGGGAAGTTCCAGGGGATGATCTGGCCGACGACGCCGAGCGGCTCGTGGAAGTGGTAGGCGATCGTGTTCTCGTCGATCTCGGAGACGCCACCCTCCTGAGCGCGCAGCGCCCCGGCGAAGTACCGGAAGTGATCGACAGCCAGCGGCAGGTCGGCCGCGAGAGTCTCGCGTACAGCCTTGCCGTTGTCCCAGGACTCGATGACCGCGAGGTCCTCGAGGTTCTTCTCGATCCGGTCGGCAATCTTCAGCAGGACACCCGCACGCTCTGCGGGTGAGGTGGTGCCCCACTTGTCCGCTGCGTTGTGCGCGGCGTCCAGGGCGGCCTCGATGTCCTCGGCCGTACCGCGCCCGACCTGGGTGAAGACCTCGCCGGTCTGCGGGGCGTAGTTCTCGAAGTACTCGCCCTTCTTCGGAGCGACGAACTCGCCGCCGATGTAGTGGCCGTACTTGTCCTCGACCGCAATCTTCGAGCCGGAGGATCCCGGCCGCTCGTACACCGTCATTGCTGCACTCCCATCACCGTTGGTGGCTGAGTCGTCTCGTGATGTGACGCTAGACACACAGACGTTGCAGGAAGGTTGCGTGCTGCTCGGCTCAGCCGAGCTCGGTGTCGATCCGATCGACCTGAGCCTGGGCGAGCCGGCGCATCGGCGAGGCCACGGGCAGGGCGGCGTTCAACGCCTCCCATGCGGTCAGGTCATCGGCACCCCAGACGCTGCGGGTCCAGGTCGACAGCAGGTCCGCCCGACCGCTGCTGACGACGGCGTTCGCCAGGGCGAGGTGTACGCGATCGCGCACCTTGACCACGCCCGGCGCGTCCGAGTGAGGCAGCAGCGGGCCTCGGTAGGCGCGTACGGCACCGATCACGTCGCCCACCGCGAGACGCGCCTCGATGGCGGTCCAGTCGGTGACCAGATCGGCGTGTAGTCGGTAGGGCCGCGAGCGCAGCACGTCCTCGCCCAGCACCCGCTTCAGCCGGATCGTCTCGGCCCGAACAGTCGAGTTTGCAGTGCCGGATTCGTAGAGACCGCAAGCCATTTCGTCGCCAGAGAGGCCGTCGGGTGCCTCCGCGAGCAGCACGATCATCTCGCTGTGCCGTGGGCCGAGCCGGTGCCCGCGCCCACCGATGTGGACCTCGGCGCTGGCTCGACCGAGCCCGCTCGCCTCGAGCCGCGGACCGCCGCTCCCTCCGGGCAGGACGAGGCGGGGATGCTCGAGGTCGGGGCGCGCGAGCTCGATCTCGGCGAGCCGAGCGGCGGCGCGCAGCATCGCCATGGTCTGGGGTACGACGATCTGGTCGCCTCCCGTGACGTCCAGGATGCCCAGCAGCGCGCCCGAGCTGAGGTCGTGGATCGGCGCCGCTGCACATGACCACGACTGCACCGACGACCGGAAGTGCTCGGCCCGGATGACCTGCACCGGGCGGTCCAGCGCGAGTGCTGTCCCTGGAGCATTGGTGCCCGCGACACGTTCGTCCCAGGAGCTGCCCTCCACGAAGCCGATGCCCTCCGCGCGACGCAGGGTGTCCGGCGTACCGCACAGCCAGAGCAGCTGACCGTGCTCGTCGGAGACCGCCATCAGGGCGTCGCTGGCGCGGGCCGCCTCTCCGAGGACGTCCTCCAGCAGCGGGATCGCGAGCGAGAGCGGGTGGGCAGCGCGGTAGTCGCCGAGCTCGTCATCGGGCAGCGTGATCGGCGCCTCGCCCTCGTCGACGCGTACGCCGGCGGCCGCGGAGCGCATCCACGACTCCGTCACCATCGGTCGCACGACGTTGTGACCCATCTCCCCAGTAGACCTCGCGGGCCGGTCCCTGTCACCCGTCCGACCAGGTAGGTCCCGCTGGTCGAGTAGCCGGAGCGCCAGCGGAGGCGTATCGAGACCCGCGACCGCGCGCACCCGGTCTCGACACGGCTCACCTCATCGACCAGCGATGGTGGCATGGGGTGTGAAGAGAAGCTCAACTTTGTTGTAGATGTGTACAACGACGTTGAGCTTCTGCACGAGACCCCTGTCCGCCCATCGCTGGTCGAGTAGCCGGAGCGCCAGCGGAGGCGTATCGAGACCCGCGACCGCGCGCACCCGGTCTCGATACGGCTCGCCCAGGGGCTCGCCTACTCGACCAGCGGTGGTTGGGCTCGCCCACTCGACCAGCGGTCTGGGGTGCTGTCGGTGGTGGGCTCTAGCGTGCAGCCATGCCGGTTGCTGCTGCCCTGACCCAGGCCGAGGCGCGCCACATCTGGATGCGCGCTCAGCGGCTGGACTCGCGTGATCCGTTCGGCGACGCCGGCGAAGGCGCAGTGAGCGCCGCCGTCGATCAGCTCGGCTACGTCCAGATCGACACGATCAACGTCATCGAGCGGTGCCACCACCACATCCTGTGGAGCCGCATCCCGGACTATCGGCCGGCGGATCTTCAGCGGGCGCAGGCGCGCGACAAGAGCGTCTTCGAGTACTGGACGCACGCCCTGGCCTACGTCCCGACCGAGCGCTTCCGCTACTCACTGCCGCAGATGCGCGCCCGGCGCACGGCCCCGATCCCGTCCTGGTACTCCTCCGTCACCGAGGACGACGTACGCCGGGTCGTGCGGCAGATCCGTGCCGACGGACCGCTGACGATTCGGGATTTCAAGAACGACGCACTGGTCGAGAAGACTCATCTGTGGGCCAGCCGCAAGCCGTCGAAAGCCGCGCTCGAGCTGGCCTTCGACCGCGGACTCCTCACCGTCAGCGGACGCGACGGGATGGTGAAGACGTACGACCTGCCGGACCGGCACTTCGGCTGGGAGCGGGCGCCGCGGCCGGCGACCGACCGGCAGGTGCAGGCCTTCCAGCTCGACCGGGCACTGCGAGCCCAGGGTGTGGTGAGCGTCGAGTCAACGACGCACCTCCAGAAGCTCCCGGCGAGGGTGGCGATGCGCGAGATCATCGAGAGGCGGGTCCGTCGAAAAGAGCTGGTACCAGTGGCAATCGACGGCGCAGAGAAGGTCGAGCACTGGGCGGAGCCGGCCACCCTGGACGTCCCGCCGCCGCCGCCGGTCGAGGAGCTGGTGCACGTCCTGTCGCCGTTCGACCCGCTGGTGATCATGCGCAAGCGGCTGTCGTCGTTCTTCGGCTACGACCACGTCTTCGAGGCGTACGTGCCGAAGGCCAAGCGGGTCTACGGCTACTTCACGTTGCCAGTGCTCGTGGGTGATGAGGTCGTCGCCGCGATCGACCTGAAGACCGACCGTGACCAGCGCAGGCTGCTGGTGCAGCAGTGGACGTGGGTCGGCCGTGGCAACGCCCGAGATCACCAGGCGGCGATCGATGCAGAGCTGACCCGTTTCGAGCGCTTCCAGCTCGGCGACGGCTGACGCGCCCGCACGTCAGAGCAGGCGGCGGGCCATCGCCCACGACGTGAGCTCGTGCCGCGACGACAGCTGCAGCTTGCGCAGCACTGACGACACGTGGGTCTCGACCGTCTTGATCGAGATGAACAGCTCCTTGGCAACTTCCTTGTACTGGTAGCCGCGGGCGATCAACCGCATCACCTCACGCTCACGCGCGCTCAGCCGGTCCAGCTCCTCGTCCACCTCGGCGACCTCACCGGCCGTCGCGCCGAACGCGTCCAGCACGAAGCCGGCCAGCCGCGGCGAGAAGACCGCATCGCCATCAGCCACCCGATGGATCGCCGTGATCAGGTCCGCCGGCGAGATGGTCTTGGTGACGTATCCCCTTGCGCCAGAACGGATCACGGCGATCACGTCCTCAGCGGCGTCGGACACGGACAGGGCCAGGAAGCGTACGGGCTCACCGGCCTCAGTGGTCAGTCCCGCACAGCCGGTGACGACGTCGGAGCCACCGTTGCCCATGCCTCCGGGCAGATGAACATCCAGGAGTACGACGTCCGGTCGCGTCTCCCGGACAACAGCGACTGCCGCCTCGACGTCGGGTGCCTCACCGACGACCTCAGTGGTCTCGTCCAGCTCGGCCTTCACGCCCGACCGGAACATCCGGTGGTCGTCGACGAGCACGATCCTGATGATGCGTGGTGGTGGCTTCTCAGCAGTCATGACTGAACCTCCTCAGCTGATCCTTCTGGACGAGACTCGGGCCCTGCTCCTTCTGGAAGCGGCAGGCGCAAGGACACCTCAGTGCCATCCTCTCGCCGTCGCACCGTTGCGGACCCCCCGTGCCGGTCCATTCGGCCGACGATCGACTCCCGGACACCGAGCCGGTCCGACGGCACAGCGTCCAGGTCGAAGCCGGCACCGTGGTCACGGACGAAGGCTTCCACCTCACGCTGGCCGACCTCGACGTACGCCGAAACGGGCGGCTGGGCATGGCGTACGGCGTTGGCCATCGCCTCGCGCACAGCACGCACCAGTGCGGCGCCGTCGTCGTCCAGCGGGCGGTCGCCGGTGACGACCAGGTCGATCGGCACGCCGTGCATGTCCTCGATCTCGTGCGCCGCGGCCGTGACCGCAGAGGCGAGGGTGGCAGCGGCGGGCGACTCATCGGCGTACAGCCACTGGCGCAGCTCGCGTTCCTGGGCACGCGCCAGGCGCTGCACAGCCATGGGGTCGTCCGATCGACGCTGGACGAGCGCGAGGGTCTGCAGCACGGAGTCGTGCAGGTGCGCCGCGATGTCGGCCTTCTCGGTCGCCCGGATGCGCGCGGTCTGCTCCCGCCGGAAGTCGTCCCAGAGGCGGATCACGAACGGCGCCGCGAGCAGCGCGGTGCCAACCAGGACCACGAGGGTCGCGATGGCGACGTCCCGAATGCCCGACAGGCCACGCCCTTGCGAGGCCACGAGAGCAAGGCCGCTCAAAACGAGCAGGCTGCCAATTCCTATGCGTACCAACGACTCTCGGCGAGTTAAGTCGCCGGCTGCCAGCCACTGCTCACGCCGCGAGCGGTCCAACATCGACCAGGTGATCAGGAGGCCGGCGCCGATCGCGATCACCGGAAGCACGACACGCGGCTCGATGTTGGCGCCGATGAACGCCGACGCGCCCAACGAGCCGAGCACGATGACGCCGCCGATCAGCAGCAGGCTCTTGGGGATGTTGCGCGGGTGGAATGGCGCTCCGGCTTGCTCCCCCTGCGGGATCGTCAGCCAGAGAAACCCGTAGATCACCAGGCCGACGAAGAACACGCCCGTGACCACGAAGAACACGCGGACCGCCATGACCGGCACACCGAGGTGACGGCTCACTCCCTCGGCGACGCCGCCGAGCACGCGCCCGTGTCGCGGGCGGAGCAGAGGCGGTCGCTCGGGCAGCACGGCCCCGGGCAGGGGTCGGGGTGCGCCGGGCGCGGTGGGGCTGGACATGACCCCATCCTCGCGCAGGATCGGCGTGATTCCGACCATCGAGGGCCATCCCCAGGGGTCCGTCAGGGGCACTTCAGGGTCGACCCTCATGGCTGCGAGCCCGCTCAGGCAGCACAGTGGAGACCGTGACAGACCAGACTCCTCCCCCCGGCACAGGCCAGGCGCCGCCACCGGACTCGGGAGCTCAGACGCCGCCCACCCATGACCCGTCCGGTTCGCACTTCGGCTGGCAGCACGGCCAGAACTCGCAGTCTTCGCACTCGGACGCCTTCGACAGGTTCCTGAACGGCGTACGCGGCGTCGGTCTGGCCCGCAACTCCGACGACAAGTGGATCGCCGGCGTCTGCTCCGGCATCGCCGACCGGCTGCGGGTGGACCCGCTGATCGTGCGAGCGGCGTTCATCCTGCTCGGTCTGATCTTCGGCGCGGGCGTCTCGCTCTACCTCATCGCCTGGTGCCTGCTGCCGGACCGCCGCGGCTCGATCATGCTCGAGCGCGCCACCCGCCACAGCGACGGCGCCGCCATCGGACTCATGGTCGTCACGATCGTGGTCGTCGGCTCCGGCTTCGGCTGGCTGTGGGGCTGGGGCGACGGCTGGGGACCTGGCCCGATCGTTCCGCTGCTCGTGATCGGTGGCGCCGGCTGGCTCTACCTGTCCCGTGACAAGCACCAGCAGCCAGGCGCCCCGTCGGCGCCGCAGCCGTACGCTGCCTCCTCTCCCGCGCCGCAGCCCTACAGCGGGGCGAGCCCGGCCCAGCCGTACGCCGCCACCTCCTCCCAGCCGTACGCCACCTCCTCCCAGCCGTACGCTTCCTCGCCGCCGCAGTACGCGCCGACGTCGACGGGCAGCCGTACGCCTGGAAGTGCGAACGCGCCCACCTTCACGCCCGCCGGTGGCACCAGTCCGGTGAGCAGCGAGCCGACGTCCTCCGGTGCAGGTGGGGCGACGCCTCCCAGCGACACGGGGGTGCCGCCGTACCAGTCAGGCCCCTGGACACCGAGGCCGCCGCGCGCTCGTCGTCGCAAGGTCGGTGGCGGACTCACCCTCGCGCTGCTCGGCCTCGCCGCTGCCGGCGGCGGTGCGACCGCCCTCATCCTCGACCAGACGTCGTACGACGACGTGTCCGGACGCGTCGGTATCGCCGCTGCGCTCGGTGTGGTCGGGCTCGGCGTGTTCATCGCCGGCGCACTCGGGCGCAGAGCGACCTTCGCCAGCCATATCGGCGTCCTGCTCGCCCTCGTCACCGCGGTCCTGATGATCCTGCCCAAGGGGCTGAGCCTGACCGGTTCGGCAGGCGACGAGACGTGGACGCCGACGGCCGCCACGGTGGCCTCGGGGCAGCACTACGAGCTGTCGGCCGGCCAGGGCAAGCTGGATCTCTCCCGTCTGGGCAAGCCGACCACGCGCACCGTCGTGCCGGCCAAGATCTCCTTCGGCCATCTTGAGGTGCACGTGCCAGCAGGCGTACCGGTCGAGATCCGGACCCACGTGGGCATCGGCTCGATCGACCTGGACGACAGCATCGAGAACGAGATCGGCTGGAAGTCCTCGACCGGTGGGACCGACCTCAACCGCACCATCCGCGTGGGCACTCAGCCCGCAACCCTGGTCATCGACGCCAACGTCGGCATCGGCCAGATCTCGATCGAGAAGGAGCCGGTCCGATGAATACCCAGGATCCGTCGGACGACCGCCCGACCACCGACCCGATGCTGCCGACCTGGCGCGCCACCCCGACGGGTTCCGCTGAGCCGACCGAGTCGGCTGCCGCTGAGCCGACGGAGTCGGACGACCGCACCGAGGCTGTCGTGCCCGTCGACCGCACCGAGCGCGTCGAGCCTGTTGCTGACAGCGAGCCGGCTGAGCCCGCCGAGGCGACCGAACCGACCGCCGAGACTGAGTCGACCGACGAGGCTGAGGCGACTGAGGCGACCGCCTCGGCTGACGCGACCGAACCGGCTGACGCGACCGAACCGGTCGATGACGAGCCGACAGCCGACGCCGCAGCCGAGCCGGTGCACGACGACCAGGACGACACCGTGACGCTGGCCATCCCGCCGGACGTCAAGGAGCCGGACCCCACGGCCGTGAAGAAGCCCGAGGCGACCTCGACGCCCGAGCCGATCCCGACATACGCCTCAACCCCGATGCCGCAGCGGTGGATCAAGGGGCCGGCGCCGCTCACGGTCGTCACCGGAGTGCTGCTGATGGCGCTGGCGGTCTTCTCGATCGTGGTGCATACCCGCGACCTGGACATCACCTGGTCGGTGGCCGTGCCGGTGGCCGCGATCGCTGCGGGACTGCTGCTCGGCGGAGCCGGACTGACGAGCGTCCTCAGGCGAGAGAACGAGTGAGCAGCGGTCTCGCCCAGGTCGCGATGTCGGCCTGGGCGAGCTGCTCGTCCGTCATCCAGGCGGCGGCAGCGGTCGTACCGCCGACGTCGTGCACGACCGGCTCCGTCGGTGCCACGCAGACCGCGCGGTAGACGAGACGGATCGCGTGGAAGTCCTCGAGCCGCCGACTCGGCGCACGCCCGACCCAGTGCTGGGTCACCACATCCAAGGCGCCGGCCAGCCTGACGTGCTGGCCGCTCTCCTCCCAGACCTCACGCACCACGGCGTCGTCCGGGTCCTCACCGTCATCGAGGCCACCGCCCGGCAGACCCCACTGCCCCTGGGTCGAGGTGCGGTGCGACGCCTGACTCATCAGCGTGCCGCGCGTGCTGGTCACGACCGCGTAGGCCGCGACGCGCTGGTAGCGGATCGGCAGCTCACCCTCCATGATCCGCAAGCCGTCGTCGCGCGGGACGTCGTACGCCGGGGGCTCGGTCTTGGGGGCGCGGCTCACCCGGTAGTCGAGGGCAATCTCCAGGGTCGGCGAGCGCAGCGTGCTGATGCTGACCAGGCCGCTGGGCTCCCAGCCCTGCGCGCGCAGCACCACCTGCGGGTCGTCACCGTGGCGCAACCACCGCTCGTGGCACAGGCTGCCGCTGCGGTCGACACCGCGTACGTGTACGCGTGGTGGTCTGGTGATCGCCCGCTCCGCCATGGCTCAGCTCCCCCTATGCCGCCGCTGTGCCGTTGCACGCTCATAGAGCGCGATGGTCTCCCCGACCACGGACGGCCAGGCCTGTGCCGGCGGCGTAGTCACATTGTGCCGCCGCATCTGCTGTCGCAGGGCCGTGTCCTGACCAAGTCGTGCAATGGCCGCCGACATCTGGGTGTCGTCGTCGACCAGCAGCCCGTTGACTCCGTCGGTGACGAACTCGGTGATGCCGCTGTGCTTCGGTCCGATCACCGGCAGCCCGGTCGTCCGTGCCTCCAGGGCGGCGATGCCGAACGCCTCGAGGTCGGCGGGTGCGATGTAGAGGTCGGAGTCGATGTACTCGCGATGCAGGTCGTCCCGGGAGAGGCGACCCGGCAGGTTGACCCAGCTGGCCGCGTCGTGGTCGGCGACCCATCGCTCCATACGCCCTCGCTGCTGACCCTCCCCCAGCACCTCGAGACGGATGTCGACGTCGGGCGCGAGCTCGCGCGCCTGTTGCATGACCTCGAGCAGCTGAACCGGACGCTTGCGGGCGGCGAGCCGCATGGCCGTCACCACGCGTACGAACTCGTGTGGATGACGGTCGACGGCAACCCAGCGTGCGACGTCAATCCCGTTGGGCAGCACCGAGATCGGCACATCCGGACCGACCATCTCGTGCAGGGGTTCGGCCGCCACGGACGACACCGCAGAGAGCGCGGCGCCCTTGGCCGCCCAACGACCGACGTAGCCCATCACCTTGACCGCGGGAGCCACCCACGCGAGGACGCAGTGCCAGGTCACGGCGGTCGGCATCCCCAGCCCGAGGAGCACGCGGACGCTGTCCATCGAGAACGGGCTGACCACGCCCATGTGGACGTGCGCGACGTCGAACCCGCCGGAGCGCAGCTGGCGACGCAGCTCGGGTGGGGCGAACGGATTGATCGGCATGTCGCCCGGCAGTGGGATGGCCAGCCGGTGCACGGTGATGCCGTCGATCACCTCGGTGACCTGACGTGCGCCGGTGTCCGAACGGGTGGCGGTGAAGGCCTCGACGGTGTGCCCGGCTTCCCGAAGATGGCGCGCGAGATCGTGGACCTGCACCTCGATGCCGCCCAGTCGAGGCAGATAGCAGTCCGACAGCAGGGCCACCTTCACGGGTTACAGACTGTCATGCGCCAGGATGGTTCCTGATGCTGCACACGCTGGTTGCCTTCCACGCCCATCCCGACGACGAAGCCCTGCTCACGTCAGGGACCATGGCGCGCGCCGTTGCAGAGGGTCACCGAGTCGTGCTCGTGGTCGCCACGGACGGTGAGCTGGGGCTCGCCTCGGAGGAGTTTCGTGGCGACGGACAGCTGGCCTCACGCCGGTTGGAAGAGCTGCAAGCCAGCGCCCGCGCGCTCGGCGTCCACCGTGTCGAGCACCTCGGCTACGCCGACAGCGGCATGGGTCCTGAGCTGTACGACGACCCTCCGAGCGGCATGCGCTTCATCCGCGCGCCGGTCGAGGAAGCCGCAGGACGACTGGCCGACATCCTGCGTGAGGAGGACGCCGACGTGCTCCTGACGTACGACGCCAATGGCGGCTACGGGCACCGCGACCACGTACGCGTGCACGAGGTCGGTGCCCGCGCGGCGGAGATCGCGCAGACCCCGCGCGTGCTCCAGGCGACCGTGCCGCGCGACCTGATCGCCGGCGCCGTCAAGCTCGTCGCGAAGGTCTACCGCTTTCCTGCGGACTTCGACCCCACGTCCTTCGAGCGCTCCTTCAGCGCGTCATCGGACATCACCCACCGGGTCTCGGTCCGGCGTTACATCGGCGCCAAGCGCGCCTCGATGCGGGCGCACGCCTCGCAGGCCTCTGCAGACGGTGGCGCGGATCGCACGCTCGGGATGTTCCTGAAGATCCCGCGCCCGGCGTACGACCTGATCTTCGGACGTGAGTGGTTCGTCGACCCGACCCACCAGGGGCCGGTCAGCGACGACATCTTCGAGGGGCTGCCGTGAGCGTGGACGAGGACGCGTCCGGCGGGGCGTCCAAGCTGGGCGACGATGACGGGACGTCGTTCCCGAGGGTGAGCCGTCGTACGGTCATCCAGGCAGTCCTCGGACTGACCTTGGCGATCGCGATCATCGCGTGGGGCCTGCCGCACTTCGCCGAGTCGTCGTGGCCGCAGATCTGGCACCACCTCGACCGGGTGGGCTGGATGGTCACCCTCGAGCTGTTCGGGCTGGTGGCGCTGGGGCTGTGGCTCTACACGTTCACGCTGACGGGTTCGCTGCCCGGCCTGTCGCACAGCAAGGCGCTGATGATGAACGTCGCCGGCTCCTCCGTCGGCAACCTGCTGCCCGGTGGTGGCGCAGCGGGCGTCGGCGTGACCTACCTGTTCGGGCGCACCTGGGGCTTCTCCAGGCTGTCGATCTCGACGTCCATCATCGTCAGCGGCGTCTGGAATGTCCTCGCGCGAGTTGGCTTGCCATTCCTCGGGATTGCCATGCTCTCGCTCGACGAGACAGCTCTGCCCAAATCCGTACGCCGGGGTGCCCTGGTCGGTGGCATCGGCGGGCTGATCGTGCTGTTGGCGTTCATCGCGATGCTGGTCAGCGAGAAGTGGGCGGGCCGGTTCGGGGTCTTCCTGGACAAGCACATCGGCCACTGGATCGCGCGTCTGCGGCGAGGTCCCAAGAAGGGCCAGCGGGTCGACATGAAGGCCGTGCTGCAGAACCAGCGGGTGCGGCTGGCCAGCGTCACCAAGACCGGCTGGTTCCCGATGACGGTCGGCGTGACCGGGTTCCTCGGGATCTACTTCGTGCTCTTCTGGCGCACCATGGCGGCCGTCGGAGTCGACATCCCGACCCCCAAGCTGTTCGCTGCGTACGCCATCGGCCGGCTCCTCACCGCCGTCGGCGTCACGCCGGGCGGGCTGGGCATCACCGAGGCCGGCACGCTGACGGTGCTGGTCGCCTGGGGTGCGGACAAGCCGGCCGCGGCCGCGGGAGTGCTGCTGTTCGCGATCTTCACGCACATCTTCGAGGTGCCCCTCGGCGCGCTCGGCTGGCTCGGCTGGTGGCTCTCCCCCAAGGTCACCCCACCCGACTGACCTCGCTGACCGGCCGTCCCGCGTGTCGTGGCCGACCGGATATGGGGTCTGCGAAGAAGGACAACCTTGTTGCGCATATCTACAACGAGGTTGTACTTCTCCACGACACCCCTATCCCTCAGTCAGCGACACGCCCGGTCGGGAAAGATCGCCCGCCGCCGTGTCCTAGGCGAGGTGACGGTCGGCGTACGAACCGGCCCACGCGATCGCGCCGGCGACGGCCAGGCCGATGGTCGCCAACGAGACGACCGCGAGGCCGAGGTTGACGTCGCCGTCCTGCGGTCGTACGCCCCAGGAGACGAAGACCAGACCGGCCACGGCCGAGCCGGGCAAGGCGAGCAACGAGCGGCTCGCCGGGACGGGAGCGGCTGGCGTACGACGTCGTTGCACGGCTGCGACGAAGGCCACCGCGATGCCCGTCCACACCAGGCAGACGCCGACCCCGGCCAGCACATCGGACGGGCGGTGCCACTGACCCACGACAGTGCCGGCTCCGACGAAAGTCCCCACGAACCCCGCCAGCGGCACGACCACCCAGCGCCAGACGGCAGGTGCGACCAGCACGGCCGCGATCGCGATGGACAGCGACACGGTCGTGTGGCCGCTCGGGGAGGTGTTGTTGGCCCCGTCGACGCGACCGAGCACGTGGTACTTGAGAACCTGGGTGGTCAGGTTGGCGCCCGCGATCAGCAGCGCGGCGCTCGTCGCGAGCGCGAACCGCCCCCGCAGCAGCGCGACCGCCATACAGCCGACCAGGCAGATCGCGACGAACGAGACCGACACAGCCGTCATCACGTCGATGATCTTCATGCCGGCCTCGGCCGAGTGCCCGACGGACCGCATCATCCGCTGGTCCAGGTTGAGGCCGCCCTCCCAGCGCAGCCCACCGGCGACACAGAGAGCGAGCAGAACGAAGCCGGTCAGCGACATCGCCGCTGACCGAGTCCATGAGGTCGGTGGGGGCCGCTCGGCCAGGGCCGGCGGCTCCGCCGGCCGGTACACGGTGGACGCGGTCATCTCCTCACTGTGCGCGAGGACATTGAGCGTCCCCTGAGTAGGACCTGTGCGCAGTCACTCCCACTCGATGGTGCCCGGGGGCTTGCTCGTCACGTCCAGCACCACGCGGTTGACGTCGGGGACCTCGTTGGTGATGCGGTTGGAGATCTTGGCGAGGACGTCGTACGGCAGCCGCGTCCAGTCGGCGGTCATCGCGTCCTCGGAGGAGACGGGGCGCAGCACGATCGGGTGACCGTAGGTGCGGCCGTCGCCCTGCACGCCGACCGAGCGGATGTCGGCGAGGAGTACGACGGGGCACTGCCAGATGTCGCGGTCCAGATCGGCGGCGGACAGCTCTTCGCGGGCGATCTTGTCGGCGGCGCGCAGGATGTCGAGGCGCTCGGCGGTGACCTCACCGATGATGCGGATGCCCAGGCCAGGGCCGGGGAACGGCTGGCGCCAGACGATGCCCTCCGGCACGCCCAGCTGAAGGCCGACCTGACGGACCTCGTCCTTGAACAACGCCTTCAGCGGCTCGACCAGTGAGAACTTCAGGTCCTCGGGCAGTCCACCGACGTTGTGGTGCGACTTGATGTTGGCCGCGCCCGCGCCACCGCCGGACTCGACGACGTCGGGGTAGAGCGTGCCCTGGACGAGGAACTCGACCGGGTGCTCCTCATCGCCACGGTCGTGCACGATGTCGCGCGCCGCCTGCTCGAAGACGCGGATGAACTCGCGGCCGATGATCTTGCGCTTCTCCTCGGGGTCGCTGACCCCGGCGAGCGCAGTGAGGAACTGCTCCTTGGCGTCGATGACGACCAGGTCGACACCAGTGGCGGTGACGAAGTCCTTCTCGACCTGCTCGGCCTCGCCGTCACGCAGCAGCCCGTGGTCGACGAAGACACAGGTGAGCTGGTCCCCGATCGCCTTCTGTACGAGAGCTCCCGCGACAGAGGAGTCGACGCCGCCGGACAGCGCGCAGAGCGCTCGCGACTCGCCGACCTGCTCGCGGACCTGCGCGACGAGCTCCTCGGCCATGTTGGCCGGGGTCCAGGTGGGCTCGAGGCCGGCGCCGCGGAGCAGGAAGTTCTCCATGACGCGCTGGCCGAACGTGGAGTGCAGCACCTCGGGGTGCCACTGGACGCCGTAGAGCTTGCGCTCGTCGTCCTCGAACGCCGCGACGGATGCGCCCGGCGTGGTCGCCGTGACCCGCATCCCGTCGGGTGCCTCGCTGACCGAGTCGCCGTGTGACATCCACACCGACTGCTCGTCGGGCTGGCCGTTGAAGAGCGTCGAGTCGGTGCTGTGGATGGTGGCCTGGGTACGCCCGTACTCGCGCATCCCGGTCTGCTCCACCGTGCCCTCGAGTGCCTTGACCATCGCCTGGAAGCCGTAGCAGATGCCGAAGACCGGCACCCCCGCCTCGAGCAGGGCCGCGTCCAGCGAAGGCGCGCCATCGGCGTACACCGAGGACGGACCGCCGGAGAGCACGACGGCGGACGGGTTCTTGGCGAGCATCTCGGCCACCGGCATGGTGTGCGGGACGACCTCGCTGTAGAGCGCGGCCTCACGCACCCGGCGGGCGATGAGCTGGGCGTACTGCGCCCCGAAGTCGACGACGAGAACGGGCCGGTCCTGGAGGGCTTCAGTCACCCGCACAGGTTATCCGGCCCGGCGGCCCGGGCGGTCAGGCGTGCAGCGTGGTCTCCACCTCACGGGAGATCTTGCGCTCGACCCAGAACGACAGGAAAGGTACGCAGCCGGCCAGCACCACGAGGACTGTCTTGCTGAGCGGCCAGCGGACCTCGAAGCCGAGCAGCACGGTCGCGAGGACGTAGACGATGAAGATGAAGCCGTGCGGCTGCGGCCACCAGTCCAGCGCCTCGTTGTCGAAGCCGTAGTGCAGCACCATCTCGGCGCACAGGATGAGCAGGCCGATGCCGACGATGAACGCCATCACCTTGAAGAACGTGAGCTTCTTGCGTGCCTTCTCGGCATCGATCGTGGCGGTGGCGGCGGGCTGGCCCGAGGGGGCGACGTCAGACATGAAGGTCCTTGGCAGGGGCTGGGTGGTCAGGTGCTGGGTGGTCAGGTGCTGGCTGGTCAGGTGCTGGGTCAGGTGCGCCCTCATTGTGCGCCTGCTCCGCCGCGAGCTCGTCACGGCGGTCCTCCTTGACGCTGCGCCACCAGAAGTAGAGGGCGAACGCCGCGAAGGCCCACCACTGGAACGCGTAGCCGACGTTGCGCCAGTCGCGGTTGCCGGCCTCGGGACTCGGCGGCGGCACCTTGGTGATGGCCACCGTGGTGGCCGACGGTGACTCGCTCATCCCGAACACGAACGCGTTGTACGCGTCGCCGCCCCACGTGTTGAGCATCGAAGGGACATCGACCGAGCCGATCTGTCCGGACGGGTAATCCGTTGCCTCTGAAGGTGATTCGGTGGGAGCGAGCGCGCCGACGATGGTGACCTTCCCGCGTACGACGGGTGGCGTGGCCTGGTCTGCGGAGGTGACGAAACCGCGTACGACAGCCAGCCGGGCTCCCGTGCCGTCGACGACCAACGGGGTCACGACCCAGAGACCCTTCTTGCCCGCGAGCCGGCGGTCGGGGACGAGGACCTGGTGAGCGGAGTCGTACGTGCCGCTCGCCTCGACCCGGCGCAGCGAGCCTCCCTTGGGGAACGGCTGGTGCGGCTGGACGTAGTCGGTCAGCTGGACGACGGGGTGCCGCGGTCCGTCGCGCAGCGCCTTGGCCCGAGCGTCGTCCTGCGCGACGCCCCACTGCCAGCGCCCGAGGAGCACGAACACCACGGCTGCGACGACGGCGAGCGTCAGCAGCGCGAGGTTGCGCGGTCGGAGAGCGGTCTGCAGCACGCCCTCCAGAGTAGGCCGCCGCGCGAAAATCGCTTTATTCCGGGGGTGTCGGCGCTCTAGCGTTGAAGCGCTATGCAACCTCTCCCCTATGCCGATCCCGGCACCCCCGACCTGCGCGGACCAGCCCGATTCATGTTCTGGGTGGCCCGTGGTCAGCGGCGATCCCTCACCTGCGGTGTGCTCTGCGGCGTCACCTGGATGCTGTCGCAGGCGCTGGTTCCCGCGGCGCTCAGTCGCGCCATCGACGAGGGGATCCGGGCGCACGACGTGTCCCGGTTGTGGCTGTGGGCGGGCGCGGTGCTGGCGCTCGCAGTCGTGTCCGCGGTCAGCGGCACGCTGCGTCACCGGTTCGCGGTGGAGAACTGGCTGCGCGCGGCCTTCCGCGCCATCCAGCTCATCGGCTGGCACTCCGCGACGCGTGGCGCCGCCCTCCCCCGCGAGGTGCCGCCGGGCCAGGTCGTCGCGAGTGTCGCGTCGGACTCGATGCGGCTCGGGGCGTCGTACGACACCTTCGCCCGCTTCGTGGGCGCGATCGTGTCCTACTTCGTCGTCGCGGTGATCCTGCTGACGTCGTCCGTACGCCTGGGCCTGGTCGTCCTGCTCGGCGTCCCCCTCCTGCTCGGGACCCTGACCGTCGTGATGCGTCCGCTCCAACGGCGCCAGGCCGCGCAGCGCGAGGAGAGCGGCAAGCTCACCGAGCTCGGCGCCGACACGGTGGCGGGTCTGCGGGTGCTGCGCGGTATCGGTGGCGAGCAGACGTTCCTGCGCCGCTACGAGCACCAGTCGCAGCGGGTCCGGGCCAGCGGCGTGCACGTCGCGGGTCTGCAGTCGACGCTCGACGCAGCGCAGGTGCTGCTACCCGGGATCTTCATGCTGATCGTGACCTGGCTCGGTGCGCGTTCCGTTCACGACGGATCGCTGACACCAGGTCAGCTGGTGGCGTTCTACGGCTACGCCGCGTTCCTGGTGATGCCGCTGCGTACGGCGACCGAGATGACCGACAAGGCCATCCGTTCGCTCGTCGCGTCGCGCAAGATCATCAACGTCCTCAAGGTCGAGAGCGACACACCTGAGCTGCCCGGTGACGAGCTGCCGGCAGGTGCCGCCGCGCTCGCGGACCCGACCTCCGGCGTACGCATCGAACCGGGTCGCATGACGGCGATCGTGTCCGAACGACCCGAGGACACTTCCGCACTCGCTGACCGTCTCGGTCGCTTCGGACCGACGCCGACGGACGTGACGTTCGGTGGTACGCCGATCGCGAATGTGCCTGTGTCACAGCTGCGTTCGCGGGTGGTCGTGTCCGAGACGGACCCGCGTCTGTTCACCGGCACGTTGCGCGACGAGCTCGATCCGTCCGGTCAGGTCAGCGACAAGGAGATGCTGGCTGCGCTGGAGGTCGCGAGCGCCGATGACGTGCTCGATGCTCTCGACGGCGGCTTGGACGCCGAGGTCGAGGAGCGCGGCCGGTCGTTCTCCGGCGGGCAGCGGCAGCGGTTGGCGCTGGTCCGAGCGCTGCTGACCCAGGCGGAGACGCTCGTCCTGGTCGAGCCGACGAGTGCGGTCGACGCCCACACCGAGGCACGTATCGCCGGGCGTCTGTCCGATTCGCGACGCGGTCGGACGACGGTCGTGATGTCGGCCAGCCCGCTCATCCTCGACCAGGCGGACGACGTGGTCCTGCTCATCGAGGGCCGCGAGCTGGTTCGCGGAACCCATGCACATCTGATGGCGACATCGCCGGAGTACCGGCGGGTCGTCGTACGAGGCGAAGAAGACACGCCGTCCAACGATGCGGACCCCCAGGAGGTGAATTCCGTTGTCCACTAACCCTGTTCAGGACAAGCACGACTCGACGAGGCGGACGCTGCCGATCGCTGACATGGCTGCGGTGCGCGAGCACACCGGCGCCCTGATGCGGCAGCACCGACGGTCGCTGCTCAGCGTGATCGGGCTGCACGCCCTGGCGGCGGTCGCGGCTCTGGCGACGCCACGACTGGTCGGCAACCTGGTCGATGACCTGACCGAGGGCACCACGCTGTCGGCGATCAACCAGGTCGGCATCCTGCTGGCGATCGCGGTCGTGGCTCAGACGATCCTCACGTGGTTCGCGCGACGCGCCTCGTTCGTGCTCGGCGAGGCGGTGTTCGCCCAGCTGCGCGAGCGGTTCATCTCGCGTGTGATGGAGCTGCCGCTGTCCACTGTGGAGCGCGCCGGCACCGGCGACCTGGTCGCCCGCACCACGAACGACGTCGAAGCCCTTTCGTACGTCGTGCGATTCGGCATCCCCTCGTTGTTCGTTGCCATCGTCACGACGGTCCTCACGCTCGTGGCCGCGTTCATCGTGAGCCCGCTCGTGGCCGTCGCGCTGCTGGCCGGGATCCCGTTGCTGATCGTGTCGACCCGTCGCTACCTGCGGCTGGCGCCCGACGGCTACCTACGCGAGCGAGCGGCGTACGCCGTCGGCAACGGAGTCATCACCGAGACCGTCGAGGGCGCGCGCACGGTCGACGCGCTCGGCCTGGCGACGCATCGCAAGCGTCGAATCGACGGGACGATCCGCGAGATGTTCGACGCGGAGGCCTACACGCTGGGGCTACGCCTGCGGTGGTTCCCGCAGGTGGACCTCGGCATCCTCGCGCCGGCCGCGGTCGCGCTGCTGTGGGGCGGCTGGCTGGTGTTCGAGGGGCACGCCTCGTTGGGTCAGGTCACGACGGTCGTGCTCTATGCGCAGGCGTTGGCCGGTCCGTTCGATGAGCTGCTCAGCTGGCTGGACGAGATCCAGGTCGGCGCCACGTCACTGGCGCGCGTCATCGGTGTCGAGGAGGTGCCGCCCGACCGTGAGGCGAGTGGCGAGCAGCCGAAGGACGCCCGGATGGCGGCCGAGGACGTGCACTACTCCTACCGAGCCGGGCGGGACGTACTGCGCGGGATCGACCTCGACCTCGCACCGGGCGAGCGCCTCGCCATCGTCGGGCCTTCCGGCGCGGGCAAGTCGACGCTCGGTCGTCTGATGGCCGGGATCGACGGGCCGCGACAGGGACGGGTGGACGTGGGCGGCGTACCTCTCGTCGACCTCCCCCTGGACGACCTGCGAGGCGAGGTCGCGCTGGTGACCCAGGAGCATCACGTGTTCGTCGGGACACTGCGGGACAACCTGCTGCTGGCCCGACCGGACGCGACCGATCAGGTGCTGTGGGACGCCCTCGACGCGGTCGACGGCGCAACGTGGGCGGCCGAGCTGCCGGACGCCTTGGGGACGGCCGTCGGTGCCGGCGGTCAGGCGTTGACCGATGCGCAGTCGCAGCAGCTGGCGCTGGCGCGGCTGGTCCTCGCCGACCCGCACACGCTGGTGCTGGACGAGGCGACATCGCTGCTCGACCCACGCGCGGCGCGCCACCTCGAGCGGTCGCTCAACGCGGTCGTGTCGGGTCGGACGGTCGTGGCGATCGCGCACCGGCTGCACACGGCGCACGACGCAGATCGGGTGGCGGTCGTCGAGGACGGTCTGATCTCCGAGATCGGTTCGCACGAGGAGCTGATCGAGCAGAACGGTGCGTACGCCGCACTCTGGCGCTCGTGGCGCGACGAGCCAGAGAACACGCCGGTCTAACGACGGGCCAGCCCACCAAGAGACTGCGTCTTCTGAGTCTGACCGCCTTGCAAGTGAGTCAGACTCAGAAGACGCAGTCTCTTGGCTCAGGCACCGAAGCCGGGTCAGCCGGCGGCGGGCATCTGCGGCATGCCGAGGTCGGTGCCGGGGACGCGCGCGGGTGGCGCGTCGATCCGGCGGTACGGCTCGCCCTGCGCCGGCCGCTGATCGGTCTGTCCCTTGGCCGGCCACAGCGCCAGCGCCCGCTCCGACTGAGCAGTGATCGTCAGTGACGGGTTGACACCCAGGTTGGCGGACACCGCGGAGCCGTCGGTCACATGCAGACCGGGGTAGCCCCACACGCGGTGATACGGGTCGATGACGCCCTCGGACGGGGAGTCCGAGATGACCACGCCGCCCAGGAAGTGCGCCGTGAGCGGCACCCCGAACACCTCGGCCCAGTTGCCACCGGCGACCACTTCGGTCCTCGCCTCCGCACCGAACCGCTCGGCCATCGCTCGCACGGCACGCTGACCCGCAGGGATGTACGTCGGACTCGGCTCGCCATGTCCCTGCCGGCTGGTCAGCACCTGCCGACCGAGCCGCCGCTTGGTGGACACCGTGATCGAGTTGTCGAGCGACTGCATCACCAGCGCGATCACCGTGCGCTCGCTCCATCGTGGGGACACCAGGGCGCGAATGTTGGCGCTCGGACGCGCCGCCAGATCCTTGCCGAACTGGATCGCGCGTTGGAGCGGCGGCTTACTGCCGTCCACGAGAAGGGTCTGCAGCAGACCCATCGCGTTGGACCCCTTGCCGTAGCGCACGTTCTCGATGTGCGTCCGGTCGTCGACGTGGAAGGACGTCGTGATCGCCACACCCTTGTCGACATCCATGTGCTCGGGCACCGACACCGCCGCGACGCCCTCGATCGCCTCGGAGTTGGTGCGGGTCAGGACTCCGAGGCGGTCTGACAGCGCCGGCAGCACTCCGTTCGTACGCATCGTGTGCAGCAGTGTCTGCGTGCCCCACGTGCCGGCGGCCAGCACGACCTGCTCGGCCGTGACCGTCTCGCGACGCTTGGCGACCCAGGCGCCGGTCTCCTCGGTGGTGACGCGAAAACCCTTGTCTCCCAACGGTTCCAGCTTGACCACCGTGCGCTTGGGGCGGATCTCGACACCCTTGCTCTCGGCGAGCGCGAGGTAGTTCTTCATCAACGTGTTCTTCGCGCCGACTCGGCAGCCGACCATGCAGTTGCCGCACTCGGTACAGCCGGTGCGCTCGGGTCCCTCACCGCCGAAGAACGGGTCGGCGACCGTCGTGCCGGACTCACCGAAGTAGACGCCGACCGGGGTCTTGCGGAAGGTGTCGCCCACGCCGAGGTCGTCCGCGGTCTGCTTCATCAGCCGCTCGATCGGACCGTCGCACGGGTTCTCCTCGACGACACCGAGCATCCGCTTGGCCGTGTCGTAGTGCGGGGACAGCTCGGCGTCCCAGTCGGTGATGTGACCCCACTGCTGGTCCTTGAAGAACGCGCTCGGCGGCTTGTAGAGGGTGTTGGCATAGTTGAGCGAGCCGCCGCCCACGCCTGCACCGGCCAGGATCATCGCGTCGGGCAGCTTGTGGATGCGTTGCACACCGAAGCACTTCAGCTTGGGGGCCCAGAGATAGCGCGGAAGGTTCCACGAGGTCTTGGCGAAGTCGTCGTCCTCGAACCGGCGCCCGGCCTCGTAGACCAGGACGTCGTACCCCTTCTCCGCGGCCCGTAGTGCCGCCACCGCCCCGCCGAAGCCGGAGCCGATGACAACGACATCGTGGTCGTAGGTCGTGCCGCTCATGAAATTCGTCCTGCTTTCATCGCCTTGAGACCGAGAACCATCGACTTGGCCCAGAGCTTTTCGGGTACGCCCTTGGTCGGCGCGATCGGCATGAGGTGCTGCACCGCCACGGTCTGGGACTCGGTGTACTTCCAGATGCCCTCAGCGCCGTGCCTGCGGCCGACTCCGGACTGCCGCATGCCGCCCATCGGCGAGCCGTTGCTCCCCCAGGCGGACACGTAGCCCTCGTTGACGTTGACCGTGCCGGCCTTGATCCGCGCCGCCAGCCCGCGGCCACGGCTGATGTCCTTGGTGAAGACCGAGGCATTCAGGCCGTACGACGTGTCGTTGGCCAGCGCGACCGCCTCGTCGTCGGTGCTCACGCGGTAGACCGACACCACCGGGCCGAAGGTCTCCTCGTCACGGCAGGTCATCGCCGCGGTGACACCTTCGAGCACGGTCGGCTCGTAGAAGTAGGGACCGAGCTCCGGGCGGGCGCGGCCGCCGGCGAGGACGGTGGCGCCCTTGGCGCGGGCGTCCTCGACGTGCTCGGTGACCTTGTCGAGCTGGGCCTGGGAGATGAGCGAGCCCATGGTGTTGCCCCAGGCCAGGTCAGGCCCGATCTTCATGGCCCGGACGCGCTTGATGAAGTGGGTGAGGAACTCGTCCGCGATCGCCTCGTGCAGGATCAGCCGCTCGATCGAGATGCACAGCTGGCCGGCCGAGGAGAACACGGAACGGACCGCGCAGTCGGCGGCGGCCTTGAGGTTGGCGTCGGCGGCGATGTACATCGCGTTCTTGCCGCCTAGCTCCAGCGAGGCGCCGACGAGCCGCTCCCCCGCGTCGCGCGCGACGGTGCGGCCGGTCGCGGTCGAGCCGGTGAACATGACGTAGTCCGCGCGGTCGAGCACCGCCTTGCCGATCGTCGGGCCGTCACCGAGGACGACCTGCAGCAGACCCTCAGGCAGACCCGCCTGGTCGAGCAGCTCGAACGAGCGCAGCGCGGTCAGCGCGGACTTCTCGTCCGGGCGTACGACGACCGCGTTGCCTGCGAGCAGCGCCGGGATGAGGTCGGTGACCGACATCGACAGCGGGTAGTTCCAGGGGGCGACGACACCGACGACACCCTTGGGGTGGCGCAGCTCGACGGTCTGGGTCAGCACCGGGATGGCGCCGAGCCGCTTGCGCGGCTTGAGGTAGTGCTCGGCCTTGCGGGCGTAGTGCCGGCAGACACCGGCAACGTCCAGGATCTCCTCGAACGCCTGGCCACGCGTCTTGCCCGACTCCAGCTGGATCAGGTCGAGCAGCTCGTTCTGGTTGCGGAACACCAGGTCGTGCAGCCGCAGCAGCACTCGCGCGCGCGCCGCGATCGGCTGGCTCGCCCATCGGGCCTGAGCCTCACGGGCCGAGCGGTAGGCGTGATCGACGCTGTCGATGGTGCTGACCGGCAGGTCAGCGAGGTGTCCGCCCGTCAGGGGGCTGACGCTGGCTTGGGTCTCGGCACGGGCCGGCGCCACCACACGGCGGGCCAGGCGTACGGCGAGACCGGACGGGACGACGTACGGCGCGGGCGAGGGCTCCGAGGGAGCGCTGCTCTCGGTCTGGGCGACGAGCGACTCGGTCATTACCGCAGGGTAACGTGACCGCGCTCACGGCGGGAGGTTGTCGTTCGACACCCGAGACCGAGATGTCAATCAGCGATGTCAATCAGCGTCCCCACCCGGATCCACCGTGAAGGCGATCCACGAGTCAGCCGGGAGCTCCGGTCGACCCGGGATCGGCCGCTGCTCCTCGACGTACGCCGGATCCAGACTCGCAGCGACCGCGCGCCAGAACGTCGCGGCGCCGTCGTTCGCCTCCTGGAAAGCCACCTCCCACCGTCCTGGATGACGCCGTACGACTTCGCGCACGCCCCAGGTCCCCGTCCCGTTTCTCCTCGCGCCGTGGACGACGAAGAAGCTGTTCAGGACGCGGGGCTCGCGGCCCAGGCTGCGCACGAGGGCCATCCCGACGGGAGCCTCGCCCAGGTACAGCAGGTAGGCGCACCAGTCGTCGTCGGTGAGCGCCGCGTCGAGGCGTTCGCGACGGAAGCTGCCGTCGGGGAACGGCAGCGCGCCGGTGAAGGCGGACATGTCGTGGCGGAAGAGCAGCCAGAAGCGTTCGAGCAGCTCGCGGTCGGCGGGGCCAGCAACGCGCAGAGAAGGTGTCATAACAAAAGCCTCCGCACACCGGAAACCGGTGCGCGGAGGCCTTGCTGTAGCCGTCATGATCTCACGTCGAGACGCCCGCGTTCGGCGATGTCGCCGAATCCGTACGCGGGTCAGGAGCGCTGGTAAGGCGCGACCACGACCTCGACACGCTGGAACTCCTTGAGGTCGGAGTAGCCCGTCGTCGCCATGGCTCGGCGCAGCGCACCGACCAGATTGGTGGTGCCATCCGCACCACGACCCGGGCCGTTGAGGATCTCCTGCAGCGTGCCGACCGTGCCGACCTCGACGCGCTCGCCGCGCGGCAGGTCGTGGTGGTGCGCCTCGGAGCCCCAGTGGAAGCCGCGGCCCGGAGCGTCGCTCGCCCGCGCGAGTGCCGCGCCGAGCATCACGGCGTCCGCACCGCAGGCGACCGCCTTGACGATGTCGCCGGAGGTGCCCACGCCGCCGTCCGCGATGACGTGGACATAGCGACCACCGGACTCATCCATGTAGTCACGTCGCGCGCCGGCGATATCGGCGACCGCGGTCGCGAGCGGCGTGTGGATGCCGAGCGTGCGCCGCGTCGTGTGCGCCGCTCCCCCGCCGAAGCCGACGAGTACGCCCGCCGCGCCAGTGCGCATGAGGTGCAGTGCCGCGGTGTAGGTCCCCGCACCGCCGACGATCACCGGCACGTCGAGCTCGTAGATGAATCGTTTGAGGTTGAGCGGCTCGGCCTTGCCGGAGACATGCTCGGCCGACACGGTCGTACCTCTGATGACGAACAGGTCGACACCGGCGTCGACGACGGTCTTCCAGTGCTCCTGGGTGCGCTGCGGGCTCAATGCACCGGCGACGGTCACGCCGGCATCGCGAATCTCGCCCAACCGCAACGAGATCAGGTCAGGGTTGATCGGCTCCGCATAGATCTCGCGCATCCGGGCAGTTGCGACGGCCGGGTCGAGACCAGCGATCTCGGCGAGCAACGGCTCGGGTGTCTCGTGCCGTGTCCACAGACCTTCGAGGTCGAGCACCGGGAGGCCGCCGAGCTGACCGAACGCGATCGCGGTCTGCGGTGACATCACCGAGTCCATCGGCGCGGCCATGACCGGCAGCTCGAAGTGGTAGGCGTCGATCTGCCAGGAGGTGGACACCTCCTCCGGGTCGCGGGTACGACGGGAGGGCACCACGGCGATGTCGTCGAAGGAGTACGCGCGACGGCCGCGCTTGCCTTTGCCGATCTCGATCTCAGTCACCGGGTCAGGCTACTGGTGGCCAGGTCTTCAACCGCGCAGCCGGGCACCCGTGCCCGCCGCAGATGTGGCAGGGTCGATATCAGTCAAGGCAGCGGACTTACGGACAGGGGAGATCTTCTGATGACTGAGAGCACTCAGGACGGTCAGGCGGACGGCATGGAGTTCGCGGATCGCGACGAGCCCGAGAACGTCAAGCGGGCACGCGAGCGGCTCGGGCTGCCGGTTCCGAAGCGAGAGGTCACCGTTGAACTGGAGACCGACCTCGCAGCCAGCGTGAGCGAGCTGCTTGATGATGCGGCAGATCGCGCAGGTATTCCGGTTCCGGAAGCTCTGGAGCACGCCATTCTGTACACCTACGGGCCAACGAGTAACCGTGGATCAGCCGAGCCCGTATAGCCCAGGGGCGATCACACCGCGCATCGCCGGTCGCAATCAGCAGCGGGCCGCGATCGACGAGCGGTTGGACTACCTGAAGTCCTTCCAACGGCTGATCCCGCAGACACGAGTCGACACAGGCCCGTCTGGTACGGGCAAGACGTCGCTGCTGTGGCACACCCAACAGCGCGCGCGCAGACGAGGTGTGGCGACCGTCTGGGCTCAGTGCGGGGCGGCACCCCTACTCCCTACGATCGCCGGCCAGCTCGGCCAAGCATCCGATGGGCAGAGCACAGGACGTATCCGACGAGTCCTGAACTCCATCCGGGAGCATGGCGCGTTCAAGGTGAAGGCGGGCGTACCTGGCGTCGCTGGCGCCGAGGTCGAGTGGAGCCGTGAGGGTCGACCGGGTGTAGAGCGCGGCCCGGCATCGGGTGCCATTCCCTCGATCGCGCAAACCGAGGACCTGCTGTCGACGGCAACCGAGTTGGCGCGCAAGCAGGGACACACCGGTCTGGTCCTGCTCATCGACGACATCGACCAGGCGGACGCCGCGAGTGTGCGCAACCTCTTCTACGCCTGGGAGAACTTCCAGCGCGAACGTCCTGACCTGCCCGCTGGCATCTTCGCGACTGGCCTGCCACACACCCGTGCCGTGCTCTCCCAGGCCGCGCCCATCGCCGACCGCTTCGCGTACTCCGACCTCGAGCCCCTCAGCCCGGACACCGTCGCTGTTGCGCTGGCGAGGCCCGCGCAAGATGTCGGAGTGCTCTGGGACCACGACGCCCTGCGCACCGCCTCCGACCTCACCCGGGGCCACCCCCACGTGCTGCAGGTCATCGGCGATGAGACCTGGAAGACCGCTGGTTACCCCGGTCCGGGCGCTCGCATCACCGATCACCATGTCCGCGCCGCGCTTCCCGCGGTCAGCCGCGCTATGCAGGCCCGACCGGACCTCCAGATCCAGCCACCGCAGCACGACGTGCCAGCCATCGCCCGACCCGGCTCACTAGCCGAGCGTGTCGCCCAGGCCCAACGCAGTGGCGTCCCCGCCGCCCAGCTGCCCCGACCCGTACAGCACCCCACGCCAGGCCAACGCCCGGATCGCGGACTCGAACGCTAGACGCGACCGCGACCGCGACCGCGACCGCGACGGATCAGACCGCGTCCTTGGCGAGCTCGTCCCGATGATCCAGGACCCAGCCGCCGAGCTCGTCGCCGAACATCTGCCGCACCGATGTGGCGTAAGCGTTGCCGTCCTGAGGCTGGCGGACCACGCCCGCGGGAGACACGCGTACAGGACCTGAGGAACCCTGCTTGTGGGCGCCGGTGCGACCCATGCAGGACGCCCACCCGAGGGCATCACCTTCGCGATATCCGAGCAGTCTGACCGCGCAGCTCCACTGCTCGGTCTTGGTCCCGAAACCCATCGACTCCGCGGTGAGCTGAGCCTTCAGCGCCGACGTCTGCCGGACCACCTGCGGGTCCGACCGGTCCGGGAGGTCGGGATCGGTGGAACACGCGGACAGCATCAGCACGGCCAGTGCCGGGCCGAGCAGCGCACGCGCCACGGTGTTCATGCCTCCACCGTACGTACGGCTCCGGGAAAAGGTGGTCAGTCGCGCGCGTTCCGGGGCGTACGGTTGCGAGACGGAGCCATTCAGGCTTCCCACCAAGGGACACCACGATGAGCGACAAGTCGCCACGGCACACCATGTCCAAGAAGTCGGGCAAGTCCATCAAGGAGAAGCGCGCCGACAAGCGCGCCAAGGCCGAGCAGCAGACCTTCCACGACAAGCTCGACCCCAAGAAGAAGTGACGGCGGCCATCAAGACCTCGACCATCGGGGTCGTCGGCACGTCCGCCAAGGAGAACGAGCACCGGCTACCGCTTCACCCGGCCCACCTGGAGCGCATCGATCAGTCGATCCGCGACCACATGACCCTCGAGGAGGGCTACGGCGCGCGGTTCGGGTACGCCGACGCCGACCTTGCGCACCTGGTGCGCGGCTTCGCGCCCCGTGAGCGAGTGGTGGCCGAGTCCGATGTCGTCGTGCTGCCCAAGCCGCAGCACTCGGACGTCGCTGCCCTCCGTGAGGGCGCCGTCCTCTGGGGCTGGCCGCACTGTGTGCAGGACCCGGTGCTGACGCAGATCGCGATCGACCGCAACCTCACCTTGATCGCCTTCGAGGCGATGAACCACTGGACGATCGACGGCGCCGTCGGTGTCCACGTCTTCCACAAGAACAACGAGCTCGCGGGCTACTGCTCGGTGCTCCAGGCTCTTGAGCTCACCGGCTCGACGGGCGACTACGGCCGCCGGCTGAACGCCGTGGTCATCGGCTTCGGCGCGACCGCACGAGGAGCCGTGACCGCGCTCAACGCGCACGGTGTCCACGACGTCCACGTGCTGACGAATCGCGGTGTGGCTGCTGTGGGTTCGCCGATCCACTCGGTTCAGATCACCCAGTTCGACCACGACGACAAGGCGCCCTACCTCAGCCACGTGATCACCGGCCGCGGCCGAGTTCCGTTGGCACCGTTCCTTGCTGAGCGAGACATCATCGTCAACTGCACGCTGCAGGACACCGACCACCCGCTGACCTACCTGACGACCGAGGATCTCCCCGGCTTCCGGCGGGGGACGCTGATCATCGACGTCTCGTGCGACGAAGGGATGGGCTTCAGCTGGGCGCGGCCGACGACGTTCGACGAGCCGATGTTCCAGGTCGGTGACCACATCGACTACTACGCGG
This sequence comes from Luteipulveratus mongoliensis, assembly GCF_001190945.1. NCBI lineage: Bacteria > Bacillati > Actinomycetota > Actinomycetes > Micrococcales > Dermacoccaceae > Luteipulveratus > Luteipulveratus mongoliensis. Next base: position 1,981,485 of record NZ_CP011112.1, on the reverse strand, counting down.
TCGACCACAGCCCGTCGTACCTCTGGAACTCCGCCACCTGGGAGAACAGCGAAGCGTTGCTGCCGTTCCTCAACATGGTCATGGACGGGCCCGCCGCGTGGGACGAGGACGAGACGATCAGTCGCGCCATCGAGATCCGCGAGGGACGCATCATCAACCCGAACATCCTTTCGTTCCAAGGACGTTCGGCGCAGCACCCGCATCACTCAGCCTGACCAGATCCCGTACGCCGGTCGCGCGCCTCAGATGACGGGGCGCGCGTCCCCGGTCGGTCCGGGGCCATGCCGTCGCAGCTCGGTCCACGCAGCCGCCAAGCGGTCGACGGCCTGCGTCATCCGCTCCTGCGAGTAGGTGAACGGCAGCCGGAGGTACGCGTCGTGCGCACCGGTCGGGTCCATCGCGCGTCCGGCCACGACCTCCACACCGTGCCGCCGCGCGACCTGAGCGAAGACGCGAGCGTCGGTGTCCGGCAGCTCGATCCACAGCGCCGACCCGCCCGCCGGCGTGTCCCACCGCCAGTCCGGCAACCGGTCGTGCAGCAGGTCTTCCATCGCTCGGAGTCGGGCCGCTCCCTCTTCGGACCGGCGCGCCAGCAGCTCCGGCAGCCGCGGCATCAGCCGGGCGGCGATCGCCTGGTCCAGGATCGGGCTGCCGAGGTCAGCGAGTGCCTTGTGTCGTGAGAGCCGCTCGGCGATGGGCGCCGAAGTGCGAATCCACCCTATTCGCAGGCCTCCCCACACCGCCTTCGACAACGACCCGACCGTCAGCACCTGCTGATCACCGTGGGCGTGCGCGGCCACCGGGGCGGGCAGGTCACGTATCCCCGGCGCCGAGCCGTACGCGTTGTCCTCGACCAGAGGCACGTCGTAGCGCCGCGCGAGGTCAGCCACCTGCCGTCGACGTGAGACCGACATCAGGTGACCGGTCGGGTTGTGGAACGTCGGCATCACGAACAGCAGGGCAGGCTGATGCCGTTTCAAGGCGGCCGCCAGCGGTGGAATCGCGATGCCGTCCTCGTCCATCGGCACGCCGACCACGGCCGCGCTCGCCGCATCGAAGAGGTCGAAACACCCTGGCCAGCTTGGTGATTCGACGACAACAGTGGCGCCAGGTCGGACGTACATCTGGGCGATCAACGAGATGGCCTGGTGCGCGCCGGTGGTGATGACGACCTGATCGCTGGTGGTCGGCAGGCCCGTGCGGGTCAGGTGCGCGGCCACCCGCTCACGCAGCACGAGCAGCCCGCGGGGGTGGTAGCCCAGATCGTCGAGCAGGAGAGGGAGATCCTCGTCCACCACCTGCTGGAGGGTCTCCGCCAGCTCGGGCGCCGCCGGGTCGACGGCGTAGATCATCGAGATGTCGTCGCTCGGTCCGGCGACGATGCGTTGGAAGATCGATGCGCCATGGCCGCCGTCCACCCGACGGTCACGCACCGTCGTACCCGCTGCTGCTGAGCCGGCCACACGGCTGCCGCTGCCGCGCCGACTCTCGATGAGGCCTCGGCTACGCAAGTCGTCGTACGCCGCCACGACCGTCGAGCGGCTGACCGCCAGCGCGGTGGCCAGAGCGCGCTCCGCGGGGAGCGTGTCGCCGGCCACCAGGCGGCCCTGGCCGACCAGCGCGGCGACGCCGTCCGCCAGCCGCCTGAAGAGCGGCGCCGTGCCGGACATCCACTCGCCCAGCGCGTCTGACAGCTGCGCCGCGTCCCGATAACGGTCCACTTCGACCTCCATTGGCTCGGGTGGACTGCTCCCCCAGACCACATGCTAGGGGAAGCAGTCCAATCGAGGGAGTCGTCATGAGTCTGAACCTGGGATATCTCGCCGCATTCGTCGGCGCCACGATCGTGCTGGTCGGGATGCCGGGGCCGAACATCCTCTACATCTGCACCCAGTCCGTCGCGCACGGCCGCCGAGTCGGGCTGCTGTGCGCGCTCGGCGTCGAGACCGGCACGTTCGTCTACGCGCTCGCGACCGCTCTCGGGCTGGTGGCGGTCGTTGCCGCATCGCCGGTCGCGTACTCGGCGATCACCTACCTCGGCGTGGGCTACCTCGTCCTGCTGGGGATCCGGACGCTGCGCTCTCACGGGTCCGGCGGCGTCGCGGCGTCGTCCAGCTCGCTGCGGCGGGCCTACCGCGAGGGCGTGCTGGTCAACCTGTTCAACCCCAAGGTGGCGCTGTTCTTCATGGCGTTCCTGCCCCAGTTCACCCGCCCGGGCGCGAGTGTCACCGAGCTGCGCGGCCAGCTGGTCGCACTCGGCGCCGGCGTCTTCGTGATTGCCCTGCTGATCGACATCACGTACGCCCTCGCCGCCTCCGCGGCCGGCGACCGGTTCCGCAGCCGGCGTACGGATCAGTCGTCTCGAGACGGACGGCGCAGCCGGATGGCGGTTGCCGGGATCTACTTCGCCCTGGCCGCCGTCGCCGGGGTGGGTGGCGTGCTGCGCGTCGCCTGACGCGCGAGCGGCACCTGTCCGCTATGACCTCTCCCACCTTGACCTTATCGAACATGCGTTCGATCATGGAGGAGTGACCCAGCCCGCCACCGACACCGTCGCCGAGCTGCAGGAGATGCTCCAGCAGCGCGGTACGACGGCTGCCGCCGACACGTTGCCGGTGCACCCTCGCCTGGCGCCGGCTTTTCCGGCCGGGCTGCGGCGGGGTGCCGTCTACTCGCTCGTCGGGTCGGTCTCGGTCGCGCTGGCGCTGCTCGCCGGGTCCTCGCAGCGCGGCTCCTGGTCCGGCATCGTCGGGCTGCCCGACCTCGGGGTGGAGGCGGCAGCCGCCTGGGGTGTCGACCTCGACCACCTGGTGCTGGTGCCCTCTCCTTCGCCCGAGCAGTGGGTGACAGCCGTCGCCGCGCTGGCCGAGGTGGCCGACCTGGTGGTCGCCTGCCCGCCCGGCCGGATCACGGCCGGTGACGTCCAACGCCTCACCGCACGACTGCGTACGCGACGGTCCTCCCTCATCGTGACCGGGCCGTGGGAGCACCCGGCGGCCACCATCCACGCCACCACTGTCGGGTGGGACGGGCTCGGCCAGGGCCACGGATGCCTGGTGCGCCAGCACCTCCAGCTCGACGTGGTCGAGCGGCACCGGCGGCGCAGCGTACGCATCATGGTCCCGGAGTCACCATGACGCCGGCCCTGGCTCCTGTCGTCACCAGGCCGCTGCGGGTGCTGCTGGTCTGGTGCCCTGACTGGTCGGTCGTGGCCGTGCAGCGCAGCCAGGGCATCAACCCCGACGACCAGCTCGCGCTCGTCGACAAAGGCGTCGTCGTCGCCTGCTCTGCGACGGCGCAGGCCGAAGGCGTCACGCCGGGGCTACGTGTCCGCCAGGCCCAGCATCGGTGCCCGGACATGACGGTGCTTCCACATGACCCGGCTCTTGAGCTGCAGGTCTTCGAGCCGATCATGCGCGCCATCGAGGAGACCGTCCCGGGGGTTCATCTGGTGCGGGCAGGACTGGCTGCTGTCCGAGCCAAGGGGGCCAGCCGCTTCTACGGCGGCGACCGGGCAGCCGCCATGACCCTGCTCACCCGACTCAGGCCGTACGCCGGTCCCGACGTCCGCGTCGCCGTCGCCGACGGGCTGTTCGCGGCTGAGCAGGCAGCGTTCACGACCACGGCCGAGTCTGCTTTCGTCAGCATTCCGGAGGGCACGTCAGCGGAGTTCCTCGCTCATCTTCCGGTCACTGCGGTCGAGGCTCAGACCGGCGACAAACGCATGACCAACCTGTTGCGGCGTATGGGGATTCGCACGCTCGGCGATCTGACCGCCATCCCTCGCGCCGACGTCCACGCTCGCCTCGGTGAGGGCGGGTGGCGAGCTCACCAGCTCGCCTCGGGTGAGGACGCTCCCGTGCTCAACCCGCGCGACGTCCCTCGCGATCTCTCTGTCCGGGTTGCGTTCGAGCCGGCTTCAGAGCAGGTCGAGCACATCATCGCCGAGTGTGAGCCGCACATCGACGACCTGGTTGCCAGGCTGACGTCAGCGTCGTTGGTGTGCAACGAGATTCGTCTGTCCATCCACACCGAGTCCGGTCCGGCCGATCAGCGCAGCTGGCGTCACCCGTGGCACTTCACCGCGGCCGAGATCGCCGACCGGGTGCGCTGGCAGCTGGAGGATGTCGCGACGACCAGCACCGGCGATGACGACCCTTTCCTGAGCCGCGCGGTCATCACGATCGAGATCGCGCCCGAGTCCGTCGATGACATGGCACACCACGCGCAGGGGCTGTGGGGCGAACGACCCGATGAGCACGTCGTCCAGACGCTGACCGGACTGCAGCACCAGCTCGGCTACCACGGCGTGCTGGTCTCCACGATCAGCGGCGGACGGCTGCTCCACGAGCGCCGCGTCCTGCGCCCTTGGGGCGATGCGCTGCCAGATGCGTGGGAGCGTCGCGTCGATCAGCCATGGCCGGGTGGGCTGCCGGGGCCGGCACCCGCGACAGTGTTCGCGCAGGCACGGCCGGTGCTGGTGCTCGCCGCCGACCGCACGCCGATCCGCATCGACCAGCGTGGCGAGGTCTCGGCTCCCCTGGGCTGGCTCTCGTCGGGGCAGGCGTCCGAGGGACATCGGGTCACCGGGTGGGCCGGGCCGTGGCCGGTGCGACAACGCTGGTGGCGCGCTCATCACCGCTTCGATCGGTTCCAGGTGGTCGACGACCGGTCGCAGGCATGGCTGCTGCTCACCGACGGCACCCAATGGTGGGCCGAGGCCAGATATGACTAGGACCCTCCGGCAAAAGTTGGCCAGCCGCACACGCATACCTGTACCCACCACCAACTTTCGCCGGTGGGTGAGTAGCCATGGGATGGGATAACCCGCCGATCCCGTGGTCGCAGCTGGAGCGGGCGCTCTCCGACGGCGTACGTCCGGCCAGCTGGTCGGCGTACCCTGCCGACGGTGGCGACGGTCCCGGGTGGTCACGCAAGCGAATGCCGTTCCGCGCCAAGGACACTGGCGATCTCGACGGACCGGCCGTGCCCTACGCCGAGCTGCACGCTCACTCCCACTACAGCTTCCTCGACGGTGCGTCCTCCCCCGAGGACCTGATGACCGAGGCCGTCCGCCAGCGGCTGAGCGGCATCGCGCTGACCGACCACGACGGGCTCTACGGAGTGGTGCGCTTCGCCGAGGCGGCGGAGGCGTACGGCGAGATCGACACCTGCTACGGCGCCGAGCTCTCGCTGGGTCTCACCGGTCCGCAGAACGGCATCGCCGACCCCGAGGGCACCCACCTGGTCGTGATCGCCCGCAGGCAGGAAGGCTACCGTCGGCTGGCGCGTGCGCTGACCGAGGCACATCTGGCCGAAGGCGCCGAAAAGGGCCGCCCTGTCTACGATCTGGGCGCCCTGTCCGATGAGGCGAGCGGCCACTGGACGGTCCTCACCGGCTGCCGCAAAGGTGCCGTACGCCGGGCGCTCGCCTCAGGTGGGCACGATGCAGCGGTCCGTGAGGTCGAGCGCCTCAAAGACCTGTTCGGCCGCGACAACGTGCTGGTCGAGCTGACCGACCACGGGGACCCCTGGGACAGCACGCGCAATGACCAGCTGGCCGAGGTCGCCCAGGTCGCCGGTGTGCCCGTGGTCGCCACCAACGCCGTGCACTACGCAACGCCCGACGGATTCCCGTTGGCCACAGTGGTTTCCGCGGTTCGCGCTCGACGTAGCCTCGAAGAGCTGGACGGCTGGCTGCCGTCGACACCCATGGCACATGTGCGCAGTGGTGCCGAGATGGCACGGCGGTTCGCTCGCTTCCCAGGTGCCGTCGAGCTGACCGTCGACATCGCGAGGGACTGCGGCTTCTCGCTGCGCTCCGCCTCGCCGCGGCTCCCCAAGCTCGAAGTACCTCGCGGTCACACCCCAATGAGCTACCTCCGTGAGCTGGTCGAGAGTCGAGGAGAGCAGCACTACCCACGAGCCGCGGCAGGGTCTGCAGTCGCCTGGGAGCGGATCGAGCAAGAGCTCAAAGTCATCGAGGACAATGACTTCCCCGGCTACTTCCTCATCGTTCACGACATCGCCATGTTCGCGAGGCAGAACGGAATCCTTTACCAGGGAAGGGGATCCGCGGCCGCCTCAGTCGTCTGCTACGTCCTGGACATCACCGTGATCGACGCGATCGCGTACAACCTGCCGTTCGAACGCTTCCTGTCCGAGCTGCGCACCGAGGCGCCAGACATCGATGTCGACTTCAACTCCGGCCGCCGCGAGGAGGTCATCCAGTACGTCTACCGCACCTACGGCCGACGCAATGCCGCCCAGGTCGCCAACGTCGTGACCTATCGCCCCAAGAACGCTGTGCGCGACATGGCCAAGGCGCTCGGTCACAGCCAGGGGCAGCAGGATGCGTACACCAAGCAGGTCGAGCGCTGGGGCGCCGACATCGAGAGCCAGGACCACGAGATCCCCGACCAGGTCATCGGACTCGCCACCCAGGTCCTGGGCTTCCCACGGCACCTCGGCATCCACTCCGGCGGCATGGTGCTCACCGAGCAGCCGGTCGGCGAGGTCTGCCCGATCGAGCACGCCCGGATGGAGGACCGCACCGTCCTGCAGTGGGACAAGGACGACTGCGCGTGGATGGGACTGGTGAAGTTCGACCTGCTCGGCCTCGGCATGCTGGAGGCCCTGCAGCACACCTTCGACATGGTCGCTCGGCACCTGGGCGAGAAGTGGCGCATCGAGGAGATCCCCAAGGCCGAGCCCGGGGTCTACGACATGCTCTGCCGAGCTGACTCGATCGGTGTCTTCCAGGTCGAGAGCCGGGCGCAGATGGGCACTCTCCCCCGGCTGCAACCGCGTTGCTACTACGACCTGGCCATCGAGATCGCACTCATCCGGCCTGGGCCGATCCAGGGCGGCGCGGTGCACCCCTACATTCGGCGTGCGACCGGGAAAGAGGACATCACCTACCCGCACCCGATGCTCGAGCCGGTCCTCGAACGCACCAAGGGCGTCCCGCTCTTCCAGGAGCAGCTGATGCAGATGGCCACCACGGTGGGCAACTGCACACCGGCCGACGCCGACCTCCTGCGTCGAGCGATGGGTTCGAAACGCGGCATCGAGAAGATCGGCGCACTTCGCGACAAGCTGTTCGCCGGAATGGCCTCCAACGGCATCGAGGGACAGCTTGCCGACGAGATCTACAACCGGATCGAGGCCTTCGCCAACTTCGGCTTCGCCGAGTCGCACGCCCTCAGTTTTGCCGTGCTGGTCTACGCCAGCTCGTGGCTCAAGCTCCACTACCCCGCTGCGTTCCTCGCCGCTCTGCTGCGGTCACAGCCGATGGGATTCTACTCGGGTCAGACCTTGGTGGGTGACGCACGGAGGCACGGCGTCGTCGTACGCTCGCCCGACCTCATGCTCTCCAGTGTCCAGGCTGACCTCGAACCACTCACCCCCGAATCCACTGATGCACCAGGCGGACTGGAGTCCTGTCTGCTGGACCATCCCGATGGTGAGGCGGGCAAGTTCGACCCGAGCACGCCCGACGACTCGGCGGCGCATCGACGCGACGACCAGTACGCCGTTCGCCTGGGTCTGGCAGACATCAGTCAGCTGGGCGACGCCGTCGCCAAGCGCATCGTCGCCGCCCGGGAGGACGGCGGAGACTTCCTCGACCTGGCCGACCTGGCACGGCGCGCTGACCTGGATACCGAGCAGCTGGAAGCACTTTCGCTGGCCGGCGCTCTGGATGACCTGGCGGGATCGCGGCGTGGAGCGTTGTGGCAGGCGGGTGAGGCGGCAGCATCCAGGCCCGGTCAGCTGGAGGTGCCGGTCGCCTACCAGCCGCCGCTGCTGCCGCTGATGACGCCGGGCGAGATGCTGGTCCATGACCTGCAGGCCACCGGGATCAGCCCAGCCGACCACCCCATGAATCATTGCCGCACGCAGATGCGCGTGCGTGGTGCGCTGAGCATCAAAGAGGTCATGACCGTGGAGTCGGGCAGGCGGTTCGAAGTGGGTGGCGTGGTGACGCACCGGCAACGGCCGGCGACGGCGGGCGGCGTGACGTTCGTGAACCTTGAGGACGAGACCGGCATCCTCAATGTCATTGTGACCAAAGGGGTTTGGCATCGTTACCGCCGAATCGCGCGCACGTCCTCAGCCATGGTGATCCGCGGCATCGTCGAGCGCTCCCCCGAAGGTGTGGTCAACCTGCTGGCCGACCGCATCGAGCACCTCGCCATCCACGTCCAGACCACGTCCCGCGATTTCCAGTGACGCCCCGGGGAGGGACAGCACCATACTCCGTCGTCGCCCCAGCCAGACGCCCAATAGTCTGACTCGTCCCCCAAGCCGCGTTATCAGATCTAGGCTTAACTGTCGTCGGCTCTCGTATCGCGCCGACCAAACTGGGGAGGTCAGAATGGATCCGCTGACGTTGGGCGTAATCACAGCAGCAGTGGTAGCGAAGATGGCGGAGAAGTCCCTTGATCGCGCTGCCGAAAGCGCCGTGGACGGCGCAGCCGGCCTCGGGGGCAAGATCGTGCACTGGTTGCGCCAAAAGTTGAGCTCGAGCAAGGAACTTGATCTCGTGGCAGAGGCGCCAGACAGCCCCTCTGCCATCGCCCGACTCGCGGACATTATCGACGCCGAGATTGTTGACCAGGACAGCATGGCAGAGTTGCACGAACTCATCGGACGCGTGGAGAAGGAAGCCCCGCAGACCTATCAAAGCGCGATCGGCAATCATATCGTCCAGGCGACGAACTCGACCGTGAATGTAAACTGGGACCGCGAGCAGAATAACTCATAGCCGGTGTGCGCCATGTCTCAGACGTCGAACGACGAGCGCATTCTGTTACACGCTCACGGACATCATATTGTTCAAGCGGTCAACTCCGTGGTGTCGATCGTTGGCGGCGACCAAATCACCCTACTGGACCGACCCCAACGACCCCACTTGCCGCCAACAGCAAGCGTCGCGCGGCTCTTGCGGCCACGATCCACGCCGGTTCCTTTTGTGAATCGATCCGGAGTTATCGATGATCTCCAGAGATGGGCAACCACAAATGACCCGTTCGCCATTCGCATTCTCGGAGGGGCAGGAGGAACCGGAAAAACTCGGTTAGCCACCGAACTGTGTATCACTTTGAACGAGTTGACTCCACCGACGGACGCCACAGCATGGCTCGCCGGCTTCCTGCCATCTGATGTCGCTCCCAGCCAACTTGACGGCTTGGCCGCTTTGCCCGCTCCCCGACTCATCGTTATCGACTACGCCGAGAATCGTCCGGAGCAGTTGCGACGACTACTACCCGCACTTCACGATACCGCCGTCACACATACCCCAGCACGCGTACTCCTACTGGTCCGTCGACCGGCGCCTTTACGACCATCTCTCAGGTCACAGGCTTCGGCGTGGGTCGATGCCGTTCGCGCCGATGACGAAGCGGCAGACATCGTCATAGACACAGCAACGGAGACCGTGCTTGACACCACTCCCCTCACTCCGTCCGAGAAGGCCGCGCTCTTCTCCGAAGCCGTGGCAGCCTTCAGCCTTTGCCAAGAAGGCAGTTCCACAGAAGTACCAGATCCAGATCTCGACGACCGGCTGTATGCTCAGCCCTTGACAGTACTGATGGCAGCATTCTTAAGCGCGCGCGGGACGCGAATACCTTCTACCCGTGAAGCAATGTTCGATGCGATACTTGGACACGAAGAACGGCACTGGCGCGCCACCTGGAAAGGCAACGGCTTTCCGATCGATGATGAATCTCTGGCGGAAGCGGTTGCTTTGGCCACATTGACCAGCACAACCAACGCCGCGGAAGCCCTTAGGCTGCTGTCCTTGCTCCCAGACTCATCCGACCGCCCAGAGCGGGAGCTTCGGAGGATCGACTCGTGACTCTGTCGGATCTACCCGACCGAAGCGGACACACCCCAGCCTCCCCGCTGGGGCCAACTCGAACCGGATACGCTTGGGGAATATCTGGTCTCAATCAAACTTTCTTCTTGCTTCGCTGCTATTGAGGCGGTGCTCGATCCTCAACGCCACTCTTCAATCCTAGAACGGCCGCTTGTCGTGCTTCCACGTGCTCTCGCAGACTCAGAGCAAATGGCTGAGACCGTAGTATCAGTTCTTTCGGGTCGATTGATTCCATTGGTCAAGCATGCAGTTTGTGAATCAACCGACCGGGAACGGTATCGAGCACGTCTAATTTGCGTCCCTGCCGCTCTCGCAAGCCTGACAGATGCCGTCGGAACGCGCCTTCCCCCGAACGACCTGTCGGCGGCAGACAGCTCCGTTCCCGGCAGCAATCACGTTCTTGCCGCCTTGGCACTCTCCCTGGCGCGCGCCGCATCAGACACCTATCGAGCGCTCGCCAAGGAAGCACCAGCCATCTACGCTCACGACCTCGCGGGATCACTAAACAACTACGCCAACCGACTCGCCCAAGCCGGACGCCGGACGGAAGCCGTGGCCCCGGCGGAGGAGGCTGTCAGATCCTTTCGAGTTCTCAGTACCCAGAATCCGGCCGCCTACGCCCCCAACCTTGCGATGGCGTTGAACAACTACTCCAGCCGACTCGCCGAGGTAGGCCGTCGCACCGACGCCCTCGCCCCTGCCAAGGAAGCCGTCACTTCGTACCAGGATCTGGCCAGGATGGATCCGGATGCCTACACCCCCGACCTCGCGGGAGCGTTGAACAACTACGGCAACATCCTCACGGAAGTTGGCCGCCATATAGAAGCCCTGACCTGCGCCCAGGAGGCCCTGACCTCCTACCGAACCCTGGCCGCCGAGGACCCGGCCGCTTACAACACCGACCTCGCGATGTCGTTGAACAACTACGCCAACCGGCTCGCCGGAGTCGGCCGCCACATAGACGCCTTGGCTCCCGCCGAGGACGCCCTCACTTCCTACCGAACCCTGGCCGCCGAGGACCCGGCCGCCTACTCCGTCGATCTCGCGGGAGCGTTGAACAACTACGCCAGCCGGCTCGCCGCGGTAGGGCGTCATACAGAAGCCCTCGCCCCCGCCGAGGAAACCGTCGCCTTGCGCCGCGCGCTTGCCACTGACAACCCCGCCGCCTACACCCCCGACCTCGCAGGATCATTGACCAACTACGCAAACCGACTCGCCGCGGTCGGCCGCCGCACCGACGCCCTGGCCCCTGCCGAGGAGGCCGTCACCTTCTACCGAACGCTGGCCACCGAAAGCCCAGCCGCCTACACACCCGTCCTCGCGATGTCCTTGATCAATCATGCCAACCGGCTCGCCGAAGTTGGCCGCCGCACCGACGCCCTCGCCCCTGCCGAGGAAGCCGTCACCTTCTACCGAACCCTGGCAACCGAGAACCCGGGCGCCTACACGAGCGGCCTGGCGGGTTCATTGACCAACTACTCCAACCAGCTCGCCGAGGTAGGCCGCCGCACCGACGCCCTCGCCCCTGCCGAGGAAGCCGTCACCTTCTACCGAACCTTGGCCACCGAGAACCTCGGCGCCTACACACCCGCCCTCGCGATGTCGTTGACGAACTACTCCAACCGGCTCGCCGAAGAGGGCCGCCGCGCCGAAGCTGTGGCACCGGCCAAGGAAGCCGTCACCTTGCGCCGCGCCCTTGTCATCGAGAACCCGGCCGGCCACACCCCAGACCTCGCGGGAGCGTTAAACAACTACGCCAACCGACTCGCCGAGGAAGGCCGCAGCGCCGAAGCCCTGACGCCCGCAGAAGAGGCCGTCAACTTCTACCGGTCCCTAGCCACCGAGAGCCCCGACACATACACCCCAGACCTCGCGGGAGCGTTGCAGAACTACGCCAACCGACTCGCCGAAGCAGGCCGCCACCCAGCGGCCCTGGCGCCCGCAGAAGAGGCCGTCAACTTCTACCGGTCCCTAGCCACCAAGAACTCCGCCGCCTACAACCTCGATCTGGCGTTGTCATTGCACAACTACGCTAATCGACTCGCTGCGGTAGGCCGTCACCCAGAGGCCCTGACTCGTGCCCACGAGGCCGTCACCTTGCGCCGCGCGCTGGTCACTGAGAATCCGGCCGCATACACCCCCGACCTGGCGGCGTCGTTGCACAACTACGCCGTCCGGCTGACTGAGGTCGGCCGACGCGCCGAGTCCCTGGGCCCGGCCGCGGAAGCCATCCGCCTGCGCCGCAGGCTGGTCGCCCAGAATGCCGCGGCCTACACCCCCGACCTGGCGATGTCATTAGCCAACTACATCATCTTCCTGGTCGAGGTCGGCTGCAAGGCGGAAGCAAAGGAATTGCGAGCTGAGTTGAGCGGTCTACAGATCGCAACTGATGAGTGAGTTTCGACTGCAGCTTCATGCCGGATTTCAGGAGCCTGGCCTCTTGGAGGTCCTTACGTTTACGGCCGGGCTCCCTCGGACGGGTGAGCGCGTCGCGCGCGAGCGGGAGGCGACGGAAGGGCCACCACCGCCATCGTGAGTCACATGAGCACTGAACGCACCGGCGTACGGCTCCCGCCCAGCGCACACACCGACCAGCCCTGGCGTATCCACGAGATCGCGCCGGACTTCATCGTCGAGGACGTCTGGGCTCTGCCGACCCCGGGCGGACCGGACGACTTCCGCTACCTGCTGGAGCTGTGCGCCGCGGCCGACGCGTACGACAACTCCTCGTTCGTCGTACGCACGATGCTCTCCATCCGCTGGAAGCTCGGCGCACTCCTAGGCTGGGACGGCGACGACGACGGGCTCGAACAGCGCGTTCACTCTCTGCGCGAACGCCTCCCCCAGGACCTGCGCGACGGTCCCGCCGGACCGGAGACACCGAACGCGCCCTTCCGCCCCGTCTACCTGACCGAGAACGAGTTCGTCGACGAGCTCGCCAACAAGACCGTGCACGCGCTCGCCCACTACAGCTGGGTCCGTACGCCGGACGGCAGCTACCGCGGTCAGATGGCCGTCCTGACCAAGCCGAACGGCCTCTTCGGGCGGCTCTACATGGCCGGAATCAAGCCGATCCGCCACTTCGTGGTCTACCCGGCGCTCCTGCGCGGCATCGCGTCTGACTGGGAGGCGGTGCGGCGGACGAGCGCCTAGCCTGAGGCGGTGAGCCGCGAGGTCGAGGACACCAATCGCCGGCTGCTGCGCGCTCGCGACCGGATGGACCGCACGTTCGCCGAGCCGCTGCAGGTCGCCGAGCTCGCTCGCGTCGCGCTGATGTCCCAGGCGCACTTCATCCGCGAGTTCAAACGCGTCTTCGGCGAACCTCCCTACCGATACCTGCAGCGCCGCCGCGTCGAGCGGGCGATGTTCCTGCTGCAGCACAAGCACGACTCCGTGACCGACATCTGCATGGCAGTCGGGTTCACCAGCCTCGGTACGTTCAGCCGCACCTTCACCGCCATCGTCGGCGAGACGCCGACCGCCTATCGCGTACGAACGCGCGGCCTCCCCCACGTCGCTCCGACGATGTTCGCAATGCGCTGGAACAGGCCGAGCAGTTTTGGAGAAGCACGCTCCGAGCGACCCGAATAGCGTCTGTCTCATCGAAGTACGGACCAGATTCATCACTCATCAAGGAGCCGAATCATGTTGACTCGCAACAACCTTTCCCAGATCTTCGTCCTCGACCAGGATCAGGCGAAGGACTTCTACGTCGGCGTCCTCGGTCTCGAGGTCGCGGTCGACACCGACTTCGGACCGATGCGCTGGCTCAGTGTCCGGGTCCCCGGGGACACACACGAGATCTTCCTGGAGAAGCCCGGCCCTCCCGGCTGGGACGACGCCACCGCCGAGCAGATCCGCGAGATGGTCACCAAGGGCGCCGGCGGCGGCTGGCTCACCTTCACGACCGACGACGTACACGCGGCGTTCGAGAAGATGCAAGCAGCGGGAGTCGACATCACCCAGGAGCCGATGGAGCAGCCGTACGGCACGGACTTCGGCATCCGCGACCCGTTCGGCAACAACCTCCGCATCGGCCAGCTCAACGCGTGAGGTCGAGTCAGCGGCGGACCTGGTAGCGCACGTGGGTGACTCGGTCACCCTGCACCACGGTCGGGTCCTCGAGGACGACCTCGGCGCCGTCGTACGATCCGAAGAAGCGCTTGCCGGATCCGAAAACCGCTGGTGCGACATCCATTTCGACCTCATCGACCAGTCCGGCCGCGAACGCCTGGCCCGCCACGTCACCCGCGCAGACACACACGATGCCGTCGCCGGCGAGCTCCTTCGCCTTGGCGATGCCATCCTCGACGCTGGTCGCGAAGATGTAGGGCGCATCGGGGAACTCCTCCAGCCACTCGGCGGGCGGCGGGCGGTGACTGACCACGATCACGTGATCACCGGTCGGCGGCCGGCCGCCCCAGCCGTGAGTGATGTCGAACAGGCGCCGTCCGATGATCGTCACCTTGATCTGGTCCCAGAACGGCTTGAGGTAGTCCGCCGAGGCCTGCGACAGGTGGGTGATCATCGTGCCCTCGAAGAGCGGCAGCTCGACGTCGCCGTTGTCGTACCACTCGAACATCGTGCCGATCTGGTCGTTCTCGTCGGCGATGAACCCGTCCACGGAGCACACCGCCTGCATGATCACCGTGCTCATCACGATCACCGTCCTCAACTGATTGGTTGAGTACGACCGTACGCGTCAAGCCACACGTCGTCAACCATTTGGTTGAATAACCTCGCTGGGGTACGACGAAAGCCGCCGGTCTCCCCGAGGGGTGACCGGCGGCGTACGGGGAACAGCTGGGGCTAGCGCCCGCTGTAGTTGGGCGCCTCGACGATGCCCTGCACGTCGTGCGGGTGGGACTCCTTGAGCCCGGCCGTCGTGATGCGGACGAACTGACCGCGCTCCTTCAGCTCGGGCACGGTGCGCGCACCGACGTAGAACATCGACTGGTGCAGACCGCCGACGAGCTGGTGGACGACGGTGCCCAGCGGGCCGCGGTAGGGCACCCGACCCTCGATGCCCTCGGGCACCAGCTCGTCATCGCTGGCGACGTCGGCCTGGAAGTAGCGGTCCTTGGAGAAGGACTTCTTGCCCCGCGAGGCCATGGCACCCATCGAGCCCATGCCGCGGTACGCCTTGAACTGCTTGCCATTGACCAGCACCAGCTCGCCCGGAGACTCCTCGCACCCGGCGAGCAATGAGCCGACCATCACGGTGTCCGCACCAGCGACCAGGGCCTTGGCGATGTCACCGGAGTGCTGCAGACCGCCATCGCCGATGACGGGGACACCGGCCGCCTTGCACGCGAGTGCGGCGTCGTAGATCGCGGTCACCTGAGGCACGCCCACACCGGCGACGACACGAGTCGTACAGATCGAGCCAGGACCCACGCCGACCTTGACCGCGTCCACGCCGGCATCGACCAGCGCCTGCGCACCCGCGCGGGTGGCGACGTTGCCGCCGATCACCTGGACGTGCTTGGTGGCCGGGTCGGACTTGAGCTTGCGGATCATGTCGAGCATGAGACGCGCGTGACCGTTGGCGACATCGGGCACGAGGACATCGACGCCGGCCTCGACCAGCGTGGCCGCACGCTCCCACGCGTCGCCGAAGTAGCCGACCGCGCCGGCCACGAGCAGACGGCCGTCAGCATCCTTGGAGGCCTGGGGGAACTGCTCGGACTTCACGAAGTCCTTGACGGTGATGAGCCCTGCGAGCCGACCGCTGTCATCGACGATCGGCAGCCGCTCCCGCTTGTGCTGGCGCAGCAGCGCCGTCGCGTCCTCGCGACTGATGCCGACCGGAGCCGTCACCAGCGGCATCGGGGTCATGACCTCGCCGACCTTGGTGGTCGCCCACTCGGCAACCGGGGTGAAGCGCAGGTCGCGGTTGGTACAGATGCCGATCAGGTGGTCATCGACATCGACGACGGGAAGCCCCGAGACGCGATAGCGGCCGCAGGTCTCGTCGAGGTCCTCCAGCGTCGCGTCAGCGCCGATGGTCACCGGGTTGGAGATGATGCCCGTCTGGGTGCGCTTGACGAGGTCGACCTGCTCGGCCTGGTCCTCGATCGACAGGTTGCGGTGCAGGACACCGATGCCGCCCTGTCGCGCCATGGCAATCGCCATCCGGGACTCGGTCACGGTGTCCATTGCCGCAGAGATGAGCGGGACGCGGATCGACAGCTCACGCGTGAGGCGTGCGGTGGTGTCCACCTCACTGGGGATGACGTCGGTCTCTCCGGGCAGCAGGAGGACGTCGTCGTAAGTCAGCCCGAGCTGGCCGAAATGCGCTGGGATCGAAGGCTGCTCACTCATGGGCGGCACCGCGGACTGATCGGGCGAGGAGACCATTGCCCAATTGTAGGTGCCACACCAGTGGTCCCCGACAGCGGACGAATCAGTTGGCAGTGCTGGACGTGGACAGGCTGGACGTCGAGCTGCTGGTGGGCAGATTGAGCGGCAGCGTCAGCGTCGGCCACGGGAAGGGCCACCAGCCACTCGAGGTCGACGACGGCAACGTGCTCGTCGGATCCCCAGGGTGCGTGGGCGGCGGCTTGCGCCGTGGGCTGGTCGTGGGGGTCGTGGTCGGCACCGGAGCAGGTCCGGTGCGGGTGCTGGTCGACGTCGGTGTGCCCGTCGGGGTGCCCGACGTGGACGAGCCGTCAGAACTCGACGAGGTGGACGTCCCGTCCGAGGACGTGGCCTCGGACGGCGGCCGCTGACCGGTGCCGGGCCAGTTGCCGGACGGATCCGGCAGCTGTGGCAGAGCGGTCGCGCTGCTGCTCGGCACCGGCGGACCGTAGGTACTGGAGCTGCCGTCCTCCGAGGAGGAGTCGGTTGACCCGGCCTCGTTGGAACCGTCGCTGCTGGTGGAGCTGCCCGAGCCCAGCAGGCTCTGCGCGGGCTGCTGAGTCGTGCCGCCGAAGATGCCGCCAGCCATCGAGCCGAGCTGGTAGAGCACGGGAACCTGGGTGCCGGTGACGGCCGCGGCCATCGAGCTCACCGAAAGTGTGGCGAACGCCAGACCAGCGGCAGCGCCGGTCTGCAGCAGGCGGCGACGCATCCGCTTGGCGCCTGCGGAGCTGGCAGCCGGCGTGCTGTCGATCTCATCGACCCACGACTGCAGGAGGCCCGAGAGGTCAGAACCGTCTGCGGGGCCACCGCGCCCACCAAGGGCGTCCAGGAACTGGTCGTCCTTGCGAATGCGATCGATAGAGGGCGGTGTCATCGCAGCCCCTGATCGTCGTTCTCGATCATGTCGCGCAGCCGGCCGAGCGCGCGGTGCTGAGCAACGCGAACGGCGCCGGCCGTCATGCCCAGGGCCTGCGCGGTCTCCTCCGCGGACATGCCGACGGCGACTCGAAGCGTGATGATCTCGCGGTGCTGCGGCGAGAGCTTGTCCATGAGAGACCAGACGCGGGCGGCCTGATCTGCGCGCAGCGCGGACTCCTCCGGACCGGCCGAGAGGTCGACCGTGTCCGGGACGTCCTCGGTGGGCACCGGACGGCGGATCACGCCACGCTGGACGTCGGCCACCTTGTGCGAAGCGATGCGGTAGACGAAGGCCTCGAAGGGGACGCCACGGTCGGCATAGCGAGGGAGCGCTGTCAGCACGGCCACGCACACCTCCTGTGCCGCATCCTGTGCGGCGTCCGCTGCTCCGGGAAAAGCGCCCAGCCGGGCTCGGGCGTACCGAACCGCGATCTGATGCACTGCCCCCATCAACTGATCGACTGCAGACTGGTCGCCCTCCCGAGCGGCAGCTGCCAGGTCGCGCAGGGGAACCTGCGCAATCTGTCCATCTATCGCCTGGGATTGATAAAGCGTTACGCGCTTGGACACTGACGAGTCTGTGGCGCTGCTCCATGCGTCTCCAGCAGGGGAAATTTCACCCGCGTTCGTACTGCCCGAGCGCACCAGGCCTCCGTCCAACTCGTCGCAACGTCAACTAGCGCAGTCACCGTAGACAGATGCACCCGGCATACGTCAAACGGTGGAGGCCAAACTGCGCGAGCTCCAGGCGCTAAACACTGACCGATCCCGCGGCCGTCGGCAAGAGGGTGTTTTGCAGCCTTTGGCAAAGATTCGGGATGACACGATGCCTCCATGACGTCCGAACCGGTCATCGAGGTCCCTATCCGCGACGAGGCCATCAAGCTCGGACAGCTGCTCAAGCTGTCCGGTCTGGTCGAGGACGGCGCCGAGGCGCGCGAGCTGATCCAGACCGGCCGGGTGAGCGTCGACGGCGAGGTCGAGACGCGCCGGGCCCGGCAAGTACGCCCTGGGTCACGTGTCGAGCTGCCCGGCGCCGTGATGACGGTGGTCCGGTCCGAACCCTGAGCACCGCCGGGGTGCGCTGTCCCGTCAGCCCTCCAGCTCGTACCGGGCTCCCCCGCCACTCTCGAGCTGACGACGTGCCGGTAGGACCTCCGCCTCGAGCTGTGTGGCGAGGTGGCTAATCGTCGAGGACGCCAAGTAGGAGTCAGCGCCGGCCTCGAGCAGGCGCCGCACCGGCCCCGCGTAGCTGACGTTGAGCTCTTCGTCCTCGATCTCCGTGACGACGATCCGAGCCACGGGGAACTGCCGCCTCAGGATGCCCACGGCGTGCGCGCTCGCCGCCGGGATCAGCAGGACATTGACCTCGATGCCGGGCACCACATCCATCATGTCGATCACGGCGACCTCGCCGCCCATCTCGGCCGACAGGCGGCTGCGTGCCTCGGCCGACAGCTTCATCGCCGTGGCCACCACCGTGACTCCGTCGTACGCCGTGCTGGGCGGCACGTCGGCCGGTGCGTCCGGCAGCATGACCGTGCCCTCGAGGACGCTGTCGTAGGGCGTGATCGTCGCGATGGGCTCGCCGGCGCGCGTGATCACCAGGTCGTCGCCCGGCTGTAGGCCGGCGATCAGGTCGAGCACCTGCTCGGACAGCTGCCCCGCGTCGATCTGTCTGCTCACCGCTCCCCCTCGCACCTCGTCGTCGCAGCCATCATCGGCCACCAGTGGGCCCCTGGGGACGAAGAAGGGCCGGCGTCGTCCGAGTCTGCACTCGGACGACGCCGGCCCCTCAGTGAGGCGTACGGCTAGCGGGCCTCAGTGGCCGTGACCGTGACCGGCAGCGGCCGGCTCATCCTCTTCGGGCTTGTCCACGACGAGCGTGTCGGTGGTGAGCACCATCGACGCGATCGAGGCAGCGTTGATCAGCGCGGAACGCGTGACCTTGACCGGGTCGATGACGCCGGCCTTGATCAGGTCGCCGTACTCGCCGGTCGCGGCGTTGAGACCGTTGCCGACCTCCAGCTCCTTGACCTTGGAGACAGCGACGTAGCCCTCGAGGCCGGCGTTCTCGGCGATCCAGCGCAGCGGCTCGGCAACAGCCTTGCCGACCAGTGCGGAGCCGGTCGCCTCGTCACCCTCGAGCGCGAGGTTCTGCAGCGCGGCAGCAGCGTGGATGAGGGCCGAGCCGCCGCCGGCGACGATGCCCTCCTCGATCGCTGCACGGGTCGCCGAGATGGCGTCCTCGATGCGGTGCTTCTTCTCCTTGAGCTCGACCTCGGTGTGGGCGCCGACCTTGATGACGCACACGCCGCCGGCAAGCTTGGCGAGACGCTCCTGGAGCTTCTCGCGGTCCCAGTCGGAGTCGGTCCGCTCGATCTCGGCCTTGAGCTCCTTGACGCGACCGTCGACGTCAGCGGACTCACCGGCGCCGTCGATGATCGTGGTCGTGTCCTTGGTGAGGACGACACGACGAGCCTGACCCAGCACGTCCAGGTCGACCTGGTCGAGCTTGAGACCGACCTCTTCGGCGATGACCTGGCCACCGGTCAGGATCGCGAGGTCCTGCAGCATGGCCTTGCGGCGGTCGCCGAAGCCGGGCGCCTTGACCGCGGCCACGTTGAACGTGCCACGGATCTTGTTGACGACCAGCGTCGACAGGGCCTCGCCCTCGACGTCCTCAGCGATGATCACCAGCGGCTTGCCGGCCTGGACGACCTTCTCCAGCAGCGGCAGGACGTCGGCGATCGAAGAGATCTTGCCCTGGTTGATGAGGATGTAGGCGTCCTCGAGGACGGTCTCCATGCGCTCAGCGTCGGTGATGAAGTACTGCGACAGGTAGCCCTTGTCGAACTGCATGCCCTCGGTGAAGTCGAGCTCGGTCGCCGTCGTCGAGGACTCCTCGACGGTGATGACGCCGTCCTTGCCGACCTTGTCGAACGCGTCGGCGATGAGCCCACCGATGGTCGGGTCCTGCGCGGACAGGGTCGCGACCTGCGCGATCTCGTCCTTGCCCTCGACCTCACGCGCGTTGCTCAGCAGGCGCTCGTTGATGGCCTCGACCGCCTGGTCGATACCGCGCTTGAGCCCGGCCGGACCGGCACCGGCAGCAACGTTGCGCAGGCCCTCCTTGACCAGGGCCTGGGCCAGCACCGTGGCCGTCGTCGTACCGTCACCGGCGACGTCGTTGGTCTTGGTGGCGACCTCCTTGGCGAGCTGCGCGCCAAGGTTCTCGTACGGGTCGTCCAGCTCGACCTCGCGAGCGATGGTGACACCGTCGTTGGTGATCGTGGGGGCGCCCCACTTCTTGTCGATGACGACGTTGCGGCCCTTGGGGCCGAGCGTCACCTTGACCGCGTTGGCGAGGGCGTCGACGCCACGCTCCAACGACTTGCGCGCGGAGTCGTTGAACTCCAGCTGCTTAGCCATGCTGTTCCTTCCGGATGCGATTCAAAGAGCGGGGTACGACGTACGCCCCGCCCCCGGCTGCTGATGGCAGCGGGACCGGGGCGTACGTCGCAGACGAGATGTCGACTCAGGCGAGGACCGCGAGCACGTCGCGGGCCGAGAGGATGAGCAGCTCCTCGCCGGCGTACTTGACCTCAGTGCCGCCGTACTTGCTGTAGATGACCTTGTCGCCGACCGCGACATCGAGCGGGACGCGCTGGCCGTTGTCGTCGATGCGACCCGGACCGATGGCCAGGACCTCGCCCTCCTGGGGCTTCTCCTTGGCAGTGTCCGGGATGACGAGACCGGACGCCGTCGTCTGCTCGGCCTCGACCGACTTGACCACGATGCGGTCCTCGAGCGGCTTGATGTTCACCGACACGGTGTGACCTTCCTTATGCGTGAAAGGCCTGCCCAGACGGGCAGGTGTGGATACGTGACGCCTGGGTCGTGCCGGCTGGTCACGAGCGCCGCCGTCGCGGGGGTCGGTGCTCGTACCGTGGCTGGCACTTGCCCCAGGCGAGTGCCAAGTCCGAATCTAAGTCGCGATTAGCACTCGGTCAACTCGAGTGCCAGAGCGTCTCGCGATCAGGAGGCGCTCCCCGGTCAGGCCGTACGCCGGTCGTGCGCCTCCCGGGCGGCCAGTACGTCGTCCATGTTGTCCTCGGCCCAGTCCTTGAGGTGCTGAACAACCGTGTGCAGCGAGCCTCCGAGGTCGGTCAGGGCGTAGTCGACCGTGACCGGCACGGTGGCCGTGACGGTGCGCGTCACGAGACCGTCGCGCTCGAGGTTGCGCAGCGTCTGGGTCAGCATCTTCTGGCTGACGCCGGCGACCCGGCGCGACAGCTCGGAGTAGCGCATGTCCCGCTCGCTGAGCGCACTGATCACCAGCGTCACCCACTTGTCCGTGAGCCGGTCGAGCAGCTGACGGCTCTTGCACGCGGCCATGAACGCGTCGTACTCGACCTTGGCCTCGGTGCGGCGGCGAGCGGCGGTCTTGGTGGCCATCACATCCCCTTGCGTTGGTTACGCACTCTCAGGTGCCTACTTCCCACGAGAGAGTGCCTGACTCAGAGTAGCCGCCATGTCATCCATTCACGAAGGAGCAGTCATGCGCGCAGCCGTCGTCCGTACTCCCGGCCCCGACGCCTCGGTCGAGGTGATCGAGGTCGCCACTCCCGAACCCGCACCGCACGAGATCCGCATCGCGGTCGAAGGGGCGACGGTCAACCCCGTCGACCTGATGGTGGTCTCGGGCTTCTTCCACAGCATCGGCTGGATCGACCAGCCGGAGCACACCGGCCTGGGCTGGGACATCGCCGGCCGGATCACCGCTGTCGGTGCCGACGCGGCCCGCGAGCACCCGGAACTGGCGGTCGGGACGCGCGTCGCCGCACTGCACGAGGGCCTCGACCACGCTACGGGGCCGTACGCCGACCAGGTCCTGGTCCC
Organism: Luteipulveratus mongoliensis; assembly: GCF_001190945.1. Taxonomy (NCBI): domain Bacteria; kingdom Bacillati; phylum Actinomycetota; class Actinomycetes; order Micrococcales; family Dermacoccaceae; genus Luteipulveratus; species Luteipulveratus mongoliensis. Next base: position 1,959,422 of record NZ_CP011112.1, on the reverse strand, counting down.
CGCGGAGGCCGCGGTCGTCGTACCCGAAGAGCTGGATCTCGTCGCGGCCGCAACGGTTCCGATGAACTCACTCACCGCGGACCAGGCGCTGGACCTGCTGGGCGAGGCCGATGGCCGCACCCTGCTCGTCACGGGCGCCGCGGGCGCCGTGGGCGAGTACGCCGTCCGTCTCGCCGTCTTGGCCGGCTGGGAGGTCGTCGGGCTGGCACGGGAGTCCGACCGCGACGCGGTGGCAGACGCCGGCGCCCGACCGATCGCCTCCGTGGACGAGGTGTCGTCGGTCGATGCGGCCTTCGATGCCGCTGCACTCGTCGACCCGGTCCTCGCCGTGGTGCGGGACGGCGGTCACTACGTCGGCGTGGTGCCTGCGAACGTCCCCGCCTCCGTACGCGGGATCACGACCGCGGCGGTCAAGGTGCACGCGGATCGTGCGCGGCAGCAGCGGCTGCTCGACCTCACTGTGGCGGGCACGCTGCCGACCCGTGTGCACGCGACCGTGCCGCTGGCCGATGTCGCGGTCGCGCTGGACAAGGTTGCGGCGGGCGGCGTCAGGGGCCGCTACGTGCTCGTGCCGTGAGCGCGGTCGGCCGCCTCAAGGTGCGAGCGTCATCGCCCGGTCGAGGATGATCGACGCATCGCTCTGGGGCGGCCGTGCGCCGTTCACGTCGTCGAGCTCGGCCCGCGCCCGCTGCATGATCCGCAGCGTGCCCGTGCCGTTCACGGGCACGTCGAAAACCACCGAGCCGGTGCCACGCGTGGCGTCGAACGCCGCGTCCTTGAGCTCGGGCGTGGGTCGCGGCGCTCGACCGTCGAGAGTGAACGTCGTGCTCACCGGCTCCAGGTCGTAGTCAGCGGCCGGGCCGGAGCCGGCCGCGGCACGCCACTCCCCATCGCTCGGCAACGACACGGATGCGTTGATGACCGCCCACTCACGGCCGGGCTTCGCCCAACCCAGGCCCGAGACGTACGGCAGTCGCAGCGGTGTCGCGACCCCGCACTTCGCGTCCACCGACAGCACACCGCCGAGGCCACTGATCCGGGGCGCCGGGCAGGTCCGGAAGTGGGCGCCTTGACGATCCAGGGAGTACAGCGGCGCAGCCCGACCCGACTCACGTCGACCGGTGGCGATGTCCACGCGCTGCGTGACACCGTCGTACTCGATCTCGATGACCGGCTGCTTGGGCTCGCCGTCGACGGCGATCCACGCCTTCCCCTCACCGTGGATGGTCTCCTTGCGCCGACCGACGATGTCGCCGCCGCTCGCTCCCGGCACGGGGTAGCGATGACCGCCGACGACGAGGTGCACGTGCGGCTGCACAGGCGCCATCCCCAGCGGCACGGTGGCCCAGGTCGGGAAGCCGCCCATGTAGCCCGTCTCCCAGCTCACACCGACGAAGCTGCCGCCCCACGGCGCACGCGGAGCATCGACAGACGCTCCCTCAGGCACGGACTCGACCGGCTCACTGACCGTGACGTCGACCTGTCCGAGAGGCAGCAGCACCGGCCGGGAGCGGCCCGAGACGTCTGTGAGACCGCCGCGGATCACCTGACCGGCCTCGGCACGATCCTTCAGGACCGACCACGCGCCCAGTGCGGCGACTGCCGCAAGCACGACGACGGCCAGCCCAGCCAGCAGCGCGACTCGCGTGCGACGTACGGATGGCTCAGGGGAGGACGACATGGGATCGGACTGTAGGGCTACTCGACGTCCGTGTAGGTCCCGGAGGACCCGACATCGATCAGGTAGGTCTTCGGCGCCGACTTCCACTCGCTGCGCTCGGCGTCCAGCGTCATGGGCAGGCGGTAGCGGGTGCGGATCGCGACGGGCTTCCCGGCCGGCACGAGGAAGGCCCGGTCAGCGAGTCGTACGCGATCGCCGGACACGACATCGCGGCCGACCTGACGCGCAGGCGCCGCGGAGCCGACGGAGACCGTGAACGATGCAGGCCCGGACGGCAGGTACTCCGCACCTTGATGATTCTTGTACTGCCTGGCCCGGTCCTCCTTGCGGGACGCCGAGCTGCTGTGGACCAGGAGCCACTCCTGACCGGCCGGAGCCGCGCCGAGTCCGGGCACATAGAGGCCGCGGTGGAAGCGGACGGTGCACGAGACCCACAAGAACGTGTCCGGTGGCGCCGCGTCGCAACCACGATTCGCGTCGAGGGAGGGCCGCTTGATGGCGGACGCCGTGCTCGGCTCGCTGCGCACGGTCGACGTGACGGTGCGGCCGGCGTACGTCGCCTCGATCCGTACGTCCGAGCCGTCGCCCTTGGCGACCACCACGGCGGAGGACCCTTGGTCGGCGGCCGTCAGACCGGTGACGAGCGGATAACGCTGGCCTCCGGCGACAAGGGCGAGCGCGGAACCCGGGTCGCGCCGCTGAGCCACCGTCGCCAGCGGCCAGACAGGCGGGGTCCCGCTGTAGGTCGTCGGCGACCAGGACACCTTGACGAAGGTCGCACCGTCCGGCGCGGTGAGCCGGTCATCGGAGGGGCCGATCGTGCGGCCGACGCCGACCTGGAGGCTCAGAGCGGTCAGCGGAAGCGACACCGACATCATCCGATCCTCGGACTGGTCGTTGAAGAACGTGGCGTTGTCCAGCCGGTCGCCGATGTGGACGTCGTCCCTGGTGAGGCGCCAGGTCGCCACACCGACCACGAGGACGAGGAGTACGACGGCGGCCGTCCACAGCTGCCATCGTCGGCCGGCACCCCCGGCGCCCGTTGCCGCATCCGAGGTGCTCATCAGGAAGCCTTTCGTGGGTCAACGACGCCGGGGTAGGCCAGTACGGAGGTCCGGTGCAGGGTGGCGGTCTTAGGCGCCTCGGTCTCGGCGCCGTGGCGGTCATCGCGCGTCAGGGGTGCGTCGACGACCGTGCTGAGGGTGACCGGGGCGCCACTGACGACCGAGAAGGTCAGGTCGCTGATCACGCGATCGGTCGAGGGGTCCTGCTGGTTGCGGGACGGCGTCACCGTGCGGCTCGGGCGGGTGCCGTTGGCCGTGACCGTGGTGGTGACGCGGGTGGCGTTGTAGTCCGCCGTTGCGGTCTCACTGCTCCACTCGGCGGCGGAGCCCAGGAGGCTGTAGTAGCCCGACCCCTGCACCACGAACCACTCTCGCCCGGCAGCGGCCCAGCCGAGCCCTTCGACGTAGGGCCTCCGGCTGGTCTGGCCGACGACCGGCCGGAGCTCCCACCGAAAACCGTTGCCGCGGACGTATCGGTCGTTGTCCGGTCCGACGTCCACGGGCTGCAGCGCCAGGTCACTGCGGGGACGGTAGAGGGTCGCGAAGTCGCCGAGCTCACGCTTGCCGGTCAGGACCCGCACGCTCTGCTGTCGGCCGGCGAACCCTGCGACGATCTCGAGATCCGCCAGGTCGCCGGGCACCGCGACCAGCCGCTCCTTGCTCGTCTCGCCGGAGGAGGTGTCGTCGGACTGCTCGATCGAGCCCTCCAGCAGGATCGTGCGACCGCCGGAACGAAGGCTGAGGCTGCTCGGGCGCTGCGTGACCCCGATCGTCCGGTCACTCTGGCGGCTCTGAGGCGACCAGCTGACCTCGACCAGCCGGCCACCGCGAGGAGCCCGCACCCGCGTCCGATCCGACCAGTCGTCGTACTTCGTGGCTTCCTCGCCGACCTCGACGGTGACGCTCAGGCCGCCGTCAGGCAGCTCGAACGTCGAGCTCGAGCGGAAGTCAGAAGACAGGGAGTACTCGCCAGTGCGGCTCTCGCCGGCCTTGAGACGATCACGTACCTGCACGTGCACGATCCACGCGCCGATGAGTGCCAGCAGGACGAGCAGCGCAGCGGCGGTGCGCACGTGTCGGCTGCGGAACCACGAAGACCACATGGTGACAAGACGCCAGGCGCGCGACGACGGTTCCTCGCGGAGGACGTACGCCTGGGCTCAGCCGAGCGGCAACGTCGCCTGCGGCGGGGCGTGAGCCGGGTCGACCCCGTCGAACAGGCTGCTGACGGACTCGCCCCCGTGGATGCGGGCGATCGCCTGGGCGAACAGGTCAGCGATCGACCGCACCTTGAGCTCGGGCCAGTCGGGCGCCGGCACGGTGTCCGTGGTGACGACCTCGCTGATCATCGGGTGACTGCTCAGTCGCTCCACGGCCCGACCGGAGAACAGTCCGTGCGTGCACGCGACCGCGGCATCGGTGCAGCCGAACTCCTTGAGACGGTCCATCAGCTCGATCACCGAACCGCCGGTGGCGATCTCGTCGTCGAGCACGATGGCCCGGCGGCCGGACACGTCACCCACGATCGCGTCGATGACGACCTTGTCGTCGGCCTTGCGCTGCTTGCTGCCGGCCGCGACGGGCAGGCCGAGGAGCCGCGCGAACTGCGTGGCGGTCTTGGCGTTGCCGAGGTCGGGTGAGACCACGACCGTGTCGGTGAGGTCGCGGCCGCGGAAGTGGTCGGCCAGCACGCCGATCGCCGTCAGGTGGTCGACCGGGACCGAGAAGAACCCGTGCACCTGAGGCGCGTGCAGCGCCATCGTCAGCACCCGGCTGACGCCCGCCGTGGCCAGCATGTCCGCGACCAGACGCCCGCCGAGCGAGATGCGGGAGGAGTCCTTCTTGTCCGAGCGGGCGTACGCGTAGTGCGGGATGACGGCAGTGATCTGGGCCGCCGACGCACCGCGGGCAGCGTCGATCATGAGGAGCAGCTCCATGAGGTGCTCCTGGGTGGGCGGCACCAGGGGCTGGACGATGTAGACGTCGCGCTGGCGACAGTTGGCCAGCAGCTGAGCCTGCAGGCAGTCATTGCTGAAACGCTTGATGTCGACGGCCGACAGACCCACGCCGAGAGCGGAGCAGATGCTGCTCGCAAGGGCGTGATGGGCGGACCCGGAAAAGACCACGATGTCGCGCATGGAGGAGCTCCTTGACGTGGCGAGGCCGATGGTCGCGAGAGTAGCCGTCACCGCTGTGGCAGCGCGCGGTGCGGTCCGTACGCCGGACTATCAACGTGCATCCGTCGTCGGTCCGCGATATGCGCTGCGGTGAGACCCCGCTGTGCGGCGGGGCTGCAGAAGCAACTCGATCGAAGGCACCGATTCGGTCGCGCAAGCGAATTGCTTTGCTACACAATGAGATTCAAACGGTCGATCACCTGAGACCTACTATCTGGACATGAGCGACGAAGAAATGTCTCCGATCACCGTTCTGGCCGAGCTCAACCGGATCGTGACGCCTCACGGCATCCAGGAGACCCACGTCGTGGAGGCTGGCGGACTACCTCACGTGGTCTCGATGCGCGGTCGCGACCGGCGCAACCCCGTGCTGCTGATGGTCCACGGCGGCCCTGCGACGCCGCTGGCGCCGACGGGGTGGATGTGGCAGCGGCCGGTCGAGGAGTATTTCACCGTCGTCCACTACGACCAGCGTGCCGCTGGTCGCACGCACGCACTGACGGACGCCGGCGTCGTACGCCCCACGCTGCGGCTAGGGCAGTACGTCGACGACGCGGTAGAGATCGCACGCTGGTTGTGCCAAGAGATGGGCGTGCCGAAGGTCGCGGTCTGCGGGCACAGCTGGGGTTCAGCGGTGGCAACGCTCGCCGTTGTTCAGGCGCCCGACCTGTTCAGCGTTTACGTCGGCGTGGGTCAGGTGGTCTCGTTCGAGGAGGCGGAGCCGGTGAGCTGGGAGCTCACCCGCGCGGCGGCCGAGCAACAAGGGCTCGAAGACGGCGTGGCAGCCCTCGACGCCTTGCACCCCTACCCGGACGCCGCGGCCGACCTGCTCCCGCAGATCATCGTTGAGCGCGAGTGGGTCGGCCGCAGCGGTGGGTTCGCCGCAGGCCGGTCGGACTGCGACTACTTCATGTCGGGTGTTTCGCCTGATTACACGACCGCCGACCTGGAGGCGTTGTCAGCCGGCAATGAGCTGACCTCGGCCGCTCTGGTGCCGCACTTCCTGGGCCTCGACCTGCGACAGGTCGCCACGTTTCCTGTGCCGATGGTGCAGGTGCTCGGAAGGCACGACGCGATGACGCCAACGGCGCCCGTCGAGGCGTGGCTCGAGCGGCTCAACGTGCCGAGTCTGGCCGTGGAATGGTTCGAGGACTCTGCGCACATGGCGATGTACGAAGAGCCTGGCCACTTCTTGGTGACGCTGCTAGAGCACGTTCGCCCAGCCGCTCTCGGTCAGGCGTGAGCCAAGCGTCAGCCCCCGGGTTGCCTGGCCTCCCCTGCCGGACTAGCTGGCGCGCTCCGCACTGGCGGCCGCGCAGAACGCATCGACCTTCGCCGTCGGCCCACAGATGACCAGCTCCTCGCCGCTGCGGACGACGGTCTCCGGGCGGGCGTAGTCGAAGTCCTGGGCGCTGGCCTTCACTCCCACGACGGTGATGCCGAACTTCGTCCGCAACGCCGACTCGGCCAAGGTGCGCCCGCACGCGGACGGAGGGGCGGTCGTACGCGCGATGGCGAACCCGTCGTCGAACTCGAGGTAGTCGGTCATGGAACCGGTCAGCATGTGTGCGACCCGCGCTCCCATGGCCGACTCCGGCAGGACCACGTGATGCGCACCGATCCGTTGCAGGATGCGGGCGTGCTGGGAGTTGATGGCCTTCGCCCAGATCTCGGACACCCCGATGTCGACGAGGTTGACGACCGTCAGGACGCTGGCCTCGATGTCGGTCCCGATCGCGACGACCGCGCGGTCGAAGGTGCCGGCGCCGAGCTGCTCCAACGCCTCCTGATCGGTCGTGTCGGCCTGGACGGTGAAGGTGATGGCGTCCGACCAGCGCTGCACCAGCTCCTGCGACTCATCGACCGCGATGACCTCCCAGCCCTGGTCCACGAGGCTGCTCGCGACCGACGTGCCGAAACGGCCCAGTCCGACCACCAGGGCCGAACGACTGCGGTCGGGTCTGCGGCTTCTCACCGGCATGTCTGCTCCACAGGGCCCATCATGACCCGGCGTCGGCCGCGGACGCGGTGAGGGCACGCAAGGTGCGCTGCAGCTCGGCCACCTCGGTCACGGCAAGACCGGTCGCCTTGGCGATCCTGGCCTGGACAGGGCGCTCGTGAGACCGGAGCGCAGCGCCCGCCTCGGTGAGACTGATCGTGACCGAGCGCTCGTCGTCGTCACGACGACGGCGGGTGATCAGGGCCGACTTCTCCATCCGGCGCAGCAGCGGCGTGAGCGTCCCGTAGTCGAGCTGCAGTGCGCCGCTCAGCTCCTTGACCGTGCACTCCTTCTCGCGCCACAGCACCACGAGCACGAGGTACTGCGGGTAGGTCAGGCCGATCTCCGCAAGCAGCGGACGGTAGACCGCGGTCACGGCACGCGACGCCGCGTACAGGTCGAAGCAGAGCATCTCGGCGAGCGCCGGGTGTCCATCGTCAGCCATCGGGATCTCCTTCGCCACCCAAGTTACCTTGTGTACACTTTAGTTGCTCGCAAGCAAAGTCTCCACCCTGATGACAGGAGCACACCATGCCCACACGCACCGCTCGTACTGCCTGGAACGGCACCCTCGAGAACGGCTCCGGCCAGGTCGAGCTGACCAGCTCGGGCCTCGGCACGTACGAGATGTCGTTCCCCCGTCGCGCGGCTGACGACGCCGCAGGCGTCACGAGCCCCGAGGAGCTCATCGCCGCTGCGCACTCCGCTTGCTTCGCCATGCAGCTCTCTGCGGTCATCGCCGAGGCCGGAGGTACGCCGATTGCCCTTGACGTGAAGGCTGACGTCTCCCTCGGCCCGGACCCCGCCGGTGGTTTCCATCTGACGGGCATCGCCCTGACCGTCGAGGGCGAGGTCGAGGGCCTGGACGCCGATGGGTTCGCCGAGGCAGCCGCAGCCGCTAAGGCCGGGTGCCCGGTCAGCAAGGCCCTGACCGGTGTCGAGATCACGCTGGACGCGTCGCTGGCGTCCTAGCCCACGATCGGTCGTTCCTCGGGCAGCTGGTAGCGGCGACGCCGGCTGCTCAACGCCAACGAGGACGCCACGGTGATGATGCCGACGCGGCCGATGAACATCAGCACCATCAGCACCGCCTCACCGGCGGCAGGCAGCTGGGGCGTGACGTTCGCGGACAGGCCTACGGTCGAGAACGCCGAGATCACCTCGAACATCGCCAGCTCCAACGGCAACGACGTCACCGACACCATGACGATCGTGCCAAGCATCACGCACGCGACGCCGAGCAGCGCGACGGTGAGGGCCTGCCGCTGCGTCTCGGCCGGGATCCTGCGGTGGCCGACGGTGACGTCGCGCTCACCGCGGATCTCGGCCCACATCACGGCGGCCAGGATCAGGAACGTCGTCAGCTTGATGCCGCCTGCCGTGCCCGCACTGCCACCACCGATGAACATCAGCACGTAGCTGATGGTCATCGTCTCGGGACGGATCTGGGCGTAGTCGACCGAGTTGAATCCCGAGGTCCGCGGGAAGACCGTGCCGGCCAGTCCGCCGACGGTCTTGTCCCAGACGCCGAGAGGCCCGAGCGTGCCCGGGTTGCTCCACTCGAACCCGACGAACGCCACCAGTCCGACCACGAACAGCAGAACCGTGCCCTTGATCGTCAGCTGCAGGTGCATCGACCACTGGCGGTACCGGCGGCCGCGCTGCCGCAGCTCGAACAGCACGGGGTAGCCGAGACCGCCCAGCAGCACCCCGAGACACAGCGGGCCGATGATCCAGATGTCGCCGACGAAGCTGATCATCCCGTCGGGGTAGAGAGCAAAGCCGGCGTTGTTGACCGACGACACCCCGTGGAAGACCCCGTGCCAGAGCGCCTGGCCGATGCCAGCGTCGTACGCGGCCCTGAACCTGATGGTCAGCAGCACCGCCACGACCAGCTCGACGACCACGAACAGGGTGACGATCCGCCGCAGCAGGCGGCGTACGTCGCCGAACGTCAGCGTGTGCGCGTCGGCCTGGGCGGCGAGCGTGTCACGCAGGCCGAGCCGGCCGCGTACGACCAGCACCAGCAGCATGGCCAGCGTCATGATGCCGAGGCCGCCGATCTGGACCAGGCAGAGGATGACGCTCTGCCCGAACGGCGTCCAGTAGGTCGAGACGTCCACCGTGGACATACCCGTGATGCAGACGGCGCTCACGCTCGTGAACAGCGCATCCCGGAAGTCGCCCGAGCCCTCCTGGGTCGTGGCCGCCGGGATCATGAGCAGCACGGTGCCGATGGCCGCCGCGAGGAGATAGGCGAGCACCACCATCCGGGTCGGGCGGCCAAGGGATGCACGGACCACGCTGCAGGTGCTCCTCGAACAGTCGGACGTTGGACGGAGATCGTCCACAGCATGTCACCGGCTCCTTCCCACGCTCCGGAGCACGTGCGCCAAGATGACGGTCATGGACCTTCCGCTCGTGCACCGGCTGACGTCCGGTGAGGGTTGGGGCCTGCTGCAGTCGCTCCCGCCCTACGACGAGTCGACGGCGCTCGCCCTCGGCGCCCGGCTGCGGGCCGCAGGCTTCGAGCCCGACCTCGTCGCGGCCGCGCTGACCCAGTCCCAGCTGCGCGCTCGCGCGGTCGACAAGCTCGGCCCGACAGCAGCCGAGATGCTGCTCACCCGTGACGGTCTGGAGCAGGCCACCCGGAGGCCGATCGCCGAGGCTCACGCACAACGATTTGCCGATGCCGGGATCCGCCACGTCTACGACCTGGGTTGCGGAATCGGTTCTGACGCAATGGCTTTCGCGGCTGCCGGACTTCGGGTCAACGCTGTGGATGCGGACGAGGTGACGGCGGCGATCGCCGCCGTCAACCTCCGGCCGTGGACGCGCGCCGCCGTCGAGGAAGCCACCGCCGAGTCGGTGCCGCTGCCGACCGGCGAGGGGGCGCGAGGTGTGGGTGTCTGGCTCGACCCGGCTCGACGCACACCCGGCGTCGCCGACGTCAACGGCAAGACCCGCCGCCTGTTCCGCCTGGAGGACCTGAGCCCGTCGTGGGACGCGGTTCGCGACCTCAGCTCGCGGGTTCCCGGGGCTGGGGCCAAGCTCTCGCCGGCGTTCCCGCACAGCCGGCTTCCGGCTCGCGCCGAAGCCGAGTGGACGTCGTACGACGGCGAGGTCGTCGAGTGCGCGCTGTGGTGGGGCACTCTCGTACGCCGCCCGGGGCGGTCCGCTCGCGTGCTCGGCCGGCGGGTGGATGCCGTGGTCGACGAGACGATGGCGAAGGACGCCGATCCGACGTTGGCCGAGATCGGGCGGCTCGACCGCTACCTCTACGAGGCGGACCGGGCCGTGATCCGGGCCGGCCTGGTCGGTGCGCTGGCCAACGCGGTCGGCGGACGGGAGCTGTCGCCAGGGCTGGGCTACGTCAACGCGTCGCACGAGATGCGGCTCCCCTGGGCACGTCGCTACGCCGTGACGGACGTGCTCCCGTACAACGTCAAGGGGCTGCGCGCCCTGCTGCGCGACCGGCGTGCGGGACGCGTGACGATCAAGAAGCGCGGGGTGTCGGTGGACGCCGACCAGCTGCGTCGACAGCTGCGCCTGAGCGGCGACCAGACGGTGACCATTGTGGTGACGCGGCTGCGGACCACCCAGGTCGTCCTGGTCGTCACGCCGTTCTGACCCGACCCGCTCGACGTCGAGCGCTCACGACTCAGGGTGGCCCAACGCTTTGAGCGCCAGCCGATGCAGCTGTTCGCGCTCGGCCGGATCCAATGCTGCCAGGACCCGGTCCTGAGCCTGCTCGATCTGTCGGTCGACTCGCTTGCGCTGCGCCCTCCCGGCAGGAGTGATCGACAGCTGATAGCGACGTCGGTCATGCGAATCTCGTTGCCGCACAACATAACCCGCTGACTCCAGACCGTCGATCAACCGAACCACATCGCTGCGATCGATGCGCAAGGCATCGGACAGCTGTTGCTGCGACAGGTCGCGCTCCTCGTCCAGGCAGACCAGCACCCAGTGGTCTCGCAACGAGGACCCGGCCTCGGCGTGTGACGCCTTGTGCAGCAGGCCGAGCACATAGGTCGGGAAGCGGAGCAGGCCATCGGGGTGCGGTGTTGTGTCGACCATTCAAGGATTCTACCTATTGTGGGTGTGACCTACTATTGATACTGTCTGCAATTGCTTCGCCCCGCTTTCTAGGAGGTTTGCCATGTCGCAGTCCACGATCACCGACCCGAAGGCCGCCGACGCCATTCCTCGGGAGGTGTGGCGGGTGGCGTGCGTCGTGGTCTTCGGCGCCTTCATGGGCACGTTGGACACCTCGCTGGTCAACATCGGCCTCGAGAGCATCGGCAAGGATCTGCACGCCTCGTTGGACTCCGTGCAGTGGATCGGGAGCGGCTACCTGCTGGCGATGGCCGTGGCCCTCCCCGCGTGCAGCTGGCTCGGACGACGCGTCGGCGCAGGACGGTTGTGGCTCAGTGCGCTCGCCGCCTTCACCCTCATGTCAGCGCTGTGCGCGATCGCTCCCAACATCGAGTGGATGATCGCGCTACGCGTGCTCCAGGGTCTGTCTGCCGGCCTCCTGGTGCCGACAGGACAGAGCATTCTCGGCCAGGTCGCCGGGCCGCAGCGGCTCGGACGCGTGATGAGCACGCTCGGACTCGTCGTGGTCGGCGCGCCCGCGATCGGCCCTGCAGTCGGTGGCGTCATGCTCGAAAACCTCAGCTGGCCATGGCTTTTCGCGATCAACGTCCCTATCGGAGCCGTCGGCCTCGCACTCGGCTTCCGCTATCTGCCCCGGGATGACGGCAGCGCTGCCGGGCCTCTCGACGTCACCGGCCTGCTCCTGAGTGCGGCCGGCCTGTCGCTCGTGCTGTACGCGGTCGGGGAGGTCGGCCGAACCGGCTCCATCACGGGCCTGTCGTCCTGGCTGCCGCTCGTGCTCGGCGTGGTCGCCCTGGTCGCGTTCATCCGCCGGTCGTGGGCCCGTCCCCACGCGATCTTGAACCTCGAGCTGCTGCGCAACAGGGTCTTCGCGTCGGCGACGGCCGTCTCGTGCCTGATGGGTGCGGCGCTGTTCGGGACGATGCTGCTGCTTCCGCTCTACTTCCTGCAGCTGCATGACAAGAGCCTGATCGACACCGGACTCACCCTCATCCCGTTCGGGCTCGGCGGCGCCCTGACGATGCCGGTCGCCGGTCGGATCGTTGATCGCGTCGGCAGCGGCATCGTGGTCGTCTGTGGTTCCGCGATGACACTGGTGACCGTCGTGCCGTTCGCGCTCCTTGGCGCGTCGGCCTCCGCTGCCACGCTCGGCCCGCTGCTCTTCGTGAACGGCGTGGCCATCGGGCTTGCGGCGATGCCGGCGACGACCGCGGCGTACAAGACGGTGCAGCGCTCCCAGATGCCTGATGCGTCGGCTCTCGTGAACATCGCGATGCGGCTCGGCGGTGCGCTGGGCGCCGCACTCCTGGCCGTCGTGCTCTATCGCGGTTCAGCGTCCGGGCTCAGCCTCGAGACGTCGTTCCACCGGGCGTACTGGTGCCTCTCGGCCACCTGCGCCCTGGCTCTTGTCGCGTCAGCATTCCTGTGGCGGACCCTCCGCAACGCGCGGTAGGCGCCCGATCACTTTGCAGGCCAACGGTTTTGGGGAGGTGCCGTCAGCAGCCGGCGCCGACCTTCCAACGGCCGACGTCGACCGGCAGCGTGCCGGACGCCTTCTGCTTGCCGGTCAGCACGTCGACGACAGCTGTGAAGGTCGCGGAAGTGCGACCGAAGGCCGCGATCCGCGTCGCAGCCGCGGGGCCCGCGCTGAGGGCGTACGGCGTATCGAGACTGACCATGACTTGTCCGCTGCCGCCCTCATCGCCACTGGCCTTGCCGCTGCCGGCGTTGTAGGCCCCTCCGCCGAGGAGGCGGACGGTCGTACCGCTGCCGACCCGGAGCCCGGCCTTGCGCGCCGCTGCCTCGAAACGTGCCCTGTCACGAGCGGTGCCACCGGAGACCCGTACGCCGTCGCCGACGGCACGTTGGCCGCAGGTGCCGGAGATCTGGGTCACCGAGGCGCGGGCGAGCGCGAGCGCGTCGGCCTGGTGGGCACCGACGGCCGACGCCGCGGGTTGGGCGGTGGTCGTACGACGCATGGTCGCCACGATCCGCGCCGCCGACTCGATGAGCCGGTCGCGGGTCAGCTCTCCGGAGCCGACTGCGGCCGTGATCGCCTTGACGGACGCGCTCGGGTCGGCCGGCATGAGCAGCACGTCCGCACCGGCCTTGAGCGCCTGGACAGCCCCGCGCGCTGGTCCGTAGCGCTGCTGGACGGCGCCCATCTGGAGCGCGTCGGTGATGATCAGGCCCTTGAAACCCATCTGCTGGCGCAGGACGCCGGTCAGCACAGGCTTGCTCATGGTCGACGGCGCGCTCGGGTCGACCATGTTGAGCACGACGTGCGCAGACATGACGGCCGGAGCCCCGCTCCCGACCAGCTGCTGGAACGGCACCAGGTCGCGCTTCTTCAGCACGCCCAGCGAGGCACCCTGCACGGGCAGCCCGACGTGGCTGTCGGTCGTCACGGAGCCATGGCCCGGGAAGTGCTTGACGACGGGGACGACGCCTGCCTGGGTGTAGCCCTTGACCTGCGCCACCGCCGTGCTCGCCACCCGCTGCGGGTCGGAGCCGGGCGAGCGTACGCCGACGGTCGGGTCGTGCGCGCCGATCGTCACGTCCGCGTCTGGGGCGAACACCATCGTCATGCCGAGGGCACGTAGCTCCTGGCCGATGCCCTGCGCGGTGCGGGTCGCGAGCGCCGGATCGTGCGCGGCGCCGTACGCCATCCCCGACGGCAGCTCGGTGACCGGCGAACCGAGCCGTGCGACCGGACCACCTTCCTGGTCGACCGAGATGATGGCCGGCCAGTCGCGGCCGTCGGTGCGCATCGCGTCCTGGGCGCGCTGCGACGTCGCCCGCAGGTCGCGGGTCATGGTGCTGCCGCTGGGCACGTTGCCCGGAAACAGGATGACGCCGCCGAGGTGCTCGTTCTTGATCACCTTGGCGATGGAGTCCTCGCCGCTGCCGGTGTAGAACCCGACGATCAGCTGCGCCGCCAGTCGATCGGTGGGCAGCTTGCTGACGTCCTGGCGGGCCTTGGCGAGGTCAGCCTCGGTCGGCAGACCAGCGCTCGGACCAGTGGTCGCGGAGGGCGTCGGAGCGGCCGTCCGCTGGGGAACCGGCGTGACCGATCGGTTGCCGGTCGGGAGAGAGGCAGAAGGAACGAGCGTCCGCGAAGGCGACGCCGCGCCGTCATCACTGCCGCTCGAGCAGCCAGCGAGCAAAGCCGCGGCGCAGGCGATGACCAGCGGTCGGCGTACGTGCGTCCTCATGCCTGAACCGTCCTCACAGGGAGAGACGAGTCAGCGGGCAGGGCGAGGTCCGACGGCGGCAGACCCCGCTGGACCATCTGGGAGCCCAGCGCCGCGACCATCGCGCCGTTGTCGGTGCAGAGCCGAATCCTGGGCACTCGCAAGCGAATTCCGGCCTCAGCGCAGCGCTCCTCGGCAAGGGCACGCAGCTGCGAGTTGGCCGTCACTCCCCCGCCGATCTGCAGATCCTCGATGCCCTGCTCAGTGCATGCGAGGACGGCCTTGCGGGTCAGCACGTCGGCCACCGCGTGGCTGAAGCTCGCCGCGACGTCGTTGACCGGGACCGGCTCACCGGCTCGCTCGCGCGCTTCGACCCATCGCACGACGGCCGTCTTGAGACCGGAGAAGGAGTAGTCGTAGCGGTGTCGGTCCATGTCCTTGCGGGACGTGAGGCCACGCGGGAAGGCGATCGCGTCCCGGTCGCCCTCACGAGCGGCTTGGTCGATGTGCGGACCACCCGGGTAGGGCAGGCCGAGCACCCGGGCGACCTTGTCGTACGCCTCCCCCGCCGCGTCGTCGATCGTGCCGCCGAGCTCCTCGATGTCAGAGGCGATGTCGCGGACGACGAGCAGGTTGGTGTGGCCGCCGGACACCAGTAGCGCGACGGTCGGCTCGGGCAGCGGACCGTGGTCGAGCACATCGGCGCAGACGTGGGCAGCGAGGTGGTTGACGCCGTAGAGCGGCTTGTCGAGGCACAGCGCAAGGGCCTTGGCACTGGCGACGCCGACCATCAGCGCACCGGCGAGACCCGGGCCCGAGGTGACGGCGATCGCGTCGACGTCGTCGAGCTTGTGGCCCGACTCCTCACAGGCCCGCTCGATCATCGGGATGATCGACTCCAGGTGCGCGCGGCTGGCCACCTCGGGCACGACGCCACCGAAGCGCGCGTGCTCGTCGACACTGCTCGCGAGCGCGTCGCCGACAAGGATGTTGCCTCGGACGAACGCCACCCCGGTCTCGTCGCAGCTGGACTCGATGCCGAGGACGAGAGGCCCGTCGGACTGCCCACCGCGGGTCGACCCCATTGGCGTGGTCGCGCCGTCAGACATGGCTCTCCTTGAGCAGCTTGCGCAGGATCAGGGCGTCGACGTCACCCGGCTGGACAGCGCCCGTTCCACCAGGCTCCTCCTCCGACCGCTCTCGCAGGCTCGATCGGGTCGGCATCGTCGCCTTGTAGTAACGGCGCCGCACTGAGATCTGCTCAAAACCGTTGCGGTCGTAGAGTTTTCGAGCGGGAGCGTTGTCGGCACGCACTTCGAGCAGAAGTGACTCGGCGCCGCCGTCGCGGGCGGTGTCGACCATCCAGTCCATCAGCTGCTGACCGAGCCCGCTGCCCTGCGCCGCAGGCGCAACGGCAACCGTCATCACATCGGCGACGTCGCCCGCTCGGTCGACCCCGGCGTACCCGACAATGTCCGCACCGTCCTCGGCGACGACGTACGCCCGCCGCGGCCGGCCGGCGAGCTCGCCCCACCAGCTGGCCGGGGACCAGGCGTCGTCAGCGAACAGCGCACGCTCCAGCTCGGCCAGCGTCTCGATGTCGGTCCATCGCAGCTCACGCAGTGCCGTCATGCTGTCGACACCGGCTTGCGCTCGGACTGGGGTACGGCATCCGGTCGCCGCAGATAGAGGGGCTGCGGCTCCAGCAGCTCCTCACCACGGCGCAACGCACCCATCGCGAAGGTAGCCAGCGCACCGGCACCCACGTCGAGCTGTGGCAGCGCGTGCGGGAGAGCATCGGGATAGAGCAGCGGTCCGCGACCGGCGGTCGGCAGACCGCGCAGGTGAGCCGGCAGGTCTGCGGCACGCGCGACGTCAGGACCGTCCGAGCGGCGTACGCCCTGGTCGGTCACGTCGTAGGCCGCCCAGTAGACCTCCTTGCGGCGAGCGTCGGTCGCCACGAGGAACCGCGTCCGCTCGCCGTCGGCCATGACACCGTGCGCGAGCGCGTCGAGGCTGCACACACCATGGACGGGTACGCCGAGGGCCAGGCCCATCGTCCGCGCCGTCACCACGCCGACGCGCAGCCCGGTGAACGGACCCGGACCGACACCGACCGCGATCGCGCTGAGGTCGCGCGGCCGCAGCCCGGCCGCCCGCAAGGTGTCGCGGATGCTCGGCGCCAGCAGCTCGGTGTGCCTGCGGGCATCACTGGTGCTGTGCTCGGCGACCACCGTGGCACCGTCGTGGACGGCGACGGTGACCGCCTGGGTCGCGGTGTCAATGGCTAGCAGCACGCCGGTCAGGCTAACGACCGAGTCTGTCCCCCACCCAATCGCCGCGACGATCGTTCAGACATCTCGTGCCCCAGAGGGCACGGAATGTCAGGTTGATCGTCCGGACCGATCGCCGGCGAGGGCGGCCAGGACCTCGTCCCAGCGGTCGCCTACGGCGGTCAGATGCAGACTGCGGTCGTCGGTGCCGGTCAGCACGATCTCCAGGCGCTGCTCGCTCAGGCTCTCGGCGAGTCCGGCGCCCCATTCGATGACCGTCACGGCCTCGTCGAGCTCGGCATCGAGGTCCAGGTCATCGAGCTCGGCCGCGCCACCCAGCCGGTAGGCGTCGACGTGCACCAGCTCGGGCCCGTCCCCCAGCGACGGATGCACCCGGGCGACCACGAACGTCGGCGACGTGATCGGGCCGCGGACCTTGAGACCGCGCCCGATGCCCTGCGTGAACGTCGTCTTGCCCGCGCCCAGGCCACCCGTCAGTACGACCAGGTCGCCGGCTCGCAGCAGGTCGCCGAGCCGCTCCCCCAGCGCTTGGGTCTCCTCGGCGTCAGCAGCGGTGAGGACGACCGGCTCAGGCACCCTGACCTGCCCGACCTCGCGACCGGGACGAAGAGCCGCGCCGACGACCGGCGATGTCGGTCACCGTGCGGCGCATCAGGGGCGTACGACGGCGAGGCTTCTCGACGGCCCGCTCCGCGCGCTTGAGCAGGGCGAGCAGCTCGTCGTTGACCAGGTCGGGATACTCGAGCATGAGCACGTGCCCGCCATCCTTGACGACGACGTGCTCGGCGCCGGGGATGGCCGCCACGATCGCCTCGGAGTGGTCCGGCGGTGTGATGCGGTCGACGGTGCCGTTCATGACGAGCGTCTCGATGCCGTCGAAGCTGTGCAGGATGTCGAAGCGGTGGTGCTCCTGCAGCGTGGGCAGGAACGCCCCGATGACGTGCAGCCGCGTCGAGAAGATCATGTCCGCGGTCAGCCGGATGATCTCTTGCGGCACATGTGAACCGAACGAGAAGTGGTGCACCGCAAGCTCTTCGACGTCCTTGCCGGCCTTGAGCGCCTGCGCCACGAGATCCTGCTGGTCGCCCAGCCGTGACACCGCACCCGGGCCGAGCCGGTGCACGACCGCACCCAGCCGCTGGCCCAGTCCCCAGTGCACATCGCGCAGACCGCCGGCGCTGGTTGAGAGCAGTCCCGCACCGATCACCCGGTCGCGGAAGGCCTCGGGGTGCTGCTCGGCGTACGCCATCACGGTCATGCCACCCATCGAGTGGCCGATGAGCGCGACGGGGCCCTCGGGCGCGGCGGCAGCGATCACGGAGGCGAGGTCGCGACCGAGCTGGGCGATCTCGTACGACGAGTCCTCGCCCTCCTCGGACTGACCGTGGCCGCGGTGGTCCCAGAGCACGACCCGGTAGCCGGCGTCGCGCAGCGCCCGTCGCTGGAACACCCAGCCGGTGAGGTTGAGCGTGTAGCCGTGCGTGAGCACCACCGTGACGCCGGTCGCCTCACCGCGCGGCTCGTCGATCTCGACGTGCAGCGGCACACCGTCGTCGGCGATGACGACCAGCTCTTCGTCCGGGATCTCTACGAACTGCGGGTCGATGTCGACCCGGTGGGCCTCGACGCGTCGGCGCATGAGACGGCCGACGGACAAGCCGACGGCTGCGGTCGCTCCCGCCGCCGCCAGCCCGATCCCCAGGCCGACGAGGGAACGCGATGGACGGTCGCTCATGCGCCTTCTCCTACATAGACACGCGGCAGCCGGCTGCTGATGCGCGTGACGATCTCGTACGAGATGGTGCCGACGGCGTCCGCCCAGTCCTGCGCGGTCGGCTCGCCGTGGTCGCCGGGTCCGAAGAGGACGATCTCTGCGCCGGCCTCGACGGGGAGATCGCCGACGTCGACGACGAACTGATCCATACAGACCCGCCCGGCGACGGTGAAACGCTTGCCCTCGATGGCGACAGGCCCCACCGCGGAGGCGGCACGCGGCACACCGTCCGCATATCCGGCGGGTACGTCGACCAGCGTCGTCTCCCTGGGCGTCACATAGGTGTGCCCGTAGCTCACGCCCTGACCCGCCGGCACCCGCTTCACGACGGTCGCCCGCGCGGCCATCGTCATGGCCGGGCGGAGCCCGAACGACGCAGCGTCGCCGAGGTCCGGCACCGGCGTCAGGCCGTAGACGGACAGGCCCGGACGCACCATGTCCCAGGCCGCGGACGGGGTGGTCAGGGTGGCCGCTGAGTTGGACATGTGGCGTACGTCCGGCTTGAGACCCGCGCGCTCGGCATCCGCGACGCGCTCACGGAACAGCTCCTGCTGCTGGAGCACGGTCGGGTGCTGCGGTGAGTCGGCGTAGGCGAAGTGGGTGAAGACGCCGGTCACGTCGATGACGCCCTCGGCCTGAAGCCGCGCCGCCGCATCGCGCAGCAGGTCCCAGTCCTTGCCGTAGGCGCCGTTGCGGGCGAGGCCGGTGTCAGCCTTGAGCTGTACGCGCGCGGTCCGGCCCTCGTCGCGCGCCGCCTGGGCCACGGCCTCGATCTCCCAGACTGCGGGGACCCCGATGTCGATGCCCTCGCGCACCGCGGGGGCGAAGTTCACACCCGGCGCGTGCAACCAGGTGAGCAACGGCGCGTCGACGCCGGCCGCACGCAGCTCGAGGGCCTCGGCCATCTGAGCCACGCCGAGCCACGTCGCTCCGCCCCGCAAGGCAGCCCGCGCACTCGGCACCAGGCCATGGCCGTACGCGTCGCCCTTGACGACCGCCATGACGGCAGCGTCGCCGGCCCGCTCCTTGAGCGATGCCACGTTGCTCGCGATCGCGTCAAGATCGATGGTGACCCACGCCGTGGGCTGATCCGTGCTCATCGGCCCCAGCATGGCATCAGGCCTCCCGGCGTACCCAACCGAGTGACGCTCAACACACGTGAGCCGGGTCGCTCCCGCCGCGGTTGCGGCCGCGGGCCGAGCAGTGACCACTCGAGCCGGCTCTCAGAAAGCAGCCGTGTCAGGGCTGGGCGAGCTCGATCACCTCGGCGCCGGGCAGCCCACCGAGCAGCGCGCCGTCGAGCGCGATCTTGGAGCTGCGTACGCCACCGCCGATGACCACGGTGCCTGCGGCCGCGACGCGCGCATCGACCAGGATCGGCCAGTCCTGGGGCAGGCCGATCGGCGTGATGCCACCGAACTCCATGCCAGACGCCGACGTCGCTTCGTCCATCGAGGCGAAGGAGATCTTGCGAGCGTCGAGGTGCTTGCGGACGGTCTTGTTGATGTCCGCGCGGTCGGTCGCCAGGACCATGCACGCCGCGAGGGTGCGCTGGTCCCCGCGCCGCGCCTCGACGATCACGCAGTTGGCCGACTGCTCGAGCGTGACGCCGTACTCCTCGCAGAACGCCGCCGTGTCGGCCAGGTCCGGGTCGACCGGAGTGACCCACACGTCGCCCGGCAAGGACGCGGCCGCCACCGCATCGGCGACGAGCTCGGGATGGTCGGCGAGCGGCTGCCACGAGAGGCGGCCGAGGACAAGATCAGTCATGCGGGCACGTTAACCGGGCGGTCAGCGGCTCAGCAGACGGGCAACCGTCCGGCCGAGCTGGTGGGCCACATCCATCGCGCGCACCGGGCCTCCGGGGTTGGCGTCATCCGCGGCGACGCCGTGCACGAGAGCCGCGAGCGACCCCGCGTCCAGCGGCGACAGGCCACTGGCCAGCAATGCCCCGGCCAGTCCCGCCAGCACGTCGCCGGCGCCGGCTGTGGCCAGCCACGAGGGGCCGTCGGACTGTGAACGGATCGGCAGCCCTGCCGACGTCGGGGGTACGACGACGGTCACCGCTCCCTTGAGCAGCACCGTCACATCCAGCCGGTCGGCCACCGCCTGAGCGACATCGACGGGCGTACGCCTGACCTGGTCGTCATCGGCGTCGGCGAGCTCGAGTCGGCGGGCCAGGCGGAGGAGCTCGCCCGCGTGAGGCGTGAGAAGCGTTGGAGCAGAACGCGATTCGTCGATCAGGTCGAGCCCGCCGGCGTCAAGCAGCACGGGCAGATCAGACTCCAGCGCATCGCGTGCTGCGGCCAGCTGCTCCTCGTCAGCCTGCTCGACGTCCAGGCCGGACCCGATGGACCAGGCCTGGACCCGACCGACGCCGAAGACCGCCTCCGGGACCGCCGCACGGAGCAGGTCGGTCGGGTGGCGCGGTCCGACGTAGCGGACCATCCCGACCCCGGCCGTGACCGCGGCCGTCACCGACATCAGCGCAGCGCCGGTGTAGAGCTCACCGCCGGCAACGACGCCGAGGACGCCACGCGAGTACTTGTCGTCGTCCGGCCCAGGCACCGGCCACAGCCGTGCGACGTCTTCGTGGGTGAGTCGCTCCACGGCCGGGCTCGACGGCTCGGCCACACCGATGTCGACCACGGTCAGCAGACCCGTCGCCGGCTCGGTCGGAGGCAGCAGGTGCACCGGTTTGGTGAGGCTGAAGGTCACGGTCTCGTCGGCGTACACCGTCTCGGACCAGGTCCGGCCGGCTGGATCGGCGCCTGAGGGCAGGTCAACCGCGATGACGTAGGCGTCCTCGCCGATCAGCTCCGGGAGCGCGACGAGGTGCTCAGGCAGACCGGGCCGGCCACCGATCCCGGTGATGCCGTCCAGCACTACGTCAGCCTCCGCTAGCGCCGCACGCACCTCGGGCGACGCCTCGCCGCCTCGCCACTCGAGAACGGACACTCCGGCCCCACTCGCAGCGGCCACGCCGCCGTCATGAGCATGGCTCCCGACGAGGACGACCTCGACGGGGTGGTCGGCGCGCGCGAGGTGAGCGGCGGCGTACAACACATCGCCTCCGTTGTCGCCTGAGCCGACGAGGACGGCGACGCCGCCGGCGCGCTCGCTCAGTCGGGCGATGGCGACCTCCGCCAGGCCGAGAGCGGCTCGCTGCATCAGCTCACCGTCGAAGAGGTCCTCCATCGCTGACGCCTCGGCTGCGCGCACCTGGCCGACGGCGTACGCCCGGATCATGCTCAGCCCTCCGCGACGACGACCGCGGAGGCGATGCCGGCGTCGTGGCTCATGGACAGGTGGAAGGACTGGATGCCCAGGTCGTTCGCCCGCGACTGCACTGTGCCGGTGATGACGAGGTAGGGCTGTCCGCCGTCGCGACGCGCGACCGTCGCGTCGGTCCAGTGCATACCGGCCGGCGCACCGAGGGCCTTGGCGAGTGCTTCTTTGGCGGCGAAGCGGGCGGCCAGCGAGTTGATCGGCAGTGACGCCTCGTCCACCGTGAACAGGCGGTCACGCAGAGCCGGCGTCCGCTCCAGCGTCTGCTCGAACCGCGCTACGTCGACCACGTCGATCCCGACCCCGACAATCACTCGACCGTGACCGACTTCGCGAGGTTGCGCGGCTGGTCGACGTCCAGGCCCTTGGCCGTGGACAGCTCCAGGGCGAACACCTGCAGGGGTACGACGGTGAGCAGCGGGGCGAGCATCGGCGACGTCGCCGGCACCCGCAGGATCTCGTCGGCGAACGGCTCGACCGCCGTGTCGCCCTCCTGCGCGATGACCAGGGTCCGGGCGCCACGAGCGCGGATCTCCTGGATGTTGGAGACGACCTTGCCGTGCAGGCCGTGCGGAGTGTCCGGCCCGGGCACCACGATGAACACCGGCTGTCCGGGCTCGATCAACGCGATCGGACCGTGCTTGAGCTCACCGGCGGCGAAACCCTCCGCGTGGATGTAGGCCAGCTCCTTGAGCTTGAGCGCGCCCTCCATCGCCACGGGATAGCCGACGTGCCGACCAAGGAACAGCACCGAGCGGGTGTCGGCCATGAAGCGAGCGATCTCGCGGACGCGGTCCAGGTCGCCGAGCAGCTTCTCGATCTTGTCCGGCACCTCCTGCAGCTCTTTGAGGACCGCGTGCGCGTCATCGGCGTACGACCCGCCGCGCAGCTGGGCGAGGTAAAGGCCGAGGACGTAGCAAGCGGTGATCTGCGCCAGGAACGCCTTGGTCGAGGCGACCGCGATCTCCGGCCCGGCGTGGGTGTAGAGCACCGCGTCAGACTCGCGCGGGATCGTCGAGCCGTGCGTGTTGCAGACCGACACGGTCAATGCGCCCAGGTCGCGAGCGTGCTTGACCGCCATCAGCGTGTCCATGGTCTCGCCGGACTGGCTGATGGAGACGACGAGCGTGCGCTCGCTGACGATCGGGTCGCAGTAGCGGAACTCGTGCGCCAGCGCGACCTCCACCGGGATGCGCGTCCAGTGCTCGATGGCGTACTTGGCGACCATGCCGGCGTACGCCGCCGTGCCGCAGGCGACGATCGTGATCCGGTCGACGGCCTTGAGCTGCTCCTCCGAGATGCGCAGCTCGTCGAGCACGAGGTGTCCAGCCTCGTCCGTGCGACCCAGGAGCGTGTCGCCGACAGCGTGCGGCTGCTCGTGGATCTCCTTCTCCATGAAGGTGTCGTAGCCGCCCTTCTCGGCGGCCGCGGCGTCCCAGGTGACCTCGAACGCCTTGCCCTGCGCGGGCGTACCGTCGAAGTTGATGACCGATGCGCCCTCGGGTGTGATCGTGACGATCTGGTCCTGCTCCAGCTCCAGCGCGTGACGGGTGTAACCGATGAACGCCGCGACGTCGGAGCCCAGGAAGTTCTCTCCCTCGCCGAGTCCGACCACAAGCGGGCTGTTGCGACGAGCACCGACGACGACACCAGGCTGGTCGGCGTGCACCGCGAGCAGGGTGAACGCGCCCTCGAGCTGGTCCACGACGGTGCGCATCGCCTCGGTGAGATCGCCGGCGTACGCCCGTGACAAGAGCTGGGCGACGACCTCGGTGTCGGTCTCGGAGACGAACTCGACGCCGTCGGCGGTCAGGGTGGACTTCAGCGCGTGGAAGTTCTCGATGATGCCGTTGTGGATGACCGCCAGCTTGCTGTCGGTGCCGCCGCGATGCGGGTGGGCGTTGGCATCCGTGGGGCCGCCGTGCGTCGCCCAACGGGTGTGGCCGATGCCGGTGCTGGACTGTGGCAGGGGCGCGCTCTGCAGCTCCTCGAGGAGGTTGGCGAGCTTGCCGGCCTTCTTCGCGGTCGACACGCTGTCGCCGGTGACGAGGGCTACTCCAGCCGAGTCGTAACCGCGATATTCGAGCCGGGCCAGGCCCTCGAGTACGACGTCCTGGGCCTTGCCGTCGACGTTCGAGCCGACGTATCCGACGATTCCACACATGGCGGGCAGCCTAGGGCCTCCCCGGCCGACCCTGGACGACCTGTGCTGTTTCGGCCAGCTCCTCCTCCGGCCGACGTCGCAGGCTCCGTCGGTCCGGCATCGTCGCCTGGCACGATGTCCGGGTGACCCGACACACCGGCGAGCTGGCCATACCCCTCCTGCCGTCTCCGTACGTGGAGCTGGACCGCGAGGACTGGGCCCGGCTCCGGCACACGCACCCCCTGAGCCTCGACGCGGCCGATGTCGACCGGTTGTCCGGTCTCGGCGAGCCGATCGACCTGCGCGAGGTCGAGGAGGTCTACCTCCCCATCTCGCGGCTGCTCAACTTCTACGTCGGCGCCACGTCAGGCCTGCATCGAGTCACATCGGCGTTCCTGGACGAACGGCCGGCCAAGACGCCCTTCATCATCGGCATCGCCGGGTCCGTCGCAGTCGGCAAGTCGACCACGGCCCGTGTGCTGCGCGAGCTGCTCTCGCGCTGGGAGGACACCCCTCGCGTCGAGCTCATCACGACCGATGGATTCCTGCTGCCCAACGCCGAGCTCAAGAAGCGAGGACTGTTGGAGCGCAAGGGTTTTCCCGAGTCGTACGACCGTCGCGCGTTGATCAGGTTCGTCTCGGAGGTCAAGTCCGGCAAGCCTCAGGTGACCGCGCCGGTCTACTCGCACCTGTCGTACGACATCGTCCCGGACGAGAAGATCGTGGTGCGTCAGCCCGATGTCCTGATCGTCGAGGGCCTCAACGTGCTGCAGCCGGCGCCCCTGTCCATGGACTACCCGTCGACGCTGGCGCTGTCGGACTTCTTCGACTTCTCGGTCTACGTCGATGCGGCTGAGCGCGACATCCGTCGGTGGTACGTCGACCGCTTCCTCTCCCTGCGCAAGACGGCCTTCGCCGACCCGCAGTCCTACTTCCACCGCTTCGCGTCGCTGTCCGACACCGATGCGGTCAACCGCGCGACGGAGATCTGGGAATCGATCAACTACCCCAACCTGATGGAGAACATCGAGACCACCCGTGGCCGGGCGACGCTGGTCATGCAGAAGGGCTCGGACCACGCCGTCCAGCAGGTCCTGCTGCGCAAGCTCTGAGCATCAGGTACGGGCGCCCGGCTCGTCGGCCGTCGGGTCGGCCACCTCGTCGATGAAGGCCCCGTCCTCGTCCACGAGGAGGTCGGCGAGGTCGTGGTCCGGGTCGTCGTGGCCGATCGCAGTGGGTGCCTGCGTCCGCCGCTGACGGATCCACAGCAGCATCCACGCGCCGGCGAACAGCGCCGCCACGGCCAAGCCCGCGATCGCAAAACCCATCGCTCCGAACAGCACTCGCGCACCGCTGGTCGCGGCTGCTCCCTCGTCCTCCTTGGAGAACTCGGGCGCAGAGTCTCGGGCGATGACTGCGCCGCCGACGCCCGCCAGGACCGACAGCACGAAAGCGATCACCCAGTACGCGACCGCGATCGCGCGTTGTTGCAGCACCTGCATGTCTCCATTCTCACTCGCGTCAGAGGCTCGGCGGACCACCTTCGCATCAAGCACCGTCAACGTCGGGCTGGCAGACCGTCAGCAGCCTCGTGCCGCTTCGCGACTGAGCGCAAACGGCTCGTACGTCGTCGGTTCGGGAGCCATTGACGCGCAGTGAGCGGCCATTCACCGCCGAACATGCGCACTGAGCACCCACTCACCCGCGCGCTGTCCCCCGGGGAGGTGACGCCGGCCACAGGCGCATGATGGGAGGCATGGCAGATGCGACCAGGACCGAGCACGACTCGATGGGCGAGGTGCAAGTCCCCGCCGATGCGCTGTACGGCGCCCAGACCGCCCGCGCCGTCGAGAACTTCCCCATCTCGGGCGAACGCGTCCCGCCGCAGATCGTGCACGCTCTGGCCCGCATCAAGGCCGCTGCCGCCCTCGTGAACGCTGACCTCGGCGTGCTCGACGAACCACGGGCGACAGCCATCGCGGCGGCCGCCCGTGAAGTCGTGGACGGGCAGCACGACGACCAGTTCCCGATCGATGTCTTCCAGACGGGCTCCGGCACCTCGACCAACATGAACGTCAACGAGGTCGTCGCGCGTATCGCCCATCTCGCGAGCGACCTGCAGATCCACCCCAATGACCACGTCAACGCCGGGCAGTCCAGCAACGACACGTTCCCGACCGCGATCCGGCTGGCGGCTGCGACCGCGCTGGTCCAGCAGCTCGATCCGGCACTGGAGACGCTGCAGAACTCCCTCATCCGCCAGGCCGAGCAGCTCGCGGACGTCGTGAAGTCCGGGCGGACGCACCTGATGGACGCGGTGCCGGTGACGCTCGGCCAAGAGTTCGGTGGCTACGCGCGCCAGATCGAGCTGAGCCGCGAGCGCATCAGCCAGGCGGCGGCGTACGTGCACGAGCTGCCCCTGGGTGGCACTGCGGTCGGCACCGGCCTCAACGCCAAGCCCGGCTTCGCCTCAGCCGTGGTCGCCCGGCTGGCGGACGAGACCGGCCTGCCACTGCGCGAGGCCACCGACCACTTCGAGGCACAGAGCACCCAGGACGCGGTGGTAGCCCTGTCCGGCGCCCTGCGGACGCTGGCGGTCTCCCTGACCAAGATCTGTAACGACCTGCGCTGGATGGGCTCAGGGCCGCGCGCCGGCCTCTCCGAGATCCGGCTGCCGGACCTGCAGCCCGGGTCCAGCATCATGCCCGGCAAGGTCAACCCGGTGCTCCCTGAGGCGACGCTGATGGTCTGCGCGCAGGTCATCGGTCACGACGCGACGATCGCGACTGCGGGAGCCAGCGGCGCGTTCGAGCTCAATGTGATGCTGCCGGTCATCGGGCGGGCGGTGATGGAGCAGATCACCTTCCTGGCCGGCGCCACCCGCACGCTGGCGACGCGGTGTATCGACGGGATCACCGCGGACGAGGAGCGGGGTCGGGCGTACGCCGAGTCCTCGCCGTCCATCGTCACGCCGCTCAACCAGTACATCGGCTACGAGGCGGCCGCTGCGGTGGCAAAGCAGGCCCTCAAGGAGGGCCGCACCATCCGCGAGATCGTGCTCGAGCGAGGCCACGTCGACTCCGGCGACCTGACGCTCGAGCAGCTCGACGCCGCGCTCGACGTGCTCGCTATGACCCGCCCACCCGTCTGAGCCGCGGCTCAAACGAACGCCGGCCCGCCTCCCTGGAGGGAGACGGGCCGGCGTCTGTGGTGCGCGGTTTGCTCAGTACCAGTTGGTCGCGACCGAGTGCGACCACGCGCTGCACGGGCTGCCGTAGCGGTCCTGGATGTAGCCCAGGCCCCACTTGATCTGCGTGGCGGCGTTGGTACGCCAGTCGGAGCCGATAGAGGCCATCTTGCGGCCGGGCAGCGCCTGCGGGATGCCGTACGCGCCGGACGAGCCGTTGGTCGCCGAGACGCGCCAGCCGCTCTCCTTGGTCCAGAGGTTGTCGAGGCAGCCGAACTGGCTCGAGCTCCAGCCGTAGGACGAGAGCATCGCCCGGGCGATCGCCTTGGGGCTGCCGCCGGTCGGCACCGGCTCGTCGCGCTTGCTGCGCGAGGCGCGGTCGTCCGGGGTGGTCTCCTTGACGCGGGCCGGGAGCAGGTCCTGGGCCTTGCCCGTGCGATCGGTGACCATCTGGCGCAGCACGCCGATGGACGCCTTGCTCGCGGAGGTCTGCTTGATCTTGGCGTCCGCCGCCCGCTTGGCCAGCAACGCCCGCTCACGGGCGGAGGCCGCGGTGCGTGCCCGCGAGGCCCTCTGCTGCAGCGAGGAAGAGGTGTTGCGGTCGAAGCTCTGGTACTGCTGTGAGCTGCTCGCGGGCGCGAGGCCGTCCGTGCCACTGAGGTTGCCGGCAGCCGAGGAGGCGCCGTGCTCGGTGGCCGAGGCGTAGCCCGCGGCGGAGACAGCAAGAGCGGAGAGTGTGGCCGTAGCCGCAACTGCTGGACGGCGCAGTGCGGCCTGTCGACGGGCGCGGTGCCGTCCGACGGGTGTTGACATCCGGGGGGACCTCCTACGTCCGCTCACAGGCTGCCGATCGGCAACCTGATCGTGGACGTGCGTGACCAATTTGGGGGGCGGTGCGGGGGTAGTACCACCTACGCGTTCCGAGACCATTGGGGGGTGTCTCGGGCGTGCAGTGCGCCCCGCAATGCGGATGGGTCACATCCGCGCTACGAAGCGCCAAAGACGTTCTTACCGGTACGGCAGGGCGGGCTTGCGGGGGGCGTTCTGCCCGTTATTCAACCGTTACCAGCGGACCAACTGTGCATGATCGCCCCTACCTTGTCCACTCCGCACGCCGAATTGACAGAAGGTGTCGCGCAGACGTCTTGGGACACAACCAAGTGTCGGCGGTACGTCCCGGTGTGAACCGGTCGGACCGCCGACACGTGGTCTGGTCATCCGCCCGAACTGGCTCCGGAGAGCCCGTCCGGACGCGGGAGCTAGGCCTCGCCGCCCTCGAGCAGATCGGTCACGAGCGCCGCGATCGGGCTGCGTTCGGAGCGGTGCAGCGTCACGTGGCCGAAGAGCGGGTGGCCCTTGAGCTTCTCGATGACCGCGGCCACGCCGTCATGCCGGCCGACCCGCAGGTTGTCTCGCTGGGCGACGTCGTGGGTGAGGACCACGCGCGAGTTCTGACCCACTCGGGACAGCACCGTGAGCAGCACGTTGCGTTCCAGAGACTGCGCCTCATCGACGATGACGAACGCGTCGTGCAGCGAACGCCCGCGGATGTGCGTCAGCGGTAAGACCTCAAGCAGCTCACGGTCGACGACCTCCTCGACCACCTCACGCGAGACCACGGCGTTCAGGGTGTCGAACACCGCCTGGGCCCAGGGGCCCATCTTCTCGTTCTCGCTGCCGGGCAGGTAGCCGAGCTCCTGGCCGCCGACGGCGTACAGCGGACGGAAGACGATCACCTTGCGGTGCTGCCGCCGCTCCATCACGGCTTCCAGGCCGGCGCACAGGGCCAGCGCCGACTTGCCCGTGCCGGCCCGGCCACCGAGGCTGATGATGCCCACGTCCGGGTCGAGCAGGATGTCGAGCGCGATCCGCTGCTCGGCGCTGCGACCGTGCAGCCCGAACGCGTCGCGGTCGCCGCGGACCAGACGGACCGACTTGTCAGCCATCACCCGGCCCAGGGCACTGCCACGCGGGCCCAGCATGACGACACCCGTGTTGCACGGCAGGTCGGCCGCCGCGTCGAGCTCGAGGCGCGCGTCGTCGTACAACGTGTCCATCTGGGCGTCGGTGATCTCGAGCTCGGAGATGCCTGTCCAGCCGGAGTCCACCGCCAGCTCGGCGCGGTACTCCTCAGCAGGCAACCCCACCGCGGACGCCTTGACCCGCATCGGGAGGTCCTTGCTGACCACTGTGACGTCGAAGCCCTCGTTGGCCAGGTTGCGCGAGACCGCCAGGATGCGAGTGTCGTTGTCGCCCAGGCGGAAGCCCGCAGGCAGCGACTCGGCGTCGGTGTGATTGAGCTCAACGCGGAGCGTGCCTCCCTCGCCGATGGGGACGGGTGAGTCCAGCCGTCCATGGGTGACGCGCAGGTCGTCCAGGATGCGCAGCGCCTGCCGGGCGAAGTAGCCCAGCTCGGGGTGGTGGCGTTTAGCCTCCAGCTCGGTCACGACAACTACAGGGAGCACAACCTCGTGCTCGGCGAACCGGGTCATGGCGCGGGGGTCGGACAGGAGCACCGAGGTGTCCAGCACGTAGGTGCGGGTCTTGGGCTTCTTGGTGCGGGCGCGCGCGGACGAGGGACGGGAGGACTGACGGGCTGATGCCATGGCCGATCTCCTTACCGCGCAACGCTTCCGCCGCGCGGGCCTACTCTCGGACGAGGTGCCGGGACCAGGCCAACCGCTGACGGTGGGGCCGATACCGACCCTCCGTCCAGAGCGGTGATCGCTCCATAGGTGGGCCTCCCGAACGCGAGGGCGGGCGCCTCCGCGCTAATCCGACCGTACGACGGCGGGCTGACATGCGGGAGCACTGAGCCGCCCGACTCGCCGAACATTGCTGTGACGTTTGCCGCACGTTCAGACACCTGAGCCCCACCAACCTCACCAGTCACACCAGCACCCCGCGGTCCAGGGCGTTCACTCTGGAAGGATCACTCCCATGCCCGGTCCGGATCGTGAGCACCCATCGGAGACGGTCGCGCGAGCCTGCGCGCGCTGGGGCGAGGCGGATGTCGTACGCCGGTGTGCGGGCCTGATCGATGGTGTCGCCGACCCGGAGTTCGTCAGCGCGCTGAGCACGCACACCGAGGCGTGGAAGGCCAAGCCGGTCAACCACTACTGGTTCAGGGTGTGGGGCGCGCGGTCCCTGCTGTACGCCTGGGACGACTCCGCGGAGCGCGCGGTCGTGGCCGGCCTGGACGACGAGCACTGGCGGGTGCGCGAGATGTGCGCCAAGGTCGCCGCGCTCCGCCTGATCGGCGCCTCCGCCGACCCTGCCGCTCAGCTCGTCGCCGACGAAGTACCGCGCGTACGCGCCGCTGCCCTGCGCGTGCTCGGGGCTGTGGGCGAGGGCGAGCACGCGCCGACCGTTCTGGACGCGCTCGATGATGAGGAGTCCGCTGTTCGTGCCGCGGCGCAGCGAGCGCTCCGCGACCTCGAGCGCCGCCTCGACCGCGACCTGGGAGACGTGGCGCCATGACCGGGTGGACCGAGATCGGCGACCGCATCTGGACCCGCCGCTACGACTTCGCCGACGAGACGGTCGGCGTGATCGAGGGCGAGACCGGCCTGGTCCTGATCGACACCCGCGCCTCCGAGATCTCCGGCCATGAGCTGCGCGCCCAGCTGCGTGACCTGTCGTCGTCACCGCTGGTGGCCGTGGTCAACACCCACGGCCACTGGGACCACGTCTGGGGCAACGCCTGCTTCACGGACGTCCCGATCTGGGCCCACCACCGCGCGCCGGACTTCGTGCGCGACGCCTCGGAGCCGCTGCGCCAGAACCTCTTGCAGCGCGACCTCACACCCGATGAGCGGGCGGCGATCACGGCGGTCACCGTCACCCCGCCCACCGACGTCATGAACGACGTGAAGAGGCTCGATCTCGGCGACCGGGTCGTCAGCCTCACGCACCTCGGTCGCGGGCACACCGACCACGACATCGTCGTCACCTGCAGCGACGCGGACGCGTGCTTTGTCGGCGACCTGGTCAAGGAGAGCGGCCCGCCGGGCTTCCGTGACTCCTTCCCGCACGAGTGGGCCCAGACCCTCGACCGACTGATGCCCTTGCTCACCGGGCCCGTGGTCGTCGGTCACGGCCGCGTGGTCGATCGCGCCTTCGCAGCACAGTTCCGTACGACGATCGCTCGGGTCAGCGAGACCCTCCGGCTGCTCGTAGAAGGACATCTCGATGACGACGCCGCGGTGAGTCGTGCCGGCGTGCACCCTCGCGCGTTCCAGCAGGCTCGGGCGCGCGTCGGCCTCCCGGGTGACGCCCCGGCCGGGCCTCTGTAGCGCACTCGCTCTGGACGCGGATCGCGGGCACTCAGCGAGCTCCAGCGCCGCCTCGACTGGGACCTGCATCAGCCCTGATCTCGGCCACGAACGCCGCGGCAAGGTCTTGTGCGACCAGCTCAGCTCGACTGCGACCGCTCAGGATCCAGAAGAAGGTCGGTCCGACCAGCCGGGCGACGGCCCGGTCTGCGGGTACTGACTCCATGAGGTGCGGCACGGCTCGATCGATGACCGTCCGGGCACTGTCTCCGATCACATCCTTCGTCCCGAGTAGCTGCGCCACGGCCGCGTCGTGCTGCGCCTCGCCCAGGAGCGCACGGTAGGAAGCCCCCGCCTCGGACTCGGCCAGGAAACGCCCCAGCGCATCGAGGTACGCCGCGAGGTCGCTCACCGGATCGCCGGCCGGGCGTACGGCCAGCTCCTGCTCCGCGTCGATGGCACTCGCCTCGAACAGGATCTCCGCCTTCGTCGACCACCACCGGTAGACCGTCTGCCGGGACACGCCGGCTCGCTCGGCGATGCCCTTCATCGTCATCGCCGAGTACCCGACTTCGAGCAACAGGTCATCGACCGCGTGCAGCACCGCCGCACGAGCCTGCTCACTCCGCGGTCGGCCTCCTCGGCCCTGCTCTGTGGTCACCCGCGTCACAGTACATGGACACAGTGTCTCGTAATGCTCTACAGTTTCGGTACACGCTGTCTCGTAACCGCTTGCTCGGTTCGGCCGCGTGCCACACACCATCGACGCCCGCAAGGGCACAAGGAGGTCACGCTCATGCGTGTACTGGTGACTGGAGCAACCGGCTGGATCGGCTCCGCAACCGTCGACGAGCTGCTGGACGCCGGCCATGACGTCATCGGGCTGGCCCGTTCCGACGCATCCGCTGCGGCGCTCGACGAGAAGGGTGTGAAGGTCCTCCGCGGCGACCTTGATGATCTCGACTCACTCCGCAGCGGCGCGGCCGAGACAGACGGCGTCGTCCACCTGGCGAACAAGCACGACTGGGCCGATCCGGCCGAGACGAAGCGGTCCGAACGCGCCGCCATCGGTGCCTTGGCCGACGCCCTCCTGGGCACAGACCGTCCACTCGTCGTAGCAGCCCCGCTCTCCGGAATCGTCGAGGGACGGCCGGTCCGGGAGACGGACGCGTCGCCGGCGGTCGGACCCGACTCCGCGCGAGGTGGCAGCGAGAACCTCGCACTCGAGTACGCCGGGCGCGGCGTACGAACCGTCATCGCCCGCTTCGCCCCGTCGGTCCATGGCGTCGGCGACTGGGGATTCGTCAGCTTCCTCGCTGCGGCGGCCCGGAAGCACGGCGTCTCCGCCTACGTCGGCGACGGCACCGCACGGTGGTCAGCCGTGGCGCGCGCCGATGCCGCACGCCTGATCCGGCTCGGGCTGGAGCAGGCGCCGGCCAGATCACGCCTGCACGTGGTTGACGAAGAGGCGATCAGCACCCGGACCATCGCCGAGGCTCTCGGCCGCGCCTTGGACCTACCGGTGACCTCGGTCGCTCCGGGGGACGCCGATGAGCACTTCGGCTTCGTCGGCGGGTTCTTCCGCACCACGATGACGGCGTCCAACGAGCTCACCCGCGCGATGCTTCCGTGGACCCCGACCGGTGCTGGCCTGGTCGAGGACATCGACGCCGGCGCCTACGGAAGGGCATGAGGCGCCGTGCGCACCGAACCGGCGATCGCGCCCCTCACCTCTCGTGCCGCCGAGCCGTCTCCACGGGCTCGTGACCGGCTCGTACTGGCCGGCATCTGCTGGTGCACGATCCTGGTCGTCGGGTTCGTCGCATCGATCAATCTCGCGGTGCCGATGCTGGCGTCCAGCGTCCTGCGCCCGTCGTCCTCCCAGCTGCTCTGGATCGTCGATGCGTACGTCGTGGTCTTCGCCTGTCTCGTCATCCCGGCGGGCGCCCTCGGGGACCGCTACGGCCGCAAAGGGGTGCTCATCGCCGGGTTGCTCATCTTCGCCGCGGGAGCGGGAGTCTCAGCGCTCGCCGGCGACGTGGCGGTCATGCTCGTGGGCCGTGCCGCCACCGGCCTCGGCGCCGCGTGTGTCCTGCCGAACGGCCTGGCCGTCCTGATCCACGCGACAGAGCCGCGCCGGCGGTCGCACGCGCTCGCCATCTGGGCCGCGATGTCCGGCGTCGGCGGGGTCGTCGGCAACGTCGGCGGCGGAACCTTCCTCAGCGTGGGCACCTGGCGGTGGCTCTTCGCGGCGGTCATTCCTGTGGCGTTGATCGGCGCGATCTGGGTCGCCCTCGCAGCTCCTCGAACAGATCGTCACCATCGCAGCCTCGACCTGCCCGGCGCGGTGCTGCTCACGCTGAGCACTCTCGCGTTGCTGATGGGGATCATCGAGGGCCCCGAGCGGGGGTGGGCGAGTGCGCCCGTCATCGGCGCCTTCGTCGCCTGCCTCGTGCTGCTCGCGGCGTGGCTACGCACCGAGCTGCGTTCGGCTCAGCCACTGCTGGATCCGCGGCTGTTCCGCGTCCCTGCCCTGAGAGCCGCCTGCTCGGGCATGCTGATCGTCTTCTTCGGCGTGTTCGGTCTCTTCTACCTCAACGCGTCCTTGATGCAGTACGGCCGAGGCTTCTCCGTGCTCGAGGCCGGACTGGGCGTCGTCCCGCTGACGGTTCCGCTGCTGGCGGGTGCCCGCTACGTCCCGAGCCTGGTGGCCCGCGCCGGCGA
Source organism: Luteipulveratus mongoliensis (assembly GCF_001190945.1). NCBI lineage: Bacteria > Bacillati > Actinomycetota > Actinomycetes > Micrococcales > Dermacoccaceae > Luteipulveratus > Luteipulveratus mongoliensis. The sequence continues at coordinate 1,925,504 of NZ_CP011112.1, read as the reverse complement.
ACGCCTTGTGCTGGCAACGGCTTTCGGTGTCATCGGCATCGGACTCTTCGGACTGGCGACCGCCATCGACGAGAGCTACGCGGCGTACGGGGCATGGCTCGTCCTCGTCGGTGCTGGCGTGACCCTCGCGCTGCCATCCCTCACATCCGTGATCGCGCACGCCCTGCCGCCCCACCAGGCAGGTGTCGCGGGTGGCCTTCAAGCGACCACGCGCGAGCTCGGCAGCGCGCTCGGCGTGGCCGTCGTCGGAAGTCTGCTCACCTCGGGCTTCGTCCACCACATGACGAGCGAGCTCCCCGACGTACGGGTTGCCGAGCACGCTCCGCGCACCGTCGCGGAGGCGCTCGCCACGACAACTCGCCCGCACCACGGCGAGGTGATCAGCGCATACTCCTCCAGCGCAGGGACCGCCTTGAAGGTGGTCGCCCTGATCGTGCTCGTCGCTGGCGTCCTGGTGATCGCGGAGATGACGTGGGCACGTCGAGGCGAGCGCGCGTCCGGTGCCTGAGCCTGGTTCATGGGCTCGAAATGCACTGGCGCCCCTGTTCACTCGGCCATAGCGTCAGCGCCGTGATCGACTACGACATCGCCGGATCCGGCGACTCCAGCCCGTACGACGCCGTGCTCCTCATCCATGCCGGTGTCGCCGACCGCCGCATGTGGGATCCCCAGTGGGACGCGTTGGCTGCGCGTCATCGAGTCATCCGAGTCGATCTCGCCGGTTTCGGCCAGAGCCCGGTGGGGCCGGGCGAGATGTCGTTCGCCGATGACGTACGCGAGGTGCTGGCTCATGTGGGCGCCGATCGCATCGGGCTGGTCGCCTCATCGTTCGGCGGACGGGTTGCACTCGAAATGGCCTCTGCTACCAGCGAACTCGTCGCCACCCTGGTCCTCCTGTGTTCGGACGCACGGGGCTACGAGCCGACGGCTGCGATCCGCGCGTTCGGCGAGGAGGAGGACGCGCTGCTGGAGAAGGGTGACGTCGCAGCCGCCACCGCGCTCAACGTCCGCACCTTCGTCGGACCCGAGGCCGACGACAGCGCCCGCGAGCTGGTTCGCGACATGCAGCAGCGCGCGTTCGAGGTGCAGCTCGCCGCCGACGAGCAGCCCAACCCTCCCCAGCCGGTGTGGGTCGACGTCGATCCGGCCACGATCACGGCCCGGACCCTGGTCGTGTCCGGCGCGCTCGACCTCGACTACTTCCAGCACATCGCGGCCGATCTGGTTCAGCGGATCCCGGACGCCGAGGACCGCGCACTCCCCTGGGCCGGTCACCTGCCCAGCCTCGAACGGCCCGCGGAGGTCGCCGACCTCCTGCTGGACTTCCTCGGCTGAGGTGACACCCGGCGTACGACATCGCAGGGCTCGGAATCGATTTCTCCCGGACCAGCAACGAACACCCGCTTTCGGGCCAGACTGACTGGATGAACCGCACGCAGCGAACCTCCATGGCACTGCTCGCCGTCGGCGCGCTGACCGTGGCCGGGTGCACACCCGGCAGCAACGGCGACGACACGAAGACGTCCGCCCCGCCGACCGCGTCCGTCACGACCGACGCGGCGAAGATGGGCAACGTGACCCTGACCGTCTGGGACCAAGAGGTCCGGGGCGGCCAGCAGAAGCAGATGTCCACGCTGATCGCGCAGTTCGAGAAGACGTACCCCAACATCAAGATCAAGCGCGTCTCCCGGTCGTTCGACGACCTCACCAAGACGCTGCGGCTGGCGATGTCAGGCAACGACGCACCCGACGTCGTACAGGCCAACAACACACGCTCCCAGATGGGCGAGTTCGTCAAGGCCAAGCAGGTGATCAGCCTCGACGGCTACGCCAAGGCGTACGGCTGGGACACGCGCTACCCGACCTCGGTGCGCTCGGTCGCGTCCTACTCCCCCGACGGCAAGACGTTCGGGTCCGGCAGCCTCTACGGCATGCCGCAGGTCGGCGAGGTCGTCGGCGTCTACTACAACGCCAAGAGGCTCACCGAGCTCGGCATCCAACCGCCCAAGACCTGGGCCGCGATGGACGCCGCGCTGGCGACCGCGAAGTCCAAGGGACAGATCCCGCTCGTCCTCGGCAACGTCGAGAAGTGGCCCGCGGGGCACCTGTTCGGGATCGTCCAGGGTCGCTATGCCAAGGCCGACCAGATCCGCAAGCTCGGGTTCGGGCAGGCCGGCGCCAGCTGGACCGCGCCGGACAACGTGAAGGCCGCGCAGACGCTCGTCAGCTGGGTCGACAAGGGCTACTTCAACAAGGGCTTCAACGGCCAGGACTACGACCAGGCATGGCAGAGCTTCAGCAAGGGCAACGGCGTGTTCCTGTTCGCCGGGTCCTGGCTGCAGGCCGACCTGTCCACGGCGATGAAGGGCGACGTGCGGTTCATGCTCCCGCCGCCCTCGGAGGCCGGCGGTAAGACCATCACGACCGGCGGGACCGGCCTGCCGTTCGCGATCACCAGCAAGGCCAAGAAGCCTGACGCGGCGGCCGCGTACATCAACTTCATCACCAGCCCGGCGGCCATGAAGGTGCTGGCCGACAACGGCAACCTGCCCGTCGTGGAGACCTCGAAGCAGAGCCCTCCGGACACCCTTGGCAAGGACGTCTTCGGTGCGTTCGGTCAGATCTCGCAGGCCGACGGGCTGGTGCCCTACCTCGACTGGGCGACACCGACGATGGGCGACACCTTGGGCGCCACGCTGCAGGACCTGCTGGCCAAGAAGGTCACGCCTGAGAAGGCCATGGCAGCCCTGCAGAAGGACTACCAGGAGTTCACGGCCAAGTGAGCCGTACGCGTACGGCCGGCCCTCCCGGTGAGCCGCGTCGGGTCGGTTACCTGTACGTCCTCCCGGCCTTCGCGGTCTATGCCGCCTTCGCGCTGTACCCGCTGCTGAAAGCCGTCTACCTCTCGTTCTGGGACTGGGACGGGCTGACGCTCGCCACCTGGGTCGGCTTGGGCAACTACGCGGACGTCTTCGGCGACGAGCGGCTCCGGGCATCGTTCGGGCACGCGCTCGTGCTGATGGCGTTCTTCGCGGTGCTGCCGCTGCTCGTCGGGCTGGTCCTCGCCGCAGTGCTGCACCGGGCGAAGGTGCGCGGCCTGTCGTTCTTCCGGACGGTCGTGTTCTTGCCGCAGGTCGTCGCGATGGTCGTGATCGCGGTGGCCTGGCGGCGGCTGTACTCACCGGACGGCTCGCTCAACTCGGTGCTCTCGGCGATCGGCCTGGACTCGTGGACGCGCGGCTGGCTCGGCGACTACACCTTCGCGCTCCCTGCCGTCGGTGTGATCGGCACGTGGTTCGAGAGCGGTCTGGTCACGGTGCTGCTGCTCGCCGGCATGAGCCGCATCCCTCGCGAGCTCTACGAGGCCGCGCGCATCGATGGCGCCGGGCCGGTCCGCGAGTTCTTCGCCGTCACGCTGCCGTCCGTGCGCGGCGAGATCGCGGTCGCGCTCACCCTCACCGTGATCGCGGCGCTGAAGACGTTCGACCTGATCTACATGACCACCTCAGGTGGGCCCGGTCACGAGACCACCGTGCCGTCGTACGAGGTCTATCGGCAGGCCTTCGAGCTCGGCCACGTGGGGCTCGCCAGCACGATCGGGGTGGTGCTGACGGCGATCATCTTCGTGATCTCGTTCGCCATCACCCGTATTGGCGACAGGGTGACGGACTGATGCGCGTCTCGACCTCGGAGCGGACCCTCAACTACGTCATCTTGGTGGCGTTCGCGATCTTCGCGCTGTACCCGATCATCACCATCGTGGTCGCCGCGCTGCAGTCCGACGCCGAGGCACCGGGCGGCGTCTCGAACTTCAGTGAGGCGTGGGACATCGGCCGGTTCGGGTCGTACCTGCGGACCAGCGTGCTGGTGTCGACGTTCGTCGTCGCGATCAGCACGGTGCTGTCGATCTTGGCCGGATATGCCTTTGGCACCATGCGTTTTCGCGGTCGCGACCTGCTGTTCTACCTGATGCTGCTCGGCATCATGATGCCCGCCGAGGCGATCGTCGTACCGCTGTTCTTCGACCTGCAGGCGATCGGTCTGACGGACACGTTCTGGGCGATCGCGCTGCCGCAGGTCGCGCAGTCGGTGGCGTTCGGGACGTTCTGGTTGCGTGCGTTCTTCCGGTCCAGCAGCCGCTCAATCATCGAGGCTGCTCGCCTCGACGGCGCGTCGACCTGGCGCATCCTCTGGCAGGTGCTCGTGCCGCTGGCCCGACCCGCGCTGGTGACGCTGGTGGTGCTGACGTTCATGTGGACCTGGAACGAGTTCCTGATCCCGCTGGTCATGGTGCCGAGCAACGAGTCACTGCGGACCGCGCCGCTCGGGCTGAGCTTTTTCTCGGGCCAGTACACGCAGGGTTTCGCCCTGCTGGCGGCCGGCGCCACGATCGTCGCGCTGCCCGTGGTGGTGCTCTACCTGTTCCTGCAACGCCACTTCATCGCCGGCATGCTCGAAGGCGCCACCAAAGACTGACCCGTTCTGGGCCGACAGTGCAAGCCGCGTCGCTTCCCGGATCTGGGTAGCGACGCGGCTTGCACTGTCGACCTAGTGCTCGAGGACGGCTCGCAGGAAGCGCTGGGTCCGCTCGTGCTGCGGCTCCTTCAGGATCTGTGCGGGCGGCCCCTGCTCGACGACCGCACCGGAGTCGAACATCACCACCTGGTCGGAGATCTCCTCGGCGAACCGCATCTCGTGCGTCACCATCAGCATCGTCATGTCCGACCGGTGCGCGAGATCGCGGATGACGCCTAACACGTCGCCGATCAGCTCCGGGTCCAGCGCCGAGGTCGGCTCATCGAACAGCAGCACCCGAGGCTTCATGGCCAGGGCGCGAGCGATCGCGACGCGCTGCTGCTGCCCACCGGACAGCTTGGGCGGCTTCTTCTCGCAGTGCTCACGCAGGCCGACCATGTCGAGCAGCTCGAGCGCCTCCTCACGCGCCTGCTCCTTGGGCACCTTGGAGACCTTGATCGGCGCCTCCATGACATTGGCGAGCGCGGTCATGTGCGGGAACAGGTTGAACGACTGGAACACCATCCCGACGTCGCGGCGCGCGAGCCGAGTTTCCTTGGTCTCCTTGGCTTTTCCGCCCGCGGGGACATCCCAGAGCGTCTTGCCGCCGACGCGTACGACGCCTTCGTTGGGTGTCTCCAGCGTCATCAGGATGCGCAGGATCGTGGTCTTGCCCGAGCCGGACGGCCCGATGATCGAGACCTTCTCGCCGGGATGGACCTGGAAGTCCAGCGAGCGCAGCACGTGGTTGTCTCCCCACGACTTGCTCACCCCGTCGAAGGAGATCATCGGCTCCTCGGTCGGCACGGCGCTGTCGGTGACAGTCGGCGTATCAGGCGTTGACGGCAAGGCGACGCTCCATCACTCGGAAGGCAAGGCTGGCGGGGATGCTGACGATCAGGTAGAGCAGACCGGCCATCACCATCGGCTCGACGAACCGGTAGCTGTCCTGGCCGTAGATGTTGGCGGAGTTGAGCAGCTCGACGACACCGATACCGAGCAGCACGGCCGAGTCCTTGAACATCTGCACCAGGTAGTTGCCGAGGATCGGAATGACCGACCGGATCGCCTGCGGAAGCACGACACGACCCCAGGTCGTGGCGCGCGGCAGGCTCAATGCGGTGGCGGCCTCCCACTGCCCGGCAGGAAGGTCCTCGATACCGGCCCGGTAGACCTCGGCGCAATACGCGCTGTAGTTGACGCCCATGACGACGACGCCTGCCCAGAAGAGGCTCAGGCTCACGCCGACTCCGGGCAGCTTGGGCAGCACGAAGTAGACGAAGATCGCCTGGACGAGCAGCGGCGTACCTCGGATGAACAGCACGTAGAAGCTGAACAGGTGCGAGATCACGGGGATCTTCGAGCGTCGTACGACCGCGACGAGCAGACCGAGCACCGCGGCGAGCGCGAAGCCCAGCAGGCTGATCTGCACGGTGAGCTTCAGCCCGTCGAGCAGCTTCGGCAGCGCATCGGCGGCGTACTGGCTGTCCCAGTAGTCCTTGGTCGGAATCATCATCAGAACCCCGGTCCCGCGCTCGTGCGCAAGAACCTGCTGGCGAACCGACGGTCGACCCGATCAACCGCGAACCGCCGTTCGAGCAGCCACATGATGCCGGCGACGATCATCGCCAGCACGAAGTACATGACCAGCAGCGCGGTGAAGATCGCGACGGTGTGGCCCTCGGTCTTCCATACCTGCTGGGTCTGGTAGGTCAGCTCACCGACAGTCACCAATGACACCAGCGACGTGTTTTTGAGCGTGTCCACCGCGACGTTGCCGAACGGCGGCAGCATCGCCGGGATCGACTGCGGGATCAGGATGCGCCTCATCCGCAGCGCCTTGCTCATCCCGAGCGCGATACCGGCTTCGTTCTGTCCCTTCGCCCGCGCGGAGATCGTCCCGCGGACGATCTCCGAGGCGTACGCACCCTCGTTCAGTCCCAGGGCGAGCACCGCACAGACGAACGGCGTGAACTCCAGCCCGAAGAACGGGAGCACGTAGAAGAGGACGAACATCTGCACGAGCATCGACGTGCCGCGCCAGAACTCGACCCAGACGGATACCGGCCACCGCACCCACCGGTGGTCGGACAGCCCGGCGATGCCGAGGACGAACGCCACGACGACCGCGAGCGCCAGGCCGACTACGAAGACCTGGACGGTGAGCCAGAGTCCGTCCAGCAGCAGGCTGCGGTAGTCCCACAAGGCGCTCATCCGGCGGACCTGACCGTTCGGGGCCGGGTGGAGATCAGCCTTCTGCCTTGCACAGCTCGGCCTTGGTGGCCTTGCGGGACGCCTCGGCGTCGAAGCCCCACTTCTTCATCAGGGCGTCGAACTCGGGCGTCGCCTTGTACTTCTTCAGCTGCACGTTGTACGCCTCGACGAACTTCGCGTCGCCCTTGCGGAAGCCGCTGCCAGCGCCGGTGTTGGGCACGTCCGTGACCGGCGCAGTGACCTCGAAGTCCTTGTCGGTCTTGGCCAGGTCGTTCAGCGAGAGCGTCGGCAGGAAGAACGCGTCCGCACGGCCCGACTTGACCATCTCGATGCCCGTACGCCCGTCCTTGGCCGGGAGCAGCTGTCCCCCTGGCACCTTCTTGCCCTTGAGGATGCCCTCCTCGAACCCGCCGCCGATGACGGCGATCTTGAGGTCCTTGTTCTTGACCACATCAGCGGCCGTCAGGATCTTCTTCGGGTTGCCCTTCTTGACGCCGAACGACTCGGTCGACACGACGGTCGGCTCGGAGTAGTCGATCTGCGCGCAGCGGGACTGCTTCATGAACAGCCCGGCCGTGACGGCGTCCCAGCGGTTGGCGTTGAGCCCCGGGATCATCGCGTCGTAGCCGGCCACAGTGCCCTGGATGTCCTTGATGCCCAGCAGCTTGCAGACCGCACGGAAGATGTCCGGCTCGGCACCGGTAACGGTCCCGTCCGGCTCGATCTTGGTGTAGGGCGGTTCGTTGGCGATGGCGACCCGCAGGTAGCCCTGCCTCTTGCCCTTGGCGAGCAGGTCCTCCCCTGCGGTGGCGCCTCCTCCGCCGCCGCGCGCCGGATCCTTGGAGTCGCCGCACGCCACCAAGGGCGCGGTGACGGCCACCAGGCCGGCCGAGCGAATGAGGGTACGACGTGAGATCTCGAGAGACATGTGCGGACTCAGCTCCTCGTAGGTGGTGCCTCGTAGGTCTGTCCGACCAACGGCCGATCCACCACGGTGGAGGGCGACGCCAGCCTCAATCTCACTCGACGTTATCGGAGCCGGAACGGCGTCACAGTGTTCCGCACAGCAATCGTTTACCGGTCCGTGACCTCGCTGGGGGCCACCTATGTCCAGACGGGCACACCTGATAAGAGACGTCTCAGTCGCGCACTCGCCGGGCCTCCATCCATGTCATCAAAAAGCCTCCGAGAGCGACCACCGCACCGGCCGTCTCGGCCACCGCGGACAGCACCTTGCCGTCGGTCTCCCAGGTCGGGTTGTACATGTCAGGGATCGGACCGATGTCGCCGACCTCGACGTACGTGTAGGTGATGACGGCCGCGGCGGCGGTCGCCGCGATGAGTCCGGCGAACGCGAACGTGTACCACCGCGGCCTCACCAGCAACGCTCCGGCCGCTACGAGAGCGACCATGCCCTGGACGCGAAAGATGTTGCCCTCGTTGAAGATTCCGCCGGGCGCCCCGGCGTACAGGTCGGCATTCTTGATGTGCACGACTGCATCGATCACCAGCGCGCCGGCGACCAGGACTGCAAGAGCCCAGACCACGGGCGTACGACGTCGTGCCGTCGAGCGTGAAGGCGTACTCACTCCGAGAACAGACATGTCAGTAGCCCCCGCCGCCGTACTCCGCGGTCGGCGTCGAGCCGGCCTTGCTGGTGATCGCGTCGCCGTCCGGTGCCACGACCGTCCAGAGCCCGCCGTCGAGCACCTTGCCCTGGCCCTTCGCCTGACCCTTCGCCGAGTCGCCCTTGAAGGTGTAGATCGGGTGGCCGTTGACGGTCAGCTGGTTGCTGCCGTCCGCGCGGGTCGCCGAGCCCAGCTTGCCGGTCACGCCGTCGAGCGAGGCGGGGAGCGGAGACGGTGCGTTCACCGGCGGCCAGTTGCTTGCGCAGGCGCCGTTGCACTGCGACTGCATGCCCTTGTCGCCGGCGAAGTAGTAGACCGTGCGGCCCGTGCTGTTGACCAGCACCGCGCCCAGGGACGAGGAGGTCGCGCTCAGCGCAGCGCCGGAGGCAGCAGGTGCGTTCGTACCGGAACCTGAGTCGTCGTTGGAGCCGCAGGCTCCGAGAAGCGTGACGGACAACGCCGCCACCGCCAGGCCCGCCCCGTACCGGGGCCGAATGCCGTGTCGAGTGCTCATACCAACGCTTACGCCACGACGGCGGCAATGGTTCAGGTGTGCAGAACGACCCGGCCGTCCGTCGTACGCACCTGGACCTGGCTGATGGCCGCGGCGGTCAGGTCCGTGCTCCCGGTCACCGTCGCGTCCCGCCCAGGCAGTACCGCCCATCGCGCCACCGTCTGCGGGGTGCCGCCATCCTTCGGGAGCACCACGAGCTCGTACGTCCGGCGCGGCCCCTGCGGAGCGCGGTCGCCTTCGTAGAGACACTCCATCGTGACCTTCGTGCCCCACGCCATCGGCTGGAGGTGCAGCGACGCGCGTATCGGAGCAGCCGACGCCGTACTCATCGCGACGGGCTGGCCGATCGACGGGGGCGGGTCACCACGGTCCGCGAGCACCGCAGTGCCGCCCACCAGCGCGACGGCGGCCACGGCAGCGGCCGCGCCGACCGCCAGACGTCGGCGGATCCGCGAGCGCCGGACCGTGCGCAGCATCCCCGGGAGCAGCGTCTGCGGCATCGGCGGCACCTCCGGCCTCGGCTCGTCAGGCTGCGCGCGCGCCAGGAGCGGCGGCAGCGATCGCAGCTCGGCCACCGCAGCGGTGCATGCGTCGCACGTCTGCAGGTGCTGCTCGTACGCCGCCCGATCGTCGTCGTCCAGGGCGCCCAGGACGTACGCCGCGTCGAACTCCTCGAACGGATCGGTTGAGGACGTCATGACGTCACTCCCATCTCTTGCAAAGCCAGCCGCAGCGCCCGCAGCGCGTAGTGCGCCCGAGACTTGACCGTGCCGTCGGGGATGCCGAGCCGAGCGGCAGCCTCTGTCGTCGTACAGCCCTGGAAGTAGCACAGGTCGAGCACCGCGCGATGGTCGGCGCTCAGCCGGGAGAGCGCTTCGTTGACCACGACCGAGTCCAGGAGCGCGTCGACCTGCTCGGCGTCCGAGGCCTCACGCGCCTCGTCCAGCGGCAGCTCCGGATGGCGGCTGCGTTTGCGCCACTCGTCGATCACCAGCCGCCTCGCCACCGTGAACAGCCAGGACCGGACCGATCCTTGCTGCTGACGGAGGATCGCCGGCCGGCGCCATGCGCGCAGCATCGTCTCCTGCACGATGTCCTGCGCGAGGGGCAGATTGCCGCCGGTGAGCGGCACGACAAACGACCACAGCACCGCGGCGTGCTCGTCGAAGAGCGTCCGCAGCAGCTGCTCGTCCTCACGCACGCGGTCAGCCTCCACACCTCTACCTACGCTGCCGACGCGCCTCGGGTTCAACGAGACCGGCGACGAATCTCAAGCGCCGTAGCGCCTCTCGCGCTCGGCGTACGCACGCAGGGCTCGCAGGAAGTCCACTCGCCGGAAGTCGGGCCAGTAGGCCTCGCAGAAGTAGAACTCCGAGTGGGTGCTCTGCCAGAGCAAGAACCCGCCGAGCCGCTGCTCCCCCGACGTGCGAATGACGAGATCGGGATCGGGCTGGCCCTTGGTGTAGAGGTGCTCGGCGATGTGCTCGACATCCAGTACCTCGGCCAGCTCCTCGATCGAGGTGCCCTTGGCCGCGTGCTCCTGCAGCAGCGATCGGACGGCGTCGGCGATCTCGCGGCGCCCGCCGTAGCCCACGGCGATGTTGACGACCAAGCCCTTGACCTCGCGGGTCGCGTCGGCGGCGTCCTTCAGCCGGGTCGCCGTCTGCTGCGGCAGCAGGTCGAGCGCGCCCACCGCGTTGATCCGCCACCGCTTGGTCGCGGCCAGGTCGGCGACGACGTCCTCGATGATCGTGAGCAGCGGCGCCAGCTCCTTGGCCGGCCGGTTGAGGTTGTCGGTGGACAGCAGCCAGAGGGTGACGATCTCGACGTTGAGGTCCTCGCACCAGCCGAGGAACGGCTCGATGTTGTCCGCGCCCGCGCGGTGACCGGTCTCGGAGTTCTTGCCGCGCAGCTTGGCCCAGCGCCGGTTGCCGTCGAGCATCACGCCGACGTGCCGGGGCAGCTGTTCCTGTGGGAGCGCCCGGGTCAGCTGTCGCTCGTACGCGCCGTACAGCAGGTCATTCAGACCACGCATCACTTACTCCTGGTTGCTGTCATCGGCGTCGAACGGCACCACTCAGACGTTACCGTCGGAACGTGAGCCCGAAGATGGACGTTCGAGTCAATGGCGAGGTTGCGCCGGTCGGCCGAGCGACCGCAACTTACGCAAACGTAAGTTAGGATGTCCTCATGATCGCCCGTATCGGCCACCAGCTCGACGAGGTCCAGGAGACCGCGTCCGAGCTCGTACGCCTCGTCAAGCCCCGCCTGCGCGGCTGGCTGCACGCCGGCATGGCGCCTCTCGCGCTCGCGTCCGCGATCGTGCTGATCTGTCTGGCCCCGACCGCTCGTGGCCGCATCGGCGCCGTGATCTTCGGGATCACGGCCGTCCTGCTGTTCACCACGTCGGCGGTCTATCACCGGGGCAACTGGTCTCCGCGGCTGCACAGCCTGCTCAAGCGGATGGACCACTCCAACATCTTCCTGATCATCGCCGGCACCTACACACCGTTCGCGCTGACTCTCCTGCCTCGCGGCCAGGCAACCCAGCTGCTGGTGATCGTGTGGAGCGGCGCCATCCTCGGGGTGCTGTTCCGGGTCCTGTGGGTCAACGCCCCACGCTGGCTCTACACCCCGGTCTACGTCGCACTCGGCTGGGTGGCCGTCTTCTACTTCGGTCCGCTGCTGCACGCCGGCGGCATCGCCGTGGTCACGCTGATCGCGGTCGGCGGCCTGCTCTACACGCTGGGCGCAGTCGTCTACGGCACCAAACGACCCAACCCCTCTCCGCGCTGGTTCGGCTTCCACGAGGTCTTCCACGCCTTCACCGTGGCAGCGTTCGTGGTCCACTACGTCGCTGCGTCCCTGGCGATCTACCGCCCCGGCCTCGCGACCTGACGATCCGAGCGTGCCGCCTGATCCGTTCGAGCAGCTCGTCTCCCGTCTGGCCGACGACCTCGACGGGCTGACCGCCAGCGCACCGGTCCTGGCCGCCGACGCGCACTTCTCGCGACACCACTACGAGCGCATCGTCGCCGCCGTGGCCGGCGAGACGCCCACGACGTTCCGGCGCCGCATCCTGCTGGAGCGCGCGGCGTACCGGATGATCCGCAGCGACGCCACCCTGCTCGAGGTCGCCCTCGAGGCCGGGTTCTCCTCGCACGAGGCCTTCACGCGTGCGTTCCGTCGGGCGTACGACATCGCTCCCTCGGTCTGGCGGCAGCGGCCCACCCGCTTCCAGATCGCCGCGCCCAACAACGTGCACTTCCACCCACCAGGCGGCCTCCGCCTGCCGGCCCGGACGGAGATGAGCGGCATGGATGTGGTCGATCAGATGGTGCAGCACCACGTCTGGCTGGTCGAGGAGCTGGTGACTCGTGCGGACCGCCTCGCCGACGAGGAGCTCGATGCGCCTCTCGCCGCTCCGGTCGACGGCATCGACGGCGAGTCACTGCGCTGGCTGCTCTCCCGGATGATCGGCCAGATGGAGATGTGGCTGGCCGCCATGGAGGACCGGGAGTACGACTTCACGGTCGAGAGAGCGGAGTCGGTGACGTCGATGCGGCGGCGCATCACCAGGGTCGGCCCTGCGTTCACCGAGTCTGTCGCGCGGGTCGGTGCCGAGCGGCGGTTCGACGAGACGTTCGTCGACGCGTTCTCACCCAAGCCGATGGTCATGACGTACGGCGCGATGGTCGCGCACGTGCTGACGTTCGCCGCGCATCACCGCCTGCTCGCCCTCGACCGGATGCGCGCCTGCGGCATCGACGATCTGCGTTTCGGCGACCCGAAGCAGTGGTTCACCAAGCCGGTCGAGACGTGAGCGACCGGACATCGCAAATTCGGTCAAGTCCGAGCGTGCTCAGCCGAGCAGGCTGATGCCATGACCGAGACCGACCCGTCCTGCTGGTTCTGCTCCGACACCGTCCGCACCGATCCGCCGCCCGGCGGCTGGCTCTACGCCGACGACCTCTGGCGCGTGGGTCACACGCCAGCCGCCTACAGCGTCGCGGGTACGACGATCCTCGAGCTGCGACGCCACGCCGCCGATGAGCAGGCCATGACGCCCGAAGAACGAGCGTCGCTCGGCACGATCACCGCGCGCCTGCTGGCTGCGGTCACCGAGGCGACCGGCTGCGACCGCGTCTACCGCTGGGCGACGATGGACGCGTACGCGCACTTCCACCTCTGGCTGATCCCGTGGTGGCAGACCTCAGCCACTCGCGGACCGCGCTACCTGATGGACAGCGTCAACGGTCCCGGCGCCACACCCGAGGAGGCGCTCGCGACGGCTGGCCGGCTCAGGTCCGCGCTCGAAGTCCAGGGATGAGCCGCGGCCGACCCGACTACCCCGCCACTTCGTGCGCTGCCCCGGGTGAGATGACCGGTCATCTCACTCGGGGCAGTTGCCGTTTCGGCGGGGTAGTGATGACGCCACGTGTGGGACGTCAGGGAGAGCCGGGGTGCGGCGTACCGTCCTCGAGCCCGCCGGGCTCTGGCGCGCCGGACTCCGCGTCGCGCTCGGCGGCCTCGCGGGCCTTCTGCTCCTGCTCCTCGCGGTAGCGGACACCGCGCAGTCGGTTGTTCATGCTGCGGAACAGGAAGTAGCACACGATCGCCAGACCGAACAGGACGACGAAACCGCCGAGCCCGGCCGTGATCTGGGTGCTCGCCGAGCCGGAGCCGCCCATGTCAGACCGTCTCTCGCTCGCGGATGTCATCGACCACGAGCGTCAGGTCGCCGCTCGTGGCCTGCGCGTCGGCATCGTCGGCCGACCCGAGCCCGGCGAAGAGGTCATCCTCGCCGCCCTCGGACAGCGGGATGTAGGACAGCGTCAGGTCGAAGTCCTCCGTCGGCCAGACCTTGGCCTGCATCTCCTTGGTGATGCGGAAGAAGTTGCCGTCCGGATCGACCTGCGTCGCGTGCGCGAGCAGCGCCTGCTCACGCTTGCCGAAGTAGTCCGCACAGGGCACCCGCGTGGTGATCCGCCCCTCGGGCCGGTCGCCCCAGCCCTCGAGCCACTCCTTGTACGGCGACTCCATGCCGGCCTCCGTCATCGCGTTATGGAAGGCGGTCAGCTTGGCGCGGGAGAAGCCGCGGTCGTAGTAGAGCTTGAGCGGCTGCCAGGCCCGGCCGGCGTGCGGGTACGCCGACTCGTCGCCTGCCGCACGGAACGCCGCCACCGACACCACGTGGCACATGATGTGGTCCGGGTGCGGGTAGCCGCCGTTCTCGTCATAGGTCGTGATGACGTGCGGACGGAACTCGCGGATCACACGTACGAGGGCCTCAGCGGTGACCTCGATCGGCTCCAGCGCGAAGCATCCGTCGGGCAGCGGCGGCAGCGGATCGCCTTCTGGCAGACCGGAATCCACGAATCCGAGCCAGGAGTGCTGCACGCCCAGAATGGCCTGTGCGGCAGCCATCTCCCGGCGGCGCACCTCGGGCAGATCGCGCTGGATCTCGGGGTCACCCTGCAGTCGCGGGTTGAGCACGTCGCCGCGCTCTCCACCCGTGCAGGAGACGACCATGACCTCATGGCCCTCGTCGGCGTAGCGCGCCAGCGTCGCCGCACCCTTGCTCGACTCGTCGTCGGGATGCGCATGCACGGCCATGAGCCGCAAGCGGTCAGACACGAAAGTCCACCTCGTCGTCCACATGTGAGGTCGTCGTGCCGCGGTGGGCGAACGGCCCCCGCCGCACCGCCCCATCTCGACCGGTCACGGACGGGGCAACGACGCCTCCTATCCTCTCACTCGGAGCCCTGGCCAGAACCGCTGGCCACCCACACCGCTCAGGAGCCCGTCGTGCCCCTTCCTCGTCCCGCTCCCGGGCAGGCCAAGTGGTGGGTGATCGGCACTGTCGGGGTCGCGCTGGGCGTGGCCCTCGCCACCTGGTGGGGCATCTCCGCCTCACAGGGCGTCACCTGGAACGACGCAGGCCACTCCATCGTCGACGACCGCTCGGTGCAGGTCCGGTTCGACGTCACCGCGGACACCGACAAGGGCGTCACCTGCAGCATCAAAGCCCTCGCGGTCGACCACTCGACCGTGGGTTCCAAGCAGGTCGCCTACCCGCCGAGCAAGTACCCCTCCACGCGCTACGTCGCGACCATCGCGACCACCGAACGCGCGACGACCGCCACGGTCGACTCGTGCGAGTACACCCCCTGACGACCGTCGTACGCCGACCGGTCCGGCGGGCCTGAGGCCCTCGTCCACGCGGAACTTGCCGACTGGCGTTGTCGGGTCAAGTTGCTAGACTTGTAGGTTCACCGAGGGTCTGGGTTCGAATCCGCACGGCGGAATCGACCCGGGCCTCGTTGTTTGGCCCAGCATCCGTTCGGGGGTGTGGCGCCAGGCCCGCACACCAAGGAGAACCATCGTGACCGACACCGCCAGCGCATCGGCGAGCTTCCTGACGCAGGAGGCGTACGACCGACTGAAGGCCGAGCTCGACCACCTGTCCGGCGAGGGTCGCTCCGACATCGCCAAGCGCATCGAGGCGGCGCGCGAGGAGGGCGACCTCAAGGAGAACGGCGGCTACCACGCGGCCAAGGAGGAGCAGGGCAAGATGGAGCTGCGCATCCGCCAGCTCACTGAGCTGCTGCGGGACGCGACCGTCGGCCAGGCGCCCAAGGACAACGGCGTGGTCAACCCCGGCATGGTGGTGACCGTCGAGATGTTCGGCGACGAGGAGAAGTTCCTCCTCGGCAGCCGCGAGATCGCCGGCGACTCCGATCTGGACGTCTACAGCGAGAAGTCCCCGCTCGGCGCCGCCATCAACGGCAAGAAGGTCGGCGACGAGACGTCGTACGACGCGCCCAACGGCAAGACCATCGCCGTGAAGGTGATCGCGGCGACGCCGTACACCGGCTGATCGCACCCGCCGAGAGGCACAGCTTTCCATCGAGAGGCACACCCACTGGGTGTGCCTCTCGTGCATTCGGTGTGCCTCTCAGCGGGCGGTGTCTTGCTCAGCGAGACGCTGAGTTGCACGTCTACTAATGCATCCCATAACTTCTCGTTAGGTCTTGAGTTTCAGCGCACAGCCCCGGCTTGCTGGACAGCAACCCTCCACCGCGGTGGGGTGCTCCGGGTGACGACACGGCACCGGCCACCCGGTCGGTGCAAGCGCGGACTCCTCGTGGGTCCACCTCACGCGACGGAGCTCGATATGGCAGCTCAGCCAGACGCCCGGCTCGTTCCGCGGCCGTCCGTGTCCGTCAAACGGCAGCGGCCGGCGTTCTACCGCCTGCACATCGACCTGATGCGGATCGCCTCAGCGTCCTGCTGCTGATCTCGTCGGTCTGACCGCCCTCCTGGTCTCCCGTCTGCGCCTCGAGCGCCTCGTCAGCGACCCCCGCAGCCCGGCCTCCGGCGCTCTGGTCGCTCTCCCTGACCCTCGATCTTCGTCTGGAGACCGCCCGTGTCCACGACTTTGCCCACAGCCCGAACCTTCGACGTCGCGGCACCCAACGAGCCCGCCGCGACACCGGCGCTCCGCGTCGTCCCGCGACGCCGCCCGTGGCGCTGGGTCGGCACCGCCGTTGTCCTCGGGCTGCTCGCCCAGCTGGTCAACGGACTGGTCACCAACCCCGCCTGGGAGTGGTCGACCGTCGCGGACTACCTCGTCACGAAGACGATCCTCACGGCACTGCTGACCACCATCCAGCTGACCCTGCTCGGAACGGTGCTGGGGTTCGCGCTCGGCATCGTGCTGGCCATCCTTCGACTCTCCGGTAGCGCGTTCCTCCAGGCCGTCGCCTGGACCTACGTGTGGGCGTTCCGGTCGATCCCCCTGATCGTGCAGCTGCTGTTCTGGTTCAACATCGCCTACCTCTACAAGCAGCTCAGCATCGGCATCCCGTTCGGGCCGGAGCTGTTCCGCTTCGACACCAGCAACGCGATCGGTGCCATGGGTGCCGCCGTCCTTGGGCTTGCCCTGCACCAGGCCGCGTACGCCGCGGAGATCATCCGCGGCGGCATCGCCTCGGTCGACCAGGGACAGCTGGAAGCCGCTGCGGCACTAGGGATTCCGCGTCGCCGACAGTTCTTCAAGATCGTGCTCCCTCAGGCCATGCGCTCGATCCTGCCGAATGCCACCAACGAGGTGATCAGCCTCTTCAAGGGCACCTCGATCGTGTCCGTGCTCGCGATCCCTGAGCTCTTCTACCAGGTCCAGGTGATCTACGGCCGGACCTCACGCGTCGTGCCGCTGCTCATCGTGGCGACCATCTGGTACATCGTCCTGACCACCCTGCTGTCGGTCGCGCAGTACTACCTCGAGCGGCACTACGCCAAGGGCAGCTCTCGGCATCTGCCACCAACACCGTTGCAACGCCTACGTTCTCGCGTCGCACAGTTCCGCATGGATGCGGCCGCCGCTCGCGGTGAGACGCGCACGAGCGAGGTGTCCCGATGACTGCGGAAGCACTCGTACGCCGGCCGGTCGTCGAGGTCAGCAACGTCACCAAGTCGTTCGGCGACCATGTCGTGCTTCGCGATGTGTCGCTCGATGTCGAGCAGGGCAGCGTGACTGTCGTGCTCGGGCCGTCCGGGTCTGGCAAGTCGACCCTGCTGCGCACTATCAATCACCTCGAGAAGGTCGACCGCGGACAGATCCATGTCGACGGCGACCTGATCGGCTATCGCCGGCAGGGCGACCGGCTGCACGAGCTACGTGAGCGAGATGTGCTGAAGCAGCGTTCCCGGATCGGCTTCGTGTTCCAGGACTTCAACCTGTTCCCACACCTCACCGTGCTGCAGAACGTCGCCGAGGCTCCCATCTCGGCGCAGCGGCGCAACCGCCGTGAAGTCGAGGATCAGGCGAAGGAGCTGCTCGAACGAGTTGGCCTGGCAGACAAGGCCGCTGCCTATCCCCGCCAGCTGTCGGGTGGTCAGCAGCAGCGCGTCGCCATCGCGCGTGCGCTGGCCCTGCAGCCCAAGGTGCTGCTGTTCGACGAGCCCACCTCGGCGCTGGACCCCGAGCTGGTCGGCGAGGTGCTGGACGTCATCCGGTCACTCGCGGACGACGGTGCCGCGATGGTCGTCGTCACTCACGAGATCGGATTCGCCCGTGAGATCGCCGACACCGTCGTGTTCATGGACCACGGCCAGATCGTCGAGTCGGGCCCGCCGAGCCAGGTCATCGACCAGCCCACGCACGAGCGCACCCGCGCCTTCATCGACCGCGTCCTCTGAATCCAACCTGACCTGAGAGCGAGTTCCCATGACCACCAACGCCATTTCCCGTCGTACGACAATTGCCGCCGTCCTGGCCCTCGGCACCTCGGTCGCCCTCGCGGCCTGCTCGGACCCGGAGGAGAAGACCACTACGGCGACCATCGCACCCCAGCAGGGCGAGGCGAAGGCGCAGGTCGTGCGCTACGACACGTCGCCGAGCCAGACACTTCGGGTCAAGGGCACGTACGACGCCGCGATCGCTGCGAAGCTGCCGCCCGCCCTCCGCAAGCGCGGCTCGATCATCGTGGGTAACGGCTCTGCCGGCGGCGGCATCCCACCGCTCGGGTTCACCGCGACGGACAACAAGACGCCAGTGGGCGTCGAGCTCGACATCGCCTACCTCATCAGCAACGTCCTCGGCCTCAAACCACAGGTCCAGACGACGTCGTTCGAGAACCTCTTCGTCGGCGTCGACTCCGGCAAGTACGACGTCGCGCTCTCCAACGTCGGCGTCAGTGAGCTGCGTAAGGAGAAGTACGACTTCGCGACCTATCGCCTGGGGCTGCACGCCTTCGAGGTCAAGAAGGGTTCGCCGATACGGGTCAAGGGACCTGCTGACCTGGCTGGCAAGCGGGTCGCGGTCGGCTCCGGGACGCTGCAGGAGGACATCCTCCTGCGCTGGAACGCGGAGAACGTCAAGGCGGGTCGGGCACCGATCAAGGTCTCGTACTACCAGAACGCGAGCGACTACTACCTCGCCCTGGCGTCCGGCCGGATCGACGTCTACCTCGGCCCCAACCCGAGCGCGACGTACCACGTGGCCACCGACGGCAAGACCCAGATCGTCGGCACCGTCTCCTCGAGCTATCCCGTGCAGGGCAAGGTCGGCGTCCTCACCAAGAAGGGCAACGCGCTCGCTCCCGTCATCCAGCAGGCACTCAACAAGACGATCGCGGACGGCACGTACGCCAAGGTGCTGAAGCGTTGGGGTCTCAGCTCGGAGGCCGTGCCGAAGTCCGAGCTCAACCCGCCCGGGCTCCCGAAGCCGGCCAAGAAATGACCGGCGTCAGGCTCGTGCTCGTGGGCGCCGGTCCACGCACCATTGGGGTGCTGGAGCGGCTGGGCGCGAGCGCACCGGAGCTGGCGCCGGGCCTGCGGCTCGACATCCACGTCGTCGACCCGCATCCCGCCGGCGGTGGCCGAGTGTGGCGACGTGAGCAGTCGCCTCTGCTCTGGATGAACTCCGTCGCCGAAGACATCACCGTCTTCACCGACAGCTCCGTCACCTGCGACGGACCTGTCCACCCCGGACCGTCCCTGGCTGAGTGGGCGGCCGGCGAAGGACTGGGCCGGCTCCGCGAGGCGGGGTGGTACGGCCCACGAGAGTCGTTGCAGCCCAACGACTTTGCGCCTCGGGGCGTGCAGGCGGAGTACCTCTCGTGGGTGTGGGAGCGGGTCATCTCGTCGCTGCCAGAGGGCATCCGAGTGCACGTCCACCACGAGTCCGCGGTCGCTGTGGACGACGTACGACGTCGGCGGGCTCCCGAGCGCCAGCGCGTCACGCTGGCCTCGGGTCGGCAGCTGGACGCGGATGTCGTGGTCCTGGCGCAGGGCTACCTCGATCACGAACCCACGCCTGAGCAGACCGCCTGGCTGGAGGCGGCAGCGTCCCAGGACCTCACCTATGTGCCGCCGGGCTACACGGCCGATCTCGACCTGTCGGGCCTGCGTCCCAGTGAGCCGGTCATCGTGCGCGGCATGGGTCTGGCCTTCGTAGACCTGTTCGTGCTGCTCGCGGAGGGCCGGGGCGGGCGGTTCACCGGGGAGGGCCTCGACCTGACGTATCACCCGAGCGGCGAGGAGCCGGTCCTGTACGCCGGGTCGCGCCGTGGCGTGCCGTATCACTCCAAGCTCGGCTACAGCGTCGGTGCCTCCGGGCCAGTGAGCACTCGGCACCTGACCGCCGACGCGCTGGCGGGCTTGGGCACCCTCGACTTCGACAGTCAGGTGCGTCCCCTTGTCGCCCGCGAGCTCACGGACCTGCACTACCGACGACTGTTCGCGGCGCACCCCGAACGCACTCGCGGCAGCTGGCAGACGCTGGAGGCGCTGATCGCCGAGTCGGACGTCGCGGCTCCCTCGTTCGAAGCGGCCGCGGCCGCACACGTGCCCGACCCACACGACCGCTTCCATCTCCCTGACGTCGACCGGCCGATGGCGGGGCGGACGTGGGGCGAGCGGCAGGCGTACGAGCAGGACCTGGTGACCCACATCGAGCAAGACATCCAGCGACGGGCGAGCCCCGAGTTCTCCTCGGACCGTGCGGTTTTCGACGGTCTGCTGTCGGTGTACGGCGTGCTCGCCGGCCTGGCGAGCAGCGGTCGGCTGTCCCCCGCTGACCGGGTGCTGCGGCTGGAGCAGGAGTTCCACGGGTTCTTCTCGTTCCTCGCCAGTGGTCCGCCACCTCAGCGCCTGGCCGAGCTGCTTGCCCTGCACCGCGCCGGCATCGTGCGGTTCCTCGGCCCGGATGTGCGAGTCACTCTGGAGGACAACGGGTTTCGCGCATCGTCACCGAGCGTCCGTGGCGTGATCACCGCGCGTGCTTTCGTGGATGCCCGACTCCCCCGGCCCAACGTCGTCGCCACCACCGATCCGCTGATCCGCGGGCTGCTGCGCCGCGGTGACCTGAGCGCTGATGTCGTCTCCGACGGCGAAGACGGTCAGCGCGGCGGCCAGCTCTTGTCCGACGAACGATGTCGGGCTGTTCGAGCGGACGGCACCTCCCATCCCCGCCGCTATCTCGTCGGACCATCCGTGTCCGGCAGCGTCGGCGCCGGCGGGTTCACCCGTCCTGGCTTCAACGGCGCCGGGCTGCGCCAGAACGACGCTCTCGCCCGGGGGCTGCTCGAGCAGCTCGTCGCTGACGCGACCGCCTTCGCACCATCCACCACCATCACCACGGAGGAGCACCGTCATGCCAGTTGAGTTCTTGGGAATGGCCGCCAACAACGACGGCACCGAGACTGCCGCGCGATCCGCCGGCCCGCTCGACCTCGCGTACGCCGCGAAGCTGGCCCGCGCGCACGAGGACAACGGCTGGGACCGCGTCCTGTTCGCCTACAGCTCGGGTTCGCCGGACCCGGCACAGGTCGCCGCCTACCTCGCGGGCGAGACGGAGAGTCTGCGGCTCGTCGTCGCGCACCGCCCCAACACCGCGGCGCCGACCCTGACGGCCAAGACCCTGGCCACTCTCGACCACATCAGCAACGGCCGCGTCGAGGTGCACGTCATCACGGGTGGCTCCACCGCCGATCAGGCAGCCGAGGGTGACCACCTTCCGAAGGACGACCGCTACGGCCGCACACGTGAGTTCATCCAGATCCTGAAGCGCGCCTGGACCTCGGACGAGCCGTTCGACTTCCCTGGCAGGCACTACCAGCTGGAGAACTTCCTCGCCGACATCAAGCCGGTCCAGCAGCCGCGGCCGCGGATCTCGTTCGGCGGCTCGTCAGCCGCGGCGTACGACGTAGGCGCGCGCGAGGCGGACGTGTTCGCCCTCTGGGGAGAGCCGCTCGCCGGCACGGCGGAGCAGATCGAGACCATCCGCCGGATCGCCACCGAGGCCGGCCGCCCGCTCCCGACCATCCAGGTTGCGTTCCGACCGATCCTGGCGGCCACGGATGAGCTGGCGTGGGAGAAGGCGGAGCGCACGCTCGGTGACATCAAGGCCGCCCAGGAGGCGGGGGTGAGTCCGCGAGGACGGTTGCGGCGCAACGATGCCGGATCGGCGGAGCCTGCGACGTCGACCGGAGGAGGCGCACCGCTCGACAACACAGGACGGCGCAACGGATCTCAGCCAGAGAACGCTGGGTCGCAACGACTTCTCAACGCGGCCGCGTCGGGTGAGCGGCACGACCGCGCACTCTGGACCGCGACCTCGGCCGCCACCGGTGGCGGTGGCAACTCGACTGCACTGGTCGGTACGCCGGAGACCGTCGCTGCCGCCTTGCTCGACTACTACGACCTGGGCGTCCGGATCTTCTCGGCCCGTGGCTACCACCTGTACGACGACGCCGTCGACTTCGGCCGACAGGTCATCCCGCTGGTCCGTGCCGAGGTCGCTCGCCGCGAGCAGCGCGCCGGCCGGGCCGAGCACGCCACTCCGAAGGCGGTCGTGGCATGACTATCGACCAGGTCACCCGGTCCGAGGTCGAGTGGGAGCGCTGGCATGCCCAGCGTGAGGCAGACCTCGCCACCGAGTACGGCTGGCTCTCCCTCACCGGATTCGCTTGGCTACCAGGCGAGCCCGGCACAGTCGACGGCCTACCGGGCCGGTGGTGGGCCAGCGCGGTCGACGCTCATGTCGAGGCCGATGCGGACGCCGGGATCACGGTGGATGGCAAACCGGTCGACGGCGTCATCGCGGCGACCGTTGCCGAGGCCGGCTCGCTCGACTGGGTGAGAGTCGGAACCCGCCGCGTGCAGCTCCTCCTTCGAGGTGGCCGGTTCGCCGTACGCACCCGAGACGCGTCCGCGCCCACGCGGGCTCGCTTCGACGGCGTTCCCACCTTCGAGTACGACCCCGCCTGGGTCGTGGAGGGCCGGCTCACCCGCTGGGCCGAGCCGCGCCGGGTCGAGGTGGCGACCGCCAGGGCGGACCTGCGGCAGCACGTCCGTCTCATCGGCGAGCTCGAGCTGGAACTCGCCGGCCAGAGCCATCGGCTCGCCGTGGGTGAGTCCGCGGACGGCGCGCTCACCCTGATCTTCCACGACGCGACCAACGGCGCCGAGACCGCGCTCTGGAGGACAGTCACCACCGGCGTACCGTCCGCCGACGGCACGGCCGAGGTGGACTTCAACCGGACGCTGAACCTGCCGTATGCGTTCACCGAGTTCGGCACCTGCCCGGCTCCGCCGTCCGGCAACCGGATCGAGACCCGCGTGACCGCTGGCGAGAAGGCACCCGCGTGAAGATCTGTACCTACACGCTCATCGACAACAGCCCGGATCCTGTGACGGGAGAGGCACTTTCGCCGTACGAGAGGTTCCAGCACGTCGTACGCCAGGCGCAATGGGCGGAGGAGCTGGGTCTCGACGCGTACGGAGTCGGCGAACGGCACGCGCAGCGATTCGTGTCGTCCTCTCCCCCGGTCGTGCTCGCCTACATCGCAGCGCGCACGTCGCGGATCAGGCTGCTGACGACGGTGACGGTGCTGTCGCTGCTGGACCCGGTGCGGGTGGCCGAGGACTACGCCACCCTCGACCAGCTCAGCGGCGGACGGCTCGACATCATCATCGGCAAGGGCAACGACCCGGAGCAGAACGCACTCTTCGGCTACGACCTCGACGGGCAGTGGGACCGCAACCGGGAGAAGTACGACCTGCTCCGCCGGCTGCTGCGCGAAGAGGATGTCACCTGGTCGGGCACCTACCGACCCGACCTGGTCGACGCCACCACCCAGCCGCGGCCGTTGCAGCAGCCGACCATCCCGATCTGGCACGGGTCCGCGTCCTCGACCGAATCCACTGAGCTGGCAGCACGATTCGGCGAACCCCTGTTCTCCGCCAACGGCTTTCACCCGCTGGAGAAGTACGCCGCGCTCGTCCGGCACTACCGCGAACGCTGGGAGGCGCACGGGCACGACCCGGCGGACGCTGTTGTGGGCGCGGGGTTCAACGGCCTGCTGGTGGCGCCGACCACGCAGGAGGCGCTGCGGACGTACCGCCCCGCGTTCGATGCCTTCGTGAGCTCGCCAGGCGCGAAGCACAACAAGCTGCCGTTCTCGACGCTGGAGGAGTTCGTCGATCAGGGGTCTGCGCTGATCGGGTCGCCTGAGCAGGTGCTGGACAAGCTCGGCAGGTATCACGAGGCGTTCGGGCACGAGCTGACCGGCATTCCCCTGGAGGTCCCTGGCCTGCCGGCCGATGTCGTACGACGCAGTGTGGAGACCTTCGTGGGCGAGATCGCGCCGGTCCTGCGACGGACGTACCCCTCCCGCGTCTGGCCCGGCCTCGCCCCCGCCGCCTGACCACCCCGCTGGTCGAGTAGCCGGAGCGCCAGCGGAGGCTAGGTCCTCGCCTACTCGACCGGCGATGTCAGCGGGCGACGGCCTTCTTGTAGGCGGCGGTCGACAGCGGCACGAAGATCGCCAGCAGCAGCACAACCCACCCGAGCGTGTAGAGCTCGGCGTGCTTAAGTGCCCAGGTGTACTCGATCTCGCCGAGCCGAGCCGCGTCGGTGCGTCCCTTCGCGTCCGGCAGGGCGAACAGGTTGCCGAAGTTCTCCCGAGCCGCATGGGTGATCGTCGAGACGGGGTTCCAGCCGGCCAGCGTCTTGAGCACGGCCGGCATGTTCTCGGCCGGCACGAACGTGTTGGCGATGAAGGTCAGCGGGAAGATCACGATGAACGCCGCGTTGTTGACGATCTCGGGCGTACGGACCTTGAGCCCGACGAACGCCATCACCCACGAGAACGCGTAGGCGAACAGCAGCAGCAGGCCGTACGCGACCAACGCCTTGACGAAGCCTTCGCGGATCCGCCACCCGATGACCAGCCCGGTCAGCGACATGACGACCAGCACAATCAGGTTGTTGAGCAGGTCCGAGATCGTCCGGCCGAACAGCACCGAACCCGGATGCATGGGCAGCGTCCGGAACCGGTCGATGATGCCCTTCTGCATGTCCTCGGCCATGCCGGATCCGGTGATCGTCGCGCCGAAGATGATGGTCTGGGCAAAGATGCCCGCCATCATGAACTCCCGGTATCCCTGGGGGTCAGCGGGCGCCAGGCTGCCGAAGACGAAGCCGAACAGCAGGACGAACATGATCGGCTGCATGGTGGTGAACACCAGCAGGTCCGGGACCCGCTTGATCTTGATCAAGTTGCGCTTGGCGACGGTCGCGGCATCGCCCACCAGGTGTGCCGCGCTCACGGTAGTCATACGGTCTGTGCCTCTCGCTCGCGCTCGTCGTCGGCGTCGCTCTCCTCGTCCTCGGCCTTGTGGCCTGTCAGCGACAAGAAGGCGTCGTCAAGTGTTGGGCGTCGAATCCCGATGTCCTGCACCGTGATCGACCGTTCGTCCAGCTGTCTGACGGCGAGCAGCAGGGACTGCGTGCCACCGGTCACCGGCACGATCACGGTGCGCGTGTGGTCGTTGACCTCGGCCTCTCCGGAACCGAGCTCGCTGAGCGTCTGCGCGGTCTCGCGCAGCCGCTCGGGCTCGGCAACCGTCACCGTGAGCCGCTCGCCACCCACCTGCGCCTTGAGCTCGTCGGCGGTGCCCTCGGCGATGATCCGACCGCGATCGATCACGATGATGTTGTCGGCGAGCCGGTCGGCCTCCTCGAGGTACTGCGTCGTCAGCAGCACTGAGGTGCCCTCGGACACCAAGCCTTCGATGACCTCCCACATGTCACCGCGGCTACGCGGGTCGAGGCCGGTGGTCGGCTCGTCGAGGAAGATCACGGGCGGCCGAGCGACCAGCGCGCCCGCCAGGTCGAGGCGTCGTCGCATACCGCCGGAGTACGTCTTCGCCGGGCGGTCCGCCGCGTCCTCCAGCCGGAACTCGCCGAGCAGCTCGCGCGCTCGTGCCCGCGCCTGGCTCGCCGGCAGGTGGTAGAGCCGCCCCACCATCTCAAGGTTCTCGTAGCCCGTGAGGTACTCATCGACAGCGGCGTACTGACCGGACACCCCGATCTTGCTGCGCACCTGATCAGGCTGGTTGATGACGTCCGCACCCGCGACTGTGGCCGTGCCGGCGTCGGGACGGATGAGGGTCGTCAGGACGCGGACCGTCGTGGTCTTACCGGCCCCGTTGGGGCCCAACATCCCGAGCACCGTGCCCTCGGGCACCGCCAACGAGACACCGTCGATCGCCTTGACGTCCTTGTAATGCTTGATCAGGCCTTCTGCCCTTACCGCGTCAGTCACGTTGCCCAACCTCCCATCCCGAGCCCGGATATCACGACTCCATTTCTGCGATCCTCCCGGCGCATCCCAAGAAATCGTTGGCTCAGGCGACGCTCGATCGCCACGATGGCCACATGGCGCACCCCACAACGACCGAAGTCGATCCGCATGACGAGGCGTCCTTCCGCGCCTGGTACGACACGTTCAAGAGCGGCGTCACTGACGGCCGCAAGGCTCCGGTGTTCTCGACGTACGACGCCCTGGCGACATCCCTGCGCAACCCAAGTCCTCGTCGTACCCGCCTTGCGGTCGCCGCGTATGAGGGCGAATCGATCTGTGGCGCAATGCTTTTCGAGTACGACATCGAGGACGACGTGGATGTTGTCGACGTCGAGATCGGCGTCCCTCCAGCGGCGCGCGGGCGAGGAGTCGGCACGGCTCTGTGGAACTGGGCGGTCGCCAGGATGGCTGCGCTTGGTCGGACGATCGCGGCCGTAGAGCTCAACATCGCGCCTGACCAGACACTCGAGAACTCGCTCGGCGGCCGGTTCGCCCTCGCGCGCGGCTTCGTCAGTTCGCACGTCGAGGACCACCTCGCCCTCGCCTGGCCCGGCGCACCGCGGACGCCGTCGTCCGAAGAGGCGTACCGCGTGATCACCTGGACCGGCGCCACGCCCGACGACCTGATCGAGGCGTACGCGCATATGTGGACTGCGATGTCGGCGGATGTGCCGACCGGCGACCTGACCCGAGACCACCGGATCATCACGCCCGACAGGATCCGGCAGAGCGAGGAGCGGATGGCGCGGTCGTACCGCAGCTATGTCGCGTTCGCCCAGCACTCCGACGGCTCACCCGCCGGCTACACCCTGGTCTACGTCGATCGCTCCGACGGCTCGAACGCGATCCAGGACGACACCCTCGTCCTGGAGGAGCACCGCGGGCACGGGCTCGGCGCGCTGCTGAAGGCCGCGAACTACGCCCAGATCCGCGAGGCCGAGAGCGACGTGCGATGGGTGCACACCTGGACCGCTCAGAGCAACGGCGCGATGCAGCGGGTCAACACCGGGTTCGGGTTCGAGGTTGTGGAGGTCATGCACGAGATGGAGCTGAAGCCGCGCTGACGGATCCGCTCCGATCCTGCTCGTTCTGCCGAAGAACCTTGTCGGTCGGCCGCTCGACCTGACAGCCTCGTCGGCACCATCCCCACCACGACGGAGCCAGCCAGATGACTGAACGACCCAGCCTGCGGCACGCCACGGAGCTCGTGTCACACCTTGTGCAGCAGACCGACGACCACCAGCTGAGTGCACCGACGCCGTGCCCCGACTACCAGGTCGGCGACCTGCTCGACCATCTCGCCGGGCTCTCCACGGCGTTCACGTGGGCCGCGCAGAAGACCAACCTCGAGGTGATGGACGGACCACCACCGCTGGGCCGCACCGAGCACCTCGCCGACGACTGGAAGGCCGTCATCCCGCACCGCCTCAAGAGCCTGGCCGACGCCTGGGAGGACCCCGACGCCTGGACCGGAATGACCAAGGCCGGTGGCATCGAGATGCCGGGCGAGGTCGGCGGCCTGGTCGCCCTCAACGAGGTCCTCGTGCACGGCTGGGACCTGGCGAAGGGCACGGGCCAGGCGTACGACCCGCACCCCGAGCTCGTCGCGATCGGCGCGGAGTTCACCGCGCAGTTCGACCCCGCCGGATCCCCCGGAGCGTTCGGCCCGATGGTCCAGACGCCGGACGACGGTGCGGGCCTGCAGCGGCTGCTCGGCAACACCGGCCGCGACATCGGCTGGCAGCCCCAGCCCTGAGCACCCGGCGCGCATACATCTTCGACTACCCCGCCGAAACGTCCACTCCCCCGGGTCGGATGACTGGTCAGCTCACGCGGGGAAGTCGTCACATCAGCGGGGTAGTCGGCGTCTGACGCCGTCCACACCCCCGCTCCGCCGCACTTCCCATCCACCGTGGCTCGAGCAACGCTCACGTATCGCCTGGGCGGGCCGTCACGGTCTGCGCATGAGCGATTCGGTCGACCCTCGTGTCCTTGGTGCGTTCGCCACTCACTACGGCGTGCTGTCACGGAAGCAGCTGCTCGGGCTCGGAGTAACCCCTGCCGAGGCGCGACGGAGAGTGCGCAATAGCGACTGGATACGAGTCAGGCACGGTGTGGTCACCACGGCGCAGATCTGGGCGGGACTCGATGAATACGTCGGCCGGCCGCTCCTGCTCGCACGCGCGACGATCCTCCAGCTACGTCACGGGTGGGTCCTGAGCCATGACTCGGCCGCGCACCTGCTCGGACTGGCCATCCTTCGCCCCCACGGACCACAGGTGCACGTGACCAGACCTGGCTTCACCAACACGTGGAGCAAGAACGGCGTCACTCACCACCTCGCCTCGTTCGACGCCACGCAGATCGTCCAGATTGACGGGCTCGCCTCGCTCGACCGTGCACGCACGGCGGTCGACATTGCCCGCGAGCGCGGCGTCCGCCACGGTCTGGTGGCGTGCGACTCGGCGCTACGCATGGGTATTGCACGAGACGAGCTGGAGCACGCCCACGCGATCATGCGCCGCTGGCCCGGCGTACGAGCCGCCCGCACCTGCGTCGAGCTCGGCGACGCAGGTGCGGAGAACCCGAACGAGTCCTTGGCGAGAGAGCTGGTGCTCGAGGCCGGCATCGGCGTACCGGAGACGCAATTCCCCGTACGGACCCGCGAGGGCGTGAAGTGGTGCGACCTGCGAGTCGGTAACCACGTCATCGAGGCCGACGGCCGGACCAAGTACCAATCCACCGACGAGGGCGGAGTGGCGAGCAAGCCAGCCGACGCCGTCGCGTGGGACGAGCGCAAGCGCGAGCGTCTCGTACGAGACAGGCGGCTCGGCGTGACCCGGTTGTACTGGGAGGACTACTGGGGCGCTCGGCGCGCGGACGCCATCACCCGGCTTCGAGCCGACCACGCCGACAGCGTTGCGCGATTCGGCTCGACGCTGCCGGAGACTATGGCGCGCGAGGCGGAAGCAATCCGAAGGGCCAGTCCCCGCACTACCCCGCCGAAAGGTGCACTTCCCGGGGTCGGATGACTGGTCATCTCACCCCGGGAAGTGACCATCTGAGCGGGGTAGTCGCCGGCGGTCAGGCGAGCGCCTGCTCCAGGTCGGCGAGCAGGTCCTCGACGTCCTCGATACCGACAGAGAGCCGGATCAGGTCCGCCGGGACCTCGAGCTCGGTGCCCGCGACGCTCGCGTGGGTCATGCGGCCGGGGTGCTCGATCAGCGACTCGACGCCGCCGAGCGACTCGCCCAGGGCCCAGACCTTCGTACGACCGACGACGTCCAGCGCGCGCTCCACGCCTCCGTCGATCTGGAAGCTCACCATCCCACCGAAGCGCTTCATCTGCTTGGCCGCGATGTCGTGGTTGGGGTGGGAGTCGAGCCCGGGGTAGTGGATGTGAGTCACGTCCTTGCGTGACTGCAGGAACTCCACGACCTTCTCGGCGTTGTCGCTGTGGCGCTCCATGCGTACGGCAAGCGTCTTGAGCCCGCGCAGCGTGAGCCAGGAGTCCATCGGCCCGGCCACGGCACCCATGGAGTTCTGGTGGAACGCGATCCGGTCTGCTGCGTCCGAGAACTCTTTGACCGCAATGTCTTTGGCGACGACGACCGCTCCGCCGACTACGTCCGAGTGGCCACCGCAGTACTTCGTGGTCGAGTGCACGACGACGTCGGCGCCCAGCGAGATCGGCTGCTGGAGGTATGGCGAGGCGAAGGTGTTGTCGACGACCAGCAGTGCGCCGGCGTCGTGCGCGACCTGTGCGACGGCCTCGATGTCGGAGATGCCGAGCAGCGGGTTGGTGGGCGTCTCGACCCACACGATCTTGGTGACGCCCGGCCGGATCTCACCGCGGATGGCGTCGGCCTGGCTGACCTTGGCGAGGCTGTGGTCGACACCCCAGGTGCGCTGCACCGTGTTGATCAACCGGTACGTGCCGCCATAGGCGTCCGTCGGCACCACCATGTGATCGCCCGGCTTGAGCAACGCCCGCATGATCGTGTCCTCGCCCGCGAGACCCGAGGCAAACGCGAATCCCCTTGCCCCGCCTTCAAGCTCAGCGATGCACGTCTCCAACGCGGTACGCGTCGGGTTCGCCGATCGGGAGTACTCGTAACCCTCTCGGAAACCACCTACGCCGTCCTGCTTGTAGGTCGACGTCTGGTAGATCGCGGGTACGACCGAACCGGTACGAGGGTCCGGCTCCTGGCCGGCGTGGATCGCTCGCGTGGCGAACCCTGGCTGTGACTGCTCTGTCATGAGCCCAGGCTAGGCCGTGCTGCCAGCGAGGCTCAGCCCACCGTCAGCGAGGCGGGAGCCGGTATGCGCTGAAGCTGCCGGCCGATGGTTCGAACCCGACCGAGCGGTACACCCGACCGGCGGGATTGTCGGCCCCCGTGACGATGACCCACTGGTCACACCCTCGAGACGCACTCCATTGCGCAGCCACGCCGAGCAGGTGCGAGGCGAGGCCGCGGCGGCGGTGCCGTGGGTCGGTGCCGACCCGCTGGTACCTCGCCCGCGCACCGCATGCGACGATCCCGAGCTCGGCCACCAGCCCACCGTCGCCATCGAACGCGCCGAACCAGGCGCCGGAGCCGTTTTCCGACATGGCGCGCTGCGACTGCCCCAGCGCCTCGGCGAACGACCGGAAGTCGGACGGGTCGTGCTCCCCGCTGCGGGCGTTCTCGTCGAGGTCCCGCTGCAGGAGCTGACTCCAGTCGTCGTCGCTCACCAGGGCGCGCGAGGTGTATCCCGCAGCGAGCGGCCCCGGCCGCGGCGGACGCGTCGCGGCGAGCACCTCATCGACGTCGATCTCGACACCAACGTCGTGCCAGGCCGCACGATCGCTCGGCTCGCGCGGGAGCCCGATCGACCGCCAGGTCGCCTGTGGCAGCGCGTCCTCGAACACGGCCACCCAGCGCCCTGCCTGGTCGACCGTGTCCGGATCAGTGACCAGAACGAAGTTGCCCCAGTGGAACTGCGGGTTGCTCGGGGTCGTGACGACCAGGTGGTCCCCACGGTCGTCGATGACCGAACCGTTCAGCTCGAGAATGGCCAGATCCGTTGCCCAGCCCGCAGACAGGTCGGACGGTGTCCAGGCCATCAGGCGATCGCGGTGTGCAGCGCCTGCCAGGCGATGCCGCTCGGGGCACGCTCGACGACGGTCTGCAGCAGGCCCAGACGCGCGGCCTTCACCGCAGCGTCGTCGGCCATCACCAGCACGTCGTCGAAGAACCGGACGAGTGGCTCGACCAGTGCATCGGCATCGGTCGTCCACTCGGGGATCGAGTCGGCGGCGTGGTCGGGCAGACCGTCGACGACGTCGGCAAGCGCCACCTCGGCCGGCTCGGTCAGGTGAGCGCGGTCGTACGACGGCTCCGTGCCCTTAGGGACGATGCGAGTGATCCGCTGCACGGCCTCGACCAACGCTGGGAAGGCATCGAGACGACGCACCGTCGCGATGTCGTTGAGGGCGTGCTCGGCCTTGCCGGGCGCCGCCGCGAGCGGCTGAACGGCCGTGACCAGACCAGCAGAGACGCCTTCGTCGCGAAGCTGTTGAGCGAAGCGTCCCTCGATGAATTCCTTTGCAGATGCTACGGATTCATCGCTGACCTCGATGCCCTGCTTGCGCAGACGATCCGCCGCAGCCGCCAGACCGGAGTCCACCGTGATGCCTGCCAGCGCGGGCTGACTCCGCAGGATGCTGACTGCGCCGAGCGCCGCCCGACGCAGCGCGAACGGGTCCGACGATCCGGTCGGCTTGGCGCCCAGGGCAAACATCGCCATCAGCAGATCGAGCCGGTCGGCGAGCGCGAGCAACGCACCCGGCTTGGACTCCGGCAACGCCCCACCAGCGGTTCGAGGCTGCTCCATCTCGAGCAGTGCAGCGGCGACCTCAGGCGTCTCGCCGGCGCGTGCGGCGTACTCCTGGGCCATCGTCCCGGCCAGCGAAGACAGCTCGACGACCATCGAGGACGACAGGTCGAACTTGGCCAGCTCGCCTGCTCGCTTGAGGGTGGTCTTCTCGGGACCCGACAGGTCGACGTCGGCCGCGAGCACGGTCGCGACATCGGCAATGCGGCCGGCACGGTCAGCCATCGATCCGATGCGGTCCTCGAAGGTCAGCTTGCTGATCTTCGAGCGCAGATCAGCAAGCGGCACCTTGAGGTCGGCCTGGTAGAAGAAGGCGGCGTCCTCGTAGCGCGCGCGCAGCACCGACTCGTTGCCCAGGCGTACGAGCTCGTCGTCGCAGTCACCGTTGGCGATGGTCACGAAGTACGGCATCAACTTGCCCGCCGCATCGCGCACCGGCAGGTAGCGCTGGTGCTTACGCATGACCGTCGTCAGGATCTGCTCAGGCAGCTCGAGGTAGGACGGCCCGAAGGTCCCGAGAATGCCGTGCGGCTGCTCGACGAGGTTGGTGATCTCATCGACCAGCGCGGACTCGCCCTCGAAATCGACTGTGCCACCGACAGATTCGGCGAGCTTGGCGGCCTGATCGACGACCTGCTGCCGGCGCACCTTCGGGTCGAGCACGAGGTGGTGCGTCTCGAGCACGTGCTTGAACGACGCCGCGTCCTTCACCGAGACGTGCGGCTGCAGGTCAGTACGTTGGACGTAGGTCGTGCGCCCCGCCCTCAGCTTTGAGACCTCGGCCGGGACGACGTAGCTGCCCCACAGCGCGACGACCCAACGGATCGGACGGCTGTAGACCAGCTCGGGGTCGCTCCACTTCATGTTCTTGTCGGCACGCAGCCCGGAGACGATGACCTCGACGATCTCGCCCATCACGGCGAGCACGTCGCGACCGGACTCGGTGACCTTGACCGCCACGTGCTCCGCGCCGTCGAACTCGGCGCGCACGAGGTCCGCCACATCGACCTTCTGGCCGCGGGCAAATCCCTCGGCCGGCTTCGTCGGGTTGCCGTCCGCGTCGTACGCCGCCGCGACCTTCGGACCCTTGCGCAGCGTCTCGGCATTGGGCTCATGGGCGGAGACGCCCGCGACCGTGGCCACGATGCGGCGCGGCGTACCGACAACATCAATGGCGCCATACGTGAGGCGCGTGCCAGCGAGACGCTCGGTGAGTGTCGTACGGACCTGCTCGATGGCCTGCTCGACGACGTGCGGGGGGAGCTCCTCGACACCGACCTCGAGAGCGAAGGTCTGCGAATCTGCCTCTGCCGCAACGGTTCCGATGTCATCGGGGTCGGGCTGCGGCGGCATCAGTGCGGCGCCGGCCTGGATCTTGGGACCCTCGGACTTCAGCAGTGGATAGTCGAGCTCCTCGCGGCGCTCGACCCACAGCTTGGCGACCTCGCGCGAGAGTCGACGCATCGTCGAGAACGCCTTGGCCCGCTCGGTCGTGGAGATCGCGCCTCGGGCGTCGAGCACGTTGAACGCGTGGGAGGACTTCAGGACGTAGTTGTGCGCAGGGATCGGCAGTCGCGCGTCGACCATCCGCTGCGCCTCGGACGTGTAGTGGTCGAACAGCTCGCGGTTGGCCGGCACGTCGGCGTCGTCGAGGTAGTAGCGAGACATCTCGTACTCCTGCTGGCCGAACGCCTCGCCATAGGTGACACCTGGCGCGTACTGCAGGTCCTTGAAGTGCGTGACGCCCTGCTGGGCCATCATGATGCGCTCGATGCCGTAGGTGAGCTCGACGCTCACCGGGTCGAGGTTCTGGCCACCCACCTGCTGGAAGTAGGTGAACTGGGTGATCTCCATGCCGTCGAGCCAGACCTCCCAGCCCAGACCCCACGCACCGATCGCCGGCTGCGCCCAGTTGTCCTCGACGAAGCGCACGTCATGGGCGTGGATGTCGATGTCCAGCGCCTGCAGCGACTCGAGGTAGAGCTCCTGCGGGTTGCCCGGGTCCGGCTTGAGGATCACCTGGAACTGGGTGTGGGTCTGCAGACGGTTGGGGTTCTCGCCGTAGCGGCTGTCGTCGGGCCGCACCGAGGGCTCGACGTACGCCGCTCGCCACGGCTCGGGTCCGAGCACCCTCATGAGGGTGGCCGGGTTCATGGTTCCCGCTCCGACCTCGGAGTTGTAGGGCTGCACCACCATGCAGCCCCGATCGGTCCAGAACTTCTGCAGGGTCAGGAGGGCGTCTTGCACGGTCAGCACCCGCCAAGGTTACCGGCGTCGGAGCCCTGTGCCGGACCGGCGTGGGCGCAGCATTCAGGTCAGGTCGTGCCGCACCCAGACATTCGCCTCGACATAGGTGGCGACGTTGTCGGCCAGGTGGCAGCGCACGGGGGTCAGTCCACCTGGTACGACCACGTCACCGTCCTCGTCGAACGGCAGCCCGGTCCAGCCTCGCCACTCGTCCAGCGACCCCGCGATGATCATCGACGCCGGCGCAACCTTCACGATCGTGCCGCCCGCGCGGACGTGGACGCGCAGCCACGGATCGGTCGGCAGGCCGTCCTCGCGACGCTGCTCGACGTACTCCGTCATCGGCTGCGACGGGTCGGTCTTGCCGTTGGGCCGCACCGGTGCGTACAACGCGTCGTGCCCCTGCCGGCG
Source organism: Luteipulveratus mongoliensis (assembly GCF_001190945.1). Classification (NCBI taxonomy): domain Bacteria; kingdom Bacillati; phylum Actinomycetota; class Actinomycetes; order Micrococcales; family Dermacoccaceae; genus Luteipulveratus; species Luteipulveratus mongoliensis. The sequence continues at coordinate 1,890,942 of NZ_CP011112.1, read as the reverse complement.
TACGGCAACGCGCAGCGCACCGACCATGACCGACGACAGACCCTGGCCGAGCTGGGACTTGTCGATCGCGATCTCGAGCGCGCTGGCCGCGGTCGGACGTACGCCGTCGGCGTGATCCTCCATCGCCCAGATCATCGCCCGGTCCCAGCCGGAGTCAGGCAGCTCGGGCCGCTCCTCGGTCGGGAAGGCGAAGGGCACGGACCGGCCGCGCGCCACGATCGTGTCGCCGGAGGTGGCGATGACGCTGTACTCCGGGAACGCCTCGGGCAGCCGATGCCACAGAGCGTCACCGACCGGGTCCTGGAGCATGAATCGCGGCCAGGAGTCAGCGATCTCGTACCACCGGGCGGCGAGCTCGGGCCGCTCGGCGAGGGTGGTGATGACGAGTTCGGTCATGCGCTGAGCGTGCCAGATGAGGAGCCCTTCAGGCTTCGCCCACCGCGTGCAGGATCGCCCGGTAGGTCGTGTCCTCCTGGCCCTCGGGGCAGTCGATGACCACCGCGAGCGGCCGGGTGGCGACCAGCTCGACGAGGCGCGCGCGCATCGCAGGAAGCGATTGCTCACCGCCCGTCGCTACGGCTCGGGCGGCTAGCTGGTGCTCGGGCTCCGCGCTGGTCGCGCTGCGATGGGCGAACCGCGCTTCGAGTCGCTGCAGGCTGTCGAGCAGCACGATCTCGTGGAAGGCGGCACCGATCTCACCGGCGAGCGCCTCGAGGCGCTCGAGAAACAACGGCCGCGCGAGGTACTGCGGCACGACGACGTCATGCCCGGCCTGCAGGTGCGTACGCGCCATCGCCGCAGCCAGGTCCCGCGTGGCCATATAGCCATCGAGCGCGTTGTCGTCCGCACCGCCGAGCAGCAGGTGCACGCGATCGAGGTCCAGGTTGAGTGCCAGCGGATGGTCGTCGGCGTACCGCGCCGCGAGCGTCGACTTGCCGACCGCGGGCGGACCGTTGAGCACGATCAGTCGTGGCACGGCATTCAGAGCTGCTTCTCCCACACCCGCAGGTATCCCTCACGCTCGTAACCCAGGTCCGCGTTGACCGCGAGCATGTGGGTGTTGTCGTCGGCGTTCCAGGTACGGATGCGCGTCACCTCGTCGCTGGTCTTGATCAGCTCGAGCGCCGCGCAGGCCTTCAACCGCAGACCGAGGCCGTTGCCCCGCGCCTCGCGCAGGACGAGCGTGTCCTGCTGGTACGCCAGGGTCGGGTCGGTCGGCGGCACCTGGATCTGCGTGAAGCCCATGAGCCGGTCCGACAGCCGGTCGCGTGCCACAGCCGTGATCACCTGCCGTCCCGAGTCGAGCGCCCAGCGGAGCTCCTCACGGACGCGGGCTGCATCCCAGGACTCTTCCTCCAACGTCGTGTCGCCCTGCGGCGCATCGGTGCTCATTCGTTGCTCCAGTACGGCCAGGTCACCCAGCCATGCCTCGGGCAGGTCGTCCACGCTCGCCTCGATCTCGAAGGCCGCCGCGTCCTCGACGCCGTCGCCGGCCATCAGCTGCCGCAGATGGTCCAGGTCGTGCTCGCCACGACGGATCGGCATTGCTGATCGGATGGTCGTCTGAGCAGGGGCGTATCCGTACGCCGCCGCGAACCCTTCGCCTGACTCGTCGGCATTGCCCTCAGTCCACTCGGTGATCGCCTGCACGACCGAGCGACCATGCTCGGCGATCACCCGCTCCCCCACGCGCAACAGCTCGGTTCCGACACCGCTGCGGCGATGCTCGGGCAGCACTGCGAGTCGCAGGAGCCCGGTGTCGGTGTTGTCCTTCAGTGGCTCGGCGACGCTCATCATTCCCACCACGGCAGCCGGATCAATCTCGCCGACCGGCTCGCCATCGACGGCCGCCCGATCGACGAACTGGTGGTTGCTCCCACGCCTGCGCCCGACCATCTCCTCGACGGTGAAGCCGGAGTGCTCGTTGCCGAACAGATGTCGGGAAGCGCTGGTGTACACCTCGTTCCACGCCGCAAACAGCCGTTGCTGCGCCGGTTCGTTGCTCAGTCCGTCGACCTCGATGATCCGCACCACGGTCGTTGACTCTGCCACGTGACCGGACGCCGGGCGACTGGATTCTTCCGGCTCGGATCCACTTTTCTCAGATATTCAAGATCAGGTATGCAAAAGGTAAAGCGCGAGTAAATTCACCCTCATACACCACGCTTCACTGGGGGAAAACATCATGCGCCGATCCACCGTGCTCATTGCTGCCGCTTCGCTCGCGACGGCGACCGTCGTCGCATCACATCCACACGCCGACGCGGCGACCCAACCGCTGCAGTTCCGGCGGTTCGTCGTCGAGACGAAGATCCCGGGCACCGATCCGACGACCAATACGTATCTCAACCGCGAGACCATCGCGCTGACGAACACCTCGACGACGAAGGCGTACAACCTCAAGGGATACGTCATCTATGACCGCGGCAACCACTTCCGCTACACGTTCCCGTCGCTCACGCTGCGGCCGCGCGCCACGGTGACGCTGCACACCGGCAAGGGCAGCATCAGCATCACCAACGTGTACTGGAACAAGACCGGCTACGTCTGGAACAACGACGGCGACACAGCCACGCTCAACAACGCCGCGGGCCACGCCATCGAGTCCTGCGTCTACTACAAGGTCAAGGCGGGCTACAAGACCTGCTGAGGCCTTATTTGCCCGTCAGCCCTTCCGCCCGGGATGACGGAGGGGCTGACGAATGTTGACCAAAGTGTGACACTCGAACACATGGTTTTCGGACTCGGTCAGCGCAAGACGATGGTTACTCCCGAGGATGCCCTGCCAGGGCGCCCCGATCCGCTGCCTGGGATCCCCGATACGCACGAGGTGCTGGGCACCTCCATGCACGGCCCGTGGCCCGAGGGCACGCAGGTGATGTACGTCGCGATGGGCTGCTTCTGGGGCACCGAGCGGATCTTCTGGAAGCTGCCCGGTGTTGTGACGACCGCGGCCGGCTACATGGGTGGGTTCACCACGAACCCGACCTACGAGGAGACCTGCACCGGACGGACCGGGCACACCGAGGCGGTGCTCGTGGCGTACGACCCTGCGCGGACCTCTCCGGAGCTGCTGCTCAAGTCGTTCTGGGAGAACCACGACCCGACGACCGCCAACCGCCAGGGCAACGACATCGGCACGCAGTACCGATCGGCCATCTACTGGACGACACCCGAGCAGGAAGCGGCCGCGCTCGCGACCCGTGAGGCGTTCCAGAAAGTGTTGCAGGACAACGGGTTTGGCGAGATCTCAACCGAGATGCGACCGGCCGCTGAGGTCGGTGAGTTCTACTACGCCGAGGGTTACCACCAGCAGTACCTCCACAAGAACCCCGGCGGCTACTGCAACCACGGCCCCAACGGCATGACCTGCCCCGTCGGCCTGGTCAAGCAGGACCAGCTCCCCAGCCAGCAGTCCGTCGAGCCACCCCGAAACGCTGGTTGAGCCGGCGAGCCGCTACGCGAGGCGAGCGGTGGCGGCGTCACACCAGCGCAAGCTCCGGAGCGCACGCAGCGTGTTCCAACGGCTCGGCTTGCCGTCGCCGTCCTCCATCTCGAGGTGCGCGAGACCAGGATGGGTGTTCTCCAGCAGCCAGGTGCCGTCCGGCTGCTGCTTGTCGCGCACCTGCTGTGCCGCCTCGGCCAGCCGCGGGTCGGGCGACCCGCCGACGGATCGGAAGTAGTCGAGCCCACGCAGCACGTCGTAGTGCCACTGCGCCGGGAACGAGTAGGTCAGCCACTCCGGGTCCCCCACCTCGCCGGTGCTCGCACGGCGGAAGAGGTTGCGCGACAGCAGGTACTCCTCACCCCGCCGCCGCGCATCGGCGACCGCGATCGCCCCGCCGGCACGCTCGTACTCCAAGAATCCCTCCAGCACACAGATCGTGGAGTTGAACGACGATCTGGTCGACCCGTACTCGGCCTCGCAGTTCCACCCGCCGTCCTCGAGCTGATCTCCGAGCAGCCGGGTCACGATGCCGTCGACGTCCTCACCGAAGTACGCGCCCAGTACGACGGTGCCGCCGTTGATGCACGGCTCCACCTCTCCCTTGAAGAACGGCTCGTCGGCGTGCTCCCACCGCGAGCTCTCCCGTACGCCGATGACCGCCGTGCGGACCGCCGGGTCGGCTGGGTCGATCCCGAACTCGCGAAGGAGCCGAAGGGTCGGCAGCGTCGCGGTCCACGGCTGACCGTCCGGGTCACCGACGATCGGCCTCGGGGCTCGCCAGTCGGGACCCGGGAAGCACGCGCCGCCGGCCCACTGACCATCCACCTGCAAGTCGAGAATCCTTCTGCCCCAACCTGTTTCGGCAACCTTGGCACGCTCCGCACGCACCTCCTCGGCCGGCGCGTCCGTGAGATCCCGAAGCAACTGCCACCGGATGGCCGGATCGGTATCAAGCAACCATGTGGTGACATCACTCATCGGTCTGCTCCCTCGGGTGTCCACGTCCATCAGGCCATGGTGACCTCCATTCCGGACGAAGCACTGCCGCTTTCGGCGACGGCTCTCGGACGCGCCCGCCCCCGCTACCGTGACCAGTCATGAGCACCAGTAGTTCCTCGGCACTGCAGAGCCACATCGCCGCCTTCAACGCGCGCGACATCGAAGCGCTCATGGCGGGCTTCGCGCCTGACGCGACGTGGGTGACCGGAGCGGACACGATCCGGGCCTCCGAGCTGCGGGAGTTCTTCACCAACGCTTTCGTGCACCTCACGCCACGCCTGGACATCGTCCGGATCATCGACGGCGGACCCGTCGTCGTGGCGCAGATGCGGGAGACGTGGTCCCACGGCGGCACGCGCAGTGCCTCGATCGCCGGCATCTATGACATCGCCAACGGCCTGATCACGTCGGCCAAGATCTATCGCGAGGGCTCCGCCGATGCCGACCAGTGAGGACTAGGCCGCCGGTACCTCTCTGTAAGAGACCACCTGGTCCGCCAGGCCGTAGTCCACGGCTGCCTGCGGCGTGAAGATCCGGTCGCGGTCAGTGTCGCGCCGCAACGCCTCGAGGTCCTGACCCGTGTGGTGCGCCAGGATCTCCTCCGCCTCGGAACGAACGCGGATCACCTCGTCGGCCGCAAGGATCAGGTCCGGGATCGCCCCCTGGCCCTGCCCTGACGGCTGGTGCAGCAGCACTCGAGAGTGCGGCAGCACGCTGCGGCGCCCGGCCTCGCCCGCCGCCAGCAGGATGGCCGCGGTCGAGCACGCCTGGCCGACACACGTCGTCGCTAACGGAGACCGGACGAACCGCATCGCGTCATAGATCGCGAACGTCGCCGTCAGCGAGCCGCCAGGCGAGTTGATGTAGAGGTTGATCTCGTTCTCGGGCGCGGTCGCCTCCAGGTGGAGGATCTGCGCGATCATCGCGTTGGAGACGCCGTCGTCGATCTCGGTGCCGAGGTAGACGATCCGTTCGGACAGCAGATGGCTGTAGACATCCATCACCCGGTCACCACGTGCCGACGACGAGATCACATTGGGGATCGTGTAGGTGCTCATTGCGAAACTCCAAGTCCCACAGGCGCTTTGCGCGGTCGGATGGTGTCGACTGACTCGATGATGGTGTCGATGAAGCCGTAGTCCACGGCCTGCTGTGCGGTGTACCACCGGTCGCGCAGCGAGTCCTCGAAGACCCGCTCGACCGTCTGGCCCGTGTGCCCGGCAATCAGGGCGAGCACGGTGTCCCGGGTGTGCCGCAGGTCATCGGCCTGCAGCTCGATGTCGACGGCTGTGCCTCCGATTCCGGCAGACCCCTGATGCATCAGGATCTTGGAATGCGGCAGCGCGAACCTCTTACCCTTCGTCCCCGCGGAGAGGATGAACTGCCCTGCGCTGCAAGCGATTCCGAGGGCCAAGGTCGATACGTCATTCGGGATCGCATGCATCACGTCCATGATCGCGAGCATCGCCGGTACGGAGCCACCCGGCGAGTTGATCCAGAAGCTGATGTCGGCGCGACTGTCGGCTGCCGACAGCAGGAACAGCTGGGAGATCAACCGAGTCCCGATCTCGTCATCGAGCGCGGTGTCGAGCACGATGATGCGCTGCTGCAGCAGCTGATCGGCCACTTGCTGACTCAACGGATGTGGCGGTCGTGGCGTGTCGCTCATGGACCCAGCGTGACTCCGCGCCGCTGAGGAGACCAGACCTTGCTGCTCACAGCAGAAGGAGAGCGATCACGCTCAGGGGATCAGCTTCCGCTTCTGCAGGATCTTGGTGACCGTCGCCGCCGCGTCCTTGCCGTAGAGCGCCCTGGTCGCCTGGACGACCTGCTTGCCAGCCGCCGCGAAGGTCGTGTCCGGCGCATAGAAGTAGGTCGACTCGATGACGACCTTGTCCGACTTGTTGCGACCGAGCGCCTTCTGGATGTCCCACAGCGCACCGGACCAGATCTCGCCGTCGTCGTGCACCTCGCCGGTCTGGTCATCCGTGGTCTTCGTGGTGTCCGTCCGACGCAGGCAGTGCGGCACGGTCGTGGTGTACGACGTCGCGTCCCAGTCCATGACGCACGGCACCTCGAAGCCTCGACCGGTCGGGACCGACATCGTCACGGCCCAGTAGTCGCCGAAGCCCTCGCCCATCGAGCCGGCGTCGTGCGAGTCGCCGAAGCCCGGGACGATGTCGTCCTGGATGGCGTGGCCGTACTCGTGCCAGATGACTTCGGCGTCCTCGGCGTCGTCCACGCCACCCTCGCCGTACTCGATGGTGTCGTCGTCCGGCGAGTAGAACGAGTTGTCGCCAGAGAAGGTGTTGACGCGCAGCTTCTGCGGCTCGTTGTTGGCGTCCTTGAAGCCCAGCTTCTGGAGGTACTCCTGCGCTCCGGTCACGTGGTAGTACGACATGACCTGCTCGAACCGGTCGTCCGAGCGGGTGTAGAGGAAGTTGCCGTTGAGCGAGCTCGCGAGACCACCCTTGGCCTCGATGATCTTCGCGAACGACCCGACGAGCTTGCGCCCGTTGCCGGTCAGGTGACGCAGCGTCACGGTCTTGTACGCCTTGTCCAGGGCCGGTTGGTCGGCGTCATCCTGGTCGGTGAGGTTCTCGTTCTTCAGCGTGGCAACCGGATTTGGGTCGAAGACCAGCCCGTGCCCGTCGGCCGCGCTGCGTGACATCACCTTCGTGCTGCGGACCTGTCCGATCGCCGCATCGACGAGCGTGCGTACGACGCCCTCACCGGACCGTGCCGTTACGACCCAGACGAGGGCTGCGCCACGAGAGTCCACGGTGATCGCGAGGCGCGTCGTACCGCGTTGGGTCGCCGCCTCACCGCTGCCGAGCTTGCCCTGCGGCGGCACCGTGCGCAGTGCCGCACGAGCGCTGGCGTTGCTCAGCGCCCTGCTCGTGGCGACCGCGGACGTCGTCTTGGGCTGGATGACGAGCGTGGTGGGGACCGCCTTGCGGCCGTCCTGGACGACGGTGCCGGCCTTAGTCGTGTGCTTGGCGTAGTAGCCGTCGAGGACCGGGACGCCTCGGAAACGCTGCTCGTACCACTGGTGTGTCCCGGTCAAGGAATGCTTGGTCTTGATCAGCGCGACCGTGCCGATCGTGGTGCTGGATCGCGGGGCGGCGGATGCGGTGGCACCGCCATACATGGGCCCGGCCAGCGCGGCGCAGAGGGCCACCGCCAGCGCTCGGGAACGTCGAGTGGTCAAGGTGCTCATGTCTTCCCCTTGGTCCCCGAGACTTTAGGCAAGCACTCGCAACCTAGCCCGCGTACGTGCGCCGCAGGGCCTTTAGCGATCAGGGACCTTTCACGTGCCGAGGTGGCTGTTCACCTGACCGCCTCCGGCCGCTCAGCCACCCGACACCCCGCGTAGGCACCAGCGGACGAGAGTCCGCTGTCGGTCCGTGCTTTGCCTGCCCTGGGAGGGTCCTCATGTCCGGTCGTCGTCTCGTCGTCCTCGCCACTGCGCTCGCTGCGTCCTGCGCCGTCGCCGTGCCCGCAGCGGCCGCACCGACGCCACGCCCCACGCCCGGCGTACGCGTCTATACGCAGGACGTCCCGGCCCTCGGCACGGTCGGCGGCGCGCGGATCGATGGAGCGGCGTACGGCTCGTCCTTCGTCGCCAAGCCAGGCTCGCGCAACACGTTCTATGGGCTCACCGATCGCGGCCCCAACGTCGATGGCCCCGGCGGCATCAAGGTCGAGCCGCTGCCCGACTTCACGCCGGCGATCGGCGAGTTCCAGCTGCGGGGCAACAAGGCCCACCTCGTACGCAGCATCACCCTCAACGCCGCCGACGGGTCGCCGTACAACGGCCAGGTGAGCCTCGCCGGCAGCACCGGCGAGACGATCACCGACCTCAGCGGCAAGACGCTTCCGGCCAGCCCGTACGGCTACGACCCCGAGGGCCTGGCAGTGATGCGCGACGGCACCTTCTGGGTGTCCGACGAGTACGGCCCGTTCGTCACCCGCTTCTCCCGCGATGGACGCCAGCTCGAGCGGCTGAGCCCGTTCGACGGGTCGCTGCCGGTCGAGCTCTCCGAGCGGGAGCCCAACAAGGGCATGGAGGGCCTGACGGTCACTCCGGACGGGCGCACGCTCGTCGGCATCATGCAGGCCGGTCTGAACGCGCCCGACGGGCCGAAGTCCAAGAACGTCCCGTTCGTCCGCATCGTCACGATCGACCTGCGCACTCGTCAGACCCGGCAGTACGCGTACGTCCTCCACACCACCGCCAAGGGCGTCACCACCGCTGTCAGTGAGATCTCCGCGATCAACGACCACGAGCTGCTCGTCGACGAGCGCGATGGCGCCAAGGAGCCCAGCGCGGACAAGAAGCTCTACAAGGTCGACCTGCGCAAGGCGACCGACGTGGGCAAGCTGTCCCGGGTGCCCGGCAGCTCCTATGACGCGACGCACGGCGGACTACGCATCGGCGGCAAGACGCTGGAAGGCGTTGTGGGACAGGCCAGTACGACGGATGCCTCAGCCTCCCTGCCGGCCGCCGGTGTCCGCCCGGTCCGGTCGGAGAAGTTCCTCGACATCGCCGGACTGGTGACCTCGATCGACCCGACCGGTGGATTCTTCGGGCACGACAAGGTCGAGGGAGTCGCGGTCCTGGACGGCGGTCGCCGCGTGGTGATCTCCAACGACAGCGACTTCGGCATCGAGGGTCTCGCGAACGATGCCGCGCCCTACACCCTGAAGACCAAGCTGCTCCCCAACGGTCAGCAGGACACGGGCGAGCTCCTCGAGGTCGACCTGCGCCAGGTGCCGGCTCAGTTCCGCTGAACTCGATCCCGGTGTCACGCTTCCGGCAGCGGGCGGGCGCTGCTCACCAGTCTGAGATCTGCAGCGTTGGTCAGCCGGGCGACGACGCGTGCTCACGCTCCACGTCGGCGCTGCGCTCCATGTCCACGGCGCCATCCAGTCCGACGACGCGGTCACCGTCCGGTGCCGACAGGGTGAGGCGCTTCGGCGTGGTAGCCGCACCTTCAGGACCACGGACCTCGCGCGGCCACGCGATCAGTGCGGCGACGAGGACGATGTACCAGCCGACGAGAACGTCACTGACCCAGTGGTTGCCGGTGCCGACCACGACGACCGCTGTGATCAGCGCGTGGGCCACACCGAGCACGCGCCAGTGCATCTTGGCGCCGGATGCGATCGCGACGATGGCGACCCACAACGCCCAGCCGGCGTGCAGTGAGGGCATCGCGGCGAGCTCATTGGTCATCCCACCGAGTCCCTTGGGCGCCGAGGCGTCCGCTCCCCACCACCCTGCTGAAGCGTGCTGCGCCAGCACATCGACGTAGCCCATCTTGCTCAGCCGCGGCGGCGCCGTCGGGAGCAGGAGATACATGACGAGGCCGAGAACTGTGGCGGTCACGAGGGCACGGCGAGCGCGTACATAGTGGCCGCCGCCGCGGCGGTAGAGCACGAGCAGCACCGTTGCCGTCACGACGTAGTGACCGGCTGCGTAGTAGTAGCTGCCCATGATCCCCATCAGGTCATGGGTCGCGAACCAGTGCCCGAGCCCCGACTCACCGTCGAGGCCGACGGCCTTCTCCCAGTCGAGGATGCGGACCGCTCGCGCCTGCGCGTCGGCGAGGTTGTCGCTCGCCAGCAGGCGCGAGGCGCTGTAGCCGATGTAGAGCAGCAGAATGAGGCCCAGCTCGACCAGCCCTGATCGGCGTCGGGTCGTCCAGGCGAGGGCCGTACGCCCGACATGGGTGTACGGCACCGGCCGTTCGAAATGCCTGATTGTCACGAGTTCACCATCCGTCCTGCGGCACGCCCGTCGCCATCGGGAGCGACCCCGACTGGACCCTGGCGCTCCCCTGAGGCAACTGCGTGCTGTGTCTTATCTAGGAGACACAGCTGCGCGCCTGATACGTGACAGCAGTCAGTGGCGTCCGGGAGTTGCTGGTCCACCGGGCGCAGTCGAGCGAGATAAGCGCTGACCTGCCGCACGGTAGATATCTTACCTGCCGACCGGTAGGCTAGGCAAAGAGGTTTCCATCACACGTTCAGGTTCATGGAAGGTCTGGGAGCGGTGGCCAGAGACACCAAGTCCGATATCTGCAAGGCCGCGATCGACGTGATCGCGGCCAAGGGTGTCGAAGGTGCAAGCCTTCGGGAGATCGCTGAGGCCGTCGGCATCACCAAGGCATCGCTCTACTACCACTACGCCTCCAAGCAAGAGCTGGTCAACGCACTGCTCATCCCCCTCATCGACGACATGCGATCGGTGCTCGACGGCCTGGACCAACGCCCGTGGTCGCCGACCGAGGTCCGCAACGTGCTGACCGAGTTCATCGACAGCCTGATCCGGCACCGCGACGTCGGCGTCTGGTTGTCCCGGGACATCAGCGCACTGTCCGCGTTCGAGGAGGCGCTCGGCGAGATCTTCACCCTGACCGCCCAGCTGCACCGCTGGCTCGCCGGGCCAGATGCCTCCGTCCGCGACCGCATTCGCGCCGTCGCCGCCACGGAGGTCGTCGGCGGGGTGCTGTCATCGTCGATGTCGGTGGCCGACGCCCCGGACGACGTGCTGCGCGAGACCCTCCTCGAGGCGTCCCTCGGCGTCCTCGGCTCGTCCCGCGCCGCGGCCTGATCCGAGCCGCCGTGGCTACAGTCGAGACATGAAGCTGACGACTGAGCTGGAAGCGGCGTTCAACGAGCAGATCACGTTGGAGTTCGAGGCCTCCATCGTCTACCGGCAGCTCGCGATCGAGATGGAGATCCGGGACCTTCCGGGGATGGCTGCCTGGCTGCGTCACCAGGCGGACGAAGAGATCGTGCACGCCAACAAGTTCATCGACCACGTGAGCGATCGCGGCAACCATCCGCAGATCGGCGCGGTCCCTGGCCCGAAGGTCAAGGTCAGCTCGGTGCTGGCCTGCTTCAAGGCCGCGTTGGAGCACGAGCAGCGGGTCTCCGAGGCCATTCGCGAGCTCTACCGCAAGACCGACAAGGCCGGCGACCTCGACTCACGACCCCTGCTCAACTGGTTCATCAGCGAGCAGCTCGAAGAAGAAGCGACGGTCGGTGAGATCGTCGGGCGGATCGAGCTGATCGATGAGGACGGCCCCGGGCTGCTGCGGCTGGACGAAGAGCTCGGTCAGCGTCCAAGCACCAGCACCGAGAACCAGCGCTGACCTCACCACGCGTGACGAGACCGACCGTCACGTGTCGGCGTTCAACGCCCGCCACTCGTCCTCGAGGATCGACATGTCGATGTCGTCGATCCACTCGCCGTCGAAGCGGAACGCATGGCGTCGTACGCCTTCGCGGACAAAGCCGACCTTCTCGTACGCCCGCTGCGCCCGCGGGTTGAAGGCAAAGACCGTGAGGCTGATCCGGTGCAGGTCAAGTCGCTCGAAGCCGTGGCGGACGATGAGCCGGGTCGCCTCGGTGCCGAGCCCGCGGTCTCGGCCCGCTGGTCCGATCAGCACTCGGAAGTTGCAGGCACGGATGTCTCGGTCGAGCAGGTTGAGGACGACCTCCCCGACGACATCACCCGAGGCGCGGTCGACCACTGCGAGGTCGAGACGGTCCGGAGCAGTCGCGCGGCTGCCGTACCACTGGTGCGTACGCTCGTCGGGCTCGCCGGACGAGGCCGCGGCATCCTCACTGGTGGTCTCACTCCCCGTCAGCCGGCCGACCTCCGGGTCGGACATGATGCGCGCCATGTCGGCGGCGTCCTCAGCGGCGAACGGGCGCAGGAGGACCCGCTCACCTTCGATGGTCGGCTTGTCCAGCCACGGGTCGCTCGTCATGGGGCTTATGCAACCAACGGCCACCTGCGGGGGTCCAGCGGATTACCGGCACACTGAGCCCATGACGGAGCAGGCACCCACCACCGCCCAAGACTCTCCGGCCACAGACGATGTGCCTCGCGAGGTGCTGACGTGGGAGGCCTTCGGCCGCGCGGCTCGCGAGATGGCGCAGACCATCGCCGACGACGGCTTCCACCCGGACCTGATCCTGGGCATCGCCCGGGGAGGGCTGATTCCGTCCGGCTCGATCAGCTACGCGCTTGGCATCAAGAACCTCCACGTGATCAACGTCGAGTTCTATACCGGCGTCAACGAGCGGCTCGAGATGCCCGTGATGCTGCCGCCCGTGCCTCAGGCAGTCGACCTCTCCCGTAAGACAGTGCTCATCGTGGACGACGTCGCCGACACCGGAGGCACGCTGGAGGTTGTCCGCGACTACTGCGCCGACCACGTCGCGGAGACCCGGTGCGCCGTGATCTACGAGAAGGACCGCTCAAGCGTGAAGTGCGAGTACGTCTGGAAGCGAACCAACGACTGGATCGAGTTCCCGTGGTCGGCTGAGCCTCCCGTCGCCTGACGGTCGCTACTGCTGAGGTCGAACGAACGGAAACGCAAGCGTGGCGCGGATATTCGCGCCCAGCAGCATCATGATGGCTCGATCGACACCGAGCCCCAGCCCACCAGTGGGCGGCATCGCGAACTCCAACGCCGAGAGGAACGACTCGTCGAGCTGCATCGCCTCGAGGTCTCCGGCGGCCGCTGACATGGACTGCTCGGCCAGCCGTCGTCGTTGGTCGACAGGGTCGATGAGCTCGCTGTACGCCGTCCCGATCTCCGCGCCGAAGGCCACCAGGTCCCACCTCTCGGCGAGCGCCGGATCTTCGCGGTGCTGCCGGGTGAGCGGCGAGGTCTCCAGCGGGAAGTCGGTGTAGAACGTCGGGAACGTCGTCTGCTTCTCGACCAATGCCTCGTACAGGTCGACCACGAGCATCCCGGCGGTCGCTGCCGGGGCGACGCTCACTCCCTGCGCACGGCAGACCGCAGCGACCTCCTCTCGCGGGGACGCCGACGTGAGAGTCGTGCCGGTCGCCTCCGAGACGGCGGCGTGCACGGGTACCACCGGCCACACCGCGCTCAGGTCGACATCGCCCTCCGGGCGGCGGGCCACCGGAGCACCGTTGACGGCAGTGGCCACCTCGAGCAGCACCTCGCGGGTCAGTTCCCGCATCGTGTTGTAGTCGCCGTACGCCGCGTAGGCCTCCAGCGAGGTGAACTCGGGGTTGTGCGTCGCATCGACGCCCTCGTTGCGGAAGTTGCGGCCGAGCTCGAAGACCCGCTGCATCCCTCCGACGCACAAGCGCTTGAGATAGAGCTCCGGTGCAATGCGCAGGTAGAGGTCCATGTCATAGGCGTTGATGTGCGTGCGGAACGGCCGCGCCGCCGCTCCACCGTGGACGGCCTGCAGCACCGGGGTCTCGACCTCGGTGAACTCCCGCGTCTCGAACGCCTCGCGCATCGCCCGAACTCCGCGGGACCGCTGCCGCAGCAGGTCGAGAGAACCGGGCGTGACAATCAGGTCGAGCGCCCGCTGCCGAGTACGCGCGTCGTCCGCGAGGGTCGCGTGCAGGTCCGGCATCGGGCTCAGGCACTTGGCGGCCAGGTCCCACTCCTGCACCAGCACGGACAGCTCGCCCGAGCGCGAGGTAGCCACCGTGCCGGTCACACTGATCAGGTCGCCGAGGTCGATGACCTGGTCCCAGGCGCGGCGTACGCCCTGTGGTGTCTCATCGGCCGTCGTCATGGCCTGGATGCGAGCGCCCTCATCGTCCAGGACGACGAACGAGACGCCGCCGAGATCGCGGATCGCGCGCACCCGACCGGCGACCGACACTCGAGTGGGCGTTCGTCTCGACGGCGTCAGACCGTCGTACGCCTCTCGCAGCTCAGCGACTCGATGGGTGCGTCGTACGCCGACCGGATAGCCCTCCCGCCCCGTCGCCTCCCAGCGCTCCAGCTTGTCGCGGCGGACCCGCTGCTGCTCGGTCAGGGCCGCGATCGGCGCGGTCGGCGTCAACAGCCGACGCTCCTGCTCGCGCACCCGGTCGACGAACGACCCTTCGGCGCGCGGCGGTTGGACATCGGACACCTTCGGGCCGACCAGGAACCTCGGTCCGAGCGTCGGCAGGAAACCTTCAGCGACGCCCATCGCGATACCTGCCCGGGCCACGGTGAGGGCAGGGTCGTAACAGAGCAGCCGCGGCACCCATTGGGGCTGGTACTTGTCGTTCGAGCGGTACAGGGTCTCAAGCTGGTAGAACCGCGATGCGAAGGACAAGAACGCGTCGGTCGCCTTCGTGATCGGACCCGCGCCCACCTGGTCTGCCGCACTGAATACATTGCGAAACACCGCGAAGTTCAAGGAGATTCGTCGTACGCCGATGCCGGGCGCCGCTTCGACCAGCTGCGCGACGAGATACTCGTTCAGGCCGTTCTCAGCGTCCCGGTCACGACGCATCAAGTCCAACGACAGGCCGCGAGCACCCCATGGGACAAAGGACAGGAAGCCGCGGATCTGTCCAGCTGCATCGTGAGCGGTGATCACCACACACCGGCCATCGGCAGGGTCACCCAGCCGGTTGAGCGCCATCGAGAATCCACGTTCGGTCTCATTGCCACGCCAACGCTGGGCCAGCTCGCCCACCTGCGCGAGCTCGGTCGGCGACAGCTCGCTGTGGCGACGCACACGAGTGGTGTAGCCGGCCCGGGTAATGCGGGTGACCGCCTGGCGCACCGGACGCATGGTGCGACCGCGCAGGCTGAACCGGTCGACATCGATGATGGCCTCGTCACCGAGCGCGAACGCACGTAGACCGGCGTCGACGTACTCCTTGGTGCCCTCCTCGCTCGAGGAGAGCACCGCGGCGTACCAGCCATGGACGCGACAGTCGGCCAGCCACGCGTGAATAGCTCCTGCCCACGAGCCGTGCCTCCCGATGGGATCGGCGCTCGCCACGCTCACACTGCCCTCGACGCGATAGGTCACCGCCGCACGGCCATCGGGAGAGAAGACCACGCTCTTGTCGCGTCGAGTGGCGAAGTATCCGAGTGAGTCAGCCTCACCGTGCTCGAGCAGAAGCCGTCGGACAGCCAGCTCCTCCTCAGCGTCCTGGTGCTGCGCCGCCCGACCCGAACGCCAGAACACCAGGATCGCCAGAACCAAAGCACCCGCCGAGATCAGACCGGCCAGCCCGTAGATCCAGTGATGTCCCAGATGCCCACGGAATCCCGGCTCATCCGGTGGAGTCGACACACCGAACGCCGCGCGGACCGACCACGCGACCTTCTCGACGGGACCAGAGAGGGTGCGCGGGAAGACAAAGGTGAGCAGAGTCGTGGCCACCGCCGAGAGCAGCAGGCCTGCCGCCAGGACAGCAAGCGCCGTGCGGCGCGACCCCTGGGCAAGTCGGGCGGTGAAGGCCGGATACGACCGAACCACCAGCACCAGCACGACGAGGCCCGCTCCCAGAGCGAGCACGTTGAGCGGGAGCTCATTGCGCCACTCCCACCAGCGGCGCGCGAAGCCGTGGTACGGATTGCCCTCGAACCCAGGGCTGCGGATGACCTCGATGATCCAGCGCACCTGCTCCAGCACGGACAGCACCATCACGATCACCGTGACGATATGAGCCATCCGGAACCGCCGGCGCACCGCGCCCGACAGTGTCAGCAGAAGAGCCACGACGAAGAGGCTGGGATCTGCAGGAATGTTGAGCAGCTCGAAACCATCCGACACGACCGTCGGTAGCCCGCGGTGCTTGAACGGAATGCTGACGAGCGACCAGATCGCCGCGAGCAGCAAGATCCGACCGAGCCACATGGCTACCCGCTCGTGAGGTGCGGCCTGCCGTCGGCTCGGCCCGACGGGTGTGCCTCCGTACGGCCGGAAGGACCCCTTGAGGGCCTGTCTCATCCGCACTCCTGACAACTCCAGCTCGGCCGGCGTTCGCGCCGCCCGTCCATCATGGCCGAGTGACCACCGCCGCAGGGGCGCAACCACCCGAATGTACAGACGAAAATGGCCATAAACGCAAGGAAGGCCAGCACGTGTGTGCTGGCCTTCCTTGGGTGTGTTTGTCCGGCGGTGTCCTACTCTCCCACACCGTCACCAGTGCAGTACCATCGGCGCTGAAGGGCTTAGCTTCCGGGTTCGGAATGTGTCCGGGCGTTTCCCGCTTCGCTATGACCGCCGTAACCTTGTGGAACGCAAGGTCACGCAACCTGTTCAGTTAGTTTCCCTCTGACGTGGTCCGGTCTGAGACTGGTCCTGTCAGGGGTGTGGAACGGTTGTGTGTTGTTCCAGAGTTGCATAGTGGACGCGTAGCATCTTCGTGTATCAAGTTATCGGCTTATTAGTACCGGTCAGCTCCGCACATTACTGTGCTTCCACGTCCGGCCTATCAACCCAGTCGTCTAGCTGGGAGCCTCTCACCCACAAGGGGCATGGAAGCCTCATCTTGAAGCGTGCTTCCCGCTTAGATGCTTTCAGCGGTTATCACTTCCGAACGTAGCTAATCAGCGGTGCTCTTGGCAGAACAACTGACACACCAGAGGTTCGTCCATCCCGGTCCTCTCGTACTAGGGACAGGTCTTCTCAAGCTTCCTACGCGCACAGCGGATAGGGACCGAACTGTCTCACGACGTTCTAAACCCAGCTCGCGTACCGCTTTAATGGGCGAACAGCCCAACCCTTGGGACCTACTCCAGCCCCAGGATGCGACGAGCCGACATCGAGGTGCCAAACCATGCCGTCGATATGAGCTCTTGGGCAAGATCAGCCTGTTATCCCCGGGGTACCTTTTATCCGTTGAGCGACGGCGCTTCCACAAGCCACCGTCGGGTCACTAGTCCCGACTTTCGTCCCTGCTCGACATGTCTGTCTCGCAGTCAAGCTCCCTTGTGCACTTACACTCGAAACCTGATTGCCAACCAGGCTGAGGGAACCTTTGGGCGCCTCCGTTACCTTTTAGGAGGCAACCGCCCCAGTTAAACTACCCACCAGGCACTGTCCCTGAACCAGATCATGGTCCGAAGTTAGGAGCCCAGAACGACCAGAGTGGTATTTCAACGTTGACTCCACACTAGCTGGCGCTAATGCTTCAAAGTCTCCCACCTATCCTACACAAGCCGTACCGAACACCAATACCAAGCTGTAGTAAAGGTCCCGGGGTCTTTCCGTCCTGCTGCGCGTAACGAGCATCTTTACTCGTAGTGCAATTTCGCCGAGTTCGTGGTTGAGACAGTGGAGAAGTCGTTACGCCATTCGTGCAGGTCGGAACTTACCCGACAAGGAATTTCGCTACCTTAGGATGGTTATAGTTACCACCGCCGTTTACTGGCGCTTAAGTTCTCAGCTTCGCCGTGAGGCTAACCGGTCCCCTTAACGTTCCAGCACCGGGCAGGCGTCAGTCCGTATACATCGAATTGCTTCTTCGCACGGACCTGTGTTTTTAGTAAACAGTCGCTTCTCCCTGGTCTCTGCGGCCCTTTCCCCTAGCCAGTAAAGGCTTCAGGGTCTGGGCCCCCCTTCTCCCGAAGTTACGGGGGCATTTTGCCGAGTTCCTTAACCACGATTCACTCGATCGCCTTGGTATTCTCTACCTAACCACCTGAGTCGGTTTGGGGTACGGGCGGCTCGAACCTCGCTAGAAGTTTTTCTCGGCAGCATAGGATCACCCTGCTTCCCACATTACGTGGTCACTATCAAGTCTCAGGATATGTGTGAGGCGGATTTGCCTACCTCACTCCCTACACTCTTAGACGTGGACAACCATCGCCACGCGGAGGCTACCTTCCTGCGTCACTCCATTGCTTACCTACTACAAGATCGGGTCCCACGCTCCGCCAGCAACCTTTCACCCGAAGGTGAAAGTAAAGCTGGTTTCAGGTGGTTAGCATCCCCTGATTCGATATGGGCGGTTCTTCGCCGGTTCCGGAATATCAACCGGATGTCCATCGACTACGCCTGTCGGCCTCGCCTTAGGTCCCGACTTACCCAGGGCAGATGAGCTTGACCCTGGAAACCTTGGTTATTCGGCGGAGGAGTTTCTCACTCCTCATTCGCTACTCATGCCTGCATTCTCACTCGTGTAGCGTCCACAACTAGGTCACCCCGCTGCTTCACCCGCTACACGACGCTCCCCTACCCAACAACACCCCTGAGGAAAACCTAGGGTAATGTGTCATTGCCACAGCTTCGGTGGTGTGCTTGAGCCCCGCTACATTGTCGGCGCGGAATCACTTGACCAGTGAGCTATTACGCACTCTTTAAAGGGTGGCTGCTTCTAAGCCAACCTCCTGGTTGTCACAGCAACTCCACATCCTTTTCCACTTAGCACACGCTTAGGGACCTTAGCTGGTGATCTGGGCTGTTTCCCTCTCGACTACGAAGCTTATCCCCCGCAGTCTCACTGCCACGCTCTCACTTACCGGCATTCGGAGTTTGGCTGACGTCAGTAACCTGGTGAGGCCCATCAGCCATCCAGTAGCTCTACCTCCGGCAAGAAACACGTGACGCTGCACCTAAATGCATTTCGGGGAGAACCAGCTATCACGGAGTTTGATTGGCCTTTCACCCCTACCCACAGCTCATCCCCTCAGTTTTCAACCTAAGTGGGTTCGGTCCTCCACGCCGTCTTACCGGCGCTTCAACCTGGCCATGGGTAGATCACTCCGCTTCGGGTCTAGACCCAGCGACTCAAACGCCCTATTCGGACTCGCTTTCGCTACGGCTTCCCCACACGGGTTAACCTCGCCACTGAGCACTAACTCGCAGGCTCATTCTTCAAAAGGCACGCCATCACCCCAACCAGGGGGGCTCTGACGGATTGTAAGCGCACGGTTTCAGGTACTATTTCACTCCCCTCCCGGGGTACTTTTCATCTTTCCCTCACGGTACTAGTCCGCTATCGGTCACCAGGGAATATTTAGGCTTAGCAGGTGGTCCTGCCAGATTCACACGGGATTCCTCGAGCCCCGTGCTACTTGGGATACTCATCAAGAGTCACAAACGTTTCGGTTACGGGGGTACCACCCTCTACGCCGCAGCATTCAAGCTGCTTCACCTACGCCTGTCATTTCTTACTCTTTGTCAACGTGTCAGCGTCAACCAACGAGTCCCACAACCCCTGCTCCGCAACCCCTGACAGGTATCACACGAAACAGGTTTAGCCTCATCCGCTTTCGCTCGCCACTACTCACGGAATCACTGTTGTTTTCTCTTCCTGTGGGTACTGAGATGTTTCACTTCCCCACGTTCCCTCCACGCACCCTATATATTCAGGTGCGGGTGACGAGATATGACTCTCGCCGGGTTTCCCCATTCGGAAATCCTCGGATCACAGTCTGGTTATCGACTTCCCGAGGCTTATCGCAGATTCCTACGTCCTTCATCGGTTCCTGGTGCCAAGACATCCACCGTACGCCCTTAAAAACTTGGCCACAAAGATGCTCGCGTCCACTATGCAATTCTCAAACAACACACGGAAAACCCACCCACACCCCCACAACAGCAGGAGCACCGATGAGCCCGTCACACACAGAAGCAACAACCACCACCCCAAAAAACAGGACGGCCCGGTTGTTCCCTCAGGACCCAACAACGTGTCGACACTCCAAGCCCCACCACACCCACACTTTCCACACCCACACACCCCAAGAGGGGCACGACAGGTCGTACTCACGCCGGCGCGACGAACACCCACAGCACCATGATTGATGATCCACCCATATGAGCATCACCCCAGACCACACACTCGGTGGCCATGAAGGGCTTAGCAGCTCCTTAGAAAGGAGGTGATCCAGCCGCACCTTCCGGTACGGCTACCTTGTTACGACTTAGTCCCAATCGCCAGTCCCACCTTCGACGGCTCCTCCCACAAGGGTTAGGCCACCGGCTTCGGGTGTTACCGACTTTCGTGACTTGACGGGCGGTGTGTACAAGGCCCGGGAACGTATTCACCGCAGCGTTGCTGATCTGCGATTACTAGCGACTCCGACTTCATGGGGTCGAGTTGCAGACCCCAATCCGAACTGAGACCAGTTTTAAGGGATTCGCTCCACCTCGCGGTCTCGCAACCCTCTGTACCGGCCATTGTAGCATGCGTGAAGCCCAAGACATAAGGGGCATGATGATTTGACGTCATCCCCACCTTCCTCCGAGTTGACCCCGGCAGTCTCCCATGAGTCCCCACCATTACGTGCTGGCAACATGGAACGAGGGTTGCGCTCGTTGCGGGACTTAACCCAACATCTCACGACACGAGCTGACGACAACCATGCACCACCTGTACACCAGTCCGAAGACTCACACATCTCTGCATGATTCCGGTGTATGTCAAGCCTTGGTAAGGTTCTTCGCGTTGCATCGAATTAATCCGCATGCTCCGCCGCTTGTGCGGGCCCCCGTCAATTCCTTTGAGTTTTAGCCTTGCGGCCGTACTCCCCAGGCGGGGAACTTAATGCGTTAGCTACGGCACGGACCTCGTGGAATGAGGCCCACACCTAGTTCCCAACGTTTACGGCATGGACTACCAGGGTATCTAATCCTGTTCGCTCCCCATGCTTTCGCTTCTCAGCGTCAGTAGTGGCCCAGAGACCTGCCTTCGCCATCGGTGTTCCTCCTGATATCTGCGCATTTCACCGCTACACCAGGAATTCCAGTCTCCCCTACCACACTCTAGTCTGCCCGTACCCACTGCAGACCCGGAGTTAAGCCCCGGGCTTTCACAGCAGACGCGACAAACCGCCTACAAGCTCTTTACGCCCAATAATTCCGGACAACGCTCGCACCCTACGTATTACCGCGGCTGCTGGCACGTAGTTAGCCGGTGCTTCTTCTCCAGGTACCGTCACAAAAGCTTCGTCCCTGGCGAAAGCGGTTTACAACCCGAAGGCCGTCATCCCGCACGCGGCGTCGCTGCATCAGGCTTTCGCCCATTGTGCAATATTCCCCACTGCTGCCTCCCGTAGGAGTCTGGGCCGTGTCTCAGTCCCAGTGTGGCCGGTCGCCCTCTCAGGCCGGCTAACCGTCAAAGCCTTGGTAGGCCACTACCCCACCAACAAGCTGATAGTCCGCGAGCCCATCTTCCACCGAAAAATCTTTCCACCAACCCCCATGCGAGGATCAGTCATATCCAGTATTAGACCCAATTTCTCAGGCTTATCCCAGAGTGGAAGGCAGGTTACTCACGTGTTACTCACCCGTTCGCCACTAATCCAAACCAGCAAGCTGGTCCTTCATCGTTCGACTTGCATGTGTTAAGCACGCCGCCAGCGTTCGTCCTGAGCCAGGATCAAACTCTCCGTAGAAAACTCAAAACCCGGCAGAAAATGAACAAGAGTTCAAAATCAACCAAAAACAAACAAACTTGGCATCAATCATTCGACACGCTGTTGAGTTCTCAAGAAACAACCACACACCGGGAACCCGTGCTAGTTCAGCACGCACCCTCGGGGTGACTTCTTCAGTGTTTCCCACCGGCTCTTGGGCGTCAAATCCGCTCTTCCATCAAGATGAAGAGCGAGATTCTCGCGCACTTGGCTCCGGCAGGAGGACCAGGCTAGCAGACTCGAGAGGCTGCTAGGTCTTGGTCCGGCGGCCAGCCCGTTGGGCTGACATCGAGAACAGTAGGGCACATCTGCGGCGATGTACAAATCGGGGCCTGACCGGGGCTCCGAGCGCTCCCGGACGGCCGCCCGACGGCCCGTCCTGGACGCGTCAGGGACGGCCGGCGCCGCCTCTGCGCGAGGCGACGCCGGCGTACGAGACGTCAGTCGATCAGGACGTTGAGCAGGTCCGCGCGCGTGAGCACTCCGACCGGCTTGCCGTCCTGGACCACCATGACGGCGTCGGACTTCTCCAGCTGGCTGCGGACGCTGGAGATCGAGTCACCCGCGCCGATGAGCGGCAGGGGCACAGACATGTGCTTGTCGACGGGGTCGGCAAGGTGCGCTGCCCCTGTGTAGAGCGCATCAAGCAGCTCTCGCTCGCTGACAGCACCGGCCACCTCGCCCGCCATGACCGGCGGCTCGGCGTTGACGACGGGCATCTGCGAGACGCCGTACTCGTGCAGGATCTCGATGGCATCGCGCACGGTCTCGTTGGGGTGGGTGTGGACCAGGGCGGGCATCTTGCCGTCCTTGCCGGCCAGCACCTCTCCCACAGTGCGCTCCTGCGCCTCGTGGAGGAAGCCGTACGACGACATCCACGCGTCGTCGAAGATCTTGGACATGTAGCCGCGTCCGGAGTCCGGCAGGAGAACGACCACGGTCGCCTCTGCGGGCAACGTTGCCGCGTGCCGCAGCGCTGCCACGACAGCCATGCCGCACGACCCCCCGACGAGCAAGCCCTCCTCGCGGGCCAGCCGGCGGGTCATCGCGAAGGAGTCCGCATCCGTCACTGCGATGACCTCGTCCACGACCTTGGGGTCATAGGCGCGTGGCCACATGTCTTCGCCGACACCTTCGACGAGGTAGGGGCGTCCGCTGCCACCGGAGTAGACCGAGCCCTCCGGGTCCGCGCCGATGATCTGCACCCGGCCGCCCGCGCGATCCGCTGAGATCTCGCGCAGGTAGCGGCCGGTGCCCGTGATCGTGCCGCCGGTGCCGATCCCCGCGACGAACGAGGTCAGCTCACCATCGGTATCGGTCCAGATCTCCGGGCCGGTCGAGTGGTAGTGACTGTTCGGGCCTTCGGGGTTGGAGTACTGGTCGGGCTTCCAGCCTCCGGGTGTCTCCGCCGCGATGCGGTCGGACACGGAGTAGTAGCTGTCCGGGTGCTCCGGGGGGACGGAGGTCGGCGTCACGACGACCTCGGCGCCGTACGCCCGCAGGACGTTGCGCTTGTCCTCACTGACCTTGTCCGGGCACACGAAGATGCACTTGTAACCCTTGCGCTGCGCGATGAGCGCGAGACCGACACCGGTGTTGCCCGAGGTGGGCTCCACGATCGTGCCGCCAGGCTGGAGCGCGCCCGAGGCCTCCGCAGCCTCGATCATGCGCTGGGCGATGCGGTCCTTCACCGACCCGCCCGGGTTCATGTACTCGACCTTTGCCAGGACCGTGCAGGCAATGCCTTCGGTCACTGAGGAGAGCTTGACGAGCGGGGTCTGTCCGACCAGGTCTGCGATGTTCTCGGCATACTTCACGCTCGCATCGTCTCAGGTTCTGGACACAGTCGTGCCTCTCGGGCACCACCTAGGGCAGATGAGACGATCACGTAGGGCAGAGAGGGGTTGATGAGTCGATGGGACGAGCAAGACGAGCCCGCAGGATCGCGGCCAAGGCCGCGTTCGGCGGCACCGTCACCGCGGCGGGCGCGGGCGCGGCCGGGGCAGCGGCGTACGGACTCCTGCGTGCAGAGGCGGTGATCGCGCGCCGGGTCGTCGGCACCCCCTTCGACACCGCGCCGGAGGACTCGGGGACCTACGGTCACGGCTTCGGCGATCCGATCAACCTCCTCGTGCTCGGGGACTCCAGCGCCCGCGGTATGGGTGCGGACGACAGGTGGCAGACCGTCGGGGCGATCATCGCCAACGCGGTCGCGGCGTTCACCGGCCGCCCGGTCGAGCTCACCAACGTCGCGGTCGTCGGCGCGCAGTCCTCGGACCTCGACGGGCAGATCGACCAGGCGCTCGAGCGCGTCGCTGAACCCGCAGTCGCCATCGTGATGGTCGGGGCCAACGACGTCACTCACCGGACTTCGAGGGCGACGGCCGTACGACACCTGGCCATGGCCGTACGCCGGCTGCGTGACTCCGATGCCGAGGTCGTCGTGGGCACCTGCCCGGACCTCGGGACCGTTCGACCGCTCCCCCAGCCGCTGCGCCTGGTCGCACGTCGGTACTCGCGTGACCTGGCCGCGGCGCAGACCGTGGCTGTCGTCGAGCAGGGCGGGCGCACCGTGTCGCTGGGCGACCTGATCGGCCCGGACTTCCAGCAGCGGCCGACCATCATGTTCAGCCAGGACCAGTTCCATCCGTCGCCCGCCGGCTACGCACGGGCTGCGTCGGCGTTGCTGCCGAGCGTGCTCGACGCCCTCGGTCATCGGACTCCCGACACCGACAAGGCGCCCGATCGTCGTCGCGGCGAGAGCGTCGGCCCGGTCGCGGAGGCCGCCGTGCGCGCCGTACGCGATCCGGGCAGCGAGGTCAGCGGCACCGACCTGGACGGCACCGAGGTCGGCCGTCGCGGCCGCTGGGCGGTGCTGCGGCGTCGTCGCCGCCAGCCGGTGCCCGAGACCGGTGGCGACGTGGTTGCTGAGGAGCAGACGCCGGCGCCTGAGGGTCACGACGCGGAGGAGTCGGTCGCTCAGCAGTCGTGAGCGCGGTGGTCTCGATACGGCTCGGCTAGCGCCTCGCCTACTCGACCTGCGGATGCCGGATGCGGCGGTAAGCGCTCGCTTAGGGGACGTAGACTCGTCAGCCTGTGCGGTGCGGCACCTTGGGCCGCCCGCGAGCCGGCCCGTCATCGGGCCCCGCGATCTGGAGGACACATGCCCGAAGCCGTCATCGTCTCCACTGCGCGTACGCCCATCGGGCGCGCGTTCAAGGGGAGCCTGAAGGACCTGCGCCCTGACGACCTCAGCGTCCAGGTCATCAAGGCCGCGCTGGACAAGGTGCCCGAGCTCGATCCGGCCCTCGTCGAAGACCTCTACCTCGGCTGTGCCGAGCCGTGGGGCGAGCAGGGCAACAACATGGCGCGTCTGGTCGCCGTGCTCGCGGGCTTCGACCACCTGCCCGGCGCAACGGTCAACCGCTTCTGCTCCTCCTCGGTGCAGACCACCCGCATGGCCGCGCACGCCATCAAGGCCGGCGAGGGCGACATCTTCCTGTCCGCCGGCGTCGAGTGCGTGTCCCGGTACGCCGACCTCACCGGCGCGGGCTCCTCACCCGATGAGTGGAAGAACACGAAGTTCGCCGAGGCCGGCGAGCGCGGTGCGGACATCGCCAAGAACAACACCGTCTGGACCGATCCTCGCGAGGAGAACCTGCTCCCCGACATCTACATCCAGATGGGCCAGACCGCCGAGAACGTCGCCACCTCGCGCGGCATCTCTCGTGAGCGTCAGGACGAGTGGGGCGTCAGCTCGCAGAACCGCGCCGAGAAGGCCATCAACGCCGGCTTCTTCGAGCGCGAGATCACGCCGGTGACGCTGCCCGACGGCACCGTCGTCTCCAAGGACGACGGCCCGCGCGCGGGTACGACGCTGGAGAAGGTCTCCACCATGCAGCCGGTCTTCCGTGAGAACGGCACCGTGACCGCTGCCAACTGCTGCCCGCTGAACGACGGCGCTGCGGCACTCGTGGTCATGAGCGACACCAAGGCCAAGGAGCTCGGCATCACGCCGCTGGCCCGCGTGGTCTCGACCGGCGTCTCCGCGCTGTCGCCCGAGATCATGGGCCTCGGCCCGGTCGAGGCGTCCAAGCAGGCACTCGGTCGCGCGGGTATGACCATCGGCGACATGGACCTGTACGAGATCAACGAGGCGTTCGCGGCCCAGGTGCTGCCGTCGGCCGACGACCTCGGCATGGACTTCGAGAAGCTCAACGTGCACGGCGGCGCGATCGCACTGGGCCACCCCTTCGGCAGCACCGGTGCACGCATCACCACCACGCTGCTCAACGGTCTGCAGTCGACCGACGGCACGTTCGGCCTCGAGACGATGTGCGTGGGTGGCGGCCAGGGCATGGCCATCATCTACGAGCGTCTGAGCTGACCAGCAAGAAGAAGCCCGAAGGCCCTGACCGGTTCGCCGGTCAGGGCCTCTTCGGGCTCAACCCCTGGTTGCGGGCCGTCGTACTGGCCGGCGCGCTGCTCAGCTGCGGCGCGCTCGTGGCACTGGCGCGAAGCGAAGAGATCGAGCCGGGCATCTGGTGGTTCATCGCGGGCAGTGGGCTGGTCGGTATCGCGATTGCGGCCGACTTCCGGCTCATGGGCGACGCGGATCAGCAGCCGCCGATCGGGCGACGGGTGGCCCTGATCGCCGCGCTGGAGCTCATCGTCGGTGTGCTCGCCTTCCCGCTCAGCCTCGGCGAGGGCGATCCGGACTACTCCTACTTCGGCGTGCTGGCCGCGCTGGTGCTGCTGGTCGGGCTCGGCGCGACGCTGCTTGGGGTGATCGTCGTGCTGATCGTGCTGCGCCCGGTTGGTTACCTGCTCGGCATCGGTGCCCAGGGCGCCGAGCTGCGAGCTGGCAGGCTCATCGCGCTGGTCGTCCTGCCCATCACGCCGCTCGCGGTCGGCATCGTTCTTGGTTCGGACTCTGGCAGCGAGCGCGGCCGCGCGACGTTCGCCGACCTGCTGCCGCTCGTCGGTGTCGGGCGAGACGGCGTCACGACGAACCAGGCATGGTTGTGGCTGGCTCGGATCTGCCTCGTATGGCTCGTGGTTGCTGTGGTCCTGCTTCGTCGACAGCAGCAGGCATCACCCGAGGCATCGCCTTCGTCGACGGCCTGAGGTCGGCCTCAGGCGAGTGGTCGTGGCGCGAGCTCCGTGACCTGCCACGGATCGCCGTCGCAGCGCCACACCATCGTCGACTCGACGGGTGCCTTCTGCAGCAGCGCCGGGTCGAGCTCCTCGAAGTCCATCCCTGCGGCGGTGACCGCTTCGCCGTGCGCCTTCCGGGCCGCCCGGTGCTCCGCCTTGATCTGAGCGAGGTCGTCTCCGGGCATGTAGGCCACCGTCTCGGTGGGCACGCGCCGGTGCTCCTCCGAGCCGTCAGGGTTGATCACCCACCAGCGCTCATTGGTCATCCGGTGCGAGGCGCGCACCTCGAGCGCGCCGCTGTCGTGCCACCGCCACCGCACGGTCCAGCCGCGCGCGTACATCGACCCGTCGCGGCGCTCATCGATCGCGGACGTCGGCAACGCCACCGACCAGGTGGAGAAGAACTCCGCGAACTTGCCTGCCACGAGCGAGGACTCAGTCACGAAGCGGGAGCCTATCCAGCCCAGGCGGGTCGCGGGCGGCTAGTCCAGCGAACGGCGTACGTCAACCAGTCGCCGCGCGAGGGAAAGGTCGCCCTGGAGGTCGAGCTGGCAGACGTCGTACGCCATCACCGTGAGCTGGTCGGGCAGGGCCCGAGGACCGAGGTCGGGTACGACTTCGGCCGGGCGGCCGTCCGCCGTCGCCACGGCGTCGGCGAGCTCCTGGACCAGCGCGCGCAGCACCGTGGCATGAGCAAGCGCGCGGTCCAACGGCAGCTGATGCCACCGCTGGACCGCGCGCTTCAGCTCGACGGCCACGTCGTCCGGGACCGGTGAGCGATAGGCCATGCGATCAGTCACGCAGACGCGCGAGCAGGCGCAGGATCTCCAGGTAGAGCCAGACGACACTGACGACCAGACCGTGAGCCATCAGCCAGGAGTACTTCTCCGGCAGGCCCGCGCTGACGCCGCGCTCGATGGTGTCGAAGTCGATCGCGAGTGAGTAGGACGCCAGGCCGATCGCGAAGACCGAGATGCCGATGCCGAGCCATCCGGTCCCACCAGCACCGAAGGGACTCTCGAACACCCCGGTCAGCGTCAGTACGAAGTTGGCGATGGCAAACAGGAAGTAGCCGAGGATCGCGAAGCCGAAGATTCGACGCGAGCGCTCGGTGACCTTGATCAGGCCGAACTTCCAGCCGGCGAACATCCCGATGAACACGCATGCCGTGGCGACGATGGCCTGCGGGACCACGCCCTTGTACTGACCCTCGTACGCCTGGCTGATGGCGCCCACGAAGAGTCCCTCGAGGACGGCGTACAGCACGATGAGTGGCACGGACAGCGTCTTCTTGAACGCGATCAGCAGGCCGAGGCCCAGGGTTCCGACGATGCCCACGCCCAGGAGCCCCAGACCCAGCGACCGGTTGTGGGCCGCCGCGATCCAGGCGCCGGCACCGACGACCAAGACGATCGCAAACAGGCTCAGCGTCTTCATCACGACGTCGTCGAGGGTCATGCGGCCGGTCTGCTGGGGGGTGGCCGTGCCCTGGTTGTACATCTGCTCCAGCTGCTGACTGCTCAGCTGGTCCTGGCCGGCGCCCCAGGCGCCGCCGATGTCCTGTGGACCGGGCCGGCCGGGCCGGCCGGGCTGACCCTGCTGCGGGTTGCCCTGCTGGGACTGCCCCTGACCGAAGTTGGCGTAACCCCCCTCGGACAGCTGCTTCTCGAACCGGTTGAAAACCGGATTGCTAGCCATGGCTCCTCCAGGCGTCATGGGGTGCGCGTCAGATGCGCGCGTCTGCTCACAGTGTAGAAGCGTCCGCGCTCACCAAGAGTTCCCGGAGGGGGTGGCGCGTGATCAGGACTTGCGGTGGAAGAGGCCTTGTCGCGGTCCACGCGTCTCGACGGAGCCCCACGTTGCGGTACCGCGGAGATGGATGCGGACGTCCGGCGACGGCGGGTTGCCGTCGCGGTGGTCCTGATAGCTGCCGAGCTTGGTGACCACGTCGGAGTCGACCGACGCGTTCTCAGGGACACGGATCTCGAGCGACCCGCCGACCATGTTGATGTCGATAGTCACGGTGTTGGTGGTGAAAGTCGCCTGGGTGAAGTCGAGCTCCGCGGAGCCCATGCGGCGGTGCAGGGTGATGCTGGCCGGCACCTCCCAATTGCCGGACTTCTTGGTACTTCCGAATACCCCTTGCAGCTCCAGGGGTTTGGTGTCGGTCATCTGTGGTCCTTCCTGCGGTGTTGAATCACTTTGACGATGACGAACGCGCCGATGCAGACGATGGCAACGATCAGTCCCTGAACTTGTCCAGCGGTCATGCCACGAGATTGCCCGTCGACCGTATCGGGATATCAGGCTGCAATGACCTGTCGTTGATGGGACGAACGTCCTACGAAGCGCAGTACGGCGCAGCCTGCCCTCATATCGGAGTTGGGCCGCAGGATCTAAGAGTGCCCTCACCAACAGCGGAGTCCCCCGCGATTGAGCTGGTCGGCGTCACGCGTCGCTTCGGCGAACGAGTCGTCATCGATGAGCTGTCGTTGCGTGTCGAACGCGGACAAATAGTGGCGCTTCTCGGTTTGAACGGTGCGGGAAAGACGACCACCATCTCCATGATTCTCGGCCTCCTTCGCCCCGATCACGGCGATATCCACGTGATGGGCGTCGAGCCCCGGACCGCGATGCGGCAAGGGCAGGTCGGCGCCATGCTGCAGTCCGCTCGGGTTCCGCCGCGCGCGACAGTGCGCGACGTGCTGCGCCTGGCGACGGCGTTGTACGCGGATGCCATGCCCGTCCCTGAGCTGGCGAGGCTGGCGAACCTGGAGGATCTGATCGGCCGCCGCGTCGATCGGCTATCGGGCGGCGAGCTGCAGCGGCTGCGGTTCGCCGTCTCCGCGGCCGGTCGGCCGGAGCTGGTCATCCTGGACGAGCCGACCACGGCCATGGATGTGCCCTCGCGCCACGCCTTTTGGCAGCAGATCCAGGCGCACGCGGCCGCAGGCATGACGGTGCTGTTCTGCACCCACCTGCTGGATGAGGTCAACGCCGCTGACCTGGTCTACATCCTGGTCGACGGCAGGATCGCGTCGTCGGGCTCACCGGCCGAGCTGCTTGAGACCGGACTGCCCGTCACCGTGTCGATCGATCAAGCGCTTGACGATCCGAGCCGGCTGCCCGGCGTCCTGCAGCATCGGGTCGAGGGACACCGCACGACCATGACGACACACGACTCCGATCGACTGGTCATGGCTCTGGCCGACGCCGGTCTCGTGGACGGCCTTCGGGTCGTCGGCGGAGACCTTGAGTCGGCCTTTCTGCAGATCACCGAACAATCGGGCGAGGTGTCGGCATGAGCGAGATCTCACGGTGCGCCGCATACACCAGATTTGAGGCCGTACGCCTGTTGCGCAGCAGCGGCTTCATCGGCCCCGCGGTGATCATCCCGACCGTGATGTATCTGGTCTTCACCCGCCTCGGCGAGAATGCCGGCGACAGCGACGTGGCTCAATACCTGATGATTTCCATGGCCTGCTTCGGAGCCGTCGGCGCGGCCCTGGCCAATGGTCTCGGCGCCTCGGAGGAACGGGATCTGGGATGGCTGCAACAGCTGCGGCTGACACCGCTCTCGCCGGCCAGTGCGGTCCTCGGACGCGCCATTCTCGGCATCGCCGTGGCGCTGCCGCCCATTGTGGTGGTCCTGCTCGTCGGCGCGGTCGTCAACCACGTGCAACTGACCGCGTTGCATTGGGCGGCCAGCGCCGCCGGCCTTCTTGTGGGAGCGACGCCCTTCTCGTTGCTGGGAATCTGTTTCGGATATGTCATCAGGTCCACGCAGCTGGCTCAACAGCTGTCGATGCTTTCCAACCTCGGGCTCGCCCTTGTCGGTGGCCTGTGGATTCCGGCGAACAACTTCCCGTCCGCGCTCGAGCGCATCAGCTCCTGGACCCCCACCTCGGCCTATGCGGGATTGGGCCGAGGGTTGGCCGGCGTGAGACACCTGGACGCCGCGGATGTCGGCAAACTGACCTTGTGGTCCATCGTCCTGGCAGCCGTGGCAGTCGCCGCATACGTTCGGGCGATTCGCGTCGACTGACCATGGGCCGATCACCTGGCTGGATCACATCACTGGTGCCGCAGCACGACGGCTTCGGCCTGATTCAGGTGGCCGGGATCGTGGCGCTCGCCCCTGTCATCGCCACCATCGACAAGGGCAGCGGAGCCGGCGCCGCGAGCGCCGTTGCACTCGGCCTGCTTGTCGTGGTCGAGCACATCGTGATCCTGTCCGCGACAGCACGCAGCTGGTCCCGCCCAGCTCAGCTCGCGTGCCTGGTCGGGGCTGCCATCGCCGGGTACGTCGCGCATCAGGCATCGGGCCAGCCGTGGGCTCTCCTTGCGCTCCTGCCAGCGTTGCAAGCAGCGGTCATCCTGCGACCGATGCTCAGGGCGATGGCCGCAGTGCTGGTCCTCGGCGTTGCCGCGACTCAGATGGGCCGCCTCGGCAGTACCGAGAACACCCTCGTCATCGTGATCGTCCCCGCGGTCATCGCCGGCCTGCGCCAGCGGCTGACCGACACGATCGCCGACCTGCGCGAGACCCGAAGCCAGCTGGCCGCTGCGGCCGTCCAGCAAGAACGCGATCGCTTCTCCGACGACCTGCATGACCTGCTCGGCCACAGCCTCTCGGTCATCGTCGTCGCGGCCCAGGTCGTACAGCGTGCGGTCACCACCACACCTGACGTGGCGGTCGACGCCGGCGAGCAGATCGAGACGGTGGGCCGGCGCGCACTCGGCGAGGTCAGAGCCGCCGTCGACAGCTATCGCACCCATACGCTGGCCGAAGAGCTCCGCGGCGCAGACCATGCCTTGCGCAGCAGCGGGATCGACCTGAGCACCCCGGAGACCATTCCGGGACTCCCACCGGCAGCCGACGCAGAGCTAGCCCTCATCGTCCGTGAGATGACCACCAACGTGATCCGCCACAGCAACGCCCACCACTGCTGCATCACGATCGAGCGTGACCGCGAGACCGTCCGCTGTCGTGTCGAGGACGACGGGGACGCCGATGCCACTGCCGCGGCCAGAGCCCGCTCGGGCCTGGTCAGCGTGCGCAATCGCCTCGATCGGGTCGGCGGCGCCCTGAGCATCACCGCGGTCCAGCCCCACGGCCTGCGGGTCGACGTCACGCTGCAGGTGCCGCGGTCATGACCACGATCCTGCTCGTGGAGGACCAGGGCCTCATGCGCTCCTCCCTCGAGATCCTGCTCACGCTGGAGGAAGACTTCGACATCACCGCGGTCGGCACCGGCCCCGAGGCGCTACCCGAGCTGCGGTCGAGGGCGTACGACATCGCGTTGCTGGACATCCATGTGCCGCCACCGACCGGTCTCGACCTCGTCGAAGTCGTGAGCGCGGAGCAGCTGCCGACGCGTTGCATCATCATCACGACGTTCTCCCGCCCCGGCTATGTCCGGCGCGCGATGGACCACGGGGCGGCGGGCTTCCTCATCAAGGACCAGCCCATCGGAGAGCTCGCGGACGCCATCAGACGTGTCGCCGCCGGCGAGGTCGTGATCCCGCCTGACCTGGCGGTCGCGGCGTTGCGACTACCACCGAACCCGCTCAGCTCAAGAGAGATCGACGTGCTCCGCGCGAGCGCCGACGACCACACCATCGACGAGATCGCGCTGCACCTGCACCTGGCGCATAGCACTGCACGGAACTATCTGTCCTCCGCAATTCAAAAGCTCCAGGTCACGAATCGTGCTTCAGCGCGACAGATCGCCGAGCACAACGGCTGGCTGTAGTGAGGCATTCTGGACGATTCTTTAGTGCCCTCGACGGGAATCGAACCCGCACCTGGAGCGATTTTAAGTCGCCTGCCTCTGCCAGTTGGGCTACGAGGGCAGAGCAAGCGTACGAGTCCGCAGGCGTCGGGTTACTTCGTCCGGCCCGCTTCTGCCCATTCGTGGAGCGAGGTCAGCCCAAAGGTGGTGCGATGACGTCGTGGCCGCACCAGGGGTCACACGGACCACAAGGAACGACGTGATCATGGAACACATGAGGGACGACGAGTCTCTCCCCACCGACCCGTCGCGCGATCCGACCGGTGCGACCTTCGCGCGGGTCCTGCACGAGGCCATCTCTGCGCGAGGGCTCGCGCTCAACAGGTTGCGTGACCACCTGGCCGCTCGCGGTCAGCACGTCGGCGTCAGCACCTTGTCTTACTGGCAGAACGGTGAGCGTCACCCCACGACGCGCTCGCTGCCGGTGATCCAGGCGCTGGAGGAGGTCCTCGGCATCCCGGTCGGCACGCTGACGACCCTGCTCCCGGCCGAGGTCGACCGCACCGACCGGCAGAGCCGGTTCATGGCGGCCACCGACTACGCGGAGACCGTCGAGCGGCTGGTCCGCGAGATGGGCACCTCCGGCCCCGGTCACACCATCAACCTGAGCGTCATCGAGCGGCTGTCGATCGGGCGCAACGGCGCGATGGAGTCCAAGACCGTGCACCAGGTCGTGCGTGCTCTCGACGACGTCGACCGGCTCCTCGTGACCTACCAGGGGGAGGCGGGCTGCGACGCGGAGCTGCTGACCGTCGTACCCGTCAGTGGGTGCCGGCTCGGCCGGTCACGCACCGACAAGGACGCGGGCCTGCTCGTCTCTGAGATCCTGCTCAACCGCCAGCTGCGGCGACACGAGTCGCACGTGCTGCAGTACCTCATCAAGGACGCCAACGCGCTCACGATGAACGAGCACTACCGGCTGCACATCCAGCACGGTGGGATCCATGTCGCCGAGATCGAGTTCCACCCGGACCGCCTGCCCGCGCACGTCGAGGAGTTCTATCGGCGGCGGCTCGAGGAGCCCGATGTACGCCGGCGGCCGGTCGAGCTGCACGACGGCAACCTGGTGCACCTGGTCACCGAGCAGCTGGTGCCCGGGGTCTCCGGGCTTGCGTGGACCTGGGAGTGACGTCGGTCAGATCGTTGTGACGGCGCTCCGGCGCCGGCGCAGCGCGAACCACGCGATCAGCTCAGCACCGACCACACCACCGGCGGCGACCGTCAGCCAGGTCTTGGACGAGCTGCTCTTCGGTGACTGCGCGGCGTACCCACCGGCGTAGCCCGCGGTGTCGTAGGCGCTGCCCGGCAGCTTGTCCGCGTACTTCGCATGGACGAGACCGGCGTACGCCGCCACCGAGACCGAGCCACCGCCGATCGCCCGGCGAGCATCGCCGTCGAGAGCGACGACCCGGTCGCCGCGTACGGCGTACCAGGCATCGACCTGTGGCTCGTGCAGCAGCGGGCTGCCCTTCGCGAGCGCGCTCATCCGCGACTCGGTGTCGCCGGACGCGACGTTGACCGCCTGCCACGAGCCGTTCGGCTGCGGAGCGGAGGCGACAGACGCCGACTCGCCGCCGAGCGCGTAGGTCGTGACGGCGTACCGAGCCTGACCCACCGGGCCGCTGCCCGAGCGGACGAACGCTGGACTGAGCTCGTAGACCGGGACGGCCGATGCCGTACGCCGGACCGCGCCGACCGACACGGGTGCGACTCCGGTGGCCTTGGCCTTCGAGGACGCGTAGCGGTTGAGCAGTCCGCCCGCCACCGCTCGGGAGGCTGCGGCGTCGGCGTTCGCCGCATAGCCCGCCGCCACGGGGCGGACCGGCTGGTCGGAGGCGGAGGCCGCGGTGGCGGACGCGGTCGCGGTCGCGGTCGCCGGCATGAGGATCAGCGTCGCCGCGGCGAGACCGAGCGTGCCGAGGCGCAGGGTGCTGGAAGGCATGTCAGGCTCCGATCCCGTAGAGCGAGTGAGTCCAGGTGAACGAGCCGTTGCTGCGGTACCAGTCGTAGGAGCCGTAGTTGTAGCGGCTGTCGTCGGGCCAGGGGTTGTACCAGCTGATCGAAGAGCCGTCGTAGCCGTAGATCGCCATCATGTGACCACCACCGGACGACCACTCGATGCGTGTGTTGAGCGGACGACCCGCGTCGATGTCGTTCGAGATGGTCGAGAGGCTCACGGCGTACGAGACGTAGCTGCCCGCCTCGATACCCAGCGCGTCGAACGCGTTCTGGTCGTTGCCGAGCGTCGCCTGGTCGTTGGGGCACGTGGTGCTCGTGCTCCGGTTGAACGCCAGGTTGCAGAAGGTGTTCTGCGAGACCGACTGCCCGTGGAAGTCAGCGATCGAGTTGCCGGTGGCGGCCCAGCACCAGTTCGACTGCTCCTGTGCCTGGCCGTTGATGTCGAGGTTGCCGTCTGCGTGAGCTGGGGCCGCCGTGCCGACGACAGCTGCGGTGAGGACGAGGGCAAGGCCGGTACGCCTGAAGGTGGGGGACATTCGATTCATGGTCGCGATTCCTCTCTGGGGTGCACCAAAGGTGGTGCGATATCCCCACACCGCGCCAGAGGCGCTCATGGACCTGTGAACGTTCCACCGACCCGACACCGCAACGTCGCGGCCGTCGATCGGCGGGGTGGTGAATGTTCACTGCGGCGCGCGATGCCGGACGAGATGAGGTGACATGGACCGGACGACTCGGCAAGCCGCCGTCCCCACTCCCCTTGGCCGCCGGCGCTTCGAGGAGGTGCTGCGGGACGGCATCACCGCGCGTGGACTAGCCCTCAGCCGGGTCCGTGAGCACCTGATCGCCCGCGGCCAGCAGATCGGGGTGAGCACGCTGTCGTACTGGCAGAACGGCGAGCGCCAGCCCACGACCCGTTCGCTGCCGGTCATCGAGGCCCTGGAGCAGGTGCTCGAGCTGTCGCCGGGGACGCTCACGTCGTTGGTCCCCACGGAGGCCGATCGAGAACCGCGCCGCGGCAAGCTCGCCGGCATCACGTCGTACGCCGACACGGTCGACGAGCTCATCCGCGAGATGGGCAGCACGTCCATGGGACTGGCCGCCAACCTCAGCACGATCGAAGGAGTCTCGATTGGTCGCGAGCGCTCATTAGAGACCAAGCACGTCCACCAGGTCGTCCGGGCGAGCGAGGACGTCGACCGGCAGGTCATCACCTATCAGGGCGAATTGGGTTGCGACGTCACACTTCTCGCGTTGCTGCCCGTCAGCGGCTGCCGGATCGGACGGGTACGCCATCACGAGCCGACCGCGCTCGTCGTGGCGGAGCTGCTCTTCGACCGGACCGTCCACCGGCATGAGTCGCACGTGTTCCAGTACGTCATCAAGGACGACAACAAGGTGCCGACCCACGAGCACTACCGGATGCACCTCGAGGGCGGTGGGATCCACGTCGTCGAGCTCACCTTCCACCCTGAGGCCCTGCCCGTGCGGGTCGAGGAGTTCCACCGACGCCGGCTTGAGGACCCGGACGCCCGTCGTCGCCCGGTGCCGATCTATCACGGCAACCGGGTCCATCTGGTGACCGAGCCGTCCACTCCCGGGATCAGTGGGCTCAGCTGGGAGTACGACTGAGGCGAGCCTCCCTCGCGGTCCCGAGGTCTCGATACGCCTCCGCTAGCGCTCCGGCTACTCGACCAGCGGGGAGGTCGGGCGTGTTGCGGGCTGGTCGCTAGGGGGTCTGTGGAGACGTACAACTTTGTTGCGGACACCTACAACGAGGTTGTACATCTCCACGACACCCATTGCCCTCAGTGAGACGACACGCCCACCTTGCTCCACCCGCAGGTCGAGTAGGCGAGGCGACCGGCCATTGCTGTCGAGTTCTTGCGTGGAACTTGCGTGACTCTGGCGAGGTCTTGCGCCTAGAGTGCCTCCCATGACTCGTCGCCTGGCCGAGGTCGCCGCCCGCACCGGCGTCAGCGAAGCGACCGTGAGCCGGGTCCTCAACGGCAAACCGGGCGTCTCGGACGCGACCCGCTCGGCGGTCCTCACCGCGCTCGACGTGCTCGGCTACGAGCGCCCTACCAAGCTGCGCGGAGAGCGGCCCCGCCTTGTCGGGCTCGTGCTGCCCGAGCTGCAGAACCCGATCTTCCCGGCGCTCGCGGACGTCCTCGGGTCGCACCTCGCCCAGCGCGGGCTGACGCCGGTGCTGTGCACGCAGACCAGCGGCGGCGCGTCCGAGGCCGGCTACGTGGACCTGCTGCTCGAGCAGCAGGTGGCCGGCATCGTGTTCGCCGGCGGGCTCTACAGCCAGGGGCGCGCGGACCACACGCACTATGACCGACTGATCCGCCACCGGATGCCGGTCGTCACGATCAACGCCTCCATCGAGGGTCTGCCGTTCGCGCGAGTGGTGTGTGACGACGCAGCGGCCATGGAGCTGGCGCTGGAGCACGCGTACTCCTTGGGCCACGAGCGCGTCGGCCTGGTCCTCGGTCAGGCCGATCACCTGCCGTCGCTGCGCAAGCTGGAGGCGGCGCAGGCGGTGGCGGCGCGGACCGGACGGTCATTCCCGGACAAGCTGGTCGCCCACTGCGAGTTCTCCCAGGAGAGCGGGCAGGCCGCCGCCACCCGACTGCTGCGCGACGGTGCGACGGCCCTGATCTGTGCCAGCGACCCGCTCGCGCTGGGCGCAATCCGGGCAGCCCACCGCGCCCGCCTGGACGTGCCGGGTGATGTCTCCGTCATCGGCTATGACGACTCCGCGTTCATGGGTTCGGTCGACCCTCCACTGACCACGGTCCGCCAGCCGATCGAGGGTATGGGTCGGGCTGCAGTCACCGCCCTCACAGCCCAGATCGGTGGCGACCCGGCGCTGGTCGACGAGCTGCTGTTCGAGCCCGAGCTGGTCGTCCGGAGGTCGACCGGGCCGCACCGCAGACGATGAAAGTCGCGAAAAGAACTTTCATCTGTCGACTTCTTGCGTGATTCTGATCACCCGCCTTAGTGTCCGAGACACCCCGACGACGGCGTCGGGGACTCCGCACGGCGAGGAGCAGATCCCGCATGAGTACGACCCAGGTCTCCGGATCCCAGCCCCGGGCCACCAGCGCGCGCGCTCGCCTTCTCCCCGACGGCTCCGACGACTGGTGGCGTGGAGCGGCGATCTACCAGGTCTACCCGCGCAGCTTCGCCGACGGCGACGGCGACGGCACGGGTGACCTGGCCGGCGTACGCGCTCGTCTGCCCTATCTGGCCGGGCTCGGCATCGACGCCATCTGGTTCACGCCGTGGTACCCCTCTCCGTTGGCCGACGGCGGGTACGACGTCGCGGACTACCGCGCGATCGACCCGGTCTTCGGCGACCTGGCGTCCGCTGAGGAGCTGATCGCCACCGCGCTCGGCCACGGCATCCGCACGATCATCGACATCGTCCCCAACCACGTGTCGGACCAGCACGCGTGGTTCCAGGCCGCCGTAGCCGCCGGGCCGAATTCCCCTGAGCGCCAACGGTTCTGGTTCCGCGATGGCCGCGGCCCGGATGAGTCGCTCCCGCCGACGGACTGGACCTCGGAGTTCGGTGGCGGCACGTGGACGCGCATCACCGATGCCGACGGCCGGCCGGAGCAGTGGTACCTCCACCTCTTCTCCTCCGCGCAGCCCGACCTCAACTGGGCGCACCCCGACGTCCAGCGGGAGCACGAGGACGTGCTGGGTTTCTGGCTCGACCGTGGCGTCGCCGGCATCCGGATCGACTCCGCGGCGCTGCTGGCGAAGGACCCGCGGCTGCCCGAGGTGACCGAGTCGCCCGAGCCGGGCACCCACCCGTACATCGATCGTGACGAGCTGCAGGAGATCTACCGCGCCTGGCGTCGGGTGGCCGAGACCTACGGCCCGGATCGGGCGCTGATCGGGGAGATCTGGCTGCCCGACGTCGAACGCTTCACCCGTTACCTGCGTCCGGACGTGCTGCACACGGCCTTCAACTTCGACTTCATGTCGGCACCGTGGGACGCCGACCGGCTGCGGTCCTCGATCACTCGTACGCTCTCGGCGCACGACCGCGTCGGCGCCCCCGCCACGTGGGTGCTGTCCAACCACGACGTGACCCGGCCAGTCACGCGATATGGGCGGGACAAGACCGGATTCTCCTTTGATACCAAGCGATTTGGGACGCCCACCGACCTCGCGCTCGGCACTCGCCGGGCACGAGCGGCGGCCCTGCTCGCCATGGCGCTCCCGGGTGCGTACTACCTCTACCAAGGTGATGAGCTGGGCCTGCCCGAGGCCGAGAACATCCCGGTCGAGCAGCTCCAGGACCCGATGTACGCGCGCTCGCGCGGCATCGATCCTGGGCGAGACGGCTGCCGGGTGCCACTGCCCTGGTCAGGCGACGAGCCGCCGTACGGCTTCAGTCCCGAGCCGGTCGACACCTGGCTGCCACAGCCCGACCAGTGGGGCGCACTCACCGTCGCTGCACAGTCGACGGACCCGGCCTCCATGTTGTCGTTGCACCGGATGGCGCTGCTCATCCGGCGCAACCATCCCGACCTCGGCGACGGGCCGATGCGCTGGCTCCCGTCGGATCCCGGGGTCATCGCCTTCGGTCGCGGTGCGGACTTCGCGTCGCTGACCAACGTCACCGACCATCCGGTCGACCTCCCCGCCCACCTGCAGGTGTGGCTCGCCAGCCAACCGCTGGAGGGGGGTCAGCTGCCCTCCGATGCAACGGTCTGGCTTCGTCTGCGCTCCTGAGCGCCACCTCTCACCCTTGCGAACTCTTGCGAACCCGAACAAGGAGCACCCGTCATGAGCACCACCCGGACCCGCAGCGTTGCGGCCCTGATCGCGATCGCCTGCGCGAGCGCACTGTCTGCCTGCTCCGACTCCGCGAGCGGCGGTGAGGACGCGAAGGACACGGGCGGCAAGGTCACCATCACCGTCGAGGGCTGGCGTCCTGGCGATGAGAAGGCGACCATCGACACGGTCAAGAAGCAGGCTGCCGACTTCAACAAGACCCACCCCGGGATCACCGTCGTCCCCAAGGAGTGGCAGTGGAGCGCGGAGACGTTCTCCGCGCAGCTCGCTGGCAACACCCTCCCGACGACCTTCCGGGTGCCGTTCACCGATACCAAGGGTCTGGCGGAGCGGCACCAGATCGCCGACGTCACGGACCTCGTCAACGCGCTGCCGTACGCCAAGCAGCTCAACCCGAGTGTGCTCGAGGCCATCAAGGGCGCGGACGGCAAGATCTACGGACTGCCGAGCGATGTCTACGGCGTCGGTCTGCACTACAACCGCACGCTGTTCCAGCAGGCGGGGCTCGACCCCGACAAGCCGCCGACGACCTGGGAGCAGGTGCAGTCGTACGCCCACACGATCTCGCAGAAGACCAAGCAGCCGGGCTACGTCCAGATGAGCAAGAACAACACCGGCGGCTGGATGCTCACCACGCTGACGTATGCGCAGGGCGGCCGCATCCAGACCGGCACCGGCACGGACGTCAAGGCGACCCTCGACAACCCCGGCACACAGGCGGCCCTCGAGCTGCTGAAAACCATGCGCTGGCAAGACAATTCGATGGGTAGCAACACCAGTTACGACTGGGACTCCATCAACCAGGCGTTCGCCGCGGGCAAGGTCGGGATGTACATGTCCGGGTCCGACGTCTACAACGCGCTCACCACCACCAACCAGATCAAGCCCGAGCAATACGGCCTCGCGGTGCTGCCCATGACGAGCAACCCTGGCGCGGGCATCCTCGGTGGTGGCTCCGTGTCCGCAGTCAGCGCGAAGGCGACGCCGGCGCAGCGCAAGGCGGCGATCGCGTGGACCGACTTCTACCGGATCCGCAAGATGGTCGACCAGTCCGCCGCGGTCGCGGACGCCAAGACGCTCGCCGCGACCAAGCAGCCGATCGGGACGCCGACGCTGCCGATCTTCGACAAGGCGACCTGGGACCGTACGCAGAGCTGGATCAAGCCGTACGTCAACGTGCCGCTGAACCACATGACGTCGTTCACCGACGGCGTCTTCAAGCAGCAGCTGATTTCCGAGCCGTCGAGCAAGACGCAGGAGACCTACGGCGTCCTCGACTCCGTGGTGCAAAAGGTGCTCAGCGACAAGAACGCCGACATCCCCGCCCTCCTGAAGTCCGCCAACCAGAAGGCCACCACGCTCCTGAAGTAGCCGCGGAGGGCGGCCCGCTCGCCGGGCCGCCCCCACTCCGTAGAAAGGGTCGCCATGACTGCGGCTACCAAGCCTTCGCCGGTACGCCGGCGCCGGGTCCGCGCGCCCCGCGGGCTCGGCGGGGTGGTGTTCCTGCTGCCGATGCTCCTGGTGTTTGGGATGTTCTCGTGGTGGCCGATCATCAAGTCGGTCGTCATGAGCTTTCAGGCCACCAACCTGGTCGAGCCGGCGCGGTGGGTCGGGCTGGACAACTTCCGCACCGTCCTCGCCGATCCGGACCTGCCGACCGCGGTCCAGAACACCGGCTACTTCGCGTTGCTGGCGCTGATCTTCGGCTACCCGATGCCGCTGTTTCTCGCGGTTGTGATGAACGACCTGCGGCGGGCGCGCGGGCTCTACACAGTGCTGGCGTACCTGCCGGTCGTCATCCCGCCGGCCGTCGCCGTGCTGCTGTGGCGGTTCTTCTACGACGCCGGCTCGACCGGGGTGTTCAACACGATCCTCGGCTGGATCGGGCTCGGGCCGTTCCACTGGCTGGAGTCGACGTCGCTGGTCATGCCGGCTCTGGTGCTCGAAGCGACGTGGGCCGCCGCGGGCGGGACGGTCATCATCTACCTCGCCGCGCTCGTCAGTGTGCCGCCCGAGCTGTACGACGCCGCCGAGGTCGACGGCGCCGGCGTCTGGCGCAAGATCTGGCACGTCACGCTCCCCCACCTGCGCAGCATCATGCTGATCACGTTGATACTGCAGGTGATTGGGACGGCGCAGGTCTTCTTGGAGCCGTACCTGTTCACCGACGGCGGGCCGGACAACGCCACCCTCACGGTGCTGCTGATGGTCTACAACTACGCGTTCGGCAACACGACTGGCGGTGCGTACGGCGAGGCGACTGCACTGAGCCTGATGCTGGCCGCCGTCCTCGCGATCCTGTCGGCGATCTACTTCCGCCTCACCCGGTCCTGGAGCTCGTGATGACGACGACTCAGCTGCCGGACGACGTACGCCGAGCGGTCGAGGATCGAGAACCGTTGCCTTCCAATCATTCTCGGCGACCGGCTCCTCTCGACGACGAGTCGCGAGGGCTCACCTCGGCGTACGAACGACGACAGCCGCTCGTCGGGATCTTGCGTCGGGCGCTCAACACCCTGGTGCTCATCGGGCTGGTCGTCGGCGCGCTCGGACCGATCCTGTGGCTGGCCAAGTCAGCGATCACGCCTACGCAGGACACGCTGCGTGACCCGATGGCGCTGTTCCCGCACGGGGCCGACTTCGCGAACCTGCGGACCGCGTGGGTGGACCTCGACTTGCGGCGCTACTTCATGAACACCGTTGTCATTGCTCTCGGTTCGTGGGCGATTCAGATGATCGTCGCCACCACTGCGGGCTACTCACTGTCGATCCTGCGGCCGCGATTCGGGCGGGTGATCTATGCGCTAGTGCTGGCCACGATGTTCGTGCCGACGGTGGTGCTGCTCGTGCCGCTCTACCTGACCGTGCTCGACGTGCCGGTGGTGCACGTGTCGCTGGTGAACTCGTTCTGGGGCGTCTTCCTGCCGGCTGGTGCCAGTGCGTTCAACGTCGCGGTGGTGAAGCGGTTCTTCGACAACCTGCCGCGCGAGATCATCGAGGCCGCTCGCGTGGACGGGGCCGGGGACTTCCGGCTGTTCTGGAGCGTGGTGCTGCCGATGTCGCGGCCTGTGCTCGGAGTGGTCTCGGTCTTCGCGGTGCTGGCCGCGTGGAAGGACTTCCTCTGGCCGCTGATCGTGCTGCCCGAGCCGGACAAGCAGCCGTTGTCGGTGCGGCTGCCCAACCTCGCGCCGGTCACCGAGCTGGACGTGTTCTTGGCCGCGCTGCTGATCTCGGCGGCGGTGCCGATCGTGTTCTTCCTGGTGTTCCAGCGGTTCTTCCTCCGCGGCGGACTCGAAGGCGCCGTCAAAGGCTGACCGGCCGCTATTCGCCGGTCGAGTAGGCGAGCCCCGTAGGGCGAGCCGTATCGAGACCACCGACACCGCGGATGCCGAGTCTCCCTCGATCTCGCCTGGTCTCGATACGCCCTCCGCTAGCGGTCCGGGCTACTCGACCAACGCCGCGGGAGCTCCGGGCTACTCGACCAGCGAGGGGACGGAGAGGGCGATGCCGTCGAGGATGTCGTGCTCGCTGGCGGTCACCTCAGTGATGGCCGAGCGGTCGATCATGCGCTCGATCACGGTGCGCCAGACCAGGGCGCCCGCACCGATCACATCGACTCGCCCCTCGTGCATGAAGCCCAGTGACGCCCGCTGCTCACGGGTCATCTCGAGCAGATCGGTGCAGGCGCCGAGCACGACATCGACCGGCAGCGAGGTCCCGTGAATGGCCGCCGAGTCGTAGCGGCGCAGACCCAACGCGTGAGCCGTGATCGTGGTGACGGAGCCCGCGAGCCCGACGAGCGTGCCGATTCCACTCAGGTCGACGGTCCGTTCGGCGAGGTCCAGCGCCGCGTGGATGTCCGCCAGTGCAGCGGCGATCTCGGTGCAGGTCGGCGGGTCGGACCGCAGGTGCCGCTCGGTCATCCGCACGCAGCCGATGTCAACCGACCGCGCCTGCTCAACAGCCGTTGTGCCGCGCACCAGCTCGGTCGAACCGCCACCGAGATCGACCACGAGGTACGGCGCTCGCACGCCTGAGGCGAGCAGGTCACCGGTCGCGCCGGTGAAGCTCAGCGAGGCCTCCTCGTCACCCGACACGACCTGGGGCGTCACGTCGAGATCGCCGAAGGCAGAACGGATTCCGTCGACGAACTCCGCCGCGTTGGACGCGTCGCGCGACGCCGATGTCGCCACGAAACGGACCCTCTCGGCGCCGTGCTCATGACACTGGGCGGCGTACTCGGCGGCGACCCGGAGCGTACGGTCCATGGCTTCCGGTGCGATGCGGCCGGTGACGT
The DNA here is from genome assembly GCF_001190945.1 of Luteipulveratus mongoliensis. Lineage (NCBI taxonomy): Bacteria > Bacillati > Actinomycetota > Actinomycetes > Micrococcales > Dermacoccaceae > Luteipulveratus > Luteipulveratus mongoliensis. The sequence goes on along the minus strand of NZ_CP011112.1, from coordinate 1,847,298 downwards.
CGACGCCTTGCCCGAGCCGGACGATCTCCATCCGGCGGACGATGTCCGTCAGGGCGCCGTCCTCACGGTCGGCGATCAGCAGCCGAATCGAGTTGGTACCGCAGTCGATTGCGCCGACTCTCATGCATCGTCCTTCTCGGGAGCGCCGCAGCACCCTCCCTGCCACCACTCCGGAAGCGCCGCCAGAGCCTCGTCGCCCAGCGGGTTGATGCCGGGGCCGACCGCGAGCGAGTGCGCGACCAGGACGTGCAGGCACTTCACGCGGGTCGGCATGCCACCTGCGGAGATGCCATCGATCTCGGGCACGGGCTCACCGAGCTCCCCGCGTCGCCTCAGATAGTCCTCGTGCGCGGCCCGATAAGCTTCTGCCAGAACGGGATCCGCCTGCAGTCGCTCGGACATCTCCTTCATCATGCCGGAGGCTTCGAGTGTGCTGATGGCGCCCGTGAGCCGAGGGCAGGTCGCGTAGAAGGAGGTCGGGAACGGCGTGCCGTCGGGCAGCCGCGGCAGGGTGCGTACGACGGTGGGGCAGCCGCACGCGCAGCGGTGGGCGATGGCGACGATGCCGCGTGGGGGTCGGCCGAGCTGGTGCTCGATCCAGTCGAGGTCGGTGCGCGCGATGGTTGGGTCGTTCACTTGGTCTGAGCTGTCCCGCCTGAACGCTTGACCGACTCCCACACCTGGCCGTACCAGGGGCGGTCGTCGTGCGCCTTGTCATGAGGTACGCCGGTGGTCTGCGCGGGCGCCTCGTGCGCGGTGCCCTTGTCGTCGATCAGGATGTACGCGCGCTCACCGGGCTTGGCGAAGCCGAGCCGCTGGCGAGCCTGCTGCTGGACGTAGGTCGGGTTGGCCCAACGGTCACGGTCGCGCTGGAGGCCGGTCACGGACTGCTGCTGCGCGGTGACCTTGTCGTTGAGCGCGTTGATCTGCGAACGCTGGTGCAGGTAGTTGCGCAGCGTCGGAATGATCAGCACCGCCAGGAACACGAACATCAAACCGAGCGTCACCATGCGGCGCATGGACCGAGGCCGACGCCGACCAGCGGGCTTGGGCGGGACCGCCGACGCGGACCGCACCGATGGTCGTGACGTCCCCCGGGCCGGCGCCGACGTCGTACGACCGCGGCCGGTTCGCACTGCGGGGCGGGACCCCGCAGCGGGACGTGGCTTGGTCGCCTTCGCCGGACGCCGGTCGCGTGCCATGGTCAGGCCTTGAACCTCGGGAAGGCGCCGGAGCCGGCATAGACCGCGGCGTCATCCAGCTCCTCCTCGATGCGCAGGAGCTGGTTGTACTTGGCGACACGGTCCGAACGAGCCGGTGCGCCGGTCTTGATCTGACCGCAGTTGGTGGCCACTGCCAGGTCGGCGATCGTGGTGTCCTCGGTCTCGCCGGAGCGGTGGGACATCATGCTGGTGTAGCCGTTGCGGGCGGCCAGCGAGACCGCGTCGAGCGTCTCGGACAGCGTGCCGATCTGGTTGACCTTGACCAGCAGCGAGTTGGCCGTGTCGTTGTCGATGCCGCGCTGCAGTCGCGTCGGGTTGGTGACGAACAGGTCGTCGCCGACGATCTGCACCTTGTCACCGAGCTCGGCCGTCAGGGCCTTCCAGCCGTCCCAGTCCTCCTCGTCCAGCGGGTCCTCGATGGACACCAGCGGGTAGGACGCGACGAGGTCGGCGTAGTAGGCAATGAGCTCCTTGGAGGAGATGTCCTTGCCCTCGAAGGTGTATTTGCCCTTGTCGTGGAACTCGCTGGCCGCGACGTCGAGCGCGAGCGCGACATCCTTGCCGGGCGTGAAGCCGGCCTTCGTGATGGCCTCGAGGATCAGGTCGAGCGCCGCGCGGTTGGACTCGAGGTTGGGCGCGAAACCACCCTCGTCGCCAAGGCCGGTCGACAGGCCCTTCTCCTTGAGCACGCCCTTGAGCGCGTGGTAGACCTCAGCGCCCCAGCGCAGCGCCTCACGGAAGCTCTCCGCGCCGATCGGCGCGATCATGAACTCCTGGATGTCGACGTTGGAGTCGGCGTGCGCCCCACCATTGAGGATGTTGAGCATCGGCACCGGGAGCACATGCGCGTTGGGTCCGCCGACGTAGCGGAACAGCGGCAGGTCAGCGGAGTCCGCGGCTGCCTTGGCGACGGCGAGCGAGACGCCGAGGATGGCGTTCGCACCGAGCGTGCCCTTGTTGTCCGTGCCGTCGATGTTGTTCATCTCGGCGTCGATGAGGCGCTGCTCGCTGGCCTCGTAGCCGAGCAGGTGAGGGGCGATCTGCTCCATGACGGCGTCGACGGCGTCCTCGACGCCCTTGCCGCCGTAGCGCTTCTTGTCGCCGTCCCGGCGCTCGACCGCCTCGAACTGACCGGTGGACGCGCCGCTCGGCACTGCCGCACGACCGACCGTGCCGTCGTCGAGGGCCACCTCCACCTCAACGGTGGGGTTGCCGCGAGAGTCCAGGATCTCGCGAGCGCCGATTGCTTCGATGGTGGCCACAGATGTTCTCCTGCGTGCGTGAAAAGGGCGGTCACGGACGCCTGGGGCGTCCTCGCCGAGCGTAGCCCTTGGGCGCCACGGGTCTGCGGACCGACCCGCTACTGGACAGTCACCTACGCTCGGGAGGAGTGAGGCGACCCCATGCCAGCACGGACACCGGGTGGAAAACTTTGTCCATGACACAACGGATGCTGGAGGCGTTCCCAGGGGCGCTGGAGACATCCGTTCGCATGGCAGCGGTCGGTCTTGGCCCAGAGGACCATCCGACCTCGAGCAGCCTGATCCACGAGAGCTACCAGCACAGCTGGGGCTCACTTCTGCTGGGCGGCGAGACCCTCGCGATTCCCTATCGGCACTACCAAGCACCCGGCGCATGCCTAGAGGACCTTCAGGCAGAACACGTCCGCCAGGCATGGCTGACGAGATCGCACGACGGCCGCGTCCGCGAGCACGCTCTGACGACGCTCTTAGCCACGCCTGCTCCGTGGCACGTCCCGTTCGTCGTCCAGCTGTGTGGCGAGTACGTCGTCGAGATCGGCGCGCTGGTACAGGAATTCGCCACCTGCCTTGCTCGGCAGCCCGACCAGATCATCGCGTCCTACAGGGATTTCTGGATCTGGAATCCTCGGTACATCGAGCTCACTCATGCACGCGCCGCCAGCTACTGGGCTGCCTACTACCGAAGGAAGTCGTCCTTCACGCTCTATCCGCCCAACGCCGCCCTGCGTCAGATCGAGGCGGTCATCGGTGGTCGACGGGGTCGTCCGTGATGGGGCTAGATGAGCGAGCCGTTCTGAGTCCTGATGACGACTCAGTGGACCGCGCCGGACGCGCACTCCACTCGCAGGGCTGGTGCAAGGTGTTCCCCCTCGACGAAATGCACAGTCGATCGCGACCCGAAGGACGGCAGCCATAGGCTTCAAGCGTGACTTTTGCTGGATTCCCCGAGGCTGCCTTCGACTTCTACGAAGACCTCGAGATGGACAACTCCAAGACCTTCTGGGACGCGCACAAGACGGTCTACGAGAAGTCGGTCAAGACGCCGATGGTGGCGTTGCTCGAGGAGCTTGAGCCCGAGTTCGGTGAGGCCAAGCTGTTCCGGCCCTACCGCGACGTGCGCTTCTCCAAGGACAAGACGCCCTACAAGATCCACCAGGGGGCGTACGTCGCGGCGGCGCCGGCAACGGGCTGGTACGCCGAGCTCTCGGCAGCCGGGTTCCGAGTCGGTGGCGGGTTCTACGACGCGACACCGTTGCGGCTCAAGGCGATTCGCCATGCCATCGACAGCCCGGCGAGCATCGAGCTCGACAAGCTGCTCACCCGGCTCAAGCGCAGCGGCTGGACGCTCGGCGGCGACGTCCTCAAGACGGCGCCGCGCGGCTACGACGCGGATCACCCGCGGATCGAGCTGCTGAAGCACAAGTCGCTGACGCTGGGAAAGACGTACGGCTTCGACTCGGCGGTCCACACCGCCGGCCTGACCGCGAAGGTCGCCAAGGACTGGCGGCTGCTCACACCCCTGGTCGACTGGGTCTGCACCCAGATCAGCGGGATCGAGTAGGCCGAGCGTGAACCAGGGCACCCATCCCGAAGAGCTGCCGGCCGAGGTCCTGGACGACGCGGCCGGCGTGGTCGGGACAGAGGTCACTCTTCTCAGTCGCCTACCCGGCGGCGTCAATGGGGGTGCCATGCGCGTCCAGCTGGCCGGAAGGGCAGATGCAGTGCTCAAAGCAGTGCCCCTGGCACACCCCAACCACCTGGACGAGACGTTGCGAGCCCAGAGAGTGGTCGAGCACATGCGTGGGCGCGGCTATCCCACCCCGGCCTGGCTCGGAGTAGGAGCCACAGCCACTCATGTATGGCATCTGACGGACCTCGTTGACGCGGCTCCCGCGCCTGCGCTGACCACGTCCGTCATTGAGCAGCTGATGGAGATCATCGAGCTCCAGGCTGGCCAAGCCTCCGAGCCCTACGACCACTGGTCGTACGCCTGGCGGGTCGCCACAGGTCAGGAATCAGCTGTCTCCGGGCCGGACGTCAACGAGACGCCGGAGCAGTCGCATCTCCGGCAGTCCGTGGCCAGGCTCTCGGGGTACTCCCCCGCGGTCTCGGCCTTGGTCGAGCGCCTGCGGCTCGTGTGTGCCGACGTCCCGCCACCACGAGAGGCACCTGACATGGTCCATGCCGATCTCTCAACCCCCGGCAATGTCCTGGTCCGTGACGGAGCGGTGGTGGCGGTCGTGGATATCGGGAACGCAGGCAGCGGCACGCGGGCGACCGACCTCACGACCCTCGTGATGTACACCTTCCGGGACCCGCTGCTGGACGGTGTCCGAGGGCGGCTGTGGACGAGAGTCCTCGACCTGATCGGCTGGGAGTCGGCGGCGGTGCTCGCAGCGTCACAGGTCCTCCACCTGCTCGAGATCCCCATCCGTCACGAGCACCACGATGCCGTTCCAGGGGTGGTCGAGCGCGGCCATCGCGCCCTCGACGAGCTGAACGCGCTTCGCTAGCGATATCTCCCAGCTGCCCGCGTCAGTCGTTGGACGGAGCAGCCAGTCGTCGAATCTCGTGGCGTAGCAACGCATCTGCGGACTCACCCGCGTCACGCGCCTCGGCCACCAACGCGAGGAGACGCGCACCGAGATCGGTGCGATCGGCGTACGACAGGGAGACGTCGCGACGCTCGGCACGGGCGAGGACCTTGTGTGCGACGAGCAGGCTCGGGAGGTTGGCCGGGATGCCGGCCAGCAGGTCGTCATCGGCGCGGTCGGGCTTCTCCTGCGCCTTGATCCGCTCCCACTCGGCCTCGACCTCACCTGCTGTGGACGCCCCGCCGTCGCCGAAGACGTGCGGGTGGCGACGGATGAGCTTGTCGACCAGACCGGCCGCGACGTCATCGATGTCGAACGGCTCCTGCTCGTGCTCCTGCGCCGCACGCGCATGGAAGAGCACCTGGAACAGCACGTCGCCGAGCTCTTCCTCGAGGTGGCTCAGGTCGCCGCTCTCGATGGCCTCAACCGTCTCGTAGGCCTCCTCGATGAGGTAGGGCGCCAGGCTCGTGTGAGTCTGCTCGGCATCCCACGGACAGCCGTCGGGCCCACGCAGCTGGTCCATGACCGCGACGGCGTCCAGCAGGCGAGCGCCCTGGACGTCCCAGGAGCCGACCAGGACCTCGACCTCGGGTGGTTCCTCGAGCCGGGAGAGCTCCGTGGCGAGGGCATCGGTCAAGCCAGGGTCTCCGTCCGGAGAGCCGATCCAGACCACGTCACCGTCGGCGGTGGCGGCGACCAGCCGGCGTACGAGAGGGGCGCCTTGGTCAGGCAGCGGAGTGACCGTGATGCCCGAGGTCGCAACCGCATCGGTCGCGGGGTCCTCGACGTCGGCCGCGAGCACGGCCTTGGCTGACTCCAGCACCTGCCAGGCGTCACGGGTGAGCAGTCCGGCCGCCACCCGGGGGCTGCTGATCAGCAGCGTGAGACGAGCGGTCACGCGCGCACGATCAGGATGCGGGCGGCGCGGCAGCCGGGGCCGCGGGCTTCTTCAACCAGTTGTTGGCGGCCGGACCGGGCTGACCGCCCTTCTTCCAGGCGCCATAACGCGGGTTCAGATCGATGTCCGCGGTCTGCAGCAGCTTGGCGAGGGCGACCTTGCCGCCGGCATTCTCGTTCAGCGCACCGAACGCGAGGTTGGCCTGCACGGTGTCGATGCCGGCCCCGGTGGCCCCGCTGAGGCCGAGGGTCCGGGCCGCCTGGTCCCGCGAGACGCCCACGCCGTACGACGTCGCCATCTGGTTGAGCCGCGGTCGCAGCGCGAGGAAGATCGCGGCGGTCTGCGCGTCGAAGTTCGCATTCGGCTCGGCCTTGGCGATGTCCTTGACGGCGTCCTGGACCTGGTCGGTGGTGACCCGGTTGCCGTTGTAGGTCGCAGCCGTACTGCCGTCCTCAAGCACCCCGCAACCGGTCACGGCCATAGCGGTGACAGCGACGAGTGCGAGACCGGCCAGACGCGGCGTACGCCGAGTGGTGGGCAACACGTGGGGTCCTCTCCCTTTGAGCCTGCGCGAGACATGATGCCACCGCGCACCTGGCGAGATCGATCCGGCCGATCGATCGAGCGGATCAACCGGTCATTTCGTGCCCTACAGGGCACGAAATGACCGCCCGATCGTCAGGATGTGGCGGCGGCTGCGGCGGAGGCGACGTCGTCCAGGAGGACGGCGCGCACCAGCTGGCCGGCCCACTGCAGCACGTCGGTGTTGCGCAGCGGTTTGCCGCCGACCGGTGCCGTCATCGGGACCGGCACAAGGACCTGATGCAGGTTGTCCTTGACCAGCGTGCCCTTGTAGATCCGCTGGATCCGCATGGTCTGACTCTCGCGCAGGTCGACCGGACCGAACCGGACGAACTTGCCCTGCACCGCGATGTCGGAGACCCCCGCCTGACGGGCGATGGTCCGCAGCCGAGCCACCTCGATGAGGTGCAGCACCGGCTCCGGCGGCTGCCCGTAGCGGTCGATGAGCTCGTCGATGATCTCCTGCAGCCCGGCCTCGTCCTGCACGGTCGCCAGCTTTTTGTACGCCTCCAGCCGCAGCCGCTCCCCCGGCACGTAGTCGTGGGGCAGGTGGGCGTCGACCGGCAGCTCGATCTTGACCTCTTTGGCCATCTGGTCGACGGACTCATCGCCCCGGAAGTCAGCGACGGCCTCGCCGACCATCCGGACGTAGAGGTCGAAACCGACGCCCGCGATGTGGCCGGACTGCTCACCGCCGAGCATGTTGCCGGCTCCTCGGATCTCGAGGTCCTTCATCGCGATCTGCATGCCGGCACCGAGGTCGGTGTTGCTGGCGATGGTCTCGAGCCGGTCGTGCGCGGTCTCGGTGAGCGGCTTCTCGGGCGGGAAGAGGAAGTAGGCGTACGCGCGCTCCCGGCCACGGCCGACTCGGCCACGCAGCTGGTGCAGCTGAGAGAGGCCGAGCACGTCGGAGCGCTCGACGATCAGGGTGTTGGCGTTGGCGATGTCGAGCCCGGTCTCCACGATCGTGGTGCAGACGAGCACATCCGCCCGCCGCTCCCAGAAGTCGACGACGACGTCCTCGAGGCGCGTCTCGCTCATCTTGCCGTGGGCCGTCACAATGCGCGCCTCGGGCACGAGCTCGCGCAGCCGAGTGGCCGTCTTCTCGATGCTCTGGACCTTGTTGTGGATGAAGAAGACCTGCCCGTCGCGCATCAGCTCGCGTCTGATCGCGGCCGTGATCTGCTTCTCCTCGTAGCCACCGACGAACGTCAGGACCGGGTGCCGCTCCTCGGGAGGCGTTGCGAGAGTAGACATCTCACGGATCCCTGTGACCGCCATCTCGAGCGTGCGCGGGATCGGGGTCGCCGACATCGCGAGCACGTCGACCGCGGTGCGCAGCTGCTTGAGCTGCTCCTTGTGCTCCACGCCGAAGCGCTGCTCCTCGTCCACCACGACGAGGCCGAGGTCCTTGAACTTCACCTCTTTCGAGAGCAGCCGATGGGTGCCGATGACCAGGTCCACGGTGCCGTCGGCCAGACCCTCGACGACCTCCCGGGCCTCGCGGTCGCTCTGAAAACGGGACAGGGAGCGTACGACCACGGGGAACCCGGCGTAGCGCTCGGAGAAGGTCTGCTGGTGCTGCTTGACGAGCAGCGTCGTCGGCACGAGCACCGCGACCTGCTTGCCGTCCTGGATTGCCTTGAACGCCGCCCGCACCGCGATCTCGGTCTTGCCGTAACCCACGTCGCCACAGATCAACCGGTCCATCGGGACGGTCTTCTCCATGTCGGCCTTGACCTCCTCGATGGAGGAGAGCTGGTCGGGCGTCTCGATGTAGGCGAACGCGTCCTCGAGCTCGCGCTGCCACGGGGTGTCCTTCGCGAACGCGTGGCCCGGCGTGGCCATCCGTGCGGAGTAGAGCTGGATCAGCTCACCGGCGATCTGCCGGACGTGACGGCGCGCCCTGGACTTCGTTGTCTGCCAGTCGGATCCGCCCATCTTGTTGAGGGACGGCATCTCGCCGCCGACATAACGAGTCACCTGGTCGAGCTGATCGGTCGGCACGAACAGGCGGTCGCCCGGCTGCCCCCGCTTGGATGGGGCGTACTCGAGCACGAGGTATTCGCGCGTCGCACCCGCGACCGTGCGCTGCATCATCTCCACGAACTTGCCGACGCCGTGCTGCTCGTGGACCACGAAGTCGCCGGGCCTCAGCTGCAGCGGGTCGACGACCTTGCGCCGCCGCGACGGCATCTTGCGCATGTCCTTGGTGCTGCCCTGGCCGGCGGTGCCGGTGAGGTCGGACTCGGTGAGAACCACGAGATTGCTTGAGGGCAGGGCGAATCCGCGCCCCAGCGAACCGGTCGTGATCTCGACGGCTCCCGGCGTGAGGGCATCGAGGCTGTGGGCGGACACGTCGTGCTCGTGCAGCACCTCTGTGACGCGCTGCGCCAGACCATGGCCCTCGGTCACCACGAGGACGCACACGCCGTCGTGCACCCACTTCTGCAGGTCCTCGACCGCAGCGTCAGTGTTGGAGCGGTACGCCGGCACCTCGTCGGTGGGAATCGTCACCCGCTCCCCCGGCAGCTCGTCGTCCACGAACTCGGCGAGGTCCTCGTCAGAAGCGAAGGACGACAGCGACCACCACGGGTGTCCGAGCTCGATGCTCTGCTCGCGGATGTCGGCGAGCGACCAGTAGGACGCCGTGCCCAGCGTGCCCTGCAGATCGATCGGAATCGCATTGCCTGCAGCGGCATTGGCCCAGGACGCCTCGAGGAACTCGGCGCTCGTCGCGACCAGGTCGTGGGCTCGCGTGCGCACGCGCTCGGGATCACTCAGCACGACGTGCGTGCCCTTGGGCAGCGCGTCGATCAAGGTCTCCATGCCGTCGTCGAGCAGCGCCGGGCCGAGCGACTCCATGCCCTCGACCGCGATGCCCTCGGCAACCTTGTGCAGCAGGTCGGCGACGCCGGGAAGCTCTTCGGCCAGCTCGGCCGCACGTGCGCGCACGGTGTCGGTGAGCAGCACCTCACGGCACGGTGGCGCCCACAGCCCGTGCTCGGCGTTCTCGAGCGACCGCTGGTCGGCGACCTTGAACCAGCGGACCTCTTCGACCGTGTCGCCCCAGAGCTCGATCCGCAACGGGTGCTCCTCCGTGGGAGGGAAGACGTCGAGGATCCCTCCGCGAACCGCGAATTCACCGCGTCGCTCGACCATGTCGGTCCGGGTGTAGGCCGCGGCGGCCAGCGCCTCCACGATGTCCTCGAGCGGCCGCTCGTCACCCACGCGGAGCGACACCGGCACGAGCTCACCCAGACCCTTGGCGATCGGCTGGATCAGCGCGCGGACGGAGGCGACGACCACTCGGATCTCGCCGTACGCCGCGTCGTCGGCATCCGGGTGCGCCAGCCGGCGCAGAACCGCGAGCCGGCGGCCGACCGTGTCGCTGCGCGGACTGAGCCGCTCGTGCGGAAGCGTCTCCCAGCTGGGGAACTCCACGACGGCCTCGGCGGGCAGGAAGCACCGCAACGACGCGGCGAGGTCCTGGGACTCGCGGCCGGTCGCGGTGATGGCGAGCACCGGCGTACGGCGGTCGGCTCGGTCAGTGATCGCCGCGAGCAAAGGGCCGCGGATGCCCGAAGAGGCCGCCACGTCCACCACGGACGCCGTCCCAACCAGGTCGAGCACCCGGCGTACGGCTGGATCGGCGACCAGGACGTCGAGCAGCGGGGTGAGGCTCGCCATGGGTCTTGGGGCTCCTTCGGGCAGCACAGAACGCAACGCAAATAACCCCTGTCGAGGATTCGACCGGGGGCGCACCTCCATGGTGCCAGAGGCCACTGACAGCGCTCCGCCGCAGCCCGCGACGCGACGTGATCCCGCTCACAGGTGGGCCTACGGAGAAGGTTCGCCGCCCCTCTCGCCCGCGGCCGCCCGGCTCATGCGGGGCATTGCACAGCGGATACATTCTTTACGAAATTTTTAAACTCTGTGGAATCCCGTTGCCAAACCTTGACCTGCACATAACCTCAGCGCAGAGGCGCCTGGGGGCGCGGTGGGGAACGGCGCATTAGGGGAACACGGATGACGGAGCTAGACGATGCCGCACCTTTACGGACCGATCAGTACGTCCGAGAGGCGATGGTAGCGGAGTTGTCGACGGGCGGTGTGCTGTCGCATACAGCCGACGCAGCTCGCTTCGACCCACCCGTTGCGCTTGTCCCGGTGGCGTCGGCTCTGCCCGATATCGCGGTGGACCGCGAGACGATGCCCGAGAGCGAGGCGACGACTCGCGCGAACGACTGGACGCGGCCCTACCTCATAGCCGTTCTCATCGCGGATCTGGTCGCGGCGATCTTCTCCGAGATCGTGGGAGTCGTTGCGACAGACCGGGTTCCGCTCTCCGACGGCGTGCCGACCGGCTACCTCTGGATCTGCGCTCTCGGGCCACTTCTGTGGATCGGGACCGTCGCGATCAGCCATGGTTATGAGCGCCGCTTCCTCGGTGTGGGGACCGAGGAGTACCGCGCCATCCCCCGGGCCGCGATCCGCCTCGTGGCGGCGACAGCACTGATCTCGTTCGGTCTGTACGACGAGCGTCCGTACCTGTCCCGCATCGTGGTGGTGACCTTCTTCCCGCTCCTCATCGTCAGCGCGCTCGCGCTGCGGTACGCCGTCCGCCGGGTGCTGTATCACCGTCGGCACCAGGGGCTGTCGCTCAGTCGGGCCGTCGTGGTCGGCGAGAGCCACGCCACGGCCGCGCTGATCAGCGATCTGCATCGCGAGCCGACGCACGGACTCAGGGCGGTCGCCGCCTGCGAGCCCCACCCGAAGGTGACCACGGTCGGTGGCATCGACGTCGAGCTGAGCGGTCTCGACCACGTGATCGAGGTCATCGACGAGGCATCTGCGGACGTGGTGATCGTCGCGAGTCCTTCGGAGCTGAGCGCTCCGGACCTGCGTCGCCTGTCCTGGGCTCTGGAGAAGCGGTCCGTCGACCTGATCGTCTCGCCGGGCATCATGGAGGTCGCCGGGCCGCGCTTGTCGATCCGGCCGGCAGCGAACCTGTCCCTCATGCACGTCGAGCGGCCGCGGCTCGGTGGAGCGACGGCGCTCGGCAAGTACGCCTTCGACAAGACGATCGCCTCTCTCATGCTGTTCCTCGCGCTGCCCGTCTTCGTCCTGGTCGCGATCGCGATCCGCCTTGAGTCGAAGGGCCCGATCTTCTTCATTCAGAACAGGGTTGGCATCGAAGGTCGCACCTTCCGGATTCTGAAGTTCCGCTCGATGAGCCAGGATGCGGAGCAGCAGAAGGCCCACCTCCTGGCAGTGCAGGACGACGGCAACGGCACGCTGTTCAAGCTGCGCGAGGACCCGCGGGTCACCCGCGTCGGCAAGTTCATCCGCCGGTACTCGATCGACGAGCTGCCACAGCTGCTCAACGTGCTCCGCGGAGACATGTCGCTCATCGGACCCCGGCCGCCGCTGCAGAGCGAGGTCGACGGCTACGAGCGCGACGTGATCCGCCGACTCCGCGTTCGCCCAGGACTGACCGGCCTCTGGCAGGTGAGCGGTCGCAGCAACCTGTCGTGGGACGAGTCGGTCCGTCTCGACCTGCGCTACGTCGACAACTGGTCGATGATGCTCGACCTGCACATCCTCTGGCGGACTGCCCGGGCAGTCGTGCGTGGTGCCGGTGCCTACTGAGGAGGCGGTGCGTACAGAGGTGTCGACCGAGGGTCCGACACAGGTGATCACGTCGGTGCTGCGCACTGGCGTGATCGTCGGTGGTGTCATGGCGCTGGTCGGGTCGGCCGTACTCGCCTTGTTGCGATCCACGGATCCGGGTACGACGCGCCTGGCTGAGCTTGCCGCTTTCGCTCCGGTGGGGCTGCCGCTGGCACTCGTCGGCGTGATCGCGGTCGCTCTGGCCCTCCGACCTTCGTTCGGGCGGGCCGGTCTCGCGATCGTCGTAGCCGGTGCCTTGCTCACGTGCCTGCATGGCTGGTGGCTCGCGCCTTTGTACGTGGCTTCGTCACCGAGCGGCACGGGGCCCGCGATGGTCGTCATGGCGCAGAACCTGGAGTACGGCGACGTCAGCCACGTCCAGGAGGTTGCCGGTCGCCTCGACGTGGATGTCTTGTGCCTCAGCGACATCGGACCTGATCAGCTCGCCAGCATTCGTGCCACGCCGGCGCTCGCTCGGGCCTACCCCTACTCCGCGGGGGTCACCGAGGAAGGGACCGGCGGGACGATCGTCATGAGCCGCTATCCGCTGTCCACAACCTGGTCCAGCACGTCGGGCCGATCACTGACCGTCAAGGTGAGTGGGCCGACGGGGCCGACGTCCGTGGTGGCCGTCCACCCGTACCCCGTCTACGAGACACAGGCCTGGCATGACGACTACGCCGAGATCGGCACCTACCTGCGTCGGACGTTCGGTACGAACCCGCGCAGCCCTGTCGTGATTGCAGGCGACTTCAACGCCTCGTCCGACAACACACCCTTCCGCCGCATCGTCGGGATCGGCTACCGCGACGGTGCGGCGGACACCAACGCCTGGTACCAGCCGACCTGGCCCGCGGGCTCGAAGCGACGGACCTTCGGGATCCCGGTCCCGCCGTTGGTCACGCTCGACCACGTGCTCGCCTCGCGCGCACTCGCGATCACCAACCTGCACACCGTGCGGGTCAGCGGTGCCGACCACAGAGCCGTGGTCGCCACCGTGCGCCGAGCTGCGTGAGCAGGGCGGCGTGGGCAGATGGAATTCGTACACATGCAACAGGATGAGGGTTTCCCGATGACTCAGACCCAGCCAGTGAAGGCCGCAGGCTCGCGGTCCTTGCGCCGGGGCGACCGCGTACGCGTACGGCCGATCGGCGACGTCCTCGCCACACTCGACGCTGACGGCGACAACGGTGGACTGCCGTTCATGCCGGAGATGCTGCCGATGTGCGGTCAGACGTTCGAGGTCGCAGCACGCGCGGACAAGACCTGCGACACGATCAACCTCACCGGCTGCAGCCGCGAGATGGATGACACGGTGCACCTCGTCGAGGCTCGGTGTGACGGCTCGGCCCACGGCGGCTGCGACGCCGGCTGCCTCTTCTTCTTCAAGGAGGAGTGGCTCGAGTCGGCGAACGGCGAGAACGAACGGGAGCCCCACACCGGCGTACAGGATGACCAGGAGGCGGCGCTCGCCACCCTGGAGTCGCACACGATGAGCGGTCCCACGACGTATCGCTGCCAGGCCACCCAGGTGCCCGAGGCGTCGCGGCCCATGGAAGGCATCGGCCACTTCGTGAAGGACATCAGCCGACGCAACGTGCCGCTGCCGGTGCTCCGGCGCGGACTCCGCAACGCGGCCTTCGACCGATACCAAGCGATCTCGCGCGGCCGGCTGCCGGCTTGGGCACGCATCCGCGGCGGCGAGGAGCTGCCCGACGTACGCGGAACGCTCAAGAAGACTCCGACCGAGCTGCTCGACCTGATGCCGGGCGAGCTCGTCGAGGTCAAGAGCCTCGAGGAGATCAGGGCGACGCTCAGCGTCAACCAGCGCAACCGCAACCTCTGGTTTGATCGCGAGATGGTGAAGTACTGCGGTCGTCAGTTCCGGGTGCTCAAGCGCGTCGAGCGGCTGCTGGACGAGAAGACCGGCGAGATGCTGGAGCCGAAGACCGTGAGCATCATTCTGGACGGCGCGGTCTGCGTCGGCGACTTCCACAAGCTCTGTCCGCGGCAGGACTACACGTTCTTCCGCGAGATCTGGCTACGGCGGGTGGGCGCCCCGGCCGTCGGGACGCCATGAGCGAGCCATCCGCCCCGTGCCCAGCCTGCGGGTCCACTCGCTGCGAGTCGGTCTACTCCGTGCCGTCGGTGCCGACCAACAGCTGCCTGCTCGTGGACACGGCGGACGAAGCACGCAACCTGCCGCGCGGCGAGCTCGACCTGATGCTGTGTCATCAGTGCGGCTACCTGTTCAACGCCTTGTTCGATGAGCGCCTGACGGGCTACGACGAGCGTTACGAGGACTCGCAGGCGTTCTCCGGGACCTTCGCGGAGTACGGCCGTGGGCTGGCGAAGACCTGGGTCGAAGAGCATGACCTCGCCGGTCGTACCGTCGTCGAGATCGGCGCGGGCAGAGGCGATTTCAGCCGGATGCTCCTCGAGGCGGGAGCCGGGAGCGTCATCGCCATCGATCCGACGATCAAGCCCGAGCGGGTCGGCGACACCATGGACGGACGCATCGTCCTGCGCGCCGAGCGGTTCGACGCGTCGACCGGTCTGCCGCCGTGCGACGCCGTGGTGTTCCGTCACGTTCTGGAGCACGTTGCGGAGCCACGCACGCTCCTGCGGGATCTGTACGCCGCCCTCGCCGGGCGTCCCGACGTGCCTGTCCTCGTCGAGGTGCCGGACACCAAGCGGGTGCTTGAGGAGTCGGCGTTCTGGGACGTCTACTACGAGCACTGCGGCTACTTCGTCGAGCAGTCCGCGGTGACCCTGTTCGCCTCGTGCGGCTTCGTGGTGGACTCCATCGATCGAGGGTTCGACGAGCAGTATCTGCTGCTGAGCGCACACGCCGAGCCGCGGGCCGAGCTCGGCGGAGCCGTTCCTGTGCCCCTCGGACTGGCGCGCCAGGCACGCGAATTCGCGTCCTCCGTGACCGGGGAGATCGCCAGCTGGCAGGCCGAGCTGCGCCGTCGGTCGGCGGCTGGCGCCGACATCGTCCTGTGGGGCAGCGGGTCGAAGTCGACGGCGTTCCTCACCGTGATCGGCGCCGACGCCGATGCCGTCAGTCGGGTCGTCGACGTCAACCCGCACAAGCAGGGCCGGTTCATGCTCGGATCGGGACACCCGATCGTGTCGCCTGGCTCGCTCGCAGCCCAGCCGCCGCAGCTGGTCGTCGTGATGAACCCGGTCTACCTCGATGAGATCCGCCAGGATCTGGCCAGCCTTGAGATCGCTGCTGACGTCATGGCGCTCGGCGTCGACCTGACCTAGAACCTGGCCGGCGCCGTACGCCCCCGCCCCGACTACCCCGCCGAAACGTGCACTGCCCCCGGTGACGTGACGAGTCATTTCCCCGGGACCAGTGTCAGGAACGGCGGGGTAGTCGAGGACAGCGACCGGGCTAGCTGCCGCGCACTCCGACGCGGCGCTGGCGAGCGCGAATCCGCAGCTCCCCCGCGATGACTCGCCACCGGCGGTCATGAGCGAACCAGTGAGCCAGGACGGACGTACAGGCGGCCCGCTCGCGCGCGGACAACGGCGCGGCACGCACCGCGCGCACGTAGCCCTCGAACTGCCGGCTCCACGGCATCGGAAAGACCTCGGCCCGCGCCGGGTCGAACCACGCCGCGACCGTCTCTGGCGACTTGTCCACCGCGGAGGACCCGGCGTGCCGGCGGTTGTAGAACAACGGCTCAGGAATCTGCTGCCAGCGGCCGCGCAGCGCCAGCTCCGTGAGCAGCACCGTGTCGGCCCCGTTGTACGCGCCTAGCAGCCCCGTGCCGAGCATCACCTCTCGGCGGATGAGCCCGTAGACCGGGTAGCACATGTGCAGCAGCGTCTCCTCCGTCGGCCTGCCGAGGAGCGAGCGCAACCGGCTGACCGCCGTCGCGTTGTCCCAAGGCAGGTCCGAGCGGTAGGGCCCGACCACGTCACCCGCGCCGTCGATGACGATGGTCTGCGGCCAGGCCAGCACGACCGTCGGATCAGCGTCGAGCACGCGTACGCACTTCTCGAGACAGGTCGGCTCGAGCCGGTCGTCGTAGGCGTACCAACGGAAGTACTGGCCCTTGGCCGCGGTCACCACGAAGTTGTGGTTGAACGCTGCTCCCTTGTTGGTCTCGTGACGGATGTAGCGGACGCGGTTGTCGAGGGCGGCGAACCGCTCGCAGATGCTCTGCGTGTAGTCGGTGGATCCGTTGTCGCTGATGACGACCTCGAGGTCCTGGTGGGTCTGGGCGAGGACAGAGGACAACGCCTCCTCGAGGTAGCGGCCGCCGTTGTAGACCGGCAGCCCGACGGAGACCTTGGGCACCGCGGTCACGCCGCACGCTCGCGGAGGATGACCCGGAGCTCGCGCCATGCGGGGGGCTTACGCCACAGCACCAGCCCGGCATAGGCGCCGACTCCGACCAGCAGCCCGACGATGAGCTCGAGCCACTCGGGGCTGCCGAGGCGCCGCATCACGAACGCGGCCGCCAGCACACACGCCACCATGCCCAGCGTGATCAACAGCTGCGAGACGAGGGCCAGCAGGTAGTCCCGCAGCCGGAGCCCGATGAGGTGGAACGTCATGATCAGGCCGAACGGGATGAGCACGATGTTGCCGATGGCGTACGCGGCGGCGACACCGACCAGACCCCAGTGGACACCGATGAGCTCGGCGCCGACGAGCAGCACGCTGTAGACCAGACCCCAGCGGAAGGACCAGTCGCTGCGTCCCTTGGCCAGCAGCAGCTGACTCGAGGTCGAGGTCACCGACAGCACCGCACAGATCGGGCCGAGGACCCAGATCAGCGGGATCAGCTGGTCCCACTTGGCGCCGAAGACGACGTGGACGGTCGGGGTGGCGAGTGCCGCCAGACCTCCCATCAGCGGGAAGGTCGCGAACGCGATGACCCGGGACGAGCGGATGAACCCCGAGCGCAGCGACTCATTGTCGTCCTGTCTGCGGGAGAAGGCCGGGAACGTGACCTCATCGACCACCGAGCTCACGGACTGCATGGGCGAGGCGATCGTCCGCTGCGCCATCGAGTACGCCCCGAGTGGAGCGGCGCCGAACGCGCTGCTCACGATGACCTTGTCCGCCTGGGTGAAGAAGAAGAAGACCAAGTTGGACAGGAACAGGTTGAAGCTGTAGCCCCAGATCGAACGCAGGCTTCTCACATCGACGTTGAGCGACGGGCGCCACCGGTCGTAGCGCCACACCATGCCCGTGCTCACCACCGCTCCGGCCGCAGCTCCGAGCACGAGGGCCCAGAACGTCAGTCCCGCAAGAGCGCTCGTCACCGCGACCGCCGCGGTGGCGACGGCTCCGACGCAGGTCACGACGGCGATCTCGAAGAACCGCAGGTCACGTCGCAGGAGGGAGTGGTGGATCTGCCCGAGCGACGTCACCAGCGTGACGAAAGCGAACCCGCGCATCGCGGGGGCCGCGGCGGAGTTGCCGAGCGTGGCGGCGAGCGGCTCAGCACCGGCGAACAGGCCGACTGCGAGCG
Organism: Luteipulveratus mongoliensis; assembly: GCF_001190945.1. NCBI lineage: Bacteria > Bacillati > Actinomycetota > Actinomycetes > Micrococcales > Dermacoccaceae > Luteipulveratus > Luteipulveratus mongoliensis. Next base: position 1,829,568 of record NZ_CP011112.1, on the reverse strand, counting down.
CGAGTCCGAGCACGACGTTGAGGTAGAAGACAGCGTTGAGCAGCGTGTCGTCGACCTTGGGCCGCTGGATGAGCGCCGACCCGGTGCCCATGTCCTTGAGCTGGTCGAGCAGCGCCGTCACGACGAGCGCGATGGCCACGACACCGAAATCGTTCGGGGTGAGCAGCCGCGCGAGCACGATGTTGGTCCCGAACCGAACGGTCTGGGTGACGATCTGCGAGGCCGCCGTGTGCTTCGCGCCCCGCGCGACGACGGCGCTCGTGACGTGGCGGCCCTCGTCGACCTCCGGTGCGCCCGTCGTCTCGTCGGACATGGTCACACGCTCAGCACAGCCTTGGCCGTGACGAAGCCCTCGGCATAGCGCGATCGGCACTCGATGCCGCGCAGCCGCATCAGCCCGAGGAAGGTCTCCGGGTCCCACCAGTCGCGGTCGCTCTGCGAAGGAAACGCCTTGTCGAGCAGCTCCACCTTGCGGTGGGCCTGCTCGGTGGTGAGCGGCACGTAGTGCGTGACGGGTCTCAGGTCCCCATCCCACTTCGGGATCTCATAGTTCAGTACGAGCGTGTCGCGCCACGCGGTCGCCACCAGGGAGGCGACGAGGCGGTGGTCCTGGTGGCTGTCGTCCAGCCGCGGCGCGAGCAGGACGTCTGGCTGCACCCGCGAGGCGAAGGCCTCGAGCGCGTCCTTCGTCTCGGCCCACTGGGCAGGGAGGTAGCCGTCGCGCAGACCGAGGGTCTCCACGGAGGCCGGGCCGGAAGCGCCCCAGAACAGGTCGGCGGCGACGCGGGCCTCCGCCTGGCGTGCCTCGCCGCCGGTCAGAACCAGGTGGTGCGCGGCCACCGAACGTCGTTCGGAAAGCGCGAGAATCGTTCCGCCGCAACCGATTTCGATGTCATCGGGGTGCGCAGCGAGGCAGACGACAGAGAGCGGACCTGCGGGCAGGTCGAGCCCGATCATGGCCCGACCGTCGCGCCTGGCACCCTGCTCTCGATGCTCTCGGTGCCCGACCGCCACAGCGTCCATGGGCTTTCCCCGCTGCGGTAGAGGTCCTCCAGAGTCGCCCGTTCCTTGAGCGTGTCCATCGGAGCCCAGAAACCGTCGTACGGCAACGCCAGCATCCGTCCCGCGCGGGCCGCCTTGGCGCAGGCGTCGGTGACCAGGTCCTCGCCTTCTTCGAGGAAGTCGAAGATCTCCTGCCGCAGGATGAAGAAGCCACCGTTGATGCGCATGGGCAGATCCCGCGCCGACTGGAACCCCGCCACGTGGAGGTCGTCATCGCCGGTGCGCACGAGGTGGAACGACCCCGGCGGCGGGACGGCCATCAGCGAACCCGCGGCGTCGTGTCGCTCGAACGTGTCGATGAACTCATTGAGCGGAGCGTCGGTCAGCACGTCACCGTAGTGGGCGAGGAAGGTGTCGTCCGCGCCGAGGTGCGGGCGGACTCGACGCAGCCGCTCACCGATCTCGGTCGTCAGGCCGGTGTCGACGAAGGTGATCCGCCAGTCACTGATGTCGGTGCTCATCAGCTCGATCGAGCGCCCACCGTCACTGAGCACGAAGTCGTTGGACGCCGTCTCGTCGTAGTGCAGGAAGTAGTCCTTGACGACCTCGGCTCCATAGCCGAGGCAGAGGATGAACTCGGTGTGCCCGAAGTGCGCGTAGTAACGCATGATGTGCCACAGCACAGGGCGGTCACCGATGCTCATCATCGGCTTGGGCCGCGGGTCGTCGCCGACTCGCATCCGCAAGCCCAGGCCACCGCAGAACAGCACGACCTTCATGGCAGAACCTCCAGCGCCGGAAGCGGAACGACCAGCTGCGTACCGCTCGCCTTCAGCGGAGCCAGCTGCGCCGCGATCTCCTCGCGCAGATTCCACGGCAGGATCAGCACGTAGTCCGGCCGTTCCTCGTCCAGCGCCTCAGGCGGTCGGATCGGGATGTGGGTGCCCGGCAGGAAATGGCCGTGCTTGTGCGGGTTGCGGTCGACGGTGAACGAGAGCAGATCGCTGCGGATGCCGCAGTGGTTGAGCAGAGTGTTGCCCTTGCCCGGCGCTCCGTAACCCGCGACGACGGCACCCTTGCGCCGGCAGTCGATGAGGAACTCGATCAGGTCATCACGCACCGCCGCGACCACGTCGGCGAAACCCTGGTGGCCCTCGACGGTGTGCAGCCCGGCTCGCTCCTCGGCTGCCAGGACCCGCGCCACATCGTCGGACGGCGCGGTGGCGCGCTCGGTCGGAACGGACCAGGTGCGCAGCGATCCACCATGCGTCGTCAGCTCCTGCACATCGACGACGGTGAGGCCAGCCGCGGCCAGCACTCGTTGCGTCGTGAGCAGGGACAGATAGCTGAAGTGCTCGTGGTAGATCGTGTCGTAGAGGCGACCTTCGATCAGCCGCTGCAGGTGCGGGATCTCGATCGAGACGACGCCGTCGTCAGCGACCAGGGCGCGCAGGCCCTTGGCGAAGTCGACGATGTCCGGGACGTGCGCGAACACGTTGTTGGCCACCACGAGATCGGCCGGCCCGTGCTCCTGGGCCACGGTCTTACCGACGGCCTCGCCCAAGAACCTGGAGACCGTCGGTATGCCCTTGTCGTTCGCGACCTGCGCGATGTTGGCCGCCGGCTCGATCCCGAGCGACCGGATGCCCTTGGCGATGGTGTGCTGCAACAGATAACCGTCGTTGCTCGCGACCTCGACCACGAACGACGAGTCATCGAGACCACGTCGGGCAATCGCGTCCTCGACGAACCGGCCAGCGTGCGCCACCCACGAGTCGGAATAGCTCGAGAAGTACGCGTAGTCGCTGAAGATCTCCTCGGCCGGGATGTAGGCGGGCAGCTGCACCAGCAGGCACTCGCTGCAGATCCGGACGTGCAGTGGATAGAACGTCTCGCCCTGGTCCAGCTCGTCGGCGGCCAGGAAGCTCTCGCACGGCGGCGACATCCCGAGGTCGACAAACGTGACCTCGAGCTCGGTGCCGCAGAGGCGGCAGAGGGGCGTACTCATGGCGTCGCGACCACGTCGGGCGCGGCGGTCATGTGCAGCTGTTCGTCCAGCCGCCCGGAGTCCATCAGCTCGCGGACCTGGGCCAGGCGTACGAAACGACGCTCGAACTCGTCTGAGGACAGACCGCGTTCGGTCATGTCGGCGTACAGCTCGTCGATGCCGCGCGGGACCGACCACTGCGGCGCGAAGTCCGGCAGGACAGCGGTGATCTTGCTGAAGTCGACCTGGTAGTCACGCTTGTCCGGCCCGGCCCCCTCGGCGAAGGTCACGGGACAGCTCGTCACCTCTGCGACCCGCTCGGCGATCGTCCGGATCTGCACGACGTCCGCATCGCAGCCCACGTTGAACGCCTGGTTGTGGATCTTGTCCCGGTCAGCGGTGAGCGCGGCCAGGAACGCACGCGAGATGTCCTCGATGTGCACCAGCGGGCGCCACGGGCTGCCGTCGCTCTGCAGCCGCACCTCGCCCCGAGTCACCGCGGCGCCGGTCAGGTTGTTGACCACGATGTCCGCGCGCAGCCGCGGCGAGGAGCCGTATGCCGTCGCGTTGCGCAGGTAGACCGGGCTGAACGTGTCGTCCGCGAGGGCTGAGATGCCGGCCTCGGCCCGAACCTTGCTCTCGCCGTAAGGGGTGACCGGATGGAAGTCCGCGTCCTCCGCGACCGGGCCGTCGCCGGCCGCACCGTAGAGAGAGCACGAGGAGGAGAACAGGAAGCGAGGGACGCCGGCCTGCTTGGCCACCTGCGCCATGTGTACGGCGCCGTCAGCGTTGACGGAGTACGTCGCCGAGGCGATGAGGTCGCCGATCGGGTCGTTCGAGACGGCGGCGAGGTGGACGACCGCGTCGAAACCTTCGAGATCCTCCGGCCGCGCGTCGCGCACGTCGCCGGTCCGCTGCTCGTAGTCGGTCGGCGGCGCGCCGAAGTCGCAGCCGTCGTACCACCCGGCATCGAGACCGACGACGTCGTGTCCGGCTGCCTGAAAGAACGGTACGAGCACCGCCCCGATATATCCGCGGTCGCCAGTGACCAGCACGCGCATAACCCCACCCCCGGTTGATCCCACGGCTACGCATTCACCGCAGCCGTTCGAACGGTACCGCCGCATACACCACGCCGCCGCCCGTCCGGGATATTAGGGCCCGCCGTTTTTGGAGAACGCTGTCCCGCCCGGATCGGCGCGGGATATCCTTTGTCAGGTTTACCCGGGGGCAAAAAAATGAGGGGGCGGCTGTGGACAGCCTTGACGTGATGAGGGTGTGCCTTCGGCGCTGGTACGTCATGTTGCCAGTTCTCATCCTCGCCGGGGGGATCTGGGCGGGGATGGCCAGGCAGCTCGAGCCGACGTACACCGGCTTCGGCAGCTATGCCTTTGTCTACCCGCACAGCGATCAGATCAAGGCCGACGCGCCGGATCCACGTACATCCAACCCGCTCGGCAGCGACTCGACGCTGCTGGGCGAGGCAGTCCTCGCCGACCTCACCTCTGTCACCACGCAGACGACGTTGGGCGGCACGAACTCAGGCGCCGCGCCCGGACAGGCGGCCAACGGCAGCCACTACGCGATCACCCTGCCGCCGCAGACCGCGTCGTACGTCGTCCAGACCTGGGGAAAGAGCCAGGCCGAGGTCCTGAAGGTCGTGAAGTCCGTCCTCGCCAACGCACCCAAGCGCGCCGAGCAGATCCAGACCCGCGCCGGAGCGCCGGAGCGTTCGCGCTACACGACCTTCGTCACCTCGCCGCCTCAGGCCACGGAGCTGCCCCCACAGTCCAAGGTCAAGCTCTTCCTCGCGGTGATGGCTGTCGGCATCATCGCCGGCGCCGCGCTGTCGCTGCTCGTCGACCGGCTGGTCGCTCGTCGCCTGGAGATGCCGAAGGTGCCGAGAGCTCCGCGTCGCAAGCGGGACGAGCCGGCCGCTGAGGACCAGGACGATCAGACCCTGGTCAGCAGTCGCCGCGACGACAAGCCTGCTGTCGCCAGCGACAATGACGAGACCATGGCCGGGCGTCCGGAGGACAAGTTCGCACCCGCGCGCGTGCGACTGCCCAAAGAACGAGACAAAGAGAAAGAAAAGAAGGCCGCACCGCGTGCCAACGGGGCCCCTGTGATCGGAGCATCCGACGACACGTCGGACGATGACGCCCCCGACATGTACGACGAGCTGCTGATGGGACGACGAAGCCGCCGGCCGTGAGCACTCTTGCGGAGCGACCGAGACGGTGGCGGTGGTCCCTACGCCTGGTCATCGCCTGTGCCGCGGGAGCGGTGGTGGCAGCGGCCTACGCCGCGCTGAGCGATGATCCGCGCGTCCCCATCCTGCTGGCCATCATCCTCCTGGCCGCCGCCGCCGGCGCAGGTGTCGCGATGTCCGAACGTGACGCGGGCGGCATCCTCACGGTCATGCTGGCGCTGCTGTTCCTCGTTCCGGAGAACTACGTCATCAAGGGCCCGCTGAAGTCGGTGGGCAACCCGTCGCTCATGCTCGGGCTCTTCTGCCTGGTGCTCTGGGTGGCGGCCCGACTGATGGGAACGATCCGCGGCAAGCAGGCCCACCCGATCCGCTGGGTGGTGTGGTTCTACCTGGTGACCGGTGTGACGGCGTACGTCACCGCGACGACGCGATACCTCACCTCAGACGAGAGCGGGTCGGTCGTACGCTCGATCTTCCCTTTCCTGGCCATGGTCGGGATCGCGATGCTCGCCGTCGACGGGCTCGAAACGGTCGAACGGGTGACGACGGTGCTGCGACGCCTTGTCGCCCTGGTCGCTGTCCAGGCCACGATCGGCATCCTGGAGTACTCCGCGGGTCTCGACTACCACCAGCTGGCGCACCTACCCGGGCTGACCGCGAACACCGAGATCACGTCAGGCGAGCGCGGCGGATTCGCCCGTGTCGAGGGGGCGGCCGCGCACCCCATCGAGTTCTCCGTCGTCCTCGCGGCTGCGGCGCCACTCGCGCTGCACTTCGCGCTCAACGCTCGCAATCCCAAGGAGCGCCGGCGGTTCTGGTTCATGCTCGCCGCCATCCTCGCCGCGATCCCGTTGCCGGTCTCGCGGTCAGGCATTGTCGGGCTGCTCGTCGCGCTGGGGGTCTACTGCGTCGCCCTCACTCCCCGCGCCAGGATCAACCTGGCCGTCCTCGGCGTCCTCGGCCTCGGGATGTTCCGAGCGGCCGTGCCCGGTCTGCTCGGCACGCTGAAGAGCTTCTTCCTGGCGGGTTCCTCCGATGACAGCATCACGGGACGCACCGAGGACTACGGCCATATCCCGGCCCTGATGCACGGGCACTGGTGGTTCGGTCGAGGATTCGGCACCTTCCAGCCGGCGGCGTACTTCTATCTGGACAACCAGTTCCTCATGAGCCTGCTCAACGGCGGATTCTTTGCCGTCGCAGCGCTGCTCGCGATTTTCGTCGTGGGTGGCGGGGTCGCCCGAGGGGCCCGAAAGCGCCTGGAGGACCGCCCTGCGCGCGACCTCGGGCAGGCCATCGCCGCGGCGATCTCCTGTCTGGCCATCAGTGCGCTGACGTTCGATGAGTTCAGCTTCCTCCAGTGCGCCTTCGTCCTCTTCCTGCTGGTCGGGTGCGCCGGCGCCCTCTGGAGCTCGGCGGTCGAGAGCTCGGGTGAGCGGTCCGTACCGAAGCCGACCGCACGTCGGCGGTCGATCGGTCGCCCGAGGCGAGCACATGCAACCGTCTGACGTCGTGGACGGACCTCCGAGCGAGGTCGTCATGGCCCTCGGGTTCAGCACGTGGGGCGACGCGCGCCGGCGCGACTTCGGCTTCTCGCCCGACCGCATGGCTCGGGCACTGCTTGAGGATCCCGACATCGCAGACGTGACTGTTGTGGACGCGTTTCGCAGCCGGCTCGGACGGGCCAAGAACTGGCGTCAACCACGTGCCGAAGGCTTTCCGCACGGCCCGGACCGCCGCATCGTCCATCCGTTGCGATGGGCCCGCCGAGACCCGCTGGGTCAGGAGCGCGTCGTACGCCACTACCGCAGTCTCGATCGGCGGCTGGCGACGCTCGGGCGACGCCGGTCGGCGGCTCCGGTGCTCGTCACCTGTCATCCGGTCCATGCAGCCGTCGCCGACCGGTCGGTCTGGCGCGACGTCGTCTACTACGCCTGGGACGACTGGCTGTCCTACCCGCTCATGACGCAGTGGCGTCCGGTGACGGCCTGGGCCTACAGCAGGATGGCTGCGCAGCGGACCAACGTCATCGGCGTGACGCCGGCGATCATCGACCGCATCGGGTCCGAGCGCAGCACCGTCATCCCCAACGGTGTCGACGTGTCGGAGGTCCGCGACCTGCCCGCCCCGCCTGCATGGTTCGACCAGCTGCGCCGACCCGTCGCTTTCTACTCCGGGTCACTCCAGCAACGGGTGGACACCGATGCCATCGCTGCTGCCGCCCGCGATCTGCCCGACTGGGACTTCTGTCTGGTCGGACCGATGGTCGACCCTCGGCCGTTCGACCAGCTGGCGGCTGTCCCCAACGTGCACATCCATGAGCGAGTGCCCCGCGCTGAGGTGCTCGCCATGGCCGCGGCCGCGTCGGTGTGCCTGGTGCCCCATCGACGCACCGAGATGACCGTCGCCATGAGCCCCCTCAAGCTCTACGAGTACGCCGCGGTCGGGACGCCGATCGTCGCCACCGACCTGCCGTCGATCCGCGGCGTCACCGATCGGATGGTGCTGGTCGAGCCAGGCGCCCCGCAGGCCGCCGCGATCCTCGCTGCCGCACAGATGCCGCCTGCCGACCAAGCCTCGCTGTGGCAGTGGCGATTGCAGCACGACTGGAGCAACCGTTACGTGGCGTGGCGGGCCGCCGCGCTCAGCACCGACGCAGCGCGAACATCGACCTACCGTCGCGAGGGCGCGACCGGCTCAGGAGGAGACGCATGACCAGTCGCCCGGAGGTGACGGTCGTCGTCGTCACCTACAACAGCGCCGACCTCTTGCCCGACCTCGTCGCGTCCTTCCCCGCTGGCCTCGAGGGTGTCGAGGCGCGAATCGTGTTCGTGGACAACGACTCTCACGATGGATCAGCCGAGGCCGCCGCTCGGCTCCTGCCCTCAGCGAAGGTCGTCGAGACCGGACGTAATGGGGGCTACGCGGCCGGGATCAATGCCGGCGTAGCAGCGCTCGGCACCGCGGACGCCGTGCTCATTCTCAACGCCGACGTACGGCTCGGTGAGGGGTGCGTACGCGAGCTGCTTCGGGGTCTCGAGGTCCCGGGCACCGGCATCGCGGTGCCCCGGCTGACCAACCGCCACGGCGAGCTCAACCACTCCATGCGCCGCGAGCCGGGCGCGCTGCGCACCCTGGCGGAGACCGCGGTCGGCGCGCGCCGGCTCGGCCGCCTGTGGGACGTCGGCGAGTTCGTCTACGACGAGACGCGCTACGACAACGAGGCCATCACCGACTGGGCGGAGGGCTCGACGCAGCTCATCAGCGCTGAGTGCTGGGCCGCGTGCGGCCCGTGGGACGAGTCGTTCTTCCTGTACTCCGAGGAGACGGAGTACGGCCTCCGCGCGCGCGACGCAGGGTTCGTCACCCGCTACGTACCGACCGCTCATGCCGTCCACCTTGAGGGCGGCTCGGACTCCAACCCGGGCATGTGGGCGTTGCTGTCTCGCAACAAGGTGCTGCTCTACCGGCGCCGGCACGGACCCGTGTCGTCCTCGATGTTCTACGCCTTCGTCGTGGGTCGTGAGGCGACGCGTTCAGCGCTCGGCCACCCCACGAGTCGGGCTGCGCTGCGCATGCTGCTCAGCCGGCGTCGTATGCGTGAGCCCGCCGGCCCGCACTCATTGCGCGTGTGACGCGTCAGAGCCACCGCTTGCGAATCCCGTTGGCTGCCAACGCTGTTCGTCTGGGATTGCGCGCCGCCGCTTCGACGCGGTCCCGCAGCACGTCAGGTGTGTCACTGCTTCGAACGCTGAACCGTGGCACCAACCAGGCCGACGGCCGGGCCACTCGACAGTCACTGGTCGACAACGAGCGATAGTCGCTGGCCCGAACCCGACCGAGCACCCGACGGTTGTACCTGCCGAGCGGGAGCGCTGCGTTCCGTACCGGCGTCCCTGCCGCCTCGGACAACGCGACCCGTGCGTCATCGATCTCCAGGCCGAGGTCGGCCGGCGCCACGTCGGGCCAGGGTGTGTGGGTCCAGCCGTGGTTGCCGACCTCCATGCCCGCGTCGACCAGCGCCTTGACGTCGTCCCTGCCCAGGCTGCCCGGCTGGTCGAGGCGTCCTGCGAGCACGAAGAAGGAAGCGTGCAGACCACGCTCGACCAGCGCCGGCAGCGCCAGCTCAATGTCCGAGCTGTTGCCGTCGTCGAAGCTGAGCCGGGTGAGCGGCCAGTCGCAGATCTCATCGAGCAGCCGCTGGAACTGGTCTGCCGACACCCAGTACCAGTCCTCGTCCGGCTCCAAGGTCCGTCCCGGCCGACCGATCCCGTGGAAGCACACCTGCACCTCACGTCCCGGCGGCAGCGTCTGCGAGGTCATGTCGGTACGACCGAGTCAGGTGCCGTACGGGTCGTACCCCAGCCTGGCCGGGCCAGGCGGGCCTGGACCTGGGCGGCCAACGTGAGCCCGACGTACACCATTGCGCTCGGGGCCAGGCCGGGTTGCCGGCGGACCTCGGCGGACAGCCAGCTGAGGGACGACCGAGGCCGTACGTCCCCCTCGGACTCGGCGGACCGCAGCTCGCTGTTGCCGCGGCGCACCCGCGCCAGGCGCCGGAGGAGGTCAGGGACCGTGCGCGGGGTCTCAACCACGCTCTCGACCTGCGCGACCTCGACCTTCTCCGCCGCCGAGAACTGCGAGTCCAGGAACAGGTCATCGGCGACGAGCAGCGGGAACTCGGTGAACCGACGGCGGCCCTTCTCCGAGATCGCGATCGCACCGCGGCCGAACAGCCCGTCCCGGTAGGCGGGGTGACGGGCGTTGATGTCGAAGTACATCCGTACGGGACGCGTCGCCCCGTGCGCGTCGATCGCCCGCCTCGGAACGGCGGCAAGGACGACCGTGCCGTGCGCTCCGACGCGATCGAGAGGGGCGATGAGAAGACGGAGGTCAGCACTGCTCAGCGAGATGTCCGCATCGAGGTAAACCCTCGGAAAGCCGGTCGCTCGCGCCTCCGCGGCATTGAGCGCCGCAGCCTTGCCGGGACTGGGCAGGTCCACCACGGTGACCCCGCGGCGGCGTGCCTGGTCGGCGGTGTCGTCGCTGCACCCGTTGGCCGCCACGACCACGTCCAGGTGCGTGTCACGCCCGTCGCCCAGCAGGCGATCGAGGCACGGCCCGATGGTGTGCCCCTCGTTGTGTGCAGCAATCAGGACCGAGACCACGCAACCCCCTCGTCGGCCGGTCAACCGCACCTCCGTCCCCGCCGGAGATGCCTTCTCACACGATAGGTGGATCGGGCACCCTCGGCCGCGAGATGCGCAAACACCCCACCTGCGGTATTTGGGCATCGCGAGTTCTCGTCGTCTCGTACCGTAGAGACGATGTGCGACACGACTGCCTGCTTGTAGGCGTCGGTCGGCATCGTGGGGGTTTTGGGGAAGGACGTCTCAAGTGCGCGCGCGCGTCATGCCGATCACTGACAGCGACGTCTCCGACGTGTCCGCGTTCATGCACGAGCACCTCAACAGCGACGTGCCGGCCGCTGCATGGGAGCGGGCCTTGCGGATGCCGTGGGCGACCGACGCCCCGAATCACGGGTTCATGCTGAAGCTGGAGGACCAGGTGGTCGGCGCCTACGTCGCCTACTACTCGGAGCGAGATGTCCGCGGCACGACAGAGCGCTTCTGCAACCTCGGCGCGTGGTGCGTCCTGGAGGAGCATCGGTTCGCGGGCGTTCGGCTGCTCACCTCACTTCTCGCCCAGCGCGACTACCACTTCACCGACATGTCGCCGAGCGGCAACGTGATTGAGCTCAACAAGCGGCTGAAGTTCTCGGTCATGGACACGGCGACCGCCCTGGTGCCCAACCTGCCGTGGCCCAGCCGACCCGGCGGCGTCCTGGTCAGCTCGGACCCGTCGGTCGTCCGCGAGCACCTGGACGACGTCCAGCTGCGGATCTACGACGATCATCTGGACGCTGCGGCAGCGCGTCACGTCATCGTCCGCGACCGAGATCGCGTGTGCTACTTGATCTTTCGGCACGACCGACGCAAGGGACTTCCCGTCTTCGCGTCGATCCTGCACGCGAGCGACCCACAGCTGCTCGCGCGTCACTTCCACCGCGTCACGAACCACCTGCTGCTGCACCATCGCGTGGCGTTCACGCTCGCGGAGCTGCGGGTCATCGGCCCGCGGCCCCGACCGTCGGTGATGCTCGAGCGGCCGCGACCGAAGATGTTCAAGAGCGCGACGCTGTCCGCAGATGACATCGACTACCTCTACACCGAGCTGGAGGCTCTGCCGTGGTGACTACAGCCCCGAGCTCGCCGCACCCTGGTGTGGCCACCCTGGTCGACCGGTTCGGCGCAACCGACGGCACGCTCACGGTCGGTGGCATCCCGGTCGACCGGCTTGCCGCGCGCGTCGGCAGCACGCCCTTCTTCGCGTACGACCGCGCTCAGATCACCCAGCGCGTGGCCGAGCTGCGGGCCGCGCTGCCCTCGGATGTCGAGCTGTCCTATGCGATGAAGGCCAACCCGATGCCAGCGCTGGTGCAGCACGCGCGCACGGTCTTGGACTGCCTCGACGTCGCATCGGGCGGCGAGCTGCGGGTAGCGCTCGACACGGGCATCGATCCTGGCGACATCAGCTTTGCCGGGCCGGGCAAGACGGTCGATGAGCTGACCCAGGCCGTCGCGGCAGGCGTACTCATCGAGCTCGAGTCCGAGCTCGAGGCGCGACGTGCGCTGGACGCCGGAGACCGCGTCGGCGTACGACCTCGGGTCGCCGTACGCGTCAACCCGTCCTTCGAGGTCAAGGGCTCGGGCATGCGGATGGGCGGCGGCCCGCAGCAGTTCGGAGTCGACGAGGAGGACGTACCCGCCCTGCTCGCTCAGCTGCGCGACACGGATCTCGACGTCGAGGGCTTCCACGTGTTCTCCGGCTCGCAAAACCTTCGCGCGGAGATTCTGACCACCGCACAGGAGCTCACCGTCGACCTCGTCCTCCGACTGTCGGAGCACCTGGACCAGCCTGCGCGATACGTGAATCTCGGTGGTGGCTTTGGGATTCCGTACTACGCCAAGGAGGCGCCGCTCGACCTGGCACAGGTTGGCGACGGCCTGCGACGGATCATGGCGGAGCGGCTGCGACCCCAGCTGCCAGACGCCCGCGTGCTGCTCGAGCTCGGCCGCTACATCGTGGGCGAGGCGGGCGTCTACGTCACGCGCGTGGTCGACAGCAAGGTGTCACGCGGCCAGCGGTTCCTGATCGTGGACGGCGGGATGCACCACCAGCTCGCCGCATCCGGCAACTTCGGCCAGGTGATCCGTCGCAACTACCCGCTCGTGATCGGGACCGACCTGTCGGCGGGCGACGTCGAGACCAACGTGGTCGGTTGTCTCTGTACGCCGCTGGACCTGCTCGGGGACCGCGTTCCCCTGCCCGACGCCGAGGTCGGCGACCTCGTGGTGGTCTTCCAGGCCGGCGCCTACGGTCTGACCGCCAGCCCCACCGCATTCCTCAGTCACCCGACTCCCGTGGAGGTCTTGGTATGAACGAAAGCCCGACGGCGCCAGCCACCGACACACTCGCGCAGGTGCGCGACCTGCTCGTGGAGACACTGGGCATCCAAGGGGACAGCATCACGGCGTCGACCGAGCTGTTCGGCAGCATGCCGGAGCTCGACTCGCTCGCCATCGTGCAGGTCGCCACGGAGATCGAGAACCAGTTCGGCTTCGAGGTCGACGACGAGGACATCACCGGCGATGTCTTCGAGACGGTCGGCAGCCTGACGGCGTACGTCGACTCGCACCGCCCCTGAGGCTCACGCCTCGCTGGCTCCGAGCTCCCGGGCCTGACGCTGGTCCACCTTGCCGTTGGCCAGACGCGGCACGCGGGCCACGGGGATCAAGGACTCGGGCAGCTGCTCGGAGGTGACCACCTCGGCGAGCGCCTTCCGGACGTTCGTGACCCGGTCGGCGTCGATCTCGGCGATCGTCAGCAACCGTCCTGACGGGTCCTGGAACGTGAACGACGCGACGCCGTGCGCACGCTCGAGCAGGTCGTCCACGTAGTCGAGGTCGATGAAGATCCCGTGCCGTTTCACGCGACGCCCGGAGCGGCCGAGGCAGAAGAAGTTCGTTCCGTCGTGCACACCGATGTCACCGGTGACGACACCACCCGTGCTGGACCAGCGCGGATACCCGTCACCGTCCTGACCGCCGAATCGATAGCCCCCGGGCGCCCACTCGCTGTGGATGGCGAGCAGCTGATCGGAGTCCAGCTGCACCGACCAGTCGCCGACTCGGCCGTCGCCGACCGTGACGACTCCCTCGTGCTCAGGTACGTCCGCCCCGGTGAGCAGTCGAGCCGCGCTCGCGAAGCCGATCGTCTCGCTCGTGCCGTAGGTGTTGACCACGGCTGGGATGCCGAGCTCATGCACAGCGCGCACGTGCGACGTACGCAACCTGTCGCCGCCGCTGCCCCAGACGCGAAGGGATGGTGGAGCCGAACGGCGTTCTGCCACAGCGAGTTCCACGCTTCGCGGCGCGAGCCGGACGTGCGTTGCGCCCACGCGCGTGGCAAAACGCAGGGGCCGAAGGCCGTCGGCCGTGGAGCCGAGCTGCAGCTGCGCACCGGAGGCGAGGGCGAGCAGGACGTTGGTGATCGCCATGTCGTATGACAACGGCGTTGGCTCGGCCCACACCGCCGCTGCGTCCAGCTCGAGCTCAGCAGCACCGGCCGCAACGAAGCGGGACACGCTGGCCCAGGGCGCCAGGACGCCCTTCGGAGCGGCGCCGGTCGACCCGCTGGTCATGGCCAGGTAGCCGGACACCAGCTCCGTCGCCGCCCCGTCGCTGTCACCGGCTCGGACGCCTTCCTGATCGATGACGACGTGCGGGCGTACGGCAGTGAGTACGGCCTTGGTCCGCTCGTCCGGCCAAGCCGGATCGAGGAACACCACCGTGAGGTCGTGCAGGATCGCCGTGGTCAGGCAGAGTGCGGCACGAGAACCGAGCGGGAGGCGGACCGCCACGGTCGGGCGTACGACGGAGCTCGCGGCTCGGATCTCGGTCACCAGATCGGACGCATCCTGACGGGCCTCCGCGAGCGACAGACCCCCAGAACGATCAGCGATCAGCACATCGGATCGCGGCACCGCGAGCACCTGCTCGGCGAGCTCATTCATCGACGTTGCCTGCACTGCACGACAGCTCCCCCTATCGCCACGAACATCTCGGAACGACATCCGAAGCCGCGACGGCGCGCATAGGCTAACACCCCAGGAAGCCGATGTATCTGGTATGGAGCCACGGCGAGCCTGGCATCACTTGGGCGGCGGGGGACGTATATGTCGGGGGCGAATGGGGCGAGCGGCCCGACACTGCTGGTCGCCTCCACGGGGGGCCATCTCGAACAGCTGATGCGGCTGCGCCATCGGCTGCGCCCGCTCGCTGACGAGGTCGAGTGGGTGACGGCCGACGACCCGCAGTCACGGTCCCTCCTCGAGGGCGAGACCGTGCACTTCCTCCGCTACGTCGCGCCGCGCCACGGCGAAGTCATGCTCGCCAACGTCCCACCGGCCGACCGGCTGCTGCGTCGCGGAGGCTACGCACGGGTCGTCACCACAGGCGCCGCCATGGCGCTGTCCGTCCTCCTGCCCGCGAGCGCTCGACGGATCCCGTGCCACTGGATCGAGAGCTCCGCCCGCGCCACCGGGCCGAGCCTCACGGGGCGCCTCGCCTCCCGCCTCCCCGGCATGCAGCTCTACGCCCAGTACCCCTCGTGGGCGACCGGTCGCTGGAACTTCCAAGGCAGCGTCTTCGACGACTACACCAGCGTGCCGGCACCCGGAGTGGCCGCAGGCAACATCAAGAAGGTGGTCGTCACCTTCGGGACCATGCGCACGTACGGCTTCCGCCGGGCTGCGGAGGCGGTGCTGCGTCTCCTGCCGGAGATCGTTGCCGACAATGCGGACGTGCTGTGGCAGGTCGGCTACACCGACGTGTCAGATCTCCCGATCGACGGTCGTCAGAGCATGCCCGCCGAGGAGCTGCGCGCCGCGGTCCGGGAGGCCGATCTCGTCATCGCGCACGCCGGCGTGGGTTCGGCGCTGACGGCGCTCGACGCCGGTCGCGTGCCCGTGCTCCTGACCCGGCGTCAGGCGTACGACGAGCATGTCGATGACCATCAGCAGATGATCGCTGACGAGCTGGCCCGCCGGGATCTGGCGGTCAGCTGTGATCCCGATCAGCTGACCGTCGAGCACCTCATGGCGGCAGCCGGGCTGGCGGCGACCCGCCGTTCGTCGAGCGCGCCGTTCACCCTGGTCGAGACACCACGTCGTCACAGATAGAGCGTGCGATAGCGGACACTCCCCCGCGCACGCCCGACCATGCCGCCGAGCATCGTGAACCAGACGTATCGACGACGCGGACCGAGCAGCGGATAGGGCGCTCGGACCACAAGCCACCCGACCTTGCGAGCGACGACTGCCGCGGGCCGGCGTTGGGCACCCTGGCTCCGAAAGCGTTGGTACAGAAGGACTTCCGCGCCTTCGTAGTTGGCCATCTGCCGGTAGACACCCATCGGCGTCGGGCGGTAGCGGTAGTGGATGAGGGCTGTGGGCGCGACCGCGAGTGTCCAGCCCGCCAGCTGGCCGCGCCATGACAGATCGACGTCCTCGAGGAACGGCAGGCTCTCGTCGAATCCATCCAGCGCCTCAAACGCCGAGCGCCGCACGAGCACATTGCAGGACCGCGCGAACGGGAGGTAGTCGCACGGTCCCTCCGGCAGCTCGTCCCACACCGCCGACGGTCCGCGAGCCAGCACCGTCCACGGTGGGTTGAGCTCGGCGACTCCCATCGCCCCGGACACCATGTCCGCGCCCTCGCGCGCGGCGTACAGACGCTCGAGCCAAGCCGGGTCCGCGACATCGTCGGCGTCGCAGAAGGCGAGCCACTCACCCTGGGCGTGACGCGCCCCGACGTTGCGGGCGTACGACGGTCCCTGCCTGTCGGTCGCGCGCAAGCAGCGCAGCGGGAGCCTTCCGACCCACTCCTGCGCCGCGTCGAACGTGCCGTCCGTGCTCGCGTTGTCGACGAGGAGGAGCTCCCACTCACCATCGAAGGTCTGGCGAGACAGCGCCTCGAGCTGGTCCTGGAGCTCGGGAAGGCCGTTGTAGACCGGAACGATCACGCTGACATCCACTGGTCTCCCCCGACCCGACCGACCTGCCGACGGTCCGCCTGTCGGCAGCCTAATCACCAGGTTGCTGTTCGGCAGCAGGTCGCGGCAAAGACGGATCGCCGCGGTATCGCCCGTGACACGATGCGCGAGTGGGCCAGGCACCGTTTCCTCTGAGCGGGATCCTCGTCGTCTCGGCCCGGGCTCGTGACGCCTCTGCCCCGGATGTCTTCGCCGCACTGGCCCGATGTCAGGTGCCCGGGGCGTCCGTACGACGTCTCGGCGACTTCCATGTCGCGGTCTGGGGCGCGATCACGATGCCATCGGTCGGCAGCCTGCCGATCTTCCTCAGCGCCATCGCGCGCGACAGCCTCCACGACGTCGCCCCGGACGCTCTCGACCTGACCTCGACCGAGTCCACCGCGGCGGTCCGCGGCATGATGCCGGCCTTCGGGGCTCTTCAGCTGACCGAGACCACCGCCTACGGCGTGACCGATGCCCTCGGCTTCCGGCACCTCTACCACCGCCAAGGTCGCGGCTGGTCGGCCCTCTCGACCTCGGCGTACGTGCTGGGGGCGCTGGCTCCGTCCGAGCTCGATCACGAGGCAGTGGCTGTCCAGGCGATGCTGGGTTGGCAGCTCGGCAACAGCACACTGACCCGCGACGTCACCAAGCTCGCGGCGGGAGGCCGGGTCACGCTGCAGTCCGGGCAGGTCGAGGTGGGCACCTACCTGCCGGAGGACCGCGCTCCCGAAACGGTCGACCTGTCCGAAGCGGTGCCGCGAGCCGCCAAGCTGCTTCGGTCGTACCTCACGGCCTATCTGGAGGAGCACCCCGACGCGGTGCTCCAGCTCACCGGTGGCCTCGACTCACGCATCCTGCTCGCGGCGATCGAGCCGGCGCAGCGACGCGGCCTGCGGGTCCTCACCCTGGCGACCGCGCCCGACGATCCCGACGTCGTGATCGCCGGCGAGCTCGCCGCCCGTGACTCGATGGAGCACCTGATCCACAACCTGGAGTCCTTGACCGCACTCGCGCCCTCCGACGCGCACGACCTGGTGATGTGGGCGGGCAGTCGCGTCGACGGCATGGCCGATCCGGTGGCGCACGCGGCGCTCAGCATGACGGAGGCGACGATGCCTCAGGGCCACCGGATCTCGGGGCTGGGTGGCGAGGTCGCCCGCGGCTTCTACTACTTCGGGCCGCAGATCCCCTTGCCCGTCACTCCGATGCAGACTCGTCTGCTCACCTCATGGCGCATGTTCGCCAACCAGTCGGTCTCCGACTCGGTGCTGGACGCGGACTTCGGCCGGTGGGCGCGTGATCATGCCCGCAACGCGGTGCACCGCAGCCTTCGTTCGACCGACGCGGCGTGGTTCCCGGCGACCGACCACTTCTATCTGTACGAGCGGATGCAGCGCTGGGCGGGCGTCACGGACAGCGCGGTGTGCCTGGACCGGGCCGTCGTCAACCCGATGCTGGACCCGGGCTTCATCGACATCGCGAACGCTCTCCCACCGCGGGCCAAGAGCAACGCCCGTTTCCTGTCCTCGCTCGTCTGTGAGCTCGACCCCGAGCTGGGTCGCATCCCGCTGGAGGGTCGACCACCACCGGCAGCCTCGGTGTCACCGAGCGGCGGGCAGCGGGTCAGGCACGTCGCAACGACGGTACGCAAGGGAGTCGCCAAGGTGCGGCAACGCGCGGGCGGCCGCACGCTGCCGCCCGCGGGCGGATCGGTGCTGAGCGACAAGGTGCTCGAGCAGTGGCGGCAGCACCCGGAGCTCCTCGAGCCGCTGCGCGGACAGCACGTGGTCCGCGACAGCTGGCTCGAGTCGCTCCTTGAGGGGTCGGTCCAGCCCGCAGAGAACGAGCTGGCCTTTGCCGCGAGTCTCCTCGCGACGGTAGCCGCCACGGCGGCTTCAACCGTGGCGGCTCCGCGGCCTTAGCGGACGGTCTTTAGTTGAAGACCGATCCGTCGTCCCAGTGGTTGCCGCTCCACACGTTCCCTGGAGCCTTCGGGTCGAAGTCGCCGACCGGGCCGTACTTGCCACAGTCGCCGTTCGCGCCACGCTGGAACACGTTGTTGGTGAACACGATGTTGTTCGCGCCACCGCTGTAGGGCTTGCCACCGGAGGATCCGCCGTAGGTGCAGAAGGATCCGTCGACCGTCGCGACAAACAGGTTGTTGTCGATCGTGACGTGCGCGACCGGCTGCCAGTCGCCGTACATCGTGAGGCCGGCGGAGCATCCACCACCCACGGACGTGTCCCGCGCGTCACACGCGATCGTGTTGTGCCGCAGGGTGGTGTACTGGTCGGCCCGGAATCCCGAGGCGTGCCACGGCTGGTTGGACGGGATCTCCTGGCCGTGCATCCACGAGTCGGTCACCGTGCAGGTGCTGCACAGGCCACCACTGTTGCCACCGGACAGCTCAGTCCGGGTGATCGTGAAGTTGTTGCCCTGTACGGCCTTCACCTCGCGAGGGCCGACGTGGACCTCTGAGTCCGTCAGCGTGACGGAGGCGCCAGAGCCGTCGACAGTCATGATGCCGCCCTCGACCTGGGACCGGACGATCGTGACGTTCTTCGCCTTGATCTCGAGGTCACCCTTGACGAGCTTGCCGACGATGGTCGTGCCAGGCGTGGTGATCGTCAGCGGACCCGAGTAGGCGCTGAGCGAGGTGCCCGCCGGAACTCCGGTGTTCGACTCTCCGGGCCAGCCGCCCGGGGCGGGCTTCGAGGTAGCAGTCGCGGTCGGCGAGGGTGCCGAGCTGCTCGAGCTCGGCGCCGGGCTCGTCGCCGTGGCCGTCGATGAGCGATGCCTCGAGGGTCGGTGGTGCCCCGTCCCAGGCTTGTGAGTGGTTGACCGAATGGTCGGGGTGGACTTCGGGTACTGACGGGGGTTGGGCTTGATGTGCTGCGACGATGTTGCCGTGGCGCTCTGTGTCGACAACTGGCCCGCCGAGTCCGCTGCTCCGATCGACGAGCCGCCGGCGAACGGGACACAGGCCGCGAACAGCGGCACAGCCGCTGCTCCTGCGACAAGGGCCCCGGCCTTGACAACGACGCGTCTACGGGCGGGCTTTGGGGTTGTGTGTGACATGTAAGGAGACTCCAAGGGTCTGGACGGCTCCCCTCCGAGCAGTGAGTGTAGCCACGTACTGAAGGCGGATCGCCGACTTCGTACGTCCCGCGGCAGCAGCGGGGGCGATGTCTCACTGCCGCTACTGGCCTTTCACAGGTGAACCATCCGGTGACGATCCGGTCACGATTCACCGCTACTGCCCCAGACCTGGGGCCCAGCCCCGCCGCGGGAGGGGAACGTCAACGGCGGGACTGGACGACTCAGTGGCGAACCGCACGCAGCGCTTCCCTCAGTCCCCCCTCAGAACGCCCTGACCATCGCGTCGGCGCATGATCAACGACGAGAGTAAAGTTTTAGTCAAGTACTAGCCACGATATGGCGGCGAGGGCCGCAACGTTGGCTTCTTTGCACCTCTGGTCCGCCGGGCAAACAATGGAGGGTTGGCGGATCGCGGACGAACGATCTTCGACGCCGTGGATGGATGGGGTCGAGCTGTAAAACGTGCAGAACAGGGCGGCAACTCGCTCGCTCTTGTAGCCGGACCTGGGCCGCGTCCCGTCGCCCCCTCCGACGACGTCCCCATGAACGCGACGTCCAGATCCGCCCCCTCCACTGGCCGTAAGAGTACGCCCGGCGCCACCGTTTGGTAAGTGCTTAGCCAAGTTTCAGTCAAGAAAATGTAAAGTCACTCATCGAGCGTGAATGACATTTTGTGCCGCGGTCAGGCCGACGTGCACCAGCTGCTCCACCGCATCCGCGGCATCAGGCAGCAGGAAGTCCAGCTCGGGACGCTCGCTGGAGGAGAAGTCCTTGAGGACGTACGCCGCGGGATCCATGCGACCGGGCGGCCGGCCGATCCCGACGCGCACCCGCAGATAGTCCTTGGTCCCGGTCGAGCGGGTGATCGAGCGGAGGCCGTTGTGACCGCCCTCGCCGCCACCACGCTTGAGCCGCAGCTGGGCGAAGTCGATGTCGAGCTCGTCGTGCACCACGATGAGCCGCTCCGCCGGGACCTTGAAGAACTGCATCAGCCCGGCCACCGGACCACCGGACTCGTTCATGTAGGTGGACGGCACGGCGACCACGGCCTTCGGGCCAGGTACGCCGCCGGGGAGAGTGCCGAGCCGGATCTCCGCCGCGCGGGCCCGGGACTTGTGGGCGCGCAGGTTGGCGCCTGACCGGCGTACGAGCTCATCGACGACCATCGCGCCGACGTTGTGGCGATTGCCTGCGTACGTCGTCCCCGGGTTGCCCAGCCCGATCACCAACCATGTGTCCACGCGGCGATCCTCTCAGACGCCCGCGTCCAGCAGCGCGAGCAGATGGGGCACCCGACGCAGCAGCGCAGCCCGCCTCAGTCGAGTCGGTTCCGGCTCGCCCGTCGTCTCAGCCAGGTTGATCATGCCGGCGTCCCCGGCGGCGACAGCAGCCTCGATGCCGTCGATCGCCAGCTGCGTCCGCTCCAGGCAGGCCTCCAGCACCTGCCGCGGGCGTACGCCGCCGTACGCGGCAGCGATCAGTCGCAGTCGATCCAGGACCACGTCATCGGGCGTCTCCCGGAACAGGGGTACGCCGGTCCAGGCGATGTGGCCCAGCTCAAGCAGGGGCGTGGTCGGCCCCGCGAGGTCCCAGTCGAAGACCCCCGCCAGCCGGTCGCCGTCGAAGCACACGTTGTAGGGCGCAATATCGTTGTGCCCCAACATGATTGGGCCTTCAGGTCCCGGGAACCGCCACGGTCCGGGATGGTCGAAGTCCTGCAGGGCCGCATGCAGCCCACGGGTCCACGCGACGACCTCGATCAGCTGCCCGTCCGACAGCTCCTCGGTGTCGAGGTCCACCACTCGACCCGGCAGATACGTCAACACCTCGCGCCCGAGACCGTCATGCCCGAGGAAGCGGGGCACGCACGGCAGCCCTGACTGCTCCAGGTGCTTCAGCAGGGCGTGGACGGCGGGAGACCACGGCCCCGTCGTACGCCGGACCGTGTCGCCGACGCGCCACGCGCCGTGGACGTTGCCGCCCGGCAGGCGTTCCCCGACCTCGTCTCCCCACACTGTCGGCACGCCCCGCATCATGCCAGCGGGGATGCCGAAGGCCCCGGCCGGCTGTACGCCGGACCGGGGCCCTCGAGGTGGTGCAGCTGAAGATCAGCCCTCGTCGGAGGACTTCGCGTCGCCCTCGGCTGCATCGCCATCGGTCTCGGGCTCGTCGCGCTCGATGCCGGCCTCGGCGTCGGCCTCCTCGAGCTCGGCGTCCAGCTCCTCCTGCGAGACCTGCTGGGTGACGTTGACGACCAGCAGCTCCTCGTCGGCGATGAGCGTGGTGCCGGCGGGCAGCGTGACGTCCTTGGCCAGGATCTGGCTGCCGGCCTCGAGGCCCTCGACGGACACGGTGACGGACTCGGGGATCGCCGTCGCCTCGGCCTCGACCTCGAGGGTGGAGTTCTCGAGGTTGACGACCGTCTCGGCTGCGGCCTCGCCCTCGAGGTGGACCGGCACGTCGACGGTGACCTTCTCGCCCTTGCGGACGATGACCAGGTCGATATGGTCGATGACCGGCTTCAGCGGGTCACGCTGGACGTCCTTGGCCAGCGCGAGCTGGTCCTCGCCCTCGAGCTCGATGGTCAGCAGCGCGTTGACGTTCTTCAGCGCCTGGTAGGTGTCGTGACCCGGCAGGGTCAGGTGGGTCGGGGCCTCACCGTGGCCGTACAGGACGGCGGGGATCTTGTCGGCGCGACGGATGCGGCGGGCCGCACCCTTGCCGAACTCGGTACGGGTCTCGGCGACGAGACGGGTTTCGGACTGGGCCATGTCAGGCTCCTCGGTTGCAACGGGGGGTGGCAGTGGCCTCGACGCGGGACGTGGCACGAACAACACGTCAGCCCGCGGACGTCCTGAGGACATCTGGGCCACCGCGTCGATCACGGAGCTGCGCGTGCAGCGTCCCTCGCCGAGGCAACGCCGACGATCGTACGACGACCCGTCGCCTCTCCCCAAATCCGCGCCCATCGCTGGTCGAGTAGCCGGAGCGCCAGCGGAGGCGTATCGAGACCCCGTGGCCGCGCGCAGCTGGTCTCGATACGGCTCGCCCTGGGGGCTCGCCTACTCGACCGGCGAGAGCGGCTCGCCTACTCGACCAGCGGAAGCGTCAGGCGCGGCCGTCGAACATGCTCGTCACGGATCCGTCCTCGAAGACCTCGCGGATCGCGGTCGACAGCAGCGGCGCGATGGACAGCACCGTGAGCTTGTCGAACCGCTTCTCCGCAGCGATCGGGAGTGTGTCGGTGACGATGACCTCGCGGGCCGAGGACGCCTTCAGCCGCTCGACCGCGGGATCGGACAGGATCGCGTGGGTGGCCGCGATGACGACGCTGGCAGCGCCGTCGTTCATCAGCGCCTCAGCCGCGTGGCAGATCGTGCCGCCCGAGTCGATCATGTCGTCAACCAGGATGCAGGTACGGCCCTCGACCTGACCGACGACGCGGTTGGCGACCGACTCGTTGGGCCGGGTGATGTCGCGGGTCTTGTGGATGAACGCCAGCGGTGCACCGCCGAGGCGGGAGGACCAGTGCTCGGCGACCTTGATGCGACCGGCGTCCGGTGAGACGACCGCGAGGTCCTCGTTGCCGTACTTCTCGCGCACGTAGTCGGCCAGGATCGGCAGCGCCATCAGGTGGTCCACCGGACCGTCGAAGAAGCCCTGGATCTGGTCGGTGTGCAGGTCGACCGCCATCAGCCGGTCGGCGCCCGCGGTCTTGAACAGGTCAGCCATCAGGCGGGCCGAGATCGGCTCGCGCCCGCGGTGCTTCTTGTCCTGGCGGGCGTAGCCGTAGAACGGCAGGACCACGGTGATCCGCTTGGCGGACGCGCGCTTGAGCGCGTCGACCATGATCAGGTGCTCCATGATCCACTCGTTGACCGGAGCGGTGTGGCTCTGGATGACGAACGCGTCGCAGCCGCGCACCGACTCCTCGTAGCGCACGTAGATCTCGGAGTTGGCGAACGCTCGCGCCTCGGTCGGCACCAGCTCGGTCCCCAGCTCCTTGGCGACCTCTTTGGACAGCCCTGGGTGTGCACGGCCGGAGAACACCATGAGGTTCTTCTCGGTGGTGCGCTTCATGCTGCTCGTCATGCGGGAGTGCCCTCGCCCTCACTGGTGTCCTGGTCCTGCGCGAGCGCCGCTTCGGCGGCCTCGTGGGTCTTGGTCCCCTGCCGTCGGCGGGCAACCCAGCCGTCGATGTTGCGCTGCCGGCCGCGCGCGACCGCGATCTGTCCGGGCTTCACGTCAACCTCGATCGCCGAACCGGCCCCGACGTACGACCCGTCGGCGATCGTGCGCGGCGCGATGATCACCGAGTTGCTGCCGATGAAGGCGTGCTTGCCGACGTTGGTGTGGTGCTTGGCCACGCCGTCGTAGTTGGCGAAGATTGTGCCGGCTCCGATGTTGGCGCCCTCACCGATCGTCGCGTCACCGGCGTAGGTCAGGTGGGGCACCTTGGCGCCCGCGCCGATGTCGGCGTTCTTGGTCTCGACGAAGCCGCCGATCTTGCCCTTGGCGCCCAACGTCGTACCGGGACGCAGGTAGGAGAACGGTCCGACGGTCGCCTCCGGCCCGATGACGGCCAGGTGCGCCTGCGTGCGTACGACGCTGGCCCCGTCTCCGACCTCGGTGTCGGTCAGCGTGGTGTCCGGGCCGATCGTGGCACCCGCGCCGATGCTGGTCGCGCCCTTGAGCTGGATGTTGGGCTCGAGCACCGTGTCGCGGCCGACGGTGACCTCGGCGTCGACCCACGTCGTGTCCGGGTCGACGACGATGGCGCCCGACTCGCGCATCAGCCGGTCCAGCGTGCGGCGGTTGAGCTCCTTGCCCATGCGCGCCAGCTGCACCTTGTCGTTGACACCCTCGATCTGCCAGACGTCCTCGATGCTGTGGCTGTCGACGCGGCCACCGCCATCGCGGGCGATGGCGAGCACGTCGGTGAGGTACTTCTCGCCCTGCGCGTTGTCGGTGGTGACCTTGGCCAGGCTCGTGCGCAGCACCTCGACGTCGAAGGCGTAGATGCCCGAGTTGATCTCGCCGATCTCAAGGGCGTGCTGGAACTCGCTGCCCTCGTCGCGGGCCTTGACCGCGTCCTTGTGCTCGATGATCGCGTGCACCGTGCCGTCGGGGCCGCGGAAGA
Organism: Luteipulveratus mongoliensis; assembly: GCF_001190945.1. Lineage (NCBI taxonomy): Bacteria > Bacillati > Actinomycetota > Actinomycetes > Micrococcales > Dermacoccaceae > Luteipulveratus > Luteipulveratus mongoliensis. Next base: position 1,804,971 of record NZ_CP011112.1, on the reverse strand, counting down.
TCCGGCCATAACCGGTCGGATCCTCGAGGTGCGCGGTCAGCACGGTGACCGCGTTGCCGGCGCTCTCGTGGATGCGAGTGAGGTCGAGCAGCGTCTCGCTGGTCAGCAGCGGGGTGTCGCCGTAGGTCACGAGCACGGTGCCGGACAGGTCCGGCGGCAGGGCGTCGAGGGCGCACTCAGCCGCTCGCCCGGTGCCCTTGACCTCGTCCTGGTCGGCGATGACCGCCTCGGGCACGATCTGCGCCACCTGCGGCGCCACGCGCTCGCGCTGGGCGCGCACGGTGACCGCGAGATGCGCGGCCTGGGTGCCGGCGGCGGCGAGCAGTGCGTGCGCCACGAGGGTGCGACCCCCGATGGTGTGCAGCATCTTGTTGAGGTCGGACTTCATCCGGGTGCCGTCACCAGCGGCCAGGACGATGACGGCAGCGGGGCGGGAGACGCTCACAGGAAGGACACTCCGGGAGGTGGGGGTCAGTCGCGCGACGGTGAGGTCGCGTGTCAGGCCGACAGGTTACCTGTCATTCACCCAGCGGACGCCAGCAGGCGATGCGGGCGCCCGGTCCGGCGTACACAACTGCCGACATCGGAACCTGTGTACGCCGCAGCGACTGCGATGTGCTCCCCGGGTTGGAATCGAACCAACGTCGCTAATCCTGATTCAAAGTCAGGCGGCCCCTGCCAGCAGAGCAACCGGGGAACGGCCCACCTTCCGCCCCTATCGGGGTCGGCCACGGGCAGAACCAGCGTTCAGCGTAGTCGAGCCGTCAGGGCGTCCGGCTCGCCCTCGCCCCCGTCATGCAGGACGCGACACATCGGTCGCGTCCCGCATGACCGAGGATGGCTGACCGATCCGACCGCGTGGGGCGTCACAATGGGTCAGTGAGCACCAACCCGTCCCGGTCGCGGATGACCGGCCAGCAACGTCGTGAGCAGCTGATCGTGGTCGGACGTCAGGTGTTCGCCGAACGCGGCGTCGGCGCCACCACCGTCGAGGAGATCGCGTCGAAGGCCGGGGTGACCAAGCCGCTGATCTACGAGCACTTCGGCGGCAAAGAGGGGCTGTACGCCGTCGTGGTCGACCGCGAGATGGCGCGGATGCTGGAGGTCATCACCAAGGCGCTCACCGCTGACGAGAGCTCACCGCACCAGCTGCTCGAGGACGCCGCGCTGGCCGTGCTCACCTACATCCAGGACTCACCGGACGGCTTCCGCGTGCTGACTCATGACTCGCCGTCGTGGCACACCGGCGGCTCGCTGGGCAGCCTGATGTCCGACATCGCGGTGCAGGTCGAGCAGGCTCTGGCCACGACGTTCAAGAAGACCAACCTCGACATGAAGTCCGTCCCGATCTATGCGCAGATGCTGCTCGGGTGCATCGCGCTGACGGGCGAGTGGTGGCTGGAGTCGGGCCGCAAGGTCAAGAAGGAGGAGCTCGCCGCCCACATGGTCAACCTCATCTGGAACGGCCTGACCGGCATGGAGCCCAAGCCGAAGCTGGGCCGCAAGAGCTGACCGTCAGGCCTGCTGAATCTCGATGCGGTTGCCGACCGGGTCGTCGGTGTGGAAGCGCCGTACGCCGACGATCTGCTCGTCCCACCGCACGTCGCCACCGGACTCCGCCACGGCCGCTGCCAGCGCGTCGACGTCATCGACGAGCAGGCACGGGTGCGCTTTGAGAGCGGGTCGGAAGTCCGCCTCGACGCCGCAGTGGATCTGCGCCTCCCCCACCTGGAACCAGCACCCACCGCGCGCCCGCAGGGCCTCAGGCTTCTCGACCTCAGGCAGCCCGAGCACGCCGGCGTAGAAGCCGCGCAGGGCGTCCTCCGAGCCGGCAGGGCAGGCGACCTGGACGTGGTGCAGCCCGAGCGCTGTCATGACGCCACCTGCCCGACCGCGAAGATCCGTCGGAACGGGAAAGGCGTGCCGTACGACCGGCGCGGGTAGTCATGCCCGAGCCGGGTCCCGAGCTCGGCCAGGAACGCGGCCTGCTCCTCCGTATCGAGCCGATCCAAGATCGGCCGCAGCGCCGTCCCCTTCACCCACTCGAGCACAGGCGAGGGCTGCTCACCGCCCGGGTCGAGCACCTGCACGTACGTCGTCTCCCACGCGTCGACGTGAGGGCATCGTCCGGCCAGCAGGTCGGCGTACGCCACCGGATCGTCCACCGGCGCCTCACGCAGTGCGGCGGTCAGCTCGGGTCCTCGGGGCTGGGCGGCGGCCACCTCGCGGACGGCCACGTGCGAAGGGGCGGCGAAGTTGCCGGGGACCTGCATCGCGAACCAGCCGCCCGGCCGAAGGGCCTCCAGCCACGTCGGGATCAGCTCGCGGTGCGAGGGCACCCACTGCAGGGTGGCGTTGCTGACGATCACGTCCGGGGCCCCGACTCCGGAGAGGTCCCAGGCCGCGACGTCAGCCTCCACCCACTCGACGCGACCATCGGCGTCGAGATCGCGGGCACGCTCGAGCATGTCTGCGGAGCTGTCCACGCCGATGACCCGCGCGTCTGGCCACCGATCGGCCGCGGCGAGCGTCATCGGCCCGTTGCCACAGCCGAGATCGATGACGAGAGAAGGGTTTTCGGCTCCGACTCGGCCAAGCAGATCAAAGAATGGTCGAGTGCGGTGGTCTGCGAAGCGTTCGTACTGAGCGGGGTCCCAGGTCGTCACGACGTGCCTCCTTGCACGATGGTGAGGGCATGGCCCCCAGCGCGAACTATCTTGACATCAAGATACTCGTAGATGTCTCGATGTCAAGAAACTTGATGCTGACTACACTTGCCGCATGACAGCTCGTGGCCGCCAGGACGAGGTCGACGTCATCGTCGATGCGTGGCAGCGCGAACGCGCCGACCTCGATGTCGCACCCCTGCACGTGCTCTCCCGTATCTCGCGGCTGGCCCGCCGCCTGGACCTGGCGCGCGGGACGGCCTTTGCCGAGCACCAGCTCGAAGGCTGGGAGTTCGACGTCCTGTCCGCTCTGCGTCGCGCGGGCGACCCCTACGAGCTGTCCCCCGGCTCGCTCATGCAGCAGACGCTGGTGACCAGCGGCACCATGACCAATCGGGTGGACCGCCTGGAGAAGCGTGGTCTCGTACGCCGAGGGCCGGCTCCCAGCGATCGTCGCGGCGTCCTGGTGCGGCTCACCGACGACGGTCGTCAGGTTGTCGATGCCGCGATGGCCGATCTGCTGGAGCGCGAGCAGGAGCTGCTGAGTCACCTGCCGGTACGCGAACGGGACCGGCTGGCCATGTCGTTGCGCACTCTGCTGGCCGCCCTCGAGGGCTGACCGGCTGGAAGTCGACCGCTCAGGTGGCCCGTCGGCGTACGGCTGCGGGCACCGGTCGCTTGTCGCGCGCCACCTCGGCACGCAGCCGGTCGCGCAGCGCCAGCACCTCGTCGTCGCTGTCGCCGACCGAGCGGTCCGCGGCCGCGAGCAGGCGGGTCGCCTCGGCCATGTCACCCGTGAGCACCGCGAGCTGAGCCGCCACGACCAGCGCCTCCGCGCGGTCGGTCGCCGTGCCGGCCCGGTTGAGGCAGACCGTGAACTCCTGCACCAGCGGCCGGATCCCGTCGACGATGCCGGCACCCATCCGGACGCGAGCGCTGTCCTTGCAGAACCGCCCCCAGGTGCGCAGATCGACCTGACCGCGCATCAGCAGAGCCGCGCGTTCGTGGCAGCGGCTGCCGTGCACGACCTCGCCGCGCACCAGCCAGGCGTCTCCCATCGCCCAGTAGGCCTGACCGGCTGCCACGGGCGGGAGGTGCGTGATGTCGAGACCGCGCAGCTGGCTGTGCGCTCGCTGCAGCATGGGTTCGTGATCGGCTGCCGCAGCCGCTGCGATCAGCGAACGGAGCGCAAGGAGACGGTGCTCGGGCGACAGCTCGGCGGCACGGTTGACGGCCTCCTGCGCGGCGGAGACCGCATCGCCCATCCGCCGCAGACCGCGCGCCGCGTCCGCCTTCTTGGCGAGCACGCGCATGTGCAGGGAGGAGTCGGCGCGGGTGACGGGCTCGCGCAGCAGGTCCTGGCACACGGTCAGGGCGTCGGCATGCTCCCCACGCGCCAGATGCGCATCGACCCGGCGGTGCTGGACGACCCACCACAGCTCGGGGTGCTCGCGGCGGTCGATACCGGCCACGGCCTCCTCGGTCAGCCGCAGGACGCGGGCGTGGTCCTGCTCGCGCCACGCGGTGTCCGACTCGACCAGGAAGTTGGTGGCCATCGCGCTCGGTGTCGGCTCGTGGCCGTCGCGGCGTTCGTCGCGCAGCTGGTCCTGGTCAACACCGAGCTGCTGGGCGAAATACTCCAGGGCTTCGGCGCTGATGCGGCGCCGTCCGCGCTCGATGTGCGACACGTAGCTGGCGGTGAATCGATCTCCGGCCAGGTCGGTCTGGGAGAGCCTGAGGTCGCGACGAAGTCGGCGAAGCCTGCTGCCAACCTCGTTCACGCTCGATCCCCTTTTCGTCGCTCGCTCGGACCAAGAATTCCAGAACGCTCCGACCGTGCTCACACGCGGGTCGGATCCGCCGGCAATGTCGGTGGCCACTGTGTCTCGGCTGGATGGTCCGCCTCAACAGATTAGTGACGCGGTGGGGTGTGTCGGGGGTTCCGCAGCAGCGGCTTAAACCGCTTCAGTCAGCGATCTCCGCCGCTTCGAGCCAGGCCAGCTCGAGCCGTTCCTTCTCGTCGTGAACCTCACGCAGCTGGCCGCTGAGGCTCGTGGTCTGCTCGTGATCAGTGGCGGCGTCCAGCATCTGGTCGTGCAACCGCTTCTCTCGCTCGGTCAGTCGGGCCAGCGCGCGCTCGACCCGTGCCAGCTCCTTACGGGCCTCACGCTGCTGCGCCGGGCTGTACGACGACGGGTCACCTGCCGCCGGCGACGGCGGCTGCGCGGCCGCAGCCTTCGACGTACGGGCCGTGCGTCGCTCGACCTCTTGGTGCTGGTCGTGACGGAGCGCGAGGTACTGCTCGACACCGCCGGGCAGCTCGCGGATCTGACCGTCGCCCATGAGCGCGAGCTGGCGGTCGCACATCCGCTCGAGCAGGTAGCGGTCGTGCGAGACGACCAGCAGCGTGCCGGCCCAGCCGTCGAGCACGTCCTCCATCGAGGTCAGCGTCTCGATGTCGAGGTCGTTGGTCGGCTCGTCGAGGAGCAGCACGTTGGGCTCCTGCATCAGCAGCCGCAGCAGCTGCAGGCGCCGACGCTCGCCACCGGACAGGGCACTCACCCGCACCTGCTGGCGCGGGCCGTCGAACCCGAGCCGCTTCGCCAGCTGGCTCGCGCTGATCTCCTTGCCGTCCAGCATGGTGAAGGAGCGGACCTCGGTGATCGCGTCGATCACGCTCATCCCGAGAAGGCGTTCGAGCTCGCGCACCTCCTGGCTCAGGTAGGCCAGCTCGACGGTCTTGCCGACCTTGCGCTTGCCGGCGCTGAGCGGCACCTCGCCGCTGATCGCGCGCAGGAGCGTCGACTTGCCCGCGCCGTTGACGCCGACGATGCCCGTCCGCTCGCCTGGAGCCAGGCGCCAGGTCTGCTTGTCCAGGATGGTGCGGTCGCCCAGCTGCACGGTCGCGTCGAGCAGGTCGATGACGTCCTTGCCGAGCCGCGTGGTCGCGAACCTCGCCAGCGCCACGTCGTCGCGGGGCGGCGGCTCCCGCTCGATGAGCTGATTGGCCGCCTCGATCCGGAACTTCGGCTTGCTCGTCCGTGCCGGCGCTCCGCGTTGGAGCCATGCCAGCTCCTTGCGCAGCAGGTTGTCCTGCCGCTCCTGCGTGACCGCCGCGACGCGGGTGCGCTCGGCCTTGGCGAGGACGTACGCCGCGTAACCGCCTTCGTACGACTCCACCCGGCCCTGGATGACCTCCCAGGTGAACGTGGAGATCGCGTCCAGGAACCACCGATCGTGCGTGATCGTGACGACGGCGCTGTCCGGCCGGGTGCGGCGCTGGACGAGGAAGTCGGCCAGCCACTGCACGCCTTCGACGTCGAGATGGTTGGTCGGCTCGTCCAGGAGCAGCAGGTCAGGGTCGTCGATCAGTAGGCGTGCCAACGAGATTCGGCGCCGCTCGCCACCGGATAGAGGGCCGACGACGGCGTCAGGACCGCCGAGTCCTGCGAACTCAAGACCGCCGAGGAGACCGTTGAGGACGTCTCGGATCCGCGAGTCACCCGCCCACTCGTGCTCGGCGCGGTCACCGAGCACCGCGTCGGCGACGGTGGCGCCGGCCGGCAGCGTGTCGACCTGTGAGAGCACGCCGATAGTGAGACTGCCGACGCGAGTCACCCGACCGGAGTCGACCGCCTGGTCTCCTTGGAGCACGCGTAGCAGCGTGGACTTGCCGCCGCCGTTGCGTCCGACCACGCCGATCCGGTCGCCGCCGCCGATGCCCAGTGAGACTTCGTCAAGGATGTGCCGTGTGCCGAGCATCAATGAGATGCGTTCGGCCGAAAGAAGATTCGCCATTCTGCCTTAAGTTCTGTCCGTCGAAACTGAGTACCGGTGGTTCGACTCAGTTGGAACCGCGTCGAACAACCAGTACTCAGTTCCGGCGGTGAAGCCGCTCATCGGACCGTGATGTCGTTGAGGATGTGGGCCCCCGCTGCCGGACCACGCGCGTGGACGACATCGTCCGCCACGCCGTCGGCAGACAGGGAGACCATCAGGTCGAGCGCTGCGGCCTTGTCACGAGCGAGGAACGCGACCGTCGGCCCAGACCCGGAGACCGTCGTTGCGAGCGCTCCGTGGGTCAGGCCGGCGGCCATCGTCTTGCGCAGCGTCGAGTCGAGCGAGCAGGCAGCCGGCTCGAGGTCGTTCATCAGGGCGGACGCCAGCTGGTCGACGTCGCCTGCTCGCAGCGCGGTCATCAGCTCTCCGGACGGCTCGGGCACCGGGACGTCCTCGTCAGCGCGCAGCCGGTCGCACTCGGCATAGACGTCGGCCGTGGACAGTCCGCTGTGGTGCAGCGCGAAGACCCAGTGGAACGTGCCCTGGGTGAGCACCGGCACGACCTGCTCGCCACGACCGGAGCCGATGGCGGTGCCGCCCGTCAGCAGGAACGGCACGTCGCTGCCCAGTTCGGCCGCGGCCTCCTCGAGGTCACTGCGGCTGAGGTCGGTCTGCCACAGCGAGTCACACGCGAGCAGCGTGCCGGCCGCATCGGCTGAACCGCCCGCCATGCCGCCGGCGACCGGGATCGACTTGTCAATGGTGATGTGGACCGGCTCGTCGACGTCGGCGAGCGCCGCAACGGCACGCGCCGCGCGCATCGCGAGGTTGGATTCGTCGGTCGGGACACGGCCGGCGTACGGGCCGAGGACGGTCACACCCCACTCCTCGGCGGACTCGACGGTGATCTCGTCGGTCAGGTCGACGGCGTGGTAGACGGTCGAGAGCGCATGGAAGCCGTCCGCACGGCGCGGGCCGACCCGAAGCTCCAGGTTGACCTTGGCCGGCACGCGCGCAACCACACCGCGGGGCGGAAGGATCGCAGCGCTCATGCGGCCCACCCTAGATGTAGTCGGTGAGCAGCCAGCCCCACCGTCCGCAGCAGTCTTCAGGTGAGCTGCTGCTTGGCCTCGGCGATGCGGGCGAAGTCCTCGATCCGCAGCCGCTCGCCGCGGGTCTGCGGATCGATGTCGGCGGCCCTCAGGTAGGTCTCTGCCGTGGGCGCAGAGCCGGCCCACCCGGACAGTGCCGCGCGCAGCGTCTTGCGTCGTTGGGCGAAGGCTGCGTCGATGCAGGCGAAGACGTCCTCACGCCGCGCGGTGGTCACCGGCTGCGGTCGACGGACGAGTGACACCAGCCCCGAGTCGACGTTGGGCGCCGGCCAGAACACGTTGCGGCCGACGCGGTCGGCGAGCCGGACGTCGGCGTACCAGCCCGCCTTGACGCTGGGCACGCCGTAGACCTTGGAGCCGGGTGACGCTGCGAGCCGTTCGGCGACCTCGAGCTGGACCATGACGAGCGATCGCTCCAGCGTCGGGAACCGCTCCAGGAACGACAGCACCACGGGCACAGAGACGTTGTAGGGCAGGTTGGCGACCAGCGCGGTCGGCTGCGGGTCCGGCAGCCAGGTCACGGTCATGGCGTCCGCGGTCACCAGAGTCAACCGGTCGGCGTACGCCGGCGCCTGGGCCTGGACGGTGAGCGGCAGCTCGGCCGCGAGCGCCGGGTCGACCTCGACCGCGGTCACATGGGCAGCGGCGCCGAGCAGGGCGAGGGTCAGCGATCCGAGTCCGGGGCCGACCTCGACCACGCAGTCCTCGGGACCGACCTCGGCGAGACGGACGATCTTGCGGACCGTGTTGGCGTCAATGACGAAGTTCTGACCCCAGTGCTTGGTGGGGCGGATGCCGAGGCGACCGGCGATCTCGCGGATCTCGCTCGCGCCGAGCAGGTGGGGCTCCGTCATGGACGGCAACTCTAGGCGGCGTCGGCCGCAGGCCCCGAGAGGCTCATCAGAGCCCGTCGTCGATGTGCCAGTCCTGGCCCCACCGCCAGTCGATCGGGTCATCCCGACGCTGGTAGCGGATGTCCGTCGACAGCCGCATCACACCGTCCGGGTCGGTGTTGTCCAGCGATGCGTGGACGATGTGCGGCGAGTGCACCACGACGTCGCCCGCCTCGTAGTCGGCCACCAGCCAGCGGGCGTCGTGCTGCTCGGCCAGGGCGGGCAGGTCGGCCGTGATGGACGCGGCCGGGTGCTGACGTCTCTCACTCGCCTCGTGGCGTCGGACGACGTGGTGGCTGCCCTCCAGGTAGGTCAGCCCGCCGCGGGCCAGCGGACAGTCCCCGAGCGGGATCCAGGCCGAGAGCAGTCGATCCGTGCCCTCGCGCAGGTAGACCAGGTCGTAGTGCGCCTGAGTCGCCGTGCCTATACCGGCCTCGCCGGGACGCCCGTGGCGGATGATCTTGCGGCGGTGCAGGAAAGGGTCGGCCTCGAAGAGCCAGGCGAACCAGTCGCGCAGGGCCGGCTGGGTGCAGAAGTCGGCGTACTCCCGGCCAGGGACGATGCGCCCGAACAGCAGCTCACGAAAGCGCGCGCGATCGAGATCGCCGGCTCCCGAGATGCCGTCAGCCGGGTCGGTGCCCGCGTTGACCAGGCCGGACTCCGCGAGCGTCTCGAAGTAGTGCCGCCGGAACGCCATGACGTACGCCGGGTCCAGCGCCTTGCGCAGGTACAGGTAGCCGTCGCGGCGCAGCCGCTCCCACAGCAGCGCACGGTCGCCGAGCTCGCGCCTGGGGACGGGTTCCAGCCGGCCGAGCCGGGAGTCGGACTCATCGAGGACGTAGCCGTTCGAGCTGAGCATGTGACCAGAGTCCGCGGACATCCCCACTCGCCGCCATGGACAAGCGTGTCGGGCTGATGGACTCTTCTACAGATGACTCCTGCCGCCTCCTCGTGGTCGAGCTATCTGACGCCCGGTGCGCAGCATCGCCGCCTCGGCCTCACCTGCCTGGGCGTCGGCGAGCAGTCCGGGCCCGTCGAGCCGGTCCGCGCCCGCTCCCTCGACTCGTACGCGCTGGTTCTCATCGAGCAAGGACAGGGCTGGCTGGAGTACGACGGCCGGCGCCACGCGGTGCGCGCGCCCTTCGCGTTCTGGCTCGCGCCGGGCGTGCCCCACTCGTACGGCCCCGACACGCACGGGTGGGCCGAGCGCTGGGTGCTGTTCGACGGGAAGGACGCGCAGGCGTACGCCGCCCTTGGGGTGCTCGACGCGAGGCGCCCGGCGACGCCGGTCGAACCCACCCAGCTCATCCAGGAGCTCACGCTGCTCCGTCAGCTGTGCGCCCGGACCGACCAGCCGCACCGCGACGCCATGGCCGGAGCGCAGACGCATCGCGTCGTCGTGGCGGCTGCCCAGGCTCGTGACCGGGTGATCGAGGCTCCGTACGCCCTCGGCCGGCTCACCGCGAACGCGGCACGGGCATGGTCGGTCGAGGACCATGCCCGCGCCGCGGGCCTGACACTGCGGGAGCTGCGCACCGCCGTACGCCGCGGGGCCGGGTGCACACCGCAGCAGTTCGTCGTGCAGGCGCGGATGTCCGCGGCCAAGTCGCTGCTGGCCGAGACCGACCTGACGGTGGCGGCGATCGCGGCGAGGGTGGGCTATGAGGATCCGGCGTACTTCTCGAGGCTGTTCAGCCGACAGATCGGTCTGCCACCGAGCGCGTTTCGCGAGCAGCAGCAACGCGGCCGGCCGCCGCGGGGGGACGACGAAACGCCGCCGGACCCGTGAGGGATCCGGCGGCGTTCGTTCGTACAGATCGTCAGGTCAGGCGCAGCCCCAGGCCGACGAGCCGCGGTCGTCGTACACGCGGTTCGCGACGGTGATCTGCTCGGCGCGCGAGGCGAGGTCCGGACGCGAGGCGAAGTCGCCACCGCCGGCTCCGCGCCAGGTCTGCAGGTTGAACTGCAGGCCGCCGTAGTAGCCGTTGCCGGTGTTGATGCTCCAGTTGCCACCGGACTCGCACTGCGCGATCCGGTCCCACATGGACGCGCGACGCATGTCGATGCCCTTGCCGCTCGGCTTGGGCTCCTCCGACGGAGTCGGCTTCGGGGCCGACTTGCGCTCGGCGGGGGCGGAAGTCTTGGTGCCGACGACGAGGACGCGGTCGACCGCGGCCTTGGTGACGTCGGTGTCGAGGACCTTGGTCTTGACGACCTTGCCGTCGATCAGGGTCTCGCGGACGGTGACGACCGCGGTGCCGTTGACGCCCTCACGGGTGACCTTGGTCTTGCCCTTGGCCAAGTCGTCGCTGGTCTTGCGGTCGGTGCCGAACTCGACCGTCCGGTTCTTCTTGACCACGCGGGTCGTCGCAACGCTCGCAGCGGCCTTCTGACGCGACACAGGCTTAGTCGTCGTCGGGGTGGCGGTGCTGGTGCTGGTGCTCGGGGCCGGGGCGACCGAGGTGCTGGTCGGCTTCGGCAGCTGGAGGTTGGCCTGCTGCGAACCCTCGGGGACCTGCGAGCCACAACCGGCGAGAGCGGTCACGGACAGCAGGGCCAGCGCGGCGGTACGGATGGTGGTCTTCTTGGCGCTGAAAGTCACGGTTCTCCGATGTCGTGCGACCCCGGTTGCGATCTGGACGCAGGCATGGTTCATCAGCTGACTGAGGTCGTGCGCTGATGTCCCGGCGGCGCTCCCCGCGGGCGCCTGCCCTACAGCCCGTCATGGGGCCGCGTCCGAGTGTCGATCACGCTCGGGTTGGACAGCGACCACACTGGAGGAGGCCCTGGGGTGGGGTCAAGTTTCGGTAACGAAGCCTGGGTCACACTCGCGTTCGCACGCGTCGCGCGCGAGGCGACCGACGTCGTACGACCGTCGCCGCCACCGCGTCGGCGGACGACGAATCACCAGGGTCCGTAGACCCTCTCGCTGGCCTCCGAGACGGCTCGGCACAGAGCGGGTACGTCGACGTTGAGGACACCGGCCATCGTGCGGATCGTGAGCGGCACGAGGTAGGGCGCGTTGGTCGCGCCGCGGTGCGGTGACGGCGTCAGGTAGGGCGCATCGGTCTCGACCAGGATCTGGTCCAGCGGCACGATCGACAGCGCGTTGCGCAGCGGGCGCGCGTTCTTGAACGTGACCGTCCCGGCGAATGACAGGAAATATCCACGATCAATGCATTCGCGTGCCATCTCGATGTCGCCGGAGAAGCAGTGCAGGACCGTCTTGTCCGGTGCACCTTCTTCTTTGAGGATGCGCAGCACGTCTTCGTGCGAGTCACGGTCGTGGATCTGCAGCGCCTTGCCGGTGCGCTTGGCGAGATCGATGTGCCAACGGAACGAATCCTGTTGTGCCGCAACGCCTTCGGGGCCCGTACGGAAGTAGTCGAGGCCGGTCTCGCCGATCACACGGATGCGGGGGTGTGCGGCGATCTGCTCGATCTCCTCCCACGCCTCCTGGAGGACACCACGCTCGTGCATCCGGGGCGCCTCGTTGGGGTGGATCGCCACCCCACCGAGGAGCTCCGGGTGCTCGTCGACGACCTTCGCGGTGAACCGCGCGCCGTCGAGGTCACAACCGATCTGGACCATGCGGTTGACGCCGACCGAAACCGCCTCGTCGATGACCGCACGCAGGTCCGGCGGCGGGCCGTCGTCGCGGGCCATGTCGAGGTGGGTGTGGTTGTCCACGACCGGCAGCGGAAGTCGGTCGGGGGCCGGTGGCTTGGTGCCGTCGTGACCCGTCTCGTGAACCTTGCTCATCGTCGTCCTCAGGCCCGCGGAGTCGACGTCGGGGAGGTCGCTTCAGTGACCTCCGAGGCGCCCGCGACCGGGTCGTTCGCCGGGGCCGACGAAGGGCTCGCCGACGCGTCCGGAGACCCCTCCGTTTGTTCCACGATGTGAGACGTGTCGGGCGTGAGGCGTGCCAGCTCCTCGTCCACCACGCTCGGGTCGAGCTTGATGAACACCGGCGCGGGCTTCTCGATGGACGTGCCGACCGTGACGGGTCGGCGCTCCCAGCGCGGCGTGGCCGAGTAGTCACCCGTGATGATCGGGTAGGGGCGGCCGTCGTCGAGGTCAGTGACCTGGTCGACCCGCGGCATCGGCGTGAACTCACCCTCGCCGCCCATGACCGCGTGCACCTTGTTGGAGGCGTGCGGCAGGAACGGCGCCAGGATCGTGTTGAGGTCGCTGACCAGCTGCGCCAGCGTGTGCAGGATCGTCGCCAGGCGCTCCTGCTCGTCCTTCGCCTTGAGCTTGAAGGGCTCGGTGTCGGAGACGTACTTGTTGGCCTCGCCCACCAGTCGCATCGCCTCGGCGAGTGCGGCCTTCTGGCGATGCTTGCCGATCAGCTCACCCACCGAACCGAAGCCGTCCTCGACGGTGCGCAGGACCTTCTCATCGACCGGCTCGAGCGGCCAGGGCTTCGGGATCTCGCCGAACTTCTTGTGGATCATGCTCGCCGTGCGATTGACCAGGTTGCCCCAGCCGGCGACCAGCTCGGAGTTGTTGCGCTGCACGAACTCGGCCCAGGTGAAGTTGGAGTCCTGGTTCTCCGGGCCGGCCGCCGAGATGAAGTAGCGCAGCGGGTCCGGGCCGTAGCGGGCGATGACGTCCTGCACGTAGATCACGTGCCCTCGCGACGTGGAGAACTGCTTGCCCTCCATCGTCAGGAACTCGCTCGAGACCACCTCGGTCGGCAGGGCCAGGTCGCCGTACGGACCCGGCTCGCCCCCGCGCGACCCGCGGCCGTCGTACGCCAACAGCTCGGCCGGCCAGATCTGGGAGTGGAACACGATGTTGTCTTTACCCATGAAGTACGCATGCACTCTGCCTCCTTCGTCGGCAGACTCCATGCACCCTTCTGACTCCTTCTGGGCTTCGCTCCTCCGCTCGGTGGCGCCTCCTTCGTCGGCTCCTCCGAGCTCCGTCGACTTCGCCGAGTCCGCTTGCGTAGTGCTCGAGTTCCCTTGTCCCGTTGGTGTGTTCCACCACTCGCGCCACTTGTCGTCGTCGCCGAGGCGGCGGGCCCACTCGATGGAGGCGGAGAGGTAGCCGATGACGGCGTCGAACCAGACGTAGAAACGCTTGGTCTCCCAGCCGTCCACCGGGATCGGGATGCCCCAGTCGATGTCGCGGGTCATCGCGCGCGGCCGGATGTCCTTGAGGATGTTCTGGCTGAACTTGATGACGTTGGGGCGCCAGTCACCGCTCGCCGCACGCCCGTCGAGCCACTCGGTCAGCGCATCCTTGAGCGCGGGCAGGTCGAGGAAGAAGTGCTGGGTCTCGATGAACTTCGGCACCTCACCGTTGATCTTCGAGCGCGGCTCGATCAGGTCGGTGGGGTCGAGCTGGTTGCCGCAGTTGTCGCACTGGTCGCCGCGCGCCTCACCGAAGCCACAGATCGGGCAGGTGCCCTCGATGTAGCGGTCGGGCAGCGTACGACCGGTCGACGGCGAGATCGCGCCGCGCGTCGTCTGCTCGACCATGTAACCGTTGCGGCGGCAGGTCTCGAACATCTCCTGCACGACCGCGTAGTGGTTGGCCGTCGTGGTCCGGGTGAACAGGTCGTACGACAGCCCCAGGTCCGTGAGGTCCTGCACGATCACCGCGTTGTACTTGTCGACCAGCTCGCGCGGGGTGACACCTTCCTGATCGGCGAGGACCAGGATCGGGGTGCCGTGCTCGTCGGTGCCGCTGACCATCAGTACGTCGTGGCCCGCCATGCGCATGTACCTGCTGAACACGTCAGAGGGCACACCAAAACCGGCCACGTGGCCGATGTGGCGCGGGCCGTTGGTGTACGGCCAGGCGACGGCAGTCAGGACTTTGCTCATGGGACGCAATCCTAGGAGGGCCGCGCAGCGTCCCTCACCCGCGTTTCACCCGCGCCATCTCCCGCGCCCCTCGGACGTACAGCAGGATCGCCGGAATCCCGGTGACGGCGGCACCGACCAGCGCTGCCCGGATTCCCCACGCGCCACCGATCAGTCCCAGAGCGGTTCCGCCCACGACCTGGCCCACCGCCTGAACCTGGCCGCTCAGGGACAACACCGTCGCGCGTACGGCCGAGCTCGTGATCTGAGCGTTCAGCATGATCGTCCGGGCCGGGCCGGCCAGGTCCCGCGCGAAGAAGACAGCGAGTACGGCACCGAGCGCCAACCAGGTGGACCCGGTCAGACCGAAGGCAAGCAGGGCTAGCAGCTCGATGACGGTGAGCACGGTCAAGGCGTGGCCGACGGCCAGTACGCCGCCGCGCGCCTCCAACCTGATCACCATTCCTGTGCCCGCAAAGCCCAGGCACATCGCCAGCAGCCACAGCATCCCGAACCAGATCAGCGGATCCAGATCACCGATGCGCGGCAACCCGATGTCGGACAGGAAGTGGGCCTCCCGCAACCGGTCGAACGTCGCCGCCACCGCTCCCAGCGGGAGCTGGGCCACCAGCACCGCAGTCGCTACGCGGGACGCCCGGACCACCGAGCAGCCACGACGCAGGACAACGAGTGGACGCGCCGACCCACCGGCCGTTCCGGCGGCGACGAACCCGGTCTCCGGCATCCGCAGCAGACAGACACAGCCACAGGTGACCAGTGCCAGACCGCCAGCAACGATCGCGGCCCGGAGCGACACCAGCCCCAGGAGGAGCTGTCCGACCAGGCCGAGCACCGACCCGGCGTACCGCACCCGCGCACCGACCAGAAGGACGGCGCCGATCCGCTCCTCACCGATCTCGTCGGCCAGCCACGCCTCCCGGGCGCCGCTGACCAAGGTCTGGGCGACGCCGTACAGGCCCCACAGCACGATGATCGTGATCGCAGACGACACGAGGCCAACCAGCAACCAGGCGACGCCCATGCCGAAGAAGCCGAGAACCATGGAGGCACGGCGGCCGAAGATGTCTGCGATGACCCCGGTCGGGAGCTCGCACAGCACCGTGGCGGCCTGCATGGTGACGCCCATGAGGACCAGATCCAGCGGCCCGAGATGCAGGTCGGACACGACGTGGACCACGACCACGAGTGAGGTCGGCAGGTGTCGCAACAGCTGGAGCGCGTAGTAGACACGGACGGGCGACCGCGAGCGCGCACGCACCGGCCAGAACGGAGGCCTCGAGGGCATCATCAGGACGCACGCTGCTCCTGCCGCGATCCGACCGGCAACCGAGTTTCGTCCAGCCGGCTCGAGGGAGCGGCGCGTCGAACTCGACCGCCGCACGGATAAACACCTCCGGCACGGCCATCCGCTCCCGCCGAGGAAGCGGCGCTTGTGGGAATGTGGGGCTCACGTGGACCCGTGGGTGGTCCGACGTGGGAGGTTCACGACGATGTTTGCCGCTCTGACCGGAGCCGGCTTGTCGGCTGCGGCCGGCCTCAACGCCTACATCCCGTTCCTGATGGTCGCGCTCGTGGCGCGTTTCAGCGACGTCATCACCCTGCCCGCGTCGTTCGCCTGGATCGAGTCGCCCTGGGCCATCGCCGGAGCGGCCGTGCTGCTCGTCGCCGAGGTCATCCTGGACAAGATCCCCGCCATCGACAGCATGAACGACCTGATCGGCACCGCGGTCCGCCCGACGATCGGCGGTGTCGTGTTCGCCGCGACGCAGTCGGCCGAGGACCTCGACAAGACCACGTGGATGCAGGACCACCCGTGGGTCGGCGCGATCGGCGGTGTCGTCATCGCCGGGCTGGTCCATACGACGAAGGCCGCGATCAGACCAGCCGTCAACGTCTCGACCGCAGGTATCGGAGCACCCGTGATCTCCGGCGTCGAGGACGTCGCCTCGATCGGGCTCAGCATCAGTGCGGTGTTCCTGCCGATCCTGGTGATCGGCGCGTTCGTGCTGATGATCTGGGCGGTGTGGGCGCTGCGCCGTCGGCTCCGGCGGCTGAAGCGGCGGCGGCGCGGCGGCGTGAGCCAGCCCGCCTGACGCATGCCAGCACGCAACCAGCCGTTACGCCCCGCTCCCCTCGCGCCGGCTCGACCGCGTCCGATGTTCCTGATCGGGCTCGCCGTCGTGATCGCGCTGACCGGGTGGATCATCTGGCGGCGCACCCAGCACGACCCGCCGCCGGACGGGATGGCGAGCACGACCGTCGTACGGACTGAGGCCAAGGGAGACCAGACCGCGCTCACGCTGCGCTACCGCGTGGACGGTCGGGACTACACCGCGACCCACGAGGTGCGTACGACGTCGTACGTCGCCCAGGGCAAGGTCGCCTGGATCTGCTTCAAGCTCGACGAGCCGGGCAGCAGTCGCGTACGCCTCCCCCTCGACTCCCTCTGCTGACCCTCTCGCTGGTCGAGTAGGGCGAGCCCCTGGGCGAGCCCGTATCGAGACCGGGTGACCGCGCGCACCTGGTCTCGATACGGACCTCCGCTAGCGCTCCGGCCCTACTCGACCAGCGGGAGCGGGCGAAAACGCTTACGTGCCAACGCTGGCAACTGGTCGTAGGCACCGGTGATCAGAGCTTCGCGCTTCGCCCGGCCCCAGTTCTGCACCTGCTTCTCGAGTGCGACGCTTCGTCGACACGCGCGAACTCCTGGCACCACACCAGCTCGACCGGGCGCCGAAGGCGGGTGTACGAGGCTCCCTCGCCATGCTGATGCTGTGCCAGCCGTCGCTCCAGATCGGTCGTGCTGCCTACGTAGTAGCTGCCATCGCAGCAACGAAGTATGTACGTCCAGGCCATGTCGTGATCGTCGCGCGCCAAGACCGCCGCCAGCAGCGCGCGAAGGAATCTGTGGATAAGCGCCCTCGCTGGTCGAGTAGGGCGACTCGCTGGTCGAGTAGGGCGAGCCCCAAAGGGCGAGCCCGTATCGAGACCCCGTGACCGCGCGCACCGGGTCTCGATACGGACCTCCGCTAGCGCTCCGGTCCTACTCGACCAGCGGTGGGTGGCCGGTCCTACTCGACCGGCTTAGGTAGGGCGCGGCGGGCGGCGAGGGAGGCGTCGTACAGGGCCTTCTTGGACAGTCCGGTCTCCTGCGCGAGCTCGGCACAGACGTCCTTCATGCGTTCGCCGGCGGCGACGCGTTCGAGCACGTCCGGGACGACGCCCTCGATCGTCGCGATGACGCGCGGCGCTCCCGCGACCACGACGGTGATCTCGCCGCGTGCGGCCTCGACGGCCCACTCCGCCAGCTCAGCGAGCGGACCGCGGCGGACCTCCTCGTACGTCTTCGTCAGCTCTCGGCAGACCGCGGCTCGTCGTTCGTCCCCGAAGGCCGTCGCCATCGCCGCCAATGACTCGGCCAGCCGGTGCGGCGCCTCGAAGAAGACCATCGTCCGGCGCTCGGTGCGCAGATCGCCGAGCACCCGGCTGCGCTCCCCCGCCTTGCGCGGCAGGAAGCCCTCGAAGCAGAACCGGTCGACCGGCAGCCCCGAGACCGCGAGCGCCATCAGGACCGCGCTCGGCCCTGGCACACAGGTGACCGCGATGTCGGCCTCCACGCAGGCAGCCACGAGGCGGTAGCCCGGGTCCGACACCGAAGGCATCCCCGCGTCCGTGACGAGTACGACGCGGGCGCCGCCGCGCAGGCGCTCGACGAGGTCCGGCGTACGGGACGCCTCGTTGTGCTCGTGATAGCTGAGCACCTCGCCCCGGGTGGTGACACCCAACGAGTCGCAGAGCCGGCGCGTACGACGGGTGTCCTCCGCGGCGACCACATCGGCACCTGCGAGCTCCCGCCCGAGTCGGGGTGCGGCGTCCGCGGGGTCACCGATGGGTGTCGCCGCCAGCACGAGAAGTCCAGCCATGAGCGCAAGCCTCCCACCCGGTGTCTGATCTCTCTGGACGAGACTCCTCCTCCGGCCGAGGTCGCAGGCTCCCTCGGTCCGGCATCGTCGTCTCGTCGTACCGGTCAGGACGTGTGGGTCGGGCCGACCCCCGGCCACGGGACAGGACTCTCGGTTAACCTCACCCGGGGTGCCGAACGACGAGCCGGCAAACGAGCCGGCAGAGACGAGGGAGGGCGCGTGGCGAGCACGCTGACGCGGGACGCCGAGACGGCGACACCGAAGACGCCACGTCACGGGGTCAGCAGTACGCAATCGGTCCTGCGACGCCGCCTGCTCGGGAGGCCGCGTACGGCCAAGGAGCGTCTGTGGGCGTGGCTCGGTCCGGCGATCGTGACGGTGCTCGGCGGACTGCCGCGGTTCTGGGACCTCGGGCGCCCGCACCAGCTGATCTTCGACGAGACCTACTACGTCAAGCAGGGCTGGTCGGTCATCCGGAACGGCTACGAGCTCAGGGTCCGCGACACCATCGTGCAGGGCGGTTCGACCTTCAACGTCCCTGGTGATCACCAGGGACAGGTGGCCGACTCCTACTTCACCAACGGTCTGCACCCGACGGCGTACGGCACCGATGCCGATCTCGTGGTCCACCCGCCGGTCGGCAAGTGGATGATCGGCATCGGCGAGAACTTCTTCGGCATCAACGACTCGTTCGGCTGGCGCTTCGCGGTGGCGGTCGTCGGCACGATCGCGATCTACCTGGTCGGTCGCGCCGCCTGGCACCTGTTCCGGTCGGCCACGCTGGCCACGATCGCGTCGGTGCTGCTCGCCGTCGAGGGCATGGAGTTCGTCCACTCGCGCGTCGGGATCCTCGACATCATCGTGATGTTCTGGGCGCTCGCCGCTTTCGTAGCGATCCTCGCCGATCGCGACTACGCCCGAAAACGGTTGGCCGACAAGGTCGCTGGCATGCGTGACGCCGGCACGTTCATCGGGTCCAACCGGCTCGGTGGGCCCCGGCTCGGCTGGCGGCCGTGGCGCTGGGTTGCCGGTATCTGCCTCGGCCTGGGCACCGCGACCAAGTGGTCGGACGGTTTCTATCTCGTCGCCTTCGGGCTCATGACGGTGCTGTGGGACCTCGGCGCGCGACGCGCGGTCGGCGTACGTCGGTGGATCTCGGCGACGTTCATCAAGGACGCGATCCCCGCGGCCTTCACCATGGTCGGGCTGACCATCGTGACCTACCTGTTCACCTGGACCGGCTGGTTCCGCGCCGACAACAGCTACCAGCGCCACTGGGCCGCGACCCACCCGGCCAACCAGGACAACGGCATCTCACCCGACTCGTCGTTGTTCGGCTGGCTGCCGGACTCGATGCGCTCGCTGTGGCAGTACCACGTCGAGATGTACAACTCGGCCGCCAACATCACCTCCTTCCACGAGTACATGTCCAACCCGTGGTCCTGGATGGTGCAGGCGCGCCCGACCTCCTACTTCTACGAGAGCCCCAAGCGCGGCCAGCAGGGCTGCGACGTGGACTCCTGCAGCAAGGCGATCACCTCGCTGGGCAACGTCTCCATCTGGTGGGTGGCGACGGTCGCGCTGTTCGTGCTCCTGTTCTTCTGGCTGCTGCGCCGCGACTGGCGCGCCGGCGCGATCCTCGGCGGTATCGCGGCGGGGTGGCTGCCCTGGTTCATGTACCAGGAGCGGACGATCTTCACGTTCTACGCCGTCACGTTCGCCCCGTACGTCGTGCTCGCCGTGGTCTACATCTGCGGCCTGGTCCTGGGCAAGGAGACCGACTCCGCCGAACGGCGACGGGTCGGGCGGCTTGTCGTCGGTGGCTACGTCTCGCTCGCGGTCGCGTTCTTCGTGTTCTGGTGGCCGCTCTACACCGCGCAGGTCATCCCTTACCGGCAGTGGCAGCTGCACATGTGGTTCCCCAGCTGGATCTAGCCGCCACCGCTGGTCGAGTAGGCGAGGCGCCAGCCGAGCCGTATCGAGACCCGGCGACCGCGCGCACCTGGTCTCGATACGCCCCCGCTGGCGCTCCGGCTACTCGACCGGCGAATTCGTGAAGGGTGCGAGGTGGGTGGGGAGCAGGTCGTCGGCCAGGGCCGTTGCGACCGGTTGCGTGACGTCCATGACGTCGTACCGCTGGTCGCCCGCAGCAGTCGCCATCGTCACCGTGGTGAGTCCCGCCCGTCGCTGGAAGTACGACCGCCGCAGGCTCACGCCGATGACGCCGGACCGCCCGATCACATCCGTACCGCGCAGCAGACTGCCCGACCGTGACACGACGTGCTGCTCGGTCAACGCGTGGCCCAGCGAACGCGCCCGGTCCCCCGCCAGCAGCGCCGAAGCCGCTAGCGGTACGACCGCGACGACGGCAAGCCATGGCGTCACCAGAAATCCGGCCACCCCTGCGGCGACCGCGAGTACAGCTCCCCCGAGCAGCGCGCGTGAGTAGCGGCGGCGGACGGCTGCTGGACCGTGTCGACGCAAGGCGACCTCCGTCGTACCCGGCACTCCAAGAACGCGATCGGCCACTCCTCGGGCGACGGCGACCGGAGCGGGTGGGACCAGCATCGAGCTCTGCGCGCGGTCGTCACTGCCTTTGAGCCCGGTCGTGATCGCGGCCAAGCGGGCACCACCGACCAGCCGCAAGGCCAGGGGTTCCTGCAGCTCGACACCGCGAATCCTTCGAGTTTCCAACGTGGTTGCCCGTGTCGTGAGCAGCCCACGGGCGACATGGAGGGTGCCGCCTCGCGTGTGGCGGGTCAGCCGGAATCCCCAGTAGAGCAGGAGGTAGCCACCGAGCGAGAGCAGCAGGACCAGCAGGGCAGCACCGATCACGAGGATCAGTACGGCGACCCAGACACCGATCCGCTCGGCCTGGTCGATGCCGTTCTGAACGGTGGAGTTCTCGTCAGGATTGAAGCCGGCCTCATTGATGACCTGCAGGCTCACACCGATGATGGCGGCGGCCGCAATGAGCCCGCTCGGACCGAACGGCGCGAACCGGATCCACCGCGGGTCCAGTCGCAGAATTTCTTCCTCATCCGCGAAACCTGTTGGTAAATCTACTGATTCGTCTCCCGGAACGGCACCCTCGGGCGTGGCTCCGTCAGCAACACCGCGGCGCCGGTGCAGCAGCTCATGGCGTAGCGCACCGGCCTGCTGGGTCGTGAGCCCGTCGAGCGCCAGCTCCTTGTCGTCGGCGCCCGTGCCGATCTTGACCTCGGCGAGACCGAGCACCCGGTGGAGCACCGACGACGTGACGTCGACCGTGCGGACCCGATCAATGGGCGCTGTCACCGTGCTTCGGCTGAACAGCCCGTGGCGCAGCTGGACCTGGTCAGCGGTGAACCGGTAGCGCGTGGTGAACCAGCGCAGCAGACCCAGCCCGATGGCGAGGCCCGCACCGATGAGGCCCCACCACCACTGCCCACCGTTGCTAGTGGAGCCCGCGATGAGCAGGCCCGCGACGGCCGGCAGGAAGCGGATGAACTCCTTGACCGGGTGGACCAGGAGCATCCGGGTGCTCAGCCGGCGCCACTGATCAGCGCCAGGCGCCTCGAGGGGAGCGGCGTCGGTCACGTCGCGTCGTCCTCGGTGCGATCGGTGACGCGAGTGAGGTCGTCAACCAGCCGAGCAGCGACATCGCGGTCGAGGCACTCGATCTGCAGCGCGCCGGCGGAGGAGGCTGTCGTGACGGTCACGGTCGACAGCTTGAACAGCTGCGCGAGCGGTCCACGCTCGGTGTCCACCGTCTGAACCCGCGAGATCGGTGCGATGCGGCGCTCCTGGGTGACCCATCCGGTCTGGGTGTAGACCGCCGTCGGCGACACCTCCCAGCGGTGCACGCGGTAGCGCCAGGCCGGCATCACCAGCAGCACGCCGAGTGCGACGACGACGGTCGCGACGACCAATGCCCACTGCCACCAAGGGCGTTCGTCGACGAGGACGAGCACGACGATCTGCGCAGCGAGCACGATGAGCCACCCGATGCCCGCGCGCAGGGCCCAGTAGATCTTGGCCCGGGGGCTCACAAGGTTGGCAGGCTCCCGCAGATCCATGGCCTCACCTTCTCACGCTGGCCTTCGAAAACCGCTGCCACGCAACGCACCCCGAGGCAGTGTCGGATGTCAGGCTGCCCAGATGTCCAATCAGCTCGGAAGCGGCCTCAAACCGCGACACGTCACCATGATCTCGATCGCCGGAGTGATCGGCGCCGGCCTGTTCGTCGGGTCGGCCACGGCCATCCAGCTCGCAGGACCGGCGGTCCTGATCTCGTACGGCCTCGCCGGCACCCTCGTCGTCCTCGTCATGCGGATGCTCGGCGAGATGGCCACCGCGCATCCGGACACGGGCTCGTTCTCGACGTACGCCGACCGCGCCATCGGGCGCTGGGCAGGCTTCTCGATCGGCTGGCTGTACTGGTGGTTCTGGGTCGTGGTGATCCCGGTCGAAGCCACGGCCGGCGCGGCGATCCTGTCGTCGTGGACGGACTGGCCGCAGTGGGTGTTCGCGCTGCTCATCACGGCTCTGCTGATGGGCACCAACCTGTTCAGCGTCGGCAACTACGGCGAGTTCGAGTTCTGGTTCGCACTGGTCAAGGTCATCGCGATCGTGGCGTTCATCGCGGTGGGCGTCCTGGCGATGATCGGCGCGCTGCCCGGCTCGCACACGTCCGGCATCTCGCACCTGTGGTCCAACGGATTCTTCGCCGACGGCTTCGGCGGCATCATCGCGGCGATGCTGACGACGATGTTCACCTTCATGGGCACCGAGATCGTCACCATCGCGGCGGCCGAGTCGCCCGACCCGGTCGGCGGCATCCGCAAGGCCGTCAACTCGGTGATCTGGCGGATCAGCCTGTTCTACCTCGGCTCGATCTTCGTGGTGGTCGCGCTGGTCAGTTGGAAGTCGCCCGACCTGCTCGAGAACGGCTCGTACCAGTACGCACTCGACCGAATGGGCCTCGGCGGCCTGTCCACGGTTCTCGACATCGTCGTACTCACGGCGGTCGCCTCGTGCCTCAACTCCGCGCTCTATACCGCCTCACGCATGGCGTTCTCGCTGTCGTCGCGCGGCGATGCTCCGCGGGCCTGGTCGACCACGACGTCGCGCGGCGTGCCTGCGTGGGCGATCGTGGTGAGCACGGTGGTGGGCTTCCTCGGCGTCATCGGCAACTACCTGCTGCCGGACAAGATCTTCGGCTACCTGCTCGCCAGCTCGGGAGCCATCGCACTGTTCGTCTACATCGTCATCGCCGCTTCGCAGCTGCGGATGCGGCGTCAGCTCGAGGACGAGGGCGTCGACCCGCCGGTGCGGATGTGGGCCTTCCCGTGGCTGACGCGGGCGACGATCGCGTTCATCGTCGTGGTCCTGATGATCATGGCGGTCCGCCACGGTCAGCGGCTGGAGCTGTGGCTCTCGGTCGCCGTAGCCGCCGTGATCATCGGCGCCGGGATCTTCAAGCACGGACTGCGTGGCGGCGACGACCAGAGCCCGGCAGCCGGCGTACAGCAGGAGTCCGCGGACGCTCCGTAGGCGTCCGGGCGAAGTGCTCCGCTGCTGAGTAGTTCCGCTCTTCTGTGCGCCACGGCAAGCATCGACTCTCTCTCTATGGACCAGGATCAACGTCTCGCACGCCGTGCCGCCCTGTGGGTGATCGTCGGCATCGTGCTCGTCAGCTGGACGGTGGTCGCTGCCTACGCGGTCGGCCTCGGCCTGTTCGCTGCCTCCCATTGCCCCAACTCCGTCGGTGACAACCACGTCAACATGGACGGAGGATGGTTCGTGATCGGCACCGTGCTCATCTGGGCAGCGCCGTTCGTCATTGGTGCGGCGTGGTTCCGCAACCCGCTCTGGACCGCGCTGGATGCAGCATCGATCACCATCGGCACGTTCGTGGTCGCCAACCTGTTCGTGAATCCGCCGACCTTCTGCTGGTAGCTGGGTCCGGGACACCGCCTCGACGTGGGGTGTCAGACGTGAGCCATGGTTCACGTCTGACACCCCACGCACTCGGTTTCAGACCTTGGCCTGGGCGGTGTTATCGTTGCTCCCGCTCTGGGGCTGTGGCGCAGTTGGTAGCGCGTCTCGTTCGCAATGAGAAGGTCAGGGGTTCGAATCCCCTCAGCTCCACCCAGCACGATGAAGCCCCGTCTCGCACAGCGCGAGGCGGGGCTTCGTCTTTGGCACCTGCTCGTCTCCCGTTCGGGTTGCAATGAGCCTGGCCCGGATGCTCAGAACAGCTCGACCACAGCCAGGTTGCCCCAGGATGCATCCGGCCACAGGCGGGCGACGAGCTCGTCGCCCAGATCCATGACCGCCATCTGATATCCGCTCGCCCTCAGCAGCCACCCGTCCTCGCCCAGATCCGGGCACAAGCGGGCAACGCCCGTGATTGTCCGCCCAACCAAGGCATCCCAAGGTTCGCCGGCCGACTCTTCAACCACCACCCTGCCGCCCAGTTCAGCCATCTCATAAGGCTTCTCGATGTCAGAGCGGAGGATGCGCACGCCCGACATCGTGTGAAACAACACCGGTTTCCCATCGAGCATCAGCCACACATGCACCAGAGAGCGATCACCAGTCGAGCCATCCACGTACACCGAGGAGACGACCCCTGTGACCCGCGCCCCAACGAGATCCCGACCGTTCAGCTCAACCGCGTTGCACACCCGAACAGCGTCGCACTCAGTCCCTGCCGCGGTCGTCATTTGACCGCGACTCATGCAGGACGGAGTCCCTCCCGCTTCGCACTCGCAGCACTTCTAAGACATGGTCACAACCAGTTGTTGTTGGCCGCGTGCAGGGCGAGCTGGAAGCGGTTGGCGGCACCGGCGCTGACCATCAGCTTTTCCATGTGCCGGAAGAACGTCCGCCGGCTCACCCCGAGCTCCCGGGCGATGGCGTCATCATTGACGCCGGCAGCCAGCAGAGCCAGCAGCCGGCGTTCCGTCGCGGTGAGGCGGCGCTCGGACGAGCTGCCGTCTCGATGCAGGTCCAGCCCGGCGCGCCAGGCCAGCTCGAACAGTCCGGACAAAGCGGTCAGCAGACTGGACGGGTGCACGAAGAGCGTGACCGCGTGTACGTCCGCCTCGCCGAGCGTGAACGACACCGCCGCCATCACATCGTCGACCAGTGTCAGCTTGACCGGCACCTCCGGCAGCACTCGTGCCTGCTCGCCGGCTTCGATGCAGGGCAGCACGTTGCCCTCCAGGTAGTTCTCCCGCTCTAGGGAAGCGCGTGCGTAGACCACGCGGTACTCGATACCCGCCTTCAGCTGCGCGATCTCTCGGGGATTGCTCAGGGTGTTGTTGGCGTAGTACGGGGGGCTGTCGAGCCGCCGCACACTGCGCTGCGCACCCTTGGCCATCTGCTTGATGCGCTGCAGCATGGCCGGCCCGCTGACCACCTCGATCAAGTCGTCGCCGGAGGGTCCCAGTCCCGAGCGACGGTAGGCGTCGTACGCGTTCAGCGTGACCACTCGGGCCTCGTGCAGCGCGGACTGCGCCCGGCTCGTCAGGATGTCCAGCCCGGTCTCGGGTGGCACCGGCGTGAACGCGGTGTCGGCCGGAGCCGGTCTGAGCAACCCGGCCTCCACGAGCTGTGCTGCCGCGTCACGCGCCTCGGCGGCGTCGATGCTGAGCGTTGCAGCGAGCTCGGCCTCGGTGGCGGCGCCGGTGTCCAGCAACTGGGAGTAGACCCGTGTCGCAAGGGTGCTGAGGCCGAGAACCCGCAGCTGGCCGATCAGGTCGGTCGAGGTCACGTCCGCATTATGGTGACGCCCGGGCGCTGATGCCACGAAAGACGGGCTGACACCGCTGCGCCGATGGCACAGGCAGGCCACGGCTCCTGGCCTCGACCCTCCACAATGGCCACCGCCCACCGGCGAACCAGTTCTGTCCGAGGAGACCACCAAGGATGTACCTGTCCACGGTCCGCACTCCGCGCCCCAAGACCGGCGGCGGCACGCTGCGCCGGGTGGTCACCGGCAACGTGCTGGCCCTGGGGCTCGTCAGCATGGTGACCGACGTGTCCTCCGAGATGGTCACGGCGATCATGCCGGCGTACCTCGTGCTCGGCCTGCACCTGTCGATGGTCGGCTATGGCGTGGTGGACGGTCTCTATCAAGGCATCACCGCCGTGACCCGCCTGATCGGCGGCTATGTCGCAGACCGCCTGCGAGCACGCAAGCTCGTCGCCGGGATGGGTTACGGCCTGTCCGCGCTGGCCAAGCTGGGACTACTCACGGTCGGCCGCTCGATCGGCGGGATCAGCGCGATGCTGGCGGTCGACCGGATCGGCAAAGGAGTCCGCACCGCCCCGCGGGACGCGTTGATCTCGGTATCCGCTCCGCCGGACGCGCTCGGTGCCGCGTTCGGCGTACACCGCACGATGGACGCGATCGGCGCCTTCCTCGGGCCCCTGGTCGCGCTCCTTGTCCTGTCGGCCACGGGGCAGGCGTACGACGCGGTCTTCGTGGTGAGCTTCTGCATCGCCGTGCTCGGCGTCATCCTGCTCGCCTTGTTCGTCCGCGAGCGCACGGACACCCTGCCGACGAAGGAACGGCCCGGCGAGCCACTGCGCGCCCACGGCACCTTCCTCGAGGCGCTGAACCTGTTGCGGGACAACAGGTTTCGCCGAATTCAGCTGGCCGCGATCCTGCTCGGCCTGGTCACGGTCGGCGACGGTTTCGTCTATCTCACGCTCCAGCAGCGCGAAGACTTTCCGGTGCACTGGTTCCCGCTGCTCGCCGTCGGGCTGAACCTCGTCTACCTCGCCCTGGCCGGACCGGTCGGTGTGCTCGCGGACCGGATCGGCCGCTGGCGCGTGGTGCTCGGGGGCCATGTCGCGCTGCTGCTGGTGTACGTCTCTCTCACCGGCGGTGCGGCCGGCTGGTTCGCCGTGCTGATCCCGATCGCGTTGTACGGCGTGTTCTACGCGGCCACCGACGGCGTGCTGATGGCGTTGGCCGGACCGGTGCTGCCGACGCACCTGCGCACCACCGGGATCGCGCTGCTCCAGACCGGGCAGGCGCTGGCCTACCTCGTCTCATCCGTGGCATTCGGCGCGATCTGGCAGTTCGACAGCCGTACGCATGCGGCGTGGGCCGCGGCCGTCGGCGTGCTGATCGCGCTGCCGTTCTCGGCGTTGCTGCTGCGGCGCGCCGCTCACCAGGCAGAGGTGCTGACCACATCATGACCAAGAACCGGATCGTGCTCGCGCTCATTGCCACCCTGCTGCTCGCGACCGGCGCGGTGGCGTACGTCATCGTCGCCGCCCGGCGAACAGCCGGTGCCGCACCTGCCGGAGTCGTCGCCCTCGACCACACCCGCGGCCTGCTGATCCGCAGCACTGCGGACGGACCCGGCTACGGCCGGCTCGCCGTCATGTCAACGAGCGGCAGTCGTACGACCACGAGCCTGACGTGTGCGCGGGTGTACTACAGCGGGACCAACGGCGTCTGCCTGCGGCCGAGCAAGGAGGCGCCCGGCACGTTCGAGGTGGCCGTGCTCGACGAGCACGCCGGAGTCCGCCGCACGCTGCCGTTGAACGGAGTGCCCAGCCGAGCGCGTACGTCCCCGAGCGGGAAGATGGTCGCCTGGACGGTGTTCGTGGCCGGCGACTCCTACAACGGCGGCCGCTTCTCCACCCGCTCCGGGATCCTCAACACCGCAACCAAGGATGTCGTCGCCACCCTCGAGACCTTCCACGTCACGCTGGACGGCAAGCCGTACAAGAAGGCGGACATCAACTACTGGGGCATCACGTTCACCAAGGACGACAACCGCTTCTACGCGACCATGTCGACTGCGGGCAAGCGCTACCTGGTGGCCGGCGACATCGCCACGAAGTCGGTGCGCACGCTGCACGACAACGTCGAGTGCCCGTCGCTGTCCTCGGACGGGACGCGGCTGGCGTACAAGAAGCGGGTCTCCAGTGACCCGGCCCACATGTGGCGGCTGACGGTCCTGGACCTCGCCACGATGACCGAGACACCGCTGGCCGAGACCCGCAACGTGGACGACCAGGCCGCGTGGCGCGACGACCGGACCGTGGTCTACGGCGTCCCTCGGGACGCGCGGCACTCGGATGTCTGGGCGGTGCCGGCCGACGGCAGCGGCAAACCCACGATTGCGGTGCGGGACGCGGAGTCCCCGGCGAGCCTGCGCTGAACCACGCGGCACACCTGTGCCGCTGTCACCACGGGGCCCCGTGCGGACCCGCGCTGCCGGTACAACCAGGGTTACCCGATCTCGTCCCTGCACAGAAGGTGACCTCCTGATGCGCATCCCCCTTGTCGCCGCCGCCGGCGTGGCAGCCGTGACCGTCCTCGCAGCCGTGACCAGCGCCGCCACCGGAGCTCCAGCCGACGCGTCCAGCACCCCCGCAGCGGTCAGCGCCGCGGCCCTGCCGACGTACGACCACGTGGTAGTCGCGATGTACGAGAACAAGAACTACGACTCGATCATCGGCAGCAGCAGCGCGCCGTACTGGAACAGCATCGCCAAGCAGGGCGCGTACATGTCCGACTCCTACGGCGTCACGCACCCCAGCCAGCCGAACTACATCGCGCTGTTCTCCGGGTCGACCCAGGGCGTCACGGGCGACAGCTGCCCGCAGGACTTCACCGGCAAGGACAACCTGGGCGCCCAGCTGGCGGACGCCGGCAAGACGTTCAAGGCGTACTCCGAGGACCTGCCGAGCGCCGGTTACGACGGGTGCTCGTCCGATGACTACCAACGCAAGCACGCGCCGTGGGCCGACTTCGACAACGTCGACCAGAGCGTCCACGTGCCCTTCTCGGAGTTCCCGAGCGACTACTCGACGCTGCCCGACGTCTCGTTCGTGGTCCCCAACATGTGCAGCGACATGCACGACTGCTCGGTCGGCACCGGCGACAGCTGGACCAAGGACAACCTGGACGGCTACGCGCAGTGGGCCAAGACGCACAACAGCCTGCTGATCCTCACGTTCGACGAGGACAACTTCACCTCCGTCAACAAGATCGCGACCGTGCTGGTCGGTGCGAACATCACGCCCGGCACCTACAACGAGACGATCAACCACTACAACGTGCTGCGCACGCTCGAGGACATGTACGGGCTGCCCGCGCTCGGCAACGCCGCCGACAAGACGGCGATCAGCCAGCCGTGGTCGACGGCGTCCGCCTCGAAGACCTACCAGGTGGTGTCCGGCGGCAACGCGATCGATGTCCCCAACAGCTCGACCGCCACAGGCACCCAGCTGATCCAGTGGCCGGCGCACACGGGCGACAACCAGAAGTTCGCGTTCAACGCGAATGGTGACGGGACGTTCTCCATCAAGAACGTGCACAGCGGGCTGTGCGTCGACGTCGCCAACGGCTCGGCCGCGGTCGGCGCACGCATCATCCAGTGGACCTGCACCGGCAACGCGAATCAGCGCTGGAAGCGCGTCGCCACGACTGGTGGCGACAAGCTCGTGTCAGCGTCCAGCGGGCTCAACCTGACCTCCGGCGGGACCAGCGCCGGCACCGGGCTCACGCAGTCCACCACGTCTCAGGTCTGGACACTCAAGCCGGTGCAGTAGGGCCGGTCGTCAGCGGGCGTTCTCGTAGCGGCGCAACGCTTCTCGGCGTTCTTCCGCGTGGTCGACGATCCGCTCCGGATAGCCGTGCACGTAGCCGTCGGTGTGCTTCCACGGCTCGTGCACGGCCCCTCCCTCAAGGTGCCGCAGCTCCGGCACCCAGCGGCGCACGTACGTCCCGTCCGGGTCGAACCGCTGACCTTGCGTGATGGGGTTGAAGACACGGAAGTACGGCGCCGCATCCGTTCCCGTCCCCGAAACCCATTGCCAGCCATGGTTGTTCGAGGCCAGGTCTCCGTCAACGAGATGCTCCAAGAAGTGCCGCGCACCGATCGGCCACCAGACGTGCAGGTCCTTGGTCAGGAAGCTCGCCGTCACCATGCGCACTCGGTTGTGCATCCAACCTTCGGCGAGCAGCTGACGCATGCCGGCGTCCACGAACGGGAACCCGGTCCGCCCCGACTGCCAGGCGCGTACGTCATCGCCGGGCTCGTCGTACGCCATTCCCGCCAGGTTGCCGCGTAGGTCCTTCCAGGCTGAATGTGGTTGGTGCCAAAGGACATCCGCGTAGAACTCGCGCCAGGCGAGCTCGGTGCGGAACGTCTCGACGCCGTCTCCTCGACGCGCGCCCAGGCTGGCCAGCAAGGTCCGCGGGTGCACTATGCCGAGCTTGAGATAGGGGGACATCCGAGACGTCCCGTCGACGGCAGCCAGGTCACGATCGGTGTCGTATGTCGCGACGGCCTCGTCAACGAACTCGTCCCACCGGGCGAGCGCCGCCTCCTCGCCCGCAGCGAAGGCCGGCGCCGGACCCGTCTCGCGAGCCTTCTTGAGCAGTGCGCGAGCCTGCTGGTCAGAGCGTGCGTCGTGCCAGCGCAGCGGTGACGGCACGTCCGCCGGAGCCGGCCAGCAGTGCTCGCGCCAGGCTCGCGCGAAGGGCGTGAAGACCTTGTAGGCGCTGCCGCTGCCGTTCAGCACCCGGCCGGGACCGACGGCGTACGGCGTGCCGGTGGCCACGAGCGGTACGTCACCAAGTGCCGCCTGGACTCGCTCGTCCCGACGGCGGCCGTAGGGCGTCGACTCCCTTGAGATGTGCACGGCCCGCGCGCCCACCTCGGACGCCAGAGCCGGAATGACCTCCTCGGGCGCACCCACGCGGAGGACGAGGTGCCCGTCGTACGCGTGCTCGAGGGCCTGGACGTTGTCCGCCAGCCAGCGCCGTCGGGCATCGCCACCGCCCGCCCACAGACGTGGATCGACCACGAAAACCGCTGTCACGCCTGCAGATTCGGCCTGACGGGCCGCCTCGACCAGGGCCGGGTGGTCGCGCAGCCGAAGGTCTCGGCGCAACCAGAGGATCGTCGGACCAGACATGTCACGAGCCTAGGTCGTCGCTCATCCAGAGAGGAACCTCCGCACGGGTGAGGCACGTCCATGTCGAAACAACTACCGGGGAGAAAACATGTCACGCGTACGTCGTACTTCCATCGTTGCTGCCGGAGTCGTACTGGCCTCGGCACTCGTCGTTCCTGCAGCCACCTCTGTGGCCTCAGATGACGCAGGCGCCGGGGGTGGGGTCGGAGGCACGAGTACGGACTTCCCGTCGAGCCGCGTCCTCGACATCCAGTGGGAGCAGGAGGAGAAGGGGTGGTGGTGCGGCCCGGCTGCCTCGCGCATGGCACTCAAGTCGTGGGTGAACAACCCGATGGGCCAAGGGGGCCTCGCCGACCTGATGGTGACCTATGAGCCGTCCTGGTCCAATCCCTTCGACTGGCAGACGGCCGATGTGGGCGCCGCCTCAGACGGCATGAACGAGGCGCTGGACATCAGCGGCCTTCCGCAGGCCTACACAGCGGTGGAGATCCCGAGCCTGGGGAAGAAGGGGGACCCCTCCGTCGCAGACGTCCTGAAGGACAACGCGCGCCAGAGCATCGGACGGTCCGGCCATGCCATGGTCGTCAACATCAGGTCCACCGAGGAGCACAAGCTCAACGATGCCTACCCGGACCGGGACGTCTACCACTACATCACCGTCTACGGATACTCCGAAGACGGCAACACGCTCTACGTCGCGGATCCGGCGTCCGGGATGAACGACGACTATGCCAACGTGCCGCAGAAGTACGCGGTGCCGACACAGGATCTCGCGAACATCCTGAACGTCAGTGGTGACGACGGGGTGGCGTACGCCGCCGACCTCACCGGACAGACCAACTAGGTCTGTCGAACCCGGCAGAGTCCTCACGGAAGTGACCACCTGACCTGGCAAGGCAGAACTACTCAACGAGTGCGGCGGTCTTCACGCATTCGGCGGCCCTGCCCCCAGACCTACCTTCGGCGTACTCGCACCGCACACGGCGGTGGAGAACATCAGGGAGAAGCCATGAAGAAGAAGATCATCGGGGTCCTGGCTGTCGCGACCGTCCCGCTCGGAATCGGTCTGGCCGCTGCGGAGTCGGCGTCCGCAGCCGCGTCGTACGTCTATGCCGGCTCGTGCGGGTCCGGCTGCTTCAAGTACAGCAACGGCTCCAGCAACTACTACACCGACACGTGGCGCGGCCTGACGTTCAACACAGTGGCGCAGTAGTCACGACCGCGAGCCCCGCCGGACCAGCGATGGTCCGGCGGGGCTCTGCTGTGCGTCCGCGTTCAGGGCACGGGAGCAGGTGTGAGGAGTCGCTTGGTCTCCGCCGCGACCCTCGGCCACAGGGCCTCAGGGATGTCGTGCCCGACTCCCGGCCAGGTGATCAGCCGCGACCCGGAGATCGCTCGGGACACCGCGCGCGCCGCCGCGACCTTCAGGATCGGGTCGTCCTCGCCGTGCAGGACGAGAGTCGGGACGCTCAGCTCGGACAGCTTGGCGCCGTGCCACTGCGCACCGATCTGCCGGCCCTGCGCCTTCTCGTCACGCGGCCCGCTGTCGGCCTGCTGCTCGACCCAGGCGCGCACCCGCTCCTCGTCGAACGGATAGCCCGGCGACGCCACTCCACGAGCGACGGCCATCCCCGCCTCAATGTCGCCCTCGCGACCTTCGGGGAACTTCGCGCGAGCCAGCTTGGACAGCAGGCCGAACCGCAGGTAGCGCATCGTCCTCAGACCGGACACGTCACTCGGCACCGCCGCGGACGAGACCACCGCGCGGACCCGGTCGGGATGACGAAGCGCGATGCGCTGTGCGATGAGGCCGCCCATCGAGTGGCCGAAGATGACGGCGCGGTCCCAGCCGAGGCCATCGAGCACCGCCGCGGCGTCGTCCACCATGTCCTCGGAGGTGTAGGCGTCACCCTTCTTGCCGAGCAGCGCGGCGAACGGGTTGCGGGTCGTCGTGTCGGGCATCCGGGTCGACTCACCGGCATCGCGCTGGTCATAGCGCGCCACCTCGAAGCCCTGGTCGGCGAAGGCCTGACACAGGCCGTCCGGCCACCAGAAGCGCGATGTCGCCAAACCCATCACCAGCAGAAGGGGCTCACCGTGGCTGCCCTCGAAGCGGTCGTACGCGAGGCGCACCCCGCCGTTGTCCGCGTACTCCGTGCTGGTCCACCTGTCCTGGCGCGTCATCTCGTGCTCCTCCTTGGTTTACTGCGATCATCGTTCGCAGTAAACCAAGACTAGGCTACTGCGGACGGTGTTCGCAAAAGGAGATGTGGTGGCCGAGGAGCACGTCCTGATCTGGGACCGACCCGAGCGCAGCAGCCGCGGCCCGGCGCCGACGTTCTCACGGGCGCAGCTGGCTCGCGCTGCGCTGCGACTGGCGGACGCGCACGGCATCGATGCCGTCACCATGCGGGCGGTCGCGCGGGAGGTCGGCGCCGGCTCGGCCTCGCTCTACCGCTACGTCGAGAACCGCGACGACCTGGTCGAGCTGATGATCGACGAGGCCTACGCGGCCTTCGACCTCACGTCACCGCCCACCGGCGACTGGCTCGCCGACCTGCTCGAGCTCGCCCGGCAGAGCAGACGCATCCTGCTCGACCGTCCGTGGATCATTGACGTCGTCGCCACACGTACGCCGATGGGGCCGCGTGTGGTGGCCTATCTGGACCACGCGCTCGGCCTGCTCGCCGACATCGACGTCCCGGCCGCGACCAGGCTGGAGGCGGTCGCGATCCTCAGCGCCACGGTGCGCCTGCTCGTCCACGAGGAGGCCCAGCGCGACAAACCTCACCCCGGTGCAGCTCTCCAGCAGGCTGGCCGGACGGGATATCTCATGCGGACCGCGGCCGCCGGTGAGCACCCGCACCTCGCGCGAGCGCTCAGCGAGGTCAGTGGAATGAGTCCCGACGAACCGGCGGTGCAGTTCGACCGGATCGTGCGACGCGTCCTCGTCGGACTGCTCAGTGATCCGCGGGACCACACGTCGAGCCGCTAGGGCGCCTCGGTCAGACGTCGAAGAGAGTGGGCGGGTCGGGCTCGCGAGCACCCTCGATGACCAGCATGCGCAGCTTGGTCTTCGCTCCACCCGGCGCAGAGAAGCCGCCCGACTTGCCACCCGCAGCCAGCACGCGGTGGCACGGCACCACGATCGGGAACGGGTTGCGACCAAGCGCCTGACCCACTGCTTGTGCGGCGCCCGGGTCGTCCAGGCGGTGGGCGACCTCTCCGTAGGTCAGGGTCGAGCCGGGTTCGATCGCCCGAGCGATCTCATAGACCCGGCGGTGGAAGTCCGACACTCCGCTCCAGTCGAGCTGGACGTCAGCAAGGTCGTCCTGCTCCCCCGCCATCAGCGCGCGCATCCGCACGACGGCCTCGGCCACGGCCGGCGGCGGCTCCTGCTCGTGTGACGCCGGCAGCTCGCGCGCCAGCCGTGTCCGCACGGCGTCGTCGCTCTCGCCCGGCAGCAGGATGCGTACGATCCCGCGCTCGCTCCACGCCACCCCGCACGTGCCGATGGCGGTCTCGAACAACGCGAAACCCTCGGCCTCGGCGACCGCGGACTGGGTCCAGCCGGCGTACGACGGTTGCTGGTCGACCATGTCCCCCATCCTCTCCCTGACCACCGACACGCGCGTCAGCGCGGGGCGTACGCGAGGTAGACGCCGCCGTTGCCGAACCGCTGCTCGTCCACCAACCGGAGCGGCAGATCCACACCCGGCGGGAAGAACGGCAGGCCGCCACCCGCGAGCGCCGGCCCGAGGTAGAGCTGGAACTCATCGACCAGCCCTGCCCGGATCGCGAGCGCCGCCAGCGTGGGTCCGCCGATGCCGAGGTCGCGGTCCGACTCGTCCTTGAGCCGCGCGACCGCTGCCGGGTCGAAGTCGTGCTCGATGCGGGTCCGCTCGGTGGCGACGTCCTTCAGCGTGCGCGAGTAGACGACCTTGTCGGCCGCCTGCCAGATGCGGGCGAAGTCCAGCTCGTACGCCGAAGCCTCGTCTCCCGAGACCGGCGCGGTCTCCCAATAGCTCATGACGTCGTACATCCGCCGACCGAGGAGATGGGTGCCGATCGGGCGCGCGGTCTCGTTGACGTGCCGGTGCACCTCTTCGTCGATCAGACCGAAGTCGAAGGTGCCGTCGGGCCGCGCGCTGTAGCCGTCGAGCGAGCCCATCGTGGAGTAGATCAGCCGGCCCATCGTGGGTCTCCGTCCGTCACGGTGCGGGCTTCGAGGGTATCGATTTCTGGCTGCGGCCCCACCCGCGTCGAGCCCAACTTAGGGTCGACTAACCTGGCCGGGTGCTTCGACCATCTGCTGACGCTCCCGAGCGAGCGCCGATGCGCCAGGCACCCACCTCAGCGCGCGACCTCCTGACCCGGATCATCCGTCGCCACCGCCTCCGGCTCACCGGTTGCTTCGCGCTCCTGGCGATGTGGCAGATCTGCGAGGCGCTGGTCCCTGTCCTGATCGGCGTCATCATCGATCAGGCCGTCGCGCCGAGCGACGGCCGAGCCCTGCTGATCTGGGGCGGCGCGCTCGTGGTCCTCTTCGGATTCCTCAGCTACGGCTACCGATTCGGCTCCCGGCTCGGGTTCGGCGCGATGCAGCAGGAGATTCATCTGCTGCGGATGGAGATCGCCGACCACACCCTTGCCCCTCGTGGCGTACGCACCTCGCTGCTGACCGGTGAGACCGTCTCGTTGGCGACTTCTGACGCCGAGGCCGTCGGCACCGTGGCGCGGTCCTTCGGCTCCGCGATCGCCTCGGCCGCCTCCGTCATCCTCAGTGCCGTGATCCTGCTGCGCACCGACCTGGTCATCGGCCTGGTCGTGCTCATCGGCGTGCCCCTGGTGCTGGCTGCGATCCAGGTCGTCAGCCCCGCGATCTCGCGCCGCAGCCACGTCCAGCAGTCCCGCATCGCGCGCACCAGCGGCACGGCCACGGACTTCGTCCGCGGGCTGCGGGTTCTCAAGGGTGTCGGGGCCGAGGACGCGGCCACCGCGCGCTACCGGCTCCGCAGCCAGGAGGCAAAGGTCGCGGGCATCCACACCGCTCGCTCGTACGGCGCCATGGAGGGCCTCACGACCGGCCTCAGCGGGCTGTTCCTCGCGGTCGTCGCCCTCATCGCCGGCCTCCGAGCGCTCGACGGCACCATCACCATCGGCGAGCTCGTCGCCGTCGTCGGACTGACACAGTTCCTCGCCGAGCCGCTCGGTGCCCTCGGTCGCGTCAGCGCACAGGTGGCCGGCGCACACGCCTCCGCTCAACGCATCGTGGACTTCCTGCAGTCCCCGCCGCTGATCGAGACCGGCGACCGTACGCCGATCGGGCGGGCGACCGGGCTGAGCCTGGACGACGTCCACACCGGTCCGCTCGACGGACTGACCGTGTCATCGCGCCCCGGCGAGCTGCTCGGTCTCGTCGTCGAAGATCCTGGAGCAGCAGGCACGCTCGTCCGCCTGCTGGCAGGTGAGGTCGCCGCTGACGATCTCAAGGGTGACGTGTCGCTCGACGGCGAGCCCCTCTCCGACCTCACCGTCGCGGCCCGTCGGGCGCGACTGCTCGTCAGCCCACATCACCCCGACCTCTTCGAGGGCACCCTCCGCAGCAACGTCGACCCCCGGGGGACGCACACCGGGGCCGAGCTGCAGCAGGTCCTCGCTGCCTCGGTAGCCGAGGACGTCGTACACCTGCACGCCGAAGGTCTCGACCAGCCGGTCGTGGCCGACGCGAGCACCCTCTCCGGTGGCCAGCGACAACGCGTCGCGCTGGCCCGAGCCCTGACCGCCCGGCCCGCGACGCTGGTCCTGCACGACCCGACCACGGCCGTCGACGCGGTCACCGAGCAGCGCATCGCCGAGGGCCTGCGCGGCGCTCGTCACCCGGAGGGCAGCGACCTGACCACCTGGCTCATCACGAGCAGTCCCGCCCTTCTTGCGCAGGCCGACCGGGTCGTGGTGCTGCGCGGCGGCCGGGTCGTCGCGACCGGCACCCATCACGAGCTGAGCCACGACGCCGACTACCGAGACCTGGTGCTCCGATGAGCGCCGCCCTGCTGCCTATCGCCGACCGGCGTACGACAGTCCGGCTCACCCGGCGCCTGCTGTCCACCCATCGGCGGGCGACGCTGGGCGCGGTGCTGGCGTTCGCCCTCGCCGGGCTCGCCGCGATGGTCCCGCCATGGCTGCTCGGGCGCATCGTCGATGACGTACGCCGGAGCGCGGACTCCGCGGACGTCATCACCTCTGCCGTCGCGATTGCCGTCGCAGCAGTGCTCGGCGCCGTCTTCTCCGGGCTGGCCGTCGCCCTCCTCGCGCGCGCGGGCGAGCCCGCCCTGGCCGAGCTGCGCGAGGACGTCCTCGAGCGGACGCTCCACCTGGACGCGGCGACCGTCGAGCAGGCAGGCACGGGCGACCTGCTCTCGCGTGTCGGCGATGACGTCCGCACGGTGACCACAGCGCTCAACGAGGTCATCCCGCTCCTGGTCAGCTCGGTGGTCGCGGTCGGGTTCACGGCCATCGGGCTGTTCGCCCTCGACTGGCGCCTCGGGCTTGCCGGACTGGTCACCGTCCCGTTCTATGTGCTCGGACTCCGTTGGTATCTCCCACGATCCGCGCCCCTGTATCGCGAGGAGCGGGTGGCGCAAGGCGAGCGTGCGGGCGCACTCGTCGTCGGCTTCCAAGCCGCCTCGACCGTCAGAGCGTTCGGCACCGAAGACCTCCAGCGCGCCCGCATCGAGGACGCGTCCGGCCGGACCGTCGGCATCGCCCTCAACGTCTTCGGGCTGCTCACCAGGTTCCTCGCGCGCAACAACCGCGCCGAGATGATCGGGCTCCTGTCGATCTCGGTCACGGGCTTCTTCCTGGTGCGTGAGGAGTGGACCTCGGTCGGCGCGGTGACCGCAGCAGCGCTCTACTTCCACCGCCTGTTCAACCCGATCGGCGCGCTGCTGTTCATGTTCGACGAGGTCCAGTCGACAGGCGCGTCGCTCAGCAGGCTCGCCGGTGTCGCCACCATCCCGCAAGCGGAGCCGGCGCGCGCCGAGCCGCCATCTCATCCGGGCTCCCTCTGCCTCGAAGACGTCGAGCACGCTTACGTACCAGGCCAACCCGTGCTCCGACGTACGACGATCACGCTGGCCGCCGGCGAACGCGTCGCACTGGTCGGAGCCAGCGGCGCAGGCAAGACCACGCTCGGAGCCATCGCGGCCGGGGTGCTCGCCCCCTCCACCGGCCGAGTCACCCTCGCCGGCACGTCGTACGACGACCTCGGCTCCCGCGCCGTGCGTGACCGAATCAGCCTCGTAAGTCAAGAGATTCACGTCTTCACCGGCACGGTCCGCGAGTCCCTGACTCTTGCCCGACCGGATGCGAGCGACAACGAGGTGCAGCGTGCACTCGAGTCGACGTTCGCCTGGCCGTGGGTGAAGGCGCTGCCCGACGGCCTCGACACCGTCGTCGGTGAGCACGGACACCCGCTGACCGCAGCGCAGTCGCAACAGCTCGCACTCGCGCGGGTCGCGCTGGCCGATCCGTGGGTGGTGATCCTCGATGAGGCGACCGCCGAGGGCGGGTCAGCGGGCGCACGCGAGCTGGAGCGGGCCGCGCTCGCCGTGACCGAGGGACGTACGGCACTGGTCGTCGCGCACCGACTCACCCAGTCCGAGTCCGCTGATCGGGTGCTCGTGATGCACGACGGCGTCATCGTCGAGGAAGGCACCCACGACGAGCTCGTCGCGGCCGGCGGTCGCTATGCGGAGCTGTGGGAAGCCTGGTCAGGCTGAGGCGGGAGCAGCCCCGCTCAGGACACAGTCACCGCCGCAGGCGCGCTGGTCTGCGTGCGTTCGGTGACCAGGACCGGCCGGTCGACCAGCGTGAGCACGACCCGCGTGCCAGGGGCGAGCACGGACGCGTCGTGACCAGGGACATCGGCCTGGACCTGCCGCCCGTCGAGATCGACGTGCAGCCGGGCGGTCGCACCGCGGAACGATGATCGGGTCACCAGACCGGGACCGTTCGGGGCGCTCTGAAGCCGGACGGCCTCGGGTCGCACGAGTACGTCGACCTCGGCGGCGACCGGAATAGCGCCGTCAATGGGCAACGCCTGCCCATTGACGATCACCCGATCGC
The DNA here is from genome assembly GCF_001190945.1 of Luteipulveratus mongoliensis. Lineage (NCBI taxonomy): Bacteria > Bacillati > Actinomycetota > Actinomycetes > Micrococcales > Dermacoccaceae > Luteipulveratus > Luteipulveratus mongoliensis. Next base: position 1,765,694 of record NZ_CP011112.1, on the reverse strand, counting down.
CCTCGACGGCCCCCGGCAGATGGTTCATGGAGCCGATGAACTCCGCGACGAACGCCGTGGCCGGGTGCTCGTAGATGCGGTCAGGGCTGGCCACCTGCTCCAGTCGTCCGGACCGGAGCACGGCCACGCGGTCGGCCATCGACAGAGCCTCCTCCTGGTCGTGGGTGACGAACAAGGTGGTGACCCCGAGGCTGATCTGGAGGCGGCGGATCTCCTCACGCAGGCTGACCCGAACCTTGGCGTCGAGCGCCGACAGCGGCTCGTCGAGCAGCAGGACGCTGGGTTCGAGGGCGAGGGCGCGAGCAAGCGCGACGCGTTGTTGCTGTCCACCGGAGAGCTGATGCGGGTAACGGTCGCCGATCGCGGGCAGGCCCACGAGCTCCAGCAGCTCATCAGCACGCGAATGTCGTTTGGCAGCAACCACTTTGCGCATCCGCATGCCGAAGGCGACGTTGTCGCGTGCAGACAGGTGGGGGAACAGGCTGTACGACTGGAACACCATGCCGGCATCGCGCTTGTTGGCAGGTACAGCGGTGATGTCCCGGTCATTGACGAGCACGGCTCCGCGGTCGGGCCGCTCGAATCCGGCGATGCAACGCAGCGCCGTCGTCTTGCCACATCCCGAGGGCCCGAGCAGGGCGACGAGCTCGCCCGCCTCGATCGTGAGGTCGAGGTCGTCGAGCGCGACGGTCGACCCGAAGGCGCGGCGCAGGTGGCGCAGCTCTACGCGTGAGGTCATGTGCGTTTCCTTCCAACTCCGGACACCAGGAGCAGCAGTGCCCACGTGACGATGAGGCTGAGCAGCGAGACAGCAACGGACAGCTGCGCATTCGCGCCGGAGATCGTGACGATCCACACGGCGAACGGTCGAAATCCGAGCAGGACGGCGATGGTGTACTCCCCGAGTACCAGTGCGAGAGTGAGGAATGCCGCACTCGCCAGCGCCGTGCGCAGGTTGGGCAGGATCGTCCGGAACACCACGGTGATCCACCCGGCGCCCAGGTTGCGGGAGACCTCAACCAGGGTCCGTACGTCGATGGCTCGCAGGCCGGCGTCGAGCGAGCGATAGACGTACGGTGTCGCGAGCACGACGTACGCGAGGACGAGAACCCAGGGAAAGTCCGGGTCCTGAATGGCGATCAGCGTCTGCCAGAACGGGGTGTTCGCCAGATGGTCGGGACCCCATCGCAGCACCGTGCTGATGCCAGCGACGAACGTGATGGGTGGCACGACCAGCGGCAGCGTGCACACGACCTCGAGCACCTGACCGAGCCTCGGCGCCGACAGCCGGACCGCGAGGAGGGCAGGCAGCATCAGAGCCAGCACGACCACGATGGTGGCGACCGCGAGGCCCAGGGACATGAGCAGCGACTGGGTGAACCCGTCGGCCGTGAGGATGTCGCCGTACGTGCTGAACGAGAAGCCCTTGCCCTCGCTGTGCACGGTGAACCACAAGGACGCGGCAAGAGGCAGCAGGAAGTAGACGCCGGCAATCGCGAGGACCGCCGTCCGGCCGAGGCGGGGTCGCGAGACCGTCAGTCCAGCCATCGCGAGCTCCTCTTGCGCAGCGGCAGGTAGACCGCCATCACGAGGGCAGCGACGATCACCATGTCGAGGCTCAGGGCAAGCGCGAGGTTCTCGTGTCCGACCAGGACGTTGCCGCTCAGTGCGTCGGCGATCTGAAGGGTCACCAGCGGCACCGTCGCCCCGACCATGGCGGCCGCGGTGGCGTACGCCGCGAAGGCTCCCCCGAACAGCAGCACCATGCCGCCGATCAGGGCGGGCGTGAGCACGGGTACGCCGACGTGCCGCCAGTACTGCCATCCGGTGGCGCCGCTGGACGCCGCAGCCTCTTGCCACTGCGGGCGCAGGCCGTCCAACGCGGGCGTCATGACCAGCACCATCAATGGAATCGCGAAGTACAGGTAGACGATGACCAGTCCCCAGAACGTGTACAGGCTCCACCCTGCGTCGCCGAGTCCGAGCGTCGTCGTGAGGAGCCCCGCGTTGCCGAGCGTGGCGATCCACGCGAACGCCAGCGGGACGCCCCCGAAGTTGGCCAGGACACCGGACGCCGTCAGGACGGCCTCGCGGAGCATGGTGCTGCGTGAGGCCACGACTGCTTGGGCCAGGATCGTGCCCAGGACGCCGCCGACCACGGCTACCACGGCCGAGAGCTTCACGCTCGACCACAACGCGGTCCGGTACGCGCCTTGCAGGCTGTCGGTCATGTTGTCCAGGCCCAGGTGCGAGGTGCCCGTCGCCGGGTCCTTGACCGAGAAGGCCGACACCAGGACGGCGATGGCCGGGATGCCGAACGCGAGCGCGAGGAACACCAGCAACGGCAGCGCGGCCAGCCAGGCGGGCGCCTTCTTGGCCGCCTTCTGGGTCGGTCGCCCGGAGGCGTGTTTCGGACTGGACGGGATCTCCGTCGTCGCGGTGGCCACGGTGATCGCTCAGCCGGCCATCGTGGTCGCCCAGGTACTGGACAGGACCTTCTTGGCCTGGGTCGCCTGGGCCTCGGTCGGGAAGGTCGGCGTCCCCTTGACCTTGGGGAGCTTGGCCACTGCACCGGCGTCCGCGCTGCCGTCGGCAGTCATGGCGGGCAGCGTGACGGGTCGCGCGTATCCCTTCAGCCACATGTTCTGTCCCTCAGGGCTGAACAGGAACTCCTGCCACAGCCGCGCCGCGGCCGGGTGCGGGGCGGCCTTGTTGATCGCCTGCGAGTAGTACTGCGCGAGGACTCCGTCGGCCGGGACAGCGACCTTCCACTGGATGCCCTTGCCGGCGTACTTGTCCGCGTAGGCGACGTTCAGGTAGTCCCAGTCGATGCTGATCGGCGTCTCACCCTTCTCGATGGTCGCCGGGGTCGACTCGACTGGGTTGTAGTTGCCGACCTTCTTGAGCTTGCCGAAGAACTTCACACCGGGCGAGATGTCGTCCAGTGAACCGCCGTTGGCGAGTGCGGCGGCAAAGACGCCGGCGTACGCCGACCCGGACTTGGTCGGGTTGCCGTTCAGTGCGACCTTGCCCTTGTACTCGGGCTTGAGCAGATCGGCGAACGTCTGCGGGCACACCGTGATCTTGGCGGCGTCACAGCCGATCGAGACGTAGCCGCCGTAGTCGTTGAACCAGGCGCCGTCCGGGTGCTTCTGGCCGGCGGGGATCTTGGCCCAGGTGCTGACCTGGTAGGGCGCGAAGAGGCCTTCTTGCGCGCCGCTGATCGCGAACGACTGGCCGAGGTCGAGGACATCCGGCGCGCGACCTTGGCCCTTGCGGGACTTCACTGCGCTGATCTCGTCGGCACTGGACCCGTCCGGGTTCTCGTTCTTGACCTTGATGCCGTACTTCGTCTCGAAGGCCTTGATGATGGCGCCGTAGTTCGCCCAGTCGGGAGGCAGCGTGATCGTGTTGAGCGTCCCCTCCTTCTTGGCGGCCTTCACGAGCTGGTCGAGCCCGCCGACATCCGCGACGGAGGTGGCAGTCTTGGCGCTCTTGGCACCGCCCGACCCTCCGTCGGCAGCAGCGTTGTCAGGCGCGGAGCCGCAGGCGGTCAGCGTGGCACCGGCCACCGTCACGGTGGCGGCCAGCACGGCCAGGCGGATACGGGTGGCGAGCACGATGTCTCCTCGTGGTTCAGCAGAGTCCAACTTGGCTGGACAAGTAGTGGTCAGTGCACTCGGTGGAGATGCACAGAAGGCAAACGACAGGTAAGAGATCACCCCACGAAGAGCCAACATGGCTAGACATCTTCGACGCCGTTGGGACGGGCTGGGCGGACGTCGGCCGTTGGTAGCCTGACCGCGTGATGCAGCGATCCGAGCCCTCGGCCAGATACCGCCAGATCGCTGCTGATCTGTTGGACCGCATCGCCGCTCACGAGTTCAGCGACGGCACCCCACTGCCCTCGGAGGCCGACCTGTCGCAGCGGTACGACGTGTCGCGCGGCACCATCCGGCAGGCGTTCGCCAAGCTGCGCGCCGACGGCGTGATCTCCTCACGCAGGGGTGCCCGTCGTACGGTCGTGGCGTCCCCGCGGGTGCAGAGCTTCGATGAGCTGAACAGCTTCTCCCACTGGGCACGGGCGTCCGGCTCCACACCGTCGAGCCACACGGTCGCGCTGGAGCTACGCGCGGCGACGCCCGAGGAACGCCACCGGCTGGAGCTCGCGCACGGGGACCGCGTCTATCACCTGACCCGGGTGCGGCTGCTGGCCGAAGAGCCGGTCATGATCGAGCGGACAGCGTATGTCGAGAAAGTCGGTGCCCTGCTGCCGGGCATGCAGCTGGACACCGACTCCATCACCGACCGGCTGGACGAGCTCGGAGTGGTGCTGCACTCTGCCGAGCACACCATCGACGCCGTGGTCGCGTCCGCCGAGGACGCCCGGCTCCTGGACCTTCGGCCGAGGACGCCGCTGCTGCGCGAGCGCCGGCGTACGGCAGACCTGGCCGGGATGCCCGTCGAGTGGTCCGACGATCGCTGGCAGGCCAACGCGATCGCGTTCACCGTGCGCAACACGCGGGACGTCAGCCACCTGCTCAAGCAGTCGTCGCCACGGCCCTGATCGTCGGCACGAACTCCTCGAAGTCCACGGTCGAGGCGTTCGCGTCCTTGCCCGCGTCCTCCCAGCGGCGCAGGGTGACGGCATCCGCATGGTGCGAGTTCGCCTCGAACTCCGCGACTTCCGCAGCGCTCATCGGTCCGCCCTGCAGATCTAGCGTGTAGACCGATGCCTCGGAGAGGGCGTCGATGTACGCCGGCTCGACTGCGCACAGGTAGCGCTTCGCCGCGACATGGAGTCGTACGGGCTCGGTCACCTCGGGACCGAACCACTCGGCGAGCCAGTCCGCACCGGCGTCGTCGTGATGGTTTTCCTTGCCAGCCATCAGCTCTCGTCCGGACACCACGCCGGTGAAGTGACCGACATCGTGGACGAGCGCTGCCACCACGAGGTGGTCAGCAGCGTCGGCCGCCCGTGCGTTCTGGGCAGCCTGGAGCATGTGCTGCGCCATGCTCACGTCCTCGCCGAGGTAGTCGCGCCCACCCTCGCCCTCGAACAGCTCGCGCAAGCGGTCGACGACGTCGCTCATCGAGCCCTCCTCAGGACCGCCAACGTGCTCTCGAGCCCGTCAAGGTCGGCGTAGCAACCTTGCAGGTGCCGCTCGCCGGCCTCACCCTCGAATCCGGTGCGGGCGTGCAGGAGCCGGATGTTGTCGAAGATGACGCAGTCCCCTGGCTGCATGCGGAAGACGACCTGGTGCTCCGGCCGGTTGATCACCTCGGCAAAGGCGCGGTACGCGACGTAGAACCGCTCGGTGTCCTCCGGTCGCAGCCGAACAGGCTGGAGCGACCGGTTGTTGAAGCGAACCTCGCGGACCCGTCCGTACGGATCCACATCGATCATGGATCGCGTCGCGCTGAGCTCGGTGTCCTCCGAGACAAACCTGAACGTCACCTCGGTGCCGCTGAGGATGTCGAACGCATCCGGGCTCTCGGTACGCAGCACCTCGGCCGCCTTGAACCCGTCGACGAAGCCCGAGTCACCGCCCGGAGCAGCGTTGCTCAGGCAGTGCAGGATCTGCAGGGTGGGCACCGGGTCGCGGTAGGGGTTGTCGGTGTGCGGCGTGATCGGGAGGCCGGTGAAGGCCAGGTTGATCGGGTTCGGCTCGATCCGGACGTCGAACAGGTCGCCATAGTTGGTGGTCCGGACAAAGCCGAAGGTCGCAGCCACATCCAGCACCCGACGCGGCGTGGTCTCGACCCCGCGCAGCACCACGAATCCGGTACGCACCACGGCCTCCAGCGCCGCAGCCTTCACGGCCGGATCGCGTTGGTAGGACTCCCAGCTCGCCTCGGGCAGTGGCCCAAGATCGCTGACGTCCCAGATCTGCTTGGCATCCTCGGCCCGAGGATCGGTCGGGGCCTCGCTCGCCTCCGGCAGCCAACGCCGCAGCCACGCGCTGTCGAACACAGAGGCGTGGCCGTCCGGCGCGAACCGGACGTGCACCTCGCCATCCTGCTCGTGCGTCTCATCGACGCGGATGCCGTCGGCCAGGTCGCCGATGTTGAACAGCTTCTGGCCGTTGTCGGGGTGCTTGCACTCAGCGCATGAGCAGTTGTCACGCAACCAGATCGCGGGCGCGTCAAGGACGGTCATCATCTCTCCCTACTTCACGTGTATAGCCACGTTTGAACGTAGTTGTACATGTTGTCCATGGCGTGACGGAGAGATGAACTACCGAGAACGTCCGTCCGGCTGCGCGAGCCGACTGACGAGCGCGCCGTACGACGTCAGTCGGCGCGGGTGATCGTGTCCAGCTCGGCGAGGTCCTCCAGGGTCGGCTCCCAACGCATGGCCGCCGCGTTGGCGCGCACCTGCTCGCCCGACGTGGCGCCGGAGATCACTGAGGACACGGCCGGCTGGGCGGCAAGCCCGGCGATCGCGACTTCCAGGATCGACAGATCCCGAGCGGCGGCGTACGACTCCAGCGCCTCGATGCGGTCCCAGTCCGCGGTGGCCAGCCAACCGGCCCGTGTCGGGTCGACCGCCGCACGCGAACCCTCCGGCGCGGCCGAGCCGCGCCGATATTTGCCGGTGAGCAGGCCGTACTCGAGCGGGAAGAACGGCAGCACGCCGACGCCGAAGGTCTCGGCCGCCGGGACCACCTCGTCCTCGATCGACCGGTCGAGCAACGAGTAGCGGTTCTGGACGGACACGAAGCGGGCGAGGTCCTGCGTACGAGAGGTCCAGTCGGCATCGGCCACCTGCCAGCCGGCCAGGTTGGAGGAGCCGATGTAGCGGACCTTGCCCTCCTGGACCAGCTCGGTCAGTGTGCCCAGCGTCTCCTCGATCGGCGTGACCTCGTCGGGTCGGTGCAGCTGGTAGAGATCGATGTGGTCGGTCTGCAGCCGGCGCAGGCTGTGCTCGACGGCGTGCCGGATGTAAGCCGGGGAGCACCGCGGACCGGGCTCCGGACCGTCGACACGCTGCATGTCCATGCCGAACTTCGTCGCGAGCACGAACTCGTCGCGCTGGCCTTTGAGAGCCTCACCGAGGAGCGCCTCTGACCCACCCGGTGGGTTGCCGTAGATGTCAGCGGTGTCGAGCAGGGTGACGCCGACATCACGCGCCGCTGCAAGGATGTCGCGCACGCCATCGAGGTCCACGCGCCTGCTGAACGCGTTGCAGCCGATGCCCACTGCGCTCACCATCAGGTCCGAGTCGCCCAGCGGGCGCTGCGTCATGTCCGTCACAGGAGCGACGCTACCCGCGCGCGTCTAACCTTCCGCGACCGCCGTAGCCCTCCTACTGTGACCCCATGGCTGACTACAACGAGCAGGAGCAGGACGTCATTCGTCGCGCCGCTTTCGGTGCCATCGCATTGGTGTCCAAGGCAGACCCCGGTTTCTTCGCGACCTTCAAGGAGAGTGCAGCCGGGTCCAAGGTGCTGGCGACAGCGCCCGACACCATCAAAGGCTTCTTCCGCGGCGGCCTCATCGCACCGCCCAAGGGAGACGCCACGCAGGTCGAGCAGTCAGTGCTCTCCGAGCTGAGCCAGGCCGTCCAGCTGCTGGCCAAGAACCCGGCCGACCAGGCGGCGTACAAGAACGTCATCACGACGGCCGTCCAGCAGGTCGCCCAGGCGAGCAAGGGCGTCGTATCGTCCGAGCAGGCGATCATCGCGAAGGTGACGCAGGCGCTCGGCGTCGCGTCGACTCAGCCACCGGTTCCGAAGCCCGGACCGCCTCCCACGCCGCAGCCCCCGACCACGCCTGCGCCGCCGGCAGTGCCGGCCGACTGACAAGGACCTAAGCCTCGACCGGCCAGCCCTTGGCCTCGAGGCGCTCGCGCACCCTGGTGATGTCGGACTCGGCAGGCATCTCCTGAGTCACCTTCGTGATCAGCACCTGCGCGTCGATCGCGCTGATCGGGGTGCGCGGGCCGTCCTTGCCGCCTTCTGCGGCGATCAGCTCGCGGCAGATCTGCTTGACCTCGTCATCGGTCAGACGACGCCGCAGCAGGGCCAGGAGAGGCACGTAGTCCGTGGACGGCACCCCCTCGGGATAGCCCGCCCGAAGCCACTCCTGCATCCTGCGCAGCAGGGCAGGCCGATCCTCCTGCACGGGAGCGGGAGCCGGCTCGGGCTCAGCCTGCGGCTCGGGCGGTGCCATTTCGGTCGGCGCGGCGGTCTCGTCGTCCATCCGACTGCTACCGCCGGCCAGCGGCCAGCCGACCGCGGCCAGCCGAGCCGAGACCGCGCGTACGTCCTCGTCGCTCGGCGGCGCCTGCTTGACGGCCTCGATCGCCGCCAGCACCTGCGGCACCGTCACTCCGGACTCGGGTCGGTCGGCGACGAGCTGCTCGACAACCTGCTCCACCTCCGCCGGCTGCAGGGTCCGAGTCAGCAGCGCCAGCAGGGGGTGGAAGTCCTTGGCGGGTACGCCCTCGGGATAACCCGCGCGCAGCCACCCGAGAATCGAGCCCAGCGGTCCGGCGCTCACTTGGCCTCTCCGAACGGCTGCCACCCGAAGTAATGGTCCAGGCTCTTGCGGGTGATCCACAGGACGGCCAGGGCGATGATGATCACGACGACCGCGAAGAGCACGTACGCCGCTGCCATTCGGACGGCGTTGCGCGGGCGCGTCACGGTGCCGTCATCCGCGACCTCTCCGCTGCCGTCGCTCCACAGGCGTACGCCGGTCGCGAAGAGCGCCGGGAGACCGGCACCGAAGAGCAGCCCGGCGACGAGCACTCTGAGGCTCGCGGACGCCATGCTCGCCCAGTCAAGGTTCATCTGCTTCTCCTCCTCAACCCACGCGAGAGACGACGTCGCCGGCCTCAGTCGCCTCAGCTGTGCCGTCCCACTCGTCGTTGACGTTGCTGTGGTCGACCTTCTGGGCTCGGCTGCGCAGGTACATATAACCGGAGAGCGCGATCAGGATCAGGAAGATCGCCACCGCGCCCGTCACGCCACCGATCAGATGAGCGATGAAGTAGCACGTTGCGCCCACGACACCGGCCGACGGAAGCGTGGTGAGCCACGCAGCCGCCATCCGCGCCGCCACAGCCCACCGAACCTGCGCACCGGGCTTGCCGACGCCTGAGCCGAGGATGGAGCCTGTCGCGACGTGCGTGGTGGACAGCGCCATCCCGAAGTGGCTCGACGTCAGGATGATCGCCGCCGATGAGGCATCCGCCGACATGCCCTGCGGTGACTCGATCTCGACCAGGCCCTTGCCGAGCGTACGGATGATCCGCCAGCCGCCGAGGTAGGTGCCCAGCGCGATCGCGACCGCGCAGCTGACGATGATCCAGACCGGCAGGCCGTTGTTCTCGATACCTTCGCCGGTGAGGCTGCCGTGCGCGATGAGGGCGAGCGCGATGACGCCCATCGTCTTCTGCGCGTCGCCGGTGCCGTGCGCGAGCGAGACGAGTGACGCCGTCCCGACCTGACCCCAACGGAAGCCCTCGTCACGCTTCTTCGGCCGCGCCGATCTCGTGATCGCGTAGACCGTGGCGGTGCCGAGCGCCGCGACGACGCCCGCGATGAGGGGCGACAGGGCCGCCGGGATCAACACCTTGCTGAAGATGCCGTTCCAGTTGATGGTGACTGCACCGGCCAGCCCGGACCCGATCAAGCCTCCGAACAGCGCGTGCGAGGAGCTGCTCGGCAGCCCGAGCAGCCAGGTCAGCAGGTTCCAGACGATGCCGCCGATGAGGCCGGCGAAGATGATCGTCATCGCCTTCTCGCCATCGAGACCAGAGACCAGCCCACCTGAGCTGGTCTGGATCTTCAGCACATCCTTGGTGACGGTGGTCGCCACCTCGACCGACAGGAAGGCTCCGAAGAGGTTGAGGATCGCTGACAGCGCCACCGCAGCCTTCGGCTTGAGCGCACCGGTGGCGATGGAGGTGGCCATCGCGTTGCCGGTGTCGTGAAAGCCATTGGTGAAGTCGAATCCCAGTGCCGTGATCACGACCAGGATCAGGATGAACAACTCACCGCTCATACAACGGAGTGTGAGGCCCTGACGTGCTTGCCGTCCATTCGACTGGACTACCCAGACCGGCGATCGACGAGATTTTGCACGGCGTTTGCCGAAGCGCCGCCGAACTGACCCGAATCAGCCCGCGCGGTGAACCGGCGGCAGGTCCTCGAGATCCTCATCGAGTGCCAGGCCGTCGAACGGGAGGTCCTCGACGGCCATCTCGGCGTACGACGGTGCCGGAGCAGGTGCGGGCGTCGCCTCGGGCGCCTGCTCGGGCTCGGGCTCGGTGATCGACTGAGCGTCGAAGACCGGGGTGTCATCGACCGTGGCAGCCGGCGCGGGCTCGGCCCGCTCCGCGGCCTTCGCCTTGAGCGTGTAGGTCGGGGGCGGTACGGCGACCGGCTCCCAGTCGCCAGGCTGCAGCTGGGCGGCCGGCGCCGTCTTGACGGGCACCTCGGCTGCGACCGGCTCTGCGGTCGCGGCGGCCGGCCCGGACACGTCGTAGACCGACTCCGCGGCCACGGCGCCGGAGACCCGGCCGGCCTGCGACGGCGTACGTCGTGGGGCGGGACGGGCGGGACGCTCCTGGCTCGGCGCGGGCGCCGCACTGCTGGCCGCCTTGACCGCTGCACTGCGCAGCCAGCCGATCACGCCGCCGAGCGCAACGAGCATGACCAGCGGGGACCACCAGGGCGTCACACCCATCGGTGTCATGACGACCACGGCCAGGAACAGCGCGACGGTCGCAACCAGCGTCAGGCCGCGGACCTGGCGTGCGTCGGCGCCCTCGGCGTCGGCACTCGCGGGGCGGGAGTCGGGACGAACGGGCTCGGCGTCGTTGGTCATGGGCACTCCTGCACGCAGGGAGGGGCGCGGCTCAGCGACAGCAGCCGCGAGGACCGACGGGCGACCCGACCCGTCACTGGTGGGCAGCGGCACCTCGGCGCCGTGCACGGTGGGGCGACGCTCCAGCACCCGCATGCCCTCGGAGAATCGATCGACCGAACGAGCAGTGGCGAGGTGCTCGCGACGACGCACCCAGTGCTGGAGCAGGTAGGCAGCCCAGATGATGACAATGACCAGGAAAATCAGGCTGCTGCTCCTCACGCGATCGACGTTAGGTGCGATCGCGTGCGCACCGATGGACCTCGGCCGCGTGTCGCAGGAGTTACTGCTGTGAAAGACGGTACAGACGGTGCTGGGCGGACTCACCGGCGAGATCCTCGAGCGTCAGCGCGAACGATCGGTGGTCGTGCCACTCGTTGTCGATGTGCAGGTACGCCCGGCGCACGCCCTCATCCCGCAGCCCGAGCTTGTCGACCACCCGCAGGCTCTTGGCATTGTCCGGGCGGATGTTGACCTCGACCCGGTGCAGCCCCATCGGCCCGAACGCGTGGTCGATGACCATGGCCAGCGCGAACGGCACCACCCCACGCCCGGCCGCCCGCTCATCGATCCAGTAGCCGATCGACCCGCTCTGCAGCGCTCCCCGCACGATGTTGAACAGGTGGATCTGGCCCGTCATCCGGCCGTCCAGGTCGATCATCAGCGGGAGCAGCCGGCCGGCCTTGGCCTCTCGCTCCTGCTCGCGCACCATGTGCGCATAGCTCACCTGCCGCATCCGTGGGTACGGCGACGTCGAGTCCCAGCGCTTGGTCCACTCCGCGTTGTCGCGTCGCAGGCCCATGAAGGCCTTGCGGTCCTTGCGCCCGCGCAGCCCCCTCAACCTGATGATCGTGCCGTTGTGCACGCCTTCGAGGGCGACCGGCCAGTTGCGCTCGGTCATCAGTGATCGCCTCCGGCCGCTTGGTCCACCGCATGGCGGACGACCGGCTCGAGCACCGCCAGCCCGTCGCGTACGCCGCCGGTCGAGCCGGGCAGGTTGATGACCAGGGTGCGCCCGGAGAGACCGGCCACGCCGCGGGACAGCATCGCGGTCGGTACGCCGGCTGCCACTCCCGCGGCCCTGATCGCTTCCGCGATGCCGGGCACCTCACGGTCGATGACCGCGCGGGTGGCCTCGGGGGTCCGGTCGGTCGGAGTGAGTCCGGTGCCACCAGTCGTGACGACCAGAACAGCCCCGGACGCGAGAGCATCCCGTAGCGCCTGCTCGACCTGCGGGCCGTCGGGTACGACGACGGCCGCCTCCACCTGGAAGCCCCAGCCACGCGCGGCCTCGACGATCAGCGGACCCGTGCGATCGGCGTACGTCCCAGCAGCCGCCCGCGTCGAGCAGGTGATGACGACGGCCGAGGATCTCACGCCTCGGTCCAGTCGCCCGATCGGCCGCCGGACTTGGCGGTCACCCTGATGTCGGTGATGCGGGCGTGCTTGTCGACCGCCTTGACCATGTCGACCAGGGCCAGCGCGGCAACCGAGACGCTGGTCAGCGCCTCCATCTCGATGCCGGTGCGGTCAGCCGTGCGGACGGTCGCGGTGATGTCGACGCCGTCGTCGGCCACGGTCAGCTCGACGGTGACCGCGTGCACCGCCACCGGGTGGGCCAACGGGATCAGGTCGGGGGTGCGCTTGGCCGCCTGGATGCCGGCGATGCGGGCCACCGCGAGCGCGTCGCCCTTGGGCACCGTGTGATCGCGTAGCGCCGCCACCGCCTGAGCGGACAGCAGCACCCGACCGGCCGCGGACGCCTCGCGCGCCGTCACCGGCTTGGCGCTGACGTCCACCATCTGTGCGGTGCCGTCCTCGCGTACGTGCGTCAGCCGCGGATCCGTGCTGGGACCTTGCGACACGATCATGAGGGCAGCTCCTCGCCGGGCAGCAGGTGAACTTCCACGACGTCACCCTGCCCTACCTCGACCACCTCAGCGGGCACGAGCGCCAACGCATTCGCGACCGCCAAGCCGCCGAGGATGTGGCTGCCCTGGCCTCCGGACGGCGAGACGACCCAGCCTTCGTCACCGTGAGACAGCACGACCCGGGCGACCTGGACGCGTCCGGGCGGCGACCGCCAACCACGAACAGCCTTGGCCCGCACCGAAATTCGATCGCCGGAACGTCCAGCCATCCGGAGTAGCGCCGGCACCACGAACACCTCGAACGACACCAGCGACGACACGGGATTGCCCGGCAACGCGAACAGCGGGACGCCGCGCTCCCCCACCACACCGAAGCCCTGCGGCTTGCCCGGCTGCATCGCCACCTTGTCGAACTGCACGGCCCCGCCTCCAGCGAAAGCCTCCTTGACCGGTTCGTACGCGCCCGCGCTGATCCCACCGGACGTCACGATCGCGTCGACCTCGGCGGCAATGCGGTGTACGACGTCCGCGAGCGACTCGTCGTCGCGGTCACCGACGTGGAGCACCTCGACGCAGGTGGCTCCGGCGGCGCGCACGGCGGCGGCAAGCATGGGGCCGTTGCTGTCGTGAATCTGCCCGTGCAGCAACGGTGTTCCGACGGGCACGAGCTCGTCACCGGTCGTGATCACCGCGACCCGAGGCGCAGGGATGACGTCCACAGAAGCCACTCCCGCGGCGGCGCAGACGGCCACGTGGTGCGGGAGGAGGCGTACGCCGGACTCCAGGACACGATCGCCGGCGGCCACGTCCTCGCCGACGTTGCGGACGGCCGCTCCAGGGTGAGGCGAGACCCGGATGGCCACCTCATCAGTGCGGCCATCGGTCTGCTCGACGGGGACAACCGCGTCCGCTCCGGCGGGCAACGGCGCACCCGTCATGATCCGCCAGCACGAGCCAGCAGCGAGGTCGTGCGGCTCGATGTCACCCGCCGGGATGTCTCCGAGAACCGGCAGCTGGACCGGCGAGTCCTCAGCAGCATCAACCAGATCCGCGGCAACGACGGCGTAACCGTCCATCGCGGAGTTGGTGAAGCCCGGCAGGTCCACCAGACCGACCACGGACTCGGCGAGCACCAGCCCCAGGCTCTCGCCCACCGCGATCGACGTCGGCGCGAGGGGTCGTACCGCCGAGAGGATGCGGTCCCGGTGCTGCTCGAGGCTGATCAGGCTCAGTGGTGCTCCTCGGACAGCTCGGCGTCGTTAGTACGACCGAGGGCCTCGTCCGTGCGCGCCCACTCCAGCAACCAGCCGCGGAAGTCAGGCCCGAGCTCGCGGTGCCGCACCGCCAGACGAACCATCGCCTTCAGGTAGTCCAGACGGTCGCCCGTGTCGTAGCGACGCCCCTTGAACACGACACCGATGACACCCGAACCCTCGCCGTCGGACGTGATGGCTTCCTGCAGCGCGTCGGTCAGCTGGATCTCGTTGCCGCGGCCCGGCGCGGTGTGCTCGAGGATCCCGAAGATCGACGGGTCGAGCACGTAGCGACCGATGATCGCGAGATTGCTGGGCGCCTCGCCGACGGCGGGCTTCTCAACCAGCGCCGTCACGCGTACGACATCCTCGCCGGCACCCTCGACCGGCTCGACGGCGGCGCAGCCGTAGAGGTGGATCTGGTCCTCCGGCACCTCCATCAGCGCGATGACGCTGCCGCCGTGGCTCTCCTGCGCGTCGATCATCCGCTCGAGGAGGTTTTCCTGCTCATCGATCAGGTCGTCACCGAGCAGCACCGCGAACGGCTCGTCGCCGACGTGCGAGCGCGCACACAGCACCGCGTGCCCGAGACCGCGCGGCTCGCCCTGCCGGACGAAGTGCACCTCACCGAGGTTGGCGGACTTGTGCACCCGACGCAGGCGCATCTCATCGCCCTTGCGCTCCAGCGCCTGCTCCAGCTCCCAGTGCCGGTCGAAGTGGTCCTCCAGCGCAGCCTTGTTGCGACCCGTGATGGTCAGGACATCGTTGAGCCCGGCACGGACGGCTTCCTCTACGACGTACTGGATGGCCGGCTTGTCCACCACCGGCAGCATCTCCTTGGGGATCGCCTTCGTGGCCGGCAGGAACCTGGTGCCCAGTCCGGCCGCAGGGATCACTGCCTTGCGGACTCGTCGGGGTCGAGGGGTCGTCGTCATGGCCGCCAGGGTACTGACGGGTCGCTCCGTCCGTTTGGTGGAGCCACATCTACACCGCTGGTCGAGTAGGCGAGCACCGCTGGTCGAGTAGGCGAGCGCCATGGCGCGAGCCGTATCGAGACCAAGGCTTCCGTACGCCGGTCACCCCGGCTGCGGGAGGAGGGTCCTCTGCGTCGCAAACCATCCGGCCTCGCAAGCTCGGCCTCCCGCCAGGCCCGCCATGCTCCTCCGAGGACCCTCCTCCCTCCGCCTCCGTAGCCACATCACCCAACGGCTTGGGAGACTCGGCGGCATGCGGACGTTGCCGGACGACAAGGTGCGGGCCAGGCGGGCGATCCGCGCTGGGCGGCGAGCGCGCCGCGACGCGCAGTCGGCGGCCGACCGTCGGGCCGATGGCGAGGCGATCCGTGACGCGATCATCAGCGTGATCAGCCCTGAAGCGCCGGTTGCGGCGTACGAGTCGCTGGCGACCGAGCCGCCGACGGAGGCGCTGATCGCGGCACTGCGCGAGGCGGGCCACGAGGTTCTGCTCCCCGTGCTGCTGCCGGACAAGGACCTGGACTGGCGCAGCGGCGACGACGAGACCCAGACCCTCGGGACGGACGCGATCGCGGGCGCCGGCGTGATCGTCGTACCGGCCCTGGCCATCGCTCGCGACGGGCTGCGGCTGGGCCAGGGCGGCGGGAGCTATGACCGAGCGTTGGCGCGCCGCGCGCCGGGCGCGTTGGTGGTGGCAGTGGTGTACGACGACGAGCTGGCCGACGTCGTACCGTCCGACCCGCACGACCAGGCTGTCGACGCGGTGGTCACGCCCGCGGGAGGGTTGGCCCGCCTCTGAGGCTCAGCCGCCGGACAGCGTGAGCGTGTGCTTGCGATCGTCGTGGACAGCCTCGGTCGAGCTCGGCCACGGATAGCTGCGGCCGGCCCGCCAGGCGCTGGTCTGGTCGTCGTAGTGCCCGTGGAACGGATGTCCGGACGAACCGCCCAGCAGCACCCAGCGGGAGGCATCGAGATTGTCCAGATCGACGACCATCCGCATCGAGGGCGCGGTCTGTACGCCGTAGCCCTCCGTCGCGTCCCAGGCCGTCGCGTTGACGATGCCCTGGCCGCCGTCGACACCCCAGGGGCCCTCGTTGACCGCGGCGCGGACGATCTTCGGGGCGTCCTCGCCGAGCACGAGGTGCTTCAGCTCGAGCTGGTGGGCGTGGCCCCAGGTCCAGCGACTCGGATCCTTGCCCATCTCGCGCGTGAGGCTGAGGCGCGCCTCGACCAGTGCTTTGCGCAGGATCGCGTCGCGGCGCTCGATGACTCCAGGGGTCCGCCGGTCGTCCCACCAGGCGTCCGTCGGCTTGCGCAGCAGCCCCTCGACCACGGCTTGGTCGCGGGCGCCTCCCGTCGGCGCGAGATCCTCGGGCAGCTCGTCGAAGGTCGCGGACAGCAGCGCCCGCCACACCGCGTTGTAGTAGGCCGCGGCTGCTGACTGCTTGCCGCTCGCGGGTGTCGTGAAGTCCCAGGTCTTCAGCAGGTTGCGGCCGTCCTTGGTGAACGCGTCGTTGCCCAGGTCGACCGCGAGCAGCTGCTTGACCAGCTGCTTCGCGAACGGGTTGGTGCTGTCCGTCTGGATCTCGCTCATCGTCTCGACCGAGATCTTGCCGCCGTCACGAGTCGCAGCCTGCAGACGCTCCAGGATCCGGTTGCTGCGATAGCCCGGCGCCCACTCGCTCGTGAGGTAGGGCCGGGTCGATGCCGTGACCGCGTTGTTGGCGGTGACGATCATGCCTTCGGGCGGGTTCAGACTGCTGGGCAGCTGGTCGTACGGCACCGTGCCCGTCCAGTCGTACGCCGAGTTCCAGCCGGGTGCCGGCCAGAACCCCGGCGGCGCTCCGGCCACCGACGAGCGCCTGATCGGTACGACTCCCGGAGCCTGGTAGCCGATGTTGCCGGACCGGTCGGCGTACACCAGATTTTGCGATGGTGCCGCGAAATTCCTTGCTGCTGCTCGGAACTCGGTCCAGTTGCGCGCCTTGCCGAGCGCGAGCAAGGAGTCCGCCGTGCGACCGGGCCGCAATGCCGTCCAGGCCAGGGCGACGTCGTATTTCTGCTTACCAGCGCCTGGCAGCTTGCCGCCGGCGCCCCCGGCAGCGACGTCGTCGTCCACGTCGGACAGCAGCGGCCCGTGCACGGTCTCGCGCACGGTGATGTCCACGGGCTTGCCACCGGCGACCGAGATGCGCTCGCTTCGAGTCCTGAGCGGGACCTGGCGGCCGTCGCGCTCGTACGACGTCCCGGTCACCTTCTCGAGGTAGAGGTCCGTCACGTCAGGGTCGAGATTGGTGAAACCCCAAGCGATCTCGTCGTTGTGCCCGATCACGATGCCGGGGAGGCCGGGCATCGTGAAGCCGCTCACGTCGTACGGGCAGGCGCTGGACACGGTCCGGCAGTGCAGGCCGGTCTGGTACCAGATGCTCGGCAGCCCGACACCGAGGTGCGGGTCGTTGGCGAGCATCGGCTTGCCCGTCGTGGTGAAGCGACCGGACACGACCCACGAGTTGGAGCCGAGTCCCTCGCCCTTGCCCGCGACGGTCGGGACCGCGTCAAGGACCTTGCCGGCGGCAGCGAGCGCTGTGGTCACCGCCGGGTCGGATCGTGTGGACACGAGCTGCGATGCGTTGGTCGGCCGGTCGGGTCCCGTCGTCGGGGGCTGTTGCGGCAGTGACCAATCCGCGCTCGACAGGATCGGCGGGTGCGCCTTCGCGTCGTACGCCGGGAACAGACTCGCCACCTGCTGCGGCGGCAGCGTGGCCGAGAGGCGTGCGCGCATCAGCTCAGTGTCGTAGTTGCCCTTGAGGTCCCAGGCGAGCGCCTTGAGGTAGACCAGTGAGTCGACGGGCGTCCAGGGCTCCACGGCGTGACCCGGCACGCTGAGCCCGATCACGACGTACTCCAACGCAATTCGCGATGGTGTGCCCGCGTGTTCGAGGTAGGAGTTGACCCCCTCCGTGTACGCCCGCAGGTAGCGCTGCGTGTCGGGCTGCAGCTGGTCCATCTCCTGCTCGGCGACCCGCCGCCACCCGAGGGTGCGGGTGATCTTGTCCGAGTCGAGACCGGCCTTGCCCACCAACGCCGCGAGGCGCCCACTGGCGGCCCGGCGTACGACGTCCATCTGGAAGAAGCGGTCCTGGGCAGTGACGAATCCCTGTGCGCGGAAAAGGTCTTCGCTGGTGTCGGCATAGATGTGGGGCACGCCGCGGGCGTCCCGAACGACCTCGACCGAGCTCGAGAGACCGCGCACGTGGAGCTCGCCACCGACCTGCGGGAACGACCGCCGTACGAGTCCGACACCGAGCACCGCGGCGATCACCAGACCGACCACAAGGCTCGCTGAGGTCCACAGCACGAGGCGGCGCACCACGGGGCTCCTCGTCACGCCTGCGAGACTATGGCACCGACCCCCGTACGGATGGGAGCCTGACGTGTCCGCTGTGCTGCCCGTCACGCCCCTGCTCTCCGCGACGCCGCAGCTGACCGACAGCCTGACCCTCTGGCTCCTCATCGGCGCGACCGTCCTGCTCGTCTCCGTGGCCGCGGTGCGACTGGCCAACCGCTCGGGTCTGCCGACGCTCCTGATCTACCTCGCCATCGGGCTCGCGCTCGGCGAGTCCGGTGCCGGCATCAAGTTCGACAACTCGGCGATCGCGCAGGTGCTCGGCTACAGCGCGCTCGTGCTGATCCTCGCCGAGGGCGGGCTGACGACGTCCTGGCCATCGATCAAGCAGTCGGTCGCCCCTGCGGCCGTGCTGTCCACGCTCGGTGTGGTCGTCTCGGTCGCGGTCGTGGCGGTCGCCGCGCACACCTTGCTCGACGACCTGTCCTGGACGGTCGCGCTGCTGCTCGGCGCGATCGTCTCGTCGACCGACGCGGCGGCGGTGTTCTCCGTGCTGCGGGTCGTGCCGCTTCCCCGTCGGCTGAGCGGTGTGCTCGAGGCCGAGTCGGGCTTCAACGACGCCCCTGTCGTCCTGCTCGTGGTGGCGCTCGCCGAGCGGTCGAGTCCCCACGGCAGCAACCACTCCTGGTGGTTCGTCGGCGTCGAGGCGGTCGCCGAGCTGGTCGGTGGAGCGCTCATCGGGGTGGCACTCGGCTTCCTGCTGGGTCGCGTGCTGCGCTGGAGCGCGGCCGGCTCGTCCGGTCTCTTCTCGATCGCGGTCGTCGGGGTGACCGTGCTCGCGTACGCCGTCGCCGACTTCGCGCACACCAGCGGCTTCATCGCCGTGTACGTCTGCGCGCTCGTCCTCGGCAACCAGCACCTCCCGCACCGGTCGGCGGTGCGTGGGTTCGGGCAGGCGCTCGGCTGGCTCGCCCAGATTGGGCTGTTCGTGATGCTCGGGCTGCTGGCCTCTCCTGAGCGGCTCGGCGACCAGATCGTGCCAGCGATCGTGGTCGGACTCGTGCTGCTGCTCGTCGCCCGCCCCCTCTCGGTGGTCGCGAGCATGGCGTGGTTCAAGGTGCCCTGGCGGGAGCAGGCGTTCCTGTCGTGGGCGGGGCTGCGCGGAGCCGTGCCTGTCGTGCTGGCCACGGTGCCCCTGACCCTGGACACTCCGGACACCGATTGGCTGTTCGACCTGGTCTTCGTGCTCGTGATCATCTTCACGATCGTGCAGGCGCCGACGCTGCCCTGGATCACCAAGAAGCTCGGCATCACCGAGCCTGCGCACGCCGTCGACCTCGACATCGAGGCGACTCCGCTCGAAGAGCTCGGTGCCGAGGTCGTCCAGGTCACGGTGGGTGAGGAGTCCCGTCTCCACGGTGTCGAGATCTTCGAGCTCCGCCTGCCCCCGGGCGCCAACGTGACGCTCGTGGTCCGCGAGGGCGAGGGCTTCGTACCCACCTCGAGCACTGTCCTGCGGCGGGGCGACGCGCTGCTGGTCGTGGCGACCGAACCCGTCCGACGGCAGACGATCCGGCGCATCCGCGACATCTCGCGCGAGGGCCGCTTGGCCGGCTGGCGTACGACGAGCGAGGACTCTCCCGGCGACTGACGGCGGCCCACGACCTGGGCGGCTGGTTGGGAGCGTCCACAACTGCCCGTACACTTGGCAGTCGAGCATTGAGAGTGCCAACCCGTTCACCGGATCACAGAGGTCGACGACACATGCCCACGTACCCCTATGCCTGCACGCAGTGCGGTCACCAGTTCGAGGTGTTCCAGTCCTTCAGCGACGACGCCCTGACCGAGTGCCCTGAGTGCTCGGGCGCGCTGCGC
This sequence comes from Luteipulveratus mongoliensis, assembly GCF_001190945.1. Classification (NCBI taxonomy): domain Bacteria; kingdom Bacillati; phylum Actinomycetota; class Actinomycetes; order Micrococcales; family Dermacoccaceae; genus Luteipulveratus; species Luteipulveratus mongoliensis. The sequence continues at coordinate 1,745,497 of NZ_CP011112.1, read as the reverse complement.
AAGGTGTGGGGCTCGGTCGGCGTGGTGTTCAAGGGCTCTGGTTTCTACCGCAACGACAGCCGTAGCGACAGCAAGGGCAAGTCGTCCTCGTCCACGACGAGCGTCTCGTCGGACAAGAAGTCGTCCTCGGAGTCCAGCTCCTCGTCCTCGTCCTCGTCCTCGTCCTCGTCATCCGACACCAAGACGTCGTCCAGCTCCTCCAGCGACTCGAAGTCGACCTCCTCGAGCAGCACCTCCGGCGCCGCCTGAGCCTCGGCGGTCCACACCCCTCCTCGTAGGCGGCCGGCGGTCCACAGACCTGACCGGCGGCCTGCCGCATGCCATCCGTCGCTGGTTAGCCTGCGGCCATGACCCAGACACCTCGTGCCGACATCGGCGTGATCGGCGGATCCGGCTTCTACTCCTTCCTCGACGGCGTCGAGCACGTGACGGTCGAGACACCGTTCGGCGAGCCCAGTGATGCGGTCGCGGTCGGTGACCTCGACGGCCGGCGAGTGGCCTTCCTGGCCCGGCACGGCCAGGGCCACCGCTTCCCACCCCACCGGGTCAACTACCGCGCCAACCTCTGGGCGCTGCGATCCCTCGGCGTCCGCCAGGTCCTCGCGCCCTGCGCCGTCGGCTCGCTCCGTCCCGAGCTCGGTCCAGGCACCCTCGTCGTCCCCGACCAGGTCGTCGACCGCACCTGGGGTCGGGAGCACACGGTGTACGACGGAGCGACGATGCCGACCGCGGGGAGCCTGCGAACCGCGTCGGAGGAGGAGCCCGAGCAAGGGGCCAGCAACGCCGTCGGGCCGGTCGTTCACGTCGCCTTTGCCGATCCCTACTGCCCGCGCGGGCGCGAGACCGTCCTGACCGCGGCCGCGTCCAATGGCGGATCCGAACCGGTGGACGGCGGCACGCTCGTGGTCGTCAACGGGCCGCGCTTCTCCTCCCGGGCTGAGTCTCAGTGGCACCAGGCAGCCGGCTGGAGCGTGGTCGGCATGACCGGCATGCCCGAGGCGTCCATCGCTCGCGAGCTGGCGATGTGCTTCACCTGCGTCTGCCTGGTGACCGACCACGACGCCGGCGTCGAGGTGGGCGAGCACGTCACCCACGAGGAGGTGCTGCGGGTCTTCGCCGACAACATCGAGGGTCTGAAAACCGTTCTGCAGCAGGCGATCTCGCAGCTGCCCGACCCGGAGTCCGACGACGAGGCGACGTGCGCCTGCCGTCGTTCGCTCGACGGCCTGACGTTGCCGCTCGAGCTGCCGTGAACGACAAGGCGACCGGTCCGGTGGCACGCCCTCGATGGGAGCGGCTCCTTCCGGACACCTGGCAGGGCGACAGCCGTGAGTCGGCCTGGCGTCGCGCCCGCGGGCGGCGCGCTGCATCCGGTCTGCTCGTCGCGGTGGCCTCCGTCGGTGTGATCGGCGCGGTGCGTCCTGCTGACGAGCCCACGAAAGCCGTCGTGGTGGCTGCGCACGCCATACCGGCCGGCCAACGTCTGGTCGCGGCCGATCTCGAGACCACGCGGTGGCCGCTACGCGCGTCGCTGCCTGCTGGTCCGCCCCTCGCGCGTCTGGTCGGGCAGACGGTGGTGACCCCGCTCAGTCCAGGCGAGCCGGTGACATCGACTCGACTGCGGAGCGCCCACACGCTGCCGCCCGTCGCAGCCGACCAGGTCGTGGTGAGCGTGCCGATCAGCGACCAGTCGCTGATCTCGACGGTGCGGGTGGGCGATCGCGTCGACGCCTGGGCCGCAGCCTCAGGGCGCCAGGTGGGACGCGACCTTCGCGTGGTCGGCACGGTCGCCGCCGTGCAGGCCGATGGCGGCCGGCTGTCCGCGGCTCAGGCCGCCCAGCCGCCCGGCGTACTCCTGGCCGTGGACCGTTCGGTGGCGGGTGCACTGGCGATGGCCCAGGCCGGCAGCCAGTCCCCCGGGACGGCCGTTCTGCTGGCCCTACGCCCGACCACATGAGCAACTCCAGAATCTGTGGACACAGCCAGGAGAAGTGAGTGACAGCCGGGCCAAGAACAAGAAAACAGTGCGTCGCGCCCCAAGATCACTGTGAAATAGAACGCAACGCCTGGCCCGTCCGGATCGTTCCTGATGCATGGTCATTCGGCTAGGTTGAGGGCCGATTCATTTCCCCTCAAGCAAAGGACTGAACCCCATGAAGGGCTTCAAGGACTTCATTCTCCGAGGCAACTTGGTCGAGCTTGCTGTGGCGTTCGTCATGGCTGCTGCGTTCGGGCTTGTCGTCAAGGCGTTCGTGACGGTCATCATGGACCTGATCGGCAAGGCCGGTGGCACGCCCAACTTCTCGAACTGGACGCCCGGCGATGTTCATGTCGGCGCCTTGCTGACCGAGCTGGTCGCCTTCTTGATCCTCGCAGCGGTGGTCTACTTCTTCGTCGTCAAGCCCTACCAGCTCGCGCGTACCCGTCTGGGTATGGACAACGAGGACCAGGGCAAGACTGAGGTAGATGTGCTCACGGAGATCCGCGACGAGCTGCGCGCGCGCGGCTGATTACCTCTCGGCTCGGACCTCGAGCCGAGCACAAGAAGGGGCAGGACTGATCAAGGTCCTGCCCCTTCAAGCATGCATGGGTAGTCGTGAAGAAGCTCCACACCCCATCGCGCCGCGCGGGCCCGCCGCACGGTCGGCCATCGGATCCGTTGCGTTGGTCGGAGACAGGTCGGTCGCGGAGACGTTCGGACCAGGTTCCCAGCTGCAAAGTGCCTCGCGTCTTCGCAGATGCCTCTCCACGAGAGGAGACATCTGCGAAGACGCGAGACACTTTGCGATCGGAAACAAGGGCCCGCGAGGCTAGCTGCGCCAGAACGTGGGCCGGACCCGGACTGGCGCGATGCGCGGGTCACTCCCAGTGGGGTGGGCGCTGCTCGTGCAGCCAGCGGTCCTGCGGCGAGTCCTTCCTCTGGTCGTTCGACTCGTCCGGGTCGAGATCGTCGTCGGTCTGATCCGGTCGGCCGCCGACCTGATCGACACCACCCGTAGCCTTCCGCGTCGCCCGGCGGCTTTGACGGCGCCGCCTGTCCGCGCTCTCGGTCCCGTCGCCCGACATCACTGGATCCTGGTCATCGGGAAGGCCGGGTGGCTCCTCCTCAGTCACGCGCCGCGCTCCTCGTGCGGCGCCGACTCGGACTCCTCGTCAGACGAATCCTCTTCGCTAGCAATGTCATCCGCGTCCGCAGGCTCCGCGTCGTCCTGCTCGTCAGCGGGCTCCTCGCCGTCCTCTTCGTCGTCCGCGGGACCGTCATCGTCCTGCTCGTCGTCCCCCGGATCCTCGTCCTGGTCGTCCCCGGCGACGTCCGTGTCGCCTTCAGGGGCATCCGCATCGTCACCGTAGGCCACGTCAGTCACATCGTCTGCGGCTGCGTCTGCGGCGACGTCGTCGTCGACCTCGTCGACGTCGTCGGGCTCGTCGTCCTCGGTCTCGACGACCGGACGGGCTTGCGGCGGCTGCGCCTCCTCCGCAAGACGGCGGCGCCGCTCGGCCCGCTGCTGCGACGCCAACTGCACCGTGCCGAGGATGCGCGCCACATCACGTGCCGGGTCCCGGAAGACGTCGACCGCCCACACCCGCTCGTGCGCCCAGCCGAGCCGCTGAAGCTGTTCCAGCCGCAGCCGGTCCCGCTCTCGGACGCCGGGAGTTCCGGCATAGACCGGGCCGTCGGTCTCGACCGCCACGAGCATCTCGCCCGGACGGAGGGGGTCCTCGATGGCCAGGTCGAGCGGGTGCGTCGAGATGCCGTGGCTGGTGTGCACGACCAGACCCTTGTCCCGCAGCCGGCGCGCGAGCTCGGCCACGACGGGCGTCTCCGGCCGCCGCGGCGTCTCGGGCAGGAACGGTCGGTCGAGCACGCTCCCGGTCGAGGCGGTGAGCCGTCTGCGGCCGGCCACGATGGTGGGCTTCGGCCGGTCAGCGGGTCTCGACACGCCTCCGCCGGCGGTCCGGCCACTCGACCGGCCGTGCTCGCCGGCGCCAGACTCGCCGACCACCCGACGCGCCGCGCCACCCGAGGATGCGTAGAGCAGGAAGTCGCGCAACATCTGAGCCCCGCGAGCGCGCAGCTTGGGCACCTCGAGCTCGTCGCCGGAGAACGACGACACGACCGTCATCCGCCGCCGCGCACGGGTGATCGCGACGTTGAGCCGCCGCTCGCCGCCTTCGAGGTTGAGCGGCCCGAACTTGTGAGGCACCCGACCATTGGGCTGCCGCCCGAACCCGATCGACAGCACCACGGCGTCCCGCTCGTCACCCTGTACGCGCTCGAGCGGCTTGATGAAGAACGGCTCGGTCTTGTCGTGGTCGGCGATGAAGTCGGCGAGGTCGGCCGACTCGGCGAACGCCCGGCGTACGGCATCCTCGACCCGCTGCGCGTGCCGCACGCCGAGGGTGATGACACCGAGCGACTCCTCGGGCCGGCGGCGCGCGTGATCGAGGATCACCTCCACGACCCGGTCCACCTCGACGGTCGACGTCTCGCCGTCTCCGCGACCGCTGACGACATCAAGGCGTACGACGCCGTCCGTCGCTGTGCCCGGGAACGTCACCAGCCCGCCGCGATAGATCTGCGCGTTGGCGAACGCGATCAGCCGCTCGTCGTGCGAGCGGTAGTGCCAGGTCAGCTCCTGCGTCGGCAGCATCGTGGACAGCAGATCGAGCACGGACACGACACCCTCGGCCTGCAGATCGGTCGGCGCGGTGTCGCCCTCAGTGTCCGTGATGTAGAACGGCGTCGGCGGCAGCTGACGCGGATCCCCAGCAACGACAACCTGACTCGCGCGCGAGATCGCTGAGATCGCCTGCGCCGGCGGCACCTGTGACGCCTCGTCGAACACGACGACGTCGAACCACAGACCGGGCGGTACGACGGAGGCCACCACGAGCGGTGACATCGCCCAGCAGGGGCGCACCGAGGTCATCAGCTCGGGCGCCTGGGCGAGCAGGTCACGCAACGAGAGGTGGCCGCGGGCGCGGTCGGCTTCTACGCGCACGATGTCGGCCTGCTCGGGCAGGTCCGTCATCACGCGTCGGATCTGCGCGTCGACCGCGTCCTGGACCCGAGCGACACCGGCATCGATGTGCGCGCGGTCGTTGTCGGCGTACTCCTGCTCGATCCGGCGCAGCTGATGCCCGTCGTGTGCGCCATAGGTTGTGTCGCGGTCGGCGATCTCGGCGAGCACCGAGCTCCACCACACGAACGCGAACTCCTCAGGCACCCGCTCGGCGTCCAGTCCCCGCCGCGCGAAGTCGTCCACGACCGGGCCGAGGCCGTTGGCGCGCAGCCGGTCGACCCGGCTGATGACCTGGGGTACGACGGCGAGCCGGTCGCACGTGTCGGCGAGCCGTAGCAACCGGTCGTGCAGGTCGTCGAAGTCGGCGTGGATGAGATCGTTGCCCTCGGCAGTGCCTTCGAGTCGCGAGGCGAGCCAGTCGAGCTGGTCGCGAAAACGCTCGTGGGCTCGCTGCACGTCGGGCACCTCGATCGGTGCGCTCGGCCGCGAGCCGGGACCGCTCGCCTCACGCCACTGCCGCCGCTGAGCCGCGGCCCGCACGAGGACGCCGTGCACGTCGGCGGGCGGACGGCCGGGGCGCAGCAGCGAGCGCGCCTGGCTCCGCAGTCGGCGCCGATCGATCTGGCCGAGCTCGATGCCGTGCTCGTTGCGGTACGCACGGGAGCCGGTCGCGGCCACCAGCTCGTCCACCGGCGCCTCGAACAGGTCCACCTTGAAGGTCTCGAGCGTCCGGAAGACCCTGCTCATCAGCTCGAGCTGGTCGTCGGCCTCCAGGATGGTGCGGGGCGGCGTCAGTCCGACCTGGTCGGCGAGCCCGTCGAGGCGGGCGCGATGCTCGGCCATCCCGTGGGTGGCCAGCTGGATCACCAACGCGCGGGTGCGGTCAGTCTGGTCCTTGCCGACGATGCGCGCGCCGAACCACGGGTCCGGCTCCCCCTCCGTGGCCCAGGCGCCCACCGCCGACACGTCCTCGAGATCCTGCGACAGCTCATCGCGGCGGCGAGCCGTGATGCCGTGCAGGTCGGAGCCGATCAGTCGCACGTGGGAGCGCGGCGGGTGCGGCAGTGACGCGAGCTGCAGGATCGCGGTCTGCGCCTCATCGACGGTGACGCCCCACGGCAGGCGGGAGTCGTGCATGGCACGGCGGTGGTCGATGAGGCGGTCCCGACGGTCGACGAGCCGCGGGTCCACAGCGGGGCCAGTGCCTCCCGCCGTGGCCACCACTCGGTCGAGCGTGTCCGTCAGCGACTGTGCAAGCGTGGCGCGGTGGGGGCGGCCGTCGTGCGCGTCGAGCACCAGCTCGTCCAGGCCACGTCGCTGCAGCCGACCGACGACGGCGTCGATGGCGGCCCGCTTCTCGGCGACGAACAGCACCCGCTGACCGCGGGCGGCGAGCGTGGCGATGAGGTTGGCGATGGTCTGGCTCTTGCCCGTGCCAGGCGGACCCTTCACGACCAGGTGCGAGCCGGCGCTGACGGCCTCGATGACCGCCTGCTGCGAGGTGTCGGCGTCCAGGACCAGGCGTTCGTCGTCGAGGATGCTCTCGCCGATGCGCTCGGGCGCCTCGGCCCGCACGGCCTCGATCGCGTCCGGGTCGCCGGCCAGGGCCGCGATGACGTCGTGGGCTGCCAGGGCGTCACCCTGGGCGGTGAGGTCGGTGACCATCGGGAGCTTGGCGTACGAGAAGGTCCCGAGCACCAGCGATGAGGCGATCCGGAAGCCCGGGACCTCCGGCTCACAGACCTTGACCAGCGCGTCGTACGCCGGCTGCGGGTCGATGCGGTCGCCGTCATGGGCGAGGTTGCCGAACTTCACCGGGTCGATACCGATGCCGCACTCGGACTCGAGGTAGGACAGCAGGACCTCGTTGACCTCGACCTCGTCACCCACGGTGACGACCAGGTCGCTGGAGGCCCCGACGACCGGTCGCAGGGAGAGCCGGCGCAGGAACACCGGCGCCTTCGGGACCCGGCTGTACGACGAAGGCACGTCCCAGGTCGCCATCCCCATCGCGAGGAAGCCGGCCGACACGCCCCGCTCCTGAGCCAGCTCGACCGTCTTGGCACGGATGGTGCGCGCCCGACGCAACGCATCGGCGTACGCGCCGTCCTCCCGCACGAGCTCGGAGAGACGTACGGGATGACCGGCGAGCAGCTTGGCCACACCCGCGGGGTGTGCGGAGCCGATGTCGAGGGTGCCGGTGGGCAGGTCGCGATACCACAGCAAGGTGTTGCGTCCGCCGAGGTCGACCAGGTGCTTGCTCCAGATGCGGGTGGCCGCAGCGACCCGGGTCAGGCGATCATCGGCCGCAGTCCCAGGGGTCTGGTCAGCCGTCACCCTCGTGAGGCTACTGGCCAGGAAGGCTTGCGCCCGGCAGGCTCACTGCCCGCGTCGCAGGAACGCGTCCACGAAGACACCGGTGATCTCGTCGGGCGTCTTGGTCGTGTAGGACAGGCCGTCGGTCGCGGCCGCAATGTCCTTGAGCGCCTTCGGGTCGGTCTTGTCGCCGATACCGATGGTGACGATCTTGACCGGCTTCTTGGGGTCGTACTGGCCGCGCAGCTTGGTCAGCACCTGCTGGAGGTTGAGACCGCCGTTTGGGTCGTCGTTGGCCCCGTCGGTCATCACGACGACCGAGTTGACGTAGCGCGGGTCGTAGGTGTCGTGCACGTGCTGGTACGCCGCCGCCACCGTGTCGTAGAGGCCGGTGTCACCGTTGCGCCGGGCCAGCTCCGGACCGGTCTGCAGGGCCTTCTTGAGCTGGGACTTGTGGGCGAGGCCCTGCTTGCTCCCGTCGATCGGCTCGATCGTCGGGACGAGCTCCTTGTAGTCCTTGCCCTTCCCATCGAGGTCGGTCGAGAACGCCCAGCCACCGATCGAGGTGGTCTGCGGCAGCGCGTCCAGCGCCTGGGTGCACATCTTGACCAGCAGGTCGATGCGGGTCTCCTTGGGCTGGGCCTCGGCGAGCATCGAGCCGGACACGTCGAGGACGACGAGCATCCGGGCGTCCTTGCTGAGGTTTTCCCATGCCAGCTGCGCGCTCTGGTTCGCGGTCGCCGACGCCCGCTTGACGATCTTGACCCCAGCCGGGATGCCGGTGTCGGTCGGCAGCGGTGCGCCCGGCACGCGGAAGCCTGCGGCGCTGAGCGCCTTCTTGCCTTCGGCCGAGACCAGCTGCTCGTGCAGCGCATCGAGCGCTGCCTGCGGCGCCTGGGTGCCATGGACCGGGGTCACCCAGGTGTAGTTGAGCTCCGCGGCGCCCTCCGTCGGGATCAACGGCGTGAGCTGCTGGGCGTTGTTCTGCTTGTTGTACGCCGTCAGCTGCTGCTCACTGAGGGGGTAGGCGCGCGCGACGTCCTTGCTGCCCTTGGCCTTGCTCTGCAGCGACTCCTCGGTGCTGAGCGAGCGGCTGAGGCGCAGGTAGGAGCGCAGCAGGTCCTGCTTGTTCTCCTTCTGGCCCGGCCCCGAGACCGCTTGGTTGGCCGCAACCACTGAGGTCAGCGTGGGCGAGGAGGTGTCGGGGTCGATCATCGTCAGTGGGATCTGGGTGGCCAGCACGCTCGCCCAGGTCTGCGGCTTCTGCAGGTCGGGGTTGTCGTGCAGGCTCGGGGGTACGCCGAGCACGACCGGGCTGGTCGCGATCGTCTCTCCCGGGGTCACCCAGCCGGCGCCGAGCTTGGCGTTGATGTTGTCCGCCCAGATCGTGCTGTCCGGGATCCAGACATCGGGCACGCCCGCGTTGCTCGAGATCGCCTTGGCCGTCTCACCAGAACCCTGGGCGGCGACGTCGTACGAGGCGCAGGTGGCACCCTCGGACTCGACCGTCTCAGCAGCCGAGAGCACCGTGTTGTACATCTCAGGAGTGGTGACCACGCGGACGCTGGCGGGGGTCGCGCACGAGCCGTCGTCCTTGCCCATGAAGGAGACGGCCTTGCTGACGCCGAAACCGCCTGCAACCAGCGCAATGGCGGCGCCGCCAGCAATCGCGACACGCCGCCGAGAAGACGTCGGCGCGTCCACGTTGTGCTTACCCATGGGTATACACGGTACCTGCGACACACTCATCCCGAGGAATCCCTCGCGCATCCACAGTTCCAGGAGAGTTCACATGGCCCGTCGTCTGGACCCGGACGAAACACCCGCTCCAGCGGCCCCGCCCAGCGCCGTAAGTCGGGGTGATGTGATCGGCGGAGGCTTCCGCTGGAGCGCCGGCTGGGCCTTGCGAACGATCGTGATCCTGCTCGCTCTTTACCTGCTCCAGCGTGCCCTCGCACCGCTGTGGGTGGCGATCCTGCCGATCATCCTCGCGCTCGTCCTGTCCACGGTGCTGTGGCCGCCGACCCGGTGGCTGCGGCAGCGGGGTTTCCCTCCGGCGCTGGCGGCCGCCTGCTCGATCCTCGGCGCCTTCGCGATCATCGGCGGCATCATCGCGGCCATCGTGCCGTCGGTCGTCGACCAGTCCGAGGACCTGGCCAACAAGGCAATCGCCGGCGTCAACGAGGTCCGCGACTGGGCCCAGGGTCCGCCGCTCAACGTCCGTCCCGATCAGATCGACGACGGCGTCGCGGCCATCACGGACAAGCTGCGCGAGAGCGGCTCCTCGATCGCCGGCGGCGTCTTCAGCGGGGTGTCGACCGCGGGCAGCCTGATCGTCACGCTCGTGCTCTCACTGATCCTGTCCTTCTTCTTCATCAAGGACGGCCCGCGGTTCCTGCCCTGGCTGCGCGGAGTGGTCGGTGAGGGCCCGGGCGCCCATCTCACCGAGCTGCTGTCCCGCATGTGGAACACGCTCGGCGGCTTCATCCGCACCCAGGCGATCGTGTCCGCCGTCGATGCCGTTCTGATCGGCGGTGGTCTGGTGATCCTGCGGGTGCCGCTCGCACTGCCGCTGGCGGTGCTGACGTTCCTGGGTGGCTTCATCCCGATCGTCGGTGCCACGGTCGCGGGGGCGCTCGCCGTGCTGGTCGCGCTGGTGACCAAGTCCTGGGTGACGGCGCTGATCGTGCTCGGCATCGTGATCGCGGTCCAGCAGCTCGAGGGCCACGTGCTGCAGCCCGCGCTCCAGTCGCGCTCGATGAACCTGCACCCCGCACTCGTCCTGCTCGGTATCGCGGTCGGGTCGCACGGCAACGGCATCATCGGCGCGTTCCTGGCCGTCCCGACCGTCGCCCTGCTGTCGGTCCTGATCCGCTACCTCGGCGAGCAGGTCGACCTGCGCACCGGCGCCAAGAAGGCGGCCGACATCACGGCGGTGACACCGCACGGCCTCGTCGCCGCGCAGTCCGGTGAGGCAGCCGCCCCGCAGGAGTGAGCGGCCGCTACCTAGAGGTGGCCATCGTGCATCGGTGGCACGGCACGTCGATCGTCCCGTCCGGACCTTCGACGGGGTGATCGAACGCACCCTCGTCCTGCCAGCCCTCCCGCTCGTAGAACCGTCGCGCGCGGGAGTTGCCGGTCGCCACGGCCAGCCAGGCACGGTCGTACCCGGCTGCTCCGACCTGCCGTACGCCTTCGGCCAGGAGATCTCCGGCGACGCCGCTCCCCCGGGCGGTGCGGCGGACGTAGACCTGCTCGACCTCGTCCGCGAGCACCATGATGAAACCGGCGACTGCGCCGTCGGTCTCGGCGACGGTCGTATCCCCTACTCGTTCAACGGCTCTCGTGCGAAACGAGTCTTCCGTGCGGAACGCCACCAGCTCGTCGGGCACGTGTCCGGAGTGACCGTCGACCCAGCCCTCACGCCAGATCTCGGCAACCGCGGCTGCGTCGGTGTCCTGGGCGGGTCGGAGCACGGTACCGGTCATGTCCGCACGCTACCGATGGCCCCCGGCGCCGTTCACACACGGCTTGTACTCGTGCGTAGGTTTGTCGGCATGCAGATCACCATCACCTGGATCGTGCCTTCGACGGCGGACCAGACCTACGCCAATGTCACCCAGGTCGCATACCTGGACGAGAAGTGCGAGGCCGCGGGTGCGCTGTCGTTCGAGAACCGGGTGACGGAGAAGGACGGTGGGCATGTCGTCACCATCCAGCGGCAGATGCCGTCAGGTGGAGTGCCTGCGCTGGTCAAGAAGATCGTGGGTGACAAGGTCGATGTGTTCGAGACGTTCGCCTGGGGCCCGCGCCAGGCCGATGGCGGCCGACGCGCCGCCCTGCACGTCCAGTTCAAGGGCCAGCCGATCACCATGAAGGGCACCAGCACGATCGTCCCGGACGGCACCGGCTCCCGCTACACCCTCGATGCTGCGCTGAAGGCGAAGATCCCGATCATCGGCCGCACGATCGAGAAGATGGGCTCGCCGGAGATCATCAAGGCGATCGAGGCCGAGGAGGGTGTCTCACGCGAGTGGGCCTCCGGGCGCCGCTGACCACCCCACCGCTGGTCGAGTAGCCGGAGCGCTAGCGGAGGCGTATCGAGACCGAGGTGCGGCGCTGCGCGCCAAGATGAGGGCATGACGTACGACGAAGGGCTGGCTCAGCGCATCCGTGACCTGCTCGTGGACGAGCTGGATGTCACCGACAAGCGGATGTTCGGAGGGCTGGCGTTCCTGGTCAACGGGCACATGTCGGTCACCGTGAGTCGCACAGGCGGCCTGATGGTGCGGCTCGACGCTGACGTTGCCGAGGGCCTCCTGACCGAGGTCGACGTCGAGCCGTTCGAGATGCGCGGCAAGGCGTTGAACGGCTGGCTGCGGGTCGGTGAGTCCCGGCTCGAGTCCGACGACGAGCTGCGTGAGTGGGTCGAGCGCAGCCTCGACTTCGTCCGCACGCTGCCCGCGAAGGTGTAGCCCTAGCCGCTCGAGTCGTGCCGGTGGGCGTACGCGTCCAGGAAGACCGACTTCATCTCCGCCGGCGTCTTGGCGACGTAGGACAGACCCCTCGTGAGCTGCGCAAGCTGCTGCAGCTCCTTCGGGTCGGAGTCTCCGCCCATGGCGATGGTGATGATCTTGACCGGCTTCTTGGGGTCGTACAGCCCGCGCAGCTTGCTGGTCAGCTGGGCCAGGGTGAGCCCGCCGCCCGGGTCGTCGTTCTTGCCGTCGGTCATGACGATGACCGAGTTGACGTAGTTGGGGTCGTAGGTGATCGACATCTGCTCATAGGCCGCAGCGATCGAGTCGTAGAGCCCGGTGTCGCCGTTGCGCTTGACGAGGTCGGGCACCTGTCCCGCTGCCGCGCGCAGCTTGTCCTTGTTGGCCTTGACGTCGAGGCGGGCGGGATCGGCCAGTTTCTTGTAGTCCGTGCCCTTGCCGTTGAGGTCGGTCGAGAACGCCCAGAGTCCGACCTCGCTGCCCTGCGGCATGGTGTCGAAGCTCTTGAGCGAGAAGCCGACCGCGATGTCGACGCGCTTACCGACGCCTGGCACCGGCGTCGTCATCGAGCCTGACGCGTCGAGGACGATGAGCATCCGGGAGTCCTTGCGGACGTTGGTCCACAGCTTTTGCGCGTCCGTCGCCTGATCCTTGGAGGGCGTGGCCACGAGCTTCACGTCTGCCGGTACGCCGGTGCCGGCCGGGGCGGACAATCCCGTCACCCGGAAGCCGGCGTCCGTGAGGGACTTCTTGATGGTCGGTGAGACCAGCTGCTGCTGGAGGGCCTCGAGCGCGGCGGTCGGAGCAGTCTGCGACTTGGCCGGCACCACCCACGAGTAGACGAGCTGACCGGCACCCTCGGACGGCACCAGCGCGGTGGCGGGCTCCGAGGCCTTCTTGTTCAGCTCGACCAGCTGCTGCTCACTGACCGGGACGGCCCGCGAGTCCTTGGCAGTGAGGTCGACCGCTGCCGCCGTCGGAGGCGTACGGCTGAGACCCACGAAGGACTGCACGAGGGACTGCTTGTCCGCGGGAGTCGCGACGAACTGGCTGGCCGTGGTGATCGCGACCAACGAGGCAGTCGACTTGGTGGAGTCGACGGCCAACGGGAGCGTGCCATCGATCACCTTGACCCAGCTCGGGTGGCCGGTGGCCATCGGATTGGTCTTGAGACGCGGGGGCACGGCCACCACCACGGGGCTCGACGCGAGGGTCGGGCCCACCGTCACCGCCGCCTGGCCGCGCACCGCCGTGACCTGATCGATCAGCATCGGGCTGTCAGCGATCCAGACGTCGGGGACGTTGGAGTTCTGCTGGATCGAGGCGGAGGTCTGCGATGCGGGCTCGCTCGTGACGTCGTACTTCGTGCACGTCTTGGCCGGGTCGCCGAGGGCGCGCACGGCGGCCTCGACCTGCCCGTTGAATTCCGGGGTGGTCGCCACTTTGACGGAGGTGGTCTTGCCGCACGCCTTGGGGCTCGCGTCCGCCGTGGCATCCTCGGTCCCCCGACCGGTCAGATACTTGACGAACCCGAGCGCGCCGAGCGCGAGCAATAAAACAAGGCCGATCGCGAGGAGCGACCGACGGCTTGATCCACCCTGAGGAACGACGTCATGTTCGCTGTGTCTGCCCATGGTGTTCGCACAATACCGGTGCCTTCCGCCCTCCCTGGCTATGAAAGTTTCACGAAATTGCACGTTCTTGTTCACAAGGTCGTTCAGTCCGCCCCGAGGCGGTCAGACACGTCGGCTCGCATCACGTAGGCTTGCCGACTGGTCCGGCAGACGCCGGTCCGCCCTCGTAGCTCAGGGGATAGAGCACCGCTCTCCTAAAGCGGGTGTCGGCAGTTCGAATCTGCCCGAGGGCACAACATCTCTGTATGTCTTTTACTTTCCTTCCGCACCTTCCACAAATGAGGTAGTGCGAAGGATCGGCAAGAACTATCGGGTCGTACCGCGTCGGTGGACGGTCCACGTCGAGGTCAGCGTCCGGCCCGTGATCGGGGACCGGCTCTGGAGCCGTTCGAGCAGCATCTGGGCGATGTCCGTGAAGATCGCGTCCGCGCCGACGCTGGTCAGTGGCGGGTCGGCCGCCTCGCCTTCAGGGCTGTTGCCGACGCCGATGATCTCGAGGTCGTCCGGCACCCGGACGCCGAGGCGGTGCGCCGCAGCGAGCGCGCTCATCGCGGCGAGGTCGGAGGTGGCGAAGATCGCGGTCGGACGATCGGCCATCTGCAGCAGGCTGATCGCCTCCCGATAGGCGATGTCTCGGGACGAGTGGGTCACGCGCACCAGGTCGCGGTCGACCGTGAGCCCGTGCTTCCTCATCGTGTGCCGGAACGCCACCGTCCGAAGCGAGGCCGACCCTCCGTTGCGCAGTAGTGCGATCCGGGCGTGCCGGCTCGCCAGCATCGCGACAGCCTCCTCGCACGCCGCCCGCCCCTCGGTCCGTACGACGTCGAAGCCTTCGGGCCGAATCCCGTTGCCGTAGGCGACGATCGAGACCCCGCGGGCGGCGAGCGTACGCAGCCGATCGGCATCGCCAGGCCCCACCGCGTCGATGAACGCAGCGTCAGCGCCCTGCCGCATGAGATAGCGCTCCCAGTCACCATCGGCGAGGATCACCGTGCTGTAGCCGTGCGGGCTCACGGCGTCCGCGACGGCTTGGGTCATGGCGCGCGACCAGGGCGTGTCCAGCTGGTGCAGCACCAGGCAGACCTGGTCGGTACGCCCTCGCCGCATCCCGCGGGCCGCCTGGTTCGGGACGTAACCCAGCTTCTCGACCGATGCGAGCACTCGCTCTCGGGTCTGCTCGCCGACTCGGATGGTCGCGCCGGCCCGGCCGCTCAAGACCTGCGAAACGGTGGCCACCGAGACGCCGGCGTGCTCCGCGACCGTACGAATCGTGGGTGGTGAGGTCATCCCGCTCAGCTCGCCTCGGCCGCGATCCGCTCGCGGGTGTGCCGCAGGATGCTGACCGGGGTGCAGCCAGCCACCAGATCCCCACCCTGGACGTAGCCCTCCTCACGACCATCGAGACTCTCGATCAGTCGGCCGCGCCAGGTGTGCAGCAGGTCTTGATGATCGGCGGAGGTCGCGAGGTTGTGCCGCTCCTCTGGGTCGGCAACCAGGTCGAACAGCTCCTCGGTGCCTTCCGCGGAGGCCCAGCAGTACTTGATCTTGCCGTCGGTCACCCACTGCAGCGACTGTCCGAGCAGGACGTGCTCGCCGTGCAGGTAGGGGCGCCAGTCGGTGACCGTCTCACCGTCGAGGAACGGCTTGAGGCTGCGGCCGTCGCACTCCGGCGGGATCGGGATCCCGGCGAGGTCGAGCAGGGTCGGCATGATGTCGCGCAGCTCGACGACCTCGTCGACCACCCGGTCGGCGTGCGCCGCGCGACCGGTGTCGCCACCGATGATCAACGGCACGTTCGCGGAGCCCTCATAGCCGAATCCCTTACGGAACATGTGGTGGTCGCCCATCATCTCGCCGTGATCGGAGGTGAAGGCGACGACCGTGTTGTCCGCCAGGCCGAAGTCGTACAGCGTCTCGCGGAAGCGGTTGACCTGGTGATCGATCTGGGTCATGAGCCCGTAGTAGCCGGCGCGTGCCCGATGAACGACCCTCGGGTCGAGGTGCCCGACGAACGCGTCGTGCGCCCCGTCGCGGCGATGCGCGTCGTAGTGCTGCTCCCAGTCGCCGACCACCGGCTCGTACGGCGGTAGGTCCATATACATGTCGAACGCCCAGGCCGGCGGGTCGTACGGCGGGTGCGGTCGGTGGAAGGACAGGTAGAGGAAGAAGGGCTTCGTCGGGTCGCGCCGATAGAGGAACTCGGTGGCCTCCGTCCCGATCCAGCTCGTCGGGTGCAGCTGCTCCGGCTTGTCCCAGGGGCGGGCGACCACCGAGTTGCAGTTCACGCCGTGATCGAAGTAGTCGGCGGTCGGAGACGAGCCGGGCTGGCGGCGCAGCCACGGGATGTAGTCGTCGAAGAACTCGAACTGTCGCCGGTGGCTCGAGCGGGCCTGGTGGAGGAAGCCGTCGTGCAGGCGTACGTCGTCGAAGCCGGTACGCGACCGCTCGGGCCACACATGCATCTTGCCGATCGCCTGGGTCTGGTAGCCGGCCTTGCGGAACTCACCCTGCACGGTCACCGGATGCGCCTGCTCGAACGGCACACCCTCGGTGTAGCCCACCCGCCCATGCACCTCCTGCGACTGCCCCGTGAACAGCGCGACCCGTGCAGGCACGCACGTCGGGGTGGCGGAGTACGCCCGACTGAACAGGGTGCCGCCCGCTGCCAGGTCATCGAGGTACGGCGTCTGTACGGCTGGATGTCCAGCCGCGGAGAGACAGTCGCCGCGCCACTCATCGACGCAGATCAGGACGACGTTCGGCTGAGTCACTTCGCTCCTACTGATGATTAAACGTTTAGTGGTTACAAACTAGCAAGTACTCTGAGTGCTGTGTCTGAATCCCTTGCATCCGACGCCGCGTCCTCTCGACCACTGGCCGTGGGGAGCACTCCACAACCCGACGGCCAAGGCACGGTCTCCCTGCACACCCTCGACACCGAGGGCCGCCTCGGCGCGGCTGTCGCCTCCACGTCGTTGCTGGCACCCAGCTGGGTCTCCTGGTCACCCGACGGTCAACGGCTGTACGTCGCCTGCGAGGGCGACGAGGGGCAGGTGGCGACGCTCGAGGCGCGCGACGAGGACAACGGTCCTCGGCTGAGGACGCTCGGGTCTGTCGCAAGCGGCGGCTCCGGGCCGTGCCATCTGGCGCTGACCCCGGACGGCGTCCACCTGGTGGTGGCGAACTATCGCGACGGCGCTGTCGGCCTCATTGAACTCGACGAGAACGGCGTGGCCCAGGAGCTCGTTCAGACACTTCAGCTCGAGAGCTCTGGCCCCCATCCCCGACAGACCTCCAGCCACGCCCACCACGTCGTACCGCACGTCGACTCAGAGCTGATCAGTGTCGTCGACCTGGGCGGCGACGAGATCAGCACCTACCGGCTGGCAGGCGGACGGCTCGAGCCGGTCGCCATCTCGCCCCTCCCCGCCGGGACCGGACCGCGACAGCTCGTGCGCGCGATCGACACTGCTGAGGCTTGGGTGGTGGGTGAGCTGTCCGGGATGCTCTTGCGCCTGCACGAGGAACACCCCGGCGAGTTCCGCGTGGTCGAGCAGCGTCCTGCCTCAGACCGTCCGGGACCCAACGACGTGGCCCACCTGCACATCGACGAGGCGCGCCGGCTGGCGTACGTCTCGAACCGCGGCCCAGACACGGTGACGGTCTTCGACACCTCGTCAGACGAGCTCGCGATGCTCGCCGAGGTCCCGACGGCGGCACATCCTCGGCACTTCTCTGTCGCGGACGACCTCATGGTCGTGGCCGGGCTCTACGGCAACCAGGTCCAGGCGCATCGCCTGTCGGAACGCGGCGTGCCGAGCCAGGGAGTGCCGACCGACATCACGTCCCCTGCGTGCGTGGTGCCGAGGCCGGTCGCTTAGCCACGACTCCCCCGCGGCGCTGGACCTCAGCAACGCGGATGACGACGGCGAGCATCAGCGCGGCGCCGATGACGTGCTCGACCCGCATCCAGGTCGGCAGCACGCCGGGCAGCGCGGCCATGACCACGAGCGCGACGAGCACGACCACCGAGATGAGACGCAGGCGTACGAACGACCGCTCATGACCCGCCGCCGCGCGTGAGGCGAACCACAGCAGGGCCAGGCTGCTGAGCAGCACCAAGGACCCACGGATCCACACGGTCGAGGTGACCTCGTCCGCGTGGTCGCGCAGGACGTACGCAACGACCAGCGTCGCTGCGCTCACGGCGGCGAACACGCTGATGAAGATCCTGATGGACCAGAAGATGGGAACAGACATCGCTCCTGCTTTCTCGAGAGCTAGGTCGAACATGACCAGCCCAGCGTCTCCGGCGTACGCCCTCGCCCACATCGCCGCACAGGTGGGACTTGGCATGGCCCAGGGACCGAGCACGATCTGTACCCCTGGGTGGACGCTGTACGCGCCGGTCAGGATTACCGTCGAGAAGTGACCCTCGATGTGACGGAGCAGGGCCGGCCCTCGCAGCAGCTCACGCGGATGCTGCGCGTCGTGCCGCTGGTCGTCATCGGCATCGTCACCAGCGTGAGCTTCACGGCCGAGCCGTCCCCGACCTCTTCACCGGCGGTGCTCCTGGTCCTGCTGACGTTCGTGCTCAGCGGGCTCGGTGTCGTGCTCCGTGCGCCGCGGCGGGATCCGTTGGAGTGGGGCCTGGTGGTCGCGGTCATCGCGACCGCGTTCGTGCTGATGTGGCTTCAGCCGGAGGGCGCCAGCGTCGCAGGCGTCTTCTTCGGCGTCTCGTTCCTCATCCTGCTGCTGCGGCAACGCCTGGTCGTGTCCGTCGTCCTGATCGGCGTGGTCGCGATCGCGATCGCCGCCGGCTCCTGGGACGGCTCACTCAGCGCGGTACTGCTGACCGTACTGACGATCGTGTCGTTCTTCGGCGTGCTCGTCCTCGCGGGTCAGCTCACCGCTGCCAACGAGCGGACGGCACAGCTGATCCGTGAGCTCGAGGACCGACGGGACGATGACGTACGCGCCGCCGAGCTGGCCGAGCGCAGTCGCCTCGCCCGCGAGATGCACGACATCCTCGCCCACTCCCTGTCCGGCCTGACCCTCCAGCTCGAGGGTGCGCGCCTCCTCGCCGAGCGCCAGGACACCGACCCTCGCATCGTCGCCGCGGTCGAGCGCGCCCAGACCATGGCGCGCGGCGGTCTCGAGGAAGCGCGTCACGCCATCGGCCTTCTGCGCGACGAAGTCATGCCCGGCCCGGACGAGTTGTCAACGCTGGCAACGCGATTCAGCGACACGCACGGGATCTCGTGCGCCTTCACGACGACGGGCGAGCCGCGGTCGTTACCGCCCGGGGCTCGGCTCGCGATCTACCGCGTCGCCCAGGAGGCCCTCACCAATGTCGCGAAGCACGCGGCCGCCGAGCGCGTCGACATGACCTTCACCTATGCGGTCGCGGTCGTACGCCTGGTGGTCGAGGACGTCTCCAGCCGTCGCCCCCAGCGACCGGACAACACGGGCGGCGGATACGGGTTGTCCGGCATGCGTGAGCGCGCCGAGCTGATCGGCGGCACGCTGAGCGCGGGTACGACGGCGGTCGGCTTCCGGGTCGCCCTCGAGCTGCCGACGACGGAGAACGTATGAGCGACAAGCAGATTCGGGTCCTGCTCGCGGACGACCAACGTGTCGTCCGCGAGGGATTGCGCATGGTTCTGGAGCTGCTCGAGGTCGAGGTCGTCGCGGAAGCGGCCGACGGTGTCGAGGCGCTCGAGCTGGTTGAGAGGCACGCGCCGGAGGTGGTGCTGATGGACCTGCGGATGCCGCGCTGCGACGGCGTCGAGGCGACGCGCGCGATCGCCGAACGCTGGCCGGGCCTGCCCGTGGTCATCCTCACGACCTACTCCGACGACCGGTCCGTCCTGGACGCACTGCGTGCGGGAGCGGTCGGCTATCTGACCAAGGACGCGGGCGGCGTACAGATCCTGGAAGCACTGCGCCGCGCGATCGACGATCAGCCGACCCTCGACCTCGCCGTGCAGCGCCATCTCATCGACGCCGTGGCGAAGATGCCGGCGGCCGGCACGCCCGACGTACTCATCGAGCCTCTGACGACGCGCGAGAGCGAGGTGCTGCGCCTGATCGCCGAGGGCCTGGCCAACCCTGAGATCGCCGAACGTCTGGTCATCAGCGAAGGAACCGTCAAGACGCACGTCAACCGGGTCTTCGCGAAGCTGGGTGTGACCCATCGAGCCCAGGCCGTCAGCTACGCGTTCCGCAACGGCCTCGCCTGACCAGCCCGCTCAGAGCACTTCGAGAACCGGCGGCCGGGGGTCGTTCGAGTGGTCGCGGCGAGAGGGCAGCTCGGTCGTGCCGGGCTGCACGATCAGGTCGGCGCCCACCGACGTCGCATACCTGATGAGGCCGCGCACGTTGACCGGCGAGGCGAACTTCGTCTCCCAGCGGATGCCCTTGCCGTCGAGCTGCTGCCGTGCGAGGTGGTACGCGCGGGTCACGGCCTGGTTCTCGTTGGTGCTCGTCGCGGCGCACGCCATGGGCCAGGCCGATGACAGCAAGAGGGCCCAGCCCGGCATCATCCGCAGCCGCAGCACCGTGACGCCGGCGCCCGACGAGAGGGCGATCTCCCGTGCGCGGATCAGGGCGTGGAGGTCGGCGGGGCTCTCGTCCCCCAGGATGCCCACCACAATCCGATCCATCGCCGCCTCCATTGCCGGTCGCCTGGTCCGGCGCGCGGCGAGGCTGACCTCGCCGATCGCCGGCAATGTCCAGGTTAGCAGCAAACGGGGACACGGTCCCCGATTGGAGACGGCCTCGCCGCTTCACTTGTTAACCTCGTTCCATGGCCTCCGAGCAGCCACTGCGGGCGGACGCGCGACGCAACCGCGACCGCCTGCTCGTCGCGACGCGCACACTGCTCGCGCAGCGGGGCACGGCCGTCAGCATGGACGAGATCGCGCGCACTGCTGGCGTGGGCTCGGGCACGCTGTACCGGCACTTCCCGGATCGCACCAGGTTGCTGACCGCGGTGCTCGCAGACCGCATCCAGACGGTGATCGAGGCTATCGAGGCCGCCGCCGACATCGAGGATCCCGAGGTAGCCCTTCGTACGGCGCTGCACGAGTTCGGGTCGGTGGTCGCAGCGGACCGGGCCGTGACCGAGCTGCTCATCGCCGAGCACGTCGTCGAGCTGCCGGACAACGACGCACTACAGGTGCGGGCCCTGGAGCTGCTCGAGGGCATCGTGGCGCGCGCCCACGCAGCCGGCGTCCTGCGTACGGACATCGCGGCGACCGACCTGCCGCCCCTGATCGTGGCGGCAGTCCGGGCGCCCCTGCCCGGCCTCGGCGACACCGAGGACCCCGACCTGTGGGAGCGCTACCTCCAGGTCATCAGCGATGGACTGCGACCGTCGGCCGCCAGCACTCCCCTGCCCCACCACGCCCCGCCGATGCCTGGCCTCAGTCGTGACCAGACCAGAGATGCAGGTTGAGGCGGAACCGCGGGCGCCGCTGTCCGGTCCGACATCACGAAAGGACATCTGACATCCGAGGGTTGTACCCCCGAAGGCATCGAGCGGTTAGGTTACTAAGCCGTAGGTAACGATGCCTGCGACGTGCAAGGGAGCGCGAACATGGGCAGTGCGGCCATCGAGTCGACGTGGACCGCCCCGGTCGAGCACTGGGAGCGTGAGCCCGGACGGCCCGCCGAACCCGAGAACGATCCCTTCTACGACGCCCCTCTCGGCTGGCAGGCGGCGCCCCACGGCAGCATCTTGCGCAGCCGTGACGTGGGCATCGCCTTCCTCGGCCTGGTGCCGCTGCGAGCCAAGGCCGTCCAGCTGCTCTACCGCACCGAGGACATGCACCGGGCGCCCACCACGACGGTCACGACCGTGCTCCTCGCCGACGGCGCCGAGCCGCAGCAGGACCGCCCGCTGGTCTCCTACCAGTGCGCCATCGACGCGCTCGCCCGCGAGGCCTTCCCCTCGTACACACTGCAACGTGGCGCGCCGATCACCGGCGAGGTCGTCCAGCTCGAGCTTTTGCTGATCGCCAACGCGCTCGCCAAGGGTTGGGCGGTCTCCGTCCCCGACCACGAGGGGCAGCACGGCGACTGGGGTGCCCCCCGCGAGTCCGGCAGCTGCGCGCTCGACGGCATCCGAGCAGCGTTGCAGCACAACGACTTCGGCTTGACGGAGCAGTCTCCCGTCGCGCTCTGGGGCTACTCCGGTGGTGGTTGGGGCACGTCGTGGGCGGCCGAGATGGCCGACGACTACGCGCCCGAGCTCAACATCGCCGGCGCCGTCCTGGGCTCACCCGTGGGTGACCCGGAGGGCGTGTTCCGACGCGCGAACGGCCACATGTTCGCCGGTCTCGCGGGCCTGGTGATCGCGAGCCTGGTGCGGATCTATCCGTCGATGCGAGCGATCGTCGACACCCACGTCAACGACGAAGGTCGCGAGCTCATCGACCGCGCCACCGAGATGTCGACGGCTCAGGCAGTCACCAAGCTCGCGTTCACCGACTTCGGCAAGCACCTCGACATCCCCGTCGAGGCGTTCCTTGATCTGCCCGAGATGCAAGAGATCTTCGCCGACATCCGGCCCGGCATGGGCACACCGGCGATGCCGCTGCTCATCCTCCAAGCGGTCCGCGACCAGATCGTCCCGGTCGCCGGAATCGACCAGATGGTCGAGGGATTCGTGCGCCGAGGTGCTCAGGTCACCTACCTGCGCGATGGGCTGAGCGAGCACTTCACGCTGCACATCTTCTCCGGCCCGACGGTCCTCGGCTGGCTGGGCGACCGGTTCGAGGGGCTGCCGCTGCCGGCGCCCTCGACGAGCACCGTACGCACCGTGCTGAGCTCGGTCAGCCACCTGCGCTCGGGTCTACGCATGCTCGAGGTCTGCGGGCGCGTGTTCACCGGCCGCGGACTGATCCCCGGCCGTTCCTGACCGATGCCGACCGGCCAGCACGTCCCGGTCGACGGCGGCGAGATGTACGTCGTCGAGGACGGGCCGTCGGACGCCTCTGTCGTCGTCCTGATCCATGGGTACGCCGGCTCGACCCTCTGGTGGGAACCTCTCGTCCCAGCGCTCGCGGCTGACCGTCGCGTGGTCCGGGTCGATCTGCTCGGGCACGGCCGGTCGACCAGCTCGACCACCGGCTACGGCATCGCTGATCAAGCACGGCGTATTGCTGCGGTCGCGGACGCGCTCGGCGTCGAGACCTGTGCCGTCGTCGGCCACTCCACCGGTGGGCAGGTGGCGACGGCGCTCGCCGAGCAGCGGCCCGACCTCGTCACCCGCCTCGCTCTCATCGACACCGGACCGCACCCCGACGCCTTCCGAGCACAGGGTCGTGCGAGCCGGCTGGTGGCACTCCGTGGCATCGGACCGCTGGCCTGGCGCCTGCGGTCGGACAGCAGCATCCGCGAGGGCTTGACCGGGGCGGTCTCCGGCGACATCGATCTCTCCGATCAGATCGTTGCGGACGTGAAAGCGATGACGTACCAAGCGTTTTCACAGACACCGAAGGCGGGGCTCGCCTACGTCGGCGAGCGCAGTGTCCCGTTGCGTCTGGCAGATCTCGATGTCCCGACGCT
The DNA here is from genome assembly GCF_001190945.1 of Luteipulveratus mongoliensis. Taxonomy (NCBI): domain Bacteria; kingdom Bacillati; phylum Actinomycetota; class Actinomycetes; order Micrococcales; family Dermacoccaceae; genus Luteipulveratus; species Luteipulveratus mongoliensis. Next base: position 1,722,454 of record NZ_CP011112.1, on the reverse strand, counting down.
GGTCATCTTCGGTGTGGATGACCGTCGCTGGCGCTCAAGTGCGGCCGAGGACTACCGGACCATCGCGGGGGCTCGGCTCGAGCTGTTGCCCGGCATCGGCCACACGCCGATGCTCGAGAGCCCAGCGCTCACGGGAGAGCTGCTCGCCGCCTTCCTCGCGTGAGGCGCACGCGACACCGTCAGCCGGCGTCTGCTCGGGCCCGGCCCGCATCTGCACCGAGGAACTCGCCCGCTCGCTGCAGGGCGTCCACGGCCTCCGGCAGGAACGTCCAGAACAGATGGAAGTCGTGGGTCGGCACCGGGTAGAGGTCCAGTGAGGCATCGACTCCGGCCTCGACCGCGCGTTGGACCAAGAGCTTGGCGTCGTGCACCAAGTTGTCGCCGGTGCCGCCCTGGACGAGCAGCGGCGGCAGGCCCGACAGGTCCGCGGTCAACGGACTGAGCAGCGGATCGTCAGGGCGACCGGCGGCGTACATCCCGGCCAGCCACGCGACCTGCTCGGGCGTCACGATGGGCGGAGCGTCCGTCGCCTGATGCTCCTGGCCGGCACCTGTCAGATCCAGCCAGGGACACATGAGCAACGCGCGCTGCGGTAGCGGGCGCCCGCTGCCGCGCAGGGCGAGCAGCAGGCTCATCAGCAGACCACCCCCGGAGGAGTCACCGGCCACCACGAGGTCGTCGGTGTCGACGGCCTCGTCGTCGAGCAACGCGAGGTACGCGTTCGTGGCGTCGTCGAGGGCCGCCGGGAAGGGGTGCTCCGGCGCGAGCCGGAAGTCGGGGGTGAGCACGGGCCGACGGGCCACCATCGCAAGGGCCCCCGCGAGATGCCGGTAGCCGTACGCCGATCCGGCGATGTGACCGCCGCCGTGCAGGAACAGCATCGGCGCCCCGGTCCCATCCGGCGGGATGGACCGCAGCGCAGGTACGCCGCCCACGGTGGTCGGCGCGATCTGCACCTCGCTCGGTGGCGGGAACTTCGCGTGCAGCTCCTCGACCGCGGCGCGCACACCGCGGATGTTGCCGTCGGTGGCGTTGACGTCGACGAACGTCGCCCAGAGCCGAGTCAGCTGCTCGGCCAGCTCACCGCCGACGGAGCGCGTCGCGGCGACGGCGTGATCGAGGTCGCTGATCAGTCGACCGGCGCGGCTCAGCAGCGCGTCGCCGGCCAGCGTCAGCTCCACCCCGTGGGTCGACCGGCGCAGCAGCGCGCAGCCGACGAGCCGCTCCAGCGCGCTGATCTGCCGGCTCAGGGCCGGTTGGCTGACATAGAGACGGGCCGCGGCACGGCTGAAGTTCAGCTCCTCGGCAACGGCCACGAAGGCCCGCAGGTGTCGCAGCTCGATCGCATCAGGTGCCGGCTGAATGGCCAGCACGGTGGCATCGCCCATGCCGATCAGTCTCACACCGATGACGGCAGGCGGCCCCGCAGATGGTTATGCATCCGCTGACAGCAGGCCATGCAGAACCGGTCATTCCGTTGTTGCCGAACCTCCCAGAGCATCGATCCATGACCACCACAGCAACGCTCCGACTCCGCGTCCGACACGGCCGGATCACGACGCGCGTGTTCTGGCCCGGAGCCACCCGAGGCGCACAGCGGATCCTCGTGGCGCTGCTCGACCCGAGCGCGGCGCGGCTGCTGTGCCAGCGAGCTCAGCGCGTCGTCCTCGCCCTGCCGCCGACCGCGACCGGTAACGACGCCTTGGACGTCGCGCGCTGGGCCGGGGCGCACGCGACCGAGCTCGGTGCCACCGAGGGCGCGGTCACCCTCATCGACGGCGCCGACGTCACCCGCCTGATCTTCAACCGCACTCACCAAGGAGACCCGTCGTGACCACGACCGAGACCACCCCCGCCACTCCGGCAACCCCGCACCGACGGCCGCGCCTCGCGCTGGCCCTGCTCGCACTGCCCTCCCTGCTGATCGCCATCGACATCAGTGTGCTGTCCGTCGCGCTGCCCCGGATGAGCGCCGATCTGCATCCCTCGCCGAACGAGCTGCTCTGGATGAACGACATCTACGGCCTCATGGTCGGCGGGACGATGATCGCGATGGGCGCGCTGGGCGACCGGATCGGCAGACGCCGCCTGATCGTCTGGTGCGCCGCGGTGTTCGCGTGCGCCTCAGCGCTCGCCGCGTTCTCCAGCGAGCCGTGGATGATCATCGCCACCCGAGCCGTGATGGGCGTCGCCGGCGCAGCGATCATGCCGGCCTCGATGGCCCTCATCGGACAGATCTTTCCGGACCCGAAGCAGAGCGTGTCCGCCCTGGGCGCGTACATGACGTGCTTCCTCACCGGTATGGCCGCCGCACCGCTGCTCGGCGGGATCATGATCGAGCACTGGTGGTGGGGCTCGGTGTTCCTGATCGGCGTACCGGTCATGGTCGTGACGGTGCTGGGCGCACCCCGCCTGCTGCCGGAGTACCGGTCGCCCGGCTCCGCTCGTCCCGACCTCGCGAGCGCCGCACTGTGTCTCGGCTCGATCCTGCTCGTGGTCTACGCCCTGAAGGCCGTCGTCAACAACGGCTGGACGCCGCTCGCGATGGGCGCGGCTGTCGTCGGTCTTGGCGCCGGCGTCGGGTTCGTACGCCGACAGGGCCGGCTCGTCGATCCGCTCCTCGACCTGGGCCTGCTGCGAGCGCCGGGCGTCGCGCGCACCCTCACCGTGCTCTTCCTCACCGCGCTGCTGATGGGCGGGACGTCGCTGTTCGTCGCGTACTACCTGCAGGCCGTGCAAGGCCTCTCGCCGTTCCACGCAGCCCTGTGGATGCTGCCTCAGATGGTGGCCATGATCGTCGCGACGAACCTGGGTCCGTGGCTCGGCCAGCGGCTGCGCCCCGACCGCGTCGCTCTGGTGTCGTTGCTGGTGCTCACCGTGGGATTCGCGCTGTACATAGTCCTGCCCACGGGACGCGGAGGTCTGCCCGTCTTCGCCGCCGCCAGCCTGCTCACCACCGCCGGGATCGGCGCGGTCTTCCCGTACCTGATGAACGCGGTCATCTCGCGCGCGCCGGCGGAGCGCGCCGGCTCGGCTGCGTCGCTGGCTCAGACGGCGAACGAGATCGGTATCGCCATGGGCCTGGTCGTCCTGGGCACCATCGGCAGCATCGCCTATCGCGCCGATCCAGCACGGGCCACGCCGACGGGACGTGGGTCGACGGATTGCGGCAGGCCGGCAGCAACGATGCGCTGCTGCACCACGTCCGCGAGGCGTTCACCGCTGGTTTCCACGTCGCCGCGCTGGTCGGCCTCGCCATCATGCTGGTCGTGCTCTGGCTGCGCCGCGACCGGGCGGTGGCAGCATAAGGCGCGGGACCTACGATCGGCGCTCATGGTGCGCCTTGATCTCGACCGCATCCGTCGAGCACGGACGGCGATCGATCCGGTGTTCCTCGACTCTCCTCTGTACGACTGCATCTCGTTGGGCGAAGAGCTCGGCTGCTCGATCTCCCTCAAGATCGAGACGCTCAATCCGGTGCGCTGCTTCAAGGGCCGCGGTACGGAGACCGTCCTGTCACGGTTGGCCGAGCACGAAGGTCGGCCCGCCGTCGTCTGCGCGAGCGCGGGCAACCTCGGCCAGGCGCTGGCGTACAGCGGTGCGCGGCGAGGCATCCCGGTCACGGTGGTCGCGGCGCGGACCGCGAATCCCCTGAAGATTGAACGCATCCGGGCTCTCGGCGCGACCGTTCGGCTCGTGGGCGATGACATCGAGGACGCCCGTGTGGTCGCGCGCACGATTGCTCAGGAGGACGACGCGCATCTCGTCGAGGACAGCGAGGACCTCGGGACCTGCGAAGGCGCAGGGACGATCGGCCTCGAGCTGCTGGACAGCGGATCGGAGCTCGACTCGGTCCTGATCGCGCTCGGCGGCGGTGCGCTGGCCAGCGGCGTCGGACACGTCCTGAAGTCCCTCGCGCCCGACGTCGGGGTGATCGCTGTCCAGCCCGAGGGGGCGCCGGCCATGGCGCTGTCCTGGCGACAGAGGCGGGTCGTGGAGACCGACACGATCGACACCATCGCCGATGGGGTCGCAGGACGTTGCCCCATCCCTGAGGTGCTCGAAGACCTCCTCGTGGTGGTCGATGACGTCGCGCTCGTCAGCGAGCAGAGCATCAAGACCGGCATGCGGATGCTGTACGAGCACGCTGGCCTCGTCGTCGAGCCCTCAGCCGCGCTCGGTCTGGCCACCATCCTCGAGGACCGCGAACGGTTCGCCGGCCGTCGGGTGGCCACCATCATCTGCGGCAGCAACGTCACGACCAGCGACTACGAGCGCTGGGTGCTGAGCCCGGGCGGCTGAACGTCCACTCAGACCGCGAGCAGGTGCTCCACGATCGTGCTGAGCTCGTCGAGGAAGTCTTCCGCCGTGACCGGTCCTGCCAGCTCGTCACGTGCGAACGCCACGAGCGCCTCGGACATCCCGCCCTCGAGGAAGACCCCGAGCAGCGCACGCCGCGCCAGCGTCAGGCTGCCCTCGCCGCTCAGCGCCACCTGGACCAGGCTCAACGCCTCGGCGATGGACTTCGTCGTACGTCGGCGGGTCTCCTCCAGCTCCGCGCTGACCCCGACCATCTCGACCTCGATGATCCGGATCGTGCGGACGTCCTTCAGGAGTGGGCCCAGAACCTGCTCGACCGCTGCGCGAATCCAGGCGCTGACGTCGTCTCCCGGCGCGCCCAGCCCGACGATCCGTGTCTGGACGTCGTCGCAGATCTGCACGTAGACCGCCTCGAGCAGCGCGCTGCGATGGCTGAACAGCTCGTAGAACGATCGCGTCGATACCCCGGCCGCCGCGCACAGGCCGCTGACGGTGCTCGCCTGATAGCCGGTCGTCCCGAAGACCTCCAGGCCGGCGTCGATGAGGCGAGCTCGTCGCTGTGCGTCGCGGTCCTGCGGCGCGACTCCGCGCCACGGACGCCCCGCTCGCGATGTGGTCTGGGCCACCCAATCTCCTCCAAACGATTGAAACGCGAGATTTTCAATGTCACCATGTCGCTTGTGGCGTACATGGTCAAGAACAAGCATCGGGCACCCGCACCGCAGACGCCGGTCGCCCCCGACCCCTCGCTCCCCCGAGCCTGCGTGATCGGTGCCGGGTCGAGCGGTATCGCGGCAGCCAAGGCGCTGCACGAGGCCGGCATCCCGTTCGAGTGCTACGAGCGCGGCACGGTCGTCGGCGGCAACTGGGTCTACGACAACCCCAACGGGCAGTCCGCCTGTTACGAGACCCTGGAGATCAACACCTCCTGCCCGCGGATGGCGTACTCCGACTTCCCCATGCCGGCCGACTACCCCGCGTACGCCAAGCACCACCAGGTCGCCGACTACTTCACGCAGTACGTCGACCACTTCGGCTTCGGCGACCGCATCACCTTCTCGACGTCCGTCGATCACGTGACCCGCAACGGCGACGGCACGTGGCTCGTGACGGTGACCGGGCCAGAGGGCCAGCGCACCGAGGACTTCGACGCGGTGCTCGTCGCCAACGGCCACCACTGGGATGCGCGTTGGCCGGAGCCGGCGTACCCAGGAACGTTCAACGGCAAGCAGATTCACTCTCACGACTACCGCAACGGCGACCAGCTCGTGGGCCACGACGTGGTCGTGGTCGGCGCGGGCAACTCCGCCATGGACATTGCTGTCGCCGCCACCGAGAAGGCGCGCACCGCGACCATCTCGCAGCGGCGCGGCCAGTGGGTGCTGCGCAAGTTCCTCTTCGGCCGCCCGTCCGACCAGGTCGCGCTGCCGTCCTGGCTGCCGTGGTGGGCGACCAGCGCCAAGCTCGCCGTCGGCGCCTTCGCCTCGGGCAACGTCGCCAAGCTCGGCCTGCCCCAGCCCAAGCACAAGCCCGGACAGTCGCACCCGGTGCAGTCCGAAGGCATCCGTGGCGCCCTGAAGTCCGGTCGCCTCACGCCCAAGCCCGGCATCGAGCGACTGGACGGCGATCGAGTCGTCTTCGTGGACGGCAGCAGCGTGCCGGCGGACCTGATCGTCTGGGCCACCGGCTACCGCGTGTCCTTCCCCTTCCTGGACCCCGACGTGCTCTCGGTCAAGGACAACGACCTGCCGCTGTGGAAGCGCACGGTCCACCCCGACCTGCCCGGCCTCTACTTCCTCGGCCTGCTCCAGCCGGTCGGTGCAGTCATGCCGCTCGCCGAGGCGCAGAGCGTCTGGATCACCGAGCAGCTGCGCGGCACGTACGCTCCGCCGTCCGACACCGAGATCCGCCAGCAGATGGTGCACGACCACGAGGCCAACAAGAAGCGCTTCTACTCCTCCGCCCGCCACACCATGGAGGTCGACTTCGACCACTACCTCTGGGACCTGCAGCGCGAGCGCAAGCAAGGAGCTGCGAGAGCCCAGGCGGCGCGTACGACGGACCGCTCGTCGGCGACCGCGTGAGCGCCTTGGGCGGGGCGGTCGTCACCGGTGCCGGGCAGGGCCTGGGCCGGGAGATCGCGCTGCGGCTGGCCAGGCGCGGGTACGCCGTGCACGTCACCGACCGTGACCTCAGGCTGGCGAAGGAGACTGTCGATCTCGCCGGCGAGCGAGCGTGGGCGAGCGCGCTCGACGTCCGCGACTACGAGGGGTGCCGCACGGCAGCAGAGCAAGCCGTGGAGCGCGCCGGCCGCCTCGACCTGTGGGTCAACAATGCGGGCATCCTGATCACCGGTCCGATGTGGGACCGCCCGATGGATGTCTGGGAGCAGGTCCTGGAGGTCAATGCCATCGGCACACTGCACGGCGTTGGTGCGGCCCTGGAGCAGATGCGGCCCACGAAGCGCGGGCACATCGTCAACATCGCCTCGCTCGCCGGGCTGTCAGCCGTGCCGGGCGAGGCGGTCTACGCGGCGTCGAAGCACGCTGTGGTCGGGCTGAGCGGCTCGACGCTGGCCGACCTTCGCCGCGCCGGCCTGAAGGACATCCACATCAGCGTCATCTGCCCGGACGGCATGTGGACGCCGATGCTGTACGACCGGCTCGAGGAGGACGAGGCCGCCATGTCGTTCTCCGGAACGCTGCTGCAGCCGAGCCAGGTCGCCGACCTCGTGGAGCGCGTGGTCGACAAGCCGCGCCCCATCACGAGTGCTCCGTCGTGGCGCGGTGGTCTGGCGCGAGTGGGGTCGGCCTCGCCGGCGTTCGCGCTCGCGGCGCTGCCTGCCGTGCACAAGATGGGGCGGGTCCAGCAGCGCCGGCTCGCCAAGAAGCTCAACCGCACCGGCTGAGCCAGCAACCCCGCCGGTTGAGCCGACCGGAGCGCGAGCGGACGTCGAGTCGAAACCCGTTGACCTTCAGGGAGATTCGATCGACGGTGGTGCGGCCGGCGGGATGATCGTCTGCCCGAAGACCCGCAGCGTGTCCTCGACGATGTGCGCCTTCTCATCCTCGCCGAGACCGGTGAACGGGCCGTCGATCAGTAGCAGGGACAGGCCGTGCGCGAACGCCCACGCGCTGTTGCAGGTGCCCTCGAGATCCTCCTCGCGGACGACGCCGAGCTTGACCAGGTCGGCGAGGACGCCCACCAACATGCTGTACGGGTGGTTGGCGTCGGCGAGCTTCACCTCCTTGTCCTCATCCATCGGATGGGACTCCTGCCCGAATGCCGTCCGGTAGAGCCCCGGCTCGCCCAGGGCGAAGTCGATGTAGCCGCGCCCCATCGCATTGAGGCGGGCGCGCACTGACGCCTCCGTCTCGTCGACCGGCCCGAGGTCGTCGACCCGCCGTCGCATCGCGGCCCCGAGCCGGGTCACCGACTCCTCCTTCGCGGCCAGCAAGAGGTCGTCATGACCTGCGAAGTGCCGGTACGCCGCCGTCGGCGTCACCCCGACGTGCCGTGCCGCCGCGCGCACGGTGACCGCCTCCGGCCCGCCCCCTGCAGCCAGCTGGGCTGCCGCATCGATCAGGGCGTTGCGCAGATCTCCGTGGTGATAGGGGGCTCGGGTGTTCATGAAAAGGATGTTGACACCCGTACACATCGATGGCAAGTTAACACCCATCAAGTTAACGCCTGCACACATCGGGAGTCCGGTCATGCTTCGCTATCTCGCACAGTTCGTCGTCAGACGGGCGCGGCTCGTCCTCGCGGCCACGGTGGTCGTCCTCATTGCCGCCGCCGTCCTCGGCGTCGGCGCCTTCAGCAAGCTCCAGGGCGGCGGGTTCGACGACCCGGGCGCCGACTCCACCAAGGCCTCGAGCATCGTCACGGACCGGTTCGGTGACGATGCCGACCTCGTCCTCGTCGTGGATGCCAAACGTCCCGTCGACCAGGTCGCCGCCCAAGGGCGCCAGCTCACGGGGCAACTTGCCCAGGACCGCGACCTGAGCAACGTGGCGTCGTACTGGACCACCGGATCGCCGTCGATGAAGTCAGCCGATGGCACGAAAGCCATTGTCGTAGCGTCGATTCCGGGTGACTTCGACCATCAGGCCGAGGTCGCTCAGGACGTCGCCGACACCTACGGAGGCAACCGCAGCGGCCTCCAGGTCGAGATCGGTGGCGAGAGCGGCGTCAACCTCGACGTCACCTCGCAGGTCACCCAGGACCTTGCCTTCGCCGAGTCGATCGCTATCCCGTTGATGCTCGTGCTCCTCGGCCTAGCGTTCGGCAGCGTGGTCGCCGCGCTGCTGCCGCTGGGCATCGGCATCTTCGCGATCTTCGGCACCTTCGCCGAGCTGTCGATCCTCGGCTCGATGACCGACGTCTCGATCTTCGCGATCAACCTCACCACCAGCCTCGGTCTCGGCCTCGCGGTCGACTACGCGCTCTTGATGGTCAGCCGATTCCGGGAAGAGCTCGGCCACGGCCGTACGACGGAGGAAGCGGTGATCCGCACCGTCGAGACGGCGGGACGCACCATCGTCTTCAGCGCCTCGACCGTCGCAGTGGCCCTCGGCGCTCTCCTGCTCTTCCCACTCTTCTTCCTGCGCTCGTTCGCCTACGCCGGTATCGGCGTCATCCTGATCGCCATGCTGGCCGGTCTCGTGGTCCTGCCCGCACTGCTCACGGTGCTCGGCCCACGCGTCAACGCCGGTCGACTGCCCTGGGTCAAGGGCTCGCCCGCCACGGTCGCACCGTTCTGGGGTCGCCTCGCCGGAGTCGCGATGCGTCGCCCTGCGCTGACTGCGCTCCCGGTCGTCGCAGCCCTGCTGCTCATCGCGTCTCCCCTGGCCCACGTGACGTTCGGTACGCCGGATGACCGGGTTCTCCCGAACAGCGCGACCAGCCGGGTCGCCGGCGATGCCCTGCGTGGCCAGTTCCAGTCCGACGACACCGACGCCATCACCGCGGTCAGCAACGGGGCGGCGTCCGCAGGGGCCGTGACGTCGTACGCCACCGACCTGTCGCGGCTGAGCGGCGTCGAGCGGGTCGACTCGAGTGCGGGCACCTTCGTGCACGGCACCAAGATCGCCACCTCCCCGACCGACGCACGCAACGCCCGACCGGACGCGCAGCGCCTGTCGGTCGTGACGTCGTACGACGCCCAGTCCGATCAGGCGAAGGACGTGCTCACCCGGGTGCGTGACCTGCCCGAGCCGGCCGGCACGACCTTCGTGGTCGGTGGCTCCACCGCACGGCTCGTCGATGGCCAGGACGCGATCATGTCGCGTGTCCCGCTGGCCGCAGCGATCATCGCTATCACCACGTTCATCTTGCTGTTCCTCTTCACGGGAAGCCTGCTGCAGCCGCTGAGAGCGTTGGTACTCAACGTGATTGGGCTGTCGGCGACGCTCGGCACCATGGTGTGGATCTTCCAGGACGGGCACCTCGCGGACTGGCTGGGCTTCACCCCGCAGCCGCTCAACACGAGCATGCTGCTGCTGATGTTCTGCATCACGTTCGGCCTCTCGATGGACTACGAGGTGTTCGTGATGAGCCGCATCAAGGAGATGCACGAGGCCGGGGCCCCGCTGCGGGAGGCAGTCACTTCGGGCCTTGCTCGCAGCGGGCGGATCGTGTCGATGGCCGCGGTGATCCTGTCGGTGAGCTTCTTCGCCTTCGGGACGAGCTCGGTGAGCTTCCTGCAGATGTTCGGTCTGGGAGCTGGACTGGCGATCCTGATCGACGCCACGCTGATCCGCGGGATCCTGGTGCCGGCTGTGATGGGGCTGCTCGGTGACCGCGCCTGGTGGGCGCCCAAGCCGCTGGCCAGGCTGCACGACCGCATCGGCCTCTCGGAGTCACCCTCCGAGCCCGCGCGGACGCCCGAGCCGGCACCCGTAGCCGGCTAGTCCTCCCAACACAAACGGACTTCGGTAACACGCATGCGTGTTACCGAAGTCCGTTTGTGTTGGGAGGTCTACCGCTTCAGGAAGGCGCGTACGCCCGTCACCAGGGCCGCCGCCTCGCGCTCGCGGAACGCCGGGTCACCCAGCAGCTGCGCGTCCGCGGTGTTGCGCATGTTGCCGCTCTCGATCATCGCGCTCGGCACCGTCGACAGGTTGAGCGTGCCGAGGTCCGTCCGCGGAGCCAGCCCCGACCCGCCGCCGAGATAACCGGCGTACGGCATGCCCGTCCCCTTGTGGAACGCGTCCCGCACCGCGACCGCCAACCTCGCCGACGCCTGCTGCACGGGCGCGCCACCGGCCATCCGAGGCGCGTGGATGGCGTGGAAGCCCCGCACACCTGGCGAGTTGTTGCCGTCCGCGTGGATCGAGAGCATCACGTCCGCCTTCGCCCGCCCCCCCGCGCGACCGCGCTCGTCGATGCACGGCCCGACACCGGTGTCCGACGTACGCGTCAGCACGACCGTGGCGCCCTGCTGACGCAGCAGCCGAGCCAGTCGGTTGGAGACGTCCCAGACCTGGGCATGTTCGGACAGACCTGCGTTGGTCTCAGTTCCCGTGGTGTTACACGCTTTTCGTACGCCGAAGCCTGAGTCGACGAGCCGGTTCACCTGGGCGGGGTGGCTGGCATTGCCACCGTTGTGACCCGGGTCGACCACGACGACGACACCACGGAGCGGCGCGCCTGGAGCCGTCGACGAGGAGCTGGACGTCGCCGAACTCGGCGACGCAGCAACGCTGGTCAGCGACACGGCTTTGGGCTTGGGGTCATCGCTGCAGGCCGCGAGGCTGAGCAGGAGGACACCGGCGGCGAGGGCACGAGTGACGGGAGACATCGCCCACACCGTACGCAGGTCCGGCGGCGACGATGTGGGCCATGACACGCTCCCGGTGGTCGGAGCGCTGCCATTGGGCCGTTAGACTGTGCCCACGGAGTCCGTTCCGTCTTGCCTCGGACTCCCTTGACGTGGACTCCCATTTCATGTGCCGCCGCCTGCGACCCGCGGGCTGAGCGCGCAGGGCGAGACACACGCACATCGGAGCATCTCACTTGCCCAGCACTGCTTTCGCGCGCCTCGGCGTGCCCTCGAACCTGTCCTCCGTGCTCGCTGAGCGCGGCATCACCGAGCCGACGCCCATCCAGGCCGCGACTCTCCCTGACTCTCTTGCCGGCCGCGACGTGCTCGGCCGTGGCCGCACCGGCTCCGGCAAGACGTACGCCTTCCTGCTGCCCGTCGTCGCTCGTCTGGTCGCGTCCGGCAAGCGTCGCCAGCCGACCCGGCCCCGCGCGATGATCCTGGCCCCGACGCGCGAGCTGGTCACCCAGATCGCAGAAGCCCTGGCGCCGATGGCCCAGGCTGCCGGCCTCACCACGCTCACCGTCTTCGGTGGCGTCGGCCAGAACCCGCAGGTCCGCGGCCTGCGCGCCGGTGTCGACGTCCTGATCGCCTGCCCCGGTCGGCTCCAGGACCTCATCAACCAGGGCGCCTGCAACCTCGACTCCGTCGAGATCACCGTGCTGGACGAGGCCGACCACATGGCCGACCTCGGCTTCCTCCCGGGCGTCAAGCGCCTGATGGATGCCACTCCCAAGCAGGGCCAGCGGATGCTGTTCTCGGCCACGCTCGACAGCGGCGTCAACGTCATCGTCAAGCGCTACCTGTCGAGTCCTGTGACCCACGAGGCAGACTCGGCTCAGTCGCCGGTGTCGACGATGGATCACCATGTCTTCCACGTGACGGCCGATGACCGCCTTACGGTGCTCAAGGACCTGACGGCGGCTCCTGGTCGCACCGTGGTCTTCACCCGCACCAAGTACGGCGCCAAGAAGCTCGCGAAGCAGCTCAACGCCCAGGGCGTCCCGTCCGTGGAGCTGCACGGCAACCTCGGTCAGGGCGCGCGCCAGCGCAACCTCGAGGCGTTCCAGAGCGGCAAGGCGACCACCCTTGTCGCCACAGACATCGCAGCCCGCGGCATCCACGTGGACGATGTCGCGCTGGTCGTGCACGCCGACCCGCCCGTCGAGCACAAGGCGTACCTGCACCGCGCTGGTCGTACCGCGCGTGCCGGCGCCTCGGGCACCGTCATCACGATGATGCTCGACGACCAGGTCAAGGACGTCCGCCAGCTCACCAAGGCTGCCGGCATCAAGCCCCGCACCACCCGGGTCAACGCCAGCCACCCGCTCCTTCTTGAGATCGCTCCCGGTGAGCGTTCCTATGTCGAGGGCGGACTCATGCTGGAGGTGCCCGGTCAGTCCGGTCGTGGCGGCGGCCCCGGCCGCAACGGCGGTGGCTCCGGTCGCAACGGTGGCGGCCGTGGCCGTGGCCAGGGCGGCGGGCAGGGACACAGCGGCGGACAGGGCCAAGGTCGCTCGCGCAGCGGCCGCCCGGCCGTCCAGAGCGAGGACGGCCAGGGCCAGTCCACTCGCGGACGCGGCCGTGGTCGTGGCGGACGTGGACGGACTGCCAGCACGCCGGGTCAGGGCGCGCAGGGCGGCAACCGCCCGAGCACCGGCGGCGCAGCGGCGTTCTCCAGCCGCAGCAGCGCCGGCCGCAGCCGCTGACCTCTTGACCGGTATGGCTTAACGAGCGCTGGAGCGCTCCCTAAGTCACACCGAACCGGGCACGTACGACGAAGGCCGGCAACCCGCGCGGGTTGCCGGCCTTCGTGGTTGGAGAGTGCGTCAGGCAGCGTGCTTCTGCACGACCGCGCCGATGCGGGGCAGCGCAGCCTTGACGTTGTCGTGCGCCTTGCCGCGCAGGCTCTTGTAGCCCTTGCGCAGCGCCTCACGGCTGGTCGCCTCGGCGCGCTTGTCGGTCACGGACAGGAGAGCGTCGGCGGCCTCGTCGCCGCGGCCGCTCAGGTAGGAGCCGAAGTCGCCGGCCCCGCCGAAGTCCGCCCAGAACGGCTCCAGTGCCGTGGCGAAGTCGGGGAGCATGCGGTCGGTGGCGCTGGCAGCGATGTCCGAGCGGACCTTCTTCGCGGTCGCGTACGCGGCCTTGACGGCGGCGCCGGACAGGCCCTTCTTGTCACTCACCTCGGCGTCGATCGTCGAGGCCAGGTCGGCGACAACGGCGGGGCGGCGCTGCTCTTCGAGCAGGGTTGCAGCAAGGGTCACGGGTGGTGCCTTTCATGGTCGATCGGGGGTCGGGCCCAACGGTACGACGCCTGCCGCCGTCCCGGGTCCCCGACCACTCGAACAACCCGATTTGTCATGGTGACTACGTCGGCGGCGTACAGGTCTTGGAGGAGTCCGGCGAGTTGGTCTGAACGCCCCAGTGGCCGTCCTTCTGGACCATCGTGACGGTGATCAGGTAGGGCGTCGGCACCGAACCGACCGGCTGCTGCTTGGCCGAGACCTTGCCCGTGTCGACGTCGAAGAGGTGGCGGCCGTCCTTGGTCGGGCAGTTCAGCAGCACCACCTTGGGTGGCGACGCGGCCAGGTCGACGGACTTCACAGCCAGCCGCGGCGTACCCGAGCTGCCCGGAGCCCCTCGCAGCGAGAGTCCGTCGTCGTACAGGTCGTTGAGGAAGCCGCGCACGGCCGACGAGAACGGCGGGAAGGCGTACTGCGTGAAGTCGGCGGCCGGCGGATAGGCCGTGCCCGGCTCCACCGGGGTGGCGTACGCCGTCTCCGCCCTCTGCCCTCTGCCAGTACCCCGCGTAGGCGTCGATGGCGGGTTGTGCCTGGGGCGTGAGCCGGACGACCGGTGGCATCGACAGCTTGGGCGGCGGTGCCGCGGTGGTCGAGGCACTCGTCGCCGTCGACGTGGCCGGTGGGCTCACAGCCTTCGACGCTGCATCGCCGGAGCTGTCGGAGCACCCACTCGCTGCCAGCAGGAGGACTGCGCCCACCGTGATCGTCGTCAGCCGCTTCACCTGCCCGACGTTAGCGACGAACGCGGTCGATACGGCGTCTACGTGGTCACAGGTGCTTCATGGCCTCGCGACGGGTGAGACCCGACATCTGCTCGCCCTGAGCATCGACAAAGGCTCGCACCCAGTCCGGCGAGGTCTTGGCGTACTCACGCAGCGCCCAGCCAATTGCCTTGCGAATGAAGAACTCTCGGCTGTCGAGGTTCGGCACGATCACCGCCTCCAGCAGGTTGACATCAGTGCGCTCCTTCGCACCCAGCTGGCCGATGATGGCCGCCCGACGGACCCACATGTCGTCGTCACGCGACCACTCCCGAAGGCGCCGACCCTCGCCTGCGGGGTCCAGCAGTCCTACCTCGGCCACCACGTGCGACGCCTCGTCGACCACGTCCCACCAGGCGCCGGACCGGATGAGGTGCCGCACGAGCGGCATGACCTCGCTGTCCCGCCACGAGCGGTAGTGCCGATGACGCAGCAGGGCGAGCGCGGCGTACCACTCCTCGCGGTGGGTCGCGCCGTCGAAGAGCGAGCGCACAGCCGACTCCCACTCCGCCCGGTCCTCGACCCGCTCGGCCAGCAACGGCCGCAGGAGGGCCTTGAGCTCGGGTGAGGTGATGCCGCGGTAGGGCATGGCCGACTTCATGTAGCGCTGCTGCCCCTCAGCGCGCACCGGGTCCCCGTGCGCACGGACGACGTCGCGGATCGCCGTCACCAGCTCAGGTCCGCTCGTCACGACGCCACCGTACGACGCCCCGCCCTTCGTGGGACCTCCCCGACGACTCGGCTAGCGTTGGCGCCACACGGCAAGGGAGTCCACGGTGGATCTGCAGCACAAGGTCGTCTGGGTGGTCGGCGCATCAAGCGGGATCGGTGCCGCGGTCGCTCGCGAGGCACAGGCGCGCGGCGCGCGCGTCGCCATCACCGCACGCCGCAAGCCCGAGCTCGACGATGTCGCTGGTGGCGCGATGCTCGTGCTCCCCGCGGATGTCACCGATGACGCCGCCATGGTCGACTGCGCGTCCACCATCGAGCACCGCGTCGGCCCCATCGACGTCGTCGTCATCGCCGCCGGCGCCTGGAACTCCATGGATATCGCCGACTGGGACACGCAGGCGTTCGCGGACACCGTGCAGGTCAACCTGATCGGCACCAGCAACGCGATCGGTGCAGTGCTGCCCAGCATGCTCGCCCGACGGACCGGCACGATCGCCGGCATCACCTCCCCGGCGGGCTACCGCGGCTTCCCGACCGTCGAGGCCTACGGCGCCACCAAGGCCGGCATGCTCAACCTGCTGGAGGGCCTGCGCGCGCAGGCTCAGCCGCGCGGACTGCACGTCACGACCATCGCTCCCACGGCCGTACGCACCCGGCTGTCGTCCGCGTCGCGGCTGCGGTTGCCGTTCAGCATCGACGCGGACTCCGCGGGTCGCGCGATCTGCGACGGCCTCGAGCGCGAACGTCTCGAGATCACGTTCCCATCGCGAATCGCCTTGCCCATCAAGCTGATTCGCATGACGCCCGTACGCATCTGGCCAGCTGTCGCTGAGCGCCTCACCCGCGACCGCTGACCCCAGCCGTCAGGCGACGAGCCACCAGCCGAGGGCCGCGGCGAGCACGCCCGCGACGAGTGACACGCCGACGTTGAGCAGGGCCAGCTCCAGCCGTCCCGACTCCCCCAGCCGCCACGTCTCGAACGTGAACGTGCTGAACGTCGTCAGGGCGCCGCAGAACCCCGTGCCGACGAGCGCGTACGCCGATCCGTCCAGTCCCGCAGCCGCGGCACCCAGGACCAGCGAGCCGAGGACGTTGACCAGAAGCGTGCCGGCCGGGAACGGCCCCGCGACCCATCGGCGTACGACGGCATCCAGCAGGTAGCGCGCCGGCGCGCCCACGCAGCCACCGACGAAGACGGCCAGCCAGCTCAGTGCGCTCACGACCGCGCCCACCAGCGCACCGCGGCGACCCCGACGCCCACCGCAACCAGGCACAGGAGCACGTTGCCGACCAGCTCAGCCAGGGCGATCGCGGCATGATCGCCACCGAGACCGCGCAGGTGCACCGCAAACGTCGAGAACGTCGTAAAGCCCCCGAGCACACCCACCCCGACGAACGGGCGCAGCAGCGGATGTCCACGCTCCTGCTCCAGCACCACGACCATCAGTGCTCCGAGCAAGAAGCTGCCGATCACGTTGGTCACCAGCGTGGCGATGTCGAGTCCATCGGCCGGGTGCGGCAGCAGCTCCGCGACACCGGCCCGGGCCAGCGCGCCGAGACCACCACCGAGGGCAATCACCGCCAGGACCAAAGGCATCCGCGGGACGGCAGCGGGCTCGTCCGGGTCGACGGGCAGGGCGTGGTCACTCATCGCGCGTCAACGTACTCCTCCGCCCGCCGGTAGAATGAAGCGATGACGCCTTCAGAAGAAGACGCCGGAGAGTGCTGTAGTACCAAGCCGGGTCGTGCCCGGCTCTCCACAGGCCCACGCTGATGAACATCGCGATCGGCCTGACCAGCATCCTGGTTCTCACCCTTGCCACTGCCTACTTCGTTGCTCAAGAGTTCGCCTACGTCGCGGTCGACCGTGGCCGGCTGAGCCAGCTCGCCGACGAGGGCGACGCGGCAGCCGCCCGGGCACTCATCGTCACCGGCCGCCTGTCCTTCGCCCTGTCCGGCGCCCAGCTCGGCATCACTGTCACCGCCCTGCTCGTGGGATATGTGTCCGAGCCCTACCTCGGCGTCGGTCTCGCCGACCTGCTGACGAGTACGACAGGGGTTCCCCACGCACTGTCGCTGTCCCTCTCGGTGATCGTCGCTCTCGTGCTCAGCACTGTCGTCCAGATGGTCATCGGCGAGCTGGCTCCCAAGAACTACGCCATCGCCCGGCCGGTCGCGCTGGCGCGCGCGCTGTCCCGCTCGACACTGCTCTACCTGCGGATCGCGGGACCACTGATCCGACTGTTCGACGTGGCCAGCAACAAGCTGCTGCGCTCGGTCGGGATCGAACCCGTCGAGGAGCTCCCTCACGGAGCCACCCCGGAGGACCTGCACCGCATCATCGGTGAGTCCCATGCGGGCGGTCTCCTGGACGACGACCTGTCGCACATCCTCGATCGGGGCCTGGCGTTCC
This sequence comes from Luteipulveratus mongoliensis, assembly GCF_001190945.1. Taxonomy (NCBI): domain Bacteria; kingdom Bacillati; phylum Actinomycetota; class Actinomycetes; order Micrococcales; family Dermacoccaceae; genus Luteipulveratus; species Luteipulveratus mongoliensis. The sequence continues at coordinate 1,705,162 of NZ_CP011112.1, read as the reverse complement.
GACACCTCACGGCCGAGCAGGTCATGACGCCACGCATCGACGTCGTGTCGCTTCCGGCCACCGCGATGGCCGCTGACCTCGTCGACCTGCTCGCAACGGGCCACTCGCGCTTCCCGGTCACCGGTGAGTCGATCGACGACGTCATGGGCGTCGCGGGCACCCAAGAGCTGCTGCACGTCGCCCCTGCTGACCGGGCGCTGGTCGCGGTCACCGAGGTCATGAGTGAGCCCGTACGCGTGCCGAGCAGCCTCCCTCTTCCTGCGCTGCTCGAACAGCTGCGCCAGACGCACCGTCAGCTGGCCGTCGTGGTCGATGAGTACGGCGGCTTTGCCGGCATCGTCACGTTCGAGGACGTGGCCGAGGAGGTCGTCGGCGACATCCTCGACGAGGGAGACGAGCCTCGCGAATCCCTAGGCGAGCCAACGTCGTACGACGGCTGGAGCCTGCCCGCGCGCCGACGCCTGGACGAGGTAGCCACCGAGACCGGCATCGCCCTGCCGACGTCCGACGACTACGACACCGTCGGAGGTCTGGTGCTGGCCGAGCTCGGTCGTACGGCTCGGACGGGCGACATCGTCACCGTGCCGTGGGTGCAGCAGGCCGACGACGATGCCGTACGCCGCTCGGCACAGCTGGTCGTGCAAACCGTGAGTCGCCATGTGCCCGAGTGGGTCCGCCTGGTCGACCTGGGCCCGATCGAGTCCGACGTGCACGCTGACTCGACCGACCGGCGTACGGCCGACCAGGAGGTGTCCCGATGAGCCTCGGACTCGCACTCACGATCTCTGGGCTGCTGCTCGTGCTCAACGCCTTCTTCGTGGCTGCCGAGTTCGCGCTGATCGCCAGCCGCCGGCATCGGCTCCAGGACATGGCTGCCACCGGCAGCCGCGCTGCCAAGGCGGCCGTGGCCGGCTCACGCGAGCTGACGCTGATGCTCGCAGGCGCACAGCTCGGCATCACGCTGTGCACTCTCGGCCTCGGCGCGCTCGCCAAACCGGCGGTCAAGGATCTGCTGGCGCCGCTCTTCAAGGCGACCGGCCTGCCCGAGAGCGCAGCCGGCGTGATCGCGCTGGTGCTGGCCGTGGGCATCGTGGTGTTCCTGCACATGGTCGTCGGTGAGATGGCGCCGAAGTCCTGGGCGATCTCGCACCCGGAACGGTCGGCGGTCCTGCTGGCGCTGCCGTTCCGCGGGTTTGCCCGGGCGTCACGATGGGCCCTCCAGTCACTCAACTCGCTGGCCAACGCGATCGTCCGTCTCGCCAAGGTCGAACCGGTCGACACCGTCGCCGATGCGCACGGACCGCTCGAGCTGCAGATGCTGCTGGCCCAGTCCCATGAGCACGGGTCGCTGCCCGACCAGGAGCACGCGATGCTGTCCGGCGCGCTCCGACTCGAGCAGGCTCAGCTGTCGGACGTCACGATCGACTGGGACGACGTGGTCACCGTGCCGCGGTCGGCCACCGTGGCCCAGGCCTGCGCACGCAGTCGTACGACGGGTCGCTCACGGCTGGTCGTCGTTGAGGGCGGACAACCGATCGGCCTGGTGCACCTGCGGCACTTGTTGGCCGCCGCGCCGGACTCGACCGTGCGTGAGCTGGTGCTGCCCATCGAGACGCTGCCGGCCGGCGTACCGCTGATCGACGCGCTCCAGACGATGCGCTCGCGCCGGTCTCATCTCGCGCTGGTGGCCGACGAGGGGCGCGTCGTGGGCGCAACCTCGCTGGAGGACCTGATCGAGGAAGTGCTCGGCCGGTTCGACGACGAGTCGGACCGCATGCCGGCCTGACCGTCACGCCAACGCGGGTCGCGCGCCCCGCCTGAACATGCAGAAGGCCCTCACCGCGGTGCGGTGAGGGCCTTCTGTGCAAGCGGGGAGTGCAGCCCGATCAGTACGGGTTGCCGTAGCTGAGGCTCTCGCCCCAGTTCTTGTGGACCTGCACGGTGCCACCCGGCTTCGGCGCGTCGATGACCATGCCGTTGCCCAGGTAGATGCCGACGTGGTGCACCGGCGAGCCGGAGAACACGAGGTCGCCCGGCTGCGGGTCGCCGGTCCGTCCCACCGCGGCGCGCTGCGCACGCGAGCTGCGCGGCAGGTCGATGCCGACCTGGCGGAAGACGTAGCTGGTGAAACCGGAGCAGTCGAACGAGCCCGGGCCGGCGGAGCCGTAGGAGTACGGGGTGCCGATGTAGCGCTTCGCGATCGCGATGATGCGCTCACGAGTGCTGCCGTCGATGACCGGACCGTCCTCGTCACCTGAGCCCTGCGAAGGACTCGGGTTGACCTTGGACTTGACCGGGCGAGAGCCCTTGTCGACGGGCGACGTGCGCGCACCCGAGCGGGACGCGCGCTTGATCAGGTCACGGGCCTCGACGACATCCGGGAGGCGGACCTGGCTCACCGACACCGCGCCGGCAGCGCTACCTGCGGCCGGGAGGGTGAGGGTGTTGGGGGCAGCAATGGCGTGGCTGGCCTTCTCGGGCGCCAACGTGCCGACACCGGTTGCGGCATCAGCAGGCGCCGCGACGGTGGCCACGAGACCACCCGAGACGGCAACAGCAGCCGAGACGCGGACAGCGGTGCTGGCCGTGCGGTTGGGGGCGCGGTGACGACCGCGGGGACGGGTCTGCTCGATCACAGAATGAACCTCTCCTGACGCCTACGAGGTGAGCTGTCGGGTTCGGGTGGGAGATCACCCGGCCTCTGACGCGCATCCCCGTGAGCGCGCCGTCTGGCTTCACCCCAAGGACGTCTCACGACGCCCGGTGTGGTTCCCCCGCTCCTGCCTGGCGGATGTGCGCTCCCGTGCCAGCTGGCAGGACTCGGCGATGCCTGCACGGGGATCCCCCTGATGGGGGATCAGAAGTACCGTACACACCCCGCAGCCCCACGTCACATTAAGGTCACGACAAATGTCGAATCTCTGCTAAACGGGTTGGACCCACAGGGTTGGAGCCCCCAGAATTCCGCGGTATTCCGGGCCGGAACGTCGCTTCGGTGAGATCGCCGACGGGGCCTGGGACACGCCGAAGACCAGTTACGGAACGGCCACGAACACGTGCGAGGCGACGTCCGCGGGCAGCGACACGCCCTCGGCCGCACTGTTACCGGTCGCCACCGCGATGACGCGCCCGTCCTCGCTGCGCACCGTGATGCGGACGCCAGGCTGTACGCCGGCCGCCGTCAGCACCATCAGCGCCTCGTGGTCGGCCTGCGCGGGCTCGCCGATCCGGCGTACGAGAACCTCTCGATCCTCGGCCACGGCCACCTCGATGAGGGAGGCCACGCCATCGCGGAACTTCTCGATCTCGATGTCCTCACCCAGCTCTTCGAGGCCCGGGATCGGGTTGCCGTAGGGCGAGAGCTGGTGCTCCTGGAGCAGGGCGAGGATCTTGCGCTCCACCCGCTCGCTCATCACGTGCTCCCAGCGGCACGCCTCGTCATGGACGTATTCGAGCTCCAGCCCGATGACGTCGACGAGCAGCCGCTCGGCCAGGCGGTGCTTGCGCATCACCCGGGTCGCCAGGGTTCGGCCGTGGTCGGTGAGCTCGATGTGCCGGTCCCCCGCGAGCGTGAGCAGACCGTCGCGTTCCATGCGGGCGACGGTCTGGGACACAGTCGGCCCGGAGTGACCCAGGCGCTCGGCGATCCTCGCCCGCAGGGGGAGGATCGCTTCCTCCTCGAGGTCGAAGATCGTGCGCAGGTACATCTCGGTGGTATCGATCAGGTCAGTCACCCGCTAAGGGTGCCATTAGTCACTGACATCGGCACGCATGACCGCTTGTGACCGCCCGCCCAGACCGCTGGGTCATAATGGCGCGGCCCGCCCACCTGTAGCAGGAGTGCCCCTTTCATGGCTGACGACAACGAGTCCACGACCGACGAGGTCAGCTCGGTCCGTGGCGACGCGCGCGCCAAGCTCGCATCGATGCAGAAGAAGCAGAGCCGCGAGCAGCGCCGCGGCGGGCTCCTGATCGGAGCGATCGTCGGCCTGGTCGTGATCGCCCTGGTCGGTGGGGGCGCCTTCCTGATCAAGCGCGACAAGGACGACAACAACACGGCCGGCGCCGACGTCGGGGTGGTGAAGTCCTACTCCAAGCTCACGTTCAACCACGTCGAGACCAAGGTGAAGTACCCGCAGAACCCGCCCGTCGGCGGCGACCACAACCCGGCCTGGGCCAACTGCGGCATCTACGACAAGGTCATCCCCAACGAGCACGCCGTCCACTCGATGGAGCACGGCGCCGTCTGGATCACTTACAAGCCGGGCGCCCTCTCGACCGTCGACCTGGCCCTGCTCAAGGGCAAGGCCCAGCAGGACTACATGCTGATGTCGCAGGACAAGACCCAGTCCACGCCGATCGTGCTCAGCGCCTGGGGCAAGCAGCTGCACGTCACCAGCGCCAAGGACACCAAGATCGACAAGTTCATCAAGGACTTCCTGCAGGGACCGCAGACCCGTGAGAAGGGTGCGTCCTGCTCCGGCGCCTACGACCCCAACACCGGTCAGACGGGGTGAGCGAGCCCGACAGCCGTACGCCGGAGCTCACCTCTCCGGACACCGGAGCCTCGGGTGAGGCCCCGGAAGTGCTCGACGAGGTCCCCGTCGCCGCTCCGCTGACCATGAACCAGGCGCGACGCCCGCTGCTGCTGAGCCTCGGGGCCGTCCTGCTCGCCGTGCTTGCCGGCTTCGGCGGCTACCTCATCGGCAAGCCGTCCTTCCCAGACGACGGCAGCGCGGACGCCGGCTTCGCGCGCGACATGCAAGCGCACCATGCGCAGGCGGTCGACATGTCGCTCATCATCCGCAGCCACACCTCGGCGACGGACGTGACGACCCTGGCGTACGACATCGCGACCAGCCAGGAGAACCAGCGCGGCCAGCTGCGCGGCTGGCTGGTGACCTGGAAGCTCTCCCAGGCGCGCAGCGGACAGCCGATGGACTGGATGAAGAACACCGGGCACAACCATCCCGGCACCGTGCCCGGCACGATGCTGATGCCGGACGGCCGCATGCCCGGCCTGGCGACAGCTGCCGAGATGCGCCAGCTGCAGGCGTTGCGGGGCAAGCCCGCCGAGATCCTCTACCTGCAGCTGATGATCATTCACCACCGGTCGGGCGTAAAGATGGCGCAGGCCTGCGTGGACGTGTGCCGCGAGCCCGATGTCGTCGACCTGGCCAAGACCATGGTGAGCGGCCAGCAGAGCGAGATCCAGCTGATGACCGACTACCTCACAAAGCGAGGTGCACAACCGCTCCCCGACCCGACCCGGTGAGAGGTATGGTCAACAGGGAATCCTTCGGCGTCTTTCGCCGTTGGTCCTAACGAGCGTCGTGGTGACCTCCCCCCTGAGCCACGGCGCGGGCCCCACTCGTGGGGCCAGGGACGCCTTCGGGCGTTCGGCCGGTTGGCGCGTTCCCCCCTGTCCGCGTCAACCGGCCTTTCCTATGCCCTGGACGCCTTCCCGCGATCACGTCGCGAAAAAGGCCTTGCCCGCTGTCGGACGTCCGACTTACGGTGCGGGTACACGAGAGAGGAGGTGGTCCAGGAGTGAATTCTTCAAGGACGCGTGAGGTGACTGCGCGCTAGCGCAGATCGTCTGTCGGACACCTCGAAGTGGCCCGACGTCGGACGTGGTGGCAATTCCATGCAGTCACCGCAGCCCGTGGGAACGCGATTCGTCCATCGCGTGCCCGTCTCGAAGGAGGCGGGAGCCCACGGGCTGTTATCTGCCCACTTCCCCCGCGCTACGGCTGGCGGCGCTCGATCCGCCAGGACGCCGCGGCATCCAGCCCACCCGCGGCGGCCCGGACGTAGACCAGCCGGTCGTGCAGCCGGTTCTTCCGGCCGCCCCACAGCTCGACCTCCTCGCAGACGATGCGGTAGCCACCCCAGAACGGCGGCACCGGTACGTCGTCCGGCTTGCCGTCGTCCGGCCAGCGAGCGGCGTACGTCGCATAGGTCGTCTCGAGCTCGTCGCGGCTGGCGACCGGCTGGGACTGCAGCGACGTCCAGGCGCTGATGCGTGAGCCCCACGGCCGCGAGGCGAAGTAGGGCTCCACCACCTCGGGCGGGAGCGGCTCGGCTCGGCCGACGAACCGGATCGCGCGGTACATCGCCTGCCAGGTCAAGGAGGCTGCAACAGCCGAGCTCGCTTGCAGGTCAAGGCCTTTGCGTGACTCGAGGTTGGTGTAGAAACCCGGGCCATCGGTCTCGAGATAACGCATCAGGACCGTCCGTACGTGCGGCTGTCCGGTCTCGTCGATGGTCGCCAGGGCCAGTGCGTCCGGCTCGGGCACGTCGCCGCAGTCGGCCTGCCGTTGACGGGCATCGGCCAGCCACGAGGTGATCGCACTCCATGGCGCCGGGGGCAGCGTGGACTCCTCGATCCCGTCGCCGTCGTAGTCGATCCGCGCGCTCACCTCGGTCATACGACGAGCCTGCCACCTGGGCGAACCGGTGAACCGGTAGCCCATCGTTCAGATCCAACTCGCAAGAACTCTGGCCGCTCGCTTTCTATGTTGCTAGCATCCGAGCATGGGACTGACCAGCGACGACAAGGCGCAGTTCAACGTGTACCTCCCCCGAGACCTGATCACGCGGATCAAGCACCTCGCCATCGACGAGGGCCAGAGCCTGTCCGCTCTGGTCGAGCAGGCGCTGAGCGAGTACGCCGACACCAAGGAGCACCAATGAGCACGCTGACCGTGGCGGCGATCCGATTCACCGACGGCATCCCGCCGATGAAGGGATTCCTCGAGACGCTCGGCCTCTCCACCGCGATCGAGGGCGAGCGCGGTGGCTGGGTCGACCTCCGGGCCGGCGCCGGCCGGGTCTGGCTGCACTCGGCTGCCGACAGCGACATCGGCGCAAACCAAGGACAGACCGGTCTCAGCCTCGAGTCGTCCGACGTCGCCGCCTTGACCGAGCGGCTGGTCGCAGCGGGGCACCAGGCGGCGTACGTCGATGAGTCCTATGGCCGCTCGATGACGGTGGTCGACCCGCTCGGCGACACCTTCCTCGTCAACGAGCACTCCGATGACACCTACGGATTCGTCGCGTCCACACCGGCCCCCGATTCCCGCCTCATCGTCTCGCCGGTCCGCTTCACCGACCCGCAAGGTCCGTACGCCGCCTTCCTCCTCGACCTCGGTCTGCAGCTCAAGGGGTCGGCCGACGAGTGGTACGCCGGGTACGACTCCGGTGATGGCCTCGTCGGTCTGCACCATGACGACGGCGAGGCCCCGATCGTGCCCGGCCCGGGAGCGGCCGTACACCTCACGTTCGGCACCACGGAGGACCTGGATGCACTGGCGTCCCGGCTTCGTGAGGCTGGCTACGGCGACGCCCAGGTCCAGCGGGACGAGTTCGTCTCGTACGTCGAGGTCACTGACCCCGACGGCCAACCGGTCCAGATCCACGCATCGAAGCCGGTCGAGTAGCGGACGGCGCGAACCGGCGTACGGCACCGCTGGCACACTGCGGCAGGTGAGCGAGATCGTGCTGCCCCAGGAGCTGCTGCCCGCCGACGGCCGGTTCGGCTCCGGGCCGTCCAAGATCCGCCCGGCCCAGGTCGAGCTGCTCGGCTCGATCGGCCGCAGCGTGCTCGGCACCTCCCACCGGCAGGCACCCGTGCGCGGCCTCGTCCGCGAGGTACGCGAGGGACTGACGTCGCTGTTCGCCCTCCCGCAGGACTACGAGGTCGTACTCGGCCTGGGCGGGGCATCGGCCTTCTGGGACATCGCGACCTTCGGGCTGATCCGCGAGAAGGCCCAGCACCTGGTCTTCGGGGAGTTCTCGGCCAAGTTCGCCGCTGCGACGGCCGCGGCACCGTTCCTGGCCGAGCCGTCGATCCGGTCAGCTGAGCCCGGCACGATCGCGACCGCGAGTGCCGAGGCGGGTGTGGACGTCTACGCCTGGCCGCACAACGAGACCTCCACAGGTGCGATGGCGCAGGTCCACCGAGTGCGCGGCTCCGACGACGATGCCCTCGTCGTCATCGACGCGACGTCCGGCGCCGGTGGGCTGCCGGTGGATGTCGCGGAGGCCGACGTCTACTTCTTCGGACCGCAGAAGAACTTCGCCGCCGATGGCGGGCTCTGGCTCGCGATCTTCTCCCCCGCAGCTATCGACCGAGCGATGCAGTTGGCCGAATCTCGTTGGATACCAGCATTTTTCGACCTGCGCACTGCGATCGAGAACTCCCGACAGGACCAGACGCTCAACACCCCTGCTGTAGCGACACTCGCCATGCTGGCCGACCAGCTGCGCTGGATGAACGACCAGGGCGGCCTGCCGTGGACGGTGTCGCGGACGACCGAGAGCAGCAGCCGGCTCTACTCGTGGGCCGAGCGGACGTCGTACGCCACGCCGTTCGTCACCGAGCCGAGCGAGCGGTCACTGGTTGTCGGGACGATCGACTTCGACAAGTCGGTCGATGCGGCGCGACTGGCGCAGGTGCTGCGCGCCAACGGTGTCGTCGACACCGAGCCCTACCGCAAGCTCGGGCGCAACCAGCTGCGGATCGCGATGTTCCCGGCCATCGAGCCGGACGACATCTCGGCGCTGACTGCGTGCATCGAGTACGTCGTCGAGCGGCTCTGAGCCGAACTGGTCACATCGTTCGGTCGGCTTCCGTCAGGGTGATGACACACACCGTGGACCTCAGGAGGAAGCCATGACCGATCCCGCACCGCGGACGTTCGAGCAGCGCAAGCAGGACACGCTCGCCCGGCTCGAGAAGGACGTCGATGCGTGGATCGCGACGGCCGGCGATGAAGGCCCCTACCTCGTGCCGCTGTCGTACCTGTGGGACGGCGCGACCGTGCTGCTCGCCACGCCGGCCCGGAGCGCCACCGGCCGAAACCTCGACGCGTCACAGCAGGTGCGGCTCGGCATCGGGGCGACGCGGGATGTCGTGCTGGTCGAGGGTGTCTCCGAGACGATCGAGGTAGCTGACCTGCCGACCGAGGTGGGTGACGCCTTCGCGGCGCACACGGGATTCGAGCCGCGCACTCTGCGTGGCTACCGCTTCTTCCGAGTCACGCCGCAGCGCATCCAGGCCTGGCGTGAGGTCGATGAGCTCGCGGGCCGCGACCTGATGCGCGACGGCACCTGGCTCGCCTGACCCCGTTCACCAGGTCTCATGCCGCCTCTGCTGGATCGGCAAGCACAGCAGGAGGGCCGCCTGCCTGTCCGAACGTGCCCACTGCGCTGCATGGATCGTGGCGAGTTCGAGGCCGACCCGCGGTATGCCCACTCCAGCAGCGCGCTGAACAGCTCGCGGTCGATGCAGCCGAACGCCATCACATCGATACGCCCGAGACGGCCGTGGCACAGAGACGTCGATGGTCTCTGGTTCGAAGCCGGTCAGATCCTTGGCGAGCAAGGCTGAAACACCGTCGAGCACAGCACCGGAACCGCTCTCCCAGACTGCCCACCAGAGGCGACCTTCGTCCCGCGGCTTCTCACCATCAAGCACCACCGTGTGCCGACCGGCAGTTGACCAGCGCCCTGCTCTCACCTCAGCTCGAACGTCGTCACGGGTGATGCCCCCAGTACGTAGATCGGCTCGATGAACGACGCCACCGTGCTGGTCGGCCAGAGCCCTAGCGATGTCGCCACGAGCCAACCGTCTGGACGTTACGCGCTGCGTCATGTGCTGACCTCACGCCGGCGAGTCAGCAACACGCAATCGAGCAGCTGCCCGCTGTGGATCGCCCACACGATCGACGAGGGCAGTGGACAGCTGGCGTCATGCGGATCGCGACCCATGTGTCGCGATCTGCATGACGCTGGCCGGCAAAGCGGTTGCTGACGGTGCCGCTATCCAGCACAGTGGCGCCGTGCTGGAGACTCTCGAGACCTATTACGACGCCGCCCCTCGCCCGCGTGCGACCACCGAGGAAGTCGGGCCGTTCACGCTGTTCATCCGCAACAGCCCCAGCGGTTTCCAGTACTACGCGCGCCCCAGGCTCGGCGCCAGCAGCGAGATCACGACCGCCGACGTCGAAGCCGTCCTCGCCCGCCAACGCGAACTCGACGTACCCCGCGCCATCGAGTGGGTGCACGAGACGACCCCGAGCCTGCTCGAGGCGGCCCGCGCGAGCGCGACTCTGACCATCGAGGAGTGCCCCTGCCTCATCCTCGACGCCCATCGCGCGCACCAACCACCGGAGAACTTCACCGTCGAGGTGCTGGCCGCCGATGACGAGCGGCTGGGCGCCGTCAACGCGGCTGTCCACGCGGCGTTCAGCGGCACGGACGAGGTCGGCGCGCCCGACGCCGGCAACCGCCCGGACATGATCCGCGACGGCCTCCTCAGCCAAGTGGGCGTGTTCGACAGCGACGGCCAGGCCGTCGGCGGTGGAGGACACGGACCGAGGGGCAGCATCACCGAGCTGGCCGGCATCGCCGTCCTCCCCAGAGCCCGCCGCCACGGGCTCGGATCGGCCGTCACCAGCGCGCTCGTGACGGATGCGCTCGGCCGCGGACTTGAGACGATCTTCCTCTCGGCCGCCTCCATGGACGCCGCGCGCATCTACGAAACGGTCGGCTTCCGGCGTACGGCAACGGCCTGCATCGCCGAGGCATCCTGATCACGTGTGAACGTGAAACACCCTGTCGTTCCGGGCCTCAGGGCTGGTTGACTGCCTTCTTGTGACTGCGAACATCAACCTCACTCACGCCGAGTGCCGACAGCGCGCGACCACCGTCGCCGTCGAGGGCTACCGGATCGAGATCGACCTTGCTCAGGCTGCCGACGCGGACGTCAAGACGTTCCGCTCGACCAGCACCATCACCTTCACGGCAACGACTGCCAGCACCTGGATCGACCTGATCGCCGACCGTGTCGTCAGCGTGACGCTCAACGGCCAGGCCCTGGATCCGGCGTCGTACGACGGTGCCCGGCTCCCCGTGAGCGGGCTGGCTGAGCGCAATGAGCTGGTCGTCGAAGCGGACTGCGTGTTCAGTCGTGACGGGCAGGGTCTGCACCGCTTCACGGACCCGGTGGATGGCAAGACCTACCTCTACACGCACTTCGAGCCGACCGACGCCCGCCGGCTCTACGCCAACTTCGAGCAGCCCGACCTGAAGGCCGCGTTCACGTTCGTGATCACAGCGCCGCAGGACTGGCAGATCGTGTCCGGCCAGGCCGAGGAGTCGCGTACGAGCACCGGTGATCTCGCCACGGTGACCTTCGAGCCGACGCCCCGGCAGTCGACGTACATCACGGCGATCGCGGCTGGTCCCTACCACCGCGCGACGGACACCTGGTCGATCGCGCGCGCGGATGGCTCGACACAGGAGGTCGCGCTCGGCGCGCTGTGCCGCCAGTCGATGGCTGAGTACTTCGAGGCGGAGTCGATCTTCGAGGTCACCAAGCAGGGTCTGGACTTCTTCGACCGTGAGTTCGGCTACCCCTACCCGTGGGGCAAGTACGACTCGATCTTCGTGCCCGAGTACAACCTCGGCGCGATGGAGAACCCGGGCCTGGTCACCTTCACCGAGAACTACATCCATCGTGGAGCGGCGACCCGCGCGCAGAAGGAGTCGCGCGCCGAGGTGATCCTGCACGAGATGTCGCACATGTGGTTCGGCGACCTCGTGACGCCGCGCTGGTGGGACGGGCTGTGGCTCAAGGAGTCCTTCGCCGACCTCATGGGCTACCACGTGTGCGAGGCCGCGACCGAGTTCAAGGACGCGTGGACGACCTTCGCGAGCGGTCGCAAGCCGTGGGCCTACCGCCAGGACCAGCTGCCCACCACGCACCCGATCGTCGCCACCATCGACGACCTCGAGGCCGCTCGCCAGAACTTCGACGGCATCACCTACGCCAAGGGCGCCTCCGCGCTCAAGCAGCTGATGGCGTACGTCGGGCGCGACGCGTTCTTCGCCGGCGCGCGCGAGTACTTCGTCCAACATGCCTTCGACAGCACTGAGCTCGACGACCTGCTCGGCTGCCTGGAGCGCTCGTCCGGACGGGACCTCAAGACATGGTCGCGGGTGTGGCTGGAGACGGCCGGTACGTCGGAGCTCACCCCTGTGGTCGACGTCGACTCCGAGGGCCGCATCAGCCGACTCACGGTCCAGCAGGTCGCCACGGATCCCCTTACGGGAGAAGCCGTTTCGCGGCCACACCGCCTCGTGATCGGCCTGTACGACGTCGTCGACGGATCGTTGCGGCGCACCAAGGCGATCGAGACGGACATCTCTGGCGATGCCACCGAGATCCCTGAGGCGGTCGGTGTCAGCGCAACCCTGGTGCTGATCAACGACGACGACCTGAGCTATGCCAAGGTGCGGCTCGACGCCACCTCGCTCAAGACCGCGCACGAGCACCTCGCGACCATCGAGTCGCCGTTGTCACGCGCACTCGTCTGGACCTCGCTCTGGAATGCCACCCGCGACGCCGTGCTGCCTGCGGCGGACTTCCTCGACATCGTGACCGCCCAGGCGAGCCGCGAGCCCGACTCGGCCTTGATGGGGACCGTGCTGACGAATGCAAAGTCGGCGATCGAGAGCTACCTGCCCGTGGCCCAGCGCGACGCGGCCCGCACGCGGCTCGTCGAGACCTGCGCCGCGGGTCTGGCTGCAGCTGCCCCGGAGTCGGACGCCCAGCTGATCTGGGCGCGGCACCTCACCTACGCAGCGTCGACCTCCTCGGACGGCGTCGACGCCGTGCGCGGGCTCCTCGATGGGAGTGCCGCCCCGGACGGACTGTCCGTCGACGCCGACCTGCGCTGGAACGCCTGGGCCTCGCTGGCCGCGCAGGACGCCGCAACGGCGCAGGAGCTGAGCGGTGCTCTGGCTGCGGACGACACCATGACGGGTCGGACGGCGTACGTCCTCGCCCTCGCCAGCCGTCCGACGGCGGACGCCAAGGCGGCCGCCTGGGACAAGGCGACCACGGATGACACAGTCACCAACGACCATCTGCGATCGCTGGTCCAGGGCTTCAACCACGCCAGCGGCGATCCGGCTCCGGAATACGTCGAGCGCTACTTCGCCTCAATCGGCGACTGGTGGGGCTCGCGGACGATGGTGATGGCCTCGATCCTGGCGCGCGGGCTGTTCCCGGGCGGCTCGCTCAGTGAGGGTCAGGATCCCGCCGAGCACCCCGTCGTACGACAGGCGCAGGGCTGGCTCGAGCAGCACCCGGACGCGCCAAAAGCGTTGCGGCGCATCGTGATCGAGTTGCTCGACGACCTGCAGCGCAACCTCCGCGCCCAAGCCACCGCCCCCTCGCTGGTCGAGTAGCCGGAGCGCTGGCGGAGGCGTATCGAGACCGGGTGCGCGCGTGCATCTGGTCTCGATACGGCTCGCCCTTGGGGGCTCGCCTACTCGACCGGCGGTGGGTCGGTCAGGAGATGAGGGCGGCGAGCACGGATGTACCGATGAAGGCCACCAACGCGACGATCACGATCGTCCGGCGGAACCGCGGCGACATCATCGGACCTGCTCCGGCGTCAGAGCTTCAGCACGGTCGCGTGGCCGGAGCACGTCGAGGTGCGGCCCACGGTCCCACTCGTAGCGGAGTCGTATGTCGTCGCGTCGCATGACGTAGATGGTCGCACCTATGGCCGTCAGACCCGTGGCGATACTGCCCACCAGGATGGTCCAGCGGGCACCGTACGTCGCGCCGACCCAGCCGATGAGGGGCGCACCGATCGGCGTACCGCCCATGAAGATCGCCATGTAGAGCGCCATCACGCGACCGCGCATCTCCGGTGCGACGCTGAGCTGGACCATCGAGTTCGCGGTCGGCATCACGGTCATGGCGGTCAGTCCGACCGGCACGAGCAGAATGGCGAACCAGACGTACGACGGTGCGAGCGCAGCCGCACCCGACGCGATGGTGAAGCCGACGAGCGCCACGATCAGCACCCGCAGCCGCGGCTGGCTTCGACCGGCTGACATCAGCGCGGCCGACAGCGACCCGATCGCCATGATCGAGCCGAGCAGCCCGAACTCCCCCGCCCCCTTGCCGAACACGGTCGTCGCCATGAGCGCGGTGGTGATCTGGAAGTTCATCCCGAACGTGCCGAGCATGAACACCATGGCCATGATCAGCATGATGTCGGGGCGGTGCCGCACGTAGGCGAAGCCCTCACGCAGGCCGCCACGTCCCTTGGCCAGCGGTGGCGTCTGCAGCTCGCTCCCCCGCATGATCTTCAGCGCGAACAGCACGGACACGAACGACACGGTGTTGAAGACCAGCGTCCAGCCGGTGCCGATCCAGGCGATCAGCAGCCCGGCGAACCCCGGACCGATGAGGCGCGCAGCGTTGAACGACGAGCTGTTGAGGCCGACGGCGTTGCTGATGCGGTCCTGCGGCACCATCTCCGACACGAACGCCTGGCGCGTCGGGTTGTCCGCGGCCGTGGCGATGCCCTGCAGGAGGGCGAGCAGGTAGACATGCCAGAGCTGTACGACGCCCGTGAGCGTCAGGACAGCCAGGATCGCGGAGGTGACGGCGAGCGCCGTCTGGGTCCCGAAGAGGATGCGGCGCTTGCGGAAGCGGTCGGCCAGCGCCCCCGCCCACGGCGCCAGCAGCACGACGGGCGCGAACTGCAACGCAGTCACGATGCCGAGCGCCGTCGAGTCGTGATCGGTGAGCTCGGTCAGGACCAGCCAGTCCTGCGAGACGCGGCCCATCCACGTCCCGACGTTGGAGACGAGGGCCCCGAAGAAGTAGATCCGGTAGTTGCGGATAGAGAGGGAGGCGAACGTAGGACTCATCGGGTTGCCACGCGGGTGAGGATGTCGCGGGCCTGTTCCAGGACTCGGCACTCCTCCTCGGTCAGGTCGCCGAGACGCTTCAGCATCCACTCGTCTCGCGAGCGGCGGGTGGCCTTGAGCGCCGTACGCCCCTCGGACGTCAGTGTGAGAATCACCTGTCGTCCGTCGTCGGGATTGTCCGACCGACTGATGTACGCCTTCTCGACCAGGGCGTTGATCGTGCGTGACATGGACGGCGGGCTCACGCACTCGTACTCGGCGAGCTCACGCGCGGTGGCGGTGCTCTTCTCGAGCCGGGCCAGCACCGAGAACTGGTGCGGCGCAATGGTTTCGGTGTTCTCGAATCGTGCTCTGCGGCTGATCCGCATGCAGACCGAGCGCAGCTCTCCGGCGAGCCGGCGGCGTGCGGCTGGACTCATCTGTGCTGGTGCCTGTGACGTGGCCCCTCCTGAACTAGTTAACCTAGGTAACTAGGATAACTCATTACTTTCGCTAACTATTTCAGTAACCCTTCCATCGCTGGTCGAGTAGGCGAGGCGCTAGCCGAGACGTATCGAGACCCGGCGACCGCGCGCAGCAGGTCTCGATACGCCTCCGCTAGCGCTCCGGCTACTCGACCAGCGGTGGTTCGCCCCCCAGGGGACTCCCAGACGACTCTCAGGAATGAGGCGGAGGGTGGTCCTATGAGCACATCCGCACCTGAGGCACGCCTCCTCGTCGTCGAGGACGAGACCAACATCCGCGAGCTGTTGGCGACGAGCCTGAAGTTCGCCGGCTTCGAGGTCCATACGGCCGCCAACGGACGCGATGCGCTCCAGCTGGCTGACGACAACGAGATCGACCTCGCCGTCCTCGACGTGATGCTGCCGGACATGGACGGCTTCACCGTCACCCGCAAGCTGCGGGGCAACGGCCACGAGGTGCCGATCGTGTTCCTGACCGCTCGCGACTCTGTCGACGACAAGGTCAAGGGACTCACGGTGGGCGGCGACGACTACGTCACCAAGCCGTTCAGCCTCGAAGAGGTGGTGGCGCGCATCCGAGCCGTGCTGCGACGTACTCAGACCGAGGAGCCCGGCGACCGGGCGGCGATAGCGGTCGCCGACCTCGAGCTGGACGAGGACTCACACGAGGTACGCCGGGCGGGCAAGGTCATCGACGTCTCCCCGACCGAGTTCAAGCTGCTGCGCTACCTCATGCTCAACTCCGGCCGCGTGCTGTCCAAGGCGCAGATCCTGGACCACGTCTGGGACTACGACTTCCGCGGTGAGTCCGGCATCGTCGAGTCCTACATCTCCTACCTGCGTCGCAAGATCGACGTCGACGGGCCCGCGCTGATCCACACCAAGCGCGGCGTCGGCTACGTCCTGCGCGAGCCTCGGGAGTGAGTTCTCCGGCGCCTGCGCCAGCCGCAGCCAGGACGTCGGCGGCGGCCCAGCGCACCCGCGACAAGCTGACCGAGCCCTTGCACGAGATGCCGCTGCGGCTGCGGCTCGTGGCCGTCATGCTCAGCCTGCTGGCGGCGGCTCTCGCCATCACGGGCACGGCCGGCGCGCACCAGCTGCGCAGCTATCTCGAGGAGCGCCAGTCCACGGAGCTGCGGCAGTCGTACCGACCGATCGCCAAGGCCGCCCACGACGCCGTCGTCGAGAACCGCAACACCACGATCGATGCGGTCGTCCCCGAGAACACCTACGCCACCCGCATCATCCTTCCGGCCACCGCTGACCGGCCCGTCGCCGAGATCCGCGACCTACCGGTCTCGCCCATCAACGAGGACTCGACGGACACCACCCCGACGACCAACGGGCCCAAGCCGCGCTTCCCCAACCTGACCATCACCTCGCCGCGCGTCATTGACCACCAGCCCTTCGTCGTACAGTCCGCCGGCGGCGGCTCGACGCGCTGGATGGTGGTTGCCGGTACGACCGACGACGGTGGCCTCTACGCGGTGGCGGTCTCCCTCGATCGGGTCGACATCATCGTGACCAAGGTGCGCTGGTTCAGCGTGCTGATCGCGCTGCTGGCGCTGGCGACCTGTGCGCTGCTCGGGTGGTTCGCGATCCGGCGGGCCTTCCGGCCGCTGCGCCAGATCGAGGACACCGCCAAGGCGATCGCCGCGGGAGACCTGAGCCGACGCGTCCCCGAGGCAGCCACCAAGGACGAGGTCTCCAGCCTGTCGCACTCGCTCAACGTGATGCTCGCGCAGATCGAGGAGTCGTTCGTCGTGCGGGCCGCCTCGGAGGACCGGATGCGCCAATTCGTGGCTGACGCGTCTCATGAGCTCCGTACGCCGCTCGCCACCGTGAGGGGGTACGCCGAGCTGTTCCGCCAGGGCGCCGTGTCCGAGCCTGAGGACGTCCGCTCCGCGATGCGACGGATCGAGGACGAGGCGACGCGCATGGGCGTACTGGTCGAGGACCTGCTGACACTGACACGGCTCGAACGCCGCCAGCCCGCACCGGGCGAGCAGCCCCGCAACCTCGGCCCGGTCGATCTCACGGTCATCGGAGCCGACGCGACGCAGGATGCTCAGGCGCTCGACCACGACCGCGAGATCCGCCTGGTCGGGCTCGATGGACCCGTGCAGGCAGCCGTGGTTTTCGGCGAGGAGGCCGGACTCCGCCAGGTCGTCACCAATCTGATGGCCAACGCCATCCGATACACCCCTGAGCAGACCCCCATTGAGATCGCGGTCGGCACCCGCGGCTGGAACGCCGAGCTCCAGGTGCGCGACCACGGCGACGGCGTTCCGCCCGACCAGCGCCGACGTATCTTCGAGCGCTTCTACCGAGCCGACGCCAGCCGCAACAGCGCTAGCGGCGGTAGCGGCCTCGGACTCGCCATCGCAGCCGCCATCGTGCAGAGCCACGGCGGCACCGTGCATGTCGAGGAGACACCAGGCGGTGGCGCGACCTTCATCGTGCGCATTCCACAGGTGTCTCACAGTGACCGGCCAGGACCCGTCCAGACCCAAGCAGTTCAGTAAGACCTAGCGCTCCTAGAGAGTGCGCCGTAGCAGCTGAGGAGCATGTGATGACGCAGGACGACCAGCAGCCCCAGGGCTCGAATCCCGAGCACACGCAGCCCATTCCGCCTGTCCCCCCGGCAGTGCCAGCGCCTGAGGGCTCACCTGCCGCCGGCGCTCACCCCCAGCAGTCGCCGGCTCAGCCCGTGCCCGCACCGCCGACGCCGGCTGAGCACGCGCCGGTTCAGCAGTCACAGCACACCGGCCCGCAGCCGACTAGTCCGCAGCACACTGGCCCGCAGCCCATGGCTCCTCAGCAGGGACATCCCGCAGCTGCGCACCATGGGCCGCCGGCCTCGACGTGGGGCGCCCCCACGTCGAGCCACCAGCCCTACGGAGCGCAAGCACCGGCGTACGCCCAGCACGCCAGCACCACGAGCACCGGGCGCAGTGGACGGGCACCCTGGGTCGCCGTACCGCTCGCCGCGCTCCTCGCGGCCGCGCTCGCCAGCGGCGGCACCTACGCCGCGACGCGGGACGACAACAATGGCGGCAGCCCGTCGGCCGCCGGCCCGACCACGGTGGTGAAGGCCAACCCGGCCGACTTCGCTGATGCGGGCTCGGTGAACTGGTCGGCTACGGCTGCCAAGGTCGCGCCCAGCGTCGTCTCGATCACGCTCGAGACCAACGGTGGCGGCGGTGACCAGGGCTCGGGCGTCATCCTCGACACCGCGGGCAACATCATCACCAACAACCACGTGGTCGCCGACGGCGGCAAGCTCACGGTCACCCTGAATGACGGCCGTCAGTACGACGCCACGGTGGTCGGCAAGGACCCGTCCACCGACCTGGCCGTCATCAAGCTGACGAGCCCGCCCAAGGGCCTGACGCCCGTGACGATCGGCGACGACTCCAAGCTCGTCGTCGGCCAGCCGGTCATGGCGGTCGGCAACCCGCTCGGCCTGTCGGGCACCGTGACCACCGGCATCGTCAGCGCGCTGAACCGTCCGGTGAGCACGCAGAGCAGCGGCGGTGGCCAGGACCAGCCGCAGACCCCCGGCCAGGGTCAGCAGAACCCGCAGCAGGATCCGCAGCAGCCCACCCAGTCGGACGAGGTCGTGACCAACGCGATCCAGACGAGCGCGGCCATCAACCCCGGCAACAGCGGTGGTGCGCTGGTCGACGGCAGTGGCAGGCTCGTCGGGATCAACTCCTCGATCCCCAACGCCGGCAGCTCGGGTCAGGACCAGGCCGGCAACATCGGCATCGGCTTCGCGATCCCGGTGACGGTGGTCAAGAACATCACCGGCCAGCTGATGAAGTCCGGCAAGGCGCAGCACGCCCAGCTCGGCATCTCGGCGACCAGCGCTCAGGTCAAGGACGGCGCGGCCACCCTGACAGGTGCCAAGGTCTCCAAGGTCAACCCGGGCAGCGCTGCTGCGAAGGCCGGGCTCAAGGAAGGCGACACGATCGTCTCCATCGACGGCGAGTCCGTCGACTCCTCAACCTCTCTGGTCGGGCAGGTGCGCGAGCGCACCGTCGGCCAGAAGGTGACGCTCTCCGTCGTGCGGGACGGCAAGCGTCAGAACATCACGGCGACGCTAGGCGCTGACTCCTCGTCGTCGTGATCAATGGCCGGTCATGCCCTTCCTCCGTGTGGCCGGCCAGTACGGGGTAGACCTGGGAGCTGTGACGGGCTCACACCAGGTCCAAGGGCGCCTCCCAGGCTTACGCCGGGAGGCGCCTTCGTGCTGTACGCACCCCGCAGGTCAGTCTTCGACCGACCGCGCTCAGCGGCGCACCTCAAGGACGGCGTAGTCGCCAGTGCGGAAGCGCAGGTCGGCGACTCGTTGCAGTCCGGGCAGGTCTGACGGGTAGCGCAGGTCGACCACGAGATAGCGGACGTGGCGATCTCGCATCAGACCCAAGGTGGCGTTGCTCGGTCGGGTGAACGCCGCATCATTCGCAGCCAGCAGGGGCGGATCGTAGAAGCCGATGGCGTGTGTGCGAATACGTCGACGCGCTGCCTCGGCGAGGATCGGAGGCGTGTAAGCCCAGCCTTCGAGCAGGACACGGCGCTCCGTCTGGGCTGCGATCCAGATGTTCCTGTTGTCCCGCGTGACTCGCGAACCCGGTTGACGCCAATGGGCATTCGTCGCAAGCAGGTCATTCGGAGAGCTGTGCTCTCGCACCCAGCGCGCGGCCGCCAGACCACCGAGTCCGATGGGCGCAGTCGCTCGCGGGGGCGTCGCGACCTTGCGCCACGGCCGATCGGCGACAGCGACCGCGGTGTCCGGGACGCGGATCAGTCCGAGAGAGGTCACGGCGATGGTCACCAGCGCCGCGACCATCGCCGTTCGCCCGACGTGAGGCTGTCGGCGTACGACGAACCAGGCGACGGCGCCGACGACGATCAGGGCGGCGACGGTGATGACGTACGGGAGGGCGAGCTGGCCGTACGACGCCCGCGTTGGTTCGTACGCGATCGGCCTCGACGTGCTGCTGCGGGCGAGGTAGGCGATGACGACTCCGGCCGTCGCTCCGATGAGCAGGAGCCGCGCGCGCTGGCGGGCGGGCCAACGAGAGAGGACGGTCCACAGACCCCACGCGGCAGCGATGGCGAGGAACGGTTCGGCGAACCTCGCGAAGTAGTCCTCGCTGTAGTGGGGGTGACCGAGCATGAGCGCTGCTGCCACGCCCGAGCCTCCGCAGCCGATCAAGAAGACGACACGGAGATCGGTACGCGTTGCCCGGCCGGCCAGGAACGCCGCACCCACCCAGGCGCACGCCCACGAGATGACCATCAACGCCGTCGCTCCGACGAGCGGCAGCCCGTGACCGGGGAGCTTCATTTTCCAGGTGATGTATTCACCCAGGTGCAGTGGTTGGATCCACATGCCTTGGCTGGCGCCGCGGAACAGCACCACCTGCGCGAACACCAAGGCGACTGCGGTGATCGCGCACGCGATCAGCACCGTCCGGCGAGGGCGGCGCCGGATCAGGACGACCACGCCGACCAGGAGCAAGCCGGCCAGCATCATCGGCAGGCAGGTTGCCTTGGCACCGCTCAGCATCAAGGTGGCGATGGCCAGGAGTGCCAGGTCGCCTCGCGTAGGGCGACGCTCACCCAGCACCTTCAAGAGCACATGGACCGTGAGCAACATGAGAGCCAGCCCGAATCCGAGCGAGGGACTGAGTGGCTCCCAGAACGACAAGAACAGCTCGTTGAACGACGACATCGCGTTGCTGCCATGGAAGGGCGAGTAGTCACCGACGAGCCCGAGAATCACGGGCGCGCCCGCGCCTGCCCACGCCGAGCGGGTCAGCCGGTACGCGATGAGCCCGGTCGCTGCGAACACCAAGAAGGTCGTCATCGGCAGCAAGAGCCGATCGAGCAGCACGGTCGGTGTGAGGTCGGTCAGCCACGACATCGCGGCGAGGTGGCCGTTGACGTACCAGTGGTAGTCCAGGGGCTGCCCCTCGACCATCGGAATCTGCGGCGGGAAGTGGTGCTTGAGCTCAGCGACGAGGGCCACTTGATAGGGCTCGTCACCGTTGGGACTGGCCGGGTCCGTGCGTGGGTACGCCCAGGTCAGCCAGCCGATGCCGCCGAGCCAGACCATCGCGAAGGTCGTTGCTGTCGCGACTCCCCAGGCGAGAACCGTTGGCACTCTTTGCAATCGGGGCCGCAAGAGGGAACGCCGGTCGTCGCGGACCAGCGCGATCGCCAGGGCGACCAGCGGAATCGCCGCAGGCAGGAAGGGTACGCCGATCACACGCCCCACGACGTAGACCGGCAGCTGCAGGCACAGGCCCAGGAGCGTGCCGAACACGACCTGGTCGAGCCAGGTGTCCTCATCGCGTCGGGACCACAGGAGTCGCCACGTGATGACTCCGGGGAGGGAGACGAACACCGCAAGCGCGATCACGTACACGGCGATCTCACGCCAGCGCGCGCCACCGGCATGACTGATGAAGGCAAGCACAACGAAGGTGATCACCCACGGAAGCAGCGCGACCAGACGGTCAAGCGGTGCGTGCTGCTGGGTCCTACGTGACGCCCGCGTGCTGGTGCGTGTCGTCACGCGGCCCCCTCCTGATCACGCCCCGAAGCGAGGCGCGTTGATTATGGCCCACGCCTCTCGACGCGGCGTCGTACCAGACTTTGGTATGACGTCCCGCGGTCTGCATGTCACCCCTCAGGGCTACCCCCGAACCATCCCTGAGTCGCCCCTGAAACCACCTCTGGCGTGATGACTCTGCCCCGGCGCGCGGGCAGGCTGGTCAACATCAACCAAGCCTGACTCAGGGGAGACACATGTTTGCCAAGCTCGGCAAGGGCGTGGTGCGCCACCCGTGGTGGGTGATCGGCGCATGGATCATCATCGCGGCCGCGATCATCGCCACGGCGCCCAAGCTGACCACATCCAATGAGGAGTCGGACTTCCTGCCGCAGCACTACGAGTCGATCAAGGCGGCTCAGCTGCAGGAGTCGAAGTACCCCGACGCGACCACGCTCGGTGGCATCGTCGTCATCGACCGCAAGGACGGCAAGGCACTCACCGCCGCCGACAACGCGAAGATCAAGCAGATCACCAGTGAGCTCGGGCAGAGCCCGAAGGCTCCGGTCAGCTCGGTCGTCGCCGGTCCCCCTGCGCCCAACCATCTCGTGCAGACCCTGGGCATCAACTACGTCAAGGACGCCGACGCGTACGGCGATGACGCCCGCGACACGATCAAGGGGATGCGGACCAACCTGAGCAATCAGGTGAAAGACACCGGCCTGCGTGCCGCCGTCACCGGTTCGACCGCTCAGGCGATCGATGGTGAAGAGGCCGACAGCAAGTCCGAGGCCCTGATCGGTCTGGCCACCATCGGCCTGATCATCGTGCTGCTGCTCATCATCTTCCGCAGCCCGGTTATCGCACTGCTCCCGATTGTGTTGATCCTGCTGGTCTCTCAGGTCGCGACCGGCCTGATCGCCTTCGCCAACGAGGCGTTCGACCTCAACGCCGACGGCTCGATCAGCGTCATCCTCATCATCGTGATGTTCGGTATCGGTACCGACTACATCCTGTTCTTGATGTTCCGCTATCGCGAACGTCTCCGAATGGGCGAGGACAAGAAGACCGCCATGGTCTCCTCGGTCGGGCGCGTCGGCGAGGCCATCGCCTCAGCTGCCGGTGCGGTCATCGCCGCCTTCATGGCGCTCGTGCTCTCCTCGCTGGGTCTCTTCCGAGCCATCGGTCCTGCTCTTGCCATCGCAGTGGCCGTCATGCTCGTCGCAGGACTCACCCTGGTACCGGCCGTCGTGTCGCTGCTGGGCAGCAAGGTCTTCTGGCCAAGCAAGGCGTGGAAGCGTGAGCCGAAGCGTGCGATGTCGGCGCGGATCGGCCGTTCGCTCGGTCGCCGTCCCGGTCTGTACGCCATCGTCACCGGCGGCATCCTCATCGCCCTCTCGGTGTTCTCACTCGGGTTCAAACCGTCCTTCGACTTCGGCTCCAGCAGCCTTCCGAAGAACGCGGAGTCCACGATCGCGCTGGACACCCTGAAGAAGGGGTTGCCTGCAGGATCGACCGACCCGAGCACGGTGCTGGTGACCAGCGAGAGGGGCGCGCTCAACCAGGGCGAGCTCACGTCGTACGCCGCTCGTCTGGGCAAGGTGCCTGGCGTCGGGACGATCTCGCCGCCTGAGCTGAGCCAGGACAAGTCCACCGCGACCTACCAGGTCACGTTGGACGACGACCCGGGATCTGACAAGGCGTTGGACGTCGTGTCCGGACCGCTGCGCGATGCCGCGCACCAGTCACCACCAGGAACACATGCGTATGTCGGGGGAACGACATCGGTGTTCGTGGACCTGGATGACGCGATGGTGCGCGACTACAAGGTGGTGTTCCCGGTCGCTGCCCTGATCATCATGGTGATCCTGGCGCTGCTGCTGCGGAGCCTGGTCGCACCGCTGTACCTCATGCTCTCGGTGGGGCTCGGCTTCGGCGCGACGTTGGGTGCGACGGTGCTGCTGATCCAGAACAGCTCGTCCACCGGCGGCCTGATCTTCATGCTTCCGATCTACATGTACCTGTTCGTGGTCGCGTTGGGGACCGACTACAACATCCTCATGGTGGCTCGATTGCGTGAAGAAGCACGAGAAGGGCTCTCGCCTCGAGATGCCGCAGCCAAGGCGTTCCAGCACGCGGGACCGACGGTCGCCGCAGCCGGTCTGATCCTGGCGGGTTCGTTCGCCTCGCTGATGCTGGCGGGCAACGAGCTGATGGTGTCGATGGGCTTCGCGATCTCCTTCGGGATCGGAGTCGCGGCGTTCATCATGGCGATGTTCTTCACACCGGCGCTGACCGCACTGCTGGGTCACGCAGCCTGGTGGCCCGGTCACGGCGACGCCAAACGTGGCGGTTCGTCGAAGGAGCACCCGCCCGAGCGCGAGTTCGAGCTGGTGGGTACGCGCCGCTGAGTCAGGACATCCGGTGCCGGTCGGGGGCGGCTGGCACCGGGTTGTCCTGCAGCGGAGCAGGCGGTGCCCGATCGGGGGCGACGAGCACCGTGCACGGAGGGGCGGAACGGCGCTCGCAGGGAGATCCCTGCGGGCGCCGTCCCGCGTCTACACCAGCGCTTCGAGCAGCGGGATCGTCTCGTCCGGCAGGGGAAGCGCACTGATCTCGTCGCGGATCTCGGCCGCTGCTTCGCGGTATCGCGCGTCGGCCAGAACGGTGGACGCTGCGGCCCGGACCTCATCCGCGGTGGCGGTCATCGGGTCCAAGACCTGCGCGACGCCGAGGTCGGCGCAGCGGCGCGCGTTGTACGGCTGATCCGCACCCATCGGGAGCAGCACCGACGGCAGCCCATGGGTCAGACCGCCGATGACGCTGCCCGAGCCGGCGTGCGAGATGACGAGGTCGCAGTGCGGCAGCACCTCGTCCTGCGGGATGAACTGCTCGATCCGTACGCCGTCACGCACCGGCCCGAGCTCCGCCGGCTCGATGCTGTTCCCAACGGTCGCGACGACGTCGACGGGCAGTGTCGCGAGGCCGCCAAGGACGGGGCCGAAGGGCTCGATGGCGGTGTTGACCGTGCCGAACGTGACGTAGACGGTCGGCTTCTCCCGCGGAGGGCCGGGAGCGGGGACGACGGCCGACCGGTAAGAGAACGTGTCGGGCGGCAACGGGAACTGCGGGTCCCGAAAGCTCTGCGGGAAAGGCGCCAGGATCGGTCCACGACTCAGCATGGTCATCTCCGGGTCTGGCGGCAGGCCGACCTCGGACCGCACCTCGCGCAGCGAGGCCGCGACCACCTCGGGCCGCAGGAATCCTCCGGCGGCCAGCACGATCACCGTGGCGCACGGCAGACCGAGCAGCTCCGCGGCGATCGCGCTGCCGAAGTCGACCTCATCACGCACGACGACATCAGGTCGCCACGAACGGGCGATCTCGGTGATCGCTGCGGCATGGCGCCGTGCCCCACGACCGGCGAAGCCTTCTGCCAGCTGCCGGAGATCCGCCTCGGGGTCCGGTGCCTCCATCGGAGCGCGCTCGGAAGGGCTGGTCGGCTGGGGTGGGCCACTGGTCGGGAAGGCCGTGAAGCCGGCGGCCGTGATCTCCTGGGTCCTTTTGCCCGTACCCGCGACGGCCACCGTGTGCCCTGCGGCCTGGGCCGCCCGGGCGATCGGGATGAGCGGTCGGAAGTGGCCGAGGCCGCCGATGAACGTAAAGAGGATCCGCACCGCGCGAGGTTACCCCGGAAATCAGTCGACAGCCTCAGCGTTCGCGGGTAGCGTCGCCCTTCCCCCTCAACACACCAGCCAACGAAAGGCGCCTTCCTTCGTCATGTCTGGACCTACCAGCGCACCCAGCCTCGATGACGACCTCACTGCCGAACAGACCTACCTCGACAACGCCCGCGCCGAGCTGGCCCGGATGCGTACCTCAGCCGAGTCCCTCGACGCCTCCAAGGCGAGTGATGCGATCTCCGGCGAAGCCCTGAGCTACACCCTCGCCCGACGTATCGCATCGCTCCAGGACGACCCGCGCACCACCTTGTTCTTCGGCCGGATCGACATGTCAACGGGTGGCCCGCAGGACGCCAGCAGCGTTGCGGCCTCAGCAGATTCGCGCAGTGGCGACCGCTGGTACGTCGGCCGCCGCCACGTCGCGGACGCGCGTGGCAACCCCGTGGTCATCGACTGGCGCGCGCCGGTGTCGACCGCGTTCTACCGCGCCTCGCACTCCGCGCCGATGGATGTCGTCCTCCGCCGTCGCTTCGGTGTCGACCACGGTGCGCTGACCGCCATCGAGGACGAGCACCTCACGGACCCCGCTGAACCCGAAGAGAAGTCCGACATTCTGGCGAGCGAGATCGAGCGACCGCGCACCGGTCCGATGCGCGACATCGTCTCGACCATCCAGCCGGAGCAGGACGAGATCGTCCGCGCCGACGTCGCGACGACCATCTGTGTCCAGGGGGCGCCTGGCACCGGCAAGACCGCTGTCGGGCTGCACCGCGCGGCGTGGCTGCTCTACTCCTTCCGCGAGCGGCTCGACCGCACGGGCGTCCTGGTCGTTGGACCCAACAAGGCGTTCCTCGACCACATCGGCGCCGTGCTGCCGGCTCTCGGTGAGATCCGGGTCGGGCACGCGACGATCGAGGATCTTCTCGCTCACGGTCGGATCCGGGCGACTGAGTCGGCGAATGTCGGTGTTCTCAAAGGTGATTCGCGGCTGGCCGACGTCATTCGGCGAGCCGTCTGGTCGCACGTCCGGCGCGCGACCGAGCCGCTGATCGTGCCCAGGGGCATTCGCAAGTGGCGGGTGCCGGCGTACGAGGTGCAGGAGATCCTCGACGAGCTCGTCTCACGAGGGGTCCGCTACGACGCCGCGCGCCAGATGCTCCCCCAGCGCCTCGCGCACGCTGTGCTGCTGCTGATGGAGCAGGCGGGTGACTCCCCCGATGACCGCGTCCAGGACGCCGTCGCGCGGTCGGCACCAATGAAGAAGTTCGTCGCCACCGTGTGGCCGGCCGTCGACGCCGCGCAGGTGCTGTTCGAGCTGTGGTCTTCACCCGATGCGCTGGGTGTGGCGGCCACGGACACGCTCACCAACGACGAGCAGTCAATCCTGTTGTGGGAAAAGCCAGTTCGTAGCAAGGGTGCGGCTCGCTGGTCGCTCGCCGATATGGCACTCCTGGACGAGGCTCAGGACGTCCTGAGCCGGATGACCAGCCTTGGCCACGTCGTACTCGACGAGGCGCAGGACCTGTCGCCCATGCAGCTGCGCGCCGTCGGGCGACGCTGCTCGACCGGCTCGGCCACCGTGCTGGGCGACATCGCCCAGGGCACCACGCCGTGGGCGACCTCGTCCTGGGACGAGACGATGACGCACCTCGGCAAGCCGAGCCATCACCTCGAGATCCTCGACCGCGGCTTCCGGGTCCCGGCCGCTGTCATCGAGTACGCCGCCCGCCTCCTTCCGACCATGGCCCCCGGGCTCGGCGCCCCGGTCTCGGTCCGAGACAACCCCGGACGCCTGGACCTGGTGGCCGTCGATGCGCGCGAGCTCGATGCTCAGCTCGCCGCCGTACTCGCTGAGACCAGCCACGTGCCAGGATCGATCGGCGTGATCGCCCCGGACGCTGACATCGATCGTCTCTCAAAAGCATTGCAGGACAACGGGATCCAGCACGGCCGCCTCGACCAAGAGCACGGTGACGACGAGGATCACCAGGTTCAGCTCGTGCCCGCGACCGTGGCCAAGGGCCTGGAGTTCGACCGCGTCGTGGTCATCGAGCCGACCGACATCGCCGCCGCCGAGCCCGACGAGCGCACCGGGCTGCGCCGCCTCTACGTCGTGCTCACCCGCGCGGTGTCCGCGCTCACGGTGCTGCACGCCAAGCCGCTCCCCGACGCCCTCGCGGCCTGACCTCCCGCGACGCCGGGCGGCTCACCAGGTAGGGCGAACCCGGCCCTCCCGCGCGATCACCCGCAGGTCAGCCGTCAGCGCCTCCACGTGACCGGCGCCCAGCTCACGCCGCCACCGACGTACGACTCCGCTGGTCGCCTCCGTCGCGGCCACGGTCGCCGCGACGCCGCGCTCCGTGAGCTGGATCAGGAAGGCCCGACCGTCGAGCGGATGAGGCGAGCGCGCGACGTACCCCTTGCGTTCCAGCTCTGCCACCAACGTGCTCGTCGACTGCTTCGTCATGCCCATGTGCTCAGCGAGGTCGACGAGCGTGCAGCCAGGCCCCGAGATCCGAACAAAGGCGAATCCGTGCGCGGGTCGGATGTCTTCGAATCCGTGCGCCTGCATCGCGCTCTGAACACTCTCGACCACGGCATTGCCCGCGGCCAGCAGCAGGAACGGCAGGTCGTCGTCACTCACCGCTCCACCTTGACACATCAGTCAGCGTGGCTGACTATTTAGTCAGTCAGCCTGACTACCTAGGAGTCTCATGAACCTCATTCAGCAGTCCGATGTCCAAGCCTTCTCCATGCACGGCAGCGAGTTCCGGTCGTACGTCGCGCCTCGCTCCGGGAGCACCCAGCTGTGTGCCTGGGAGCTGGCCATCGCGCCCGAGACGACGGGCCAGGAGCACACCGTCAGCCACGAGGAAGTCCTGCTCCTCCTCGACGGGAACGTCGAGGCAACCGTCGACGGAGTGACGTACAAGGCGGCGCCGAGCGACGTCGTACGCTTCCCGGCCGGCGCGACCGTGCGTCTCGACAATCCGCACGACCAGTCCGCGCGCCTGTGGGTGACAACGTCTGTCGGCCTGCACGCGTCGCTCCCGGATGGCACCCAGGTCACGCCGCCCTGGACCCAGTGAGCACCCGACAATCGACCTGGCACTCCGTGCACGAGGGTGCACGGAATGTCGGGACGATCGTCAGTCGGTCGCGATGGCCTTGAGGACATCGAGGCGAGCCGCGCGGCGGGCCGGCCACCAGGCCGCCAGCACACCGACGACGCCGGCCAGCACCACGAACAACCCGAGCCGCCCCCACGGGATCGCGAGCTCAGCGACGCCTGCGCTCGACTGCGAGCGCTGCAGCACCACCCCGAACCCGATGCCCAGCGCCACACCGAGCAGGGCGCCCAGCAGGGCGATCACCACCGACTCCAGCCGCACCATCCGTCGCAGCTGCGGCCGACTGAGGCCGACCGCCCGCAGCAGTCCTACCTCGCGGGTGCGCTCGATCACGGACAGCGCGAGGGTGTTGATGATGCCGAGGATCGCGATGATCACAGCCAGCCCGAGCAACGCGTAGATCAGCATCAGCATCTGGTCGATCGGTTCGCGCTGCTCCGCGGCGAACTCGCCCTGATCCTTGACTGCGACCGTCGGGATGCCGGCGACGATGCGTTCGACGCCGGATCGCACCTGCGCGGCGTCGGCCCCGGGCGCCCGTGAGATGAACGCGTAGTTGTCCTGCCTCGGCCCGCCCGCCGCCTCGAAGCCCTGGATCGAGGTCGTGACGTCGAGCAGCGCCGGCATCGCCTTGACCACTGCGACGACCTGCATCGAGGTGGTCACTCCCCCGAGCTTGACGTCCAGCTGATCGCCGACGCGGTAGCCCTTGTCCTTCGCCGCCTTGTCGGTCACGAAGACCGACTTCCCGACGAGCTGGTCGAGCGAACCCTGCTGCACCTGGAGACGAGCGACTTGAGCCAGTGGCTTGGGGTCGACAGCGCCGAGACCCGTTCTCTCCGAACCGATCTCGGCCTGCGTGAACCTCGTGCGCGCAACGGCATCAACGCCCGGGACCCGCTTGACCTGGTCGACCACCTGCGGCGAGAACGGCGTCCCGAACGTCCCCGACACGACATAGTCACCGGTGAAGTTCTTGCTGATGAGAGCGTCCACGCTCTTGTTGGCCGACGCCCCGAAGACCGACATCATCACCACGAGCGTCAGGCCGATCATCAGCGCGGACGCTGTGGCGGCCGTACGCCGTGGGTTGCGCAACGAGTTCTGCTCGGCCAGCGTCCCGACCGCTCCGAAGAGCTTGCGATAGACCGCGCCGATCGTCCGGATCAGTGGCCGGCCGATGACGGGACTCATCAGGACGGCGCCCAGGATCACCGCGAGCAGCCCGCCGCCCAGCCAGATCGTCTCCCGGTCACGGTCTCCCGCCAGCACCCAGACCAGAGCACCGGCTCCGGCGAGCGCCATGAGCGCGCCGGCCAGCGCTCGACGTACGACGGTGCCCTCCGGCAGGGCGACTTCGTCGCGCAGCGCGGCGACCGGAGCGATGTGCGCCGCACGCCTAGCCGGCAGATAGGCGGCGACTGCGGTCACGACCATGCCGACGACGTACGCCGCGACGACCGCTCTCGGGGTGAACTCCAGCGGGGTTCCGCTGAGATCCAGACCCAGGTTGGCGAACAGCGCCTTGATGCCCATGGCCAGCACGAATCCGAGGCCGAGACCGACTGTGCTGCCGACGAATCCGACCACCACCGCCTCGAACAGGACGGACCGGGTCACCTGTCGGCGAGACGCTCCGAGAGCACGCAGGAGAGCCAGCTCGCGACTGCGCTGCGCGACCAGGATCGAGAACGTGTTGACGATCAGGAACGACCCGACCACGAGCGCGACGCCGGCGAAGATGAGCAGGAAGGTGCTGATGAAGCCGAGCGCCTTCTTGATGTCGTCGCCGGCCTCCTTGGCGGCCTGGTCGCCGGTGACCGCCTCGGACCCAGCCGGGAGCACCTTGGCCACGGCATCACGGAGCGCTGCCTGATCGTGCCCTGGCTCGGCCGTGACCCAGACATCGGTGAACACGTCACGACCACCGGCGTAGAGATCCTGCGCCGAGGCCGAGTCCATGACGACGAGGCTCGCGCCCACCATGCTCCCCGCGCTGTAGGACGCCAGCCCGACGAGCTTGCCTGTCACCCTTGGCTTCTCGCCGCTGGTGACCACATTGACCGTGTCCCCGACGTGGTAGCCCGCGCGCCGTGCAGTGGCCGGGTCGAGGGCGAGCTCGCCGGCTCGGGTCGGTGCCCGACCCTCGCGCACCGTTAGCCCCGGTGTGTCGTGACCGGCCGGCGCATCATGAAAGCTCACCGCGATCCCCGGCGCACCTTGGCCGCCGACGATCTTGCCGTTCTTGCCGACCACGAACGTGGAGTACGACGTCACGTCGCCTTCCGCCCGCGCGACACCTGGCACCTTGCGCACCTTCGCCACCACGGACGCGGGCACCGTGCGGGTCTGGGCGAAGGAGTCGTTCGCTTTCTGGCCCGCCGGACGAACCATCACGTCGCCGACCGTGCCGTTCATGATGCTCGTGAAGGCTCGGTCGAGAGTCGCGGTGAAGACCAGCGAGCCGGCGACGAAGGCGACCCCGAGCACGATCGCGAACGTGCTCATCAGGAGGCGAACCTTCCTGGCCCACAACGACTTCCACGACGCGCGCAGCATGACTCAGGCCGAGCCGAGAGCGCGCGGGTCGGTCGACAGGTCGCGCATCCGATCGAGAACGCGCTCGGCCGTGGGCTCGTGCATCTCGTCGACCACGCGGCCGTCGGCGAGGAAGACGATGCGGTCCGTGTGACCGGCCGCCACCGGGTCATGCGTCACCATCACGATCGTCTGCCCGAGCGCATCGACGCTGTGGCGCAGGAACCGCAGGATCTCCGAGCCGGACGTGGAGTCGAGGTTGCCGGTCGGCTCGTCCGCAAAGATCACCTCGGGACGGCTGACGAGAGCCCGCGCGCAGGCCACCCGCTGCTGCTGTCCACCGGAGAGCTCGCTGGGGCGGTGCTGCAGCCGCGACCGCAGACCGACCGTGTCGATGACCTCGTCGAACCAGCCCGGCTCAGGGTCGCGCCCGGCGATCGCGAGGGGCAGCAAGATGTTCTCCTGCGCGGTCAGGGTCGGGACCAGGTTGAACGACTGAAAGACGAATCCGACCCGGTCGCGCCGCAGCTGCGTGAGCTTCTTGTCATTCAGCCTGCCGAGGTTGGAGTCCCCCAGGAAGACCCGCCCGGAGGTCGGGGTGTCGAGGGCTGCCAGGCAGTGCATCAGGGTCGACTTGCCCGATCCGGACGGCCCCATGATCGCGGTGAACTGGTGCGCCTGCAGGTCCACCGTGACCGAGTCCAGGGCGAGCACGCGGGCCTCGCCCTCGCCGTAAGCCTTGGTGAGCCCGATCGCGCGCGCAGCCACCGATGTCGTCATGACCACGACGCTATGCCAGGCCCCTGTCGGCCGCACTCCGGATCTCCCCTGACCGGTCCCGGACCCAGCTAGTGAAGGCTTCAGCCCCGTCGACGGCGGCCTCGAGACGGAGCGAGTGGTAGAGGTCGAAGGTGTGCTGACCTCCCGGCAGCTCGGCATAGACGACTGGGCTGCTGGAGACCGCTCGCAGACACCGAACGAACTCACGGGCGTCCTCCACCGGAACGAAGGAGTCCCGGTCACCGTGAGCGACGAAGAAGGGCGGCGCTGACACGGAGACGAGCTCGAGGGGCGACGACGGCGCTCCCGGCTCCCGATCGATCCAGGTCGGGGTGTCGTAGAAGCCGTACAGGCAGATAGCGCCCGCGACCTGGGTGTCCGCCGTCTCGAACCCGGGCTG
Source organism: Luteipulveratus mongoliensis (assembly GCF_001190945.1). Classification (NCBI taxonomy): domain Bacteria; kingdom Bacillati; phylum Actinomycetota; class Actinomycetes; order Micrococcales; family Dermacoccaceae; genus Luteipulveratus; species Luteipulveratus mongoliensis. Next base: position 1,672,859 of record NZ_CP011112.1, on the reverse strand, counting down.
GAGGTCGGCCGCACCGGGACTCAGCGCCACCATCGCCGCGAGGTGGGCGCCCGCTGAGCTCCCTGCGACGAAGACCGTCCCAGGATCGATGCCGTACGTCGACGCGTGCTCTCGCATCCAGGCCACCGCTCGCTTGGCGTCCACGAGCGCTGCGGGATAGGGCGCGGTCCTGCTGAGTCGGTAGTCGACAGTGGCGCAGACCCACCCCTGGCCCGCGAGACGAGTGAGCAGCGGTCGTGCCTCACGGCTCTTGCGACCGCTCAGGTAGCCACCCCCGTGGAAGTAGACGAGCGTCGGTGTTCCGCTGACGGGCGTGCGGGACGAGTAGATGTCGAGGACGTTCTCAGGGTGCTCGGCGTCATACGAGATATCGCGTCGGATGCTGACGCTGCGCGGCCGGAAAGGCAATGGTGCCAAGAGAATTGGCGCCCAGGACCGCCGGCCACGCGATCGGGCGTCCTCACCGAGGCCGACCCGAAGGGCCTCGGCGACCGCCGGTGCGGCAGCCAGCGAACGGCGTACGACGATGCAGAGCCCGACGAGCGTGAGGGCAGCGAGCACCAGGCCGACTGCGCCGATCGGCGTACGGACATCGCCCTCGGCCTGGGCGAGGCCGGTCGACAGGAGCACCCACACGCCGAGCAAGAAGGGGAGCTCGTTGACTTGCATGCCGAGCCGCCAGCTGAGCTGGCCGAGAGCCCACGTCCGGCGCACCGGCGCGACGGCCGCTGCGGTGAGGAAAGTGCTGAGCAGCGTGGTGATCAGGTAGCCGATGCCCACTGCATCTCCTCTCCCTCCGTCGGCTCCCGAAGCCCGGGTGCCTGCTCGCAAACGTAGGCCGAGGCCACGGCCAATGAGTAGACACGCATGTCCCCTGGGCACAGTGACCTTTGTCCTGCCACGGCTGTGGATAACTCGCCGGCCGATGTCGCCGACCTGCGTAGCGTGCCGCCCATCGTCCTCGCCGACCCACGGCAGGACCGAGACCAAGGAGGGCTCATGGAACCCAAGGGCGGCAGCGGCGGGGGCGGAGGCGGCGGCTACACCGTCGACGCCGACGCGATCTCCGGCCACGGCACCGATCTCGGCACCGTGGCCGGCGACATCCAGCGGCAGATGGGCGCGATCAACCGCAAGCTGAGCACACTGCAGGGGCAGTGGAAGGGCACGGCGGCCAACCAGTACACCGCCTTGCACAGCGACTGGCAGCGACAGCAGCGCAATGTCGCCGAGAGCCTGGGGCGCATCAGTCGAGCGCTCGGCAGCGCCGCGACGGTCTATCGAACGACCGAGAGCGACGTACGCCGGACGTTCACCCCGATCTGATCGGCGCCTCTCGAGTCACCTGCGGCAGGGCCCGTCGCAGGTGACTCGGCGGCCGGCTCCTGGCGGAGAGGCCGCGGGCTACAGGGAGGCCGCCAGCTCGGTCGCCTGCTTGATGGCCCGCTTTGCGTCGAGCTCGGCCGCGACGTCCGCGCCGCCGATGACATGGACGCCATCAGCCACGAGGTCCCGCACCGACTCCTGGCCGGCGCACAGCACGATCGTGTCGACCTCGAGCACCCGCTTGACCGGCGTCGCCTTCTCATCCTTCTTGATGCTGATGTGCAGGCCCTCGTCGTCGATCCGCTCGTAGGTCACGCCGCCGATCATCTCGACCTTGCTGTCCTTGAGCGTCTGCCGGTGCACCCAGCCAGTGGTCTTGCCCAGCCCCTTGCCAAGCGATGATGTCTTGCGCTGCAGCAGGTAGATCACGCGCCGAGGTTCGTGCGGCTTCTTCTCCGTCAGCCCACCGACGGCCTCCGGGTCCTCCGTGACGCCCCACCGGTCCATCCAGTCGTGCAACTTCTCGTCCGGGTCCTGCAGCAGGAACTCACTGACGTCGAAACCGATCCCGCCGGCACCGATGACAGCCACCCGGTGGCCGGCCTCGACCTCGCCACGCAGCAGGGCGTCGTACGCCACGACCTTGGGGTGATCGATGCCCGGGATGCTCGGCAGTCGGGGCTTGACCCCGGTCGCGAGGACCACGTCGTCGTACGCCGCGAGGTCGGCCTGGCTGGCGACCGTCGAGAGGCGTACATCCACGCCCAGGACCTCGAGTCGCCGGGTGTAGTAGCGCAACGTCTCGCGGAACTCTTCCTTGCCGGGGATCCGCATGGCCATCTGGAACTGGCCACCGATCTCGTCGCGCGCCTCGAAGACGGTGACCTGGTGGCCGCGTTCGGCCAGCGACACCGCGGCGGCCAGGCCGGCCGGACCGGCACCGACGACCGCGACCTGCTTGGCCCGCGCCTTCGGGACCGGCAGCAGCACGAGCTCCTTCTCACGGCCCGCACGCGGGTTGACCAGGCAGGTGGCCCGCTTGTTGGCGAAGGTGTGATCCAGGCAGGCCTGGTTGCAGGCGATGCAGGTGTTGATCTCGTCCGCGCGGTCCTCGGCTGCCTTGTTGGCGAAGTCCGGGTCAGCCAGCATCGGGCGCGCCATCGAGATCAGATCGGCCTTGCCGCTCGCCACGATCTCGTCGCCGACCTCAGGCGTGTTGATCCGGTTGGACGTCATCACGGGGATGCCGACCTCGGCCTTGATCCGCGCGCTCCAGTCGGCGAACGCTGCGCGCGGCACCGAGGTGACGATCGTGGGGACCCGCGCCTCGTGCCACCCGATGCCGGTGTTGAGCATCGATGCGCCGGCCTCCTCGATCTGGTGCGCCAGCTGGACGACCTCATCCCAGGTCTGGCTCTTGTCGACCAGGTCGACCAGCGAGATGCGGTAGTCGATGACGAAGTCGTCACCCACAGCGTCGCGCGTGCGCCGCACGATCTCGACCGGGAATCGCATTCTCTTCTCAGCGGATCCGCCCCAGACGTCCGTGCGGTTATTGGTACGTGCCGCCAGGAACTGGTTGATCAGGTAGCCCTCGGAGCCCATGATCTCGACGCCGTCGTAACCCGCCCGCTTGGCGAGCGTGGCCGCTCGGACGAACGCGTCGATGGTCTTGTCCACGCCGCGGGTGCTGAGCGCGCGCGGCTTGAACGGCGTGATCGGCGACTTGCGCGAGGACGCCGACCGGATCAGCGGGTGATATCCGTAGCGTCCAGCATGCAGCACCTGCAACAGGATTCGGCTGTCGTGCTCGTGTACGGCCTCGGTCACCTGCTTGTGCTTGTCGGCCGCGCGGCCGGTGCGCATCAGCGATCCCGCCGGCAGCAGCCAACCCTCGACATTGGGTGCGAAGCCACCGGTGATCAGCATCGCGGTGCCGCCCTTGGCCCGCTCGGCGAAGTAAGCGGCCAGCTCCGGGAGGTGCTTCGAACGGTCCTCGAGGCCAGTGTGCATCGACCCCATAACGATGCGGTTGCGCAACGTCAGGTGGCCGACCTGGAGAGGCGAGAGCAGGTGGTCGTAGGTCACGGCTTCTCCTGAGGTGGTGCTGAATTTGGTTGGGGTCCAAGCAGATCGAGCATCTCGTCGCACCAGGCCACATAGGTCTGCTCGGTGCGGATGCCGCCGCGGAGCACGAGGTAGACCGGCAGGTCGGCCTCCGCCACCGCAGATGGGTCGGGGTAGTGCTTGGCGGCGTTGCGCTCGTAGTAGTCCAGCTGTTTGACGTGGTGCTCACGCTGTCGCCGGATGTCGTCCACGACAGCCGCGCGGTCGCCGTACTGCATGCCGCGCACCTTGACCGCGAACTCGCTGCGCACGGTCTCGGGTGGTGTCGGCTTGCGCGTCCACGCCTCGAGCTCGTGGCGGCCCTGATCGGTCAGCGCGTAGACCTTGCGGTCCGGACGGCTGCCTCCGGCCTCGACCTCCGACGCGACGGTGCCGTCGGTCTCCATCCGCGCCAGCGTCCGGTAGATCTGCTGGTGGCTCGCGCGCCAGAAGAAGCCGAGGGACAGGTCGAAGCGACGCGTCAGGTCATAGCCGCTGGCCGACTGCTCGGCCAGCGACACGAGGATCGCGTGCTCCAACGACATGCGCCAAGTTTCATATGCACCTTGTTGCATAGTCAAGGCCGATGTCAGCAAACGGCCGTACGGTGCAGGTATGCCTACCCGCGTCCCTGCACCAGAGTTCGCCACCCTTGGGCTCGATGACTGGCGCTACGTCGCCGGGACCCTCGAAGCGACGTTCCGTCTCACGTCGTACGCCGAGGCCGGCGCCTTCGCGTCCCGCGTCGCGGCCGCCGCCGACAAGCTGGGTCACCACCCGGCGATCAACGTGCGCTACCCCGGCGTCGTGCACGTCGTCACGACCACCCACGAGATCCACGCAGTGTCCGAGCGAGACCTCGCCCTGGCGCGCAAGCTGAGCGAGCTGGCCATCGGTGCGTCCGTCGTCTCCGACCCACGCGCCTCCCTCGTGGTCGAGCTGGCGATCGACGCGCTCGACATCGACGCGGTCCGGCCCTTCTGGAAGGCCCTGCTGGCCTACGAGGACGAGCCGCCGTGGGTCGAGGGCGACACCATCCGCGCCATCTCCGATCCGCGCGGCGTCGGTCCAGCAGTGTGGTTCCAGCAGATGGACGAGCCGCGAGAGCAGCGCAACCGCATCCATTTCGACGTCCTGATGCCCCACGACGTAGCCGAGCAGCGCTTGGCCGATGCCCTTGCAGCCGGTGGCCATCTCGTCAGCGACACGCGCGCCAAGGCGTTCTGGATCCTCGCGGACGCCGAGGGCAACGAGGCCTGCATCTGCACCTGGCAGGACCGCGAGTAGGCCACCAGTTCGGCCGTCAGTCCTGGCCCCCCAGGTGGTCTGCCAGCTGATCGGCCGCCCGCCCGAATGCCGCGCGCGCTGTCGGCGAGAGACCCGCCAAGAGCTCGTCCTCTCCACTGTGGATCTCGCGCTGCACGGCGCGCATGACATCCGCACCTGCGTCCGTGGCGGTCAACGCGTTCGCCCGCCGGTCCGCACCGGGCGTTCTGACCAGGCATCCCATCGACTCCAGATGGTCCAGATCGGCCACGATCCGGTTGCGGCTGTAGTCGAGCAGCCCGGCGACCTCGTTCTGGTTCAGCGCCGGTCGCGCGCAGACGACCGCCAGCACGGCGTACTGCCACATCGTCAGACCGTGGCTCTCCGCCGCATCGTCCTCGATCCGGCGCAGCGCCTTGGCGATGGGATGGATCGAGGAGAGCAGGTCGCGACGCTCGGCAGGCATGGCGCAGATGCTACCGACCGATACCCATTGCAATAGTCACCACTTGGTGATTATCTAGATCTATGACTACCACGGACCAGCGAGACCTGCACCGAGAAGCCCTGGCCGCCGCGACCACCCACGTCGTACGACTGACCGACGCCGACCTCACGAACGCCAGTGCGTGCGCCGGCTGGGACCTGGCAACACTCCTCGCCCACATGGTCGGTCAGCACCGTGGCTTCGCCACCCTCCTCAGTCAGGGAGCGGCGCCCGAATCCGCTTATTCACCAGAGCGTTTCACTCAGACAGCGTGGCAGGGGTCCGTCGCTGACCTGATCAGTGCATTCGCCGGCGTAGATCTGGACAGGACGCTTGTCGAGATCGAGCTGCATCCCACCCAACCCCTGCCGGTCCATGTCCTGTTGGGCGCGCAGCTGCTCGATACCGTGGTCCATACCTGGGACCTGGCATGGGGACTTGGCGAACGCTTCGAGCCATCGCCCGCGCTGGCGGATGCCGTCCTCGCGATCGCTGAGCAGATTCCCGACGACGACGGTCGCGAACGACCCGGTGCGGCCTTCGCCCACGCGGTTCCGTCCGCGAGCTCGGGATGGCACCGCGCACTTGCCCTTCTCGGCCGCGATCCCGCCACCGTCGGCGCAGGAGGCTAACCTCGCGTCTTGTGAGTGACTTCGTCGACGCAGGCGGCACGCTGGTTCATTTCGTCGAGCACGGTGATGCTCGTCCTCAGCATGGCACCGTCCTGCTGATGCACGGATTCTCGTGCGACCACCGTTTGATGACAGGGGGATTCGAGCCGGTCTTCACCGCTCGTGACGGCTGGCGCCGCGTCTACCTCGACCTGCCGGGCCATGGCCGCAGCATCGCCGGTCCAGACATCGACTCCACCGACGCGGTACTCAGGGCCGTCACGATCGCGGCGTCCCGCCTGATTCCCGACGGTCCTCTCCTGCTGGCCGGCCAGTCGTACGGCGGCTATCTCATCCAGGGGATGATCCGCACCGACCCGGGGCGCTACGCGGGCGCCTGCATGGTCGCTCCGCCGACGATCGCTCAGCACGATCGCCGGATCCTGCCCGAGCACCAGGTCCTGGCGCGCGATGACGCTGCGCTCGCAGACGTGACGCTGGCCCCGGACAGCGCCTTCGAGGAAGTCTCTGTCGTCAAGGACGCTCGCACGCTGGAGCGCACCCAGCAGGAGGTGCAACCGGGCATCGACCTGTCCGACACGGCCACCCTCGAACGCATCGAGAAGCGCTACACCGGGTCCTTCGAGGATGCGCCGGTCCAGGTGTTCGACCGCCCGAGCCTGCTGGTCACGGGCCGGCAGGACGCCATTGTCGGCTACGTCGACCAGTGGTCGCTGACCGAGCAGTTCTCGCGACTGACGTCGGCTGTCCTTGATCGCGGCGGCCACAACGTGCACATCGAGCAGGAAGTGCTGTTCAGCGCCCTCGTCCACGAGTGGCTCGACCGGGTCGAGGAGTCGTTGTCCTGACGCGGCGCGTCAGTCGAACCACATCCGCATGGTCGGTGCCTTCGACACGTTGAAGCCGGCCCGCGCGTACATGCCCTGTCCTTCGTACGTCGCATGGAGCTCGGCGGACTCGGCACCCGCGTCCTCGCGAGCCCACCGCATGACCTCATCGAACGCGAGCTGCGCGTGCCCCCGGCGCCGTGCGTGCGGCAGCGTCGCGACGTTGTGCACATAGAGCTGTCGCCCGCGGTCGCTCCCGGGTGACGGCACGATCGCGCGCAACGACCCCATGGCGGAGGCGACGACCTCACCGTCGACCTCGACCACGGCCAGGCAGACGTCGGGCGAGCTCCAGTGCTGGTCGAACCACTCGCCGGCGGCCTGCTGCCACGACGGGTCGTCCCAACCAGGGCTGTTCATCGCCTCGAACATCGTGGTCCGAAGGGCGACGAACGCGTCGCGGTCAGCCGCGACTGCCCGGCGTACGAATCGCTCTGCCACTCAACGACTTCCGTCGCCAGACGAGTTAAGAACCCGGCCCAGCCGGAGCAGCGCCTCATCGATGAGAGCCGGCTCGCAGGCGTGCGTGATCCGGAACCAGCCTGGCTCGTCACCGTGGAACACCGAGGCCGGCGCGATGTTGATCTTGGCCTCGTCGAAGATCCGCCGCCGCAGGTCCTCCTCTGCCTCCCACGTCTGCTCAGGGAGATGAGCGCGCAGGTCCGCCCACGAGAAGACACCCGCCTCGGCACCGGTCGGCGGGAGACCGAGCCGGCCGAGCCCGCGCTCCAGGTGGTTGCACGAGGCGGCCAGCCGGAGCCGGCTCTCGGCGAGGAACCCACTGATCCACTGGTCGTCGGCGAGGAGCTCGATGATCGTGCGCTGGACGTCGGTCGACACCGGCGCGAGGTAGGCCTGAGCCGCCACCGCGGCATGCAGCTCGACGTTGGTGGTGTGCAGGATGCCGACCTTGAAGCCGGACAACGCGAAGTCCTTCGCGAACCCCCACACGACGTGCACATGCTCCGCGCCGTGCGCGAGGGCGGACGCGAACGGAGTCTCCCCGAACGCCGACATCGCATAGATCTCGTCCACGATCAGGTGTACGCCGAGCTCTCGCGTCACGCGGACGAGCTCGGCGATCGCGTCGGCCGAGTGCACTCGGGCCGTCGGGTTGTGCGGCGAGATGAGTGCGACAGCGCCCACCCGGCGACCCTCGGCTCGGGTCGCCTCGATCGCGGCGACCACCGCGGCCGGCGACAGCGCAAAGCCATCGTCGCTGGACAGCTGCGCAGGCACGATCGTGGCGCCCGCGCGGACGGAGAAGTCGATCTCGAAACCGCCGTAGAACGGCGCCGGCACGATGACCGCGTCCCCGAGATCACAGGTCGCGTAGGCGACCGCGTCGAGGATGGCTGAGGTGCCCGACATGGCGATCAGGTGCTCGGGGTCGAGGGACACCGCGACGGACGAGCCGAGCACCCGAGCAACGGTGGCCCGGAACTCCTGTGTGCCGTGCAGCACGCCGTAATGCGTGTCATCCGCAGTGACCGGCCGCGCGGCCGCCAGACGTGGCTCGAGCAGGTCGAAGACGAGGTGGTTCTCGGCCGTGCCGAGATTGACGTAGCCACCTGGATTGCGTTCTGGGTCAAAGGGATCCGCAACGGCGGTGAAGTGAGCCTCGACCAGATGACTGGGCTGGCCGACGAAGCGCCGGCCACGCTCCGACATCGGCAGCGCGCTGACGAGATCCTCCGTCATGCGGTGCCTCCGGTGATCAGACCCGGGTGCACCCCGAGACCCATAGACGCGTCGATCACGGCGCCGTGCAGGACCCGCGCCGCGTCGCTGCACAGGAATCTGATCACTTCCGCGATCTCACCCGGCTCGATGAGACGTCCCTTGGGCAGCCCCGCCTCGAAGGCGACGCGCTGTGCCGGGTCGAGCCCGTCAAGGCTGCTCGCCGCGAACATCGCGGTGTCCGTGGCACCTGGGCAGACCGTGAACACGTCGACCGGGGTCTTGGCGAACTCGGCCGCGAGCTGTCGTCCCATGAACGCCACCGCCGCCTTGCTCATGCCGTCGGCCAGCCGGAAGCTCGGGAACTGCGTCACTCCCCCGCCCACGCTCGCCACCGAGACAACCTTGCCGAAGCCGCGCTCGACCATGCCCGGCACGATCGCCTGCGTCAGCCACAGGACGCCAACAGCGTTGACCTGCAACAGCGCTCGGTCCTGGGAGGCGGGCGTGTCGGCGTACGAGTCGACCGTCTTGGAGCCCAAGCCGGCGTTGTTGATGAGTACGTCAACCGGAGCCGGCAGCTGCGCGAGCAGCGCCTCCTGACTGTCCAGGTCACCCTGATCGAACGGCAGCGCCAGGGCAGAACCACCGGCTGCGCTCACTTCGGCGACGAGGGCCTGTGCGCGGTCGGCTCCGCTGCGATAGGTGAAGATCACCTGATCGCCCTGGCTGGCAAAAGCCCGAACCGTCGCGGCGCCGATGCCGCTCGATCCCCCGGTCACAAGAACAGTGCGAGTCATTGCGCTCGACAGTATCCGAGGCGGTGGCGGTGGCGCCTCCGACTACGGATTCTGTTGTCAGCCTTGCTCGTTGGCCTTGACGATGACCACCGGGCAACGCGCCGCCTGCAACACCTTCTGACTGACCGAGCCGAGCAGCTTGCCGGTGAATCCGCCTCGCCCGCGGCTGCCGAGCACGAGCACGTCCGACTGCTCTGACTGAGCAGCCAGCACCTTGGTGCTCGGCCCGTTGACCACCTCGACGACGACGTCGACATCGGGATGCGCCTCCCGAGCAACCTTGGTGGCAGCTTCAACCCGCTCACGCTGCCGCTTCTCGATCCGCTGCCAGGGCTCACCGTCACGGTCGGTGACAACGAACCCGTCGACCACCTCGAGGTACCAGCTGGAGACACACACCACCGTGCTCCCACGAGCCGCCGCGGCAGCAAAGGCGATCTCCGCGGCTGCTGCGCTGTCGCGGCTGCCGTCGATGCCGACCGCGATGCGCTTCTTCGGCGGCGCACTGGGATCGACCCCGGCGTTGACGACAGCCACCGGACAGGTGGCGTGCATCGCCGTGTTGAGCGAGGTCGTACCGAGTACCCGCTCCCCCAGCCCGCCCTTGCGACCGGACCCCACCACCAGCATCAGGGCGGTGTCCTCCCGGGCGAGCAGCGCAGCCGAGGCGGCGCCGGCCGTCTCGGTCGCCACGATCTCCAGGTCCGGGTGCGCGGCACGAACCCGCCCGACGAGTTCGTCGGCCACCCGCGGCGCGGAACCCTGCGCCCGGAGGGCATCGAGCGTCTCGCTGCTGGCGATGGTCGGGTCGTCCTGCACGGCGCCGACGGCCGCGACTTCGTTGGAGTGCAAGAGGTGCAGCGGCAGCTTGTGCAAGGCCGCCGCTGAAGCGGCCCACGCGACGGCCGCGTTGTCGGTCCCGGAGCCATCAACCCCGACCACAACTGGTCCGTGCGGGTCCCCACCCTTGACGTACACGTATCCGTGAGCGCTCATGTCTCATTATGTGGGGGCCCTCCCGACCGAGGTCCAGGGCGACAACGCGGCAATCAGATCTCGATGTGCGCACCCATCACGATCGTGCGGGACTCAGGCAGGCCGAAGTACTGGGCCGGGTTGGCCGCGTTGTGGGCCAGCCCGACGAAGATGCGCGCCCGCCAGCGCGAGATCGCCGGTGTCCGGCTTGGCTCGACGCGAATGCGCGACAAGAAGTAGTACGCCTCGTCCGGGTCGATCGGCAGGCCCTGCGCCTGTGCCTGTCGCAGCGCCGCGGGCACGTCTTGGTCGTCCTGGAAACCGAACCGGAGCCGTACGTGGTCGATGGAGTCGGAGGCATCGCCGAGGTCGTCGAAGGTCACCCGCTCCTCGAGCGGAACATGCGGCACGTTGTCCGAGACGGTCGTCACGATGAAGGACTTCTCGTGGATGACGTGGTTGAAGCTGACGTTCTGGCGCAGCGCCAACGGCGTCGTGGCGGCGTTGGGATGCAGGAAGACCGCGGTGCCCGGGACCTTGGTGAGACCGCCGGCGTTGACCTTGTCGATGAACGGCATGAGCGGACCCTCCTTCTCCGCTCGGCGCGCGCTGACGATGCGACCGCCCTGGCGCCAGGTGAACATCACCGTGGCCACCAGCGCTGCGATGAGGGCCGGCAACCAGCCGCCGTGGACGACCTTGGTGAGGTTGGCGCTGAAGAACGTCAGCTCCGGTACCCCGAACAGCACGGCCACCAGGACGATTCGCCAACGCGGCCACTTCCACGCCGCCTGGGCGTAGATCAGGAACAGGGTCGTCGTCAGGATGAACGTCGCCGTGACCGCCAGGCCGTACGCCGTCGCGAGCTTGGCGGAGGATCGGAACGCGAACATCAGCAGGAGGACCCCGACGAACAGGATCCAGTTGATGGCGGGGACGTAGATCTGGCCCCCCTCGTTCGAGGTGTGGATGACGGTCTGTCGCGGCAGGAAGCCGAGGCGCTCAGCCTGCCGTGACACCGAGTACGCGCCGGAGATGACCGCCTGGGACGCGATGACCGTCGCCGCCGCCGCCAGCACCACGAGCGGGAGCTGCGCCCAGCCCGGCGCGAGCTCGAAGAACGGGCTGCTGACGGTCTTCGGGTCGTTCAGGATCAGAGCCGCCTGGCCGAGATAGTTCAGCGTCAGGCACGGGAACACCATGAAGAACCAGGCCCGGCGGATCGGCGCGCGGCCGAAGTGGCCCATGTCGGCGTACAACGCCTCGGCTCCGGTGATCGCCAGGACCACGGCTCCCATGGCGATGAAGGCGACGAACGGGCGATCGAGGACGAACGCGAGGGCGTACGTCGGTGACAGGCCCGCGAGAATCCCGGGCCGGTCGATGACCGGGCGGATCCCGAGGACGCCGAGCGTCAGGAACCACACGACCATCACCGGGCCAAAGGCGCGACCGATCACCTGGGTGCCGAACCGCTGCACGACGAACAGCGCCACGATGATCACGACGGCCACCGGGAGGATGACGCCTTCGACACTGGGCGCCGCGACCTCCAGACCCTCCATGGCGCTCAGGACCGAGATCGCCGGCGTGATGAGGCTGTCACCGAAGAACAGCGATGCGCCGATGACGCCGAGAACCATGACCAGTGGGACGCGCCGGTCACCGCGCGGCAGTGACCGCCTGGCAAGAGCCGCGAGCGCGAGGATGCCGCCCTCGCCATCGTTGTCAGCACGCAGGATGAGCCCGACGTACTTGATGGTGACGATCAGCGTGATGGCCCAGAAGATCAGCGACACCACGCCGTAGACGTCGCTCTCGGTGAGCTGCACCTTGTTGTGGTCGATGCTGAACACCGTCTGCATCGCATAGAGCGGACTGGTGCCGATGTCGCCGAACACGACGCCCAACGCACCGAGGAAGAGAACTCCAGCAGGCGAACGGTGCGCAATCTGCCGGGACGAGGTCACGAGCGCGATTCTGCACCCACGTAAGGTCACCGTCCATGCACCCGGGTCCGCCGACGTGTTCGGTGAGACGTCCGTAACGTGTCTACATATCAGCGAACTCGCGCGGAAGTCCGCCTCGCGGGTCCTGGGCGACCACGGTTGTGCACGTCGGACCGGACATCGGCGGGTACGACGAAGGGCGGCCCTCCCCGAAGGGAGAGCCGCCCAGCGCGTACGGGTTCGTGGCTTTAGAAGCCCATGTCTCCCATGCCACCCGACGGGTCGGCCGGAGCCGCCCCAGCCTTCTCGGGCTTGTCGGCGATGACGGCCTCGGTCGTCAGGAACAGCGCAGCGATCGAGCCGGCGTTCTGCAGCGCGGAGCGCGTCACCTTGGCCGGGTCGATGATGCCGTCCTTGATCATGTCGACGTAGTCACCGGTCGCAGCGTTGAGGCCCTCGCCGGGCTTCAGCGAGCGAACCTTCTCGACCACGACGCCCGGCTCGAGGCCGGCGTTGAACGCGATCTGCTTCAGCGGAGCCTCGGCGGCCACGCGCACGATGTTCGCGCCGGTCGCCTCGTCACCCTCGAGCTTCAGACCCTTGAACGCAGCGTCGGTCGCCTGCAGCAGAGCGACGCCACCACCGGCGACGATGCCCTCCTCAACAGCAGCCTTCGCGTTGCGGACAGCGTCCTCGATGCGGTGCTTGCGCTCCTTGAGCTCGACCTCGGTCGCGGCACCCGCCTTGATGACGGCGACGCCACCGGCCAGCTTGGCCAGGCGCTCCTGCAGCTTCTCGCGGTCGTAGTCGGAGTCGCTGTTCTCGATCTCGGCGCGGATCTGAGCGACCCGACCCGAGATGGCGTCGGCCTCGCCGGCACCCTCGACGATCGTCGTCTCGTCCTTGGTCACGACGACCTTGCGAGCGCGACCCAGCAGGTCCAGCTCGGCAGTGTCGAGCTTCAGGCCGACCTCCTCGGAGATGACCTGACCACCGGTGAGGATGGCGATGTCACCGAGCATGGCCTTGCGACGGTCACCGAAGCCGGGAGCCTTGAGAGCCACCGACTTGAAGGTGCCACGGATCTTGTTGACCACCAGGGTCGACAGGGCCTCGCCCTCGACGTCCTCGGCGATGATCGCGAGCGGCTTGCCCGACTGCATGACCTTCTCCAGCAGCGGGAGCAGGTCCTTGATGTTCGAGATCTTCGAGTTGACCACGAGGATGTAGGGGTCCTCCAGGACCGTCTCCATGCGCTCGGTGTCGGTCACGAAGTAACCCGAGATGTAGCCCTTGTCGAAGCGCATGCCCTCGGTCAGCTCGAGCTCCAGACCGAAGGTCTGGCTCTCCTCGACCGTGATCACGCCTTCCTTGCCGACCTTGTCCATGGCCTCGGCGATGAGCTCGCCGATCTGGGGGTCAGCAGCGGAGATCGAGGCAGTCGCAGCGATCTGCTCCTTGGTCTCGATGTCCTTGGCCTGGTCGAGCAGCGACTCAGAAACAGCAGCGACTGCGGCTTCGATGCCCCGCTTGAGGGCCATCGGGTTGGCACCCGCCGCAACGTTGCGCAGACCCTCCTTGACCATGGCCTGGGCCAGGACGGTGGCCGTCGTCGTGCCGTCACCGGCGACGTCGTCGGTCTTCTTGGCGACCTCCTTGACCAGCTCAGCGCCGATCTTCTCGTAGGGGTCCTCGAGCTCGATCTCCTTGGCGATGCTCACACCATCGTTGGTGATGGTGGGGGCGCCCCACTTCTTCTCGAGCACGACGTTGCGGCCCTTGGGGCCAAGCGTCACCTTGACGGCGTCGGCAAGGGTGTTCATACCCTTTTCGAGACCGCGGCGCGCCTCCTCGTCGAATGCAATGAGCTTTGCCATGCGCGGTGGTTCCTCCCACACGAAAGCGAATCGACCGCACGACGCCCGCGACGGACGAGACCGATCCCCGCAGGCTCACGTCGCCTATGAGGCCAGCCCCTCGACGTACGGTCTGGTCTGTCACTCTCACAGGGAGAGTGCTAAGGCCATGATTAGCACTCGACCCCTCCGAGTGCAAATGCGAGTCACTCTGTGTTCGGGCCTCCGGTACGCCGACCGCTCGGCTCCGCGGCGACCGCACCTTCGCGCAGCTGCTCCTTGAGCTGGTCCTGCTGACGCCGGCGGCGCACCTCGTGCGCGGCGATGCCGATCGCGATCGCCACCGGGACGACGTACTTCGCCACCGCGACCGCTGCCGTGACCCAGCCCGGGAGCTCCCAGTCGGGCAGGTCCCAGTCCGGCAGCGGCAGCGATGGGAGGTCGATCGACGGCAGGTTCACATCCGGGAGCCGGTCGGTCAGCCAGCCCAGCAGCAGCTTGACGAGCAGCCCCAGCCCGAGAAGGGGCACGAGGAGGCCGGCGACGGCACCGACGACGTGACGGGCGGCGTACAACCGCGGGTGCTCGCGCGCCTTGGCCTCAAGCCGGGCAGCCTTCGACCCGGGCTCGGGATCGAGGTCGACGTCCAGGTCGCCGCGGGTCAGCGTCGCGCGGCGCACTGAACCGAGGGTGGTCAGTCGGATCGTGAGGTGGCCGAGGTCGGGGCGATCGTCGTCGCCGAGCGTCACGCGCTTGTCAGAGGACTTCGCGCGGGCCATCTCCTCACCGTCGACGGTGAGGACGAGGACTTGGCTAAGCCCTTGCTCGTGCTTGCTGAGGACGTAGTCGTGCCCGCCAACGGTGATCAGGTATCGCTGCTCGGTCGCCACGTCTGCCATGGTGCCGGCCGCGGGCCGCCGAGCGCATCGGCCGAGGGTTCAGGTGGCTGTCGACTTTGGTGTCGGCGCCACCGACGAACGGATCAGGCGGCGAGCGCGGCCGGGACCGGTGTGCAGTCGTGGGCGAGCCGGTCGAGGAGGTCGCCGATCGGTGCCGGCGCCTCGAGCCAGCCCTCGACGCTCACGCCGAGGAGGTCCTCCACCGTCTGGCAGAGCGCGAACAGCTCGACGAGATCGTGTCGTTGGTCGAGGGTGAGGCCGCTCGTGGCACGGGCCCGATGGAGGCTGTCAGCCTCGAGACCGGTGCACCGGGCGACGATCGTGTCGCAGAGGGCGAACTCCGCACGAAGGTCATCGAGAAGCTCTCGTACGGAGCGATGGGCGTTACGGTCGACGCGGCGAACGAACGCCGCACGGGACGGGTCACGCTCACCCAGTCCGTCGCTGCTCACTGTGTCGGTAGCCATGTGGGTGCGACGGGTCGACCCCGCCAGATCGTTCCGACCGCTTGGCTGGGCGGAATGTGAGGTACAGAGGACACGAGTAACGCCCGCCCCGGCCTTGCACCGAGACGGGCGTTACTTGATCGTGGGGCTCAGAGCTCGATCCCGAGCCGGCGCGCCGACCGCTGCTTCTGACGTGAGGCCCGCAGCCGCCGGAGCCGCTTGACGAGCATCGGGTCGTGGGCCAGAGCCGACGAGCTGTCGATCAAAGAATTGAGAACTTGGTAGTAGCGAGTGGAGCTCATGTCGAACCGCTCGCGGATCATCTGCTCCTTGGCGCCGGGGTACTTCCACCACTGGCGCTCGAACGACAAGATCTCTTGGTCGCGTTGGCTCAGCTCGTCGCTGTGCGGCTGCTGGGCCTGCTCCGCGGCACTCATGGATGTCCGGTCCTCCATCGACGCCTGAACGACGTCGTCGTGATCGATGTCCGCTTCCGATGATAGGGCCGAAATCACAACGGTGTCATTCATGGTTGAGGCGTTTGGGACTGATGTGACGGCTGTGGCCAATGAGGCGTTGAGGTCACTCACCCCGCGACGATACGGCACCAACCAGGTCACCGTGGGGCGCCGGGAGCGACTCGTGACCGAGCCCACGTACCTCGTTCGCGTCGCCCTCGTCGTCCGCCTGGACCTCTGCGTTCGCGGCTTCGTCCGCGGCGGGCTCGGTGTACGCCGGCACGTCGCGCAGGCTGACCAGGGCGACTGCAGCGGTGATGACGAAGACCACCACGGCGATCGCTGATGCGATCACCAGGCCCGAGCTGAAAGCGTCCCGCGCGCTGCCCATCAGCGCTGCCGAGGTGCTGGACGGCAGGTGCTTGGCGACGTCCACGGCTCCACCGATGGAGTCGCGCGCCTGGGCCTGCTGGTCCGAGCTGAGACCGTTCGGCACCGCGATGCCGGAGCGGTACACGACGGCGCTCAGGCTGCCCATCAAAGCGATACCGAACGCGATGCCCATCTCGGCGGCGGTCTCGGACACCGATGCGGCGGAGCCGGCCTTCTCCGGCGGCGCCGAGCCGACGACCAGGTCGATGATCAACGCGACCGGGAACGCGATGCCCGACGGCACAGAGCGCGAAGCCGACGACCAGCGGGAGCGGGCTGTCGCCGTACCCGGTGGCCAGGGTTGCCACCCCGATCACGACGAAGCCGACCGCACTGACGAGCAGTCCACCACTCATGATGTACGCCGGCCGGATGCGCTGGGCGACGCGCGGCGCCGACAGCGAGGCGCCCACCATCAGCAGCTGCACCGGGACCATCCAGGCGCCGGACGCGAGCGGGCTGAGCCCGAGGACGAGCTGCAGGTACAGGGTGGTCAGCAGGAACGTGCCCGCCATGACGAGGCCGCTGACGACGTTGATGCCGAGCGAGACGGAGAAGCGGCGAATCCTGAACAGTCGCACGTCGATCAGCGGGTGGGTCAGGCGGCTCTGGCGGCGGATGAACAGCACGCCCATCGCGACACCGAAGGCTGCCACGAGGACGGGCACCGACTCGAAGCCGTGCCGCGCGGTCTCCTTGAGGCCGTACACGACCGGCAGGATCGCGGTCAGGCTGAGGGCCACGCTGGTGATGTCGAGGTGCCCCGGGTTGGGGTCGCGGTACTCCGGCAGCAGAGCCGGCGCGGCGATGAAGAGCAGGACCATGACAGGCACGGCGAGCAGGAACACCGAGCCCCACCAGAAGTGCTGCAGCATCACACCGGCGGTCAGCGGGCCGACGACCATGCCGCCCATGAAGCAGCTCATCCAGACGGCGATCGCCATCGCGCGCTGCTGGGGCCGCTGGAACATGTTGCTGATCAGGGCGAGGGTCGACGGCATCAGCGTGGCGCCGGTGACGCCCATCAGCGCGCGGGCCACGATGAGCATCTCGCTGGAGGTGCTGTACGCCGCCAGCACCGACGCGGCGGCGAAGCCGGCCGAGCCGATCAGGAGCAGCTTGCGGCGGCCGACGCGGTCGCCCAGCGTGCCCATGGTGACGAGGAAGCCGGCGACCATGAAGCCGTATGCGTCCATGATCCACAGCTGCTGAGTGCTGCTGGGCCGAAGGCTCTCGGCCAGGCTCGGGAGCGCGAGGTAGAGCACGCTCATGTCGATTGACAGCAGCAAGGTGGGCAGTGCCAGCACCGCGAGCCCCACCCACTCCCGTGTGGTGGCGGCCGCCGGGGCGGTCTTGGTCGTGATGCTCATGTCGCCTTCTCCGTTGTCTCTCGTCATGCCCAGATCGGAACGGGCTCTGCGTGCCCTCACCACCTCCACGAACGGGCTGTCCCGGATGCGACAGACCACGACGAACAATCTCGGCGGGTGTTGCTGACGCTAGCGGGCTTGAGTCCTAAAAAACAACTACTTAGTCATTTTTAGTTACTCCAGTGCTACTCTCGTTGGCATGGCTACGCACCGTTCGTACGACGACAGCTGCGGTATGGCGCACGCGCTCGACCTGGTCGGTGAGCGCTGGTCCCTTCTGGTGGTTCGCGAGCTGATGCTCGGACCGCAGCGCTTCACCGACCTCAAGGACGCCCTGCCCGGCATCAGCCGCAACGTCCTCACCGACCGGCTGAGCGAGCTCGCCGAGTCGGGCATCCTCATGCGCACCCAGCTCGCGCCGCCGGCCGCGTCCAAGGTCTACGAGCTGACCGAGTGGGGCTACGAGCTCGAGCCGATCATCAAGGCGATCGGCCGGTGGGGCGCGCGTTCGCCGCAGCACCGACCCGATCTGCACCTGAGCGTGAGCTCGGCCGTGCTGTCGCTACGCACCAACTTCGACGCAGGTGCGAGCGGCGGGGTCGACGCGTCGTACGGCCTCGTGCTCGACCAGGACCACTTCGCCATCTGGATCTCCGACCAGGAGCTGGACATCCAGCGAGGCGACCCGGACTCACCGTCGGCGACCCTCACCACGGACCCGATGACGTTGGCCGGGATGCTCTACGGCGGCCTGCCGCTGACTGACGCGGAGCGTGGCGGTCAGGTGACGATCGACGGCAACCGAGCGGCCGTACGCCGTCTGGTCGGGCTGTTCACCCTGCCGGAGAAGGCCGCGGTGCCTGCCTGACTGGCGCGTCGTCCGAACGGCGAACGGTGCGTGCGGAATCCACCGCTCCCGTCCTCCCGGTGACACGGTGACTCGACAGGGCCGATCACTGCGAGAGGGACACTATGAGCCACACCATCAACGGACGTTCGGTGCGACTCGGCATCGCCGGCCTCGCGTTCTCAGCGGTAGCGCTTGCCGGGTGCAGCTCTGACTCGGACGGATCCGCCACGGAGGGCGCCGCTTCCAGCAGGAGCCAGCCCAGTCGTACGGCATCCTCGGCGAGCGCGCCGGCGTCCCGGTTGGATGTCATCCGGCAACGCAAGGTGATGACGGTCTGCACGACAGGCGACTACCGGCCGTTCACCTATCTGGACCCGAAAACCAAGCAGTACCAAGGCATTGACGTCGACATGGCCAAGAGCCTCGCGACCTCACTCGACGCTCGGATCCAGTGGGTGCCGACGACGTGGAAGACGCTGATGCCCGACTTCACCACGAAGTGCGACATCGGGATGGGCGGCGTCTCGATCTCGACCGAGCGAGCCCAGCAAGCGTTCTTCAGCGAGCCGGTCCTCACCGAGGGCAAGACGCCGATCACGTTGTGCAAGAACGTCGCTCGCTATGACACGGTCGCTGAGATCAACGCTCCAGGCGTCCGGTCGATCACGCCCGAGGGCGGCACCAACGAGAAGTTCGCGCGGGCGAACTATCCGCGGGGGACGGTGACGACGTGGAAGGACAACAACACGATCTTCGACCAGATCATCGCGGGCAAGGCTGACGTGATGACGACTGATGCGTCGGAGACCGTCTGGGTCGCGCACACCCACCCGCAGCTGTGCGCAGTGCACCCGGAGAAGCCGTTCAACTTCAGCCAGAAGGCCTATCTCGTGCCACGGGGCGACACGGTGTTTCAGGAGTACGTCAACCAGTGGCTGACCACAGCCCGCCACGACGGCACCTGGTCCAAGGCGACCAAACCGTGGTTCGGAGCCACGACGCTGTCCTGATTGTGGCAGCCGTGGAGTCTTCTGCCGGAAGCGTGTCGCATCCGGCGTGCGCCGTTCGTAGACCAGGTAGAGGCGGGCACTCGGCCGCGCCCTGAACGAGGAGCAGATATGACGGAATACCTCATCTACTTCAACCAGCAGTGGGTGGGCGACCACGACGAGGAGTGGTTCCGAGGACGCGCACCGCTGGCCAAGGCCGTCGTCGACGAGATGAGGTCGGCGGGCGTGTACGTCTTCGCCGGTGGACTGGTCGAGGACGTCGACGAGGCCGTCACAGCGGACGCCACCAGCGGCACGGTGCTCTTCACGGACGGTCCGTTCGCGGAGTCCAAGGAGCACCTGGGCGGGCTCGCGGTCGTAGAGGTGCCGGACCTGGACGCCGCCAAGGTGTGGGCCGGCAAGCTCGCCGTGGCGTGCGGCTGGCCGCAGGAGGTACGCGAGTTCGGGTCGCACCCTGACGCGGGCTGAGCCCGACGCGGGCTGAGCCCGACGCGGTCGGTGGCTCCCAGTGCGGGCCGGACCTGGGGGCCCGAAGGACCAGCGAGTCGCGTCAGGCCATGGAGTCGAGGATGGCGGTGATGTCCTCGCGCGTCGTCCGGGGGTTGACGATCGCGAAGCGGGCCAGCGTCTCGCCCTCGTGCGAGGTCGGCACGACGAAGCCCTCCTGCCGCTCCAGCAGACCGTCGGACCACGCGTGGTAGTCCTGAGTCGACCAGTCGAGCCGGCGGAAGACCAGCACCGAGAGATCGGCATCGCGCACGACCTCGAGGTAGTCCCGTCGGCCAACCTCGGCCTCGGCGAACCGCGTGATCTCGAGCGTCTGCTCGATCGCGGTCGTGTAGGCGTCGGTGCCGTTGGCCACCAGCGAGAACCAGAACGGCAGCCCTCGCGCGCGCCGGGTCAGCCCGACGGAGTAGTCCGTCGGGTTCCAGTCGGGTGCGTCGTTGAGGACGTCGAGGTACGACGCGTGCTGGGTGTGCGCGACGCGTGCTAGAGCCGGCTCGCGATAGAGCAACGCGCAGCAGTCGAACGGCGCGAACAGCCACTTGTGCGGGTCGACGATGAAGGAGTCGCACCGCTCGACACCGGTGTACTTGTCGCGGACCGACGGCGCGGCCAGCCCGGCACCGCCGTACGCACCGTCGACGTGGAACCAGATGCCGAACTCCTCGCACACATCAGCGATCGAGTCGAGGTCATCGATGACGCCGAAGTTGGTGCTGCCAGCTGTCGCGACGACGGCGAAGAATGTCTCGGGACCGTTGTCCTCCAACACCTTTCGCAGGTTGGCGCCAGTCATCTGCATGCGGTCGTTCATCGGCACCGGCACCTGCTCGGCATCCATCACCCGGCAGGCGGTCGCGATCGAGGAGTGCGAGCCGACGGTCGCTGCGATGCGATAGGGGCGTACGCCCTCGGCCGCGTGCTCCCGCGCGGCGGCACGAGCCGTGACGAGGGCGGACAGGTTGCCGATCGTGCCGCCCTGCACGAAGGAGCCGCCGGCCTCGTCCGGGAGGCCGACCAGGTCGGCGATCCAGCGCAACGCCTGGTTCTCGGCGTACACCGCGCCGGCGCCCTCGAGCCACGAGCCGGCATAGATCGACGAGGCGCCGACCACGAGGTCGAACATCGCGGCCTCACGGGTCGGCGCGCACGGGATGAACGATAGGTAGCGCGGGTGGTCGGTCGACAGGCAGGCGAGCGCGAGATGCTCCTCGAACAGCTGGAGCGCGGGTCGCCCGCCGCGGCCCTTGGCCGTGATCGCTCCGCCGGCCACCGCGTCGAGATCGGCCTTGGTCGCCGAGCTGTCGAGAGGCACCGGGTCGAGCGCGAGTCGTTCGGCGGCGTAGCGGAGGATGTCCTCGCCCAACGCCTTGGTCTCATCGGTGAACCCATGCACGCCCGGAGTCTAGGCCGACCGGATGGAGAGCCAAGACCAGTCGTCCTGCGAGGCGACGATGCCGGCTCGGACGAGCCTGCGAGGCGACGATGCCGGCTCGGACGAGCCTGCGAGGCCGACCGGAGGAGAAGCTGAGCCCGTCGATACATTGGCCCTCATGCCCGCACGGCCGCTCACTGAGCTCGTTCACCCCAGCTGGGCGGCTGCCCTCGCCCCCGCGCAGGATCACCTCACCCGACTCGGGGAGTTCTTGCGCACCGAGATCGCCGATGGGCGGCCCTACCTACCCGCAGGCGAGCACGTGCTGCGCGCCTTCGGCCGGCCGCTGGACGACGTACGCGTCCTCATCGTCGGTCAGGACCCCTACCCGACCCCGGGCCATGCCGTCGGACTGTGCTTCTCTGTGGCCCCAGACGTACGGCCGGTGCCGCGCAGCCTGCAGAACATCTACGCCGAGATGGAGTCCGACCTCGGCCTCACCAAGCCCGAGCACGGCGACCTGTCGCGGTGGGCCGACCAGGGCGTACTCCTGCTCAACCGCGTGCTCACCGTCCGACCCGGCGCCCCCGGGAGCCACCGCGGACAGGGCTGGGAGCACGTCACCGCCACCGCGATCAGTGCGCTGGTCAACCGTGGTGGTCCGCTCGTCGCGGTCCTCTGGGGTCGCGACGCCCGCAACCTGGCACCTCACCTCGGGGCGATCCCGCGGATCGAGAGTGCCCATCCCTCTCCGCTGTCGGCTCGCTCCGGCTTCTTCGGCTCGCGACCCTTCAGCCGCGCCAATGAGCTGTTGGAGCAGCAGGGAGCCGGCCCGATCGATTGGTCCTTGGCATGACGTTGTCTCCTCGCCCCACACCCGACCGCGTCTGGCAGCGGTTCGTCGCGATCGGCGACTCGTTCACCGAGGGCATGAGTGATCCGTCGCCCAGCGATCCGGACTCGTACGTCGGGTGGGCCGACCGCCTCGCATTTCGCCTTGCCGCGCGAAATAGCTTGGAGGACAAGCCTTTTGGGTACGCCAACCTCGCCATCCGTGGTCGGCTGCTCGCCGACGTGGTCGGGCCTCAGGTCGAGACGGCGTTGGCGCTGAGCCCGGACCTCGTGAGCATCGTGGGCGGCGCCAACGACTGCCTGCGACCCAGCGTCGACCTCGACTCCGTCGCGGACCGCCTCGAGGACGCGGTCGCACAGGTCCGGGCCACCGGGGCCGACGTCATCCTCGCGACCACTGCGGACCCGGTCGACGCGCCGGTCCTGAAACGAGTTCGTGGCCGGCTGGCCGTCCACGCCGCCAATCTGTGGGGCATCGGTCAACGACAGGGCTGCTACGTCCTCGACCTGTGGACGATGCGGCCGCTGCGCGACCCGCGGATGTGGGCGCCGGACCGTATCCATCTGACGACGGGCGGCCACCAACGCGTGGCGGCCCAGGCGGCCTGGCTGCTCGGACTGCCCGACGACGGCTTCGACTGGCGAGCGCCACTACCTCCGATGGCAGCACCGACCAAGATCGAGGCAGCCCAGGCGAATGCGGCGTGGACTCGGACCCAGCTCACTCCATGGGTCCAGCGTCGAGTGCAGGGCCGCAGCTCCGGCGATGGCCGGCAGCCAAAGCGTCCAGATGTCGCTCCGATCCCGCCGGTCAGCCAGAGCCCTCGGACCTAGCGACCGTCGCACGCGCGCCATCATCAGCTCGCTCCGTCGCTGACGCACAAGGCCACCGCTGACGCACAAAGCCACCAGGACGAGTCACGGACCGCGCGTCGGAGCGGACATAGCCACGGACCGTGCCGTTATGCCAAGACTGCCGTCCAGGTGCCAGCTGACCTCAAAGGGCGTGACGGTCGCGGTCAGGACATCGCGGTGCGCGATCGTGTGGTGCCGCCGGCAGAGCAGCGCGGAGTTGAGCAGGCTGGTGCGGCCTCCGGCGTACCAGGGTTGGACGTGGTGGACCTCGCAGAAGCTGGGCGGCCGATCGCAGCCCGGGAAGGTGCAGCACCGGTCTCTGGCGACGACCGCGGCCCGGAGCCCATCCTTGACCAGGCGTTGCTCCCGCCCGACGTCCAGCGGTTCGGAGCGGGAGCCGAGGACCATCGGGATGATGTCCGCGTCGCACGCCATCCGCCGGATCGTGCCAGCATCGATCGTGTCGCCCAGACTCGTCACCCCCAACCCGCCACCGCCCTGACCACCACGGCTACGGCGGCCGGCGGTGCCTGCGTCCCGGCCTGCGGTGCCTGCGTCCCGGCCGGCGCTGGTTGCGGCTGCCTGGGCGTTGCCGGTGGCCTCGGCACGCAAGTCGTCCAGATCCATCGTGACCACCAGCTTGGTCGTCGAACCATGCGAGGTGGAGGTGTCGGCGGATGTCGCCAGATCAATCAGGTCCATGAACGCATCCGCGCGGCGCTTACCCGGACTGCGCGGATCCGGGGAAGAGGCCCCGGTGTCGGGGTCGATCACCGGTCGCGGGGCGGCACCGGCCTGGATCGCAGCAACCAACCGTGCCGCGTTCGCCGGCGCCAGATCCACGATGAACCGGCGCAACCCGCCCGGCAGATCCGACCACGACAACTCCTCGACCCGCTCCAGAGCTGCGTCATCACGCTCGAGCCGGTCACCGGCATACGTCGCGACCAACCACCGCGACAGATGCCGCAGCTCTTTAGCCCCACCACCAGCCGCGGCGACCTGCAAGAAGTAGGCCAGGCACTCAGCCCGGGCGAAATCGGGCAGCACGGGCAGGATCTTGGCCAGCTCCCGCAGACTCACCTGCGCCGCCCGTGGACTGCACTCGGCCGTCGCGACTGCATCGCGCAGCAGAACGTTGTCCGGGTCGTTGACCGCCGTGGCCACCGCCGCGACCCGGGACGCCTCCCCCGGCTCGACTCGTCCCGCGTGCGAGGCCACCCACTGGGCAGGGCTGGCCGCCTGCGACTCACGAATGACGCCCCGCTGCAGCGCCTCCGCCGTGGCCATCACCAGGCACGCCTCCGCCCGGTCGGTCACCTGACCCAGCAGCTGCACCACACCGGCCAGCTCAGCCGACCCAACCTGGTGCAACGAAGACGGCAGCGCGCCCAATGCCTCGACAGCGGAGGCGACGGCGCGCACCGCGTCGGCTGCTGGACCGGGTGGGACCCGGTCCAGCAGCTCATCGCGCACCTGCGCAGTCGCCTCGGCCATGCCGAAACCGTACACGTGTTCGCATCTCTCGACAACCTTCAAAGGCGCCGAATCTTCTTTATTACCAACATAATTCGTCAATGTGACTTGTCCACATCCCCCTCGCGCGACCTCGGACTGTCCACAGGGCAAAGAGCTCCGGAGGCACGCCTGTGGACAGCCGGGGCGTCCAAGCGTCGACAGTCGCGGCGACACGGGCGATCGCATCGACGAAGCCATCCCCGCCCCCGTACGCTCAGAGCCATGAGCGCTCTCCGCACCGGCACGGCCGTCCTGACCGCCACGACGCTCGCTGCCGGCCTCAGCGGCTGCGGCGACGACGACAAGCCCGCGGGGCGTACGAAGGTGGTCACCGTGCTCGCAGCGGCGTCGCTGACCGAGGCGTTCGGCGACATCAAGAAGAAGGTCGAGGCCGAGCACTCGGACGTCGAGGTGCGAGTGAGCTTTGCGGCGAGCTCGACGATCGTGCAGCAGGTGAACAATCACGTGGACGCCGACATCGTCGCCCTCGCGGACGAGAAGGCGGGCAAGACGCTCAAGCCGGACGCCATCAAGGGCGCGAAGCCCACGCTGTTCGCCACCAACCAGCTCATGATCGCCACGCCGGCCGACAACCCCGGCAAAGTCGCCGACCTCGCGAGCCTGCAGTCCGGGTCGATCGACACCGTGCTCTGCGCGCCGCAGGTGCCGTGCGGCCGAGCCGCCAAGTCGGTGCTCGACAAGGGCCACGTCAAGCCGCACGTCGTGTCCTACGAGCAGGACGTCAAGGCCACCCTGTCCAAGGTTCGCCTCGGCGAGGCGGACGCAGCGATCGTCTACGTCACCGACGTCGCTGCCGCGGGCAAGTCGGTCCACGGCATCACGATCAAGCCGGACCAGAACGTCACCACTCGCCTCCCGGTCTACTCCCTCAACAACGACGAGGCGACCAAGGCCTTCCTCGACGCGCTCAACTCCTCAGCAGGCCGCAAGGTGTTGACTGACAGGGGCTTCGGCACCCCGTGAGGCAACGGCACGACCATCCGGCCCGCAGCCTGCTCGCGCTGCCGGCCGTCCTGGCGCTGCTCCTCCTGATGCTCCCGCTCATTGCGCTGCTGATCCGGGTCGACTGGCCGCACCTGTGGACCCACCTCGGCACCGCGGACGCCGGCGCGGCCGTACGACTGTCGCTGCGGACCACGCTCACCACCGTGGTCCTGTGCGCCGTGCTCGGCACCCCGCTCGCCTGGCTCCTGTCACGCTCATCGGGTCCACTGCTCCCTTGGCTACGCGCGCTCGTCACCGTGCCGCTCGTGCTGCCGCCGGTCGTCGGTGGCGTGGCGCTGCTGATGGCGTGGGGGCGCGAGGGCGTCGTCGGCGGACCGCTGTCCGACTGGTTCGGCTGGACGATCCCCTACTCCTGGGTGCGGGTCGTCCTGGCCGAGACCTTCGTGTCGATCCCGTTCTACGTCCTCGCTGTCGAGGGCGCGATGCGTTCACTCGATCGGCGGTACGACGACCTCGCGGCCACGCTCGGCGCCTCACCCCTGCGGACCTTCCGGACCGTCGCGGTTCCGCTCACCCTCCCCGGCATCGCGGCCGGGGCGACGCTCGCGTGGGCCCGGGCGCTGGGCGAGTTCGGGGCCACGATCACCTTTGCCGGGTCGTTCCCCGGTCGTACGCAGACCGCCCCTCTCGCGGTCTACCAGGCCCTGGAGATCGATCCAGACGCCGCGACCGCCCTCAGCATGGTGATGCTCATCGTCTGCGTCGTCGTGCTGGCGCTCCTCCGAGGCCGGTGGTGGCGATGATGCGGATGGCTGGGGTCGCCCGACGCGAGGACTTCACGCTCGACGTCGAGCTCGATGTCGCGCCTGGCGAAGTGGTCGCGATCCTTGGCCCCAACGGCAGCGGCAAGACCACGCTGATCAACACCATTGCCGGCCTCGGCGGTCTGGCCGAAGGCACCCTCACCGGACCGAATGCCGTCGCAGTGGAATCGGATTCGGTCTGGGATGCTCCCGGCGAGCGCCGGTGGGTCACGCCCCGGGACCGCCACGTCGGGCTCGTTCTGGCGAACGCCCTGCTCTTTCCGCACCTCACGTGCCGGGACAACGTGGCGTTCGGGCCGCGCTCGCGCGGGGCCGCCCGCAGTGCTGCCCGAGACCGGGCGGCCGACGAGCTCGCAGCGGTGGGGCTGGCCGACCGCTCAGGGGCGCGACCTGCGCAGCTGTCGACCGGTCAGGCCCAACGGGTCGCACTCGCTCGTGCGCTGGCCACCAGCCCGGGCGTACTCCTCCTCGACGAGCCGCTGTCGGCGCTTGACCCCGAGACCCGCGGCACGACACGCGTGGCCCTGGCTCGCAGGCTGGCCGACTTCGCCGGCTCCACCGTGCTGGTCACGCACGACCCGCTCGACGCCCTCACACTCGCTGACCGGCTCGTCTTCCTCGACTCCGGGCAGATCGTCCAGACCGGTACGCCGGCCGAGGTCGTCTCCCGTCCGCGCAACCCTTACGTCGCGCGGGTCGTCGGCCTCAACCTGTGGCGAGTGCGGCGTACCTCCGATCACACAGTGGCGCCGCTCGACACCGACGTCAGCATCCAGGTCGCCGAGCTCCCCGACAGCAGCGACCTGTGGCTCACGGTCCGCCCGAGCGCCGTCGCGCTCTGGCCGCAGGAACCGCACGGCTCCCCCCGCAACGCGTGGCAGCTCGAAGTCGCCTCCGTCGAGCTGGCCGGCCAGTCCGCCAGGGTGAGCCTCACGGGGCAGCTCGACCTGGTCGCCGAGGTGACTGCGGCTGCGGTCGCCGAGCTCGGCCTCGCCCAAGGACGCCTCGTCTGGGCGACGGTCAAGGCGACGGAGGCGGCGGCGTACGAAGCCTGAGATGTCGGGGCGACTCGATCGCGCGGACGTCGGACATGAGTGACAGTGGATGTGACCGCGACAAACCCGGGAGCCTGGATGACGCAGTACAACCCGACCCGACCCGAGCAGATCTACACCTATGGCGCACCCCAGCTGAAGTTCGGCCCGGGCGCGAGCGACGAGATCGGCTACGACCTGAGCGTCACGGGTGCCAAGCGCGCCCTCATCGTGACTGATGCGGGTGTCGCAGCCACTGGCGGACCCCAGCGAGTTGCCGATCAGATGAGCCAGTTCGGTGTGGAGGCAACGGTTTTCGACGGCAGCCACGTCGAGCCGACGGACGAGAGTCTTGACCAGGCGATCGCCTGGGCGCGCGAGCACGGACCGTACGACGCGTTCGTCGCCGTTGGTGGTGGGTCCAGCATCGACACGGCCAAGGCCATCAACCTGATGACCACCAACGACGGCGAGCTGATGGACTACATCAACGCTCCTGTCGGCGGCGGCCGGGCGCCGAGCCAGCCGCTCAAACCCCTCATCGCGGTCCCGACCACGACCGGCACGGGCTCCGAGAGCACCACGATCTGCGTCCTCGACGTGCTGTCGCAGAAGGTCAAGACCGGGATCTCGCACGCCCGGCTGCGACCGACCCAGGCCGTCATCGATCCCGAGCTCACGCTCAGCCAGCCGGCCGGTGTGACGGCCTGTGCGGGCATGGACATCCTGTGCCACGCGCTGGAGAGCTACACCGCGCGGCCCTACACGTCGTACGAGCACAAGGAGGCGTCCGAGCGGGTGCCCTACTGCGGCTCCAACCCGATCGCGGACATGTGGTCGGAGAAGGCGATGGAGCTGCTGGCCGGCGCGTTCCGGCGTGCTGTCCGCAACGGTGACGACCGGCAGGCGCGGCTCGATATGGCGATGGCCGCGACCTTCGCGGGAATGGGCTTCGGCAACGCCGGCGTCCACATCCCGCACGCCAACGCCTATCCGATTGCCGGTCAGGTCAAGGGTTTTCGGCCGGCCGACTATCCGCAGGACGAGCCGATGATCCCGCACGGGATGGCTGTGTCGCTGACGGCGCCGGCGGCGTTCCGCTTCACGTTCGAGGCGGCGGAGGACCGTCACCTCAAGGCGGCGCGGCTGCTCGATCCGGACGCCGCCACGACCGACGATCCTGCTGACCAGCTGCCGTCGGTGCTCACGTCGCTGATGCGGGACATCGGGATCCCCGCGGGGATCGGGGCGGTCGGCTACGACGAGGGCGACATCCCGAGCCTGGTCGAAGGCACCATGAAGCAGCAGCGCCTGCTCACCACGTCGCCGCGCCCGGCCACCGAGGATGACATCGCCGCCATCTTCAAGGCGTCGGTCCAGCTCTGGTGATGGTGCTCAAGGACCAGACGTGCCAGCGGTGCGACGTCTTCGCCGCCTACGATCACTATGCCGGGCCGAAAGAGCTCGATGTCTATCCGTACAACGCGCACGAGGGCGGCGCGGCTGATGCCGAGATCGCCTCCGTGCTATGGCTTCAGGAGCACTGGACATGACCACACCCGGACACTTGATGGCGGACGAGATCGCCTCTCAGCCAAAGGTTCTCGCGGAGGTGCTGTCGTCGTACGGCGAGTACCTCACCCCGGTCCTCGCGCGGCTGCGGACACACGACACGCGGGCCGTGCTGCTCGTGGCTCGCGGCACGTCGGACCACGCGGCGCTCTACGCGAAGTACCTGATCGAGACCCGGCTCGGCCTGCCCGTCGGCCTGGTGTCGACCTCGACCTACACGGCGTACGACACCAAGCCGGCCCTCGAGGGCGTCGTCTGGATCGCGGTCAGCCAGTCAGGTGGATCGCCCGACCTGGTGGCCTCGACGGAAGCGGCCCGCGCCGGCGGCGCACTCACGATCTCGCTGACCAACGCCGAGACCAGCCCGCTGTCCGACGCCACTGAGCTGCACCTGCCGATGCTCGCCGGTGACGAGCTCTCCGTCGCGGCCACCAAGACCTACACGGCCGCGCTGCTGTGGTTGTGGCTGCTCGTCGAGGGCTGGGCCGAGGGCGACCTGAGTGCGGCAGCCGGCGTACCCGACTGGGTGGATGCGGCGGTCGACCTGCCCGAGGTGGCGGAGGTCGCCTCGCGCTACCGGTTCGTCGAGCGGCTGGTGACGACATCGCGCGGGTTCGGCTACCCAACGGCCCGCGAGGCCGCGCTGAAGCTGATGGAGACGTGCTACCTCTCGGCGCACGCCTTCTCCGGCGCTGACCTGCTGCACGGGCCGCTGGCGATGGTCGACGAGGACCGGCCAGTCGTCGTGATCGCGCCCGACGGCGCGGGCGGCCGCACCCTGGAGCCGGTGCTGGAGCAGCTGCGCACTCGCGGCGCTGACGTCTGCCTGGTCGCCCCGATGGAGGTGACCGCGACCTCCCAGATGCGGATCCCGCTGCCGTCCGGCATGGACGAGCGGCTGGCGCCCATCGCGCAGATCGTGCCGCTGCAGCAGCTCGCTCTGCAGCTCGCGGTGTCGCGGCACTATGACCCCGACCACCCGCGAGGACTACAGAAGGTCACCAAGACGACCTAGCGTGAGGTCATGATCGACTTCAAGAACGGCATGGTCTTCAAGCTCGCCGCCACCGATCCTGCTGCGATCGCACCTGACGTCGCCGAGCTGCTCATCGAGGGTGAGCAGATCCTCTCCTGCTTCAAGGCAGCCCGCGACTTCGTCGTCTTCACCAACAAGCGCCTCGTGGCCGTCAACGTGCAGGGCATCACGGGCCGCAAACGTGACTACACGTCGCTGCCGTACTCCAAGGTGCAGGCGTTCTCCATCGAGACAGCCGGCTCGTTCGACCTCGACTCCGAGCTGGAGATCTGGTTCAGCGGCTTGGGTCTGGCGCGGCTGGAGTTCAGAGGTGACGTGGACATCCGGCAGATCGGCCGGCTGCTAGCCCACCACATTCTCTGAGGGCACTGCCGTACGCCCGCGCTTGAGCTCGCTCAGCCGCTCCAGCGGGAGGAACGCGAGCAGGCAGACGACCGTGGGCAGGAAGTGGATCGACAGGAGCAGATACGTCGACGCGTGGAAGATCAGCCAGAAGCCGACGACGGCGTACAGCATCCGCCCGCGCAGCCACAGCATGATCGGGGAGAGCAGCTCCGCGCTGAACGAGATCCACTGGAAGACGTAGGTCAGCCAGGGCATGTCGACCAGCCACTCGGACAGGAACGAGCCACGCCGGGTCAGCGCCCACACGAGCACGGCCGAGGACGCCCAACCCCAGCCGGCATCGAGGATTTTCGCGACGGCCGCGAGGAAGTACGTCGCCACGACGGACACCTGGATGATGCGCAGCGTCCAGCCCGCCGAGTCAGATGTACGTCGGTCGCTCACCAGCGCGCGGCCCACCAGCGGGAGGACACACAGCGCCACAACGAGCGCGAAGTGGTCGTGGTTGATCTTGGAGTAGGAGTAGGCGTTGCTCAGCCAGTCGAGCATCCCCGCGGCGCAGACCCAGCCCGCCAGACGCGGCAGCCGCCCGGACATCGCGACCAGCGCCGACACGATGATCACCACACGCAGCACCTGCACGTAGACCGGCGACGGCTGCGGCAGGTGCAACAGCTCGCGGAACGGCAGCGGCTTGTAGAGCTCGGTCGGCACGTCACCGTGACCGATCGGGAAAGCCGTCAGCACAAGCACGTCCAGCAGCACCACGGCGTAGACCAGCCGTCGCAGCCAGGCGATCCGGGCCAGTGGCATCTCCGGGAAGAACCAGTTCATCAGGGCTTCCCCGGGTGACGGACGGTCCACGTCGTCTTCGTCGTCTGGCTCTTGCTGACGACCTCGGAGTCGCGCAGTTTGCTGACGGTGTCGACGAGGTAGATCTTGGTGAGCCGCGGCGCGTGAGGCGCGTGGTCTGCGTACATCACGGCGACGGCCTGCAAGCGGTGCGGCTCCGCCTCAATCCGCGTCGCCTGCCCCTCGATCTCGGCACGCTCCAGCCCGATGCCGCCACCGCCGAGCGGGACGGTCACTCGGGCACCCGAGGTGTCGTCGGCCTCGAGCCCGAGGGAGTGGATCTCGCTGTTGGGGTCGACCTTGAACGCAAACTGCGTCATCGGTGAGAACGGCCACGAGCGGTCGTCCTCACCGAGCGTGCCGGCAGTGATGCCGACGGCCACAGCGAGGAGAGCGACCACCCGCCAGACGCGGCTGGCGCGCGACAGGGACTGCGCTCCCCCAGCCTGTTCCGACACGGCGACCACCGTAGCCGCGCCGTTCTCCGCGCGCCGGTCAGGGCAAGGTCGGCTCCGGCCGCGGGTAGCCGCGGTAGACGTCCGCGGCGGCGACATGGAAGCCATCCGGCAGGTCTGCCCCGCGCATCGTCGCGGCGATCTGGTCCATCTCACCGACCCAGCGCCAGCCCTTGGCCGTCGCGGAGCGCTCCGCCCGGGTCAGGCGGTCTGCGACCTGCGGCAGCGAGTGGTCCCACTCCGCGAGCAGGTCGGCCTCGACGCCGTGTGACCGCGCTAGGTCGCGCGCGGCCAGCAGCAGGGCACCGCTGCCCTTGGTCCACGCGGCGTACGCCATCTTGAGCGCCGAGGCCGAACCGACACCTCCGTCGACCTGCAGCACCGACAACGCCGTACCGGCGAAAAGATCTCGTACGACTGCAGATTCGTCTCCCGAGACGTACAGCCGGGTGCCGGTCCCGACGTGGGGCGGGCTGCCGATGATGCCACCGTCGACGAACGTCGCCCGAGGGAGAGCCGCGGCGACGCGTCGTACGGTCTCGGGCGAGACGGCGTTCGCATCGACATAGGTGCCGGCGAAGTCGCCCGCCGCGGCCGCGATATCGAGCGCGGCGTGCGGCGGACAGATCGACAAGATCACGCTCGCCTCTGAGAGGAGGTCCTCAACGCGGTCGACCTCCTTGAGGCCTGCCTCGGCAGCGCGTGCGCGCGACTCGGCGCTCCGTCCCTCTGCGGCCCAGATGACGGTCCGGCCACCGTCCACCAGGCAGCCGCCGACTGCTGCGCCCATCGCGCCCGGGTGGAGCAGCCCGATCACGCTCTTGTCAGCCACGGTCACCAGCATCGAGCATCGCGGTGACGGTCTGGAAGGTGTAGCCGGAAGTCTGCATCCGATCGATCATCCAGTCGGCGGCAACGACCACGTCCTGCGAGGCCCGAGCCCGGGCATCGTGCGCGAGCACGATCATGCCCGGCGAGGCAACCTCAACGTTGTGGGTCGCGGCGGACAGCGAGTTCTTGCTCGGCAGGCTGTGTGACCACAACGGGATGGTGTAGCCGAAACCGGTTGCGGCGTATATGACTTCGGCATCAAAGCGACCGTAGGGCGGACGTAGCAGCACCGGGCTACGACCCGTGGCTTCGCTGATCTGTGCGTGGGTGCGCTTCATGATCTTGGTGAGATCGGGCAGACCGATGGTCGTCATGTCCTTGTGGGTCCAGCCGTGGATGCCGATCTCGTGGCCGGCCTCCGCGACCTGCCGGGCGACGTCCGGGTAGCGCTCGACGGACCTGCCCAGCATGAAGAATGTCGCGTGCACATGGTGCTTGGCCAACCGCTCCAGGACCTTGGGCGTCCATCGCGGATCGGGTCCGTCATCGAACGTCAACGCCACCCCGCGGCCGACTGCCGGACCGCGCCACACCAGTCGCGCCTCGCGTCCGTGCGTTGATGTCTCCGTCAACGGGGCGACCCGGTAGGACGGTGGTCGGTGCGTGCGTTGGTAGTCGTCGAGACCTCGTCCCGCAGCCGCGCCGACGACGGCGAATCCCGCTGCACCGACGGACAGTCCGACGGCCGCCCTCCGTGAAACTTCGCCCCCGCGCCCCATCTTCTGAGTATGCGCTGCTCATCGGCAAAGTGCACGCACGATTCTTACAGGGCGAGTCGGCCTCACTCGGCCTCCCGGCATCCGGTCGGCGCCCATGGCCGGCCCTCCTCACCCGTCTGAATGGGAGCACGCCCGAGCAGCACGCCCGGTTGCCTCGCGGTGGGCGTGTCGCGGCTGCCCGGGCATGGGGTCTGTGAAGACGTACAACCTTGTTGCGGACATCTACAACGAGGTTGTACTTCTCCACGAGACCCCTGCCCCCCGGCAGGCGACACGCCGGGCCGAGCCAGGCGTGAGCAGTACGGGCTACGCCTGGGCGTCCATCTCCGCGCGGACGGCCGCGGCGAACGTGTCGACGTCGGACTCGGTCGTGTCGAAGCCGCACATCCAGCGCACCTCGCCGGCCGCCTCGTCCCAGAAGTAGAAGTGGAACTTGTCCATCAGTCGCCGCGACACGTCGTGCGGCAGCACCGGAAAGACGGAGTTGGACTGCACGGGCCGCATCAGTCGTACGCCCGGTACGTCGCGCACGGCTTCGGCGAGACGGGTCGCCATCGCGTTGGCGTGCGAGGCGTTGCGCAGGTAGAGGTCGTCATCGAGCAGCGCGATGAGCTGGGCCGAGATGAACCGCATCTTGGAGGCCAGCTGCATGGACTGCTTGCGCAGGTACTTCATGCCACGCACCGCGCCGGGGTTCAGCACGAGCACGGCTTCGCCGACCATCAGGCCGTTCTTGGTCCCGCCGAACGACACGATGTCGACGCCGACATCCGTGGTGAAGGTGCGGAAGGGCACTCCCAGCGACGCTGCGGCATTGGACAGCCGCGAGCCGTCGACGTGCAGCACCCAGCCGCGCTTGTGCGCATAGTCGGCGATGGCCTTGATCTCGTCCACGGTGTAGGCCGTGCCGAGCTCGGTCGTCTGCGTGATCGAGACAACCTTGGGCTGGGCGAAGTGCTCGTCGCCCTCCTTGCCCTGCGGCATCGTGTCCAGCAGTTCCGGCGAGAGCTTGCCGTCCGGTGTGGGGATGACGTGCAGCTTGAGGCCACCCATGCGTTCGGGAGCGGCGCACTCGTCGACGTGGATGTGCGCGGTCGAGGTGCAGACCACGGCCTCCCAACGGTCCGTAACCGCTTGCAGCGCAATGACATTCGCGCCCGTGCCGTTGAAGACGGGGAACGCCTCCGCCTGGTCACCGAAGTGCTTCCGGAACACGTTCTGCAGCTCAGCGGTGTAGATGTCATCGCCGTACGACACCTGGTGGCCGCCGTTGGCGCGGACGATCGCCGCCAGGATCTCCGGGTGCACCCCGGAGTAGTTGTCGCTGGCGAAGCCGCGCTCCGTCGGATCGTGCAAGGGGTTCAGCGTGGGAGTCTGCTCAGTCACCAGTTCATCGTCTCAGTGTCGGTTTGTCGGGCTATTGGCCGGTGCGGCCGTCAACGCACTCACGCAGCAGGTCCGCGTGGCCGCAGTGGCGGGCGTACTCCTCGATCATGTGCACGAGCACGTCGCGCAGCTCGAGCTGCCCACCGTCGTACGGCACTGACAGGTCAAGTGATTCGGCACGGTTGACGAACGCCTCGGAGTTCGCCACCTCGCGACGCCACGACGTCCAGGCGTCCTCGACGACAGCCGGGTCGGCGACCGCTCCGTTGAAGTCGAGGTCGTGGTCCTCCTCGGTGCGATAGAGCCGCGGCACGTCCTGCTGCCCCATGTTGATGACGAACCAGTCGTGCTCGACCTGGGCCAGGTGCCGGATCAGCCCGAGCAGGGACATCGTCGACGGTGGCACTGAACGTCGCGCGAGCTGCTCGGCGTCCAGACCCTCGCACTTCATCTCGAACGTCAGCCGATAGCTCTTGAGGTAGTCGAGCAGGATCTCTCGCTCACCGCGCGGCTGATGGTCGGTCTCACGAGGGTCGTCCTCGGGGTCGACCCACATGTCGGGGTACTTCCGCTCCGTGGTCATACATCCAACTTCGCGCGCTCGACCATCGGCCGCAACGGGATTAACGACCGTCAACGATCGCGCCGTTGAGCTCGCTCGCCGGCTGGTCCCAGAGCCCGACCAGCGTCGCCGCGACGTCGTCGACCGCGGTGAAGCCCTTGAACTTCGCGTCCGGCTTGGCCTCCCGCATCGCAGGAGTCAGCAGCGCCATGATCCGTACGACGGTCGCCGCGGCCTCGCTGCCGGTGAACGAGTCCGCGACCGCCAGGGTCCATGTCTCGGTGGCAGCCTTGGCGGCAGCGTACGACGCGTTGGTCGCCGACGGCTTCGGCACCTGGATGGTCGAGACGATCGCAAGCCGACCCCGCGGGGAGGCCTTGATCGGGTCATGGAAGGCACGCGAAGCGTGCTGAAGCGTGCGAATCAGGCTGTCGTGCAACACATCCCAGTCCGACAGATCGCTCTCGACGATGCCCTTGCCGCCACGCCAGCCGCCGACCAGGTGCAGCAGCCCGTCGATCCGACCGTGGTCCTCAAGGAGCTCATGCCCCCAGCCGAGCGTGGCCGGCTCGTCCAGCAGGTCGACGACCGCAGTCTCGACCCGACCGGGTCCCTCGACATCAGCGGCCAGCGCTGCGAGCTTGTCGGGGTCGACGTCCGCGGCCACCACCGTGGCCCCGGCGGCGACCAGCCGGCGTACGACCGGCGGACCTGCCGCACCCGCCGCCCCCGTGACGACGATGACAAGCCCCGACAACCCGCTGGTCGAGTAGCCCGGAGCGCTAGCGGAGGGCGTATCGAGACCCGGTGCGTTCTGGGGAGACTCTGCGTCCGCGCCTGCGGTGGTCTCGATACGTCTCGCCCTAGGGGGCTCGCCTACTCGACCAGCGGGATCGGGCTTGGTCATGCGGACTCCTTCTGGCGCTCGGGGGTGCTGGCGGTGATGCCCGAGGTGGAGGCGATCACGTCAGCCATCTTCTTACGCAGCGCCTCATAGAACACGTTGAGGGGGAACTCGTCCGGCTGAACCAGGTCGGTGAGGCCCTTCGGCGGACCGTCCAGCGGCAACGCCTTGGCACCCTGAGCCCACGTCGACGCCGGATGCGGCGCGACGTAGCCGCTGACGAACTCGAACGACGCCAGCCAGTGCCCGACGCGCGACCGGTCGATGCCGGAGCGGTAGAGCCGCTCGACGTCCTCGCACAGCGCGACGACGACCTCGGGCACCCGACGCCAGTCGAAGGACAGCTTGTTGTCGGTCCAGCGCAGCGCGTCGTTCTTGTGCAGGTAGGCGAACATCAGCTGGCCGCCAAGACCGTCGTAGTTGCGCACCCGGTCACCCGTGATCGGGAAACGGAACAGCCGGTCGAAGAGGATCGCGTACTGCACGGACTTGGCGTACGCCTGTCCTTGCTTCTCCAGCTCCACCGCCTGGCGGAACGCGTTGAGGTCGCAGCGCAGCTCCTCGAGCGCGTACATCCAGAACGGCATCCGCTGCTTGATCATGAACGGGTCGAACGGCAGGTCACCGTGGCTGTGCGTGCGGTCATGGATCAGGTCCCACATCGCGAAGGTCGACTGCGCGAGCTCCTGCGATGCGATCAGGCGCTCCGCGTCCGGCGGCAGCTGCAGACTGAGCAGCTCGGACGCCGACGAGACGACGCGGCGGAAGCGCGCACCCTCACGGTCGCAGAAGATCGCACCCCAGCTGAACTTCGGAACCTCCCGCACCGCAACGGTTTCGGGGAAGAGGACCGCCGAGTTGGTGTCGTAGCCCGGCGTGAAGTCAATGAAGTTGACCGCCAGGAACATCGGGTTGTCGTAGGTCGCCTCGACCTTGGCCAACCAGTCCGGCCACTGCACCGAGATCAGCAGCGCTTCGAAGACGCGGTTGGGGTTGCCGTTCTGGGTGTACATCGGGAACACGACGAGGTGCTCGATGCCGTCCTCACGGGACAGATCGGGCCGGAACGCCATGAGGGAGTCGAGGAAGTCCGGCTTGGCGAACCCGCTCTCGACCCACGTCGTCAGGTCGACAGGAAGCGCCTTGAGGTAGGCCTCGTCATGCGGGAATCGCGGTGCCAGCGCTGCGATCTCGGTCTTCATCGCATCGACGAGCTCTGCTGCACGCGGGTGCTGACCGGCGTCCTCGACGGACCCGTCCTTGGCCTGCATCAGGCGCAGCTCCTCGACGGCCGCCTTGAGACGCAGCCATTCCGGTGCGGCAGCCGTCTCGCTGTCACGCGTCGGCGAGGCGGTCGATCGCCGACTGCCGCCGGACGCCCAGGTGACGACGTTGGTCCAGAGCCGAGCGTTGTCGAGCTCGTCGATGGAGTCGTCACCGACGATGTCGGAGTCGGCGAGTACGACGACTCGCCCGTCACCGAATCGCGTTGCGGTGGCAAGGGGTTGGCCGGACGGGTAGGCCGTGGCGCTGGTGCGGGCCAGGACAAGGGAGCCCGGTGCCTGGGACACGTCGATCACGCCGGCGCGGTAGAAGCAGATCTCGTCGACACCCGCGAGCAGACCCTGTCCAAGGCCTGCGCCCGGCTCGCCGAGCACCCAGGTCGCGTTGCCCTGGTGGCGCCGGCCGCCGTCGGCCGACTCGTGCACAAGCGTGCTCGTGACGCTCAGCCCGAAGCGGGCGAGCAGGTCGTTGACGTTGTTGCCGTAGGTGTCCTGATCGCACTCGGCGAGGACCACGAGGCCGCCGCCCAGGCGTACGAACTCCTCGACGACGCCGATCTCGTCCGCGTCGAGCACGGGCGGGAGGTCACCGACGACCCGCTCGGCCTTGGCGTCCGCCGGGTGAGCGATGACGAGGACGTCCTGACCGGCAAGCGCCTCGAGCGTCAACGGGCCGGCGTCGTGCGCGGACACCTCGAGGCCCTTGGCGGTCAGCGACTCGACCGCGCGGGCCAGGCTGGCATCGGCCGGGTTGGCCGGGTTGAGCCGCGCTGCGGTCTCACGGCTGATCGACCAGGCGCTGCTGTGCGACTGCTCGAAGGTCACTCTAGGAAATACACTCACGGTTCACCCCTTGGGCCAGCAAGATCTGTTGTCGCAACCAGGGTAGACGACGATCTTTGCGCTTTCCACACGGTCCGTGAGGCCGGTCACGCCCTCGCCGCCATCGCAGTTACAGTCGTCGCCATGCCCGTCGATCGCCTCATGCCGACACCGGAGTCGGAGGACCTCATCGAGCTCACTCGCGAGATCTGCTCGCGGGCGCTCGCCCCACGCGTCGATGCTGCCGAGCGGTCCGCAGAGATGCCTCGCGACGTCTATCGCACCCTGGGTGAGGCCGGCCTCCTGTCCCTGCCTTACGCCGAGGAGTACGGCGGTGGTGGGCAGCCGTACGAGGTCTACCTCCAGGTCGTCGAGGAGATCGCCGGCGCCTGGATGTCGGTCGCGGTCGGCACGTCGGTGCACTCCCTCAGCTGCTACCCGCTGGCGACCTTCGGGTCCGAGGAGCAGCGCAAGACGTTCCTGCCCGACATGCTGGGCGGCACCCTGCTCGGCGCGTACGGGCTGTCCGAGCCCAATGCCGGCTCGGACGTCTCCGCCATCTCGACCCGCGCACGGGCGGCTGCCGATGGGGCGTCGTACACCGTCCGTGGCCGCAAGGCGTGGATCTCCAACGCGGGTTACGCCGACTTCTACACGACGTTCGTCCGCACGGGTGACCACCCGACACGCGGCCTGTCCTGCCTCCTGATCCCGGCCGATGTCGAGGGTCTGTCGTTCGGTGAGCCGGAGCGCAAGATGGGCCTGGCAAGTGACCCGGTGCGCGAGGTCATCCTGGAAGACGCAGTCGTCGACGCGGGCCGATTGATCGGCGACGAGGGTCAGGGCATGCCGATCGCGCTGTCCGCACTCGACTCGGGACGACTCGGAATCGCAGCAGCCGCAACGGGACTCGGCCAGGCCGCGTTGGACCTGGCGATCTCCTATGCCAAGGAGCGTCAGCAGTTCGGTCGGGCGATCGCGGACAACCAGGGGCTGGCGTTCCTGCTGGCCGACATGGAGGCCGCGGTCTCGTCCGGTCGTACGGCCTATCTCTACGCCGCCCGATTGCGTGACGCCGGCCGACCGTTCACGCGTGAAGCAGCCGTTGCCAAGCTCACCGCCACTGACGCCGTGATGAAGGTGACCACCGATGCCGTCCAGGTGCTCGGCGGCGCGGGCTACACCCAGGACTTCCCGGCGGAGCGCATGATGCGCGACGCCAAGGTGACGCAGATCTTCGAAGGCACCAACCAGATCCAGCGGCTGGTCATCTCGCGCCAGCTGTTGCGCGGCTAGCCCCTCCCTCGAAAGGCGAATTCCCTTGCAGATCAACGACTCCACCGTCGCACTCATCACGGGCGGCGGCTCCGGCCTCGGCGAGGCGACCGCACGACGGCTGTACGCCGATGGCGCGGCTGTCGTCATCGTCGACCTCGAGGGTTCGCACGGCGCGGACGTCGCGTCATCGCTCGGTGACCGCGCCCGCTTCGTGGCGGCGGACGTACGCAACGAGGCTCAGGTCCAGGCTGCTGTCGACGCTGCGGGCGAGCTCGGCGAGCTGCGCATCGTGGTGAGCTGCGCCGGCATCGGCACTCCCGGCCGCATCATCAGCAAGCGTGGGCTGCTGCCGCTGGAGGACTACCGCAACGTCATCGAGATCAACCTGATCGGCACCTTCAACGTGCTGCGCCTGGCCGCGCAGGCGATGCTCACCAACGAGCCGGTCGATGGAGACCGCGGCGTCGTGGTGATGACCGCCTCCGTGGCGGCGTTCGACGGCCAGATCGGGCAGGCGGCGTACGCCTCGTCCAAGGGCGGCGTGGTCGGTCTGACCCTGACGTCGGCCCGCGACCTCGCCGACAAGGGCATCCGCGTCATGACCATCGCGCCGGGCACCTTCGAGACGCCGATGCTGGCTGGTCTGCCCAACGACGTGAAGACCGTGCTGGAGCAGCAGGTCCCGCACCCGTCCCGCCTCGGCAACCCGGCCGAGTACGGCGCGCTGGTGGCGCACATCGTGGACAACCCGATGCTCAACGGTGAGGTCATCCGCCTCGACGGCGCGCTGCGGATGCCGCCCCGCTGACGCCCCTCCAGGGGAGCACTTTCCCCCTCAAGAGGGGTCCGGCGCCTCCCACGGCGCCTCGCCATGTTGAAGGCATGAAGACACGGACTCTCGGCATCGTGCTAGCGATCTGGAGCTTCGGCTTCGCCGGTGTTCACATGGCGTGGGCGGCGGGCTGCCGCGGTGGCCCGCCGGACTCGTACGCCCCGAGCAGCGGCCGCCCGTGGTTCCTTGCCTACGACATCCTGGCCGGGCTGCTCATGCACGCCGCGACTGTCGCCGGTCTCGCGGGGTTCGCGCTCTACTCGCGGGCGCGCGTCGGTCTGGCCGCGTCCACCGTCATGCAGAAGCGGCGCCAGAGTCCCGTTTCTGCGTGACACGGGTGCTCACCCGCTGTGCCCGGCGAGCACTCGTTGGGTCAGGATCGTGGGCATGGCAGCTCACGGACACCAGACCACCGCGCAGGAGCTCGTCGTCACCGAAGGTGACGCTGGACCGTACGCGATCACGACCGGCCCGGACGGCGCGCTGTGGTTCACGGTCGTGCACCACGGCCTGATCGGCCGCCTCGTTCCCGGAGAGACACCGACCTTCCACCGGCTCGACCCCGAGTGCGGACCGACCGTCATCGTGCCCGGACCCGACGGCGCACTGTGGTTCACCGAGTACCAGGCGCACCGGATCGGCCGAATCACCGTTGCCGGAGAGGTGGCCGAGTTCACCATTCCGACACCGGAGAGCGGGCCGTTCGGCATCGCGGCCGGCCCGGATGGCGCGCTCTGGTTCACCCAGACGACGACGGACCGCATCGGCCGCATCACCGTCGATGGACAGGTGAGCGAGTTCCCACTCCCCACCACAGGAGCATTCGCGTCGGCGATCACGGCGGGCAGCGACGGGGCGATGTGGTTCACCCTCAACCAGGCCAACGCCATCGGCCGGATCAGCATGGACGGTGCCGTGGATCTGCACCCGTTGCCGACCGAGGCTGCAGCACCCGTCGGGGTCGCGTCGGCCCCTGACGGCGCGCTGTGGTTCGTCGAGATCGGCGCGGGCCAGGTCGGTCGGATGACGCCGGACGGACAAATCACTGAGTTCCCGTTGCCCGACCGCGCCGCGCGACCGCACGCGATCACCGTTGATGACGAAGGCGTCGCGTGGTTCACGGAGTGGCAGGGCAACCGCATCGGATCGATCACCCGCGATGGAGCCGTCACTCTCTATGACCTGCCCACGCCTGCGTCCGAGCCGCATGGCATCACCTGTGGGCCCGACCGCGCACTGTGGGCGGCACTGGAGATCGGTGCCCTCGCCCGAGTTCCCCGCAAAGCCGACTGATCTCGGGCCGCTCCCGAACGCGCGTCCGGGAGCAGCCGCGTCCCCCGTCAGGCACAGGCGTCAGAGTCCCGTTTCTGCATGACCGGGGCGGGCTTGTCCGCGGATCGATGCATCGGGACTCGCCACCAGGGGGCGTACTGCTGACCCTGCGCCGCCGCGAGTGCTCGCGCCACCCTCAGGGTGATCTGTGCGGCGACACTGAGCAGAAGCAATCCCATCGGGACCTCGAGGACGAGCGCGGCGACCAGCGACTCGCCCAGATCGCCGGCCGCTGCCGTCATCGCGTCGAACCACGCATCGATCAGCAGCATCGTGCCCGCGACGGCTGCGGTGACGACGGTCATCAGTCGTCGTTTCCAGGCCAGCAGCGCCGTCGCGCCCAGGGCGAGCGTCAGCACGATGTCGAAGCCCGTCCAGGTCCAGTCCCACCGCCGCGCGACGTAGTGGTGCGGCAGCGCAAACGCTAGGTAGATGGTCCACGGGACGAGCAGGACCGATCCGAGGACGGTGAGGGGCAGCAGGACGAGCCGTCGGCGCCGTCGTACGAGATCGCTGGGCACAGTCACGACAGCCTCCGGGGTCGTCACGATGGTGCGGAGTTGGAGCCGGTGACAGGAGTCGAACCCGCGACATCTTCATTACAAGTGAAAACATCGAGTACCCTGACACCACGAGACCCCAGTGATTCCGCGGGTTTTCTGGCCTCCGGTTAGCCATAGGCTAATCTCAGGATGGCTAACGAATGGCTAACCTGGAGGGTTGTGATGGCACGCAGCAAGGGTACGGGCTCGGTCTTCGAGAAGGAGCCGGGCAACTGGTGCTACCAGATCGACGTGGGCTTCACCGCCTCCGGTGGCCGACGTCGCGTCACCAAGACGCGGTTCGCCACACGCAAGGCGGCCGAGGCTGGCCTCGCGAAAGCCAACCGTGAGTACGCCGCCAAGGGCGTCCCGGAGATCACCGCCAAGATGACCGTCCGCCGCTGGTCTGAGGAGTGGCTCAAGCAGTACGTCCGGCACGCTCGGCCCGACTCCTACACGACCGCCGCGTCCGCCGTGAAGTGCCACATCGTGCCGGCCATCGGGAAGGTGCAGCTCGCCAACCTCACACCCGCTCACGTGCGCGCGGTCCAAGACGCGGCCCTACGCGATGGGGCCAACTCGACGTCGACGGCATTGCGCGTCCACGCCAACCTGATCACGATGCTGAACGCCGCACGAGCGGAGGGGCACACGGTTCCTCAGAACGCGTTCTCCGTGCGCCGGCCGCCGAGGGCCGAGAGTGACCGTGACGCCATCCCCTTGCCCGACGCGCTCGCGCTGCTCGAGGTCGCCAGCAAGCGGCCGGATGCCGCACGGTGGGTCGCCGCCCTGCTCGAGGGCATGCGCCCGGCTGAGTGCCGCGGCCTGACGTGGGCGGCGATCGACTTCGACAAGAAGACTATCGACGTGTCATGGCAGCTCAAGCGGCTGCCCTACCTCGACAAGAAGGCTGGCACGTTCCGGGTGCCCGATGCGTACGAGGCGAAGCAGCTCAAGGGCGCGGCACACCTGGTGCGGCCGAAGACGTCCAAGGGCAAGCGCGTCGTGCCGATGGTGCCGTGGCTGGTGGCCGCGCTGATGAAGTGGCGCGAGGACGCACCGAAGAATGAGCACGGCCTGGTGTGGGCCGAGGAAGGACGACCCATGCGCGCTGTCGTCGACCGGGCCGCGTGGGTCGCGCTGAACGACGAAGCCCAGGTAGCGCGAGTAGAGGACGACGAGGGTCGGCGATACGACCTGTACGAGGCCCGGCACACCACGGCCACTCTGCTGCTCGAGGCTGGAATCGACCCGCACGTGATCACGGCGATCCTGGGTCACTCGTCGATCGTGGTCTCACGCGGCTACCAACACGTCTCGCAGGAGATGTCACGTAAGGCGCTTGAGACGGTCGCTGAGAGGCTGCAGCTGACCGCTCCGGAGTGATTCAGCAGTTGCTGCACACGACGTCGGTCGTCGCGGGCGGATGTGTCGTTGTGGTGGTCGGCGTCGGCCGCTGCTCGCCGTCTGCACTGGCGGGAAGCGCGAGCAGTGACAGGCAGCCAGCAACGGCCAGGGCAGCGAGTGCGGTCTTCATGTCTCACACGGTAACGGACTTATCCGGCCCACGTAAGCGAAGCCGAGAAGTATGGTTCGCAGTATGACGACGCGTAGTGAACTACTCGACCGGATGCACGCGGCGTCGGACCTGGCGCGCATTCGCCTTCTGCACGCGTTGATCCTGCACGGGCCACAGACCGGGACCGACCTCGGCCGGCGCGTCGTCGAAGCGCGCGCATCCATCGGCTACCACCTGGGGATGCTGCACGCCGTGGGCCACGTCGCCATCGAGGACGGCGACGGGAAGTCACGCAACACCGTATGGCGCGCAGACATGCAGGACATGACGATCCCCGAAGACCTAGGGCAGGACGACGACCTCGTCGAGGCCGCGTTGCGGATGGAGCGCGCGTTCCTGCGATGTCGGTCCGAGGCGCAGCTGGACTTCGCCCACGAGCGGCGGAGTGACCCTGCCTGGAAGAACGCTGCGTCACGGGACTCGTTGCTGTGGCTCACACCCGAGCAGGCCGACGACATCGAGCAGGGCTACGCCGACATGATCAGCGAGATCCGAGACACACCAAGGAAGCCGGGCGCTGTGCCGGCACTGGTGACGTTCGCGATTACGCCGTACCAGCGGACCTGAGCTGGTCGGCCAGGCGCGACCGCTCGAACTCCAGCAGGTCGAACGTGCGGGCCGCGACGTCGGGTCGGAAGAACAGCAGCGGCGAGACCTCGACGGTCGTCCTGGCGCTGAACGCGTCGGCGATCGCCCCGACCATCACGGCGGCCGGCGACGGGATCTCACCGTTGGCGCACATCGCCGTGTACTTCGCGCTCATGGGGCACCCCGCTTCGGTCGCCGCTTCGGCTAGGCCGGTGAGCGAGAAGTAGACCAGCTGCGGGCCGCGTGATCGGTCCTCGATCCAGCACACCAGCGAGAGCAACCTGTTGAGGTTGTCGGGGAACCCTGGAAGGGCACGCTCGGCCATGCCGTTGACGCTAGCAGCAGCCTTGACCATTCGTATACCTATCCTTTACGCGACGCTTACTGACCTGATCTGACGAATACCGTGAAGTAACCAACACAACTACGCGTCGCTGGTCTAGCGTGCTCCCAAGGGGGAGGGCGCCGCAACGATGCGGCGGTCACGGGAGTCAGCACGAGGGG
This sequence comes from Luteipulveratus mongoliensis, assembly GCF_001190945.1. Classification (NCBI taxonomy): domain Bacteria; kingdom Bacillati; phylum Actinomycetota; class Actinomycetes; order Micrococcales; family Dermacoccaceae; genus Luteipulveratus; species Luteipulveratus mongoliensis. The sequence goes on along the minus strand of NZ_CP011112.1, from coordinate 1,628,020 downwards.
AACATCGTGGCACTTGAGAACGGCGAGGCGACAGGGATCGACCCGCTGGATGAGCTGAACGCGCTGGGGTGGCATGTGGCGTTCGCGCCACACCTGCACGGCGATGTCCTCGTGATCGAGGAAGAGCGCACCGCAGTCGCCGACCCGTGCCTCAGTCGTCGGGAGATTGTCGAGCACGTCCTGCACGCTTTGCAGTTACCCGGCGCACCTGCGGCGTAGCCGGCACGATCGGGTCAGCGCCGTCGAGGCGTCGCTCGACATCCTCGAGGAACTTCGACGGTTGCAGCCCGAGTGCGCGGCACAAGCGGACCAGCTGCGATACGTCAGCGACCCTCTCGCCAGACAGAATTCGTCGCAGCGTGGCCTTTGGAATGCCCGCCGCTTCGGCGAGGCCGTCGAGCGTCAGCTGCTTGTCTCCGCGCTCGGCTCGTAGCCGTGCGCTGACCATGTCCGCGTAGGGCGTCCGCTCCCGCGCGTTGTCGTGCGTGGTGTCCATACGGATCATTATGCCCCACATATGGGGCACCAGACCTATTGAAGATTTTTGGCTCCACCCTCTTGCGTTGTGCCCCATGTGGGGCATAGGGTGTTCCACATGGAGCACCCCCGATCCACCCCCGATGACACTGCCCGCTCGCTGGCCAGCGTCGTACTCGAGGCCCTGGCCGAGGCAGGCATCTCCCAGCGAGAAGCGGCCGAGAAGACCGGGATTCCCTCCACCACCCTGAACCGGCGGCTCTCGCCGACGGGCAACTCTCCGCTGACGGCCGACGAAATCGTCCGGCTCGCAACGCTTCTCGGCACTCGGCCGAGCGCGCTCATGGCGGTCGCTGAGCAGGTCGTCGCGTGATGACCACCACCGTCCTCAAGCTGCGCGACGTGGCCACCGACACGCAGACGTCCGAGTCCACCGTCCGCCGCGCGTGGGCGAAGTGGGAGACCGGCGTTGATGACGGCTCCTTCCCACCGCCGCTGGAGTTCAAGCGGAAGGGCGAGAAGGGCAAGGTCTCGCTCCGCAAGCACGTCGACGAGTGGCTCGACCGGTGGCCGTCATGAGTACCGCCACCTCGTGCATGTGGGCCGCGTACTGGAAGTGCAAGTACTGCGGCGGCTATGGGTGCCCGATGTGCACGAACGGTGAGCGCAAGCGCTAACGACTTCCCCGCCACGAGCGGGGTGCAACTTGAGAACTGAATAGCTGAGCACGCCGAAGGTACGGGGCCCTATTGGTACGGGCGCTACACGGCGAGTGGGAGCGAGCGCAACGGACTGCCGAGAGGGCACACCGACCAGCGCAAGGCCCCGCCAGGGAACGCAGACGTGCATCAGCCCTACTGAACAGGCTTATCAATCCTGAGCACTACCAACGGGATTGAGCCCCCTTCACCGAACTTGATTCGGCACGGTTTAGAACCGGTTGGGGGTGCTGCGACTGCCGAGCACGTGGCCCCCGTCGTGTCCTAGCAACGGGTCGCTCGGATGTGTCGCACGGCCCGGTCGCTCCCCACCCCCACGGGTTGAGCGGCCGGGCACTTCATCTCCCCGGTCGAGCAGTGAACCCACGAACCCGCGTGGACACCTGGCGGTGACGGCCGCTCGACCGGGGGCACCACCCAACGAGAGGACTCAGCCATGCGCTCATGCGCCGTTCGTAACTGCACCGCCCGTCCGTTCATGGACCGCGACAAGTGCTTCGACCACGTAGGCCGCCCATCCGGTGGAGCGCGCGCCGCCTTCGGAGCCTGGTTCGTCTTCTGCGTCCTGTTCGCCTTGGCGCTCGCTGGCGTCGGGGTCTGGGCTGTGGTCGCACTCGTCCAGTGGGTCACGTCGAAGTGACCGTCACGGGCGAGAAGCTCCGCGCCGAGGGCATCGCAGCCGTGCAGGCCGCCGACAAGGCAGCCCACCGTGGTCACGGCGAGTACATCCGCATCGGCATCGAGGTCTGCATCCTCAACTACCGGACTGACGGCGAGACCTTTACGGCCGACGACGTCAGGCGTGAGGCAGTCCTTGCAGCCGAGTTGGACGGCGTCGCGTTCGCCCCGCACTCGCCGAGCCTGTTGCCAGCGATCCTCGGCGGCTACGCGTCGGCCAAACGGATCCAGCGCGTCGGCGACTACCACTCCGAGCGCACGTCGCGCCGCTACTCGCGCAACGGCGTCTGGCGGGCGTCTTCCTGATCTCCCGGTCGGCGGTTGCACCCGATGTGGGTCCCCCCGCCGCCGACCGGGTCACACACCACGGGACGGCGTACGCCTCGCTCGCCAGGCCGCGGCGTCGTCCCGGACCACTTCAGCACACAGCAGCGAGGGCAGACCCCGGAGACGCCAAGCCACCAGGTCTGCCCTCACCTATCCAAGGAGTCTACCGATGGACACGCTCCAGAACCGGCACGACCAGCACGAGCACAACCTCTCGGCGATGCACGCTGCACGCCGTCGTCCGACCACATGCGCGTTCCACTCCGACACCAGGGTCGCCAACTGCCTGGCATGCCACGCCGCAGCCCGTGCGCTCCACGGCCGCTCGGCCAAGTTCAAGCGCAGCATCGAGGACCAGGCCGTCGCCGAGGGTCACGTACACCTCGTGTCCGGCGACGCACCCGAGGTCGCCGCAGCGAAGGCCAAGCACAAGCTGCGCCTCGCTGACTGGTGGGTCCGCGTCCGGTCCGCCGATCCCATGCCCGATGACGTGGCGGCCGATATCCAGGCCGCGTTGATCGAGGCATCCAACGAGCGTCAGTCGCAGTTCTTCGCGACGCACAAGCGAGAGGTCGCAACGTCATGAACCACCTGACCCTGATCATCTGCGGCGACATCGGCGAGGACCAGCGCGAGATCGAGCTGGAGCCGCTGACCGTCCCCGTTCCCGAGCACGCACCGGTGCAGGTGCCTGACCGTGAGGCGGTTCCGGCATGAGCGACTTCTCTGACCGCCCGTTCGCGGCCGGTTCGATGTTCGGCCTGCGCGCGTTCCGAGTCGATGGGTTGGGTCGCCTGACTGGCGTCTCCCATCAGTCTGTGTGGACGCCCGGAGAGAACGTGGCTGAGTGCCTCCAGGACCGGGCCGTGAACATCTACGCGAGGCTCCAGGCCGACCTCTTCAACTCGTTGTACGGCGCTGGCGGCTACAGCATCCACACCACACCGCCGCCCACGTCCTCGTCGACCCGGTTCTGGTCGTCGTCGTGGCCGTCGTCCCGGACGAGCCCAGCGGCACTCCGTCAGCAGGCGGACCAGGCGCAGCGTCGAGCACAGGCACTGATCGACGCCGAGCAGGCCGAGAACGCCGAGGAGTCCATGCACACGGTCGCGGCGCTCGACTGCAAGTGCGGGTTCTACGCCTACTTCGACGGCAGCGCCGACTACTACGAGACTGCGCGCGACGAGGGCGTTGCCCTTGCCGCCGTGATCGAGGGGTACGGCGTCTGCACCACCGGGTCACGCGGGTTCCGCGCATCCAAGGCTCGCATCGTTGCGCTGATCGTTCCGCCTGCCTACATCGAGGACGACCTGCGTACCTCCATCCGTGTGCGCAAGGTGCTGCGGAACTACCCGGACGTCCCGGTCTACGCGTCGGACACTGAGGCGATCGCGGCGCACCCGCTGACCGAGGACTCGACCACGCCCGAGACGTGTGACGACTTCTGGACTCGGAGCGCGTCATGACCTCATTCAAGTGTCGCGCCATCAACGGCGGCGACCGGATCGCGTTCGGCTGGGACAACGGCATCGAGTCCACGGCCACGTACGCCCAGGTGGGCTACGCACAACGCGCACACCGCGAACACCCCCGGCCCACAGTCGAGTTGGCCGGTCATCAGGTCACGGTCAATCAGCTTGCCGAGATGGAAGCCGTCCTGGACGATGCCGTGCGCGCCGACGAGAAGGCGCGCTGCGATGAGTGCCGGATGGTCGGCGGCCAGGGCTGCTGGATCCACAGGCCCGCGTCATGAACGCCGAGCGACTGCGTGAGGCGGCCAAGGTGCTGCGCGAGCGAGCGGCGGCGGCGACGGCCGGACCTTGGTACAGCGACCCGACCCTGTACAACGTGGTCTTCTCCGGCCGCGGCTCCGGGGATGACGTCGCCGTGTCCGAGGACTTCGACAAGCGCGCCGACGCCGAGTACATCGCCACCATGCACCCCGGTGTCGGGATCGGCATGGCCAAGTTGCTGGACGAGCGCGCCGAGTCCTGGCGGCTGGACGTGGACTACGACACGGACGCGCTGGCCCTCGCTGACCTGATCCTCGGTGGTGAGTCATGACCCGCACCGAGGCGCCGCAGCTGATCCTCGCCCAGTCCACCGGGGCACGCCTGGTCACGTACGCAGGCCGCGACATCTGGCGCAGCGACCTCGACGCAGCCGCACGCCGATACGCGGGCGGTGTCTACGAGGGCACGTGCGACGTCGCCGGGTTCCTGCTGGACGAGTCCCAGGTGCTTGACCTGCTCGGGCACCTCAACCGGTTGCAGGCCGAGCACGGCACGTACCTGTCCGAGATGGACGCCGACGACGAGTGCGCGGCCTGCGCGTGCTCCGTGTCCGGTGCATGCGACGACCACCCAGACGCCACGTGCCGACGCTGCGACGCCGACCTGTTCGGCCGCCCGTGCGACGACCACGCCACCTATGACGACCACTACGAAGGGACGCCAGCATGAGCATCGGGCAGACCACAGACGAGAACAAGGCTGAGGCTGCCTCCTACCGCGACGCTGCCTCGCTGCTCGACCGGCAGGGCGGGAAGTACGAAGCTGCCGCACGGCGTCTGCGGACGTTGGCCGAGGTGGCCGACCCGCGACCAACGCATCCGGACGGGACGCTCGCGTTCGTCACGGCCGTATCTGGCAACCGCTACGTCGGCGAGATGAGCGGCGGTCAGTGGACTGACGGCGAGACGACGCTGGTCAGCAACGAGCACGTCGTCAGGGTCGAGATCATCGCGACCGTTCCCGAGGGTCACAAGACGTACGACCCTGCCTACTACGTTCCCGTCCGACGCGACGCGCTAAAGGGCTACGACGCCGCACGGTGGCGGGAGTTCTTGAAGACCGCCGATCTCCCCTATGGCGTTTGGCGGCTCGCGCGGTTCTACGCCGACGGTCACGACATCGCGGATGCCGAGTCGTGATCACCGCCATCGTCGTGTGCATCGTCATTGGTGCCGTAACCGGTTGGCTCGCAACGGCGTTCGTGTCCGCGCCGCTAGTCCCGGACGAGCACTCATGGAACGAGCCATCGAACCTCGACCAGATCGGCAGGGGACGGCGATGAGCGCCGACGTCTGGATCTTGCGCGATGCCTGCCCACACTGCGGCCGTGGCAACGAGTCCACCGATGACGAACTGAACGTCACCTACAACCTGTCCAAGATGCTCCGCGAGGCGGGCTTCTTGGGGTGGCGTGAGATCAAGGGCAAGCCCGCTCGCGAGGTCGGCGAGCACATCCTCGGTGTGCTCAACCACATGGCAACGGAGCCGGACAAGTGGCGCGCCATGAACCCCGCCAACGGGTGGGGCGACTACGACCAGTGCCTCCAGGGGCGCATGCGGGCGTGGGCTGAGCGCTGCGCCAAGGCATCCCCCACCGACCGGATCGGGGCGTACCTGTGAGCAGCAAGAGGAAAGCGCGAAACCCAGGGCGCTCCAAGGCAACCCGCGAGATTACATACCTGCTCAAGGACTGCGCCGCGCCCGTCCCACCACCAGCCAAGAAGGACCGAAAATGAGAAACCCTCGGATCGAAGTCACCCGCTCAGCGCATGACCGCCAGTGGCGCTGGGCGTTCATGAGCAACGGCCGCTGTCTCAGTGACTCGGGTCAGGGCTACACGCGCCGGATCGACTGCCTCGCAGGAGCACTCGCCACGACCGGATGTGAGCCCGTGCGGTGGCTGTCGGACAAGCCGGTCCTGTACGGCCAGACCAGGCGCATCCTGCGCGACCACCCCGGTCGCTACCAGTTCATCGAGATCCGGGTGTGGCCATGAGTGGCCACCTAACCGGCGCGCTCGTCGTCGGCCTGATCATCGCGCTCGGCATCGGCCTCGCGTCATGGACCGCAGACGCACGCCGCACACGGAAGGACGACAAGCCATGAGCCGGCCGAGACTGGTCTCCCTGTTCAGCGGGACGGGCGGCCTGGACATGGCGCTCGAAGCTGCCTTCAACGCCGAGACCGTCGCCGTCGCCGACGTCTGCAAGGTCAGCGACGACGGCACGGTCGGGCACTACGAGCCGCATCGCTCGCCGTGCTGCATCCTCGCCCACCACTGGCCTGACGTGCCCAACCTTGGTGACGTCTCCACTGTGGACTGGTCACCCTGGCGCGGCCTCGTCGAGATCATCGCGGGCGGCTTCCCCTGCCAGGACGTCAGCCACGCCGGCCGACGCGCCGGGCTCATCCGAGACGGCGAGGGCAAGACCCGATCCGGGCTGTGGGGCCAGATGCTCCGCGCCATCGACGAGCTGCGGCCCTCGCTGGTCGTCGCCGAGAACGTGAGAGGACTCCTCAGTGCCGAAGCCGATAGCGACGTGGAACCGTGCCCGTGGTGTCTGGGAGACGGAGACGGTCAACCTGATCTGCGGGCACTCGGAGCGGTTCTCGCAGACCTGGCCGACATCGGGTATGACGCGTTCTGGTACGGCCTACGAGCGGCCGACGTGGGCGCGGCGCACAACCGGTTACGGGTCTTCATCTTCGCCTTTCCCGCAGATGGTGCACACGCCCTCAGTGGCCGACTCAATGGGTGGGCATCTGACGCGCAGCGGGGAGCGGTCGGACGAGCTGCTGCTGCCGGGTGTGGCGAAGTACCTAGCTGGATGAGCCTGCTACCAACGCCGATCCGCTCGGACGCCAAGGCTGGCAGCGTGGACAACCGCGAGGCGCAGCTTCGCTCGGCGGTCACGATGCTGCCAACTCCGGAGGCGAGCGGCACCAGCAAGCATGCAGGCCAGCACCCGGACAAGCGGCGCTCGGGCGGCCATTCAGTCGGCTTGCAGGACGTCGTCGAGCACGTGCTGCTCCCCACGCCCGCCGTGAACGACATGGGCGAGGGCAAGACGCCGGACGCCTGGGACGCCTGGGCCGAGGCTATGCAGGCCAAGCACGGCAACGGCAACGGGCACGGCAAGTCACTGTCCATCGAGGCGCAGCGCATGCTCCCGACACCGCGTGCTGGCGACGGCACCAAGGGCGGCCCCGACCAGGCGGGCTCATCTGGGGACCTGATGCTGCCGAGCGCGGTCGCGAAGCTGCTGCCGACGACGACAGTGAGCGACCACAAGGCCAGTGGTGGGAACCCCGACACGACCGCAACGCACGGCACGACGCTCACCGACGCCACCGTGCGCAACCAGCAGGACTGGCGCGAGTACGGCCCTGCGATCCGTCGCCAAGAGGCCATGTTCGGGCGACCCGCACCCGCACCCACCGAGCCAGGACCCAAGGGAAACCCGCGCCTGTCCCCCGCCTTCTCCGAGTGGCTCATGGGACTACCCGACGGGCACATCACCAACCCCGCCATCTGGGCCGGCATGAAGCCCAGCGCCGCACGCAACGCCCAGCTGAAGGCAGCGGGCAACGGCGTGGTCCCCCAGCAGGCGTACGCCGCGTGCATGGCGTTCGCCTACGACTTCACGAAGGAGTACGCCGCATGAGCGACACCACGTCATCCGCGCTGGTCTCCCTGCACATCACACCCGAGCAGCGAGCAGCCGCAACCCGATTCGTCATGCGCGAACCAGACGGGCCGACCATCGCACGCATGCTCGGACTCAAGGAGCAGACATGACCAGCACCATGCACGCGGCCCACCTCGCCGCACTCCGAGCCGACCGCGACCGCCTCTGGGGACACCTCGCCCAGGTGATGCGCGAGACCAGCCCCACCAGCACACGCGCACTCCTCGGGGGCGCCGCATACCAAGGCGCTTGCGACCGGTACCAGGCAGCACGGAAGGAGTCCGCATGACCCTCACCACGTACCCAAACCTGATCCAAGGAACGGACGAGTGGCTGCAAGCACGGTGCGGCATCGTCACGGCCTCGGTCGTTGGGAAGCTGCTCACACCCACCCTCAAGGTCGCCGACAACGACACCTCACGTGGCCTGCTGAGAACGCTCGTGGCAGAACGGATTACGGGCCACGTCGAGGACACCGTACGCACGCCGGACATGTGGCGAGGCGTGGAGATGGAGCCGTACGCGCGCGAGATCTACGCCGAGCGGTACGCCCACACGCCCGTCCACGAGATGGGCTTCATGGTCCGCGACGGCATCGACGGACGCCGACTCGGCTACTCCCCGGACGGGCTCGTAGCCAAGGACGGGGCCATCGAGATCAAGTGCCCGCAGCCCAAGGAGCACGTCCGCGTGCTGCTCGCCGACGAGGTGCCCGCCGGCTACATGGCCCAGATCCAGACCGGGCTACTCGTCTCCGGCCGCTCCTGGTGCGACTACGTGTCCTACTCCGGCGGCCTGCCCCTGTACGTCAAGCGGGTCAAGCGCGACCCCGCATGGCGCGAGGCCATCGTCGCCGCGCTCGCGCAGTTCGAGGAGAACGCCGCCGCCATGGTCGCCGCCTACGAGGTAGCCGCCACCCGCTACCCCGCCACCGAACGCATCCCCGAACTCGGAGAGATGGAGATCGCCTGATGGACCTGACCGAGACCGTCGTCCCCAAGAGCGACCAGCTGAACGCTGACGACCTGATGTCCGGGCCGCGCACGGTCACAGTCGTCGAGGTACGCAAGGGCAACGCCGAGCAGCCCGTCGACATCGTCACCGACGAGTACGGACCACGCCGCCCGTACAAGCCGTCCAAGTCCATGCGGCGCGTGATGATCATGGCCTGGGGACCAAAGACTGACGTCTACGTCGGCCGGCGCATGACCATCTACCGCGACCCCGAGGTGAAGTTCGGCGGCGAGAAGGTCGGCGGCATCAAGATCAGCCACCTGTCCGACCTCAAGGACGGCAAGGCGCTCACGGTGGCCCTGACCGTCACGCGCGGCAAGCGAGCACCGTTCCGCGTGCAGCCGCTCGCAGGCGCACCGGCGGCACCCGGGCTGTCGGACCGAATCGACAAAGCCATCAACGCATTCCGTGACGTCGGCGTCACAGTCGAGCAGCTCGGCGAGCGACTGGGCAAGCCGGTGGGCAAGTGGACCGAGGCTGACGTCACGTCGCTGCTCGCCTACTACCAGGAGTTGCAGCAGCCCAAGCAGGAGGCCGACTGATGGACACCGCCCGCTACATCGAGGACGTCCTGAGCAACGTGCAAGACGTGCTCAGGGGCACGCGCCGCAACCACCCAGTCGAGCGCATCGGTCGAATCGGCAAGGACGACAACGGCATCGCCGTGGCAGTCGCGCGCGAGACCACCGTCCGCCCCGACGGATCCGGGCTCGCGTCACGGAAGACCCTCGGGATCAACGTCACCACACGGCGACCCGACGGCAAGTACACGTATCGCCTCGACCAGGCGTCTGCCGTGAAGCTCCGCGACCTGCTCACCGATGCCATCGCCAAGGCAGACCCGCGCCGCGACTTCGACAACACCGAGAAGGAGGCCGACTGATGGCGCGCGCACCGAAGATCACCGTCTACCGCGACGTGCTCGGGGACTGGCGCTGGCGGTACGTCGCAGCAAACGGGCAGACCCTCGCCGGCAGCAGCGAGGGCTACGTCCGCCGCATCGACTGCGTGCGTGCCATGGCAGCCGTGTGCGGCACGTCCTACGAGTGCCGCAACCGGCTGCGCACACCCGACGGCGGCATCTACGAGCAGGGGCGGATGTGGCGCGGCGCGTACTCGCACGTGTTTGTCGAGGTCGTTCCTTGAGCGCCGAGGACGGGACGCGCGTCGTGTACCAGGTGCTCACGGCGGCCGGCGACACGCTCTCGATCCACGCCGACGGGTCATGGTCCGTGCTCATCCGACCACAGGAGCAGGCGGCCTAGCCCGCCCACCGACAACTGAAAAGGAGGCTGCCTGATGGCTGTCACCAAGCGCACCCGATTCGAAGTTCTCCGCCGCGACAACTACACGTGCCGGTACTGCCGCTCGAGCGAGGGCGCGCTGACCATCGACCACGTCACGCCGGTCGCGCTCGGCGGCACCGACGACCCGGACAACCTCGTCGCGTGCTGCAAGGACTGCAACGCCGGCAAGGGCAGCTCTAGCCCCGACGCCGAGTCGGTTGCCGCCGTGACGGAGGACGCCCTGCGATGGGCTAAGGCGCTACAAGCCGCCGCCCAAGAGCGGGCCGCCGACCGCGACGGTGATCGTGAGCAGATCGAGGCTTTCCGCCGGACCTGGGATGCGGCGACGGTCACGTCTCAGCTGCCGATGAACTGGGAGTCGAGTGTCCGTCGGTTCCTCGCAGGCGGGCTGACCACGGAGGACATCACGGACGCCGTGCACATCACCGCGAGCCGTCTCTCGCCATGGTCCGGACGTAACCACTTCCGCTACTTCTGCGGCATCTGCTGGAGCAACATTCGCGACCTCCAGGAGCGGGCCAAGCAGATCCTGGACGAGGAGGTCCCAGGTGGCGAGTGACCATGCCCGCATCCGCCGCGACATCTGGGGTGACGACGACTGGCGCGACCTCACCTCGCCCGCGCAGTGGCTCTACCTTCATCTGCTCTCGTCGCCGGCCCTCACCTTCTGCGGGACGACCGACTGGCGACCCTCGAGGATCGCCGCGGCTACGGCCGAGCTCCAGGCGACCGACGTGGAGACGTTCGCAGAGGAGCTGACACGCGAGCGGTTCATCCTCGCTGACGCCGAGTCGGAAGAGGTCCTAATCCGGTCGTGGATCAAGCACGACGGACTACTGCGGTCTCCGAACATGTCCAAGCGGCTCGTCAAGGACCACGCTCGAGTGGCGTCCAAGGTGCTGCGCGCGGTCATCGTCGATCAGCTGAAGGGGCTGCACGAGAAGGGTCCCACCGACTCGGGCTGGGCCTTTGTCGAACCCTTGCTGAGTAAGAGGTCAATGCCTTTCGACCAGGGTTCCCGAATCCTGTCGAGGAACCCTTCCCCAAAGGGTTCCGTAAAGGGTTCGCCACAGGGTTCCGAGAATCGTGCCGAACTCCATACTCCATACTCCACACTCCATTCTCCATCCTCATCATCTGATCTCCCAGGTACTCACCAGGGAGACGACGGTGAAGCCGGAGACGAGCCGTCACCCGACCGCAGGGCCGGGTGAGCGACGCCATGATGAAGATGACTCCACCCATGGCCCAACGACTCGCAGAGCTGCTGCACCTGCTGCGACGGGACTGGGACCTGCCCGGCATCCAGTCGGCACTCGCGCAGGCAGCGGAGATCGCTCCCGCGCTGGACGTGTGCCGTGCCGCAATCGCGTGCGCGGCTAACGAGCACGCCCGCACACCGGGGCTCATCGCTCGGCCCGGTCAGCACTGGGAGAAGACGACCGCAGCCGCGCTCACTCGGCCCAAGGAGTGCCCCGACCACCCCGGCCAGCACGCTCTGCGCTGCGCCGCGTGCGCGGCCGAGGTCGCGTCGGTTCCGCCGCCCGGATGGCGCGACGGCATCCCCAAGGCTGCGAAGCACGACCACACCAACCCCATCGACGACGCCGGGCTCGACCCCGAGGCGTACGCCGCAGCCCGAGCACGGGCAGACGAGGAGGAGACATGACCACCGACCAGCGCCCATCATCCAAGGCATCGCTCCCCGCGGGCCTCACTTACCGGCAGTTCGACTACTGGTGCGGCCTCGGACTCATCCCCGGCCAGCCCGAACGGCTCGGCTCCGGGCACCGACGGAAGCTGACCCGCGACCAGATCGAGCACCTGCGCGTCATGGCCCAACTGGTCCGCGCCGGATTCACGCCGTCCGCCGCATCCGAGGCGTCCGTCAGCATCCGCGCCACCGGTTCGTGGCGCGTCGGCCCGTTCACCGTCGAGCAGGTGGCGTCATGACCTACGAGTACACCCCAGGGCGACAGGCCGCACGCCAGCGAGCAGCAGCCGCCAACGCAGCCGCCAGTGAGCAGCGTCTGCGCGACCGCGTCGAAGACGTCGAGTTCCTCCTCGAAGCAGGCGAGTCACCTGACCACATCGCACGCCGCCTCGGGCTCACGCTGGAGTCACTCGAACGCAGCATGCACCGCGCCGGCCGCCGCGACCTAGCCCACGCCGTCCACGTCCAGACCGACGTACGCCGCGCCTACGAAGAGGCCAAGCGCCGCCCCTGCCCGACGGGGTGCGGGAACTACCTCGGCCGCAAGAACACCAGCGGCCTGTGCACGTCGTGCTTCAACAAGTCACGCGCGTACAAGGCCAGCGACGCACAGAGGGCGTGGGCCTCATGACCCCGCCGCGCCCGAAGAACCCGATGCAATGCCAAGGGTGCGCACGGTCGAAGGAGCACCTCGACGCTGACGGCTTCTGTCCCGTCTGCCGCGTCGATGTGCCACTGACCGACGGCCGATGGGTGCCCGGACCGCGAGGCATCCAGCGCTGGGTGCCAAACCGGGGAGCCGACGCGTGAATCACCGCGACCAGATCCGCCAGCACGGCGACCGGTGGATCGCCTGGTGCAACTGCGGCTGCCGACTCCTCGTCGGCGGATGGTCCCGCGAACAGGTCGAGCAACGCATCACCGAGCGGAGGGCAGCAGCATGAACCGCAGCAAGGCCAAGGGCACGCTGGCCGAGACCGCGTGCGTCAACTGGTTCCGCGCCCACGGATTCCCCTGGGCCGAACGCCTCACGCTCAGCGGCGCGTACGACCGAGGCGACATCAGCCTGCTACCCGGCCACGCCGTCATCGTCGAGGTCAAGTCGTACTCGGCCGCCGGCAACGGACAGCCCGCCACGAAGATGCTCGCCGGCTGGATGGCCGAGGTCGAACGCGAGGTCAACAACGCCGGAGCTGACCACGGCGTGCTCGTCGTGAAGCGTGCCGGCTCCACCGACGTAGGCCGCTGGTTCGCCTACGTCCACCCGGCCGCGTTCCTGGCGATGGTCGGCGCGCAGGTCGAGCCGGACATGCCTGACCCAATCTGCACGACGGTCGCGTGCGTAACGGCCGTGCTGCGGACCGCTGGCTACGGCGACCCGATCCCCTTGGCGGCGTCATGAGTGGATGGCGACCGGCGATCTGCACGACCAGCTACCACCGCAGACCACCCGAGGCGGGCGTGCTCATCGGGCACGGACAAAAGGCCTGGCGCATCGTGCGCGTGGAAGACCTCATCCCCGGCGACTGGTCCGAACGCGCCGTGCAGATGTGGCACGACGAGCGGATGCCCGACCCGTGGCAGCGAGCACCGTTCCGGGTCATCGTCACGCCAGTCAAGGGCGGCGACGAGCACATGATGACCGTCGAGCCCTGGCACTTCATCACCTGGCACGTCCTGCCCGAGCACTATGCGATCTGCGCCGAGTGCGGCGAGCCTGCGCCGTGCATCGGTCATCTCTCGGCCGTCGAGGCAGCACGCGAGATCGAGCGCGCATCCGAGGCGATGGAACTCCCTGACGGATTCTGCCCCGCCTGCCGTGAGCCGATCACTCACCGCCAGAAGGTGTTCCGGTTCGCCGGCGAAAACCTGCTGAACCCGCTCGGCTCGCCGATGGTCCGCTTCCATCAGCGCACCAAGTGCCGCGGCGCGGCAGCCGCCTACGAGGAGAAGTGGGTGGCCGCCGACGCGTCACGGGAGCGCTCACTACTGACGCTGCGCTGCGAGGGCTTCGTGACCGTCCACGCGGACGGCTCGGGCGAGTGCCATGGCCGAAACGACGGCATCGACTGCCCGAACATCTACGCCCGGCACCGGATGGCGACGTCGTGCGCGTACCTCTCGCACGGATGCCCTAAGTGCCCACCGGGAAGTCGTCACGGATGCCGACTCGCCTCGGGACTCAACACAGACGGGAGCCCGTCATGACGTACTGCCGCCGCCACGGGGTAGCCCACGACGTCGCCGAGACCTCGTGCGACGAGCCGACCGACCCGCGCCGGGATCACGACGAGTGGATAGCGTTCCGCGCCGGCCAACTCAGCTGCCCTACCTGCATCAGCCTGCGCGCCCTTGAGCGCGCCCACCGAGCCGAAGGACCCAAGAGCATGACCACGAAGACGTCGGTGCGAGCCATGGAGGCCCGCGATGACCGCTGACCAGCGCACGGTGGCTGCCCTGATGGCCGGGATGGACTGCGAGTACGACGGCACCGGATCCTGCCTGGGAGACGACGAACTCTGGACCGACCGTGGCTGCGCCTCCGCCGTGGCCCTGGCCGACTCCGCACCCGTGCAAGGGCTGCTGGCCGACGCGTGGGACAACGGTCACGCGGGCGGGCTTCGCGAATGGGCTGAAGACCTACGCGACGGGCATCACATCGCGCTCAACCCGTACAAGAAGGGAGCCGACGATGACCAGGACTGTGACCCGGAGCCGCATTGAGGCCGCGCTGCGCACGCTCGCGGACCTCACCACCGAGGAGCACCCCGAGTTGGACGGCCGCACTCGCGATCAGATCGCCTACGTGCGCTCGGTCCTGCACGAGATCAATGAGAGGAAGGCTAATGAGCGCCGCTGACCCGATCCCGTCCGCGCTGGACCTGGCGGCAAAGACCGCGCCGTGCCGAAAGCACGACATGGACGCCTGCCCTGACGACCCGGACACGTTCGTCTGCTGCCTGGACGCGACCGACCGACGGAGGGCAATCGCAGCCCTCATCGAGGCCGACCGCAAAGCCGTACGGGCCGACGAGTGCGAGCGAGGTGACCGCCTAGAGGCGATGGCCGAGTTCATGGCCGAGCGCGAGGTAGAAGCCCTAGCCATACACGGTGATGCCCCGGGGATTCGGTCTCAGCGCGTCTGCCGAACTTGCAACGTCGTCCAGCCGTGCCCGACGACGCAGGCGTTGCGGAGAGAGCGCGCCGCCGAGCACCGGGAGGGCAGCCATGCCGATTGACACCGCCGTGAAGGGTCGCGCCTGGATCCTGCCCGTCGGCAGCCCGGCGCCCACCCTGGCCGATCTGCACTCGGCACGCTTCCACCCCGCCCTGTTCCGGAAGGAGCGCCATGAAGGCACGTGAGCTGCTCACCCGCGTCGCAGCGGCAGACCGGGCCATGCGAGTCACCAACCGCACCACCGCGTACGACGACAAGCCCGTGGTCATCGCCGTGGCCGAGCGCGTCACGGGAGACCCCACGTTCCCCGAGGTCGCGTACGTCTACTGGTACATCAACGAGCACGGGACGGCCGTCCTGTCGACCAGGTGCACCATCTGCGGCGTCTCCATCGACGTCAGCCCGGACGAGCACTTGGTCGCATGGAGCACGTGGCTGCACGTCGCCCAGCACGGCGTACGACGAGAGGAGGCATCGTGAACAGGAAGCAGTACGCGCTGACGATCATCTGGAGCGACACCGCAGCCCCGGACCTCCCGACCCTCGTTGGCCCGTTCTACGCCCGCTCAGAAGCCGAGAAGTGGGGTCGGCTGAACGTCCCGAACGGCTCGTATCTGGTGGCGCATCTCGCGCAGCCCTACGCCGACCGGTTCGAGGATCCGCGATGAGCGAGCGCACAGACAAGATCGACGACGCCCTGACCGACATCCTCGGACTGCACGGCGGATGGGTCCTCTCGGTCGAGGTCTACCGCGCCGAAGACGGCCGCTCCGTGCCCGTCGTCCTGCGCCCGGAGTCCACGCCCGCACACATCGACCTCGGGCTCGCGCGCCTCGCCGAGATCGCATGCGACGACTACGCCCAACGCCTGATGAGCGACGAGCCATGACACAGGGCCTCGGGCTGCCACCCGGCATCGAGCACCGAGTCACCACCGTCGAGATCGGCGACGGGCAAGAGGTCACGCACTGGCTCAGATGCAACCAGGCCGGGTGCTACTGGGCCGACCTGCTCGCCGGCCAACCCGACGTAGACGACCTCGACAACGCCTGGAGCCACTACCTCGACAGGCGCCACTTCGACACCACCACCAAGGAGACCGCATGAACCCCTACCGACTCGCCTGCAACGTCCTGATGACCCTCGCCGGCATGTGCCTGCTCGCCGCGATCTGGCTGCTGGGCTCGTGGTGGCAGTGGCTACTCACGGGCCTGGTGCTCACCTTCCTTGCTGGGTTCGCCAACAGCGAGGCCGACAAGCGGGAGGGCCAGTGAGCGAGCACCCCAAGCACGAGCCTCACTGCGCCACCTGCGACTTCATCGGCCCGCGGCTTGATCTGCCGCTGCACGACCTCGGGCTGGCATGCCACGTCTTCGTTCGCGAGATGAGACGCGCCCTGCGGCCCGTGCTGACCAAAGCCGACTACACACTCGCCGGCCCATCCAAGGGGGGCACATGACCAGCCTCGTCGGCTCCTGCGAACTGGTCAGGTAGCCAGCGCCACCGCCCGATCACCACAACTCAACAGCGGAAGGACCCGACGTGACCGAGCAGACACTCTCCCGAGCGCAGGCCGAGGACAAGCTGAAGGCCGACCTCTCCGCCATCCGCTACGGGTGGCGCACGATGAGCCACCGCAAGACCACATCGCGCTCGTTCACCGGATCAGGTGGGCACGGGGCACGCACCAGCAGCCGCGGATCAGATGAGGGTCTACAGGCCGTCATCCGCGACAACCACGAAGAGAACGAGGACGTGTCGAGCCTGGACGCGTACGTGTCCGACCGGGCACACGTGGCGTTCTTCCTCAACTCGTGGTCGCGCGTGGCGATGGAGGACTTCAGCGTGACGACGGTGCTCCCCCACGGCCAGGACGTGGACGGCATGTGCCGGTTCCTCGACCGCTGGGCACGCCACCTCGCAGCACACGACGCGATCACCGAGATCCTCGACGAGCTGGGCGACTGCGCACGCAAGGTCCAGCGATGGCAGCCACGAGGCGCCGGCAAGGAGTGGGTCTGGATCGGTGACTGCCCGGTGACGATCGGTCACCAAGGCGACAAGGTCGTGTGCGGCACCCCGATCCGGGTCTATCCAGGCAAGGCGATCATCTGCAAGGGCTGCGGTACAGACGACACCATCGACGGCTGGATCGTGCGCATCGTCGGCGAGAATCATCCGGTGACGGCCGAGCAACTCGTGCCGCTGTTGAAGAAGAAGCTCGGGATCGTCACGACACGCGTCGCCATCCGACAGTGGGTGCGACGCGGCATCATCAGCGCCACGCGCGACGAGAACGGGCAGCCGATGACCGATGACCAGGGACGCGCGCTGTTCGACCGGTTCGAGGTCTACGGCGCACTGGCACGACGAGAGAGGAAGGGTGCATGACGGCAATACCGAACCCCCGTGACCCCGGCTTCGCTGATGAATGGCGGATATTCATAGGGCTAACGAGCACCACGCTCGACGACGGATACACCCACAAGAACGGCTTGTGGTGGTACCAAGCGCCTCTCCCCCAGCGCCTGCACCGATGCTCGCCATGGACCACAGGGTGGTCCGGCATCACGCAGGTCGACCGTTGCGCCTGCGGTGCGATGCGATGCGCCGGGGGGTTGACCAAGGCGTGGATCGAGAAGAACCAGCGTCACAGGGAAGGCAGGAAGGGAGCATGACGATCACCGAGTTGTCTACGGAGTGCGGCTACGAGAACGATGGTGTGCCGCAAGACGTCAGACCTCGGTCGGAAACGCCCGAGGTCTGACGTGTGGGTCGATAGCCGATCTGTGAGTTACCCTGTGACATATCGGGGGACAAGTGTTCCCTGAATCAGGCCCAGCCCATAGCGGCTGGGCCTTTGTCATGCCCAGGGTTGGTGACCATGGCCGCTCCCATCTGGTGCCCACTGTGCAGTGCGCGACAGGTAGCGCCAGGGCAACCATGGTGCACAGCATGCGATGCCGACCTAGACGAGCGCGCATGACCGGTCGCACCACAGCCAACGGGTATGGCAAGGCGCACCAGAAGCTACGAGCACGCTGGGCACCGACCGTTGCGACCGGCAACGTCATGTGCACACGCCACGGACACCCACAGTTCCCCAACTGCCCCGGACTGATCGCGCCGGGTGCCGAGTGGGAACTCGGTCACGACGACACGACCAAGGACCGCTACACCGGCCCCGAGCACAAGAGCTGCAACCGACGAGCCGGCGGCCTCAAGCGCATCGGCACGCTGCGACAGGCCAGCACCAGCCGCGAACCCTGAGGGGGAGGGGCGGGTCGAAAGTTCGGCCGCTGGAGTGTGCCAGTGAGTGCTGTCGTCCTGTCCCTCCCCGCCATTTTTTCGCTTCAGGGGGTGCCATGACGACTCGGAAGACGCCGCTGCGGACTGTGGCTCCTGGCGAGAAGGCGCCCGCGAGGAAGCCGCCGATGAAGGTCGAGGCTGCTGTCGCCGAGGGCACGCGGCGGGATGAGCTGGTGGCGATGCGTGCTCGGATCGCGAAGGCGATCGATGACCCTGGCATCCGTGGTGCTGATCTGGCGGCGTTGTCGCGTCGGTTGATGGAGATCGGCAAGGAGTTGGAGGCGTACGACGCTCGCGCTTCGGAGGAGGCGAGCGAGAGTGCCGCCGCTGCAACGGACCAGCCGTTCGACGCTTCGGCTATCTGAGGTTGCGCGCGAGGTCGTCAAGCCTGAGGGCATCGTGACGACGGCTTGGCCCAGGGTTGTCGCGCAGTGCGCGGACATGGGCATCGTGTTCGACCAGTGGCAGCACGGCGCCGGCTCGATCATCTTGGGCAAGCGCGCGGACGGGAAGTACGCGGCGACGGTCGGTGGCGTGGTGCTGTCAATCCCGCGCCAGGTCGGCAAGACGTTCCTGGTCGGCATGATCGTGATCGCCCTGTGCATCCTGCATCCGGGGATGACGGTGCTGTGGACTGCGCACCGTACGCGCACGGGTTCCAAGACGTTCCAGTCGATGCAGGGCTACGTGAAGCGGCGCAAGATCGCGCCCCACATCCTCGGCATCCGGTCGGTCAACGGCGAGCAGGAGATCCGGTTCCGCAACGGCTCGGTGATCATGTTCGGCGCTCGAGCGGACGGCTTCGGTCGCGGGTTCGACGAGGTCGACATCGAGGTCTTCGATGAGGCGCAGATCCTGTCCGAGAAGGCCCTCGAGGACATGATCGCGGCGACGAACCAGTCCCGCCAGGAAGCCGGCGCGCTGCTGTTCTTCATGGGCACTCCCCCCCGGCCGAGCGACGCGGGCGAGGAGTTCGCGAACCGTCGCGAGAAGGCCCTGTCGGGCAAGTCGAAGAACATGGTCTACATCGAGTTCGGTGCGGATCGTGCCGCGAAGCTGGATGACCACAAGCAGTGGGCGAAGGCGAACCCGAGCTTCCCGCATCACACGCCCATCGAGTCGATGGAGCGGATGCGGGAGAACCTGACGAACGAGGACTCGTTCCGTCGCGAGGGTCTGGGAATCTGGGACGACACGACTGGCGCGACAGCGTTCGGTCCCGCGTGGGCTGCTTGTGGTGGTGAGCGGCCGTCGAAGAAGCTGCCGGTCGCGGCGTACGGCATCGCGGCCGACCTGGACCTCGAGCACGCGGCCATCACCGCGGCGTACGTCGAGGGCGACGTGGTGCACGTGAAGCCGGTCGAGCACGCCAAAGGTGCCGGTTGGGTGGTGGACAAGGCGGTCGCGCTCAACGCGAAGAAGGCGGCCCCGTTCGTCGTGGACGGCACAGGTCCGGCCGCAGTGCTCATCCCGAAGCTGAAGACGGCCGGTCTGCGCGTCGTGGTGGCGAAGGCGGCTGACTCGCTGGATGCGTGCGCCGACATCGTCGAGCGTGCGCGGCAGAAGACGTTCCGGCACGCGAACTACCCCGAGCTGAACCAGGCCGTGGATGACGCGGTGAAGAAGGCGTCGGGCGACCGGTGGAAGTGGGAGCGGCGGCCGCCGAAGGGCGCCGAGGTCCCGGACATCACCCCGCTCGAGGCAGCGACCTGGGCCGTGTGGGCTCTGGCTCGGCCAGCCGCTCCGCCACCCGAGATCTTCTGAGGAGGTAGTGACGTGAAGCGCAACGATGTTGCTGCCGCCCTGATGGCTCTGGGTGTCCTGCTGATCAGTGTCGGCGTCGGCCTGGCCTTCGGTATCGCGTTCTCGCTGATCGCTGCTGGCGTCGCCGCGTGTGGCGTGGCCGTCCTGCTCGGGTGGCGTTGATGGGTTGGCTGTCCAGCTCGCCCGCTCCCGCCGAGTCGAAGAACGACACGACGTCTGGGCTGCTGAGGTTCTTCAACCCCTCGACGCCAGACCCGGAGTTCCCGGCGTCGACGTTCCTGAACCACGTCTCGCACGGGTATGACAAGAACGAGCTTGCCTACGCGTGCATCGTCGAGAAGGCGACGTCTGGCCCTGAGGCTCCGGTGCGTGTGTACGACGCGCTCGGCCGCCGCGGTGAGCCGATCGAGGATCACCCGATGCGCCGGCTGCTGGCGTCGCCGAACCCGCTGCTGTCGGAGTACGAGCTGTTCGAGCTGCTCTACCTACACCTGGACCTGGCCGGCAATGGGTTCTGGGAGGTTGTGCGCGATCGCGCGGGGACTCCCGTCGAGCTGTGGCCGCTTCGCCCCGATCTGGTGCGGATGAAGCGGGGTACGCGGCAGGTCTCGTATGGCTACGTCGTCGGCGGTCGGACGGTTCCGGTCGAGGCGATCCACTTCAAGCTGCCTAACCCGGTTGATCCGATGGTCGGCACTCCCCCGATGCGCGCAGCCTTGCGCGCCACGGCGCTGGATAACGAGGCGACCGACTTCGTCAAGGCGCTGTTGCAAAACAGCGCGGTCCCTGGCGTCGTCGTGACGATGTCCGACCTGCAGCACGTCCTCGACCAGGAGACAACGAACCGACTCAAGGCGATGTGGAAGTCGGCCTACGGCGGGCGCAAGCGTGGCGAGCCCGCGTTCCTGCAGACCGGCATGGACGTCAAGCAGCTCGGCCTCAACCTCAAGGATCTCGAGTTCCCCGACCTGCGCACGATCAGCGAGTCGCGGATCTGCATGTCGTTCGGCGTGCCACCGATCCTCGTCGGCGCGAAGGTCGGGCTGGACCGATCCACGTTCGCCAACTACGCCGAGGCGCGCGTCTCCTTCTGGGAAGAGACGCTGATGCCGCTGCAGCGCCGCATCCGGGACACCCTCGAGCGTCAGCTGCTCCCGATGTTCCCCTCTGGCGCCGGCCGTCGTCGCGTGATCCTGCGCAACGACACGTCCGAGGTGCTGGCACTCAAGGAGTCCGAGAGCGCTCGCTGGACGCGAGCGACCGAGGGCCTGCGTGCGGGTGGCATGACGATGAACGACTGGCGCCGCGAGGTCGGCCTGCCCGAGGTTCCTGGCGGCGAGGTGTTCTTGATGCCCTCCGGCGTGATCGCTACCCGCGACGCGGCCGGCGAGCTGCAACAGGTGGGAACGGCCCAGCCCGCTACCCAGCCGGACCCCAAGCCGGATCCGGACCCGCCAGCCGATGACGCGAAGGCGGCGCTGCGCGATCGGGAGACCGAGCGAGCCGAGGCGGCCCTCGTGGCCTACCTCGAGGGCCGTCGTGCCGACGTTCTGGGCCAGATCCACGGCAAGGCAGTCGGCATCGACCCGGCTACCTGGAACGCGAACCTGACTGGCGTCCTGGCCACGCTCGGACTAGCCGCATCGTCTGCGGCCGGCGCGTCCACCTCGGAGACGTACGACATCGAGCGCACTAAGGCATACCAGCACCGTCGCGCCGAGAACGCAGCCAAGGCCCTGAACTACACCATCGCCGAACGCGCACGCGAGGCGCTCGTCTCGCCCGACCCGCACGCCGCCGTCGCCGACCTGTTCGACGCGCTCAAGGCGTCCACAGCACAGCAGATCGCAGCAGAGATGACCGACGAGTCCCTTGCCTGGGGCGTCGCCGAAGCAGGCCGTCAGGCCTCACGCCGCGACCACGACACCACCGAGTAGGGAGCGCAGTCATGCCTGAGCCCAAGTTCTGGGACGAGGACACCTCGGCACCCGTCCACGGCCCCGCGATCGCCGATGTTGCCCCAGCCGCAGCGGCACCGACGAAGGCCGAGTTCGACGCTCTCGCAACCAAGTTCAACGCTGCGCTGGCCACCCTCCGCAGCGCCGGCCTGATCGCGCAGGACTGACGTCATGGAGCGCATGAGCGTGCCCATCGAGTGGAAGGCCGCCGACGACGGCACCCTCGAGGGCTGGGCCTCCACGTTCGGCAACGTCGACCTGGGCGCCGACGTCGTCACCAAGGGCGCATTCGCCGCGACCATCCCCGACATCAAGGCCAATGGCATCCCGCTCCTGGCCGACCACGTCGCCTCGACGGCGTCGGTCCTGGGCACGATCTACGACGCTCAGGAGACCGAGAAGGGCCTGCGGATCAAGGCACGCTTCTCCTCGGCCCCGTCCGCGCAGGACGTCCGGACGAAGCTCATCGAGGGCCACCTGAAGTCGCTGTCGATCGGGTACGAGGCAACGAAGTACAGCTTCGCTGAGGTCGACGGCAAGACCGTTCGGAACATCGACGAGGCCAAGCTTTGGGAGACCTCGGTCGTCGTCTTCCCGATGAACCCCGAGGCCACGATCTCGCGCGTGAAGTCCCTTGCCGGCGCGATGACTCCGGACGAGCGCAAGGCGCTGGCTGACGCGCTCGTCGAGGACGACACGACCACCGACGAGGCCGAGCCCGTCGAGACCACAGACTCCACCCTCTCGAGCGAGGGTGACGCCGAGGCGGCGCACGTCGAGGCGAACCCGGACGAGACCGACGACACCCCCGCAGGTGGCGACGCTCCGGCCGGATGGGACCGCTACGCCAGCGAGGCAATCCTCAACGGCGGCGACCCGAACGCAGTAGCGGACCCGGCCCGCCTGGCTGGCATCCGCACCCGACTCGAGCTGAACGAGTCCGCGCTCGCGGACCAGCTCACACCCCGAGAGGACTGAACCATGACTACGGTTCACCCGTTCCTGGAGCGCGCCGCCCAGCACACTGCACAGGCGCGCGCGATCAACGATGAGTTCGAGGGCAAGGCTATGCCGGCCGAGGCCGCGAACCAGATGGAGAAGCACCTCCAGAAGGCCAGCGAGTACCGCCGTCAGGTGGAGCGCGAGGCTGCTCTTAAGTCCACCGAGGAATGGCTGGAGGAGCCCCAGTACAAGCACGACATGACCGGGGGGTCCGCCATCGCGGCCGAGTTCGGTCACGGTGCGCCGATCCTGGCGTCGGAGAAGAAGGAGGCCGCGAAGTCGGCGTTCTTCGACTACGTCCGCAAGGGCGAGTCCGGCCTGACGATCGAGCAGAAGGCCGCCCTCGTGGAGGACTCGGACGGCAACAAGCTGATCCCGACGGACTTCGCCGGCACGATCCTCAAGGATCTGCCGCGCGACGCCGTCTACCGCGGCATGGCGTTCGTTCGTCCGACCACGAAGCGTCAGGTCGACGTCGGCTCCGTGCTTGTCTCCGCGGCCTCGTGGGGCAAGCTCGAGCTGGGCGACACCGCCTCTGACGGCCTGGGCAGCCCGGCCGCCAACAAGGACACCATCACCGTCTGGGACCTCAACGCCCTGGTGAAGCTCGGTGTCGACGAGCTGGACGACTCCGACGAGGGCCTGGAGGAGCTGATCCGCTCCGCCGTCAGCCTGAAGCTCGCCGAGCAGGAGGACGACGCGTTCGCCTCTGGTACCGGTGACGCGAACAAGATGCCCCTGGGCATCTCGGCGACCGGCTCCGGCATCACGCAGGGCGTGACCGCGGCCGCCGCGGGCACGCTGGTGTTCGACGACCTCGTCAAGGTCACGTACTCCGTGCCCGCGTGGGCGCGCCGCCGCGGCAAGTGGGTCGGCAACTCCACGCTGGAGCAGGCCGTCGCGCTCGTCAAGAACGGTGACGGTGACTACATCTGGCGCGAGAGCGTCCGCGATGGTCTCCCGGCCCGTCTGCTCGGCTACGAGTGGCAGGCCATGGACGGTCTGCCGGCGTTCACGTCGGACGCGACCGCGAGCAAGTGCGCCTTCTTCGGCGACCACTACTCGGGCTACATGATCGCCGACCGTCGCCAGATCGGCGTCACCCGCCTCGCCGAGCGTTTCGCGGACGAGGGAAAGGTCGGTCTGATCTTCCGTCACCGCGTCGGCGGCGGCGTGATCCGCCCGAAGGCCCTGGCGTTCCTGAACGTCTGAGTCACCGCACGCGCAGGGGTCGGGCCGAACCGCCCGGCCTCTGCGCGCGCACTCCCCAGCCGACGCCTACACCAGGAGAGACCATGCGCGTCATCCCCACCATGAACGCCGTGTCGCACGATGGCGGCTCGTACACCTCCCTGCAGGTCGGCGTCGCTGTTGACCTGTCGGACTCGCTCGCCAAGCAGCTCATCGAGGCCGGCGTCGTGCGGTCCGAAGAGGACGAGTCGGAGACCCCGACCGAGACACCCAAGGCCGACCCGAAGCCCCGCGGCCGCAAGCCGGGACCGACCGAGACCAAGGTCGAGACCCCGCCCGAGGACAAGTAGGACACACATGGTCTCCCTCGTCGTGCCCGCCCAGCTGGAAGGGTTCCCCGGCTCGCCGTTCTCCGACCAGCTGGTGGAGTCGGCGTGCGAGGCCATCCGCAGCATCGCGAAGTGGCACATCGCCCCGAGCGTCACGGAGACGATCTCGATCGACGGCCCGGGCGGCCAGTACCTCGCGCTGCCGACGCTCCGCCTGACTGGGGTGGCGGCGGTCCGTGACGTGTCCGGTGACACGCCGCGGGTGCTCGACGGGTACCGGTTCGACAAGGCGGGCCTGGTGTTCCGCCAGGCTGGTTGGCCGTGCGGTTTCAAGGTGCTCGAGGTAGACATGGTCCACGGGTACGCAGAGTGCCCGGCCGAGCTGCTGCCCCTGATCGCCGCGCAGACTCGTGACGCCGCACGCGACACGAACGTTTCGGCGGAGGCTGCCGGCCCCTTCAACAGGTCGTACGACCTGAGCATCGACGACGTGACGGGTGCGGCTCGCATCCCGGCCGAGCTGGCGCGCTACCGACTCCCGGTGTTCGCCTGATGCTCCCCACGCCGTACACGGTCATCGTCGGGACGCCCGAGTTCGGTGATCCGGACGCTTTCGGCAACCCGACCAAGACGTGGCCAGTGGAGAACGAGAAGCCCTGGGCCGTGCACGCCATCGCTCCGGGCGCCCTGAGCGCGATGAGCGAGCCGTCGCAGCCGAACCGCGACCTCTCCCTGATCATCTGGTCCGTCTACGGGCCGAAGGCGGGCAACTACCCGACCACCGAGCATTCGCGAATCAAGCTGCCCGGTGACGCCGACTGGTACGACATCGACGGCCACCCCGACGACTGGACCCGCGGCCCCTGGGAGCACCCAACGGCGGGCCTGGTGGTCGAGCTGAGAAGGGCGGACGGCTGATGGTGCGAGCAAGGGCCAAGGTCCGCGTGGTCGTGCACGACCAAGTCCTGCGTGACATCGAGCAGTCCGACGAAGCCGACCGGATGATCCGCAACAAGGCCGAGGCGGTCGCGGCGGCCTGTAACGCCGAATCTTCCTGGGGTGGCTACGAAGTCGCCGACGACAGCGAGGAACCGATCCCCGCACGAGCGGTCGTCATCGACATCGCCGAGCCGTCGACCGACACTCGCGCCGACCGGATGATCCGCAACCTCGCCGCGGGGCGTGACGCATGAAGCCTGCCCCGCTCGAGCAGGCGCTCGTGGCCCACCTCGGTCCGCTCCTGTCGGTCCCGGTCGCCTCCCGAGTTCCGAACCCGCGGCCTCCGAAGTTCGTGCACCTGTTCCGCTCCAACGGTTCTCGACGCAACCTCGTGCAGGCCGACCCGATCCTGATCATCCGCTGCTGGGCGGCCGACAAGGTCGTCGACGGCGTCACGGTCCGTGGCGATGCCGACGCGTGGGCGCTCGTCTCGGCGACGTACGACGCGCTGGACGCCCTGCAGTACCAGTCGAGTCCGCTTCCCCTCGGCGTCTTCGTGGTCGACGCGCGGCTCACCGACCCCGTCAACTTCCCCGACCCCGAGTCGGGCACCTCGCGATACCAGTTCCTCGCGACTCTCACCACCAACCTGAAGGGCTGAGCCATGGCGACCGTCAAGCACCCCACGCTCAAGAACGTGTCACAGGACGTCCCTGACGCCGACGTCGCTGAGTGGGTCCAGGCCGGTTGGATCTCCGAGCGCGCGCCCGAGGCGACTCCACCGAGCGGTGACGACATGCCCCTCGACGAGCTCGCCCAGGTGCTCGGCGGCGACCCGCGCATGGTCGCCGCCTTCGACAAGGTCGCCAAGGAGACGGCGCAGGCCCAGAAGCCCGCCAAGAAGTAGCCACAGACCCCCGCGGCGACGCGGGTAGCACCACCACTTCGAGGGCCTGCCAGCACTCGAAAGGAATCCCGCCATGGGAGTCAACAACGGTAGCCGCGTCGCCAACGGCGCACCCCGCTCCGGCGGTGCGCTCTGGATCGCACCTGAAGGCACCACTCTCCCGACCGACGCCAGCGCGACGCTTCCTGTCGCGGCCGTGTGCCTCGGGCCGATCAGCGACGAGGGCATCAAGCCGGGCGGTGACACCAACACCGAAGAGGTCCGCGAGATGGACGGCTCGACCCTGGCGGAGCTGCTCACGGATGAGTCGCGCTCGTTCGAGGCGACCATGCTCGGCTTCCTCGATGAGGACGCGCTCGAGTTCGTCTACGGCGCCGGCAACGTCACCATCACACCTCCGACCACGACCGTCGGCACCAAGATCGCCGTCGCCGACAAGGGCGGCCAGCTGCCCAAGTGCGTCATGTTCATCGAGACCGCGTACGGCCTGAAGAAGATCCGCGACGTGGGTCCGGTGTGCCAGCCGACGATCACCGATCGCAACGCGATCACCAAGGGCGGTCTGCGTGGTTGGACGGCCCGGTTCAGCCTGCAGAAGGACAGCTCTGGGTCGTTCTCCTACACCTACTCGGTGCTGGACGACGCCACGGGCTGACCCGATCCACCGGGCCGGGCGTTCCGGCAGGCCCCGCCCGGCCCGGTGTCCCAATCCCATTGCCTGCCAACCAGATCCACCCACAGAAGAGAGGGCCTGCCATGCCCACCGTCCCCGCCAACGCCAACGCCAAGAAGCCTGCCGACCGCAAGGCCAAGAAGGTCGAAGAGACCGAGTCGCCCGGAGACGTTCGGATGTCGTTCGATCGCGAAGGCACGACGTACGAGTCACTGCCGATGGAAGACGCACTGACGGCCGACCTGATCGAGCAGGAGCCGGATCCCGGCGAGAGCTCGTCCTGGCAGCGGATGCAGTTCCTGGTCCGTCTGACGAAGTCGGCTTACCGGGATGACCCAGTCGCGCTTGAGCACATCGGCCGGATGAGCATGCGTGAGATCGGCAAGATGCACGAAGAGGTCGAGGCCGAGGCGGGTGTTTCGTCGGGGGAATGATCGGGCTCGTCAGGCTGATTGACGAGCACCCCGACGAGCTCGACTACGAGCTCCGCGCCTGGTCCGGCGCCCGACTCCAGGACTTCCCCTCGGCCGAGGTGACGTGGCACGACCTGGCCGTCCTGGTGCGGGTGTCCGGCCGAACGCCGGACACGGCCCTGTTCCGGGTCATGAATCCGAAGGTGCCAGACCGGTACTCGCGCGAGATGGCCCTGCTCGACCTGACGCGGTACCTGCTGCAGAGCAAGTTCACAGCAAGCGCGCCGCCGATCAAGTTCGCGTGGGAAGAGGACGATCGGGTCGAGGACACCGACCGGGTGGAGCACCGCAAGTTCGACGCGATGACCCTCGACGAGGCCGCCGAACGCCTCGGTGGAGACCCGCGCATGGTCGCAGCCTTTAAGCGCGCACAACTCACTGCCGTCGCCTGAATCACCTTCCAGCACAACACAAGTCGATAGAGGCGGGGTGATGGCGCGTGCCCAATGGCATTGAGCTTGCGACCGCGTACGTCACCTTCCTCGTCGACGGGTCAGAGTCGGACAAGGGTGCTCGAGAGGCCGGTCGCAAGGCTGGTCAGGAGTATCAGCGCGGATTCGATGAGACCTCCGGCAAGGACGCACCAGACCCTGGCAAGGGGTCGGAGAAGAAGTCGCGCGAGTCCGGCACCAAGGCCGGCAACGCGTACGCGTCGGCCTTCGACAAGATCATCAGGACCCAGGTCAAGCGCGCGCTGGACTCCTTGCCGGACGCGAAGGTCGACGCCGACGCGACGCCTGCCCAGAAGGCAATCGCGCAACTGCGCACCGACCTGGCCGCGATCGGCAAGACGAAGATCGGTGTCGACCTCGACGCCGGCGCGGCGCAGGCCCAGATCACCCGGATCAAGGGCGAGCTCGATCGCCTCGGGGCTGACTCGGCCGACATCGGTGTCCGCGTGGACTCCGGCGCGGCATCAGCTGCGCTGGAGCGCGTCGACGCAGAGGTGTCCCGGATCGACGGCCGTCACGCCGAGATCAACGTCGACGTCGACACCGGCGGTGCCGAGACGCGCCTCGCGGCCATGGGCGCACAGAGTGTGTCCGCGGGTAGCGGCGTGTCGACGCTGGTCCTGGCGGCACTCGCGCTCGCGCCGGCGCTGATTCCCATTGCGGCAGTGGGTATCCCGGCGATCGCCGGAATCGGGGCTGCGGCCATCGGCGCCGGCGCTGGCATGGGCGTACTCGCGCTCGCGATCGCGCCAGTGGTCAAGGCGATGCAGGCGCTCAACGCCGCAGACGAGGCGAACGCGCAGGCCGGCAAGCAGCAGACCGCTCAGGCTGCCGCGATCGCCTCGGCTCAGGCCTCGGTCACCTCGGCGACCAAGAGCCTGGCGAACACCCGAGCTCAGGTCGCTGACGCGGCAGTAGCCGCCTCCACGCGCATCAAGCGCGCCCAGGAGAGCGTGCGTGACGCAGAGGTGCAGGGCAACCGGGAGATCGGTGCCGCGCAGCGTGCGGTGTCTGATGCCCGTGAGCGTGGTGCTCAGCAGGTCGAGGCCGCCGTCGCCCGGGTGAAGTCCGCCGAGCAGGGTCTGGCCTCGGCGCAGCGGCAATCGCTCACCGCGCAGCAGGCTCTGAACGACGCGCGCAAGGCCGCGAAGCAGAACCTCGAAGACCTCGCGCTGCGCGTGCAGGACGCCGCGCTCAACGAGCGGTCCGGAAAGCTGCAGATCGCTGACGCGCAGCAGCGCCTGAACGAGGTACTGGCCGACAAGAACTCGACGACCCTGGACAAGGAGCAGGCGAAGCTCGCGCTCGACCAGGCCCGGCAGGCGTACCAGGAGACGCTGGTCCAGAACAAGCGTCTGCGCGATGAGAAGGCTGCCGCCGACAAGGCCGGCGTCAACGGGTCGAAGCAGGTCAAGGATGCGCAGCAGGGCGTCGCCGACGCGAACCAGCGCGTCAAGGATGCCCAGGGCGAGATCACCAAGGCTCAGGCCGGTGTCGTCAAGGCGCAGAAGGACGCAGCGAAGTCGGTAGCGGACGCCGAGCGCAAGTACGCCGACGCCCGCATCAACGCATCGCGCGGTGTGCTGAGGGCTCAGCAGCAGGTCACCGACGCCATGAAGGCGCAGCAGACGCAGGCGCGGCAGGGTGCGTTCCAGGTCGGCCAGTCTCAGGCGTCTTTGGCGGCCGCGCAGCGCAGCCTCACCCTGGCTCGCGCTAAGTCCGGCGAGGCGACCGCGGCACAGACCAAGGCAGCCGCTGCTATGGCGGCGCTGACCCCGGCCGGCCGGTCGTTCGTGACGTTCCTGCGTGGGCAGCTGATCCCGGCGTTCGGTGGGCTGTCGAAGGCCGCGCAGACGGGGTTCCTGCCCGGCGCGGAGCAGGCGCTCAAGAACCTGCTGCCGTTGGCGACCCCACTGAAGGCGTTCGTCACCGACATCTCGACCCGGCTCGGCAACATGGCTGTGGCCGCGTCGAAGGCCCTGACCGGACCGTTCTGGACGCGGTTCTTCACCTTCATCGCGACCAACGCCGGCCCCTGGATGGAGACCTTCGGTCGCATCCTCGGCAACGTCGCCAAGGGCTTCGCTGCCTTGTTCCTGGCCGCTGCACCAGCTGGGACGTCTTTCCTGGGGATCCTCGAGACCCTGTCGCAGCGGTTCGCCACCTTCGGGCAGAGCAGCGGCGACCCGAACTCCGGCTTCCAGGGCGTCCTGCGGTACGCGCAGGTCGCGCTTCCGAAGGTCGGCGCGTTCCTCGCCGCGTTCGGTGCGGCGCTCGCTCGCGTGACGGTGGCGCTCGCCCCTCTGGGCCTCGTGCTGCTCGGCGTGCTCACGAACACGCTGCGCTTCATCGCCGGCATGGACCCGACGACCATCCGCAACCTCGCTATCGGCATCGTCGGACTACTCGTCGCGATCAAGCTCTACAACGTCGTGGTCGGTACGGCGAACCTGGTGCAGCGGGTCTGGACCAGGGCTGTCTGGCTGCACGACGTGGCCGAGAAGAGCGGCATCCTGACCAAGATCCGGTCGGCCGCCACCACGGTCGCGAAGACCGTCGCGGAGAAGGCCGCAGCGGCTGCGTCGAAGGCGACGACGGCAGCGACCTGGCTCTACGTCACCGCCACCAACGCGCTGTCACTCACGACGATCCGCACCACCGCGGCGACGGTCGCGAAGACAGTCGCAGAGAAGGCTGCCGCCGTCGCGAGCAAGGCCATGGCAGTGGCCCAGTGGCTGCTCAACGCCGCGCTCACAGCGAACCCGATTGGGCTTCTCATCGTCGGCCTCGTGGCGCTGGGTGTCGCCACCGTGCTGATGTGGAAGCGAAGCTCCACATTCCGCGCCATCGTGACTGGCGCCTGGAACGCCATCAAGACCGTCGCCGTCGCGGTCTTCTCCTACTTCCGCGACACGATCTGGCCAGGCTTCCAGATGATCCTCGGCTGGCTTGGTGGAGCGTTCAAGCTCTGGTGGTCCGGCGTGAAGCTCTACGTGGGCTT
The DNA here is from genome assembly GCF_001190945.1 of Luteipulveratus mongoliensis. NCBI lineage: Bacteria > Bacillati > Actinomycetota > Actinomycetes > Micrococcales > Dermacoccaceae > Luteipulveratus > Luteipulveratus mongoliensis. The sequence goes on along the minus strand of NZ_CP011112.1, from coordinate 1,597,126 downwards.
CATCTCGCTGATCGTCGGCGCGGTGTTCTCGTACGTGCGGGACACCATCTGGCCCGGGGTCTCCAAGGTCATCGGCTGGTTGGTCGGTGGCTTCAAGCTCTGGTGGTCCGGGGTGAAGCTCTACATCGGCTTCATCAGCACGATCGTTGGTGCCCTCTTCTCCTACGCACGGGACACGATCTGGCCCGGCATCTCCCGCGTAATCGGTTGGCTCGTGGGCGGATTCAAGCTCTGGTGGGACGGAGTCAACAAGTACGTCGGCTTCGTCAAGCTCGTCGTGGGAGCCGTGTTCTCGTACATGCGAGACACCATCTGGCCCGGCTTCAAGACGGTGCTCGGATGGATCGTCGGCGGATTCAAGGGCGCCGCGGAAGGCATCGGCAAGGCCTGGGACGCCATCCGTGGACTCGCTGCCGGGCCAGTCGAGTTCGTGGTCAACACGGTGTTCGGCGGCCTGCTCGGAGCGATCGGCAAGATCCCCGGTCTTGGTGGCGCGATGAACGGGATCAAGTCGGCAATCGGCATCCCGATCAACCTGCACGGTGGCGCCGCGAAGAACACCGTCCGCAACGTGTCGGGCCAGAACCGGAACCTGCAGACGGCGGCGGTTGGTGGGCGGATCCGCGGCCCGTGGCGAGGCGCGACGGCCGACAACGTGCTCGGCATCTCCGACAGGGGCGTGCCGACGGCGCGGGTGAACCCTGGCGAGTGGATCACGCGCGTGGCGTCCACGCAGAAGATGGAGCGCAAGCACCCCGGCGTGCTCGACTACATCAACCGTCACGGCACGCTCCCCGGTCTCGCGGCTGGCGGCATCGTTGCCCTGGGTCACAAGCTGCAGCAGATGGGCTGGCTCGTCTCCGAGCACCCGGCGTTCGGTGGGGTGCACCCGGTGCACATGAAGGGCAGCGACCACTACTCGGGTCGTGCGATCGACATCAACTGGCCCGGCGAGTCTGGCAACAACTCGCCCCAGGAGGTCGCGCACGCACCGTCAGCCCTGGCCACGATCAAGGCCTTCGGGCTGAACTACCTGTGGCAGGTAGCGGGTCACTTCAACCACATTCACGCCATGCTCGGCGGCTCGTCCAAGAGCGGCGGTGGTGGCTTCAGCCTGAACCCTCTGGACGCGATCAAGTCGAAGTTTGGCGGGATGCTCGACGGTGTCACGGGCAAGTTCGACGACAGCGTCTTCGCGCAAGGGGCCGCCGGTCTGGCCAAGTCGGCCATCGGCAAGGTGTGGGACTGGGCAGGGTCGAAGCTCTCCGCGCTCGGCGACGTCCTGACGCCCGGCCTGGGGTCGGGCATCTCGCAGTCGGCGTCCGCGCTCCAGGCTCAGGCTGTCGTCCAGGGCGTGGCGGCTAAGTACGGCTGGGGCTCGGGCGCGCAGTGGGATGCGCTGAAGTCGCTCGTCCAGGGCGAGTCCGGCTGGAACCCCAATGCGGCCAACCCGTCGTCCTCAGCGCGGGGCCTGTTCCAGAAGCTGACGTCGGTCAACGGCCCGCTCGAGTCGACCATCGCCGGGCAGGCGCAGTGGGGTCTGAACTACATCCGTAGCCGCTACGGCAGCCCGTCGAACGCTTACTCGACGTGGCTGTCGCGTAGCCCGCACTGGTACTCCGGCGGCGGCGAGGTCACACGGCCGGGCGGCTACGCCAACGGCACGTCATCGGCAACCCGCGGTCTGCATCTGGTCGGCGAGCGTGGGACAGAGCTGGTCGACTTCCGAGGCGGCGAGCGGGTCCACAACAACCAGGACACGCAGGCGCTGCTCGGCGGTGAACCGATCGACTACGAACGCCTCGCCGAGGAGATCGCCAAGGTGGCGATCGTCCTGGACGGCAGCGTCGTGACGGAGAAGGTCACCGACCGTCAGAAGCGGCAGCAGGCCCGCGGTAGGTCCGGGTTCAACATCACGGCGGGGGCGGTCTGATGCTTGTCACGGTCGAGCCCAACAACGTGCCACCGCGGGTGCGGATCGAGACCCCGTCGTCGTCGGTGGCGCGCGTTGGTGCGGACGGCTCGCGCGTCGTGGTGCGTGGGTCGCTGCAGTCCGAGGTCCCGCCTCCGTTCACCGCGGCTGCGAGCTCGTCTGTTGTGCGGGACACGGCGCTCTACGAGGCGTTCCCGTTCGTCGTGCGGCACCCGGACACGGGCGTGATGATGGGTGCCTGGCGTACGTCGGCCACGCACGTCGACAACACCGGTGCTCGGTGCGCGACGTCGGTCAGCACGAACGATGGCGTTACGTGGAGCACGCCGAAGATCGTGAACCCCGGTCTGGGCGCTCGCGATCAAGGCGCCGCCGGCGTGGTGCCGCTGCCGGGCGGCAAGTTCGGCCTGCACTTCATGGCCAAGGCTCCGTATCAGGGCTGGTTCACGACCACGGCCGACAACGGCACCACCTGGTCCGCGCCCGTGGAGATCTCGCGTCCAGCTGGCACGTGGTTCTTCCCGTGCGGCCTGGCGCGGATCACGGACGGCACAGGCTCCATGGTGCTGCTCGCGATCGGGTACGGCGGCACTGGTGCGGTGGACGTGAACTCGGCTTCGACGATGGTCGAGGTGTCGCGCAACGGCGGACTCACCTGGTCGCACCTGGCCACAATCGGCGAGCAGACCGCGGGCACGAATCGGGCCTACCTCGAGGGGCAGATCGTGCAGTCGCCGACGTCGGGCGAGCTGGTCATGCTGCTTCGTTTCGAGCAGGGCACGGGCGGCGGCGCGACGACGTACCGGATCATGGTCTCGCGCAGCACGGACTACGGCGCGACGTGGTCGGTGCCCTCGACCGCCCTGAATGGGTTGGCTGGCCAGCCGACTCTGTGCGCCTCGCGCGATGGCGTGCTCGTCACGGATCTCCGCGTGCCCGAGCAGGACTCCAGTGGAGCGCAGACGACCGGCCGCCACACATGGGCGTACTCGCGGGACGACGGCCGCACGTGGTCTGTCGGCGGCCAGTTCGAGACCGGCGGGCGGATGGGCTACGGCCAGTTCTGCCAGACCGCTGGCTCCGACCTGTTGGCGTTCTACTCGGTCGAGACCACCACGAACACCAACGCCGACATCCGTACTCGCAGGTTCTCGGCGCTGTCGGCGGCGGACGCGCTGGTCATCTACGACTACGAGTGCCCGCAGGAAACGCCGGTCACCTACGACGACGGGTACGCCTCGTCTGCCCCGGTGACCATGCCGGACGTCGGCAAGTGGTTGATCCCCTGCAGCCGCCCGTCGCTGGGCTGCCGGTTCGACACCGACAAGGAATCCCTCAGCGCGTGGGAGCGCGGAGAGACGCGGTCGGTGCTGGAGATCCCCGGCGCCAAGCCGTTCATCGTCACGCGACGCTCCCCCGGCCGGTCGACCAGCATCGACGCCTTCACTTACGGAGCTGAGGACGCGCAGCGGATCCGCGCCGCGCTCTTGGCACCTGGCTCTTACTTCCTGTCTGCGCCGTCACGGTTCTGGATGCTCGAGGGCGCCTCGTACGTGGACGTGTCAGGCGTCAAGGAGACCCCCCGCGGCATCCAGAAGACGCCGGCGTGGAACTGGTCCATGACGCTGACCGAGGTGGAGCGGCCGATTGACCTGTCGACGTCACTGACCGGTTGGGACGCCATGCCGGACCCGCCGTGGATGCAGACGATGCCGACGTCGTGGGCGGAGATGCCCGCGTGATTCGTGGGTCCGCGGGCCTGGAGGCCGCGCTGTCCGCACCACACTCGCCGGCCGTGTACGGCGAGGTGTGGATCGGCCGCTCGCGTATCCCCCGCGGCACGATCGAGATCGCCGACGGCAACGTCAGCCAGTCCGGGTCGAGCTTCGCCCGGCGTGAGGGATCGGTCGAGATCGTCAGCACCCGCGAGACGCGGGAGATGTTGCAGCAGCCTGGCGCGTGCGTGCGCCTCTGGTCCGGCGTTCAGGGCGTCTCTTCGCGCATCCCGGTCATGTGGGGTGTGGTCGCGAAGACCTCGCGCGACTGGGGTGGCGCGTCACTGTCGATCCCGCTGGACGACCTCGCTACCCGCGTCGTACGCGACCGGTTCCCGACGCCGCGCGTGTTCACGGTCCCGACGCTGCCCGAGAAGCCGCCGACCGTCCCCGAGATGATCCTGGCGCTGTGGCGTGACTCGATCCCCTGGTGCGGCTGGGACGACCAGTCGGCGGACGCGACTCCGATGCACTCGATCACCTGGGACGAGGACCGCGCCCAGGGCATCGCCGACCTGGCCGGGTCCATCGGCTGCGAGACCTGGCTACGCCCGGACGGCGTCGTCGTGCTCCAGCAGATCCCATCCATCCGCACCGCGCCGTACTGGCACGTGCAGCAGGGCGCCCGGCTGTCGAAGGCGCAGTACGAGACGGACCGCTCCAAGTCCTACAACCACATCGTCGTCACGAACGAGGCGGGCACGGCCCGCGGCGAGTACGCCGACTATGACTCACCGTCCGGCATTGATCGGTGCGGCCGGGTGCTCGGGAAGATCACGACGGACGCCGTCGCGACCAACGCGCAGTGCGTGACCGCGGCACACGCCGCGGTGCTGCGCTCCCAGGGCGAGCGGGTCTCGGTGTCCTACGAGATGACCAGGCACCCCGGGGTCGAGGCGTCCGACGTGCACCAGATCGGCACGTCCGAGGACAACCGCCGCGTCGTCATCGACTCAGTGAACTTCGACCTGTTCGGTGCCGGCATGCAGGCCACCGGGCGCACACCGACGCAGCTGCCCGAGATCGAAGTGTCATGACCAATCCCCTTCACGCCCAAGGAGGTTCCCCATGCTGAGGTCCGCAACGGGCGCACCGCTCATCGACACCACGACCGACTCACCGCGGCGCGATCTGCCGACGACCATCGAGCAGATGGGCTTCTGGGTCGACGAGCGCGCTGTGCCGACCGTGGCGACGGTGGCCGAGCGGAATACGATCTACGCGGGGCTCGGTCCGAGCGATGGCCGTCTGGTCTGGGTTATCGAGACGAAGTCTCTGTACGCGTGGACCGGCGCCGGATGGGCGACGATCTGGGCGGCGTCCTCTGCATGGAACACGGCCGGGTTCTTCTGGTACTCGGGCACATCCGAGGCGGCGCTGAGCATCGGCGACGGCGCGGGAACGTGCCAGTACAGCAAGATCGGGCTGAGCACCGCCGTCACGAAGATCTCCATGCGTCGCGGGTCGTCGTCGAACCTCGGGGCGGGCAACTACTCCTGGCGCACTCCCCTGGTGATGACCGGGAACCAGGACTGGACCGGCACCGGGCTCGTGCGCCGGGCGAATGGCGATGAGTGGCCATGCACGGTGGTCGCCACGCAGAACCAGCGCGTGGCGCTCACGTTCTGCCACAACCAGACTCGCGTGGGTTCGACGTCGTTCACGTGGGTCCCCAACGACAAGATCTTCTTCCAGCTTGAGCAGGAGGTCGCGCCGTCGTGAACCGCGACCCGTTCTCGCCGACCACGGCACGGCACCCGATCGCCATCGCCGTGTACGCCGGCTTCTTCGCGCTGTCGATCTGCTATCTCATCGGGCGGACCGAGGCGCACGCCATGGACGAGGTCACCGGGGGTCTTGAGCTCGCCTGGCAGATCCCACTGCTCGTCGGGTCGGGCGCCGCGTTCGTCGGCGCCCTGCTCCCCCGCCGCCTGTTCGGGCTGTTCCTGGAGGGCGTCGGTGTAGCGATCCTCGGTGCGGAGGTCGGCGCCTACGTGTGGTCGATCTACCTGGACCGCGGATTCGGCCCGCTGGCAACGCTGCTGGTGTTCGGCTTCATCGCCGCAGGCTGTTTCGGACGCTCAGCCCAGGCCATCCGCGAGCGGGGCCGCGCACTGCAGTCCGTCGAGCAGATCACCCGCGAGGACTGAGCCGTGAACGTCGACGATGTCGTCAAGGTTCTCGTGGTCCTCGTGGGAACGCCGACACTCGCAACGCTCATCGGCTACATCTTCAAGCACCGCCAGGACGCGGCCGTGACCACCCTGACCAAGGCCCAGGCGGACAAGGTCTGGCAAGAGATCAGCGACAAGGCCGGTCTGACCATCAACGGCCAAGGCGAAACGATCACCGCCCAGGGCAAGACCATCAAGGGCCTGGAGGAGCGCGTCGAGGCCCTGGAGCAGCGTCACTCCGCCGAGCGCCACGCCTGGAAGCAGGACCGCGAGGTCCTCGTCTCGCGGATCACGCACATGGAGACCTGGGCACGCGCGATCTACCGCTGGCTTCAGGAGGGTGCGAACCCTCCGCCGCCGGACACCCCGGACTGGGTCCTCGAGCTCGCCGAGCAAACCCAGTGGGACGCCGGCCACTGACCGAACACCCCTTACAGCCCTCGTCATTCGACGGGGGCTTTCCCATGCCCAAGGAGCCTGCCATGCCCACCTGGCTACCCGAGTTCTCCCGAGACGCGCACCCGTACGGGTCCCTCGCCTTCTACCCCGCGCTGAGCGGAGGCCAGCCGGCCGCGATGGATGCGACCCCTTGCGGGCTCGCGCACTCCACGGAGTCTCCGAACCTGCCCGGCTACGAGGGTGGAGCGACGAACCCGAACTTCACCATCGACCCGTACCGCATGGCGCGTCGGCAGCACGTCCCGGCCAATGTCGGATCTCGTGCGCTACGAGGGTCTGTCGCGATCGCGTGCGCCGCAGTTCAGGTCGAGATCGTCGGCTACTGCGACAAGGCGACCGCCACCAAGCGCGGGCACATGGCGTACTACCTGCCAGACCTTGGCGAGGCTGGCCTGAAATATCTGGCCGAGTCGCTCGCGATCATCGGCAAGGCGTGCGGCATCCCCGCGACGTCCTCGGTGAAGTGGAAGGCATACCCGGCGTCCGCCGGCGTCGACAACGGGATCCGCCTGTCACTGGCGGCGTTCAAGTCGTACGCCGGATGGCTCGGCCACCAGCACGCGCCTGACCCCAACTTCCACGGCGACCCCGGCGCGCTGAACATGACACGCGTCCTGCAGCTGATGCAGCCGAAGCCGGCCACGCAGACGCTCGAGATGTCGTGGGCGGCTCACGCCCGCCTTCGGTACGTCCTCGGCCAGACCACGTTCCCCACGGTCGGCGTGCTGAAGGTCGACACCGTCACGCCCTGGCAGCAGCGGATGGGCACCACCGACGACGGCGTCGTGTCCAACCCGTCCTCCCTCGTCGCAGCCGTCCAGGCGTACCTGTCCGACGACTCGATCGGCTACTCGCTCAAGGCATCCGGGGCCTGGGACACCGCGACCCGTGCCGCCTGCGAGGACTACCTGCTGAACAAGAACGGGGCGTTCACGCGATGAGCCTGCGATTCACCCGCCGTACGCACCAGGTCGTCCTGCACTGCTTCATCCGCGACGTGTTCCTACCGCTCGCCAAGAAGCGCGGCCTGTCCTCGGTCGTCTACGAGGACGGCTACTACGACCCGATCGACTTCTCGGGCCACTTCACCAGAGCCTTCACGTGGCACTCGCCGCTGCGGGCGTTCAAGTACGCCGGCCGCAAGTACGGCTCGGCTGCCGACCTGAATGTCACCCCGACGAGCCGCGAGCGGGCGTTCTTCCTGAGCGAGCTCTTCCACCACTCGGCGTACTGGGGCATCGCGTCACGGTTCGAGGGCGGCACGCACGCGCACCTCGACTGCGGCGGCGACGAGCGATTCGGCGACTCCGCCTCGCTGCACAGCCAGTCCACGCACATCGGCTCGCCGAACTTCGCCGCGACCGGCAATCCCATTGCCATTGATGGGAATTGGGGCGCCAACACCTGGCGCAAGGTCCAGAAGGTCGCGGGCCTACCCATCACCGGCAACGGCGACGCCGCCACCGTCCGCTGGATCCAGTCCCGATGCGGCGCAAAGCAAGACGGCGCATTCGGTCCCGCCACTGCGGCGGCCCTCGCCAAGCGAGTCGGCACCAAGGTCTCCCCGCGACCCGGCGGGACAAACCAGGGAAACACCGCCGTGCAGATCTACCTCATGCTCAACCGCGCTCTCTGAGAAGGGAATTCATCATGACTCTCAACCTCTCCCCCAAGGTCCGCAAGGTCGCGTACGTCGCCACCGCGGTCGGCGCCCCGGTCGTCGCGTACCTCAACGCCAAGGGATACATCGGCGAGCTCGAGGTCGCGCTCTGGTCTGGCGAGGTCGCCGTCGTGAACATCCTCGCGGCGCTGAACGTGCCTGCGAGCGACCAGGAGCTCTGACATGGCCGACCTCCCCTCGGGACTGGCGTACGGGAAGGTCGTCTTCACCGTCCTGGCCGCCGACCCGGACAGCGCCGACGCGGGCAGGCTCCCGGACGCTGCGGTCCCGCTCGTCGGGCTGACGTTCGTGCCGAAGAACTCCGTCTCGCGTATCGCCGGCAGCACGCCCGTGACGATTCTGCGGCCGACGATCGGCGCCCAGACGAACTCGTCTGGTGTGCTTGTGGACTCGCAGAACGCCACGGGGATCTGGCTCATCACCGGCCAGTACTCGGTGACGTACGCCGTTGCGGGTGGCGGGCCGACGATCGGGTCGCACGACATCGACGTCCTCGCGCAGTACGACGACGACACCCCGCTCGACCTGTCCGTTGCCGCGCCGCCGATCGGTCCCGATCTGACGCCCACCCAGTACAGCCAGCTCTATGCGCTGTACATGTCGGGCGTCGGTGGCGGTGGCGGTGGCGACGTCACCTCGGTCGCGGGCAAGACGGGCGCGGTCACGCTGGTCGCCAACGACATCAGCAACGCGTCGACGGTCGGCAAGGGCGTCCTCACCGCGGCTGACGCTGCCGCGGCTCGGACTGTGCTCGGTGTCGGCACTACGGGAGCCGTTGACTCCGTCAACGGTCACACCGGCACCGTCGTCCTGGGTTACGCCGACGTCGGTGCCCAGGTCGCCGGGTCGTACGCCACGTCCGCGGACCTGACGGCCGGCCTCGCGGGCAAGGCGGCCACGTCGCACGTCCACGCCACCGCGGACATCGCCGACGCAACCACGGTCGGCAAGGCCGTCATGATGGCCACCGACGCCGCTGCCGCCCGCACGGCGATCGGCGCCGGGCTGTCGAACCTCACGATCGGTACGACGGTCGGCACGGCCAAGGTCGGCAGCTGGACCCCGACGGCCGCGGACATCCCGGCCGGCTCGGTCATGTACGCCACCTACAGCGGGTCCGCATGGCCGGCGCGACCGACATCACGCACCGACGTACAGGTCACCTGGTACGGGCCGATCGGCTCCGCCAACCCCTCCGGCGCGCTGATGGGCGACGTAGTGGAGCGCAGCTGATGGCGCCGACTGGGGCACCATCCTGGGGCACGTGCCAGGCGCACGGCACGTGGCGATCTCAGAGCGGAGATCTGCTCGCGGGCACGTACTACGTGACCGTCCCGGTGCGCATCACGAACGCCATCGATGACGTGATCGTCCCTGCCGGGCAGTTCGCGACGGGCACGTTGAACGTCACCGCGGGCGACCCGTCGTTGGACCTGGCCCTACCTGCGAACGACGACCCGGACAACTCCCCGCTCGGCTGGCAGATCACGGTGAAGGTGGTCTTCGTCGGCTCGGTCGCTACGGAGACGTACGTCATCGACACCCCGCTCGGTGGCAGCGTCAATCTCCGGGAGGTCGTGCTCCCGCAGACCCTCCCGCCTCCGGCGCCCGTCCTGCTCAAGGGCGAGCCTGGCGGTATCGCCGAGCTCGACGCCGACGGCGACGTGCTGAACGCCGCCGGAGTGAAGGTGCTGCCCGGCGGTGGCGGTGGTGGTGGGTCGACCATCTGGTCGGAGATCAGTGGGAAGCCATCGACGTTCCCGCCCACGATCGGCCTCACTTCCAGCACGGCTAAGGCCGGGGACTACCAGCCGAGCTGGGCGCAGGTCACGGGAAAGCCCGCGACGTTCACTCCTGCCGCGCACGCGAGCTCACACGCCGCGGCCGGCGCCGACCCGCTCACTGTGGCCGTGTCCCAGGTGTCGGGTCTCGTCGCGACGGTGGAGGGCATCGTCGCGGGCAGCGGCAGCGTCCTGTCGGTCGCGGGCAAGCAGGGCGACGTCGACCTCGAGGTCGGCGACCTGACCGACTCGACCACCGTAGGCCGCGCGCTCATGAAGGCCACGGACGCGGCCGCCGCACGCACCGCCATTGGCGCGGGCACCGGTGGCGGATCGAGCGCTTGGGCTGACATCACAGGCAAGCCAACGACGTTCGCGCCCATCGTCGGCACGACGAGCACCACCGCCAAGGCCGGCAACTACACGCCGACAATCGCGGACCTGCCCGCTACGTCAACGCTCGCCGTCCATTGGACCGGCTCGGCCTGGCCATCACGCCCCACCTCGCGCACGGACATCACCGTGCAGTGGGTCGGCGGCTCCACCGCACCATCGGGGGCGCTGTCTGGCGACCTCTGGGACCACACATCATGAAACGGGGCGCCATGACCCTCCAAGACGACACCCCCATCCCGGGACTGATGCCGACCAAGAAGAGGTCGAAGCGGGCCAAGACCGCCATCGGGATCGCCACGGCCGGCCTGCTCCTGCTCGCAGGCGGCACCGTCGCATCGGCCGTCACCTCGAACGGGACCGCGAACTGCACGGCGTCGCCGAAGGCGTACCAGGTCGAGCAGGGCACCCGCATCTCGGTCGTCTGCACGATCCCCGGCACGGCCGGCGGGACATCGACCGTCACGCAGACCGTCACGCACACGGTGACGGCGAGCCCGACATCGTCGCCGACGACTACGCCCGCGCCTGACGAGTGGCCGGACGCGTCGAACACTGGTGTCCCTGCTGGAACCTTGCTCACGGCGTACACCGGCCCGAACACAATCACGGTCAACGGGACCGTGATCGACGGCAAGACCGTGACGGGCGACCTGGACATCGAGGCGTCCAACGTCATCATCAAGAACAGCGTCGTCAACGGCCAGATCGCCAACTACGCCGAGGACTTCCCGGACGCGTCGTTCACCATCACCGACAGCACGGTCAACGTCGGCAACACGTCCGGGACCGGCATCGGACACGGCCCGTTCACGGCGACCCGTGTCGAGGTCACCGGAGGCAACCGCTCGATCGACTGCGCATGGCAGTGCACCGTCGAGGACTCATGGGTCCACGGCCAGTTCACCGACCCGTCCGGCAGCTTCCACGAGAGCGGCATCCGCGTCGGCGCGTACAGCACCATCACGCACAACCGAATCGCGTGTGACGCGCCTTTCGTCGCACCCGACGGTGGGTGCTCAGCGGCCTTGACCGGCTACCCCGACTTCGCAGCGGTGCAGCACAACAAGATTGACGGCAACTTCTTCGTCGCCAACACCTACGCCACACCTGAGGGCGTGTTCTCGATGGCGTTCTGCGCCTACTTCGGCGACACCCCCGGCAAGGCGTACTCCGGCCAGACGATCGACATCGACGTCACCAACAACGTGTGGGAGAAGGACGGCGTCGGGAGTCACAGCAACTGCGGCTACTACGGCCCCTACGTCGACTTCCCCGAACAAGACCCCGACTCGACATGGATCAACAACACGATGACCGACCACTCCGTCCTGCTGTCGAACTACTGAGGAGGGGACATGCCCGCAGCAGCCATACGGCAGTCCACCAAGGGCGACTCTGACTCGTCGGGCATCACCACGGCGGACGCCACATTCCCCTCGTCGGTGGTCTCGGGCAACACGGCCATCGTCATGTTCGCGGGTGACGCCGAGCCGACGACCGTCCCATCCGGGTTCACGTCGGTAGCCAGCTTCTCAGGCAACTTCGTGTACAAGGCGACGGCCGTGACGGGTACAACGTTCACGTTCGGGTGGTCCTCTCCCGTCCGTGTCGCATGGGCTGCGGTCGAGTTCGTCGGCGTGGCCACGTTCGGCACACCCGAGACGACAGCGTCTGGCTCACCCGGCACAACTGCAGTCGGCCCAGAGATCGACGTGGACGCCGGCAACATCCGCGTCCTGTCCATCCTGTTCGCCGGCTACCAGGCTGGCGTGCCGGGCGCGGTCACGGCGTGGGCGGATGACGTCTCCGATGTCGCCGACTTCGTGAGCATCATCAACTCCGATGCGTCCACCGCGGGCGGCGCGTTCAACTATCTCGTCTCGGTCAGTAGCGCGCTCGTCGAAGATGCCGGCAGCTACTCGACCACGGCGACCCTGTCGGCCACTACGTACTGGACGCACGGCACCGTCGCGCTCACCTTCCCGACCGCCGTGCCGGACCCCGACATCGAGCGCTCCGTCTTCAATGGCAGCACCTGGGACCCAACGACCCGCGAGGTCTACAACGGCACGTCGTGGGTGCCGACGACGCTCGAGGTGATCGCGTGACCTCCGCCGACGTGCGCGCGATCGGTCGCGCCGCAGACAAGACGTTCTGGGACGGCTTCGAGTACGGCCTGTGCCACCCGCGTGCCGGCGCGCTGCTCATCGCGGCGTGCTTCCTGGTGTCCGCCGTCGGCCTGCACATGTCGCGTGAGCTCGCGAGAGTGACCGTCCCGTGACCTACGCTGACCACCTGAGACAGGAGACGCCGTGACCACCTCCGAGCAGATCATCGCCGTACTCGACCGTGCTTCGAACATCACGGACGGCGAGCAGCAGGCACTCAACGACGCGTACGACGCGGCGTACAACGAGAACCCCGCAGTGTGGGAGACGGCGTACGCCACGGTCATGGCCGCCGACACCGTCGACGACGGATCCTGGCGTGAGCACTGGGACGCCTTCGACAACGAGCCCCGCCGCGAACGGCCTTACGACGCTCCCGAGCTGGTGGGCGGCCTGCGTCGAGTGCAGGACAACACCCGGTTCGTCATCGCCGCACTGCGGTCCAGCGCTGACGCCGAGTCACGAGACCTGATCCTCGGGCCGTGGCGGACCGTCATCGGCGACCCACTGTCGGTGCCCTGACGTACGATGGTCGCGTTGACTCCGCTACGGGATCGGAAGTCGTAGCACCAGGGAGCGGACAGTGACCGCCTGCCTGGTGACGCGCTACTAACTGCTCGGGATCTGTAGGCCCGCCGACGCGCCCCACCTCTTCGGAGGTGGGGCGCTTTCGTCTGTCCGGAGGGGTCAGACCTTCTCGCCGCGCTGCGGACGAGAGACTGCCGTCTTCCGCGCGACAGTCTTCCGAGCCGCCGCCTTGTCTGCCGAGACCAGCTGCTGCGCCCGCTGATGTGACACCCCGAGCGCGGCCCCCACATCGCGGATCGGCATGTCCATCGCGGACAGCCGTCGTGCGGCGCTGCGCGCACGGTCCGCCGCGTCGTGGTTTGCACGCTCCGACTCGACTCGCAGCCTGGCCGCTTCGTCGATGTCCTTCTGAACCTCCGTCGGCAGAACGATCGTCATGTCGACAGTTACGTCCTCCGGGTCGAAGTCGAGGGTGACCGCGACCAGGTCGCGCGCCATGGCGTCGGCCTCGCGCAGGTGACGCGCCTGCGTGACTCCGACGTCCTCGACGCGGATCAGCCAGAACCGGCCGTCGCGCTCGGCGGTTGCCGTGTAGGTGCTCATCGCCACCATCCCTCTCCCAACTTCTCGGCCGCCTGCTTGCGGATCGCAGCGGTCAGTCCCTCACCGATCTCGGTGTGGCGCGGGATCGGGATCCTCACGCCGTCGAGGCTGTAGACCGTGTGGTTACCGCCTTCGCGCTCGACCTCCCAGGTCAGGTCAGCGGCTCGCGCTGCCTTGCTGATCTGCTTGATGAGTGCCCGTCGCTGCGTCATGAGAATAGTCTAGGGCACACTTGACTATCAAGTCAAGTGTGCCCTAGACAAATGTGGAAGACGCGACCGACGCGCGCTATCGGGGGATTCCACGCACGCCGGCCGCGCCGTTCTAGACGGGCTCCCGCGCCTCGACCTCGTCCTCGTCGGACGGGTCATCGGGAGCACCGAGCCAGTGCGCCGACAAGTCCTCGAGATCGTCCAGGCCGCCCGATCCGATGCCGTAGTCCGTCACGGCGCGAGAGTCCACAGACGCTCGCACGGGAGAGGGCGCAGACCATCGGCGACAACGCCATCGACCGTGACGCGCAAGCCCGGCCAGAGGCGACCCATCTCGGCGGCGTACCGTTCCGCGACCGACTGCTCAGCGCGGTAGCCGTACATCAGATGGGACCCGAACCAGACCTGCACACGTCGCTGTGGCGTCGTCATGCATCGAACGTATGAGCGCGCGACGAGCCCAGGGGGTCACCACTGGGCCACTACCTCAGGGGTCCCAGTTTGGGACCCCTCGGTCAGACGGTCAGGCCGAGACGCGTCGCGAGCGCACGCGAGTCACTGCCCACCAGCGGGCCGCCCTCGGTGACCAGCTCGCCGGCGAGGCTGCGCGCCAGAGGGTGGGAGCGCATCGACTCCTCGCTTACCGACGTCGCGCGCTGCAGCGCGCCGAGCGCGCCAGCCGAGTCGCGTGCCTGCCAGTACGACCGCGCCATCTCCAGCCACAGACGCGCACGCCGGTCGACCGACGGCATCGCGTCAGGGTTGACGCGGCGTGCGTCCTCCAACGCCTTGCGCCCGTGCAGCAGGTCGGCCGAGACGCTCACCGCGGTGATGTCCGCGTTCGGCACACCGAAGACCGTCCACGCGTTGGTGTAACCCTCAGGCAGCGCGCGCGCCACATCGACGCCCTCGTCCATCAGTCGCCACGCGTCACCCTCGCGGCCAGCACGTGCCGCACTGATCGCGCCGTGGATCCGCAACGCGCCGTACATCGCGCGCATCTCGTCGGCGCCGTCTGCCAGGAACGGCCGCAGCATCGTCGCGGCGTCGTCGGCCAGCTCGACCGCCTCGTCCTCCTGCGCGTTGCGTCGCACGTTCCCCACGACCCACGCCGCGCCCGCGATGACCAACGGGTCATCAGCCTGTTGCGCGGCCTGCATACACCGGTCCGCGACGAGCCACACCAGCGACGGCTCAGCCAGCCACGCCAACGCCTGCTCGCACAGTGCGTAGGTCTCCGACAGCACGGCCGCCGCCGTCCGACGCTCACGCCCGTCGAGCACGCGCACGGCCCGCTCGGCATCGCGGATCAGCTGCGGCCTACGGTCTTCCCTGCGAGTTCATCGACCATGGCGGCCTCACCTCAACGCGGATGGCTTTCCGTTCATCGTAGGCCCGCTGTCCGACCTCCGGTAGACGATGGGTCCCATGGCCTACCCGTTCGACCGCGTGACCAACATGCACCAGCCAGAGCACCCGTCCTACTCGAGCATCCCCGTCACCCACGGCGACACCCGGTGCCGAGCACGCATCGTCTTCGCCAAGCACGGCGAGATGATGGTCGAGGGCCAGATCGACAAGACGCACGGCCAGAGCGTCCTGTTCCGCTACTGGGACGAAGCCGGGTACGCCGGCGCCTGGCTGCACGTGCGCGACATCGAGCGACCCCAGGACCGGCCGCCCGAGACGAACTAGGTGACCGCACCCCCGACAGCCTTGGCGATCTGCTCCACGGTCACGTCGTACTTGCCCGCGTCCGCCGAGCCAATCCCGACGTCGATGACGAACTTCGGCCCGAGGATGATCGAGCCGTAGTCGCTGATGCCTTCCTTCGAGTCCGCTGCCGTCGTCGGGCGCGCGTACGTGTAGACCCACACCGACGCCTCTGACCCCGGATACGAGGACGACGGGTCGGCATCGTTGCCCTTGATCGTGCACTGCACCGCTTGCGCCTCACCCATCGCGACTCCCACCTGGGCTCCCGGGGCCAGCTCGCACATCGGGATCTTCTTGGCGATGTCGACGGGGTTGGCCGCTTCCGGCAACCCCTCGCTCTCGACCTCCGCGACCGGCGCGGGGTCTGAGGCGGCAGGAGCCGCAGACGCAGGGGTCGGCTGCGACTCCTGCGCCGGCTTCGATGGCGAGCCTGATGAACCGCACCCTGCGAGCACCAGCGCGAGCGCGGCTGCTGCGATGACGATGATGACGGTCCTGCTCGGCCGCACTCTCACCTTGACCGGTGGTGGCGCCACCTGGCTCTCGTCGTCCTCGTTGTCCTCTGGTCTGGTCGCGTGACCTTGCATGCCCATAGCCCCTGTCCTTCTCCCCTAGAAGTTCCCCCTGCTCAGGACTGTACGTCTGGGAGTCGGGGTCCGGCAGGGATCTTTCCGATCCTGGGGGCCTGGTCAAGATGGCTATCCGGATGGCTAACGGATGTGCGTTGCCGTGCCCCGCGAACCTCAGATATCCGCGTAAACACTGGAGCCGGTGACAGGAGTCGAACCTGCGACATCTTCATTACAAGTGAAGCGCTCTACCAACTGAGCTACACCGGCGAGCAGCCGCACTCGAGGGCGCGGCAGCCGCGTCGATGCTACCCGCACGAGCGGCTCCGCCCGAAATGACCTGGCACCCGCGCAGCTCTGGCATTGGCGCACTGTTGTAGCAGCGCGTCCGTGCGAGAGCAGCGCGGGTGTCCGCGCTACGACACGGTCAGGATGGCGACCAGCGCGCCGAGCAGCATCCACGGCCCGAACGCGAACCGCGTGCTCCGCGACGCACCTCGCGCGACCAGGACCACCGCCCACAACCCGCCGAGCACGAAACCGCCGGCCAGCCCCACGAGCGCCACCGACAGCCCGAGCCACCCGAGAGCCAGGCCCAGCAGCACCGCGAGCTTCAGGTCGCCGAGCCCGAGCCCGCCGATCACCAGCACGGCAAACGCCACGAACGCCAGCCCGGCAGACCACAACCCGTTGGAGTACGCGTGCCAGTCCGACTCGACCACCGAGGCCAGCACCAGGAGCAGACCAACCGCGACCAGCCCGCCCAGCGTCAGCAGATCCGGCAGCCGGTGCACCTGCTGGTCGATCGCCGCGAGCGCGACACCGAGCACAGACAGGGCGGCGTACGCCGGCCACGCCCCTCCGTGGTCGAGCTCGCTGAGCCGCCACGCGAGCACACCCCACAGGGCTGCCACAGCCGGCACGACCCAGCCGAATGTGGTTGGCGCTGAAGCCGACTCAGATGTCAGCCGCCACGAGCCGCGCGCGAGCCAGGCGGACGTCGTACGGCCGACGAGGGCACCACCGACCACGGCAACGAGGATCCACACGGTGGCAGGCACCCGGACATCTTGCCCGGATCCACCCGCCGACGGTGAAGGCCCTGTGGACAAGCGGAAACGACAGCAGGTCCGGGTGTCGTGACACCCGGACCTGCTGCCGAAATCAGTTGCTGCTGCGACCTCGCGAGATCAGAGAACGTAGGCGTTGAGGTAACGCTGCAGCGCCGCGGTGGTGCGCGAGTTCAGGCCGGAAGCACCGTCACGCGTGGTGCTGATCTTGCGCTGGAGGGCCGCGATGGTCTTGGGGCCGATGTCGCCATCAGCGGTGGTGCCGACCTTGCGCTGCAGAGCGCGCTTGGTCTGCGGGCCGAAGGAGCCGTCCTGCGTCGCGCCGACCCACTTCTGCAGGGCTCGGGTGGTGGCCGGCCCGAACGCGCCGTCGACGGAGAGCTTGCGGTTGTCGCTGCGCGAGGGGGGCTGGGTGGAGCCGCCACCGCCCACGCGGACCGCGAGGCCGTTGGCGCGGGTGAGACCGCCACGCTTGGAGCAGACCGGCCAGGCGCCGGGACCCTGCGAGCGCAGGACGTTCTGGGCGATCAGGATCTGCTGCTCACGGGAGGCGCGGTTGGCGGTGGAGGCGTACTTGGCGCCGCCGTATGCACGCCAGGTGCTGGAGGAGAACTGCAGGCCGCCGTAGTAGCCGTTGCCGGTGCTGATCGACCAGTTGCCACCGGACTCGCACGAGGCGACGCGGTCCCAGACGTTGCTGGGGGTGTAGGCCTTGGCCTCACCAGCGGTGGCCATGCCGGCTCCGGCAGCAGCTGCAGAGGCGACGACGACGCCGACGAGGCGACGACCAGTCTGGCTCTGAGACTGCGTCTCGGCGCCGTGCTTGGGGGTATAGCGCACGTTGCATCCTTCCTGACGAACGCCTGTGAGGTGAGCTGTCGGGTTCGGGCTGTCAGGTGCCCGGCCGGCGTCGTGCCGACTTCACCCCAAGACGCGTGGAGCTGGTGCGTCGAAAGTGGTTCCCCCACCCTCGTCATGCGCCTCGGACGGTCCGAGGAATTGCGCCAGAAAGTGACGAGGTTCGGCGTTCGGGCGCACGCATAGGGACTGCTCTGCAGTTGTCATCGAACATGCCTCTGGAAGGCGGGCACTGGCCAGAACATCGACCTGCGCCGAGCAAACGTTACGAAAGACTCGCGCCGCCCGCCAGTTCTCCGTCAAAGTCGGTCATAACACTGGTTCATGCGGTATAAGAGCGCTCGTTCACCGGCGACGAGCCCTGCGGCGCCTCACGATTGGCCTATCCAAGGGGGCTGACAGCACGTCGCCCAGTACGACTCCTGTGCTGATGGCCAGGGCCGTTGCAGCCGCGCCGACCAGGGACGTCACGCCCGCCGAGGGCGGCACCACGGACTGCGCGCCGAGCGCACTGCCGGCGATGGCTTCGTACATCCCGCGGAAGATCCGGAGGCCCGGCAGCATCGGGGAGACGGCGGGCACGACGAGCACGAGTGCCGGGGCACCGAGCCTCAGCGCGAGCAGCCGGCCGACCACGCCGACCACGATCGCGGCCACCGCGATGGCCGTCGTCCCGCCGACGTCGACGTAGCGGGTGAGCGCGCCGGACACCCCGAGGCCAGCCAGCCCGAGCAGCGCGGTCGGGAGCAGCATGCGTGGTCGCGAACGCATGGTGATCGCCGCGGACAGCGCTCCGACCGCGCCGCAGACCATGGGCAGCCAGAGCGCCGGGGTGGAGCTGTTGATCTGGAGGTAGCCGGGCGCGGTGAGCTGCAGGTCGAGCGCGTCGTCGAGGCGCAGGGTCAGCTGCAGTCCGGCCGCAACGCCGACGATGATGCCGGCCGCGGTGAGCAGCACGGTGAGCATCCGTCCGGCCCCCGTCACCGGGTAGCCCGTGATCGCGTCCTCCACCGCCGACGCGAGCGCACGCCCGGGCAGCATGACGACGATCCCGGCCGCGACGGCGTACGCGAAGTCCTCGCGCTCCATAGGAATCCACGTGGCCCACTCCGTCAGGCTGTACGCCGCCCACGCGAGCACTGTGGAGATCGCGCCTCCCGCTGCCGCGACGTAGAACGCCGGCAGGCCGCGCCGCGCCAGCACTCGTCCCAGCCGATCGATCAGCACCGACGACAGGACGCTGACGACGATGGCCGTCACGCCACCGCCGAGCAGGGCCGCGACGGCACCGGCCAGACCGCCGTAGCCGAGCGTCACCAGCCAGCGCGGGTAGAGCCGTCGAGCGCGCTGGATCCCCTTGAGCTCCTCGGCAGCCTGATCGACCTCGAACGGGCTGCTGACGAGCCGGTCCACCAGCTGGTGCACTGCCGCGAGGCGAGCGAAGTCGCGCGTCGAGGAACGTACGACCCGCAGCATCGTGACCGGCGTACCGGTCGGACTCGGGCACTGCACGAGCAACGACTGGTTGGTGATGTCGACCTCGAGTCGGCGCAGCCCGGCAGCGGCAGCAACCGCGACCACGCTCGACTCGACGTCACGAGTGCCAGCTCCACAGCGCAGGAGCAGCTCGCCCACGCGTACGGCCAGGTCGAGTCTCTTGCGAACCTCCGCCTCGGCCTCCGGAGCGACAGCCATGCGGGGGTCGCGGTAGGGCGTCAGGCGCAGCGCGTCCGCGATCGGCAGCGGCTCGGTGACCGCCTCACCCTTCATGAAGCGAGCGCGCGACCGCCGCAGCTGCTGCCTGGCGCGGTCGTTGGCTGCGCCCTTTCGACCGACTCCCCCTCCCGCCGGCGTCGCAGGCTCCACCGAGCGGTCGTCGTCCGTCATGCCTATGCCTAGACCTCGGGGAGGTCCGGCAGCCAGTCGTTGAGGGACCAGCTCGGTCCACCGCTCAGCGGCCACCAGCTGATCTCGCCGCCCTTGCCGGCCGCCACCATGAAGCACAGCACCGCGATCGCGGCCAGGAGCCCGACCACGATCTTGGTGAGCGGGTCACTGGGCAGGGCACCACGCACGATGCTGCGTGAGCCACGCCGCATAGACGTGCCGCCCGGACCCCACCACAGCACCCAGCACGCCAGCAGCGCGCCAATGGCTATCGGGAAGGAGCGGTCGAGCCGCGGGTCGTCGTTGCCCTGCATCGCCAGCACGAGCGCCGTGGTGACGGCTGCACATCCGCCGACGAAGACGGGTACGAGCAGGGCGAACAGGGTCGCAAGCGCCGCCCGGATCGCGTGCCACGGGGACGAGACGACAGCCATCACGCCGTCGGTCTTGCGGCGTCCACCCTCGAACCGCCGCATCACCATCGCGGTCATCGAGCGGTCCAGCAGTCGAGCGCCCACGCTCCACAGCACGATCAGCGTGAGGCCAAGGACGGGCCAGACAGCACTGATGCCGACCGCTGCCGCGAGGAGCGCCATGAGCGTCCAGCTGCGCGCGGGCTTCCCGATGCGGCCATCGGCCTGAGGCGGCGACCACCGACTTGCGGGCGCCGGTCCAGGGCCAGGACCGCCCCGCCAGCGCGCGGCCTGCGTGCCGGCCGGGTCGGCGTACGGCGACGTCCCCAGCGGCGGCTGCGACACGGAGTACGGCGCGGGCTGACCGCCCATCGGCTGCGGGCCTGGCGGACGCTGTCCAGGGTTCGGAGCGACGGCCGGCTTCGGCAGCAGACCGGTCGGGTCGAGCGGGCGAACCGGGTTGACCTGCGTCGCGGGTACGACCGGGGTGTGCTGGGTGCTCGACGCCGCCCCGCGAGCCGGTGCGGTCGCGATCGGCTCCGTGACCGGGCGACCCACCGGCGCGGGCGGGACGGACTGCGCGGGCGGGGCAGCCTGCTCGATGCGCTCTGTCGTGGGCTTGTCGACGACCGGCGGGCGGCTCATCAACGGGATGCCGGTGGTGTGGCCACCAGCGGCGTACTCCTGCATCTGAGCGAGCACCAGCTCGGCCGACGGGCGGTGCTCGGGGACCGGCGACAGGGCGCTCTCCAGCAGCGGACGCAACCGCTCGTCGACACCCGAGAGGTCCGGCTGGCCGCGCGTCACGCGGTCGAGCACGACCGGCATCGGGCCGCGCCCGAACGGCGCCTGCCCGGATGCAGCGAAGGCCAGCGTCGCTGCCCAGCCCCACCAGTCGGTCGACTCGGTGACCTCAGCGCCCTCGACGACCTCGGGAGACAGATAGCCGGGCGTACCCATGACCAGACCGGTCATCGTGAGGCGTACGTCGTCGGCGACGTGCGCGATGCCGAAGTCGATCAGCACTGGATCGTCGCCCACCATGAGCACGTTGCCCGGCTTCACGTCACGGTGCACGACACCGACCGCGTGGATCTCGCGCAGGGCAGCCGCCAGGCCGCGACCGAGGACAACGAGCTGCTGCGGCCCGAGCGGACCGTGCTCCTCGACGACCTCATCGAGCGGCGGCCCAGGGATGTAGCGGGTGACGAGGTAGGGCCGGTCACCGTCGACGTCGGCGTCCAGCACCGGTGCGACCGAGTCGTGCCGAACCCTCGACAGCGTGCTCACCTCACGGCGCAGGCGGTCACGGGCGTCCGCGTCGTGCGCGATGTGGGCCCTGAGCACCTTGATGGCGACCTCGTCGCCGCGCTCGTCCAGTCCCTTGTGGACGACACCCATGCCACCCTCACCGAGCTTGGCGACCAGGCGGTACGGGCCCAGCTGCTCGTAGGCAGGTGGCAGCTCAGTGGTCGGGTCGTCGTCGAGTTCAGGCGCACGGTGGCCGCGGAACAGGCCACCCTTGGGCAGTCGGTGCGCAGCCGTTTCCCGGTCTCCCCCCGGGCGAGCATCAGCCGTCATGACCCCAACGGTATGCCGTCGAGCCTGAACGTCCGCTCAATCCGCCTCCGGGTCGGCCCTGAACTACCCCTGGATGTACGTCGTCAGCTGGTCGCGCTCCGTCTGCAGCTCGTCGATGCGGTGCTTGACGATGTCGCCGATGCTGACGATGCCGGCGAGCTTGCCGTCCACGAGCACCGGGACGTGTCGGATCCGGCGGGCGGTGACCTCGCGAGCGACGTTCTCGATGTCGTCACCGGGCTCACACGTGTGCACGTCCGAGGTCATGATCTCGCCGACCGGAGTGGCGAAGAACCCGTCCCCGGCACCCTCGAGGCGGCGTACGACGTCGCGCTCGCTGACGATCCCGGCGATGGCTCCGGCGTCCGGGTCGTCCGAGACGACGACCGCTCCGATGCCGTGTTCGGCGAGCAGCGAGACGAGGTCCCGGATGGTCGCGTCACTGCGGATCGTGACGACGGACTGGCCCTTGAGGCGAATGACATCACTGATGCGCATGTCTGAATGTAACGCCCGGCGCCACGCCGAGTCACGGGTCGAGGGCAGTGGATTGAGACGTCGAGGGCAGTCGACGGAGACCCCAACGGGTGAGCCGCTCGGCCGGACTAGGCTCTGTCACAAAAGAACCCAGGGGTTGATGTAGTGACTGCTCGGCGAACGTACGACTTCGTGATCGCGGCCAATCGGCTCCCGGTGGACCGTGTGGTCACCGATGACGGCGAGGTCGAGTGGCAGCGCAGCCCGGGTGGTCTGGTGACCGCGATGGAGTCGGTCATGCGGGGTCGCGAGGCGGCCTGGGTGGGCTGGTCCGGCCAGGCCGACGAGGCGCCCGAGCCGTTCCTGGAGAACGACCTGCTGCTGGTGCCGATCGAGCTGACCGCCCAGGAAGTCGCGTCCTACTACGAGGGCCACAGCAACGACAGCCTGTGGCCGATCTACCACGACGTGATCGTGCCGGCGACGTTCAGGAGGCGGTGGGCGGCGGCGTACGAGAAGGTCAATCGACGCTTCGCGCAGAAGTGCGCCGAGGTGGCCGCGCCGGGGGCAACGGTGTGGATCCACGACTACCAGCTGCAGCTCGTGCCGCGGATGCTGCGCGTGCTGCGGCCCGATGTGCGGATCGGCTGGTTCAACCACATCCCGTTCCCGCCCGTCGAGCTGTTCGCTCAGCTGCCGATGCGCCACACGATCCTCAAGGGGCTGCTGGGCGCGGACTTCCTGGGCTTCCAGCGGCCCGCGGACGCTGAGAACTTCCTGCGCGCCTGCCGGCGGCTGCTGGGCGCCAAGACCAAGGGCGATGTGGTCGACGTACCCGACACCGACCGGCGTGTCCGGGCCGCGGGCGTGCCCATCTCGATCGACGCAGCGGGGCTGTCCGAGCTCGCCCAGACGGACGGGGTCCAGGCTCGGGCGGCCGAGATCCGCGAGCAGCTCGGCAACCCCAAGACGATCCTGCTCGGCGTCGACCGGCTCGACTACACCAAGGGCATCCGGCACCGGATGAAGGCGTTCGGTGAGCTGCTCACCGACGGACGACTCGACCCGGCCGACACGATGCTGGTGCAGGTTGCGTCGCCGAGTCGCGAGCGGGTTGCCGCCTACCGCGAGCTGCGCCACCAGGTCGAGCGCACGGTCGGCAACATCAACGGCGCGCACTCCCCCATCGGGTCGACGGCCGTCACCTACATGCACCGGTCCTTCCCGCGCGAGGAGATGGCCGCGCTCTACTGCGTCGCCGACGTCATGCTCGTGACTCCCCTGCGCGACGGCATGAACCTCGTCGCCAAGGAGTACGTCACCTGCCACGACGGGCCCGGCGCGCTGGTGCTGAGCGAGTTCACCGGTGCCGCCAACGAGCTGAAGCAGGCGTTCCGCTGCAACCCGCACGACATCGAGGCGCTCAAGCACACGATCCTCGCCGCCATCGACGCGCCGGAGGCCGAGCGGACCAAGCGGATGCGTGCCTTGCGCCGGCAGGTGGCTCGCAACGATGTCCAGCGCTGGGCCAGCAACTACCTCGATGCTCTGAAGTACGCACCCGACAAACCGCCCGCCTGACCCCTGGGAGTAGCCATGGCCGCCTTGCCCGTACACCTCACCGAGGCGTTGGCCGTGTACGCCGGCCACCCGCGCCCGCTCGTCGCCACGGACTTCGACGGAGTCCTGGCTCCGCTGGTCGACGATCCGATGTCGGCCCGTCCCTTGCCTGGCGCCATGGAGACGCTCGCAGCTCTCGCCGAGCATCCCGGCGTGACGGCCGCTCTCGTGTCCGGACGCGACCTCGCCAGTCTGCGCACGCTCTCGGGGCTGCCCGATGACTCACCGGTGGTGCTGATCGGCTCGCACGGCGCGGAGTCGAGCGTCGATCTCGACATCAGCGCGCCGCTCGACCATCACGCGCACGACCGGCTGCTCGCAGCCACCGCCTATGTCGACGAGATCGTCGCGGGGCATCCGGACGCTCGCGTCGAGCGCAAACCCGCGGGCGTCGTCCTGCACACCCGCGGCATCGATGCCGCTCAGGCCGAGTCGGCGACCGCTGCCGCGCTGCGCATCCCGGATGCAGACCCGGGCATCCACGCCATGCAGGGCAAGGACGTCGTCGAGCTCACGGTCGTTCCGGTCACCAAAGGCATTGCGCTGCAAGCGCTTTCGCGGGTTGCCTCGACGGACGCGACGCTCTACCTCGGCGACGACGCCACCGACGAGAAGGCGTTCGACGTGCTCCGGACCAACGAGGGTCACGTGACCATCAAGGTCGGCGAGGGCGCGACCGCAGCCCAGCACCGCGTGCTGGAGCCCACGGATGCGGTGGCCGTCCTTCGTGAGGTGCTGGCACGGCGTACCGCCTGACGCTCACCTGGTCCCCTCGATATCGAGGACGGCCGGGCCATCGCGGAGCACGCCCCGCACCTCGTCCAGCGACACTGTCTCGGGCTCGAACTCGGCCAGCCACCACGTGGCGCCCGCCTCGACGTAGGGCGTCGGATCGGTGCCGGATGGGAGACCGACGGCGATGTCGTACGGCGTCGTCCGCCCGGTCTGTCCGCGGAGATCGCGGATCGTGGCGGCATCCTCGGCGAGCTGATCCGGGTGCTCGAGATTGACCGGGAAGAAGCCGTCGTACCGAGCGGCGCGGCGCAACGGCTTCGCCTTGCCGGGACGTCCCGCGGCCCACACCGGCACGCCCGGACGCTGAACAGGCCTGGGAAGAAAGGAGATTCCGTCGACGGTGTAATGCTCGCCGCGATGGTGCACCGGCTCGCCCGACCATGCAGCGGTGAGGATCTCGAGCGACTCGTCGAGCATCTGGCCACGCCGCCGATCGTCGACCTCCTCGCCGGTCGCGGACAGCTCCGCAGCGAACCGGTCGCTGCCAAGGCCGACGCCGAGCGTGAGACGGCCACCGCTGAGCCGGTCCAGCGTTGCGGTCTCCTTGGCGAGCTTGGCTGGACGGCGCCGGGCCACCGGGGTGACCATGGGGCCGAACCGGAGAGATTCGGTCGCGGTGGCGATGGCGGCCAGCGTGATCCACGGGTCCGCCACCTGCCGGACGGGCGCCTGCCAGCGCAGGTGGTCCCACACGAACACGCCGTGCCAGCCGGCTTCCTCGGCCTCGACGGCCAGACGTACGACCGCGGCGGGGTCGGCGAGCTCGTCGAAGATCGGCAGCCAGAGTGCCGAACGCAGCCGGGTCATGACCGGCCACCTTCAGTGTGCTGGATCAGCGCCGGGACGAACGAGTCCCACAGAGGCTTCGGCAGATCGTGGCCCGCGCCTTCGAGGACCAGCAGCTGCGCACCCGGCACCGCGTCGCGCAGTGCCTGTCCGTGTGGGAGCGGGAGCAGAGGGTCGTGGTCGCCGTGCGCGACCAAGGTCGGCGCCGTGATGGCGCCGAAGTCGCGGGCTGACCCCTCGAAGTCGAGCATGTCGTGGTTGACGAGGGTGGACGCGAAGCTGCGAGCGCGAGCGACGTCCCGCTCGACCAGCGTGCGCGTGCCGGTCTCGTCGAAGTAGGGCGAGCCGCCGGCGTACGCCTTCGTCCAGGCGAGGACGTAGTCCACCACCGCGGTCGAGTCAGCGGGGTCCGGCGCGGCGACGGTGAGGTTGATGTCGTTCGTGGGCGGTGGGAGGTCGTCCGCACCTGTGGAGGTGGAGACGAACGTCAGCGAGGCGACGCGGTCGGGGTGGTCCACCGCGATGATGTGCCCGATGCCGCCGGACATGGACCGGCAGACGATGTGCGCCCGCTCGACGTTCAGCGCGTCCAGGATGCCGAGCGCGTCACCGGCCAGGTCGGTGTACGCGTAACCCGGCTCTCCCGGCGGGTAGCTGGTGGATCTGCCGGTGTCCCGGTTGTCGTAGCGGATGACGAACCGGTCGCTACGCGCGATCCGCTCGCACAGCTCGTCCTCCCACCACAACATCGAGGCGCCTGCACCATCGATGAGCAGGACGGCCGGGTCGTTGGGGTTGCCGAAGGTCTCGACGCAGAGCTCGACATCGCGGATCTCGAGGAGCTGTTCGCCGTTCGAAAGGTGAGTGGTCATGACGTCACGCTAGGTCGACTGAGCCATCGTGAAAAGCGATAGTTTTCGATTGCCATGATCGCTACAAGCGATGCTCACACGGCTATGGTGACCCTCATGTCTGACGTCGAGCTGCGACACCTCACCACGATGGCCGCCGTCGCCGACGAGGGCTCGTTCGGACGAGCGGCTGCCCGACTCGGCTACACCCAGTCGACGGTGAGCCAGCAGATCGCCGCCCTGGAGAGGTCGGTCGGCGGCGCCGTGTTCGACCGGCCAGGCGGGCCCAAACCGGTGCGGATCACGCCACTCGGCTCAGTCGTACTGGCACACGGACGCGAGCTGCTGGAGCGCGCTCAGACGATGGCGACCGCGCTCGACCGGTTCAAGGCCGGCGACGGTCGGGTCGACATCGGCACCTTCCAAAGCGTGTCCAACGTGATCCTGCCGCTGGTCGTACGCCGGCTTCGCGACGAGCACCCGGACTGCGACATCAGGCTGTTCGAGGAGGAGACCGACCAGCCCGACGTCCGTGAGCTCGACCTGATGTTCTTCGACGGACGCGTGGACGGCGACGTCGAGCACCTCAAGCTGCTCGACGATCCCTACCTGCTGGTGGCCCGACGCGGCACGTTCCCCGACGGCCCGGTGCGGACTGCCCGGCTCGACGGCGTACCTCTCGTGGCGCCCGCCCCGATCTGCGACCAGGCCCGGATGGAGGAGGAGCTCGTACGCCGCGGGGTACGCCCGCGGATCGTGTTCCGCACCGCTGGCAACGAGACCGTGCTGTCGATGGTGCGCGCCGGTATGGGTTCGGCGGTGCTGCCACAGCTCATCGTCCGCGGTGCCGAGATCGAATCGGACGAGTCGCTGTCCATCCATGAGCTGCGGCCGGCTCTCCCGGCACGCGAGATCTTCCTGCTGTGGCAGGCAGGTCGCACCCACTCGCCCCTCGCGGCGCGCGCGATCGAGATCGCTGTCGAGGTCACCGCCGAGATCGCGTGACCCGGCGCCGGCCGGTCAGCGGGGGTTCACGACTCCGGCCGCGCCACCGCCGCGTCTGACGGGTTCGGCAGCCGCCAGGACACGTCCGTGCGGCAGGAACTCCAGCGCCGCCACCGCACCGATCTCGGCCGCGCTGGTGAACTCATCGCCGCTCTTCACGAGCGTGTAGCCGTAGGGCTTCAACGTGCTGTCGTACGCCGTGATGAACTCCGGCTCCGCCGTCACCGTCGCGTTGTTGCGGTGCGAGGCACGTGGTGCAGCGATCGCCTCGGGCAGGGTCATCCCGAGATCGACGCGGTTGACCAGCGTCTGCAGCACCGTCGTGATGATCGTCGAGCCACCAGGCGAGCCGACCGCCAGGAACGGCTTGCCGTGCCGCAGCACGATCGTCGGCGACATCGATGACCGCGGACGCTTGCCACCCTCGATCCGGTTGGGGTCGTCGGCCTTCCACTCGGTCGAGAAGTCGGTCAGCTCGTTGTTGAGGAGGAAGCCACGGCCCGGGACGACGATGCCGCTGCCACCGGTCTGCTCGATGGTGAGCGTGTAGGAGACGACGTTGCCCCAGCGATCGGTCGCCGTGAGGTGCGTGGTCGACTTGCCATTGTCCTCAAAGGTTTTCGGCGTTGCAGTGGGGCAACCCTTGCCCTTGAGCGAGCCTGCAGCGGTGGGCGTCGGGAGCGCCTTGTCGGGCTTGATGAGGCAGGCGCGCGTCGCAGCGAACTTGTCCGAGAGCAGCGTCTTGAGCGGCACGTCGACGTAGGCCGGGTCGCCGACGTACGCACCCCGGTCGGCGAAGGCCAGGGCGCTCGCGTCGAGGTAGTAGTGCAGTGCCTTGTCTCGCGGCATGCTCGAAAGTCGTTGCTTCTCAAGAATGTTCAGCGCCTCACCGACCGTGGATCCTCCGCTGGACGACGGCGCCATGCCGTAGACGTCGAGGCCGCGGTAGCCGACCTTGGTCGGCTTCTGGTGGATGACGTCGTACGCCTTGAGGTCCGCCTCGGTGAGGTAGCCGGGCGGCACGGGCAGCGTCGTGTCCGGAGCCTTCGGTGGGTGCTGGGCGCTCTGGGCGATCTCGTGGGCGAGTGGGCCTCGGTAGAACGCCGACGTGCCCTTGTCACCGAGGAGCTTGTAGGTGTTGGCCAGGTCGGGGTTCTTGAAGCGGGTGCCGACCGAAGGCGCGTCGCCGCCGGGCAGGTAGAGCTTGGCCGTTGGGGTGAAGGCAGCGAAGCGCACCTTGTTGTCGTTCGTCTGGTCATGGAAGGTCTGATCCACGACAAAACCCTTGCTGGCTATGCCAATTGCGGGTTGCAGGGCTTGCTTGAGGGACCGGGTGCCCCACGACTCGAGGGCGGCCGCCCAGGTAGCCGCCGTGCCCGGCGTGCCGACCGAGACACCGCTGGTGACCAGCTCGGGTGTGAACGGGTAGGGCTTGCCGGTCTTGGGGTCGATGAAGGCGTCGTGCGGCATCGTCGCGGGCGCGGTCTCGCGACCGTCGATCGTGCTGACGCGTTTGCTGCGGGCGTCGTAGTAGACGAAGTAGCCGCCACCACCGATGCCGGCGGAGTAGGGCTCGGTGACACCCAGGGCAGCGGCCGTGGCGACCGCCGCGTCAACGGCATTGCCGCCCTGGCGCAGCACCTTCAGCCCGGCGGCCGTGGCGTCAGGATCAACGCTGGAGACAGCGCCGCCCGATCCGATGGCGACGGGTGTCTTGGGTGGGACCGGCTCTGCCGCACGGGCAGGTGCCAGGGTCGTGGCGCCCAGCAGGGCGGCGGCTGTGACGAGCACCGCCGGCCGGGCGCGACGCAGGAGTTGAGGGCGGGGAGCGTACGACATGGTCGATCCCTTCGTCAGGCGTCCTCCGAGCATAGGCAGGCGCCAGGCTCGCGTGGGCCTATGAAGGCGCAGCTGTCGTCGATGCCCGCACCACGAGCTCGGGGGTGAACAACGCATCACCCCGGGCGTGCGGACGACCGGCGATCTCATCGACCAGAGCCCGTACGCCGGCCGCGCACATCGCGTTGACGTCCTGCCTGACCGTGGTGAGGGGCGGGTCGGTGAAACCGGACAGCAGCGCACCGTCGTAGCCGACGACGGAGAGGTCCTCGGGTACGCGTAACCCGGCCTGGCGGGCCGCGCGCACCACTCCCAGCGCCATCAGATCGGACCCGCAGACGACCGCAGTCACACCCTGCTCGAGCAGGGACTTCGCGGCTAGGGTGCCGCCCTCGACGGTGAACCAGGTCTGCGCCACGAACGGTCGCGGGTCTTGCACACCGAGCCGCTCGGCGAGCACCCGCTCGAACGCCTCGACCTTGCGGACGACCGGCACGTAGCGGTGCTGTCCGGTCGCGAGGCCGATCCGCTTGTGACCCAGCGACATCAGGTGCGAGACCGCGAGATCCACGGCGGCCGCCTCGTCGTTCGACAGCGACGGTGCATCGATCTCGGGCCGATGACCGTTGACCAGGACCATCGGGAGACCGCGACTGCGCAGCTGGACGTAGCGCTCGACGCCGACATCGAGGTTGGCATGCTGGCCGCTGACGAAGAGCACGCCGGCGACGCCGCGGTCCAGCAGCATGTCGAGGTAGTCGTCCTCGTGTACGCCGCCGGGCGCCTGCGTGCACAGCACGGCCGTGTAGCCCGAGGCCGCGAGGCTGGTCTGAATCGTCTGCGCGAACTGCGGAAAGATCGGGTTGGTCAGCTCCGGGACGATGAGCCCCACCATGCCGACCATCTGCCGTCGCAGCGCACTCGGCCGGTCATAGCCGAGCACGTCGACCGAGGTCAGCACCGCGTCACGAGTGGCCTTGGCGACACCCGGCTTGTCGTTGAGCACCCGACTGACCGTGGCCTCACTGACACCCGCGTGCAGTGCCACATCAGCCAGCCGCGCGCTCATCCGTCACCCCTCATGGCTCCACACCCAGATCGACACTGCCGGCCCCTCCGCCGACATCGTCACGTGAGAACCATTGTGCTGCAGGGCATTTCCGACGACGACACGTGCACTCTCAACGCCTGCCAGATGAGTCGCCGGAACCTGCACCTCGTCCGCTGCCCGAGCGCAGTGCACCATCACGGTCTCCCCCTCCGTCTCGCGGAGGTAGACCAGCGAGTTGTCACTCGTGTGCACCCAGCGGAGGCCGCCGTGCCGCAACGGCTCGAGATCTCGCCTGGCTCGGATGAGCTGTTGGTACGCCTCGAAAAGGTCTGCGTCCCAACGCGACTCGTCCCACGGCATGGGTCGGCGACCGTCCTCGCCCCAGACGCCCTCCATGCCGATCTCGTCGCCGTAGGTGATCATCGGGATGCCCGGCATCGTCAGCAGGAGGCCGGCTGCGACGACGACCTGCGCCGCGTCATCACCCACCAGCGTCCGAACCCGGGTCGTGTCGTGCGAGCCGACCAACGTGAAGCTGTGCATCCGAGAACGCCACGGGACGATCGCTCCGAACTCGTTCATCATCGCGGCAACGGCTCCACCGCCGAGACGTGGCACGCGCAACGGCGATCCGAGGAAGCGAGGCGCAAAGTCCTTGCCCCGCAACCAGGTCCACAGCGGCTTCGTGAATCCGGAGTAGTTCATAACGCCGTGCCAACCGTCGCCCATCGCGTCCTGGCTGTGGTCATGGCAGTGCTCTGCGACCAGGAGCGCATCGGGTTTGGTGTCGACGACGACGTCGCGCAGGTGGCGGGCGACGCGATGGTTGACGTCCTGCGCCTGCCAGCGGCCGGTCATGTTGGCGACGTCGACCCGCCACCCGTCGAGACCGTCGGGTCCGGCCAACCACTTCTGGACGCCAGCTTGCGGAGTGTCGAACATCCGCTCGCGCAGGCCCTCGCTGTCGTGGTTGAGCTTGGGCAGCGACTTCACGCCGTACCAGGAGACGTAGTCACCGGACTCGTCGTAGAGGTAGAAGTCGTGCTCCGGCGACTGCGAATCCGCTTGTGCCGCAACGAACCACTCGTGCGAGTCGCCCGTGTGATTGGTGGTCAGATCGCCCAGCACGGTGAGCCCGCGACGATGTGCTTCAGCGATGAGTCGGCGGAACGCCTCGCCCCCACCGAGCACCGGGTCGACGGCGTCGAACGTCTCGGCGTCGTAGCGATGGTTGGACCGAGCCGGGAAGAACGGCGTCAGGTAGAGCGTGGTGACGCCCAGCCGCTCCAGGTGGTCGAGGTGCTCGCCGATCCCGTCGAGGTCGCCGCCGTAGAGCTGTCGCGCCACCGTGTCCGGCTCGGTCGAGACCGCGTCGTCCCAGTCGGCGGGGAGAGCCCAGTCGGGCGCGGAGTCCGCGATCGGCGGACGGCCCGCTGCTCGTGCGAACCGGTCCGGGAACACTTGGTAGACAACAGAATCCAGTGACCACTCGGGCGGCGCCTGATAGGTGACCAGCCGGAAGTCCGCAGCGTCCGGGAGGTCACGCTCATGGAGACCGGTGCCGTTGAGCCACTGGTAGCCGCCCGGCCCGCCCTCGAGGATGAAGCGGTACGACGTCACCGGGTTGTGGCAGACGACCTCACCCTCCCACCAGGCCTCTGAGTCGCTCCGGGAGATCTCGTGCAGCGCACGGAACTCCGGCTCGCCGTCGGTGACCTGGCGAACGTGCACCTCGCGTACGTCGGCCTCGTGCGGCACCCGCACCCGAACTCGTACGCTCTCGCCCGGCGTCGGAGCCTGCGTCGAGACGTAGAGGGCTGAGCCGTCGTGGTGTGGACGGCTCAGCAGGTCCCCAGTCACTTCACCGACCCTGTCGTCGCACCGCTGATCAGCTGCTTCTGGAAGGCCAGGTAGAGCAGCACAGTAGGGACCGAGCCCAGCAGGGCACCGGCCGCAAACTGGCCGAACAGCCGGTTGGCCTCGTTGCCCTGGCTCATCCCGTAGAGGCCGACCGCGAGCGTCTGCTGATCGCTGTCGACCAGGAAGATGCTGGCCAGCATGAACTCACCGAACAGCCCCACGAACGCCAGCATGAAGACCGTGACGAGGATCGGCAGCACCAGACGCAGGGTCATCGTGAAGAAGATCCGCGCGTGCGAGGCGCCGTCGACCAACGCTGCCTCATCGAGCTGGCGCGGGATGGTGTCGAAGTAGCCCTTCAGCAGCCAGATGTTGGAGCCCATCGCGCCGCCGAGGTAGGCGAGCAGCAGGCCCATCGTGGTGTTGAGCCCGAGGCCGGGCAGCACGTCGCCGATGTGCGAGAACGTCAGGTAGAGCGCGACGACGGCCAGCAGACCAGGGAAGAGCTGCAGCAGGAGCAGAGCCAGCAACCCGGGTCGGCGACCGCGAAAACGTAGGCGAGAGAACGCGTACGCCGCGCAGGCACCGATGAAGACGGTCGCCAGCGCTCCCCCGCCGGCGACGAACAGCGAGTTCTTGTACCAGGTGCTGAACGGTCGGGACGGGTCGTTGAAGAGCGTGTCGAAGTTGTCGAAGGAGAACGACTTCGGCAACAGCTCGCTGGTCGACAGGGAGCCCGTCTTGTTGAGCGCTGCGGACAGCAGGAAGATGACCGGGAACAGCGACCAGATCAGCGCGATGACGCCGAGAACGTAACGCCACCAGTTGTTTCCGCGCGATCGCGGCGGCTCTCGGTCCTCGATCACCTCGGGGACGACGATGGCGGTGGGCTGTGAGATCGCGGACATCAGTTGACCTCCTCGAGGGCCTTCGTACGCCGGAAGGCGGGGATGCTGATCAGCGCCACGATCACGAAGATGAAGATCGAGACCATCGACGCGAGACCGTAGTTCGGGTTGTTGCCACTGAACGCCAACCGGAACGCATAGGTGATCAGCAGGTCCGTCGAGCCGATCGTGGCGTCACCCTCGACGAACGGGCCGCCCTTGGTCATCAGGTAGATCAGCCCGAAGTTGTTGAAGTTGAAGGCGAACGACGCGATCAGCAATGGGCCGACCGCGACCATCAGCAGCGGTGTCGTGATGGAGCGGAGCGTGCGCCATGGCGACGCGCCGTCAACCTTCGCCGCCTCCATCACATCCGCCGGGATCGACTGCAGCGCACCGGTGCACACGATGAAGAAGTAAGGGAAGCCGAGCCACAGGTTGGTGATCAGGATCGCCGCCTTGGCCGCCCACGCGTTGCCGAGCCAGTCGATGTTGAGACCGGTCAGATCGTTGATCAGCCCGAAGTCCTGGTTGAACATCGATGCCCAGACGAGCGCGGTCACAAAGCTGGGGATCGCGTACGGGAGGATCAGCAGCGAGCGGAAGACGCTGCGCCCCTTGAGCCGACGGTCGTTGAACAGCAACGCAATCAGCATGCCGAGGATGAACGTCGTGGCGACCGACAAGATCGCGAAGACGATGTTCCAGGCGAAGATCTTCAGGAAGCCGGTGCGGATCGTGCTGTTGGTCGCGACCTCATTGAGGTTGTCGAGCCCGACGTTCTCCTTCCACCCGACCGGCAGCGCCTCACCCTGGCCGTTCTGCGGGACCCACTGGGCGTTCTTCGCGACGTAGACCCGCTTGGGCTTGGTCGCGGAGTCGGTCAGTGTGTTGGCTCCCTTGTCCCAGACCAGGGTCGGCTTGCCCTCGAACGCCTCGGACAGGCCGACCGCCTTGATACCGCCGCCGTCGTCCGTGGGCACCGCGAACTTCGTCAGGTCCGAACGGGCGTTGACCTGCCTCGGCGTCAGCACGGTGAACCCGGGCGCTTGCGTGATGCGCCCAGCTCCCAGGCGTACCAAGCCTTTTGGATCCAGCGGCTCGAGACCGGTGGCAGTGCCGTCGTACGTCTTCTTGTCCGGCGCCGTCAGCAGGTAGTGCGGATCGCCCGTGGTGATCGGATCACCGGCCTTGACCGCGACCGAGAGCTGGTAGCGGGGCGCGCCGGTCACCTCACGCACGGAGTAGGCGATGTTCTGCTCAGTCGCGTCCTGCTTGCTGACCAGGTGGCCGTCGCCGTAGTTGGTGAACGACGTCATCACCGTGTACGCGATCGGCCAGACCTGGAACCCGAGGCACAGCAGCAGCCCGGGCAACAGGTACTTCAACGGGACAGCTCGGCGCGTGCCGTAGATCGCGAGGATCGCGATGGCGACCATCGCGACCATGCTGACCGCGAGCCAGTGGCCGTCATCGGCGAGGCGGGTCGCGACATAGAACGCGAGGGCGATCGCCGCCCCAATCGTCAACCATTTCAAGGCAATAGCCCAGATCGGGGTCTTCACCGGACCCAGCGTCGACTCAGTGCTCGACGTGCTCATCAGCTACTCCGTGGAGAGAAGGCGCGTGCGCGGGAGGAGGGAGGAGGTGAGGTACGACGGATGCTGGCACCCGTCGTACCTCACCTGGCTGATCGGTAGGACCGATCAGCCCTTGGCGATGTTGGCGACGATCTCCTTCTGGGCCGCGTCGAAGCGGGCCTGGGGCTGCGCCTTGCCGGAGATGACGTCCGCGGTCGCGAGGCCGAGCGGCTCCCAGACCGAGTTCATGGCCGGGATGTTGGGCATCGGCTTGCCCTCCTTGCCCGCCTCGAACCACGCCTTCACGTCCGGGTTGGTCGCGGCGACCTTGTTGTACGCCGCCGTCAGAGCGGGCGGCCGGTTGCCGGCGGTGAAGAGCGCCACCTGCACGTCCTCGCGCGGGACGTACTTGGTGACGAACTCCTGCGCGAACGCGGCGTTCTTGGCCTTGGCCGAGACGTAGAACATCTGCACACCGAGGAACGGCTTCATCGCGCCTCCGCCGACCACGCTGGGCAGCGGATCGATGGCGTACTTGATGCCGGCCTTCTTGATCTTGTCGATCGCCCAGGGGCCGCTGATCATGTAGGGCGTCTTCTTGGCGCCGAACAGCGTGTCGACGTTCTTGTCGTCGATGTTGGTCGAGAGCGCCTTGGCCTGACCCATCTTGGCGAGCGCGTCGCCACCCTTGACGGTCGCGGCGCTGTTGACGATCACCTTGGCCGGGTCGTAGTCACCGTTGGCCTTCGTGCCGAAGATGCCGCCGCCGTACGCCGACAGGTAGGGGTAGGCGTTGTACGCGTCGCCCTTCTTGCCGATCTGCTGCGCGAGGATGTTGGTCGCCTTCTTGCTGGCGACCAGCGACTTGCCGGTGGTGAGCAGGTCATCGAGGGTCTTGGGCGCGGTGGGCGCGAGCGCGGTGTTGCGAATGAGGCCGATGTTCTCGACGGCGTACGGGGCGCCGTACAGCTGGCCGTTGTACTTCGCCGCGGCGATCGCCTGAGGTGCGAACTTCGCCTGGTCGGCGGCCGCGAGGTTGACCGGCGCGACGGTGCCGTTCTGTACGAGCTCGCCCAGCCAGTCATGCGCGCCGACCAGCACGTCGGGACCCTTGCCGACCTTGGTGGCGTCCTTGAACTGCTGGCGGGCGTCGGTGACGATCTGCACCGCCACGGTGATGCCGTTCTCCTGGCCGAACTGCGCGGCGTACTTGCTCAGCACGGGCGCCCGGTCGGCGTCGGACCAGATGACCAGGTCGGCCTTCGCGTCGCGAGCCGGATCCTTGGTG
Organism: Luteipulveratus mongoliensis; assembly: GCF_001190945.1. NCBI lineage: Bacteria > Bacillati > Actinomycetota > Actinomycetes > Micrococcales > Dermacoccaceae > Luteipulveratus > Luteipulveratus mongoliensis. Next base: position 1,561,283 of record NZ_CP011112.1, on the reverse strand, counting down.
GAAACGGTGGTGGGAGCGGCGGCCGGGGCACCGGCGCCGCTCGAAGAGGTGGCAGCAGTCGGGGTGCCCGCGGCCGGCGTGGTGCCGCTGTTGCCGGAGTCGGACGAGCCACCGCAGCCGGCCAGCAGCAGAGCTGCCGATCCTCCGACGGCGATGGCGAAGGGGCGCTTCAACACGGGAGTTCTCCTCACGGGCCTGGACCTCGACGTCCAGATGCGGTGAATGTGACGTGGGTCATACTGCCCGATGTTTGCAAGGTTGTGCAAGATCTTGCAAACACGAGTTCGTCGCACCGCAGCGGCCGACCCGACCACTCGCCGCTCGCCCGCCGTCCCACCTGTCGAACGCGAGAACGATTTCTGAACAGTTCGCGGCATGACGCAGGTCACATGAGGCAAGATCGTGGGATCCGGGCTCCCCATGGGCGCGGTGTTCCTCACAACGGATCGTCCGGCACGTTCCTGCCGGTGACGGAAGGCAAGAGACATGGCAACAGTCACGTATGACCAGGCAACCCGGGTCTACCCCGGTTCTGATACCCCCGCGGTCGATGCTCTGAACATCGACATCGAGGACGGCGAGTTCCTCGTCCTCGTCGGCCCCTCCGGTTGCGGCAAGTCCACCTCCCTGCGCATGCTCGCGGGCCTCGAAGAGGTCAACGGCGGTCGCATCCTGATCGGCGAGCGCGACGTCACCGACCTGTCCCCCAAGGACCGCGACGTGGCGATGGTGTTCCAGAACTACGCGCTCTACCCCCACATGTCGGTCGCCGACAACATGGGCTTTGCGCTCAAGATCGCCGGCACGCCCAAGGCCGAGATCAAGTCGCGCGTCCTCGAGGCCGCCAAGATCCTGGACCTCGAGCCCTACCTCGACCGCAAGCCGAAGGCCCTCTCCGGTGGTCAGCGTCAGCGTGTGGCGATGGGACGAGCGATCGTCCGCTCGCCGCAGGTCTTCCTCATGGACGAGCCGCTGTCCAACCTCGACGCCAAGCTGCGTGTGCAGACGCGCACCCAGATCGCTTCTCTCCAAAGGCGATTGGGCGTCACCACGGTCTACGTCACGCACGACCAGACGGAGGCCATGACGATGGGCGACCGGGTCGCCGTGCTCAAGGACGGGCTGCTGCAGCAGTGCGACACCCCGCGCCGGATGTACGACCACCCGGACAACGTCTTCGTCGCCGGCTTCATCGGCTCCCCCGCGATGAACCTCCTCAATGCCCCGGTCACCGACGGCGGAGTCAAGCTCGGCTCGGTCGTCCACCCCGTCGAGCGTGAGGCCCTCACCGGCGCCGGTCAGCGCGTGACGCTCGGTGTCCGGCCCGAGGACCTGGAGCCGAACTCCGAGGGCAAGGGCATCGCCGTCGAGGTCGACGTCGTCGAAGAGCTCGGCGCGGACGCCTACGTCTACGGCCACACCACGGTCGACGACGAGGTGCTGCAGATGATCGCTCGCGTCGACGGGCGTACACCTCCCGAGAAGGGCGCGACCGTGCACTTCACGCCCAAGGAGGGCCACGTCCACCTGTTCGACCCCGAGTCCGGCGAGCGCCTCGGCGACTGACCGCTCTCACGCACGACCCAAGGCGGGGTACGCCGGGACTCACCTCCCGGCGTACCCCGCCTTCGTGCTGCCCCCGCTAAGAGACTGCGTCTTCCGAATCTGACGCACTTGTAATGCAGTCAGACTCGGGGGACGCAGTCTCTTAGCCGTCTGGGGCGTTGTCCGCGGCGCTTCGAAGCCGCGCGATGAGCACCCGTGGCTGATCGAAGTCAGTGTGTACGACGCGCTCGAACGTCCACCCGTGAGGTCGAACAACGTCCTCGCGCCGTTTCTCCCTCGCCAGCACGTCGGCGCCCTCGTCACCGCGGTACTTGACCATGCCGTCGAACTCGATCAGCAGGCGAGTCCCTTTGACCCGAAAGTCTGCTCGTGCCAGGACCCGCTTGCCGACGGTCACCTTGAACTGCGGCTCCACATCGATCCCGGCCGACTGAAGCAGGAGCCGCAGACGTGTCTCGCCCACCGACTCGCTGCGCCGATCGGAAAGCTCGACCGCCCGTGTCGCCCGGCTGATCCGTGATGCCCCGCGCTGTGCTCGTATGACGTCCTCCAGCTCCTCGACGGTCACCCTCTTGTGGTGCAGAGCGTTGTCAGCAGACACAGTCCCTGCGACGACCCCGGCATCCCGAGCCACATCGACGATCGCCCACGGTGCGGTCACGACGAGGTGCCCGTCCACGTCAGACACCGCCGGCATGACCAGCGGACGCCGGATCACGAGGTCCGTGGTCGACCGGGTCGCGCACTTGTTCAGCCAAATGCCCTGTGCCTTCTCGTAGTTCACTCCGAAGAGGTCGACGTCGAGGAGGGCGAGAGCTGATCGTCCGGCTGCCGCCACGTGAGGGTTCGCAAGCAACATCGCCAACGTCTTCTCGACGAGCCGTTCGGACGGCAGCGCCGGCTTCGGCATCACGCTGTAGACGCTGCGGATCACCGGGCGGCACAGTCGCGAGCGGACCATCTGCCGCAGGTCGAAGTCCGTGACACCGAGCTGTTCGGCGTCCGCGCGCCGAAACAGCATCGACTGCTCGGCTGCGAGCTGGACGAGTGCTGGATCGATCATGGAGGCAAGGGTGGACGAACGTCGACGAACGCGTTCGTCGCCCTGTGGATAACCGCCCAAGAGACTGCGTCTTCTGAGTCTGACCGCCTTACAAGTGCGTCAGATTCGGAAGACGCAGTCTCTTGGCCGAGGCGAGGGCGGGAGAAGCGCGGGCAGGCGTACGGGAGTGGGTGCGTTGGCGGGGTAACGGTGGGACGATCGAGGGCGTGGCTCTGGAACTCACCGCGGCACGCCCGTACCCGGCCTTGCTGGACCTGCCCTGGCACCTGCCTCTCGAGGAGTGGCCCGAGGATCTGCTCGCGGCACTACCCCGCGGCATCTCGCGGCACGTCGTCCGGTTCGTCAAGGTCGACGGCCGGGTCATCGCCATCAAGGAGATCAAGGCCGATATCGCGCGCCGCGAGTACTCCATGCTGCGGATGCTCCGAAAGCTCAACCAGCCCTGCGTCGAGCCGGTCGGCGTCGTCAGCTCACGCACCGATCCCGAAGGCAACCCGCTGGATGCCTGCCTGCTCACCCGGCACCTGCAGTTCTCGCTCCCCTACCGGGCGATGCTCAGCCAGACCCTGCGCCCGGACACCGCCGACCGGCTGATCGACGCCCTCGCGGTCCTGCTCGTACGCCTCCACCTGAGCGGCTTCTGGTGGGGCGATGTGTCCCTGTCCAACACGCTGTTCCGCCGGGACGCAGGCGAGTTCGCGGCCTACCTCGTCGACGCTGAAACCGGCGAGCTGCACGACACCCTCAGCAACGGTCAGCGAGAGCACGACCTCGACATCGCCCGGGTCAACATCGCCGGCGAGCTGATGGATCTGCAGGCGGGCGGCTTCATCGAGGAGGGTTTTGATCCCGTCGAGGTGTCGGAGCGGATCATGACCCGCTACCGCGACCTGTGGGAGGAGCTCACCAAGTCGGAGCGCTTCGAGCAGGGCGACCGGTGGCGTGTCGAGGAGCGCATCCGTCGCCTCAACGAGCTCGGCTTCGACGTCGGTGAGCTGGACATCTCCACGGACATCGATGGCGCGCAGATCCAGATCCAGCCGAAAGTCGTTGATGCTGGCCATCATTCGCGCCGCCTGCTGCGACTGACCGGTCTCGACGTCGGTGAGAACCAGGCTCGCCGTCTCCTCAACGACCTCGACGCCTACCGCGCCTCGCAGGACCGTCAGAACGACGACGAGGAGATGGTCGCGTACGACTGGCTGACCAAGATCTACGAACCCATCACGCGTACGGTGCCGGCCACCCTGCGTGCCAAGCTCGAGCCGGCGGAGATCTTCCATGAGGTGCTCGAACACCGCTGGTACATGTCCGAACAGGCCGGCACGGACGTCACCATCGAGCAGGCCATCCGCGACTACGTCGACAACGTGCTGCCGACCAAGCCGGACGAGAAGGCCATCGTCGGCGTCGACACCGAGTCGGTCCCCGTGCGAGCGCGCACCGACTGAGCCGTACGCCGACCGGTCGGCTCTCCCGGGCCCAACGCGCCCCAGCGCGAGCTAGTCGCGAAAGTGCGGCGCGACCTCGCCAATCACGGTGTCCCACAAGTGCATTGACTCCTCGACGGACTCCAGATGGAAGTCCGGAACGATGAGCTCGTCCAGCCCAGCCTCCGAGAACGCGCCGACGGCATCGACGATCCCCTGCACACCACCGGCGATGACGGGTGCAGTCACATCGGGGCCGTCACCGTCCAGGACCAGCAGCGCCTGGGTCGAGCGGCCCAACGTGGCGGGGTCACGTCCAGCGACCTCGCACGCTCTGGTCATGATGGCGCTCTTGTGCGCGAACCTCTCCGGCGTGCCCCACGTGTTCCACTGGTCGGCGTACTGCGCCACGATCCGAGGCATCACCTTCTCGCCTGCCGCACCGATCAGCAGCGGCAGCGCACCAACCGGCTTGGGGTCAAGGCGCGCTCCGGCCAGCTGGTAGTACTCGCCGTCGAAGGTGACCCAGTCCTCATCACGCAGCCCGCGGACGACCTGGCACGCCTCCTCGAAACGTGCGAGCAGCTCGGGCGTGGGCGGAAGGTCGATCCCGTACGCCTCGTGCTCGTTCCGCTGCCAGCCGGCTCCCATCCCGAGAGTCAGCCGGCCGTTGCTGATGTGATCGATCGTGCGGGCTTGGTTGGCCAGCACGGCCGGGTGTCGGTAGGTGTTGCCGGCGACCAGGGACCCGAGCTGCAGACGTGGGACCGCCGCCGCCAGCCCAGCCAGCAGACTGAAGCACTCCTGCATGTCTCCGGCAGCGTCGTCGGTGTTGCGCATGAAGTGGTCCGCCACCCATACGCCGTCCCAACCCGAGGCCTCCGCGGCAGACGTCATCCGAAGCCACGCATCCCACGAGTGCGCGGACGAGGGCCAGATCGAGAAGCGCATGCGGCCAAGGTAGTCAGCGCGGCCCGCGCTCATGTCACCTGGTCTCGATACGGCTCGCGCCAGGGCGCTCGCCTACTCGACCAGCGAATCAGCGACCGGCGCGCTGGCGAGAGATCTCGTACAGCGTGACGGACGCCGCGATACCGGCGTTGAGCGACTCGACGGCCGAGCTCATCGGCACCGACACGATCTGGTCGCATGTCTCGCCGACAAGCCGCGACAAGCCCTTGCCCTCCGAGCCGACCACGATGACCAGCGGCTCGTCTGCCAGCGTGATCTCGGGCAGGGAGACATCGCCGTCCATGTCGAGCCCCAGCACGAAGAAGCCCGCCTTGCGGAACTCCTCCAGCGTGCGAGTCAGGTTGCCCGCCAACGCAACTGGGATGCGCGCAGCAGCACCGGCCGACGTCTTCCAGGCCGAAGCGGTCATGCCCACCGAGCGACGCTCAGGCACGATCACGCCGTGCCCACCGAACGCCGCGACCGAGCGGATGATCGCACCGAGGTTGCGCGGGTCGGTGATGCCGTCGAGCGCGACGACCAGCGGCGCACCAGGTGCCTCGGGATTCATCAGGTCAGTGGGGTGGGCGTATTCGTACGGCGGCACCTGCAGCCCGAGACCTTGGTGGACCGCGCCATCGGTCAGCCGGTCCAGCTCGCCACGCGGCGTCTCCAGGATCGGGATGGCCCGGTCGGCCGCGATCTTCAGCGCTTCGCGGACCCGGTCGTCGGAGTCGATGCGCCCGGCGACATAGAGCGTCGCCGCCGGAATGTCCGCGCGCAGAGCCTCCACGACGGAGTTGCGCCCGGCGATGACCTCGGACGCCTGCCGGTTGCGCTTGCCACCGGAGGTCCTGCCCTGACGGCTGCCACCGCCTCCCGAGGAGCCGGACTGGCCGGATCCACCGGCCTTGTCAGCGCGCTTGGAATCTTTGTATGCCTTGTGGTTCGGGCGCTCAACAGCACGAGGCGTCGGACCCTTGCCCTCGAGCCCGCGTCGACGCTGACCGCCGCTGCCGACGACCATGCCCTTCTTGGATCCTGCCTTGCGAACGGCGCCTCGGCGCTTCGAGTTGCCAGCCATGTCAGTCCTTCTCGTCATCACGCGTGGGTCGGACGAGCGACCAACGCGCCCCGTCCGGTGTGTCCTCGACCGCCACGCCGGCCGCGGTCAGCTGGTCGCGAATCGTGTCCGCAGCCGCGAAGTCCTTCTCGGCCCGCGCTGTCTTGCGCTGCGCGATCAGGGCTTCGACGAGGGAGCCGAGAGCGGCCGTCGTAGGGTCATCTCCTGACGAACCCCACTGAGGATCAAGAGGATTGACACCGAGCACCGAGGTCATCGCGACGACCTCGGCAGCCCGGTCGCGAGCCTTCTCGTGGTCACCGTCATCCAACGCGGTGTTGCCGTCCCGCACGGCGTCGAACACTGCTGCCAGTGCACCTGACACGTTGAGGTCGTCGTCCATCGCCTTGGCGAACGCTGCCGGCACCGAAGGTGACCGGTCGGCGTACGACGACGGCTCGGCCCGCTGCAGGAAGCCCTCGATGCGCTCGACCGCCGCACCAGCCTCCGCGAGGGAGCCCTCGTGGTACTCGATCGTCGAGCGGTAGTGCACCGCTCCGAGGTAGTAGCGCAGCACGAGTGGCCGCACGGTCTTGGTCAGCTCTTCGACGGTCAGTGTGTTGCCGAGCGACTTGCTCATCTTTTCACCGCTGAGCGTGACCCAACCGTTGTGCATCCAGTACTGCGCGAAACCCATTCCGGCTGCACGGGACTGGGCCTGCTCATTCTCGTGGTGCGGGAAGCGCAGGTCGATGCCGCCGCCGTGGATGTCGAACGTGTCGCCCAGCCAGCGCCGCGCCATCGCGGAGCACTCGAGGTGCCAACCCGGCCGTCCCTCACCGAACGGCGTCGGCCAGGACGCCGAGGCGGGCTCGTCCTGCTTGCGCCCCTTCCAGAGCGCGAAGTCGCGCGGGTCACGCTTTCCCCTGGGGTCGGCGTCCTCCGCGGGCTCCATGTCGTCGAGCAGCTGGCGGGTCAGCTCGCCGTACGACGGCCACGACTGCACATCGAAGTAGACGTCGCCGCTGCCGTCGGCCGCCGGGTAGGCGTGACCCTTCTCGATCAAGGTCTCCATGATCTCGACCATGTCGGTCACGTGCCCGGTCGCGCGCGGCTCGTACGACGGCCGCAGGACTCCCAGCGTGTCGAGGGCGTCGCTGGTCTCTCGCTCGTGACGGTAGGACCAGGCGAACCAGTCGGCGGAGTGCTCGGCCGACTTACGCAGGATCTTGTCGTCGATGTCGGTGACGTTGCGGATCAAGGTCACGTCGTAGCCGTGCCCGGTCGTCAGCCAGCGGCGCAGGATGTCGAACGCCACCGTGAACCGGACGTGGCCGATGTGGGGCGATCCCTGTGTCGTGAGCCCACAGATGTAGATACCGACCTTGCCCTCGTGCTGCGGCACGAAGGCGCGCAGCGAACGGGTCGCGGTGTCATAGATCTGCAGAGTCACCCGCAGAGTCTAACGACGGTCGCGACCTGTGACGGTCACGCGATCACCGGCACCTATGGGAGCAACCTCGCGGGTCCTGGCGCGTCCTCACAACAGGCGCCCGCTGGGGAGCGGCGCCGGCGAGTCGGACCATTGGGGGGTCGGCCGCCTCACACAGGGGGTTCAGCAAGCATGCGTTCTCATCTCTGCTCACGCTCATTCCGTACGACGATGGTCGGCTCGGTCATCGCTCTCACCGCGCTCGGCGCGCACATCGGCACCGCGGCGGCCGACACGCGACCTGCCGCGGTCAACCCGACCGTGGAACGCCCGTACGTCTCCACGGGCACCGCGACCGCGCAGCTGCGCGCCATCGCCGGACACGGCACCATCGCGGTCGTCCGCATCGGCAACAGCTTCGAGGGCGCGATCGCCCAGGGCGATGGCCGGATCGCGTTCTACGCCCACGGCCCGGGGACTGGGGACCGGTGGACCCTCGTCAACCGCAGCACCGCCCCGGACACGGTCGACACGACCGCCGCACCTGCGCTGTCCGGCAACCGCCCGCCCGGCCTGCGGCACGCCGTGTTCATCGCGACCGGCGAGTTCACCGGCGACGGCACGGGCCAGGCGATCGCGTACGGCAGCGACGGCGTGCGCTGGTCAGTCCTGACCCATGAGGCCAACAGTGGCCAGCTGGCGCCTTCTGGACACGGTGGACAGGACCAGCCGGGCCTCTCCCTCATGATTGCCTTCACTGCGCACGGCCTACGGACGACCGACATGTGGGGACCGGAGGCGGACGCATCGTTCTACCTCCAGAAGCAGATGCCCGTCATCGCCGACTGGGCGTGGGGCTCTGGAGGCATCACGGACCCGACGCACTCCAAGCTGCAGCGCTCCAGCGACAACACGTTCACTCCGAAGCAGGTCCCGACGCCGCACGGAGCCGACTCGGTCCCGACCAAAGGCGCGTTGCCGGACGGCACCTATTTCATCCGCAAGGTGTCGGTCTTCGACTCCTCGGTGACCTTCACCACCGCGATCCGTACGACCGGATGTGTCCCCGACATGGACCACGACGACTGCTTCGCCAACGTCGGGCCGCAGCGCACGCTGAACCTCGCTCCGTCGGCGACCTACTCGGTCGACGGATTCCTGCCGCCGAGCGAGCCGAACTCACCGCCGAGGCAGCTCAGCATCACGGCTCCGCGGCGCGTGATGGACTTCGCGTTCGGTCCGGACGCGAAGTCCAACCTGGCCGAGCTAGCGCTGCCGTTCAGCCCGTGGATGGTGACGCCGAGCTGGGTGTTCCAGACGTTCTCCGACGGCGACATCGGGGCGATCACCGTGGTGAACGGCCGAATCACCCAGCTCGGGACCGTCAGCTACTGACCGCGCTCAGGGTGTGGTGCAGCCACATCCGCTCGGCCAGGGACCACGCCGTCGATGTCAGCAGGTAGACGCTGGCGGCGAGAGGTACGACCGCCACCGCCAGGACTGAGCCGAAGGACAGCGCGGGTAGCAACCGCGCTGTCCTGGCCATGGCCGCGGCAACCTCGGGAGAGGTGCCGTCCGGGAGAACAGGTGCGGACGTCGTACGCCGACTGAACCGGTACGCGCCCCACGCCACCGCGGCGATCGCCACCGCAAGGACGAGGAACACCAGCACGTCAGGCCCGGCGCTGGCCAGCAGGTGCTGGCCGAGAGGTACGCCGAGGAAGCTCTGCGCGAGCAGAGCGTTGGCATGCCCCGCGATCACCGACGCCGTGAAGAGTCGATAGACCGCCGAGACGATCGGGATCTGCACCAGGATCGGCAGACACCCCGCTCTCCCGTCACGTGACGCACGAAAGGCGTGCCGCACCAATGGATGGAGGGCCGCCCGGATCACGACGGTGAGTGCAACGACGGCCAGCCCAGCAGGCATGACATGAGTGAGCGGTTCGAGTGCGGATCGAAACAGGACCACGATGGGATCGAGCACAGCAAGCATGAGTAACCTCCGAAAGGTCAAGCAGGAAAAGGGAATTCGGAGGCGGGAGAGCCCGGCTGAGGTCAGGCGCCCGCCGGGCTGAACCCAGGGGCGCGCGGCTGTGGTCGACCGGGCAGGTCGGGCCGGCGTAGAGCGACCAACAACGAGCGCCATGCACGACGGCGACGCTCAACGGCGATCGAACGAGACCCATCCGGCGATATCGCGGCCAGGGCGGCGATGGCCAGCGAGACGAGCAGCACGGCCGTACCCGCGGCCAGCGAGGCGCCAAGCAGCAGATGAGCGACCGGCAGCAGCAGCGCGAGGGTTGCGGCTACGTCGAGATCGTTCAGCTGGTGCACACCAGCACCCTACGACGCCGGGGTTAGAGTCCCGGGGTGACGCAGTTCGCAGCTCTGCGGGAGCGACCTCCGAGGCGACGTCGACGCCTGTCGGAACCACGGCCGTACGAGCTGCATCTCGGCTTTGGGCTGCTGGCCCTCGTGTGGCTGGCGCTGTGCGGGGTCGCACTCTGGTCCTCGACGGACCGAGGCTCCAAGGGCGATCTGGGCTGGACGATCTTCTGGCTCGTGGCGATCTCGGCCTGGTTCGCGCGCGGCTGGTGGGGCGGGCCGACGGCGTGGGTGTTCGCGAAGTTCGCGGCCGGAGTCTTCGGGATGCTGTTCGCCTTCTCGGTGCTGGTGTTCCTGGTGCTGGCGATCGCCACCCACGAAGCCATCGGCCAGATCGCGCTCTATCTGCTGCCGACGGCCGCGGTGAGCGCCATGCTGCTCTGGTCCCGACGGCTCCTCGCCGGCTCGGCCGTCACCCGCTGGTTCTACGCCGAGTAGCGCGGCTCAGTGGCCGCGGTCGAGCCACTCCTGCAGGTGTGGGGCCTCGTCGCCGATCGTGGTCGAGTCGCCGTGCCCGGTGAGGACCACGGTCTCAGGCGGCAGCGTCAGCAGCCGGGTCTTGATCGACTCGATGATCGTCGGGAAGTCGCTGAATGAGCGGCCCGTCGCACCGGGCCCGCCCTGGAAGAGCGTGTCCCCGGTGAGCACCACGCCGAGCGTCGGAGCGTAGAAGCAGCACGCACCAGGCGCGTGGCCCGGCGTGTGGAGCACCTCGAGCGTCACGCCCGCGACGTCGATGCGGTCGCCATCGGCGAGCTCGCGATCCGGACCGACCTCGTCGTAGACCCGGTCCCACAGCTCGCGATCCGCAGGGTGGAGGTACGACGGAGCCTGGGTGGCGTCGTAGACCTCACCGACCGCACTGATGTGGTCATCGTGCGCGTGGGTGCAGAGCACGGCCAGCAGCCGCCGGTCTCCCACTGCGTCGAGGATCGGCTCGCCCTGGTGTGCGGCATCGATGACCACGCACTCATCGTCGTTGCCGATGATCCACACGTTGTTGTCGACGTCCCAGGTGCCACCGTCGAGGCTGAATGTCCCTGAGGTCACGACCTTTTCGACGCGGATCCCGCCTGTCTCAATGACGCTCACAGCACGACCACCGAGCGCAGCACGTCGCCGCCGTGCATCTTGTCGAACGCCGCCTCGACATCACCGATCCCGATCTTCTCGGTGACGAAGGCATCGAGGTCGAAGCGGCCCTGCCGGTAGAGGTCGACCAGCATCGGGAAGTCACGGGAGGGCAGGCAGTCGCCGTACCAGCTGGACTTGAGCGCGCCCCCTCGCCCGAACACCTCGATGAGCGGCAGCTCGATCTTCATGTCAGGCGTGGGTACGCCGACCAGCACCACCGTGCCCGCGAGATCCCTTGCGTAGAAGGCCTGTTCGTAGGTCTCGGGTCGCCCGACTGCTTCGATGACCACGTCTGCGCCGAAGCCGTCCGTCAGCGCTCGGATCTCCTCGACCGCGTCCTGGGTCTTGCTGTTGATCGTGTGCGTCGCTCCGAAGTCCTTGGCGTGCGCCAGCTTTCGGTCATCGACATCGACCGCGATCACCCGCGTCGCGCCCGCGATTGAGGCTCCGGCGATGGCCGCATTGCCGACGCCGCCACACCCGATCACGGCGACCGAGTCGCCGCGACCGACGCCACCGGTGTTGACTGCCGCGCCGAAGCCGGCCATCACGCCACAACCGAGCAGTCCGACCGCTGCAGCCTCGGCCTCGCGGTCGACCTTGGTGCACTGACCGGCTGCGACGAGGGTCTTCTCGACGAACGCCCCGATGCCCAGCGCCGGCGACAGCTCGGTGCCATCGGTCAGCGTCATCTTCTGGGTCGCGTTGGCGGTGTTGAAGCAGTACCAGGGCTTGCCCTTGGCGCACGCGCGGCACTGCCCGCAGACGGCCCGCCAGTTGAGAATCACGAAGTCACCGGGCTCGACGTCCGTGACGCCCTCACCGACCGCCTCGACGGTGCCAGCCGCCTCGTGCCCCAGCAGGAACGGGAACTCGTCGTTGATGCCACCCTCGCGGTAGTGCAGGTCGGTGTGGCACACCCCGCACGCCTCGACCTTCACGACCGCCTCGCCCGGCCCGGGATCGGGGACGACGATGTCGACCAGCTCGACCGGGGCGCCCTTGGCGCGAGCGATGACACCCTTGACGGTCTGGGACATGGAGACTCCTTCGTCGGCGTACAGCGTGCCGTCAGAGCCTATGCGCCGAGCTCACCCGCCGAGAGGCACACCTGCGCATCGAGAGGCACACCGTGCGGGTATGCCTCTCGAGCGTTTGGATTGCCTCTCGATGGAGCTCCCGGGGCGGCGTCTCAGAGTCGAGACGCGGTACGTACCAGGCCGGCCACACCAGGTGAGGTGCTGTGCGGCGGCCAAGCGATGACCGTCGTGACCTGCGGGGCGTCCGAGATCGGTACGGCGGCTAACCCCTCGCGCAAGCTCGAGCGAACGGACTCAGGAAGCATGATCGCCGCACGGCCGAGACGCACGAGCTGCAGGATCTGCGTCTGGTCCCGGAGCTCGGGCCCGGGCCCGTCCGGGTATGTTCCGTCGATGTTGGGCCACCGCGGCAGCGGCAGATCGGGGATCGAGGCCGCCTCTTCAACCGTCATTGACGTCATGGCGCTCGACGGATGTCCGGCAGGCAGGACCAGCACCTGCTTCTCGACCGTCAGCGTGTCCACATCGAACCCGCTCAGATCGTCGAACGGGCCGTGCAGGATCGCCACGTCGGCGCGTCCATCGCGCAACATCGGCGCCTGGTGCCCGGGTGCGCTCAGCAGCACCTCGACCTCGGCGGCGTCGGGTTCGGCTGCGTAGGCGTCGAGCAGCTTGGCCATCAGCTCACTCGACGCACCGGCCTTCGCGGTCAGCACGACGGACGCTCGACTGGCGGCCTTGATCGTGCGGCGGGTACGCCGCTCGGCCGCCTCGATTGCTGCGAGCGCCGCTCGACCCTCGCGCAGCAGGGTCTCGCCTGCATGTGTGAGGGTGACGCCGCGCGGCGTACGGATGAACAGCGCGGCTCCGAGGCGCCGCTCCAGCTGGGCGATCGCCCGCGACAGAGGTGGTTGGGCCATCCCGAGTCGTTCAGCGGCCCGCCCGATATGCAACTCCTCGGCAGCGGCGAGGAAGTAGCGCAGCTCGCGAGTCTCCACCCGGTCAAGCCTATGCCGCTGCCGCTGGCTTCATACCGTGGCGGTATCGACCCCGACCCGATCGGTCTTGGACCGGCCCACCGGCACGGGCACAGCATCGAGACATGGCAAACAGCACTGACAGCACGAAGACAGCACTGGTCACCGGCGCCAACAAGGGCATTGGGTACGAGATCGCCGCGGGCCTGGCCCGCCTCGGGTTCAGGGTCGGGATCGGCGCCCGCGACGCGGGGCGGCGCGAGGAGGCGGTCGCCAAGCTGCGCGCCGAAGGACTCGACGTGTTCGGCGTACCGCTCGATGTGACCGACGATGCCAGCGTCGCCGCCGCGGCGACCCAGCTGGCTGAGCATGGCGGCCTGGACGTCCTCGTCAACAACGCTGCCATCACCGGCGGGATGCCGCAGGAGCCGACCATGGTGAGCGCAGATCAGGTCCTCGCGGTCGTCGACACGAACGTGATCGGCGTGATCAGGGTGACCAACGCGTTGCTGCCCTTGCTCCGGCAGGCACCGTCGCCGCGGATCGTCAATGTCTCGAGCACGGTCGGATCTCTCACTCTTCAGACCGCGCAGGCCGACGCGGTCGGACCGATCTCCGCGGCGTACTCACCGACGAAGTCCTACCTCAACGCCATCACCATCCAGTACGCCAAGGAGCTCGCCGACACCAACATCCTGATCAACGTCGGCTGCCCCGGCTACGTCGCCACCGACCTCAACAATCACCAAGGGCTCCGTACGCCGGAGCAGGGTGCCGCGATCTTCCTCGAGCTCGCGACCCTGCCCGACGGCGGGCCTAGCGGCACCTTCCGTGACGAGTCGGGCATTCAACCCTGGTGAGGGCGAGGGCAACCTGAGCTCGCGGCAGCGGAGGCCATGACGTGATGTCCGCCGACCGTCAGTAGCGGTTCAGGATCAGGTTGGTCTTGAGGATGTCGGTGTGCAGCAACCAGCCCGGCGCGTCGCTCGTGCTGATGGCCTGGCCGCGCAGGGAGGACGCGGTGCTGTAGTCGTCGGTCTTGAACGACAGCTCCACGACGTTCTCGGTGCCGGTGCCGGACGCATTCTTGATCGGCAGCACCTCGACCTCGGTCTCGACGCCCTTCCAGGTGCCCTTCCAGACGGTCGAGGTGACCGGGCCGTGCGCACGTGACGCCGACAGGGTGTCGCCGCCCCAACCGCCCGAGCCCCAGTCGTCGAGTTTGCCGGGGATCTCAGCGACCAACCAGCCGCGGCCCGTCGCCTCGCTCGGCATGCTGGTGCCGGAGTAGCCGCTGTCGGAGTGGCCCTTCTCGTTGCTGAAGCTCAGCGTCTGCTTGCTGTAGCCCCAGTCCACCTCGGCGTCGTAGTTGGTGTCGGAGGAGTCGAAGCCCTCACCGTTCGCCTGCGTCAGGGCGGCGTCGATGTTGCCGCCCGAGACGGCGTACCGCTTCTTGAAGGTCTCCTCGAAGTCCTTGCCGTCCTTGTGCCGCAGCCGCACGCTCCAGCCCTGCTGGTCCAGCGCCAGACCCGAGGTGTCGAAGTACTCGTACGACCGCTTCGTCCTGGTGCTGCTCAGTCCGAAAGCCGACCGCACGGCCGCCGACGGCGCCCCGGAAGTGAGGGCGCTCGTACCCAGGTTGAGCTTCACCTCGTACGACGGGGTCGCGTTGGCATCGGCGTGCGCCGGAGCCTGGGCTGCCGAGGCGAGAGCCGTGGCCGTGAGGGCGACGGTGAGCAGGACGGGGCGGCGTCGGGTCAGGAGAGTCATGTGCTGACCGTGGCGACACCGGGTGACGTCACCGTGGCGCACGCCTGTCGGCTTCGTGGCCGTCAGCCGACGAACGACTCCGGGTGAGCCACGACGAGGGCGGTGGCGACCGCGGCCACGCCCTCACCACGACCGGTCAGCCCGAGGCCGTCGGCGGTCGTGGCCGACAACGAGACGGGTACGCCGCCCAGCGCGTCACCGAGGACGAGCTGCGCCTCATCGCGTCGCAGGCCGAGCTTCGGCCGGTTGCCGATGACCTGAACCGCAACGTTGCCGATACGAAACCCGTTGTCCTGCAGGATCTTTCGGGCTTCGGCCAGCATGTCGACGCCACGTGCGCCAGCCATCTCGGGTCGACCTGTGCCGAAGTGCTGACCGAGGTCGCCGAGGCCGGCGGCAGAAAAGAGCGCATCGCAGATCGCGTGCGCCACGACGTCACCGTCGGAGTGACCCTCGATGCCGCGCTCGCCCGGCCACACCAGCCCGGCGAGGTGGAGAGCGCGGTCGTCATCGGCGTAGCCGTGGATGTCGACCCCGATCCCGGTACGCGGCAGGTCAGTCACGCCCCGATCGTCCCACGTGACGCAGCGCGGCGAGCACGGTCGCCGCGAGCTCCTCGGGCGTGGCCGACGCGGTGTCGAGGCGCAGGTCCGGCTGCCACTCGGCGTAGTCGCGGTCCTGCACCTGCTGCCAGGTTGGATCGATGTGCTCGGGGATGTCGGGTACGCGCTCGGTCACCCGGCGCTCGTGCACGGCGGTGTCGGAGCAGATGAGCTCGATCTCGAAGACCCGCGCATCGTGCTCGTCGGCCACCCCTCGCCAAGCCTCGCGCGTGACCGGGAGCGGGTTGACGGTGTCGGCGATCACGGACTGCCCGAGGTCGAGCTGATCGCCGGCCATCGCATAGGCCACGCCGTAACCCGCCGCCGCCGGCACGTCGGTCGCTCCGACGCGGCGCAGACCCGTCTCGACGGTATCGACCCGAAGGTGCGTGAGGGGCGTACGCCTGGCGAGCGCCCGCGCGAGCGTCGTCTTGCCGACGCCCGGCAGGCCGCCGAGCACGATCAGGACCGGGCCGCCGGAAGCCGGGGCAGCCAGTCGCTCGGCTGCGTCGAGGTCGGCAGGATGGGTGATCTTGAGGGCGAGATGGTCACCGTCGATCACGTGCACGCGCCCGCCGAGCCGCT
Organism: Luteipulveratus mongoliensis; assembly: GCF_001190945.1. Taxonomy (NCBI): domain Bacteria; kingdom Bacillati; phylum Actinomycetota; class Actinomycetes; order Micrococcales; family Dermacoccaceae; genus Luteipulveratus; species Luteipulveratus mongoliensis. The sequence goes on along the minus strand of NZ_CP011112.1, from coordinate 1,545,282 downwards.
CCACGAGCGCCGCGTCGTCCGTCGCCTGGTGCCCGTCCGCGTGCGCACGAGCCAGCGCTGAGCGGCTGAACCCCTGCGGCGTCTGCACCGCCCGCAACGTCGCGCGATCGGGCGTCGCCACCACCTGACCCGCCTCGTCGACCTGCTTGACGGTGTCGACGACCGGCAGACCCGGCACCACCGCGTCCGAGCCGGCCGCCACGGCTGCGCTCACGGCATCGAACAGCGCCGTCGGCGCCAGCGCCCGCGCGGCATCGTGCACCAGGACGACCTCGACCTCGGGCACCAGAGCGGCCAGGCCGGCAGCGACCGAGTCGGTGCGCTCGGCGCCACCCTCGACCAGCGTCACGCCCTCGGGCAGCAGCGCCGCGAACTCGGCACGGTGCGAGGCGGGGACGACCACGACGATCTGGCGTACGCCCGCTGCCGCGGCAGCCCGGCGTACGGCATGGACGACCAACGGCTCGCCCGCGATCTCCACCAGCGCCTTGGGCCGGTCGGCTCCCAGCCGGGTCCCGAGACCACCGGCCACCACGACGACACCGACCACGCTCACCGCCACCTCCTGTTGTGCTGCGGACACGAAGACGCCCGCGACCATAGTCGCGGGCGTTTCCGGTGTTCTGGGTACTGCGAGGTCAGGAAGCGAGGACCTCATCGAGGGTGGCCTCGGCCTTGTCCTCGTTGGTGTGCTCAGCGAGCGCGAGCTCGGAGACGAGGATCTGACGGGCCTTGGCCAGCATGCGCTTCTCGCCGGCGGACAGGCCGCGGTCCTGATCGCGACGCCACAGGTCGCGGACAACTTCGGCAACCTTGATCACGTCGCCGGAGGCGAGCTTCTCGAGGTTGGCCTTGTAACGGCGGGACCAGTTGGTCGGCTCCTCCGTGTGGTCGGCACGCAGTACCTGGAAGACCTTGTCCAGGCCCTCCTTGCCGACGACGTCACGCACGCCCACGAGATCACAGTTCTCGGCTGGGACCTCGATGGTGAGATCGCCCTGGGCGACCTTCAGCTTGAGGTAGGACTTGTCCTCTCCCTTGATCTTGCGAACGTTGATCTCTTCAATGAGGGCCGCCCCGTGGTGCGGGTACACGACCGTCTCGCCGACCTTGAAAGCCATATGGTAATTGCCCCTTTCGCGACCCCCAGAATACCACGGATTCACAGGGGTCTTGAATCGTTTGTGCAGGTCAGAGGCCTAATGGCCCGGTCCACAGCCACCAGTCACAACCTTGACAGAAGCCACTTCTCGTGTTCCGCGCGCGGTGACACACGGCACATCCGTCACGCGCGTGCCAGGCTGCGGCCGACGTACTACACGCCCCGTAGGCCCGCTAGGCTGACGCGCGTGATGCGTCCAGCCACCAGTCCCCGTCGTGCGCGGGCCCTCGCCAGCGCCGGAGCGCTCGGCGCCGCCGTCCTGCTCAGCAGCTGCATGTCCCTGTCGCAGCAGACCACCGAGCTCAAGTACGACGCCGCCGACGGCGTCTCCGCGACCGTCGGCGACCTTCAGGTCTCCGACCTCCTCGTCGTGACCTCGGGCAAGGGGACGGTCGGTTCCCTCCACGGCATGGTCACCAACAACGGCGAGGCTCCCGCCCAGCTGAGCATCCAGCCGCAGGGTGGCAAGGCCGGCACGATCTCCGTGCCCGGGCTGAGCGCCGTCCGCCTCGATGGCCAGCCGTCCGGCAACTCCACGGCCCCCTCCGCGCCGCTCAAGATCGCGTCGGTGACGACAGCGCCCGGTGCGATGCTCACCATCAGCTTCAAGACCCCTGCAGGCACGACGGCCGTCCAGACGCCGGTCCTGCTCGACCAGCACCCCTACGGCACGGCCACCGTTACGCACGCGCCCGACGAGCAGCCGACCGAGCAGGGCGACGTCGCCGAAGCCGGCGGCCACTGACACCCGTCGTACGACCTCGGCCGGGTCACGTTCCTGGCCGACAGTGCAAGCCGCGTCGCTACCGCAATCCGGGTAGCGACGCGGCTTGCACTGTCGGTCCAGCGCCTACGGGGTCTCGAACTTGTAGCCCAGTCCGCGCACCGTGACGATGAACTTCGGATTGCCCGGGTCGGGCTCGATCTTGGCGCGCAGCCGCTTCACGTGGACGTCCAGCGTCTTGGTGTCGCCGACGTAGTCGCTGCCCCAGACGCGGTCGATCAGCTGCATCCGGGTGAGCACCCGGCCGGCGTTGCGCAGCAGCATCTCGAGCAGCTCGAACTCCTTCAGCGGGAGCTGGACGGTGCCGCCGTTGACCGCGACCGTGTGCCGCTCGACATCCATCCGGACCGGCCCGCTCTCCAGCGTGGCCGGCAGCAGTTCCTCGGCCTCCTGACCGCGTCGCAGCACGGCCTTGATGCGGGCGAGCAGCTCACGGCTGGAGTAGGGCTTGGTGACGTAGTCGTCGGCGCCCAGCTCGAGCCCGACCACCTTGTCGACCTCGGTGTCCTTCGCCGTCAGCATGATGACCGGCACGTTGGAGCGCTGCCGCAGGTTGCGGCACACGTCGACCCCGGACATGCCCGGAAGCATGAGGTCGAGCAGGACGAGGTCGGCTCCGCCACGGTCGTACTCGACCAGCGCGTCCGGGCCGGTCTCGGCGACGGAGACGTCGTATCCCTCCTTGCGCAGCAGGTAGGACAGCGGGTCTGAGAAGGACTCTTCGTCCTCGACGACCAGGATGCGGGTCATGCGTGGGTCCTTCCTCGGGGGGACACAGGCGGGTCAGACTCAGTGGGCGGCTGCGCCGGTGCGGTGCGCGCAGAGCCCGGTACGACGGTCGCGACCCTCGTCGCGCCGGCGGACGTCGTGGGGAGGGCAGCTGGGTCGAACGGGTTGGGCGGATCAGCCTCGTCGTCCTTCGGCTCCAGCCCAGTCTGGCTCGCGTCAGCAGCCGGGAGCCGGATGGTGAAGGTCGAGCCCTGGCCCTCCTCGCTCCAGACGGTGACCTCGCCACCGTGATTGACGCTCACGTGCTTGACGATGGCCAGCCCGAGACCGGTGCCGCCGGTCTCTCGAGAGCGAGCCGGGTCGACGCGGTAGAACCGCTCGAAGATCCGGTCCTGGTCCTCGGCCGGGATACCCGGGCCCTGATCGGTGACGGACACCTCGACGATGTCGTCCAGGCGGCGGACCGTCGTGGCCACCCGCGTGCCCGAGTCGGAGTAGTTGACGGCGTTGGCCACCAGGTTGCGGATGGCCGTGGTCAGCAGCTCGGCATCGCCGTAGACGACGGGTGGACCGTCGCCGTTGGTGGCGCTGACCAGCTCGATCTCGCGGTCCTCGGCGACCACTCGAAGGTGGTCGATCGCGTCCGATGCAGCCCGGGACACGTCGACCAGGATCGGCTCGTGCAGGGTGTCGGCGACCTGCAGCCGGGACAGCTCGACGATCTCGCGTACGAGGTTGGCCAGCCGCCGCGTCTCGACCTGCATCCGCATCGCGAACCGCGCGACGGCCTCGGGGTCGTCCTTCGCGTCCTCGACGGCCTCGGCGAGCAGCGACAGACCCCCGACCGGCGTCTTGAGCTCGTGGCTGACGTTGACGACGAAGTCGCGGCGGGTCTCCTCGACCCGGCGGGAGTGGGTGCGGTCCTCCACGAGCACCAGCACCACGTCACCGTGCATGGCCGCGACCCGAACCCCGAGCGTCAGCCGCCCCTGGCCGAGCGGGCCGCGCGGCAGCTCCATCTCGACCTCACGGATGACCCGGTCACGGCGAACCTGCCGGACCAGGAACCGCAGCTCCTCGTGCATCAGCTCCGAGCCCCGGACCAGGCCGAGCGCCTGAGCCGCTGGGGTGGAGCGGATGACGCAGTCCGAGCTGTCCAGCACCATCGTCACCGAACGCAGCGCGTGCAGGACGTCCTGGGCGCCAGGGCGCAGGCTGTTGCCGCCCTGTGCCGCCGAACGAGCAGTCGTGGCCGGCACGGACGGGCGCGCACGGCGTACGACGAACCAGGCGCCGAGGGCGCCGACGGCAACGCCGACGAGCAGCCACAGCAGCGTCATACCGAGGTCAGACACGCCGACCAATGTACGGGCGCCTTACCGGTGCCCTGACCACTGAGCCGTCCGGTGGCGCCGGAGACGCTGACTGTTCATCTAGGGTCCGATAACCGTTCATGCCATGCTGAGATCGTCTGCCCCGAGCGCGCCGTTCGGGGCGCCACTGCTGGCTGCGGCACGTCGCTGGCCCCACACCGAAGGATGATGGACCACTATGCGCGATGCGTTCCACGAGGACCTCGATCGCATCTCGGACGAGCTCGTCGAGATGACCACCATGGTCGGCAAGGCCATCCAGCGCGCCACAGCGGCCCTGCTGAACGCCGATCTCGGCATCGCCGAGAGCGTCATCGCCGCCGACGACGACATCGACGAGCTGCGCCGCACCGTCGACGACCGCTGTGTGGACCTGCTCGCCCGCCAGCAGCCCGTCGCCACCGACCTGCGGATGGTCGTCACGGCGATGCACATGGCCTCCGACATCGAGCGCATGGGCGACCTGGCCCGGCACGTTGCCAAGATCGCGCGCCGTCGCTACCCCGAGGGTGCGGTGCCGGAGGACGTCGCCTCGATCATCTCCGAGATGGAGAAGGTCGCCGAGGGGCTGGTCAAGAAGACCGGCGATGCGATCGCGGGCAAGGACGTCCACGCAGCCGTCGAGATCGCCAAGGACGACGACGCCCTCGATGAGCTGCACCGCACGATCTTCAACACCCTGCTCGACGGCAAGTGGGATCACGGCACTGAGGCGGCCGTCAACCTGACGCTGATCAGCCGCTACTACGAGCGTTTCGGCGACCACGCCGTCTCCGTGGCGGACCGCATCGTCTACCTCGTGACCGGCAGCTACGGCACCGAGGACGAGGGGCTCATCCACCAGGCCTGACCACGGGGGTCCACGAACGCCCGCCCGGATCTGATCCGGGCGGGCGTTCGGCTGTCTGGGCTCAGGCGTCGGGTCAGCGGCCCTGGTTGGCCACGGCCTCGGCAGCGGCCTTGGCGGCATCGGGGTCGAGGTACTCCCCGCCCTTGACGGTCGGCTTCAGCGACTCATCGAGGCGGTAGACCAGCGGCATGCCGGTCGGGATGTTGAGGCCGACGATGTCGTCGTCGGAGATGCCGTCCAGGTGCTTGACCAGGGCGCGCAGCGAGTTGCCGTGCGCCGCGACAAGGACGGTCTTGCTGTCCTTCAGGTCGGGCACGATCGCCGACTCCCAGTAGGGCAGGAACCGCTCGATGACGTCCTTGAGGCACTCAGTGAGCGGCGCCTCGTCGCCGAGCTCGGCGTACCGGACGTCCGCGTCCTGGCTCCACTCGGAGCCCTTCTCGATGGGCGGCGGCGGGGTGTCGTACGACCGTCGCCAGGTCATGAACTGCTCCTCGCCGAACTCCTCGAGGGTCTCTTTCTTGTTCTTGCCCTGGAGGGCGCCGTAGTGCCGCTCATTGAGGCGCCAGTCGCGCTTGACCGGGATCCAGTGCCGGTCGGCCTTGTCGAGGGCGATGTTGGCCGTGGAGATCGCGCGACGCAGCAGGGAGGTGTGGACAACGTCGGGGGTCAGGCCGGCCTCGCGGATCAGGTCGCCGCCGTGCACGGCCTCGGCGCGGCCCTTCTCGGTGAGGTCGACGTCCACCCAGCCGGTGAACAGGTTCTTGGCGTTCCACTCCGACTCGCCGTGGCGCAGCAGGACAAGCGTGTAGGTCATGCCCGAAGTCTAGAGATGCCGCTCCCTCAGGAGTCGTCGTGCTCCAACAGGTGGCGGAAGGCTTCGAGGTTGCGGGTGGACTCGCCACGCGAGATCCGCCAGTCCCACTCCTTCTGCATCGACGTGCGGAAGCCGAGGACCAGCAGCTCGTTGAACGCGTTGTCACTCGCCTCCAGGAGCACGCCCATCAGCTGGTCGAGGTAGGCCGGCGTGACGGCTTCCAGCGGCAGCTGCCCCACGACATAGACGTCGCCGCTCTTGTCGATCGCATAGCCGAGCCCGGGCAGGCGCAGGTTGCGACGCAACAGGTAGCGGTAGAACGCCTCGTGGTTCTCATCCGCGTTGCGCACCACGAACGCCGACACCGACAGCCCCTGGTCGCCGATGATCAGCGACGCGACCGTCTTGAGCTTGCGCTCGCCGGGGAGTGTGACGACGTACTCGCCGTCGGACGCACCGGGCTCCCACTCGATCTCGGCATCCTTCAAGAACGCCTCGATGATGGCCGGAACATCGCTCACGGGATCACCGCCGCGGGCACGCCGGTCAGGTGCTGCGACTTGGGGCTTGCACTCGAATCCGCATGGCACGCAGCGCGATACAGCTCCAGGAGCTGATCAGTGGTGTGCTGCCAGCCGTACGCCGCCGCGTGTGTGAGCGCGGCCGCAGACATGGCACGGCGGCGCGCCGGGTCGTCGAGCAGCTCGGCGATCGCGGCGCCCCACTCCTTGGGGTCGTGGGTGTCGAGCAGCACTCCCCCGTCGCCCACCGCGGTCGGCAGGCCACCGACCGCCGCGGCCACCACGGGAGTGCCACAGGCCTGCGCCTCGATGGCGACGAGCCCGAACGACTCGTTGTACGAGGGCACGGCGAGCAGGTCGGCGGCGCGGTACCACTGGGCGAGGGCATCGCGCGAGACCGGCGGCACCAGGCGTACGACATCGCCCAGCCCCAGCTCGTCGACGAGGTCCGCGAGCGCCTCGGGATGGTCGAGGCCGGAGCCGCTCGGTCCGCCAAGCACGGCCACAACCAGCCGGTCGCGGCGCCCCGGGTCCTGCTCGAGCAGGTGCGCGGCGGCGCGGACGAGCACGTCGGGCGCCTTGAGCGGCTGGATCCGGCCGACGAACAGCAGCACCTCGGCGTCGGCGGGCAGGTCGAGGGCGGCGCGCGCCTCGGCCTGCTCGCCCGGAGTGAAGGTCTCCAGGTCGACGCCGGGTGAGATGACGCGCACCTTGTCGGGCGCCGCGTCGTAGAGGTCGATCAGCTCATCGGCCTCGCGGTCGGTGTTGGCGACCAGCCAGGTGGCGGCGCGGACGACCTGCTCCTCGCCGATCTCACGCCCGGGCGGCTCGGGCCGGTCACCCTCGGCCAGCAGCGCGTTCTTGACGCGGGCCATCGTGTGCATCGAGTGCACGAGCGGCACCTGCCAGCGGTCGGCGGCGAGCCAGGCGACCTGCCCGGAGAGCCAGTAGTGGGAGTGCACGAGGTCGTAGTAGCCCTCGGGCTGCGCGGCACCGATCCGCTGGACGCCGACGGTGAACGCGCACAGCTGCCCTGGCAGGTCGTCCTTGCCAAGACCCTCGAACGGGCCGGCATCGATGTGGCGGACCAGGACCCCGGGCATCAGCTCGACGGACTCCGGCTGCGCCGCGGTCGTACGACGGGTGAAGACCTCGACCTCCACACCGGCCCGGGCCAAGTGCTTGGCCGTCTCGACGACGTAGACGTTGAGCCCTCCAGCGTCACCCGTGCCCGGCCGCTCCAGCGGCGACGTGTGCACGCTGATCATCGCGACCCGGCGTGGGCATGGTTGAACGCTCATCTCTGCGAGTGTCCCACGCAGCGCCGGGAGCGCCTCGTTTACGGTGGCGCCCGTGAGCAGCCAGCGGCCGGTGGGCGCCATCACCCGCGGCACCACCAACCCCAACAGGTTGCGCCGCTGTGACCGCTGGATGGCCGGCCCCCAAGCCTGGCGGCTCCGCCGGTCGCCGACTCCACCCGTCGTCGTCGATCTGGGGTACGGCGCGTCCCCCACCACCGCCGTCGAGCTGTACGACCGCCTGCGTCCGGTGCGCGCCGACCTCGAGGTGGTCGGCATCGAGATCGACCCGGCGCGAGTCGGGGCCGCCAAAGCGCTTGAGCACCAGGGCCTTTCGTTCCGCCTCGGCGGCTTCGAGGTGCCGCTCGACGGACGTGACGCCAACATCATCCGGGCGTTCAACGTGCTCCGGCAGTACGACGAGGGCGAGGTTCCGGACGCCTGGGCGCGGCTGCAAAGCCGGCTCGCTCCGGACGGCCTGCTCGTCGACGGCACCTGCGACGAGGTCGGGCGGCTGGCGACGTGGGTCGCGGTCGACCGCACCGGTCCGATCTCGCTGACCTTGTCGTTGCGGCTGGCCGCACTCGATGACCCCGCCGCGGTAGCCGAGCGGCTACCCAAGGCGCTGATCCACCGCAACGTCCCGGGCGAGCGGGTGCACGCCTACCTGGAGGCGCTGCGTACTGCGTGGGCCAGGTCGAGTCCGCACGCGTCGTACGGCGCCCGCCAGCGTTTTCGGGCCACGGCGACAGCCCTCCGGGACGAGGGCTGGCCCCTGCTGGACGGACCCAGCCGGTGGCGGCTGGGCGAGGTCACCGTCGCCTGGGACGCCGTCTCCACCCTCTGACCCTCCCGGCAAAAGTTGCTCATCAGCACACGCATGCATGTGCTCGGGGGCAACTTTTGCCGAGAGGGTCAGTCGAGCCCGGGTGACGCGAGGTAGACGGTCGCGTCGCCGGCGACCTGGACCTGGTCACCCGGTGCAAGAAAGCACGACTCGCCGCTGGCCAGCTCGAGCTCGCCCGCACCGGTCAACCGCGCAGATCCGTTGAGTGCCAACAAAATTCGAGGCTGGCCGTCGCCGGGCACGGCGAGTCCAGCGGTCCCTAGAGTCGCGAGCCGAAGCCGGAAGTACGACGCGTCGGCCGGGAACGTCGTCCACCCGTCCTCGACCGTGCCGGTCTCGGGCACCATCGGCCGGTCGACGTCGACGATGCGCAGCAGCTCGGGTACGTCGATCTGCTTGGGTGTCAGGCCTGCTCGGACGACGTTGTCGGAGTTGGCCAGGATCTCGACGGCCACGCCGTGGACATAGGCGTGCAGCACGCCCGCCGGCACGAAGACGTACTTGCCGGGGTCGACCACCTGGAAGGCCATGGTCAGCAGCACGACGACGCCGATATCGCCCGGGAACTGCCCGGCGATCCGGACGACCGCCGCGAGGGTCGCAGCGTCCGGGTCCGACGACCCGAGCCGCTGCGCCGCGGCGACGACTTCGTCTGCCAGCCCGGAGTGCTCGTCGGCAGGCACGTCCAGGATCCGTCGCAGGAGGTCGTACGCCGGTGTCTCCGCGGCGGCTGCCTCGCCCACCAGCTCACTCAGACGAGCGACATCCAAACGCGTTGCGAGAGAGGCGATCTCGTCGAACGGCCGCGTCCCGGCGAACACCTCGAACGGCGTCACGGCGACGAACGCCTCCGGCTTGGGCCAGTCGTCGATGTAGGTGCCGGCAGGCGCTTCGCGAGCCTCGGTCGCGTTGGGGTGAGCCTGGATCGACAGCGCCTTGACGGGCGCGAGCACCTTGAGCAGGAACGGCAGCCGACCGCCGAACTGGTCGGCGACGTCGGGACCGATGACTGCGGCCGGGTCGGCAGCGACGACCTGGTCGAGCGTCGTCGCCACGCCGTCGCGCTCGAGCCCGGATGGCGCGCCCTCGTGCGCGCCCATCCAGAGCTCGGCCTCCGGCTCGGCGGTCGGGTGCGGACGACCGGTGAGTCGCGCGAGCTCGTCGTGGGAGCCCCAGGCGTAGTTGCGGATGACCGGAGTCAGCTGATCCATCGTGGTGTCCTCAGGGGCGCAGCAACGTCTTGATGGCGCGCCGCTCGTCCATGGCGCGGTAGCCCTCGGCCACATCGGCGAGCGGCAGGTCGAGGTCGAACACGGCACCAGGATTGATGGCTCCAGACAGCACGTCGTCACGCAGCGCGGGAAGGTACTGCCGAGCCGGGGCGAGCCCGCCGGCCACACCCACGTTGCGGTTGAACATCTGGCGCACCGGCAGCTCGACGCCGTGCGGAGCACCGACGTAGCCGACCGTCGCACCCGGCCGCGCGACCGCGAGGGCCGTCTGCATCGCCTGACCCGTACCGACACACTCCAGCACCGCATCAGCACCAACGCCGGCTGTCAGCTCAAGGACGTCGTGCTCACCTTCCTCGCCCCGGGTGGCCACCACATCCGTCGCCCCGAACGAACGGGCGACCTGCTGGCGTGACTCGTGACGAGACATTGCGATGACCCGCTCGGCGCCCAGGCGCGTCGCCGCGAGGACGCCGCACAGCCCGACCGCTCCATCACCGACGACGACCACCGTGTCGCCCTCCAACACCCCGGACACGACGGCGGCGTGCCAGCCCGTGCCCATCACATCGGAGAGCGCGAGCAGCGACGGAACGTGCTCCTCATCCGGCTGATCGCGCAAGGAGACGAGCGTGCCGTCAGCCTGCGGAACGCGTACGAGCTCGCCCTGGCCGCCGTCCAGCGGACGGCCGTCGCGGTCCTCGTCACCCCAGAATCCGCCTGCGACACAAGCAGATTGGATGCCTGCCTCGCAGTTGGGGCAGGTGTTGTCGGAGTACATGAACGGCGCGATGACGAAGTCGCCGGCCTTGAGGCTGCGTACGCCTGCACCGGCCTCCTCGACCACACCCACGAACTCGTGCCCGATGCGGCGGGGCTCGTGGACGGGGTTCTCGCCACGGTAGGGCCACAGGTCCGAGCCGCACACGCAGGCCGCGACCACGCGTACGACGGCGTCGGTGTCCTGCACGAGCGTGGGGTCCGGAACGTCCTCGAGACGGATGTCGCCCGGACCGTGGATGAGTGTGGCCTTCATGCGAAGAAGTCTCCGATCAGCTGTCGTACGTGTGCGCGGTGCCTCCACAGGATCCCTCCCGGCGGCAGCACCTCCAACGTCGCCTCCGGCAGGAGGTCCGCTGCCTGCTCCGCGACCCACACGGGGTGCGCCGGATCATCCTCTTGCGCGAGGACCAGGACCGGCACGTGTACGCCGGTGAGGGCTTCGCGGGACGTCATCGCCACCTCGTGCGGGATGGTCCGCAGGGCCCGGCTCACGTCGGTGCGGACGATGGTTTCGGCCTGCGACCGGCACCATGCTCGCACCGCGGCCCTGTTGCGCTCCGTCTCGGGCTGCTCCTCCAGGAGGAGATCGGTCACCCCGTCGACGTCGCGTGCGTCGGCCAGCTCGCCCATGCGCAGCAGCCGGTCGAGGGCCGCGTCCTGACGAGGCGTGTCGAGCACGGCCGGGATGACGAGGACGACGCGTTCGAACCGGTCCGGCTCCTTGGCCAGCCAGTGGCACAGGGCGCCGGCACCCATGCTCACGCCGAGGGCTCGAGTAGCCCCGACATGATCGGCGACCGCGCGCAGCTCAGTGGCGAGGGCGGCGTACGTCCAGGGTGTCTCGGGTGAGGAGGAGGCGCCGTGGCCCCGGAAGTGGAAGAAGGCTCGGGTGCCGGAGACGGCACTGCCGAATGGTCGCGTGGTGTCGATCGATCCGGCGAGTCCGTGCGCGAAAACTGTGGTGGGAGAACCGGATCCGGTCAGAAGGTATTCGAGGCCGCCCTCTCGGGTCGGCAGGATCGAGGTCAGCGTGTGTGGGGCGACACTCACCACGGGCCGTAGGGGCCCTCATTGCGGCCACCGCGGCCGATGACGCGTTGGAGGGCGGGACGGACATCGGCGAGATAGACCGCCGCACCGACCACAGCAATGATCTCGAAGATCTGCAGCGGGTTTGTGATGCTCAGAAGGCCGAGCGCGGCGCAGACACCGGTGATGGCGCACCACCAGGTCTTGGTGAGCTTGCTCGCTGCACGGTAGGCATCCTCCCGATGGCGCAGGGCATCGACGAACGCGTAGACCTGCATCGCGAAGAGCGCGATGCCGAGCACCAACGCCACGAGGTTCTGTACCTGCCACAAACCATCGACCATGACGCAAGAGTACGTGCCGGGCCGGGTTCGGACCTCAACCACGCTGGCGGACACTCGTCGGTGTCGGCCTCGCACCGTGTGGGTGGCATCGGCGACACTGGTGACGTCCGGTTCATCACAGGGAGGCAGTGCACGTGGGTGGCGATCGGCCCTACACCGAGGCAGAGCTGGCTCAGCGTGAGCGCGACCAGCAGGACCCGGAGTTCCTGACCTGGCTCGCAGCGATGGATGACGAGCTGGCCCTGTTCTTCGAGCGCGATGTGCCCGACATGCCCGCCGATCCGTGGTCGGAGGAGGGTCTGCGGCATGCCGAGCAGGCGGCGCTGCGCTACTTCTGGGACCGCGAGCCGGGTGACCTGTCGTGGCGGCGGGAGCGGGAGAAGCGGTTCCGGCGCTATCTCGGCGAGGTGTTCGTCCGCAACTTCGAGGGCACCTGGATGTGGATCGATGTGAACCGCAACGGCACCAAGGCGCCCGTTGTGAGCGAGCCGGCCAATCCGGAGTATCTCCAGGTCGAAGGACAGGTCGACGGCGCGCTGGGCGATCGCACCGGCGGTGCCTGGGTCCAGCTTTTCGGCTATGCGCGCAGGGCCTACAACGACTGGGTCGCTGCCGGTCGACTGTCGCCAGATGAGTGGTTCGACTACCAGGTCGAGCACGGCCTGTAAGGCCTGTGATGTCGAGGTCGGACTGGTCTGATCAGCAGTGGGAGCAGCACCACCGCGAGGTCTATGCACCGGACAGGGTCGCGAAGGGCGAGCAGCCCAGGAACCTGGCCGACTACCGGGCCACGGCCGAGCGCATGGAGGCGATCGGCAAGGTCGGTGCCGCTTGGGAGGCGGAGATCGGCCGCACTCTGGGCTTGCAGCCGGTGCGCGGCTGGCGCACTCGCACGTACTACGACACCGGTCGAGGCGCCCGCTTCCACGACCACGCGGTCGACTTCGAAATACGTGTGGCGATCGAGGCCAAAGCAGGCCGGGCCGCAGACCACACTGCACAACAACAGCTGCAGAAGGACGCGCGGTTACTGGAGCGGCGCGGCGTCGCGATCTGGTTGGTGGAAGATCTGGCGAAGCTGCCACCACCGGCGCTGGAGCGCGCCCGGGAGCTGGAACGGACGTACCCCGAGACGTTCATGCTCCGCGAGGTGACCGACCTCAGCCGTGAGCGGGCCTTCGACGAGGTGGGCCTGCTGCTGCGCGGCCAGGAGCTCAAGCACTTCGAGGTGCGCGCGATGCAGCTCGCCGACGACCTCGCCATCGCCCGGGAGGAACTCGAGCAGCGGACCGAGCACACACCCGCGGCCGACCTGGCAGCCCAGCGGGTGCGCGACATGACCGCAGAGCTCGAACGCGTCACCCTCGAACGCGACCAGATCACGCTGGATCTCGACGCGACCCGGGCACGGGTCACCGAGCGCGAGCGGCGTCTCGACAGGGCCGTCGCCCAGGCCGAGCAACGCTATGAGGCCCGCGGCAGCGAGCTGGCCGAAGCGGTCGAAGGGATCGCCGAAACCCGTGACGTCGTCAGGGACACCATCCGCCGGGTCACCGGTCGCACCGGGCAGGTGTCTCGGCAGATCGAGGACGACATCGCGCGCGACCGGAGCGTGAGGGCACCGGTCATTGAGCTGGCCACTCACCACGACCGGCTGGGCACCCTCCGCCGCGACCTGGACCGCCTCGACCTCGCCAACCAGGGCCTTCAGGACGAGCTCACGGGGCGACATGGCCCGCCCGATCGAGCGGAGGTCCGGGCCGACCTGGAACGACGCGACTGGCAGCGGCGGACACTCGGCACCGCAAGCCTTCCCCTCAGCGAGGCCCGCGCAAGCCGCACCGACCCGATCAGCCAGGCCCGTCAGGCCTTCGACGAGGCCGAGCGGGACCTGACCCGACCCGCTGCTCCAGCCGGCGCCAGAATCACCCGCGACCACCGGCTCGACCGTGGGTTCGGCACGGATCTAGGACCGTGGCGCAGCCCACCCGAGCACGAGATCGATGCCCGCGTGGGCGACCTTCGTTCGTCCGGACTGGACCCTGCAACGATCCGCGAGCGCGTCGTGAGCCAGTACGTCCAGCAACGATCCCCCGCGGTCCCGCCGCGGGCTCTGGCCGTGCACGGTCAGCACAGGACTCTCGCTCGCGGCCACGACCTGGAGCGCTAGACCCGCGCGACGTCAGACGTCGACGAGCACCGTGAACGGGCCGTCGTTGACCAGGGCGACCTGCATCATCGCGCCGAACCGTCCGGTCGCGACCTCGACACCAGCCGCGCGCAACGCCTCGACCACCGCATCGACGAGCGGCTCCGCGACCGGCCCTGGCGCAGCCGCTGACCACGATGGTCGGCGCCCCTTGCGGGTCTCGCCGTAGAGCGTGAACTGAGAGACGATCAGCACCGGCGCACCGGTCTCGAGCACCGACTGCTCCTCGGGCAGGATGCGCAGCTCGGCGATCTTGCGAGCCATCGCCGCCACCTGCGACGGACCGTCATCATGCGTCGCGGCGACCAGAGCCACGAGGCCCGGCCGATCGATCGCACCGACCAGCTCACCCTCGACGGTCACCGATGCGGACGTCACACGCTGGAGGACTGCGCGCATCAGATTCCTTGCGCCACAACGGTTCCCACGGTCGCGCCGTGGCCAAGAACCGGCACGTAGCCGATCTCGTCGAGCACCGACTCATCGACGCCAGTGCCACGCAAGAGGGCCGCCATCACAGGCGTACGAGCACGCTGGGCTCCGTCCACGATCTTGACCGCGAAACCTCGACCGTCGGCCAGTCCGACGCCGTAGACCGCCTCCGCGCCGTCCTTGGCGATCAACCCGTCGACCCCGCGGATCAGCTCGGTGACGTCGCGCCGGCTGCCGCCGAGGAACTCAGGGAAGGCGCGGATCGCGTCCCGTACGCGCCCCTCGCCAGTCCCGTCAGCAGCCGCGGCGAGCCGCCCGAAGGCCCGCGCCACGCCCGCCAGGCTGATCGCCATGACTGGCGCGCCGCAGCCGTCGATCCCGGTCGCGGCGACGGGCTCACCGGCCAGCTCACCGAGCGTCTCGGCCATGAGCTGCTGCAGCGGGTGATCGGGATCCCGGTAGGTCGCGAGGTCCCAACCGGCCGCCGCGCAGGTCGCCAGCATGCCCGCGTGCTTGCCAGAGCAGTTCTGCGCGATCGCCGCCTTGGGGCGAGCGGCCTGGAGCCAGGCCAGCCGCGCCTGGTCGTCGTAGGGGTAGTCGGGGGTGTTCTGCAGGTCTCCCTCGGCGAGCCCCGCCGAGGCGAGGATTCGGCGTACGCCCTCGAGATGGAAGTCCTCGCCCGAGTGACTCGCGCACACCAGGGCAAGCAGCTCGCCGTCGAGGTCGAGGCCGGCGCGCAGCATCGCGACGGCCTGCATGGGCTTGTTGGACGAGCGCGGGAACGTCGGTGCGTCGACCTCGCCGTACGCCCTCGTCACCGATCCGTCCGCGGCCACCTCGACCGCCATTCCGTGGTGCACCGACTCCACGAATCCGGATCGCTCGACGCGGGCCAGCACGGGTGCGGATGACAAGGCAGCGAGGGGTTCGGTCACGACACGAGCGTAGGACGACCAGGAATGAGTCACACGCCGGACATCGGCCAATCCCACATGTTCGCCGTCCGGCATTGCATGGTGGAAGAGCCAGCAACCTCTGGGAGGACCGAGCGTCCTTCCTCCATCACGGGAGTCGGGGGACTCGCGATGACGCCGTGACCGACAAGGGGAACGCCATGCCAGCATCCATCAGTCGTCGTGCGCTGCTCGGGAGTGGCGCTCTCGCCGGTGCAGGAGCAACTCTCCTCGCCACCGCGCCAGGGGCGGCGGCCGCGCCGAACTATCCGATGACGACCTTCCCGACCCTGTCCGCAGGAATGACCGGGATCCCCGTGCGCGCACTGCGCTACATCCTCTTCCACCGCGGTCACAACTGCGGGATCGGCGACACGTACGACGCCGGGACGGTCAGCGCGGTGCGCGCTTTCCAGACGCGTCGCGCCCTGCCGGTGACCGGGATCGCCAATGACGCCACCTTTCGGAAGCTGATCGGCGACCTCGCCCTCATCACCTACGGCAACACGAGCTACTTCGTGACGGCGTCACAGGTCCTGCTGACGCGGCAGGGCTACGTCATGGACGGCACCGGCTACTACGGCGACAAGACACGACGCAACATCTGGTCCTTCCAGATCGGCCACGGCATGGCGCACTCCGACAAGGTCTCGCTGCTCACCTGGTCGACCCTGTTCGGCGCCAGGACGTCCGGGGCGCTGTACCCGATGCTGCAGCGCGACACCGGCACCGCGCAGTGGGCCAACTGCGGCCCCGTCGTCGCGGTGGCTACCTTGCTTCACCAGGGCAAAACCCCGACGAGCTGGACGTGGGACGTGACCACGCGGCGTACGGCGATCGAGAAGTTCCGGTACGACGCCATGGAGGTTGCGCACACCACCGCGCGCGACAAGATCGGCACGGAGTACCCCGACTTCGTCACCGGGTTCGGCAAGTACGGAATCTCGTTGTGGCACGGTGGAATTGAGGACACGCTCACCGACGCGCGGGCGGGTCGGCCCTCGATCGCAGGCGGCGACGTCTTCCAGATGCCCTACCCGGTCTCCGTGAGCAAACCGACCTCGCACTGGGTCGCCGTGCTCGGCTACGACGGGACGTACTACCTGGTCGTCGACCCGATTTCAGCGCCGTCGGTCGACTACGTCCACCGGCTCACCGCGACGCACCTGCGGAAATACGCCGCGACCAACCCGGGACACCCGCCCGAGTCGGCCAAGCAGAACTCGATCCTGATTCGCGCCAGCTCGTTGCGCCAGTTCTGACGGAGGACGCAGGAGGGCCCGGTCGACGCATACGTCGACCGGGCCCTTCTTCAGGCTGCTGGGGCGCTCTTAGGAACGGCCCTTGTCGTCAGCCTTGAGACCTGACTTGAGGTTGTCCGGAATGCCGTCACCATCGAGGTCGATCTGCTCCTTGCGGATCTTGTCGGTGACCTGGCGGTTCTCCTGGACGGTGTTCTTGCGGAGGCCGACGCGCTCGACGGCGACCGCCCGCTTGCTGATGACCGGAACCTCTTCGTAGAGGACGAACTCACGCACGTCGTCGCCGAACGGGTCGCCTTCGACGACCTCTGGCGTTTCGATCGTGAAACGCTCGAGGCTGACCTCCTCGCGGGTGAGGGGCACGGTCACGGTCTGGTCCTCGGTGATGACCGACTTGCGCAGACGTACGCGGCCGGCCTCGCGACGCTCGGTCGCGACGTGCAGCTGCTCCTCGTAGCGCGTCACGACACCGTCACCGTCGAGGTCGCGCGGGTCGCGCTCCCCTGCGGTGGCCTTGTCAGCGGTCACGCCGACCTTGGTGTCGGGCGCCTTGTCGGCAGCCTTCTCCTCGACCGGCGGAGCCTTGGCCTCGGGAGCCTTCGGGGGCTCGTACGTCGTCTCGGCTGCCCGACCCGGACCGGCGTCGAAGCCGGCCTTGTTGGTGGAGTAGTCGTCGGCCGCGCGCTCAGGAGCGGGCGCGGGCGCGACAGCGTCGCGGTTGCCCAGACCTCCAGCTGCGGCGGTGCCGGCAGCCGCTGTACCCGCTGCCGCCGTGCCTGCCGCCGCCGTGCCTGCCGCTGCGGTGCCGCCGGCACCTGCGTCGGAGGTCGCGTCCGTCGTGCTAATGGCTTCGGTACGGGCCTCGGTCGAGTCGCCCTGGCCGCCTGCAGCACCGGGTCCACCGTTGCTGTTGCTGGCCGCGCCGTCGTACGAGACGCCGTAGTAGCGGTAGAGCGCCTTCTCCTGCTCGACGTCCAGGTGCTGCTCGGCATCAACGCGTGGAGCGTCCTTCACCTTGTCCTTGGTGTAGGGGACCTTGACATCCTTGCCCTCAACGGATGCGTCCTGCAACGGAATGAACGACTCCGAGGTGCCGAACAGACCTGTGTTGACGGTGACCCAGGCCGGGTTGCCCGTTCGGTCGTCGAGGTAGACCTCGCCGATCGAACCAATTTTCTCGCCGTTGCTGTCGAGCGCGTGCCCGCCGCGTACCGTCTGTACCTGATCCGTAGTGATCATTTGCCAGACCCCTCTTCGTGATCGGAATGACTGAGCCGTCGCGGGCGCGCTGGTTGATTCATGGAGCGCGCCCTCACCTGACAGCCGAGCACCTTGACACCGTCGTGTCTAGACCTGAGCGTCCGGGAACGGCGTTAATCGCGGTAACAGTCGGGGGTGGCATACCCAGAGGGGTTGGCCACTTCATCCTTAAGGGTGCGCGATCGCACACCTGGCCCCGGATCGGGACATCAGTAGACCCATCTGCCCCACCAAAACCACGAGACCCCACGAGCACATGGCTCGTGGGGTCTCGAGGCGGGGGTCTGAACAGACGACTTACTTGGTGGTCGTCTTCTTGGCCGGAGCCTTCTTGGCGGTCGCCTTGCGGACCGGCGCCTTGCGGGTACGCGCGGTGGTGGAACGCACCTCGGTCTTGGCGTCGGCCTCGACCTTGCCGGCCACGTCCTGCACGGCCTGGGCAGCCTCGGTCACGGCCTCAGCGGCCTCCTTGCGACCGAGCAGGACCGTACGACGCGCGCGGGCCTGGGTGTCGTCCGCGGTCTTGCGAGCGGTCGCGACAACGTCCTTGCCCTGCGCGACGAGCTGCTGGGTGGTCTTGTCCTGCTGCTTGCGCAGCTCGGTGACGACCTTCTCGCCGCGCTTGCTGAACTCGGTGTAGGACTTCTCGGCCTGGCCGGTCAGGGCCTTGCGACGCTCGGCGACGGTGGTCGGGATGGCCTTGGCCTGCGCGACGGTCTCCTGGGCGAAGGTCTGCACCTTGGCGGACAGCTGCTTGGGCTCGAGGTCCGTACGAAGGCCCTCGATGTCCGAGCGGAGGCCCGAGACGCGCTCGGAGAGGCCGCTGACACGCTCGGTCACGCGCTCGCCGGCCTCGTCGGAGGCGGTCTTGGCGGAGGAGACGGCCAGGTCTGCAACGCCAACGGCGGCGTACAGGGGGGTCGGGTTGGCGAGGGTCTTGCGCAGGTCGGTCAGAACAGGCATGAGGGGTCCTTTCAAAAGGGTGTGTACTGCTGGGCTCACTCGCCCACGAACGAGGCGTAGACGTCGAGCAGCGCCTTGCGCTGCTGGTCGGTCAGCCTCGGGTCGGCTTTGATCGCCGCGCGGACATCGAGTCCGTCGGTGAGCTCCTCGTCGCGGGCGTCGAGGATGCCTGCATGCACGTAAAGCTGCTCGGCGGAGATGCGCAGGCCCTTGGCCAGGGACTGCAGGATCTCGGCGCTGGGCTTCTTCAGTCCACGCTCGATCTGTGACAGATATGGGTTGCTGACCCCCGTGCGGTCGGCCAGCTGACGGATCGACAGCTCTGCGGCCTGGCGCTGCTCCCGCAGGTATCCCCCGAGATCGGGGACGGGGATCTTTGAGCTCATGTGTCCATAGTGCTTGCTGTAGTTAGCACTATGCAAGCCCCAGTTAGCGTGACCTCGATCACAGCGGCGTGCGGAACCGCTCTCAGGCGTCGACGACGACTGTCTGTGCGGCCGCCACGCCGCCGATGACGAGGGGTGCGTCGACGGGCACCGACCGCTTGATCAGGGCGAGGCCGATCGGGCCGTCCTCGCGATGACGTACGACGCTGGTCAGGCGACCGATCGCTCGTCCGCCCGACTCGAGCTCGACCTCGGCACCGGCCTCGGGCAGTACGTGACCCGACCCGTCGAGGTGCACGAACGCGAGGCGGCGCGGCGGGCGCCCGAGGTTGTGCACCCGCGCGATGGTCTCCTGGCCGCGGTAGCAGCCCTTCTGCATGTGCACCGCCGTGCGCATCCAGTCCACCTCGTGCGGAATGGTGCGGTGGTCGGTCTCGAACGCGAGCCGTGGGCGCCAGGCCGCGACGCGTTCGGCCTCCGCGGCCCACTGTCCCGCGAGCGGACGGTCACCGACGGCGTTCGCCAGGTCGGCGCGCGGCACGATCAGCTCGCGCCACGCCCTGTCCACCCCTGGGTGCGGATCGACCGAGCTGTACGCGACCGCGCCCTCGCCGATCGTCGGCCACGGGTCGAGCCAGGCGATCGTGCCCTTGGTCTGCAGCTCGTCCTGAGTCGACTCGGCCGCGATGGGCTCGCCGAGGACGGCGTACGAATCACTCACGTCGGAGACCTCGACGCGCAGCATGAAGCGCATCGAGTCGAGCCACGCGACAAGGGCGCCCGCCGTGCCGGGCTCGACCGAGAGCCACGTCGTGGTCCCGTCGTCAACGAGGTGCAGCGCGTGCTCGACGTGACCCTTGGGACTGAGCACCAAGGACTCCGTCGAATGGTGCGGCGCGAGGGCGGTCAGCTGCTGCGTCGTCATCGAGTGCAACCACGACAGCCGGTCCGGACCCGTGATCTGGACGACGCCGCGGTTCGACAGGTCGACGACGGCCAGGCCCTCCTGCAGCAGACGCTGCTCGCGGGACGGGTCGCCGTAGTGCGCCGCGACGCCGGCATCCACACCGTTCGCCTCGACAGCGCCAGGCCGCTGGAGCAGCGGGCTGGGCGTGACGTGCGCCGGAGTGGAGTCGACCGAGGTCATAACCACGAGCGTACGTGTCAAGTCTGGGCTCTCTTACACGAGGGACACCTACACTCTCCCGGGACGTGACGACGGATGCCGGCTCCGGGGAGCCTGGAACAGGAGATGCGCTGATGGGCGCAGGACGCGACGACGAGACCGGCTCGGGGGAGCCCTCGCAGCACGCCGACCGGGCGGGTTCGACCCCGAACGGCCAGGACGACTTGACCAACGGGCTGTGGGAACCGCCCACGACCGAGCA
Organism: Luteipulveratus mongoliensis; assembly: GCF_001190945.1. NCBI lineage: Bacteria > Bacillati > Actinomycetota > Actinomycetes > Micrococcales > Dermacoccaceae > Luteipulveratus > Luteipulveratus mongoliensis. The sequence goes on along the minus strand of NZ_CP011112.1, from coordinate 1,524,660 downwards.
GCCCCCACCCGAGCGCACCACTGGCGAACGCGCTGCCGGCGAGCGCACCACTGGCGAACGCACCACTGGCGAGCGCCGAGTGGTTCCGCCGCTCGACGCCGACGACCTCACTCAGGTCGACCTGCCGCCGGCGTACGAAGGCACTCGCCCCCGCGCGGACCTCCCCACCCGTTATGGCGAGCCGCTCGAAGCGACTCGGTTGCCGATCGGTGCGAGCGCGAGCTCTGCTGCGAGCGCTGGCACGGGTGCCGGCGCGACGAGCGCCGCCGCCGACGACGGGGACGGTGGGGCACCGCTGCCACCCGACTCGGGCGACGACGACGGCGACCTGCCCGACGGTGAGGAGCCGCTCCCCCGACGTCGCGGGCGGCGGCGCAAGAAGTCACGCAGCAAGCTGAAGATCGTGATCTACACCCTGATCGCGATGTTCGCCGTGGTCGTCTTCGCGGTCGCCGGCTTCGCGCTCTACCTCAACCACCTGCTGGACTCCAACGTGCGCCGCTCCGGCCTGCTGCCGCCCAACGAGTCGCGACTGAGCCGCGCGACGACGGCCGGCAACTCGCAGAACATCCTGCTGCTGGGCTCCGACAGCCGTACCGAGGACCTCGGCGACTCCAGCCGCGCCGACGTCATCCAGCTCGTCCACGTCAGTGACGACCGCAAGACCGTGCAGGTCATCCACTTTCCGCGTGACCTCTATGTCGACATCCCGGGCCACCGCAAGAACAAGATCAACGCGGCGTACGCCCTCGGTGGCGCTCCCCTGCTCGTCCAGACGATGGAAGGCATGCTCGACGTGCCGATCGATCACGTCGCCCAGATCGGCTTCGACGGGTTCAAGGACCTCACCAACACCGTCGGCGGCGTCGACGTCAACGTGGACCAGGCGACGACGTCCGGGCACTTCACCTTCACCGAGGGCATCAACCACATGAAGGGCGACGCCGCGCTGGCGTTCGTCCGCGAGCGCCACCAGCTCAGCGAGGGTGACATCAGCCGCGGCAAGCGGCAGCAGGCATGGATCAAGGCGCTGCTCACCAAGTCGCTCAAGCGCGGCACGCTGTCCAACCCGACGCGGCTGGCCTCGATGATCGATGACACCACCAAGAACCTCGTGGTCGACAACGCCTTCAGCACCGGCAAGATGCGCGACCTCGGGTTCAGCCTGCGTGGGCTGCGCAGCAGTGGCGTGACGTTCCTGACGGCTCCGTTCACCGGATTCGACACGGTCAACGGCATCGGTTCGGTGGACACCGTCGACCAGACGAAGATGAAGCAGCTCGGTGACGCGCTGCGTACGGACAAGGTCAAGGACCTGCCCAACCAGATCGCCAACCCGGGCTGATCCGCTCCGGCGATAGCATCGCGGCGTGCCCTTCGAACTCGACCTGGATCTGCCGCCCGCGCTGGCCCCACTCGCCTGGTTGGTGGGGCATTGGGAAGGGACCGGCGTCGTCGGCTACCCGACGATCGAGTCCGCGACGTTCGCCCACGAGATCACCTGCTCGCACGACGGGCGGCCGTTCCTGGAGTGGCACAGCCACACCTGGCTGCTGGATGAGAAGGGTGAGCGGGTGCGCCCGCTCGCGACCGAGCTGGGTTTCTGGCGGCCGTTGCCGGACGGCGAGGTCGAGCTGGTCCTGTCGCACGCCACGGGCATCGTCGAGCTCTACTACGGACGGACGTCACCGGCCAAGGTCGAGCTGAGCACTGACGGAGTGATCCGCAGCCCGCACGCCAAGGAGTACGCCGCGGGGTCGCGGCTGTACGGCCTGGTCAACTCCAACCTGATGTGGGCGATGGACATGGCCGCCATGGGTCAGCAGCTGCAGAGCCACCTGTCCGGCGAGCTCAAGCGCGTTTAGCGGTAGAACCAGGCGACGGCGTACGCCACGACGCCTGAGGCGAGCACCGAGGCCGCGCCGAGCGCGAGCTGACCGGCCGCACCGCGGGCGCCGACCGCGAAGCTGAGCAGCCGGCGTACGGCATGCGAGACCAGGGGTGTGCCCGCCGCGACGAGCACCATGGCACTCCAGGTCACATCCAAGGACTGGGCGAGCACGAAGGCTGCGCCACCGGACAGCACCATCGAGATGGGCACGGCCCACTCGGCCGTTGCGCCGAAGCGATGCAGCACCCAGTCGACGATCATCCCGATCGCAGACGCCGCGAGGCAGGCCAGCACCAGCTCCTCGCCCATATTCTCGTCGAGCGCGGACAGGAAGAACGCGCCGCTGCCGAGTACGCCCAGGCCCAGGCAGGTGCCGGCCAGGGTCGCGACCAGCCGGGCCCGTCCGTCCTGGCGCACCAGCTGATGCAGGAACGCCGCGATCAACCCGCCACCCAGGACCGTCGGCAACCAGCGCAGACCACGCTCGTCGTCACCGAGCTCACTGATCGCAGCGAGGACGACCGCGGTGCCGATCAGGATCAGCTGGACGCCGCGTGGGCTCGGCAGGTCGAGCAGGTGAGGCCAGCCGAGCGCGAGCACGAGCACGGCGAAGAGCAGCGCACCCGCCATGGACAGCTCGGACGCGGCGGCCCCGAGAGCGAGGACAGCACAGACGACGAGTGCGGAGAGCGTGGCGACAGGCGTCAGCACACGGGGTTCAGTGCGGGGCACGCGGGGAATCCTGCCATCACCCACCGGCGAACGGCGGCAGAACCTCAACGGCCTCCCCCGCGAACAGCACCCGCTCAGCGGGGCTGACCACTCCGTCGACGAGGACGGAAGCCACCTCGAGGACGGACTCCAGCTGTGGGTGAGCCGACCGTGCGGCGGCGAGCGCCTCACCCACGGTCGTCGCGGCGAACCGCTCCTCATCGACGCCTGCGGCAGCGCGTGCGCCGGCCCAGTAGCGGACAGTCACGAGGGTCGTGGTGGACGTCGTCACAGCAGTCTGTCTCCGGATTCGACGGGATGTGGCGTGTCCCACGGTACGGCGATCTGGGTCAGACCCGTCCAACCGGCCAGTATTCTTAGCCGGCAAATGGCCAGACTCCTGCTGCTCACCAACTCGCCGGGCGCGAGTGTCGATGTGCTGCCAGCGCTCGGACTGCTCGGCCATCGGGTGCGCATCCTGCCTCCTGAGCCGCAGGCACTGGTCGATCCGCCCGAGTGCGACGTGGTTCTCCTGGACGCGTGTCAGGACCTCGCCGGGGCGCGCGGCCTGTCCCGTGTGCTGCGTTCGAGCGGCCTGTCGTCGCCATTGATCGCGATCTTCACCGAAGGCGGTCTCACCGCGCTGACCGCCGAGTGGCAGGTCGACGACGTGGTGCTGAAGACCGCCGGGCCTGCTGAGGTCGAGGCCAGGCTGCGGCTGGCGATGTCGCGGACCGAGCAGGACGAGGACGAGGAGCCCGTCAAGATCACCGCCGGCGAGCTGGTGATCGACGAGGAGGCGTACGCCGCCCGTGTCCGTGGTCGTTCGCTCGACCTGACCTACAAGGAGTTCGAGCTGCTGAAGTACCTCGCGCAGCATCCTGGCCGGGTCTTCACCCGCGCCCAGCTGCTGCAGGAGGTCTGGGGCTACGACTACTTCGGCGGCACCCGCACGGTCGATGTCCACGTCCGGCGGCTGCGCGCCAAGCTCGGCCCGGAGCACGAGGCGCTGATCGGCACGGTGCGCAACGTCGGCTACCGCTTCGTCGGCAGCCAGGAGCTGCGCCAGCAGCGCATGGCCGCCGACGCCTGAGTCGACGTACGGCAAGAGGCCGGGCCGACGCCCCTGACGGCGAACTGCTTCGCACGTACGCCAGGCTGGGCCGGTGACCTCCGCCCAGACCGCTCGTGACGAGACCCGCGCCGCTCTCGACCGCACCGCCGGCCTCAGCTGGAAGCCCTGGACGCTCGAGGACGTCCCGGCGCTGCACGCGTACTACGCAGACGTCGAAGGGGCCGACCAGCCAAGTGAGCGCGTGGGGGCGGACGACCTCCGTTCGTACCTCACCTCACCTCGCAACCGACCCGAGCGCGACACGCTCGCCGGTCGAGACTCCGGCGGCCAGATCGTCGCTGTCGCGTCCTGCCGCTGTGCCGATCGTGACGGCTCCCTTCGTCGTGCCTGGTTCCGCGGGTCGGTACACCCGAGCCGCCGAGGCGAGGGCATCGGACGTGCGGTGATGGCGTGGCAGGTCGCCGCCGCCCGTGCGTGGTACGCCGAGAGCCACGCACCCGACCAGGGCCCCCTGCGCATGAGCGTCTACAGCGACAGCAAGGCCGACAGTGAGAGTCGACTGGCGCAGCGATTCGGGCTGACGATGCATCGCTACTACGCCGAGCTGACCAGGCACTACCGGCTCGATGAGACTGTGGCGGTCCCGACGATCGACGGCATCACGATCAAGCCGTGGGAGGACGCAGACCCTGCCCAGATCCTGGATCTGCGTAACGAAACCTTCGCTGATCATTGGGGATTCGCGCACCGGCCCCTCGATGTCTGGCGCGAGCAGCTGCAGGACTCGGCGTTCCGTCCGGGCTGGTCGCGGGTGGCCGTGGACAACACCGACGGCTCGCTCGTGGCTTTCCTGGTCAGCTGCGCGTACGAGCAGGACTGGGAGCCTCAGGGCTACACCGCGGGCTACCTGGACGAGCTGGGCACGCGCGCGGCGTACCGCGGTCGTGGCATCGGGACGGCCTTGCTGCTCGAGGCCATGCGGGTCATGCAGACCGACGGTATGCAGGCCGCCGAGATCGGGGTCGACAGCGAGAACCCGTCCGGCGCCTTCGGCCTCTACACCTCGCTCGGGTTCGCCGAGACGTCCGGCACCCGGCACCTGCTCCTCGACGAGACGCTCCCGGGCGCGGGATAGGCGGCGTACGACGATGCCCCGGTCACCATTGCGGTGACCGGGGCATTGTGGTCTCGATACGGCCTCGGCTAGCGCCTCGACCTACTCGATCAGCGAAGGACTACTGGACGGTGATGCGGTCCAGCGCGGCCGGTGTGTAGGGCGAGACCTTCTGCAGGTACGCCGCGAACCCGTCGATGTCGAGCCCGCCGTAGTAGACGCCGGTGCCCTTGGTGAAGGCCGCGAACCCGTCACCTCCGCCTTGCAGGAAGTTGTTGGTCACCACCCGGTAGGACGTGGCCTGGTCGATGGCCGCACCGTTCAGCTTCACGCTGCCCGGCACGACCTGCTTGGTCGCGGCGGACCAGGAGTAGGTGAAGCCCTTGGAGATCTGCAGCACCTTGGGCGAGGCCGCGTTGGTGCCGTTCCACTGCTGGTTGAGCAAGGCGTAGATGTCAGCGCCCGTCAGGTCCAGCGACACGAGGTAGTTGTTGAACGGCTGCACCGTGAAGGCGTCACCGAACGTCACCGACCCGTTGTCCGGCGCGAACGGCAGGTCAGCGCGGATACCGCCCGGGTTCATGAACGCGATCTGCGGCGTCTTGCCACCGGTCACGGTCGACGGGTCGGCCAGCTGCGCGTCCGCGATCAGGTCGCCGAGCGGGGACTCACCCGCGGCGTTCTGGGTCTTGGTGACGTCCGTGGTGATCGTGCCGAGCACCTTGTTGGCGATCGGCGCGACCTTCTCCTGCGAGCTGGCGATCAGCGACGTCATCTTCGGGTCCTTGGCGACGTCGCGCGTGACGATGACGTCGCGCGTGGTGACCTTGGACCGGACGATGTCGAGCGTGCGCAGGCTGAACGGCAGCGTGGTCTCGGTGATCTGCCGACCGAACGACGACGCCGACGTCACCGTGCGCGGCTGACCCTTGGGGTCCGGGATGTTGCAGCTGTACGACTGGTGCGTGTGGCCGGTGACGATCGCGTCGTACGCCGGGTCCAGACCCTTGGCGATCGGGATGATCGGCGAGTCGGGAGCGAGCGCGCCGCCCTTGCCGCAGACGTAGTTGTACGACGGATTCACCTGGTACGTCTTGCCATCCGGTCCCTTCCAGTCCTCCTTGGGAAGGTTGCCGCCCTGGTGGATCAGGATGACCATCGCGTTGATCCCGCGACGCTTGAGCACTGGCACGAGAGCGTTGGCCGACTTGACCTCGTCCTCGAACTTCAGACCCTTGATGCCCGACGCCGTGACGATGTCGGGCGTCTCCTTGAGGGTGAGCCCGACGAATGCGACCGGGATGCCACCCTTCCACTTCACGGTGTACGACGGCAGCAGCGTCTTGCCCGTGTCCTCACGGATGACGTTGGCGTCGAGGTAGGCGAACTTCGCGCCCTTGTAGGTGCCCGCGCCGTCCGGGCAGGAGTTCTGGTTGTTGGCGCCGTCCCCGTCATTGAGGCAGCCGCCCTTCTGCATACGCAGCAGCTCGGTCGAGCCCTCATCGAACTCGTGGTTGCCGACCGCCGAGGCGTCAGTGCCCATCATGCTGAGCGCGTCGATGGTCTTCTCGTCGTGGAAGGCCGCCGAAAGCAACGGCGACGCGCCGATCAGGTCGCCGGCGGTGACCGTGAACGAGCTCCACTTGTTCTTGCGCAGCTGCTTCAGATGAGTCGACATGTACTCGGCGCCACCCGCGTCGACGGTGACATCGACGGGCAGGCCGGTGGTGGGGTCGAGCTTGTGGTCGACCACGACGCGACCGCCGGAGCCCGACGGGGCCTCGAGGTTGCCGTGGAAGTCGTTGTAGGACAGCAGCTGGATCGGGATGGTCGGGTCGAACCCGTGCCCCTTGCCAGAGCTGTCGGGCCCGTGTCCGCTGGCGGTCGCGGGCATGGCGAGCGAGACGGCGCAGGCACCGGCAATCGCCGCAGCGGCCAGGCCCTGGGTCAGTCGTCGTGTCATGACGGATACTCCTCGAGGTGTTCGGCGCGGGGTACGCGCGACCCGCGCAGGCTAGCGCCGCCGGAGCACCTGCACGGCCGTCCTGGCAGAACCTTCGGTGAACCCCACGTGATGGAATGCCGACCATGCAACAGGCATCGTCGTTAGAACCGGCACAGGTGGACGCGGTCCGCACCCTCGCGAGCGCGGCCGAGGCCGCCGATCGCGTCGCGCCCCTGTCGGAGGAGACCCTCCTGTCCCTGGGCCGTACGCCGGAGCCCGGGTCGGCCGTACCCACGCACCTCATCGTGCGCGCCAACGGCGACCTGGGCGCGTACGGGCATGTGGGGACGGACGGCTCCGCGGAGCTGGTCGTCCACCCGGCACGGCGCAAGCAGGGCGAGGGCCGAGCCGTCCTCGACGCTCTGCTCGAGGCCCGCCCGGACGCCCGGGTGTGGGCGCACGGCAACCTCGACGGCGCTCAGGCGCTGGCGCGCTCGGCGGGCCTGGAGGTCGTACGCGAGCTGTGGCAGATGGCACTCGACGTCGAAGCGCATCCGCCAGCAGAACCGTTGGTGCCCAAGGGTTTTCACGTTCGGACGTTCAAGCCAGGCCAGGACGAGCAGGCGTGGCTCGACGTGAACGCACGGGCGTTCAGCTTTCACCCCGAGCAGGGGCGCATGACCATGGCGGACCTGCAGGACCGAATGTCACAACCGTGGTTCGACCCGGCCGGGCTGATCCTGATCGAAGACGAGGAGACGGGCGCGCTGGCTGCTTCCCACTGGACCAAGCGCACGCCTGACGAGGCGGAGGTTTATGTCGTGGCGGTCGACCCGGCGTACCAAGGTCGTGGGCTCGGCGGCGTGGTCACCGCACTCGGTCTGCGCCACCTCGCGGGACGTGGTGCCCGCACCATCGACCTCTATGTGGAAGGCGACAACGCCCCCGCCATCGCCACCTATTCACGCCTTGGATTCCAGCGGTCCGCGCTCGACGTGATGTATTCGCGCGCGGTTCACTAACGCCTGCAACGATGGGTCCATGAACGCCAAGTCGGACACCGCGAGCGAAGCCGTGCAGGACCCCACCCAGGACGCGGTGGAAGCGGCGACGCAGACGGTCACCGAGGGCGGTTCGGTCGTCCGCCTCAAGCAGCGGGTCCCCCGCGCGCGGGCTGAGAACGGCCAGTTCATCCGCCTGGCGCCCGACCTGCCGGCGCAGCAGAAGGACCTCCCCGAGGACCGGTTCCTGGACCGCGAGGTGTCCTGGCTGCAGTTCAACGAGCGCGTGCTGCAGCTCGCCAGCGACCCGACGGTGCCGCTGCTGGAGCGGACCCGATTCCTCGCGATCTTCGCGAGCAACCTGGACGAGTTCTTCATGGTCCGGGTGGCCGGTCTCAAGCGCCGGATTGCGGCAGGGATCGCCACACCGTCGATGTCCGGCCTCGAGCCGCGCGAGGTGCTCGATGAGATCTCCGGTGCCGCGCACGAGCTGATGGGTGTGCACGCCCGGGTCTACCAGCGCCACATCCGGCCGGCCCTCGAGGACGAAGGCATCACGCTGCTGCGTCCGCACGACCTCACCGATGCCGACCGCGAATACCTCAACGACCTGTTCCGCGGCACGATCTACCCGGTGCTGACGCCCCTGGCGGTCGACCCGGCGCACCCGTTCCCCTACATCTCGGGGCTCTCGCTCAACCTCGCTGTCCTGCTCATCAACCCCAAGACCGAGCGCGAGCACTTCGCGCGGGTCAAGGTGCCGCCGCTGCTGCCGCGCTTCGTCCAGCTGCCCGACGTCGAGGGTGCCGACCAGCTGTACGACGCCCGTTTCGTCTCCCTCGAGGACGTCATCGCCGAGCACCTCCAGTACCTCTTCCCCGGCATGGAGGTACGCGAGCACTTCACCTTCCGAGTGACGCGCAACGAAGACCTCGAGGTCGAGGAGGACGACGCCGAGAACATCCTCACCGCGCTCGAGAAGGAGCTGACCCGGCGCCGCTTCGGTCCGCCGGTGCGCCTCGAGGTCGCCGAGGACATGGACGAGCACGTCCTCGACCTGCTCGTGCGCGAGCTCGGCATGCACGCCAAGGAGGTCTACCGGCTGCCCGAGCCGCTGGACCTGCGCGGCCTGAATATCGTTGCGGATCTTGACCGTTCGGAGCTGCGCTGGCCGGCGTTCGGGTCGATGACCCACCCCGACCTGGCTCCCATCGAGCGGGCCACGGCTCCCGACGTCTTCGGGGCGATGCGTTCGGGTGACGTGCTGCTGCACCACCCGTACGACTCGTTCTCCACCTCGGTGCAGGCGTTCATCGAGCAGGCTGCCGACGACCCCAACGTGCTGGCCATCAAGCAGACGCTCTACCGCACCAGCGGTGACTCGCCGATCATTGACGCCCTCATCGAGGCGGCCGAGGCCGGCAAGCAGGTGCTGGCCGTGGTCGAGATCAAGGCGCGCTTCGACGAGGAGAACAACATCGTCTGGGCCCGCAAGCTCGAGCGCGCGGGCGTGCACGTGGTCTACGGCATGGTCGGGCTGAAGACGCACGCCAAGCTGTGCCTCGTCGTACGGTCCGAGGGCGAGAAGATCCGCCGCTACTGTCACGTCGGCACCGGCAACTACAACCCCAAGACGGCCCGCCTCTATGAGGACCTCGGCCTGCTGACCTGCGACCCGGACGTCGGCGAGGACCTCTCCCGGCTGTTCAACCAGCTGTCGGGCATGGCTCCGCGCTCGAAGTTCAAGCGCCTGCTGGTCGCGCCCCGCTCGGTGCGCACCGGGCTGATCGAGCGCATCGACAGTGCCGCCGAGGCCGCGCGGCAGGGTCTGCGTGCGCGGATCGCCATCAAGGTCAACTCGCTGGTCGACGAGAAGATCATCGACGCCTGCTACCGCGCATCGCAGGCCGGTGTCACGGTCGATATCTGGGTGCGCGGCATCTGCTCGCTGCGCCCCGGCATCGAGGGCCTGTCGGACAACATCCGGGTGCGGTCCATCCTGGGTCGCTTCCTCGAGCACTCCCGGGTCTTCCTGTTCGAGATCGAGGACGCCGACCCGGTGGTCTACATCGGCAGCGCGGACATGATGCACCGCAACCTCGACCGCCGCGTCGAGGCACTGGTGCGGCTGGCCGACCCCCGCCACGTCGCGACGCTGACGACCATGCTCGACGAGGGCATGTCCGACGACACCTCCTCCTGGCACCTGCAGGGCGACGGCGAGTGGGAGCGCCACCACCTCGCATCGGACGGTGAACCGCTGACCGACTTGCAGGCCGACCTCGTCGCCCAGTACGCCAAGCGTCGACGCAAGGCTCGCCGGCGGTGACGTCCTCGTCCGGTCCAGGGATCAACGGCCAGCAGCCCGTCGCGGCTGCGGGTGCGTTGCTCTGGCGTCGTCGCAAGGGTCGCCTCGAGGTCGCGATGATCCACCGGCCCCGGTACGACGACTGGTCCTGGCCCAAGGGCAAGCTCGACCCGGGCGAGACCTGGGCCGGCGCCGCCGTCCGCGAGGTCGAGGAGGAGACCGGGCTCGTCGCCCGGCTCGGCATGCCTCTGCCCCGCGCGGTCTACCCGTTGCCGCGCGGCGACCTCAAGGAGGTCCGCTACTGGGCAGCCGAGGCGATCGGCGGCAGCGGCGCGCTCGACCACGAGGTCGACGACGTGCGATGGATGACCGATGCCCAGGCGTTCGGGCGACTGACTCACGTGCGGGATGGGTTGCAGCTGCAGGCGCTCGTGGACGCCGAGCGCCGCGGGCTGCTGCAGACCTGGCCACTGCTCGTCGTCCGCCATGCCGAAGCCATCGCCCGCGGCAAGTGGGACGGGCCGGACCACGATCGCCCGCTCGATGCGGAAGGAAGCGCTCGGGCCGAGGTCCTCGCACCCCTGATCGCGGCGTACGGCATCACCCGGGTGCTGTCCTCCCCGGCCGAGCGATGCATGGCGACGGTGTCGGCGTTCGCGAAGAGCCAGCACATCGCCGTACGCGGCAAGGGTGGACTGTCCGAGGAGGGCTACGCCGAGGACCCGGGCAAGGCGATCAAGCACGTCGAGAAGGCCCTTACTCGCGCCGAGGCCACCGTGATCTGTACGCACCGGCCGCTGCTGCCCGCCATGCTCACCCGGCTCGCCGACCAGGCGCTGCCAGGCTCGGCCGCGCTCAGCACGCTGACCGACCTGGTCGAGGACGGCCTGCAGAAGGGCGAGGCCCTGGTCTGTCAGGTCATACGACGCGGTGCTGAGGCAAAAATCGCTACGGTCGAACGGCACCGGGTCTGACTTCTGTGCGAGTGCACGGACGCTGAGCAGCACGAGTCGACGCGGCGTGGTTCACCCTCCGCTCATGTTCGCGTCTCCGGATCGTGCCCAGAGGCTCCCGCGACGTTCATCTCGTGTTTACCCACGCGGGGATATCACTTCATACGACCTGCCTACTGTCACCGCGACGGGTCAATGCTCGTCCATACAAACCCTGTCCTCTTGAGAGGTTTCGAACGTGAAGATCACGCGCATCGGCCGAGTGTCCGGTATCGCCCTGGTCGGGGCGCTCGCCCTGTCGGCCTGTGGCTCTGACGACAACGCCGGCGGCGACAAGTCCAGCGCCGGCGGCGACAAGAGCTCGTCCGCATCCGGCACCGGTGCCGACACTGCTGGCTCCGGCGACGTCGCCTGCGGCAGCAAGGCGCTGACCGCGGAGGGCTCCACCGCCCAGGACAACGCGATCCAGGAAGCCATCTCCAACTTCCAGGACGTCTGCGCCAACGAGAAGGTGACCTACAACGGCACCGGGTCCGGCGACGGCATCAAGAAGTTCATCGCCGGCCAGATCAACTTCGCCGGCTCGGACTCGGCTCTCAAGGGCACCGACGGCAAGACCGAGGTGCAGGACGCTGCCAAGGCGTGCGGCTCCCCGGCCTGGAACATCCCGATGGTGACCGGCCCGATCTCGATCGCCTACAACCTCAAGGGTGTCGACAAGCTGGTCCTGACGCCGGCCCTGCTGGCTGACATCTTCAACGGCAAGATCACCAAGTGGAACGACCCGGCCATCGTCGCGGTCAACAAGGGCACGACGCTGCCCGCCACGGCCATCAAGCCGTTCTTCCGCTCCGACGAGTCGGGCACCACCGAGAACTTCACCAAGTACCTCGCGGCGTCGGCCAAGGACAAGTGGACCGCTGAGCCCGCCAAGAAGTGGTCGGGCAAGGGCGAGGGCAAGGCCAAGACGGCCGGTGTCGCCGCTGCGGTCAAGGGTGCCGACGGTGGCGTCACCTACGCCGAGTGGGGCGCTGCGAAGGACAACAAGCTGGGCGTCGCACAGATCGACAACGGCGCGGGCGCCGTTGAGCTGACCGGTGAGTCGGCCGGCAAGGCTGTCAGTGCGGCCAAGGTCGACGGTCAGGGCAACGACCTGAAGCTCAAGCTGGACTACGCGACCAAGGAGGCGGGTGCGTACCCGATCGTCCTGGTCACCTACGAGGTCGTCTGCTCCAAGTACAAGGACGCTGAGGTTGCCAAGAGCGTGAAGGCGTTCCTCAACCACTTCAGCTCGGAGGACACGCAGAAGGGCATCGAGGAGATCGGCTACGCGCCGCTCCCCAACGAGATCCGCGGCCGGGTCAGCACCGCGATCAACGCCATTCAGTGATTCACTCGTGTGCTGGGGCATCCTGACGGGATGTCCCAGCACACGGGCATTCTGACCAGTACTTCAGATAGGTAGCCCCATGACCTCCGTGACGGGTGTGTCGATCGCTGACGAGACACCAGACCCCGACGGCAAGGCGCCCCTTCGGGGCGACAGCGCCTCGACCGGTCGGGTAGGCGACAGAATCTTCGGAGGTCTCGCCAAAGGCGCCGGCATCCTCGTGGTCGCACTGGTCACCCTGATCGGGGTCTTCCTGATCGTGCAGGCCATCCCGGCCCTCACCGACAACAAGGCGAACTTCATCACCTCCCAGAAGTGGGACGTCACCGACACCAACAACATGGCGTTCGGTATCGCCCGATTGTTCTGGGTCACCGCGATCTCCTCGCTCATCGCGATGCTGCTCGCCGTGCCACTCGGGGTCTGCATCGCGCTGTTCATCACGCACTACGCACCGCGCTGGATGGCACGGTCCGCGGCCACCCTGGTCGACCTGCTCGCTGCTGTGCCGTCGATCGTGTACGGCCTCTGGGGCGCCTACGTCGTCGGCCAGTACTTCGAGCCGATCCAGAACTTCTTCACCGCGGTGCTCGGCTGGTTCCCCCTCTTCGAGAAGGACACCAGCGCGACGGCCGCCAGCACGGTTGCGTTCGTCTCCGTCGTGCTGGCGATCATGATCCTGCCGATCGTCACCGCTCTCTCCCGCGAGGTGTTCGCCCAGACGCCGACCGCCCACAAGGAGGCCGCGCTCGCGCTCGGCGCCACCAAGTGGGAGATGATTCGCACCGCGGTGCTGCCGTTCGGCAAGCCGGGTGTCATCTCGGCCGCCATGCTCGGGCTCGGCCGCGCGCTCGGTGAAACCGTCGCTGTGATGATCATCGTCTCGTCGCTGCCGGACGGAGCGCCGTGGAGCTGGTCCATCTTCTCCGGCGGTGAGACCTTCGCATCCAAGATCGCCAACAACGCTGGCGAGTTCGACTCGCCCTCCAAGACAGGTGCCTACATCAGCGCCGGCCTGGTGCTGTTCATCCTCACCTTCATCGTCAACGCCATCGCGCGAATCGTCATCGAGCGTCGGAAGGCCTTCACCGAATGAGCACCGTCGACATGGCCGACAGAGTTCCTCCTTCCGTCGACGTCCCGGCCGGGCTGGGTCCCAAGTCGTCCTCGCGCGCGATCAAGGACCGGGCCGCGACGGTCGTCATGTGGCTGGCCTTCCTCGTCGCGTTGGTCCCGCTGGTGTGGATCATCGCCACGGTCGTCATCAAGGGCGGTTCGCTCCTCCTGGAGTCGCAGTGGTGGACCCATTCCCAGCAGGGGATCACCAACCGCGAATCAGGCGGCGGTGCGATCCACGCCATCCAGGGCACGCTGCTCCAGGCCTTCGGTACGGCCATCATCGCGGTGCCGATCGGCGTGCTGACCGCGGTCTATCTCGTGGAGTACGGCGGCGGCAAGTTCAAGCGGATCGTCAGCTTCATGGTCGACATCCTCACCGGCGTGCCGTCCATCGTCGCCGCCCTGTTCATCTACGCGGTCTGGTTCAGCACCTTCGGGTTCGGCCGGGCGCCGTTCGCCGTCTGCCTCGCCCTCGTGCTGCTGATGGTGCCGGTCGTGGTGCGCTCGACCGAGGAGATGCTCAAGCTCGTGCCCAACGAGCTGCGCGAGGCGTCGTACGCCCTGGGTGTCCCGAAGTGGAAGACCATCACCAAGGTCGTCCTGCCGACTGCCCTGTCGGGCATCATCACCGGCATCCTGCTCGGTCTCGCGCGCGTCATGGGCGAGACGGCGCCACTCATCATCCTGGCGCCGTACTTCCGGTCGATCTCGACGGATCTGTTCAGCGGCCAGATGGGCACGCTCCCGACCATGATCAACGCCGGCCGGGAGAACATGGCCCTGGCGCCCAACGCCGAGAGGGTCTGGGCCGCAGCTTGCACGCTGATCCTGCTCATCCTGATCCTCAACCTGGTCGGCCGGCTCGTCGGCCGCTTCAGCAAGATCAAGAACTGACCGCGTCCCACCGGACACGACCGACCGAGGAAGTAGCAACACATGGCCAAGCGCATTGACGTCTCAGATCTGGACGTCTACTACGGAGACTTCAAAGCGGTCGAGGGCGTCACCATGACCGTGGAGCCGCGCTCCGTGACGGCCTTCATCGGCCCGTCGGGTTGTGGCAAGTCGACCTTCCTGCGGACCCTCAACCGGATGCACGAAGTCATCCCGGGCGGCCGCGTCGAGGGCAAGGTCATGCTCGACGACCAGGATCTGTACGCCTCCAACGTCGACCCGGTCGGCGTACGCCGGACGGTCGGCATGGTCTTCCAGCGCCCGAACCCGTTCCCCACCATGTCGATTCGCGACAACGTCGTGGCCGGACTGCGGCTCAACGGCGTCAAGGGCAAGAAAGCTCTCGATGAGGTCGTGGAGCGGTCGCTCAAGCACGCCAACCTGTGGAACGAGGTCAAGGACCGCCTCGACAAGCCGGGTGCCGGACTGTCCGGTGGTCAGCAGCAGCGACTCTGCATCGCCCGCGCGATCGCCGTCGAGCCGCAGGTGCTCCTGATGGACGAGCCTTGCTCGGCCCTCGACCCAATCTCCACCCTCGCGATCGAAGATCTTGTCAACGAGCTCAAGGACGAGTACACGATCGTCATCGTGACGCACAACATGCAGCAGGCCGCTCGCGTCTCGGACCGCACGGCGTTCTTCAACCTCGCGGCCACCGGCAAGCCCGGCAAACTGATCGA
The DNA here is from genome assembly GCF_001190945.1 of Luteipulveratus mongoliensis. NCBI lineage: Bacteria > Bacillati > Actinomycetota > Actinomycetes > Micrococcales > Dermacoccaceae > Luteipulveratus > Luteipulveratus mongoliensis. The sequence goes on along the minus strand of NZ_CP011112.1, from coordinate 1,509,519 downwards.
GATGGACGACACGCAGCAGATCTTCAACAACCCGAACGAAAAGGCGACCGAGGACTACATCTCCGGTCGTTTCGGCTGATCGACGACAGCGTGAGGATCGCAGCGGAGCGCTAGCGGAGCGCTAGCGGAGCGAGGACCGGAGCGCCGAGGAGATCAGCCAGAGGGATCGGCTGATCGACGACAGCCACTCGAGAGTGGCCCAGACGCATGACGAGCGGCCCACCCAGTGGTGGGCCGCTCGTGGCGTATGTGGGCCGCTCTCCTCGGTGGTCGACCGGATCATAGGGTCGGTGGGGTGACGACGATGCAGGTTCGGGACGCTGACCGGCCTTCGGATGCGGAGGCGTGTGCGGCGATCTACGAGCCGTACGTCCGCGACACCGCCATCACGTTCGAGTCCGAGCCGCCCACCGCCGAGGTGATGGCGCAGCGGATCGCCAGCGCGCGTCGTACGCACGCCTGGGTGGTCCTGGAGGAGGACGGGCGGGTGGTGGGTTACGCGTACGGCGGTCCGTTCAAAGCGCGCGCGGCCTACCAGTGGTCGTGCGAGGTGAGCGTCTATCTCGAGGTCGGGCGGCGGCGCGGTGGAGCAGGACGGGCGCTGTACGACGTGCTGCTGGCTCGGTTGGTCGAGCGCGGCTTCCGGATGGCGGCCGCGGGCATGACGCTGCCCAACGACGCGAGCGAGGGCTTTCATCGGTCGATGGGTTTTGAGCCGGTCGGGACCTACCGTCGCATCGGTTGGAAGCACGGTCAGTGGCGCGACGTGGCCTGGGCACAGAAGGCGCTGGTGCCGACGAGCGCAGACGAGCCGCCGGCTCCGCGCTGACGGTCAGGTGGTGGCAGCGCGAGGCACGCCGAGGAGCCGGTCGATCTCGCGGAGCGAGAGGTGCTCTGCGCGGCGCTGCGCAGCGGCAACCAGGACAGAGACCAGCTCGATCTCCTCGCGCAGGTCAGGATCGTTGACCTCGTCATCACCAGTGGCTGCTGCCGCCGCTGACCGGAGCACCCTCGACATGGCATCAGAGTAAGGGTGTAACCCGCGGTAACGGGCCATTACGGATTACCAGGTCCCAACCCTCGAGTAGCAAACGTGGACCGCCTGGTGACGTGACGCCGATCACGTCCCACAATGAAGTTCGTGGGCCCGAGTCGAAGCGGCAAGCGCAAGAAGCTGCACGAGCAGCTCAAGCGGCTCAGCCACCAGGAGATCAAGGCCAAGGTCCCGCTGGAGGAGCCCGAGGAGGATCACCACATCAGGGAGCACGGGAGCTTCACGTACGGCTACTGCAAGAGCTGCGACTGGCAGGGGCGGGCTCGCCGCGCCCGGGACAAGGCCCGCCGCGATGCGCTCGAGCACAAGCTGACCTGCGAGGGCAAGCACAAGATCCGCGTCGCCACGACGGACGAGAAGTAGCCCGCGCAGAGCGCTAGCAAGAGGTTGGTGCGTCGGGCCGGGAAGCGCCTCACGGCGCATGGCCGCTCGGAGCGGCAAATATTGGGACCCGGGGCTACCGCGGCCCGACGCACGAACAAGGCTAACCCGCGAACCGGCCAATGTGTTCCCCGGTCCGGTGAATCTCGTGCGGCGGACCCTGCTCAGTCCAGCTTGTCGTCGCGCCAGAGGGCAGCGCAGCGCTGCAGATCGGTCGCTGTGGTGAGCAGGGCAGAGGCGCTGCGCGTGGCCGATTCGGCGCCGAGCTCGTCGTGCCCGTCCCGGTCGTCAGCCCGGTGGGCCCGGCCGGTCGAGATGACGAGGCAGAACGCGGCGGCCCGGTCGAGCGCGACGGCCAGGTCGCCCTCGAAGACACCGCGCAGGATGGCATCGCCGAGGTCCTTGATCTCCGTCGGCCCGAACGGCTCGGCGGGTCCGGCCACGGCGTGCGCGACATCCGCGTGCCGTACGCCGGCGTCGTAGTCCGCGGACGCGCCCACGGGATCCCGCTGGACCCACTCACGCAGGGTGTAGAGGCGCCAGAGTGCACCGGGCAGGCTCGTCGCCGGACGGCCGGCCCACAGCTCGGCCACGGTCGAGAAACCCAGCTCGTCGACGAGGTGGATCAGTCGCCGCCGGACCTCCGGATCGGTGCTCGCTCGACCGGCGCCGACAAGGACGGCCGCCGTCTCGTGCGCGATCTCGCTCAGCTGTGCCGGGTCCGGTGACTCACCGCCCACGTCCATCTCGTCACCGGGACGGTACGCCGGGCGCCGGTGACGAGGCGCCGTGCTGTCATCCATGGTGGGAGGTCTCCTTGAGGTGCGTCTCGGTGCCGCCGTTGGGCCCGCGGATCACGACTCCGTCGGGATGGATGACGTCACCGCCGTCCATCTCCGAGGCGCCGCGCGAGCCGAGGACGACCTCACCCTCAGGCAGGTCGATCGGCACGTCGCGAGCGGACAGGTTGAGGACCACGGTATGCGCGCCACGGCGTACGGTCACCACCCCGTCCTGACGTTCGACGTGCGTGGAGCCGAGACGCGCGTTCTGCAGGTCGGGAATGGCCCGCCGCAGGCGGATCAGCCAGCGGTACCAGTGAAGCAGGTCGTCGTGCTCGGGCTTCTCCAGCTCGTCCCAGCGCAGCGTGGACATCTCGGCCGTGCGGACGTCCTGGGGGTCGGGTACGCCCTCGGTCCAGCCATGCTCCGCGAACTCTGCTCGCCGACCGTCGGAGACGGCCTGCGCGAGGTCGGGCTCCTGGTGGTCGGTGAAGTACTGCCACGGCGTCGAGGCGCCCCACTCCTCACCCATGAACAGCATCGGCGTGTAGGGCCCGGTCAGCAGCAGCGCCGCTCCGCAGGCCAGCCGTCCTGGGCTGACAAGATGCGAAAGTCGTTCTCCTGCAGCGCGATTGCCCACTTGGTCGTGCGTCTGCAGCGACGCGATGAACCGCCACCCGGGCATCTCGGGAGGCACCGGCCGACCGTGTCGCCGCTGCCGGAAGGCCGACCAGGTGCCGTCATGGAAGAAGGGCGTGTTGAGCACCTTCGCGAGCGCCTTCTCGTCCGCGAAGTCGGCGTAGTAGCCCTGCGTCTCGTCGGTCAGCAGCACGTGCAGCGCGTGGTGCACATCGTCGGCCCACTGCGCATGCAGCCCAGTGCCGCCGATCCCACCGACGCCACGCTTGGCGACCGTGGACGGGTCGTTGCGGTCCGACTCGGCGATCAGGAACATCCGGCGACCGAGCGTCTCAGACAGCCCGTCCACCTGTGCCGCGAGCTCCTCCAGGAACGTCGTCGCCCGCTCGTCGAACAGGGCGTGCACCGCATCGAGGCGCAGCGCGTCGATGTGCAGGTCGCGCAACCACATCAGCGCGTTGTCCAACAGGTAGCGCCGCACCTCGTCGCTGCCCGGCCCGTCGAGGTTGACCGCCCAGCCCCACGGCGTGTGATAGCGATCGGTGAAGTAGGGACCGAACTCCGACAGGTAGTTGCCGCTCGGCCCGAGGTGGTTGTAGACGACGTCGAGGCAGACCCCGAGCCCACGCCGGTGGCAGGCGTCAACGAAGCGCTGCAGCGCCGCCACTCCCCCATAGCTCTCGTGCACGGCGAACGGGCTCACCCCGTCATAACCCCAGCCGCGCTCCCCTGGGAACGACACCACGGGCATCAGCTCGACCAGCGTCACGCCGAGGTCGCGGAGGTGGTCCAGCCGCTCGATCGCCGCGTCGAGGGTGCCGGCTTCGGTGAACGTGCCTACGTGCAGCTCGTAGATGATGGCGGCCTTGAGCGACCGACCACGCCACGAGCCGTCCTGCCAGTCGTACGCCGACAGGTCCACCACGGCGGACGACTGGTGCGGGCCGTCCGGTTGGCGGAGCGATCGTGGGTCCGGTCGCGGGTCGCCACCGTCGATGCGAAAGGCGTAGCGCTGGCCGACCTCGGCCGGCTCGGGTGCCACCCACCAGCCGTCCCGATCACGCTGCATCGCGACCTCCCGGTCGCCGACCTCACGGTCTTCGAGCTCACGGCCCTCACCGTCTCCGAGCACGAGCGCGACGGATTCCTGGGCGGCAGGCGCCCACACGCGGATCGGATCCATCAAACGTGCCTCTCCAGCAGCGCTACAGGTCGCGATGCCAGCAGGTCGGCGCAACGACGTGGCCCGTCGATCACGTGTTGCCTCCCGTCGAGCAGGTCCTCCCACGTGCCGAGTTCCAATTCGACGGTAGCGTCCGCCCACCCGCCAGAACGCTCCAAGCGCCCGGCGGCTCGGGTGGTCAGGACGGCCACCGTCGTACGCCGTCCGCGACCGAGGACTCCGGCGACCAGGCCCGGCTCGTGCCGGCGTACGAAACCGAGGAGGTGCTCACTGGTGGACCGGACGGGTTCGTACGACCCGTCGGCGCCGAACGCCTCAGGTGCCCGGCGGCGCAGGCGAAGGGCAGCGGTCGTGACCTGGACCTTCTCCGCATCGAGGGTGGTCTCGATACCCGCTCGGCGGGCACCTCGCGCGATCGGACCGGCGTCGAGGAGGGCTCGGCGGGCGACGAAGTCGACGGGGCGCCGGTTGTCCGGGTCGACGAGCGACAGGTCGACGGCCTCGCAGCCCTGGTAGACGTCGGGCACACCCGGCAGCGTCAGCTGGATCAGCTTGGCCCCGAGCACGGCTGCCCGGATCACGCCGGAGTTGGCCGCGAGGGCCGCGTCGATGGCCGCCTTCACCGGGCCGCCCTGTGCAGCGGCGACGGCGAAGTCGATGACGCGCTGCTCGTACGCCTCGTCCCCGTCGACCCACGCGGTGTGCACCTTGGCCTCGCGCAACGCCTTGCGCAGGTAGTCGGCCAGCCGCTCGTCGCTGATGTCACCGACGCCGGCCAGCGTCTGCCAGACGAGGTGCGCAGTGGGTGCGTCGACGTCGGCCTTGCACGCCTCATTGCGGGCCGCGGTCGAGCACGCCTCCCAGTTCGCCGGGTCGCCGGCGAGTGCCAGCAGGCGGGCGCGTACGTCCTCGCTGCGTTTGGTGTCGTGCGTCGACAGCGTGGTCATGCCGCCGGGCCAATGGTCCTGCTGCTGGCCCGCCCACGTGTGCAGGCGCTCGGGCGACGCCGTGGCCACCACGGTGGGATCACCGCCCACCTCGTTGAGCGCGACCAGCCGGTGCCAGCGGTAGAACGAGGTGTCCTCGATCCCCTTGGCCATCACCGGTCCCCACGTCTGCTGCAGTCGCACCCCGAAGTCGGTCGCCTCGTCGTCGGCCATCACGGTCAAAGGCACCAGGGCCTCGAGCTCGGTGTGCAGGTCCGGTCGGGCCGCGACGGCGCCGGTGAACGCATCGGTGATCCGAGCCCGGGTCGTCCGGGTCATGCGGTGGTCCGGGCGTACGTAGGCGCGGTAGACCTCACCGGCGACGAGCAGCTCGACGACGGCCTCACGCAGTCGCTCCGGGTCGAGATCGGGCAGCGACTCCCGCGCCCGCCGAGTGAGCCGGTCGACCTCAGGAGCGAGCGACTGGTCGACGACCTGCCGCTTGGCCTCCTCAACCGTGGTCTCGAACGACGGGTTGCCGCCGGCCTCCGCCCACGTCTGGTCGAGGACCTGCGCACTGTCCGGATCGGTCAGGGCGACCTGCACGGCACGCAGCGCGTCGTAGCCCGTCGTACCCGCACACGCCCAAGCCCGGGGCAGGCGCTCGTCGCCCTCGAGGATCTTCTCGACCCAGATCGGCGTGCCCTTGGCGCAGGCCGCGGTCAGGCGTTCGAGGTACGCCGTCGGGTCGGCCAGTCCGTCGGGGTGGTCGATGCGGAAGCCGTCGATCAGGCCGCGGTGATGAAGGTCGAGCAGCAGCGCGTGCGTCGCGTCGAAGACCTCGGGCCGCTCGACCCGAATCGCGATCAGGTCGTCGACCTCGAAGAAGCGCCGGTAGTTGAGGACGTCGTCCTTGTCACGCCAGCTGGTCAGACGGTAGTGCTGGCGCTGCAGGATCTCACCGACGTTGTCGCCCGTGTCGGTGCCGAGTGCGACGGGATAGACCTGGTCGTAGTAGCGCAGCACTGGTTGACTATCGAGGTCATCGAGGCGAATCTCGTTGTCCCCCAACACTTCCAGCGTCGACTTACCGAGGACCGGCAGACCGATACGTCCACCGCCGGCCATCCAGTCGATGTCGAACCAGTCCGCAGTCGCGGCGTCACGACCGTCGCGCAGCACCTGCCAGACCTCGTGGTTCTCTGGCGTCTTGAACGCCATGTGGTTGGGCACGACATCGACCACCACACCCAGGTCGTGCTCGTGTGCGCGCTCGACGAGCGCCTCGAAGCCATCGAGCCCGCCCAGCTCGCCGTTGACGCGCGAGTGGTCCACGACGTCGTACCCGTGCATCGACCCGGGGACGGCTTGCAGGATCGGCGACAGGTAGAGGTGCGAGACGCCGAGATCGGCCAGGTACGAGACCTGTTCGGCCGCATCAGCGAACGTGAACCCGGCATGCAGCTGCAGCCGATAGGTCCCAGTGACAGGCCGGCTCAAGAGGCATCCATCCGGTTGAGCCCCAGCACCACCATCACGGAGTAACCCGCCTCGTCGGACGCGGCCAGCGGCACCTGCGCGTCGATGCCCCAGTCGTGGTCGTCGTCCGGGTCGTCGATCACCTGCCGCACCTCCCACATCGTCTTGCCCTCCGTCACCTGCAGGTACGCCGGACCTCGCGCCTGCGGACCCGTCGCCATCTCGTCGTGCTCGTCGAAGTAGGCGGAAATGTCTTCGTACCAGGCGCCTTCGTCCATGACGATCTCGGTGGGTGGCTCGGTCGACTCGGCAGCAGCGCGGTCCAGCGCTGCGAGCCCGGGGTAGTCGCGACGGGACGCAAGCTCGAGGCGACGGAACATCGCGTTGCGCACCTGCACCCGGAAGGCGCGCGGATTGGCAGTGACGGGCCGCGGTGTCGCCGGGTCTCGATACGTCTCCGCTAGCGCTCCGTCTACTCGACCAGCAATAGCGTCAGGATTCGTCAGCTGCTCCCACTCGTCGAGCAGGCTGGAGTCGGTCTGGCGGATGCTCTCGCCGAGCCACTCGATCAGGTCGTCGACCTCTTCGGACTTGCGGCTGTCCGGGACGGTCTGCCGCAGCGTGCGATAGGCATCGGTCAGGTAGCGCAGCACGATGCCCTCGGACCGGGACAGCTCGTACTGCTTGACCAGATCGCCGAAAGTCCAAGCGTTCTGGTACATCTCGCGCACCACGGACTTCGGTGAGAGAGCGGTCTCGCCGACCCACGGCTGGTTGCTGCGGTAGGTCTCGAAGGTCGCCTCAAGCAGCTCATCGAGCGGCTTGGGCCAGGTGACCTCCTCGAGCAGCTCCATCCGCTCCTCGTACTCGATGCCGTCGGCCTTCATCTCGGCCACGGCCTCGCCACGCGCCTTGAACTGCTGCGCGCGCAGGATCGGTCGAGGGTCCTCGAGGATCGACTCGATGACCGACACCACGTCGACCGTGTAGGTGTCGCTCTCTGGATCGAGCACGTCGAGCACTGCGAGCGCGAACGGCGCGAGCGGCTGGTTGAGCGCGAAGTTGTCCTGCAGGTCGACCGTCAGCCGCACCTGCCTGCCGTCCGCCTCTGGCACTGAGAGCTTCTCGACCACACCGGCCGCCAGCAGCTCGCGGTAGAGCGTTATGGCCTTGCGGGAGAGGCGAGTCTGTCGGCGTACATCCTCGTGGTTGTCGCGCAGCAACCGACGTGTGCCGGTGAACGGATCGCCCGCTCTCGCAATGATATTGAGCAGCATCGAGTGGGTGATGCGCATCCTCGACTGCAGCGCCTCGGGATCGGCGGCGACCAGCCGCTCGTAGGTCTCCTCGGACCAGCTGACCGACCCCTCGGGCGCCTTCTTGCGCTGGACCTTGCGCTGCTTCTTGGGGTCGTCACCGGCCTTGGCGATGGCGCGCGCGTTGTCGATGGTGTGCTCGGGAGCCTGGACGACGACCGAGCCGCTGGTGTCGTAGCCGGCGCGCCCCGCACGTCCGGCGATCTGGTGGAACTCGCGCGCCTTGAGAACCCGCTGCCGCGTGCCGTCAAACTTCGCCAGTCCGGTGAAGACCACCGTGCGGATCGGCACGTTGATGCCCACACCGAGCGTGTCGGTGCCGCAGATGACCTTGAGCAGCCCGGCCTGCGCAAGCGTCTCGACGAGCCGGCGGTACTTCGGCAGCATGCCGGCGTGGTGGACGCCGATCCCGTGACGTACCAACCGACTCAGCGTCTTGCCGAAGCCGGCCGAGAAACGGAAGCCACCGATCATCTCGGCGATCTGCTCGCGTTCTTCCTTGGAGGCGACCTTCAGACTCATCAGCGCCTGAGCGCGCTCGAGCGCGGCCGCCTGGGTGAAGTGGACGACGTAGACGGGCGCCTGGTGCGTGGTGAGGAGCTCTTCGAGCGTCTCGTGCAGCGGTGTCATCGCCCAGGAGAACGACAGCGGCACCGGTCGTTCGGCCGTGGCAACCGTCGCGGTTGGTCGGCCGGTACGACGGGTGAGGTCCTCCTCGAACATCGCGACATCGCCGAGGGTCGCCGACATGAGCACGAACTGCGCCTGCGGCAGCTCCAGGAGCGGCACCTGCCAGGCCCAGCCTCGGTCCGGCTCGGAGTAGAAGTGGAACTCATCCATCACGACCAGCCCCACATCGGCGGTCGATCCCTCGCGCAGCGCGATGTTGGCCAGCACCTCGGCGGTGCAGCAGATGATCGGGGCGTCGGCGTTGACGGCCGCGTCACCGGTCAGCATGCCGACGTTGTCTGCGCCGAACGTCTCGCAGAGGGCGAAGAACTTCTCACTCACCAGCGCCTTGATCGGTGCGGTGTAGAAGGACACGCGATCCTCGGCCAGTGCGGCGAAGTGCGCTGCGGTCGCGACCAGCGACTTCCCCGAGCCGGTCGGCGTCGCGAGGATGACGTTGGCTCCCCCGACGATCTCGATGACCGCTTCTTCCTGATGGGGATAGAGGGTCAGGCCGCGCTCGGTCGCCCAGGCCGCGAACGCGTCGTACAGCGTGTCGGCGTCTGGCTTGGCGGGGATACGGTCGGCGAGCGAGGCAGGAGATGTCATGTCGCGCTCCATCCTCGCCCACGATCGCCGCATCGTGGCGCAAGGGCGAGGTCAGCAACGTCTGTACGTCACCCGCGCCAGGGCGTGAGGCGCGGGAGCCAGCGGCGCACGTGGCGGCGGTAGGCGTCGTACCCAGCACCGAACGTCGCCGTCAACGTGGGCTCCTCGTACGTCCGGACGAACAGCTCGGTCGCCGCCCACACCACGACCGCCCACACCACGGCGCCGACGCTGGCACTCAGCACCGCCTGGCCCAGGATGATCGCGACCACACCGACGTACATCGGGTTGCGCACGAAGCGGTTGAACCCGCTGACCACCAGCCGTTCGGTGGGGGCGACGGGTGCAGGGGTGCCGCCCGCGCGGACGAACATCACGAAGGCCGACACCAGAGGCACCAGACCAAGGACGATCAGTACGCCGCCCGCCAGCTGGGTGATCCAGGTCCCGCCGAGCGACCATCGCGTGATCGTCCAGGGGACGAGACCGGCGACGGTGCCCGGCGCGAGGACGAAGAAGGCCGCACTTCCTACGACGGCCGCCGGACGTCTCATGGCGTGATCCTCTCCCGATATGCGCAGGTTACCTGCACATATTACGCAGGTAGCCTGCGCACTGGCTAGACTTCGCGCATGGCCGATGCCCGCGCACCGCTTGTCGTCCTGCTCCGTGCGCTGGACCGGCGCATCGTCGACGAGCTGATCGAGCACCTGCACGGCGCGGGCTACGCGGACATCACGACCGCGCACCATCCGGTCTTCTACAACCTCGACCTCGAGGGCACGCGCCTGACCACGCTGGCTGCGCGCGCCGGGATGACCCATCAGGCGATGGGTGAGCTTGTGGGCAAGCTGGTCGACCTGGGCTACCTCGATCGCGAGCCCGACCCGAGCGACCGTCGGGCCCGGCTGGTCGTCCTCACCCCACGCGGGAACAAGGCCATCCGGGCTGCGCGCGCGAGGGTCGCGGCGATCGACGCCGCATGGTCGGACCGGCTGCGCGAGGCCGGCGTAGCGGTGGATATCCGGGACGCGCTCGCCGCGACACTGGCACGCACCGCCGAGGATGGGCCGGACTTGAACCGCGCGTGACCGTGGGCTCCACCGCCGCGCGTGTGGCGTTCGGCAGGCGTCACCGACCAGGGCTCACCTGGCGCGGCACCGCTATGCAGCTGGCGCGCGTGGCATGCCGACGAGCCCGCCGTCACTGGCGGGCTGCGAGGCGGGGACATCAGGTGTGGCCCGTGACACCGATCTGCCAGACAACCTGCGTCCCGGTCACCGTGGCGCTCAGGTCGCGTCGGTGCACGAGCGTGTGGTGTCGCTGGCAGAGCAACGCGGCATTGTCGAGGCTGGTCGAGCCGCCTCGGGACCACCAGACGACATGGTGGGCATCGCACCACTGCGGCGGAATCGTGCAGCCCGGGAACGTGCAGCCTCCGTCCCGTTGCCAGAGCGCCCTGCGCTGGGCGGGTGTGAACAAGCGCTCCTCGCGCCCGACATCGAGCACCTCACCGGCTGAACCGAGGACCATCGGGATGATGCCTGCATCGCAGGCCATCCGGCGTACGACATCGGCGGCCAGGACCTCGCCAGTCGCCGTGATGCCCGCACCACTCGCGCCGAAACTCGAGCAACGACCCGGACCCGTTGCGCTCGGGCCCGCCCCCGCGAGCTCTTCGATCAGCTGCGCCAAGGGGATTGTCACCACCATCTGGGCCTTGGCCGCCTTGGGCTGCTCACCCGGAGATGAGACTCCACGCCGCACGACCTCGATCAACGCATCCGCTCGACGTGTCGCCACCGACCGCGGATCAGGCTCGCCACCTTCACCTGGAATGGGTGTCGAGAGGGCAGCGATAGCGGCGTCGACAACAGCTGCACCTTCGGGGTCGAGCAGCACCCGATAGGCACTCAACCCGGCCGGACCGGGCTGCTTGTAGAGCGCCCGACCCCGTCGCGCCGCATCCTGCTCCGCGACCAGATCCCGCTCGGGCTTGAGCAGCAGGCCCGCGCGACGGATGGCAATCTGCAGCTCTCGTGGAGTCAGGCCGGCCTGCTGAGGTGTCTCCTCGGCCGCGCCGAGGAGGATGTCCAGGCTCTCGGCCACCTCCCCCGAACCCGCCACCGGCGATACGTCGGCCTCGAACCTCGCCAGCCGGTCCGCCTTGCCCAGCGGCAATGAACCGGCAGCGAACCGCTCCCATACTGCGCGAGCCGCGGGCCGAACCGCAGTGTCGGCAACGCGATTCAACCGCGCGACGTGCGCCGGATCAGGCGACAGTCCGGCGCGACCCTGCACCAGGCGTACCCAGTCCACGACGCCGAAGCCCTGCTCGCGGTGCAAACCGCGATCCTTGCCCTCCCGCACGAGCGCGACCTCCACGCGATCGACCGCCGCACGCGCCTGGCCGATCAGCTGCAGCAGCTCCTCGACCTGCGCACCGGCCGCCGGCCAGAGCGGCGCTCCATCGATCTCGGACAGCGCCTCGACCGCCGACCGGGCAGCCTGCAGGAGCCGCCCGGCGGACGGCTCCTGATCGGTGGGTTGAACGGCCATGCCAAACAACGTAGCGACACGTACCGACAGCCCGACATCGACAAGCGGGCCGAAAACCGTTGCGCCACAACGTTTTCCACACCCCCTCCCTTATCCACAGCGTTGTCCACCGCGTGTGGACAACGACGGCCGGACGCGGCACTGCAGCTAAAGAGGTGGCGGGCGGACGACGTACGCGCCAGGGTCAGCGGCATGAAGACTGCTGTGAATCACGTTTCGTTCGACTGCCACGACACCTACGAGCAGGCCAAGTTCTGGTGCGCCGTGTTCGAGGTATCGATGGACCCGGAGGACCAGCCGGGCGATCCCGAGTCGATCGTGCGCGTCGAGGGCGGGCCGACGCTGCTGTTCATCCAGGTCCCCGAGGCCAAGACGATCAAGAACCGCGTGCACCTGGACCTGCAGCCCGGCCTGCGCCGCGACGAGGAGGTCGAGCGGGTCAAGGGGCTCGGCGCCACCCAGCTCGATGACCAGCGCCGTCCGGACGGGCGTGGCTGGGTCGTCATGGCTGACCCGGAAGGCAACGAGTTCTGCATCGAGCGCAGCGCCGCCGAGCGCGAGGGCTGAGCCATGGCCGGTCGGCCGGAGGGCTTCGAGTACGTCGTACAGGGCGACGAGGTCGTGATCTTCCACCACGGTCGTCGCGCGACGACGTTGCGGGGTCGGCGGGCCGCGGACTTCCTCGAGGATGTCGAGTCCGGTGACGCTCAGGAGCTGATGGCCCGCGTCACCGGCAACTACAAGCGGGGCAACGAGCGGCTCTTCAAGAGCCCCCGCAACCGCGGCCGGTGAGCCTGCGAGGCACCAGCCGCGGTTGCGTGACGTAGGTCAAGCGTCAGCGCACCACGCGGTAGCGCAGGTGGGTGACGCCGTCGGCGTCGTCGGCCGACACCTTCTCGAGCTGCACCGGCCCCTCGCCGGCGAAGAACGGGACGCCCTTGCCGAGCAGGGTCGGCACCAGATCCACGCCGATCTCGTCGAGCAGGCCCTCCTCCAAGCACTGCCGCATGACATCGGGCCCACAGACGGCGACGGTGTCGTCACCCGCGATCTCCTTGGCCTTCGCGACGGCCTCCGCCACGCCGCCGGTGACGAACGTGAACGGCTTGCCGTCATTGGCCCACTCGGTCGGCACCTCATGGGTCAGGATGACGACCGGCACCCCGAGCGGGTGCTGGCCGCCCCAGCCCTTGGCCAGGTCGAACGTACGACGGCCGCTCACGATGGCGCCGAACGCCGCCGACCGCGCCTCGTTGGCGTCCTTGCCCTGGTCGGTGTACTCCATGTCGTCGAGCTCGGTGTCCTGCTGGACCGCACCGACCATCCATCCGTAGAGCGCGCTGATGTCGTCCTTCTCGTCGGCAACGAACCCGTCGAGTGACACCGAGAAACCTGCGCTGACCGTGCTCATGTTGTGCTCCCTTGTCCGTGCCGCTCGTGTGGTGCGGCTGCCTGAGAAGAACGTTATGAGGGGCGGTGGCGCGCGGTCTTGTACGAGACGGCAACCCTCACGCGGCTGCGCTCAGGCGGTCATCCTCAGGCGTCCGCGCGCAGCTGTCCGGGGGTGCGGCCGAGCCAGCGCTTCACCGAGCGCGTCAGGTGCGGCTGGTCGGTGTAGCCCGCCTCGGCGGCGACGACCGCGAGCGGCATCCCGGTGGTGATCAGCGAGGCTGCGTGCTTGGCCCGCTCGATCTGGCGGATCTGCTCACGCGACTGGCCGGTGGCCGTACGCAACCGGTGCCGTGCCGTACGCTCCGGCACGCTCGTCGTCGTCCCCGCCAGTACGCGGCCTACCAGGGGGTCGAACGCGAGAACCCCATCCAGCACTAGCTTTTCGACCATCGCCTCCGCGTCGTCGTCTTCGTGGATCTCGACTGACGACCCGCGCAGGTCGAAAGTCCGTCGGCCGGCTTCGGCGAGGGTCAGCTCAGCATCGACGAGGTCACTCATCCGGGCACCGGCCAGATAGGTGCCTAGTCGCAGCTGGACCCAGGTGCCGCGTACGTCGCCCGGGACGACGAACGAGTCGGACGTCGACTTCGGTCCGGCGAGCACGACGCGCGCCGGGCCCGGACCGTCGAGAACGACCAGGTGCCAACGGGGTTCGGCCGGACGTTGCACGAGGACGGACGCGTCGATCTCACCGACCATCACGCTGTCGACGAGCGTGTGATCGGAGCCGCGTGCCTCGTAGCGCACCACCACGACGTCAGCGTAGGCCGGAGGTCTCGATACGGCTCGCCCTTGGGGCTCGCCTACTCGACCAGCGGAGTCACGATCTTGGTCATGACGCAGTGGTTCTTGCCCTTGGGCCGCGAGTAGGTGAAGCCCGCCTGCTCGAACATGCTGCGGGTCACGCTGTAGAGAAACGACGCGGTGATCTTCTTGCCGCCCGTGTCCTGCGGGTACGCCTCGACGACTCCCCCACCCGCCTCGGCGATCAGGTCCAGCGCGCCGGTCAGCGCCGTCCGCGAGACGCCGTTCCGTCGGTAGTGCTTGTCGACGAAGAAGCATGTCACCCGGTAGTCGGGCGGCTGGTCGACGCCCTTCTCGTACTGCTTGCGGTGGTTGATGTTCGGCAGCTCGGCGGGCGGACCGTACTCGCACCAGCCCACCGCGACCTCGCCGTCGAAGACGAGCGCCGCATGCGAACGGCCCTCGCGGACCAGCTGCTCCTTGAGGGCGCGGTTGCCCTCAACGGTGTGCGTCTTCTCCGCCTCGAAGGTGTGGAAGAACGTGCACCAGCAGCCGCCCCACACCCCGTTGTGCCGCTCCGCGAGATCCGCAAAGGCGTCCCACGTGTCCGCGCTGAGCGGTCGTACGGTCAGCTCGCCCACCGTCGCCTTGGTCGTCACCATGACCTCAACGTAGGCCGGGTTGCGGATGGTCCGCGTCCGGAATCAAGCAGGCTCGTCGAGCCGTCGCCGCTGGTCGCCCGTGAGCGTCAGGGACGCCGCCTCGATCGCTTCATCGAGCTGAGCCACCGAGCTCGCGCCGATGATCGGGCGTACGCCGCGCGCCAGCAGCCATGCCAGGACCACCTGCCCTGGCTTCGCCCCGACCTCCGACGCGACCGCGCCCAGCGCGGCCAGCCGTGCCGTCGTGCCCGGGTGGTCGTACGCCGAGGGCAGCGGGCGGTCTTCGCGGTCGAACGCGCCCTGGATCAGCGGTGAGTACGCCCAGAGCTGCACATCTGGGTGCGTCGCCAGATAGTCCGCCGTCTCGAGGTTGGCGAAGCCGTACGGATGGTCCTTGCCCTCGACCGCCGCACCCGGCCGCGGCTCGACGTACGACGTGGTCAGCTGCAGCAGGTCGAACGCCGGCAGCCCCTGCTGGGACGCCAACTGCCGGAACCGCTCGACCCGCCAGGTCGGGTGGTTGGACAGGCCGATCCGACCGACCAGCCCCTCCTGCACGAGCGATCCGAACGTCGCCACAACCTCCTCGTCGGGCGTCGAACGGTCCTCACCGTGCGCCCAGTAGACGTCGAGCCGCTCCCGGCCCAGGCGTTCGAGGGAGGCGGCGAGCTCACGGCGTACGACCGCGACGCCCAAGCCCTCGATGCCGTCACCGGCCGGGTTCACGCCGACCTTGGAGGCGAGCTCGACGTCGGCGCCCGGCTTGGCACGCAACCACTCGCCGAGCGCAGCCTCACTGAGGCCGCTGCCCCCGGCCCAGAAGGCGTAGCAGTTGGCCGTATCGAGCATTCGGCCACCGGCTTCGACGAACCGGTCGATGAGCGCGTGGGAGGTCGCGGCGTCGGTGCGTCCGCCGAAGTACATGGTGCCGAGGACGAGCTGTTCAGCCATGCGGCCAACTGTAGGAGCCGCAACGTCAGGACCCCACGTCTTCAGGGACCCGCGACGCCAGGGGCACCCGCTGTTCACCCGGAAGCGCCAGGGTGAGCGCGTGATCTCCGGTCCGGACCGACCACTCGTGCGCGTCGCGCAGCTCGCCAACTTCATCGGGCCGGTGTCCGGCGGCATGAAGGTCGTCGTCGACCGGCTCGGCGCCGCCTACCACCGCGACGGCGTCGAACGCCTGCTCGTCATCCCCGGCCCGGAGGACGCGCGCGCCCGTACGGCGGCCGGCACCGTCGTACAGATCAGGGCCCCTCGGGTGCGGGGCGACTACCGGATGATCGTGCAGCCGTGGCGCGTGACTGACGTGCTGGAGGAGTTCGCGCCGACGTCGCTGGAGATCTCCGACAAATCGACGCTGCTGCCGGTCGCGCGCTGGGCACGCCGGGCGGGCGTGCCGACCGTGCTCTTCTCGCACGAGCGGATGGGCGCGATGCTCCAGCTGCGCACGGGCTTGGAGACGACCGTCGCCGCCCCGATCTCGCTGCTCAACCGCATCCTGCTCCGCCAGTTCGACACCATCGTGGTCACCTCGGACTACGCGGCTGCTGAGTTCGAGCGGGTGCCAGGCCCGCGCACCGCGCAGCTCCTGCGGGTGCCGCTCGGGGTGGACCTGGCGACGTTCTGTCCCGTGGTGCGACCGGCGTACGACGGTCCGTTGCGGCTGGTGCACGCTGGCCGGCTCTCGCGGGAGAAGAGTCCGCATCTGGCCGTGGCGACCGCAGTCGCCCTCCATGAGCGCGGCGTACCCGTGCACCTCGACGTGCTCGGCGGCGGTCCCCATCGCGACGAGCTCGAGGAGCTCGCGGCCGACGCGCCAGTGACGTTCCACGGGCACATCGGTGAGCGGTCCAGGCTGGCCACCCTCCTGGCCGCGGCCGACATCAGCCTGTCGGTCTGCCCGGCCGAGACGTTCGGGCTGGCGGTGCTCGAGGCCCTCGCGTGCGGTACGCCGGTGGTGACGGCCGATGTCGGCGGCGGGCGTGAGCTGATCGACGAGTCGTCGGGCGCGTGGGGTCGGCCTGATCCCGAGTCGTTGGCTGACGCGGTGCTGCGTCTGGCGGCCCGTCCGGCGCGCGCGACACGTGCCGCGGCACGGGCGCGAGCCGGCCAATTCGCTTGGGAACGTTGCGAACTCGCGATGCTGACGATCCATCGCGAGCTCGCCGACGTCGTACGCGCACGCCGCCCGGCCTAGGTGCCGTCGCTCCGCGGTGCCCGGCTCGGGCGTGTCGCGCGCTGCTGGCCAGGGGGTGTCTGGAGAAGCACAACGAGGTTGTACATATGCGCAACCTCGTTGTACTTCTCCACGGACCCATCCCTCCCTAGCGACGGACCCATCCCTCCCTAGCGCGACACGCCTCACGGTTGCGACGCGCTGGGGTCGGTCAGTCGAACAGCTCCGAGAGGAACGACTTGCGCTTGCCGTGCTGGCCGTAGCGCGCCTTCGAGCCGGCGTAGCGCTGACCGCCCGGGTAGCCCTGCGCGTAGCGCTGCTTGGAGGTGGCGTATGCCGGGGCCGGCTGCTGCGGCTGGGCGTAACCGGACGGCGGGTACGCCGGCTGCTGCGGAGCGGGCGCGGCGTACTGGGGTGGAGCCGGGGGCGCCGGCGCCTGCTGCTGGTGGGCGACACCCGGTGCTTGCTGCGGCTCGGGCTGAGCCTGCTGGTGCCAGGCGTTCTCGGCTGCAGCCAACGCCTCCAGCTCGCCCTTGTCGAGGAAGATGCCGCCGCACCCGGTGCACTGGTCGACCAGGACACGGTTGCGCTCGTAGCTGCGCATGTCGCTCTGGCACTTGGGACAGGTCAGGGACTGGCTCATGGTCGGCCAACGGTCGGCGTACGACACGGGTTCCGCACGCGTACGCTCCCGCGGGCCGGGCGGTCGGTCCCCGGCGGACGCGACTACGCTTGCCTGCGCGCGCCAGGATCCGTCTGCGGCGCCGGGGCCTCTAGCTCAATTGGTAGAGCTGCGGACTTTTAATCCGTAGGTTGTGGGTTCGAGCCCCACGGGGCCCACTCATCGTGTCCGGCCTATCCGCAGCCCGAACGCCGCAAGAGAGCCATCCCGGTCTTGAGGGATGGCTCTCTTGGTCTGCGCGGTACGCCTAATTCGCCTTGTCGTACGCCTCCTGCAGCTCACCCGAGACGCGGCCACGATCGCTCACCGTGTAGCCGTTGGCCCGGCCCCACTCGCGCATCTTATTGAGATCCTGTCGGGCACCGGCCGCGGCGGCCTTGCCCGTGGCGCGACGACCACCAGTGCGACGTGCCGGGTCAACCCACTTAGCAAACCCGTCACGAAGACTGGCCGCGTTGCTTGAGGACAGGTCGATCTCGTAGCTCACACCATCCAGGCCAAAGGTCACTGTCTCTGTTGCCTCCGAGCCGTCGACGTCGTCGACGAGCAGAACTTGAACCTTCTGTGCCATGCGATTCTCTCCTTTAACGCGGACCCCAGGGTTGTCACCTTAACGACACGTCGCGTGCGCAGACGAATGGCCACATGATTCCAGCGCGCTGTTAAGCGTAGGGCGGCAGACAGATATCAAAACGCCAGCGCGCTCGGCCACCCGGATACGAAGACCTGTGTCTTAAAGGATGTACCAGCGACGCTCGGGGCCGTCATCGAGGAGCGCGATACGACGACGGACCTCGTCCGCATGCGGTGTGCCCGGAGCAGACTTCCGCGCGTTCGAGGCGATCATCTTCAGCTCACGGATATCGCGGACGACAACATAGCCGGGCCAGTCCCGAACGTCGCGGCCGTACCAGCGGCAGAACTCATCCATCTGACTGGTCTCGTGTCCGAAGCGGCGACAGTGAATCTCGATGGTGACCAGGTCCCACTCTGCCGGCCCAATGGTCGCACTCTCCCAGTCACATAAGACCGCACGCTTGCCGGACTCTTCCCACAACGTATTGCGGTGCTGTGGGTCGGTATGCAACAACACACCACCGCTGTCGAATTTGAGGTTCACCCATGCTGTTGTTAGCTCGTCAGACCTCTGTTGAAGGATCGTCTTCTCGTCGTCGCTCAGGAATCGCGACGCGGCCAAAGATCGCTCGACGTCGGGCATCGGGTCCAACCGCGGCAGATCTGGAGGCGGCGGCGTACGGTGCAATGCGGCGAGCGGGGTGGCGATATCCCCTGCTGAGATCTCATGTATCTGCGGCAGGTATTTCCACAACGTGATCTCGCAACCGGCGACCGTGATTGGCTGCTCGATCTCATCAACAAGGGATACGGACGGCACATCGTGCGCGGCCAACCAACGGACGAGGTTGACTGTCGACTCAACATCTCTCGCGCCCGGGCGAGAGATCTTGACGACGATCGGAGCGCTCACAAGCCGGTAGACGGCGTTCGTGTGATGCCGCAAGAGCACGGCGTTCGAAGGGTCGAGTAGCAGTTGGCCACAGACGGCGTCCAAAACGGGGCCAGTCGTAGCAGGTGTGAAGGTCAGCTCTGTCAGCGGCATCACCATGGAGCTTCGTCCGCGCCATTGCTCGCGTCGAGCCGCAGCCATGATGCTGGTCGATGCCTACACCTGATCGAAGATGATGAAGTCTTCAACTGCTTCTCGGAGCCAGGAATAGAAGTCAGCGAACTCTCCACGGCTCTCCCACCCGGGAGACGCATAGTCATGAATGATGACAACGGGCTGGTTTCCACGCTCCAGATCCCAACACGCAATATCATCCATGTCTTGGCGGTTTGCAAATGGAAGCAAGCGTCGCGCTGGGTACCGCAGCGCCAGCCCCTCTCGATGGAATTCCACCTGCTCGGCATCAAGAATCTTCCAGGGCTCCAAATCAACCAAGCCGGACTCTAGCACCCGAATATAACCGGTCGGGTACCAGAAATCTTTAGGCAGCCGTTCGGTCGAAAGTGGTTTCATGCCCTACTTTCCTGTCCGCCCTACGATTAACGATCCGTTCGGGTATGTGCTCCTACAACCCAACGCACGTTCGGCCCTTTGGCTACTGGCTCGAGCACGATGTCACCGCGTCCACCGATCATGACGACTCCCCGCCGGGCGGCATGGCACCGATCGTGAGCAGCACGTTCGCGTAGTAGCGGTCGTCGCCGGTGGCGATGGTGAGCGCAAGATCGACGCTGCGACAGGCGGTCTTGAACTGCTCCCGCGGGACAACCTCGACCGGCACCTGTGGACCCAGGATGCCAGCGTACGTGTGGGCGCACGGTGACGCGCTCCCGTCGTCCGGCGCCATCAGCCGCGCGCGCTCGAACGGCGCCGCTCCGATCAGTGCACCGAGCACCTGCTGCACGCTGACCAGGCCGGGCGCGAGGTTGAGCTGTACGACGGGCGCGGCCGGGTTGGTACCGGTGCTGTGCGCGTAGTTGGCGTCCGCGACGAGCACCGTGCTCCCGTGACCGGCCGCGGCGAGCGCGCCAAGGATCTGCGGATGGATCAGCGAGTAGCGCAGCACAGGGCGGCTCCTTGTCGCGGGGTACGCCCGCCTCGGGTGATCGCTCGGCTCATCGTCGGCGTCCCCTCATCGAGGGCGTCCCGGTCGAGCCTGCGACAGCAGCCGCTGCACGATGACCACCACCAGCAGGAACGCACCGCTGATGACCGACTGGTAGTTGCTGTCGAGACCGCCGATCTGGTTGATCACGTTCTGAATCACGTTGCGCAGCAGCACACCGACAGCCGTACCGAGCACCGTGCCGGCACCGCCGCTGAGCAGCGTGCCGCCGATGACGACAGCCGCGATCGCGTCCAGCTCGACGCCGACACCGATGACCGTGACGCCTGACTGCAGGTAGGCCGCAGTGAGCGCCCCGGCGAGGCCGGAGAGCGCGCCGCTGAGGGCGTACACCGTGATCTTGACCCGCATGACTGGAAGGCCCATCAACAGGGCGGAGCCCTCGGATCCGCCTGTCGCGAAAAGCGATTCGCCGAAACGCGTCCGCCGCAGGACGAGCCCACCGACCAGGCACAGCCCGATCGCGAACCACACCGGCAGACCGAGCCCCAGGAACGAGTTGCGTCCGAGCGCGAGGAACGTGGAGTCGGTGATCTTGCGGGTCGTCGCGCCCTCGTTGGTGATCGCGAGCAGCAGCCCGCGCGCGAACAGCAGCGACGCGAGCGTCACGATGAACGGCGGCAGCCCGAGGCGCGCCACCAGCAGCCCGTTGACCAGGCCGATCGCCCCGCACACGACGAGCGGGAGCAGCAGGCCCATCAGGAAACCGGACTGCGCGCCGTACGCCGCCAGCACGCCTCCCAGTGCGTAGACCGAGCCGACCGACAGATCGATGCCGCCGGTGATGATCACGAACGTCATGCCGAGCGCGATGATCGCGAGGAACGAGCTCTGCAGCGCGATGTCGCGCAGGTTGTCGGTCGAGCCGAAGTCCGGCAGCGTGATCCACGAGATCACCACAACGAGGAGCAGTGCGGCCGCCGCTCCCTGTCGCTGCAGCAGACTCGCGAACAGCTGCTGCCGGACCTGAGGTGAGCTCGCCGGCTGCTCCTCGATCGTGTCCGGCGCGTCCGGTGAAGTCATGTCGGTGTCCGCATCCGTCGGCGTGGGCGCGCTCATCGTGTCGCTCGCTCTCGCGCGACGTAGACCGCGCCGATGATCACCACGGCCTGCACCATCTGCGCCGTGGAGTCCGGCAGGTCGTTCTTGATCAGCGTCGCGCGCAGCAGCTGCATCAGCAGTGCGCCGAAGATCGTGCCGAGAATGCGCACCTTGCCGCCGCTGAGCGGGGTGCCGCCCACGACCACCGCGGTGATCGCCGAAAGCTCCATCAGCTGACCGGTGTTCGCCGGGTCGCCCGCTCCGAGGCGAGCCGTGGCGAGCACGCCGGCGACGGCCGCGAGGACCCCGCAGATGGCGTACACGCCGACGAGCACCCGGCGTACGGGCAGGCCCGCGAGGGTGCTCGCGGTGCGGTTGTCGCCGATCGCGACCAGCTGTCGACCGAAGGTTGTGCGGGCGACGAGCAGCCAGACCAGGACGGCGAGAACTGCGGCGATCACGACGACGACTGGGATTCCGAGGAGCTCGCCGGAGCCGAGCGAGAGCAGGTTGGCGTCGTGTACGTCGACGAGCTGCCCGTGTGCGATGACGAGAGCGAGCCCGCGCCCGCCGACCAGGAGGGCGAGGGTCGCGACGATGGGTTGGATGCCGATGTACGCGACGAGCGCGCCGTTCAGAGCACCGACTGCGAGCCCCGCGACGAGGGCTGCCAGGACGGCCGGCACCAGGCCATAGCCGAGGTAGAGCGGGACGAGCGCGGCCGACAGCGCCATCACCGAGCCGACCGACAGGTCAACGCCTTCCGTGCCGATGACGAGGGCCATGCCGAGCGCGACGATGCAGATCGGCGCTGCTTGGACGAGCTGGGTGCGGAAGTTGGTAGCAGACAGGAAGTTGTCGGTGAAGGCGATGTTGAAGGCCAGCAGGGCGGCGACGGCCGCGTAGACGCCGT
The DNA here is from genome assembly GCF_001190945.1 of Luteipulveratus mongoliensis. Lineage (NCBI taxonomy): Bacteria > Bacillati > Actinomycetota > Actinomycetes > Micrococcales > Dermacoccaceae > Luteipulveratus > Luteipulveratus mongoliensis. The sequence goes on along the minus strand of NZ_CP011112.1, from coordinate 1,487,595 downwards.
ACTCCTGCAGCCATCGGGAGACGGCGCTCTTGTCGAGCGAGCGGCCACGGACGGTGAGGTCGGTCATGCGGGGTCCCCTCGATGTATTCGGAGGAGCAAAGCGGAGGAGAAACATCGTGGGGTGCTCATGCGCTCTCCTCCTGGTGGTCGCCGGCGATCGCGTCGAGGATGCGGTCACGGGTGAGGTCGTCGCCGCTGAGCTCGCCCACCACCTCGCCGTCGCGCAGCACCATGACTCGGTCCGAGCCGTCGACCAGCTCGTCCAGCTCGGACGACACGAGCAGCACCCCGAGCCCATCGGACGCGAGCTCGTCGATGAGTGCCTGCACCTCGGCCTTGGCGCCGATGTCGATACCGCGCGTCGGCTCGTCGAGCAGCAGGACCTTCGGCTGCGTGCAGAGCCAGCGCGCGAGCAGCACCTTCTGCTGGTTGCCGCCGGAGAGCTCGACGACCTTCTGGTCGGGGCTGGACGCCTTGATCCGGAGTCGCTCCATGAAGGTCTGTACGACCTCGTCCTGGCGTGCGCGGTCGACCACGCCGAAGCGGGAAAGGCGGGGCAGGGCGGCGAGCACGATGTTCTCGCGGATGGACAGGTGAGGGATGATCCCGTCGAGCTTGCGGTCCTCGGCGAGCATGCTGATGCCGGCCCGAGTCGCCGCACCGACATTGCCGCTGGGCAGCGCCTTGCCGCCGAGCAGGACGGTGCCCGAGCTCAACGGCAACGCTCCGAGGATCGCCCGCGCCGTCTCACTGCGACCCGCACCCAGCAGGCCGGCGAGACCGACCACTTCGCCGGCGTGGATCTCGACCGACACATCGCGTACCTTCGGCGCACTCACCAGCCGCTGCGCCTGCAGCAGCGGCTCACCGCGGCCCTCGTCGACGACTGCGTGGTCGGTCTCGCCGAAGGTCGTCGAGCCGTGCCGCCGGATGTCGCTCACCTCGCGGCCGAGCATCTTGGAGACCAGGTCGATGCGCTTCAGGTCCGCGAGGTCGCCGGTGTGGACCAGCCGCCCGTCGCGCAGCACCGTCACCCGGTCGCAGATGCGGTAGAGCTCATCGAGCCGGTGGCTGACGTAGAGGATCGCGATGCCGTCCTCGTGCAGTCGCTCGATCACCTCGAAGAGCGTCTCGACCTCGCGGGGCTCCAGCGAGGACGTCGGCTCGTCCATGATCACCACGTGCGCCTCCGCGTGCACCGCACGGGCGAGCGCCACCATCTGCTGGGCACCGACACCGAGCGTGCCGAGCGGCCGACCCACGTCGCCGTGAATGCCGTACCGCTCGAGCAGCTCGGCTGCCTCACGATGCATCCGCTTGCGGTCGACCAGGCCGTATCGCGTCGGCTCACGACCGAGGAACACGTTGGCCGCGACGCTGCGCAGCGGGATGAGATTGACCTCTTGGTAGATGGTCGAGATCCCCGCCCGCTGCGCATCGACCGGACGCCCGAACGACACCGGCTCGCCGCGATGCCGCAGCTCACCGCCGTCGAGCTGGTAGACGCCGGTCAGCACCTTGATCAACGTCGACTTGCCGGCGCCGTTCTCGCCGACGAGGGCGTGCACCTCACCCGGACGCAGCTGGAACGACACGTCGTTGAGCGCCAGCGTGCCGACGAATCGCTTTGTGCCGCCTACGGTTTCGAGGACGGGTACGTCCTCCCGCCGCTCCTCGTGGGTGCTCGCCATCTCAGTAGGCGTTGTTGATCTTCTGCTTGGCGTTGGACGGGTCGTACGCGTCGTCGGTGATGACGATGCTCGGCGGGATCGCCGTGCCACTCTCGAACTGCTGCAGCGTCTTGAACGCCAGCGGTCCGAAGCGCGGGTTGGACTCGATCACGCCGTTGTACTTGCCGTCCGCCAAGAGCTGGACCGCGTTGCGGGTGCCGTCCACGGAGACGATCTTGACGTCCTTGCCAGGCGTCTTGCCGGCCGAGCGCAGCGCGTTCACAGCGCCGACACCCATCTCGTCGTTCTCCGCGTAGACCGCGGTGATGTCCGGGTGGGACTGGATCAGCTGCTCCATCACCGACTGGCCCTTGGACCGCTCGAAGTCACCGGTCTGCTCAGCGACGATCTTGAGGCCCGGGCCCTTGGCGGCGAGCTGGTCCTTGAAGCCCTTGGTCCGGTCGGTGGTGACGTTGTTGCCCGAGGCGCCGAGCAGGATCGCGACCTTGCCCTTGCCACCGGTCTCCTTGATCATGGCGTCGGCCGCGCGCTGGCCCTGGCTGACGAAGTTGGACCCGATGAAGGTCAGGTAGTCGGTGCACGGCTTGGAGGTGACCTGGCGGTCGATCGTCACGACCGGCACCTTCTTGGCCTTGGCCGCATCGAGCGCCGGCTGCAGGCCGTCGGAGTTCAGCGGCGCCACGATCAGCAGCTGGACGCCCTGCGACAGCAGCGACTTGATGTCGCTGATCTGCTTGTTGAGGTCGCTCTGCGCGTTGGTGGTGAGCAGGTTGCCCTTGGGGATGCCGAGGCGAGCGGCCTCGTCGCGGATGGACTTGGTCTCTGCGATCCGGAACGGGTTGCCCTCCTTCTCGGACTGGGAGAAGCCGACCTTCGCAGTCTTCAGATCGACCTTGGGATAGCCGGTGGCCGACAGCGCGCAGCCGGTGCCGGTCTGGGACGGCTGAGTGGTGGCAGTCGACGCGGCCGGGGCGGACGGTGCAGCCGCGGCGGGCGAGCCGCTGCCGGCGCTGCCGGTGGCGTCGGAGTCGGACTCGCTCTTGGAGCACGCTGACAGGGTGCAGGCGAGCGCGACGGCGGCAGACACTGCGACGGTGCGCAGGCCCGGGGATCGAGGCGAGGACGGGTTGCCGAGCATGAGCACTCCTTTGACACAGGGTGGGCCCCGGCCGTGCAACCGATGTGACCTGAGCCACACAGTCGGGTTCGGCCACTGTTTTACATCGTTGGCACGACGTTGTAAAGAGATCGGACCATTGTTACGCTGCCGCGAGATGCGGCCCGTGGGGTCGCTGCGTGTTGCCTCGGGCCGTTGCGTACGCCTCGGCAGGGGCCCGTCGTGCAGGAGGAGCTGATGGTGGCCACGCTCAAGGACGTCGCAGAGCTGGCGGGGGTCTCGGTCAAGACCGTCTCGAACGTCGTGAACGGTTACGAGTTCGTCCGCGAGGACAACCGCCGCAAGGTCGAGGCTGCGCTCGAGCAGACCGGATACCGACCCAACATCGGCGCGCGCAACCTGCGCCGCGGCCGTACGGGATTCCTCGGTCTTGTCGTCCCGGACCTCGGGATCCCCTACTTCGGCGAGCTGGCCGGGCTGGTCATCACGGCCGCGCAGACGAACGGCTGGAACGTCCTGATCGAGCAGACCCAAGGCCAGCGCGAGCGCGAGCTGGAGAGCATCGCCACTCTCGGCCCGCACATGGTCGACGGCGCGATCGTCAGCCCCGAGGCACTGGTCGCAGACGACCTGGCCACCCTGCCGGACGGATTCCCGGTCGTACTCCTGGGCGAGCAGACCGCCGGCTTCGCGCTCGACCGGGTGGCGATCGACAACGTCGCCGCAGCCCGTGCCGCCACCCGTCACCTGATCGACCTGGGGCGCACCCGCATCGCGTTCATCGGTGACAACCCGCGTCGCGCGACCGCTGCGCTGCGACTGCAGGGCTACCGCGAAGAGCTGAAGGCCGCGCGGCTGACCGCTCCGGACGACCGGGTCGCCGGCGCCGAGAGCTTTCACCGTCACGACGGCATGCTCGCCATGCGCGCGCTGCTCGACGGTCCGGCGGACGACCGACCGGATGCGGTGTTCTGCTGCAACGACCTCCTGGCTGTCGGCGCCCTCCACGAGGCCGTCCGGTCGGGGCTGCGGGTGCCCGAGGACATCGCGATCATCGGCTTCGACGGCTCGGACGAGAGCCGCTACAGCCTGCCGCCGCTGAGCACCATCGCACCGGACAAGACGGCGATCGCCGCCGGGGCCGTACGCCTGATCAGCGAGCGCGGCAGCCGCCTGGACGGTGCCGGGTTCGAGGTCGTCGAGCCGCCGTTCGTGCTCCAGGCCCGCCAGAGCACAACCGGCGCCCAGGAGTCGTAGCCGGGTCTCGATACGCCCTCCGGTGCTTGGGTCGAGTAGAGGCGGAGCTTGCGGAGCCTCGTATCGAGACCCGCTCCGGGCTACTCGACCAGCGGCCGAGCCTGACCCGGTGCTGACCTCTGTCTGACCGTCCGTATAACGTTTCCTTGTCGAGCACATAATCTGTGCTGATGTGACTACTTGACCAGGAAGCCCTACCACCGTGACGTTCTCACCCGGCCCGCCCGACCAGGCCGCCATCGACGCACCCAGCGCCAAGGCGGCGTCCGTGCTCGGCCGGCTGCGGCACGACCGTGCAGCCATGGTCGGGCTCATCGTGATCGTCGTGATGGTGCTGGCTGCCCTGGCCGCTCCTCTCGTCGCCGGCCTCAGCGGTCAGGACCCCACCACCTGGCATCACGAAGTGTTGGGTGAGGACGGCTCACCGCGCGGTGCGTTCGGCGGCGTCAGCGGTGCGCACTGGTTCGGCGTCGAGCCGCTCACCGGGCGCGACCTGTTCGCGATCGTCGTCCACGGCGCGCGGACCTCGATCCTGGTCGGCATCGGGGCGACCTTCATCGCGGTGACGCTCGGCGTGCTCGTCGGCGCGACCGCAGCGCTCTTCGGCGGGTGGTACGACCGCGTGGCCAGCCGGGTGATCGACGTCCTCTTCGGCTTCCCGTCATTGATCTTCATGATCTCGCTCGGTGCCCTCGCACCGGACTCGGTGCCGCGCTGGCTGCTCGTCATCCTCGTCATCGGGCTGTTCGGCTGGCCGCCGGTCGCACGCGTCATCCGAGGGCAGTCGCTCGCCCTGATGGGGCGCGACTTCGTCAGTGCCTCCCGCGCGATGGGCGCCGGCCCGTGGCACGTGCTCCGCGAGCAGCTGCTCCCCAACCTCGGCAGCACGATCATCGTGTTCACGACGATGCGGATCCCGAGCAGCATCGGGGCCGAGGCCGCGCTGTCCTTCCTCGGCGTCGGCGTCCCACCACCGACACCCGCATGGGGCCGCACGATCGGCACGGCGATCGGCTGGATCGCCTCGGACCCCTGGTACCTCCTCGCGCCCGCCTCCGCGCTCTTCGCCATCACCCTCGCGTTCAACCTGCTCGGGGACGGCCTGCGGGACGCGCTCGACCCGCGCCTGACCAGGAGGAGGTGACCCATGCCGTACGTCGTCCGTCGCCTTCTCGGCGCGCTGGTGGTCCTGCTCGTGGTCACCTTCCTGACCTTCTTGATGTTCCATCTCCTGCCGACCGACGTGTCGCAGGCGTCCTGCGGCAAGCCGTGCACGGCCGAGCGCAAGGAGGAGGTACGCCATCTCCTGGGCTACGACAAGTCGACCCTCGCGCAGCTGGTCGACTTCTTGCGCGGCCTGGCAGTGGGCCGCACGTTCGGCAGCGGCGCGAGCGAAGTCCATTGCAGCGCACCGTGTTTCGGCTACTCGTTCCGCCTGAACGACACGGTCACCGGTCAGATCATCGACCGCTTCCCGGTCACCCTGTCGATCGCGCTGGGCGCCGCAGTGCTCTGGTCGGTCATCGGTGTGACGAGTGGTGTGCTTGCCGCGCTCAAGCGAGGCACGTGGCTGGACCGCTCCGTCATGGCGACGACGACGCTGGGAGTGTCGGCACCGACGTACCTCATCGGTCTGGTCGCGATCTACCTGCTCGGGTTCAAGGCCAACGTGCTGCCGGTCGGCACCTACGTGCCGCTCACCGAGAGTCCGGTGCAGTGGGCCTGGCACCTGGTCCTGCCGTGGATCGTGCTCGCCGTCGCGTCGGCCGCCGTCTACACCCGCCTGACCCGCAGCCAGCTGCTCGAGGTGATGGGTGACCCGTTCATCCGCACCGCCCGCGCCAAGGGTCTGCGCGAGCGTCGCGTCGTCACTCGTCACGGCCTGCGCAACGCCCTGCTGCCGATCGTCACGGTGTTCGGCCTCGACCTCGGCACGCTCCTCGGCGGTGCCGTCATCACCGAGAAGATCTTCAGCATGCCGGGCCTCGGCTCCTTGCTGATCGAGGCGGTCGGCAACCTCGACCTCCCCGTGATCCTCGGCGTCACACTCTTCTCCGCCTGCCTCGTGGTCCTCGCGAATCTCGTTGTGGACCTGACCTATTCGCGGCTCGACCCTCGTGTCCGCCAAACCAGCTGAGCGCCTGCCAGCACCTGTCGAAAGGAACCCTCATGAAGCGAGCCATCACCCCCGCGGTGGTCGCCCTGAGCACGGCGCTGGCGATCAGCGCCTGCAACGCCAACCCGTCATCGGACGACTCGTCGTCGGCCGGTTCCAAGCCCGAGGCGACCGCCAAGGGCGGCACGCTCACGATCTACAACTCCTCCAGCGAGCTGAGCTTCGAGCCGGCCAAGAGTCAGAGTCTGGCGATCACGTCACTCGGCCTCGTGCACCGCCGACTGACGACCTGGGACATCAAGCCGGGTCAGCAGCCGAAGGTCGTCCCGGACCTCGCAACCACGACGGGCACGCCCAGCGACGGCGGCAAGACCTGGACGTTCACGCTCAAGGACGGCCTGAAGTTCTCGAACGGACAGCCGATCACCAGCGCCGATATCAAGTACGGCATCGAGCGCTCGTTCGCACCCGAGCTGTCCGGTGGCCTCGGCTACCACAAGGCGCTGCTCACGGGCGCGGCGTCGTACAAGGGGCCCTACAAGGGCCAGCAGCTCCCCTCGATCGCGACTCCCAACGCCAAGACCATCGTCTTCCACCTCAACGTGCCCTACGGCGACTGGCCGTGGATCGCGTCGATGGGCGCGTTCTCGCCGGTGCCGAAGGCTGCGGACACCACGCCTGCGTCGTACGGCAACAAGCCGGTGGCGTCCGGTCCGTATGAGGTCGAGAACTACAAGCAGGGCACGTCGCTGACTCTCAAGCGCAACCCGCAGTGGAGCACCAAGACGGACAGCGTCCGCCTCGGCGGACCAGACAAGATCGTCTACAAGCTCAGCCAGGACGAGTCCGTCGCGGCACAGTCGCTGATCGCGGACTCGGGCGAGGCGCGTACGGCATTCGGGTCGGGCTTTGTCCCGCCGGCCCAGCTGAAGCAGATCACGAGCAACCCGTCCGCGAAATCCCGTCTCGCACTGTCGAATCCGGGCGCACTCGCCTATCTCGCGATCAACACCAAGCACGGCAAGCTGGCCGACAAGCGGGTGCGTCAGGCGATCACGTACGCCGTCGACAAGAAGGCCTTCCAGCTCGCCGTCGGCGGAGCACAGGGTGGCGCCCCGGCGACGACGCTGATCACGCCGGGCATTCCGGGACGGCAGGCGTACGACCTCTACCCGGCGCCGGAGACCGGTGACGTGACCAAGGCGAAGGGCCTGCTGAAGTCGGCCGGCGCAACCAACCTGAATCTCAAGCTGATCACCTCCAACAAGCCCAGCGATGTCGCGAAGGCCGAGGCGATCCAGCAGGGCCTCAAGCGGGCGGGCATCACCGTCACCATCAAGCCGCTCGAGGAGGAGAACACCGCGGACGCCCAGACCGACGACAAGGGTGACTACGACCTGACCGTCGGCAGCTGGCAGCCGGACTTCCCCAGCGCCAACGGCAACATCCAGCCGCTGTTCGACAGCTCGCAGATCGGTGGCGGCAACTACAACCTGTCGCGCTACTCCAACCCGGCGGTCGACGCGCTCATCAAGCAGGCCACGGGCGAGATCGACCCCGCCAAGGCCGGCGCGATCTGGGCCAAGGCGGACAAGCTGATCCTGCAGGACGCCCCGGTCGTGCCACTGATCTACACCCGCAACGCGTTCCTGCGCGGGTCGGGCGTCAGCAACTTCGACGTCTCGGGCTTCCCGAACTACCCGAACTACCTGCGCGTCTCGCTGACGAAGTGACATTGATGAGTACGCCGGTGCTGACCGTCCGGGGACTGCGTATCGCGTTCCCGGACGGTCGGCAGACGCAGCGTGAGGTCGTGCACGGCGTTGACCTCACGCTGCGCCCGGGGCAGGTGCTGGGCCTGGTCGGCGAGTCCGGCTCGGGCAAGTCCGTGATGGCGATGTCGATCCTGCGTCTGCTCGAACCGGACACGTCTGTCGAGGGCTCCATCCAGCTCGACGGCTTGGAGCTGCTGACGGCCGACGCGGAGACCATCCGTGGCATCCGCGGCCGCCAGATCGGTGCGGTCTTCCAGGAGCCGATGGCGGCTTGGAACCCTGTCTTTACGATCGGCGACCAGATCGCCGAAGCCCTTGCAGCACATGGAGACTCGGTGCCGGCTGGTCGAGTCGAGGAGCTGCTCGCAGAGGCCGGTATCGACGACCCGGAACGCATCGCGGCGTCCTACCCGCACCAGCTCTCCGGTGGTCAGCTGCAGCGCGCCATGATCGCGATGGGGATGAGCAAGGACCCCGCTGTGCTCATCGCCGATGAACCGACGACCGCGCTCGACGTGACCGTGCAGGCGGGTGTGCTCGACCTGCTGCGGTCGTTGCGTGATCGTGGCACGGCGATCCTGCTCATCACCCACGACATGGGCGTCATCGCCGACCTGGCCGACCACGTGATCGTCCTGCGCGACGGCACGGTCGTGGAGAGCGGCTCGGTCGACGACGTCTTGGGAGACCCGCAGGAGACGTACACCCGCTCGTTGCTCGCCGCCGTGCCGCGCCTCGATGGGTCCTCGAGACCTGTTGAGGCAGAGGCGAACTCGGAGGCGGCGGCCGTCCGGGATCTGACCGTTCGCTACGACTCGCAGCGGCGACGCGGCCAGGACCTCGTCGCCGTCGACGGCGTCGACCTCACGCTGTACGCCGGCCGCACGCTAGGTCTGGTCGGCGAGTCGGGCTCGGGCAAGTCGACCATCGGGCGGGCGCTCGCCGGCCTGACGCCGGCGACCTCGGGTGATGTGGAGATCGGCGGAGAGTCCGTCACGCGCGCTTCTCGACGAGGGCTGCGCGCGATCCAGCGTGATGTCGGGATCGTGTTCCAGGATCCGGCGTCATCGCTGAATCCCAAGCATCCAGTGGGGCGTTCGATCGCCGAACCGCTGAGGTTGGCATCCTGGTCGCGGCAGGCGATCGAGGAACGAGTCGCCGAGCTGCTGACCTCCGTACGCCTGGATCCGGCTCTCGCCGAGCGCTACCCGCACCAGCTGTCCGGTGGCCAGCGCCAGCGCGTGGCGATCGCGAGGGCGCTCGCCCTGCGCCCACGGCTGCTCATCGCCGACGAGCCCACCAGCGCCCTCGACGTGTCGGTGCAGGCGACCGTCCTCGACCTCCTCGTGGCCCTCCAGGACGAGCAAGGCTTCGCCGCGTTGCTCATCAGTCACGACCTGGCCGTGGTGCAGGCGGTCGCTCACGACGTGGCCGTGCTCCGCCATGGCCAGATCGTCGAGAAGGGCCCGACCTCGGAGGTACTGACCGATCCGACCGAGGACTACACCCGACGGCTGCTCGCCGCCGCGCCGGTGCCAGACCCGGTCGTACAACGCCGTCGACGCGAGGAACGCGCCACACTGCTCACATGACGCGCGCATGGCACGGACTCGTCGCCGCAGTGGCCACCTTCGCGCTGGTCTTCCAGCTCGTCCTGATCGTGCGCGGCGAGTCGGTCCTCAACCAGCTCGAGCCGGCGTCCATGACCGAGCGGCTGGTGCGGTTCGTCAGCTACTTCACCGTGCTCAGCAACGCGCTCATCGCCTACGCGTCAGCCACGCTGACTCGCGACCCGCAGCGCTCGGGACGAGTCTGGAACGTCGTACGCCTCAGCGGGATCGTCGGCATCACGGTCACCGGGATCATCCACTGGTTCTTCCTGCGGCCGCTGCTCGACCTGGAGGGTTCGTCGTATGTCGCGGACAAGCTGCTCCACGTGGTGGTCCCGTTGCTCGCGGTGATCGGCTGGGTGGTGTTCGGGCCGCGCGGGCGGGTGCAGGCGTCGGATCTGCTGCCATCGTTGATCTACCCGATCGTCTGGCTGGCCTACACGCTGATCCGCGGCGCTATCACGGGCTGGTACCCATACCCGTTCCTCGACGCCGACGACCAGGGATACGGCTTGGTGACCGTCAACTGCCTCGGCATCACTGCGCTTCTGCTCGGCGTCTCGGCCATCGCCTGGTACGCCGACCGCCGCCTCCCCGCCCCCGCTGGTCGAGTAGCCGACCACCCGCTGGTCGAGTAGCCGGAGCGCCAGCGGAGGCGTATCGAGACCCGGTGAGTTGCTGGGAGGCGGTTGCGATGTCCGGTCCGACGTGCAAAGGCTGTCTACGCATCGCCATCGGCGCACGGTTCCCCGCCGAGCGCGAGGCGCGCTCGACGGCCAATGCACGTTCGACCGAACGGCGCATACGAGCCCGAGTCGAAACCTGGTGAGCCGCATGGAGACTCGGCCACACGGTCACCAGGTCTCGATACGGCTCGGCTACTTGGGTCGAGTAGGCGAGGAACGAGCCGTATCGAGACCCGCCTCGCCTACTCGACCAGCGGGATGACGGGGTGGTGGGTCAGGCGAGGATCTGGATGTCGAGGTCGGCGATGTGCTCGGGGTCGACCACGACATCCAGCGAAGCCACTCGTCCGTCGCGGAGGGACACCATGAACACCGAGCGCACGACGCCCTCCACTGCCCAGACCGCACCGAACGAACCATCGATGAGCGCCACCTGCGCCGCCTTCGCGCGACCGGAGAAAGCCTCGGCCACCGCGTTCTGACCGCGGACCAAGCGCGCGAGCAGCGGTGCACCCTGGGCCGCCGGTCCACCCTGTGCGACTGCAGCTGCAGCGGTCTCGACGGCGATCTGGTCGGCACGCAGGACCACGTCGGGGTCGAGCAGGGAGAGCAGCCGCTGGAACTCACCGTTGCGAGATGCCTCGAGGAACGCCTCGACCACCTCCCGCTGGCGCGCCTGGTCGGCTTCGGTCGATGCTCCCTGCACCCGACGCCGAGCCCGCGACGCGAGCTGACGCGCGGCAGCCGGCGTACGGTCCACGATGGGTGCGATCTCGTCGAACGGCATCCCGAACAGGTCGTGCAGCACGAACGCCAGACGCTCGGCAGGGGCAAGGGTGTCGAGGACGACCAGCAGCGCCGCCCCGAGTGAATCCGCTTGCACTGCCTCGGTTTCCGGGTCCGCACCGTCGTCCGCGCCAGCCGTCTCGACCGGACGTTCATCGAGCGGGTCCTCGCGGCGCGTCGACCGTGAGCGCAGCATGTCGAGACAGATGCGGGACACGACCGTCGTCAGCCAGCCGCCGAGGTTGTCGATCGCGGTGGCGTCCGAGCGACTGAGCCGCAGCCAGGCCTCCTGCACCGCATCGTCAGCGTCGCCGTAGGTCCCGAGGATGCGGTACGCGACCGCTCGCAGGTGCAGCCGGTGCTCCTCGAACTGCGCCGCCAACAGGTCGTTGTCGTTCATGCCTCACCCTTCCGAAGTGCCGTCATCTCCCTGACGAACGGCACGCGGCAGATGTGCCCGGCTCAGGTGGCCGAGAGTGCGTACCACTCAGCGGCGTTCTGGCCGAGCACCCGATCGTGCACCTCGACCGGGAGCAGATCGACGGTCGTACGCCAGGACACCGTAACGGGACCAGCCAGCTCGCAGACCGGCCAGTCGGACCCGAGCATGACCCGGTCCGGGCCGAAGCACTCCAGCACATGGTCGACCACCGGTCGCAGGTCCGAGGGCACCCACGAATGCCAGTCAGCCTCGGTCACCAGCCCGGACAGCTTGACCGCCACCTGCGGCTCTCTGGCCAGCTCGGCGATCCATCGACGCCACGGCTCGAGGTCACCCGACGCGATGGGCGGCTTGCCGGCGTGGTCGAGGACCAGCCTCGCTTGTGGCAGTGATCGAGCCGCCGTGAGCGCCGCCTCCCAGTGGGGCGGAGTGACCAGGATGTCGTACGCCAGGTCGAGCGCCGTGGCGGCGCGGAGGCCGCGTACGACGTCCGGTCTCGTCAGCCAGGTCGGGTCCGGCTCATCCTGCGCCTGGTGCCGCAGACCGACCAGATGGCGACCGCCCGGACCGCTGCGCAGCCGTTCGACCGAGTCCGCAACATCGTCCGCCGTCAGATCGACCCAACCGACCACGCCCGCGATCAGCCCGTCGCTGTCGTCCGCGTCGAGCAGGAACTGCCTAGTCTCACCGACGTCCGGCACCGTCTGCACGAGAACCGTTCGTGTCACACCGATCTCGTCCGCCATGGCACCCAGGTCGGCCACCTCGAACGGCCTGCGGATCGGGGTCATGGCGGCGCCGTCGAGCCATGGATAGGCCCGTCGCGCGGGATCCCAGAGGTGGTGGTGAGCGTCGACTCGGAGCGTCATACGGCCTCCAGGATCCGGGCGTCGATCAAACCGCTCGCAGCCAGGTCCGACCACAGGGCCGTGGTGTCGAACGGTTCGAGGAGCGCTGCGTCCTGACGGGCCATCTCCGGAGTGCCGATACCGACGGTTGCACTCACGACGGCGGGATGCGACAACGCGAACTGCACTGCAGCGCGGGGCAGCTCGACTCCGTGGCTGTGGCAGATGTCTCGGATGCGGCGGGCGCGGTCGAGAACCTCACGGTCGGCCTGGACGTAGTCGTACGTCGCGTCGTCCGGCACCGAATCCGCAGCCAGGACACCGGAGTTGAACACTCCCACCGCAACAACGCCCACCCCGCGGGCCAGCGCGGCAGGTAGCAGATCAGCGAGAGCCGGCTGCTCCAGCAGAGTGAAGCGTCCAGCACACATCACGACATCGACGTCGGTCTCGTCGACGAAGCGAGTCAGCATGGCCGACTGGTTCATCCCGATCCCGACCGCGCCGATGACGCCTTCATCGCGCAGCTCGCACAGTGCGGGCACTGCCTCGCGACTCGCCTGCTCCCAGTGCTCGTCGGGGTCGTGGACGAGTGCGATGTCTATGTGGTCCAAGGCCATTCGCTCGAGACTCGAGTCCAAGGACCGCCGCACGCCATCACGGCTGTAGTCGCGAACCCGGTCGTGCGTGGCCGGCACATCAAAGCCTTCGGCGTCACGCTCGCCGGGTGCGACGTCCCGCGGCACGAGCAGCCGTCCCACCTTGGTGGAGACGACATAGTCTGAGCGTGGGTACGCCGAGAGCGCGTCTCCCAGCCGCCGCTCTGCGAGACCGAGGCCGTAGTGCGGTGCGGTGTCGAAGTAACGCACACCACTGTCGTACGCCGCCGCCACCGTCTCCCGAGCTGTCTCGTCGTCCATCGCTCGGTAGAGGTTGCCGAGCATCGCAGCACCAAAGCCCAAGCGCGACAGCCGAACTCGCGTCCGATGAGGCAGACCGACCTGATCCATCACGGCGCGCCCTCCGGCAGCTGCCACACCATCGGGATGCCACGGTCCTGGCCGGAGTAGTCGTCCTGCACGTCGAGCAGCTCAGCCATCTGAGCCTGCCACTCGACATTGACCGGGAGATCCCGCAGCGCTGCGCGCATGGCGGCGTAGTCGTCGCACTCGACCAGGTGGAACAGGTCCCGTCCGTCGCGAAAGATGCGCCAGGACCGTACGCCGGCCTCGCGCAGGGCACCGTCGAGGGCGGCCGGGATCTGTGCGTGGATGCGGTCGTAGTCCTGCTCGCGACCAGCGCGCAGCACCGTGTGGAGCGCAATGACGTCCATCAGGTCGCCTCAGGTGCGCGGCCGCAGCCGCAGACCCTGCATCCCACCGTCGACCGCGAGGGCAGTGCCCGTCGTGCTCGCGTTCAACGGACTGGCGAGGTAGAGAATCGCGCGGGCGACATCGTCCGCTGACACCAGGCGCCCGGTCGGCTGGCGCGCCTCCAGAGCAGCTCGTTCAGCCGCCGGATCCGCTGCGCTGTCGAGTAGCCGCCCCACCCAGGGGGTGTCGACCGTGCCCGGGTTGACGCAGCAAACCCGGATCCCTTCGCGGACATGATCGGCAGCCATCGCCAAGGTGAGTGACTGCACGGCGCCCTTGCTCGCGCTGTACAGCGCCCGCTGAGGCAGGCCAGCAGTCGCGGCAATCGAGCAGGTGTTGACGATCGCGGCGTGCTCGGAATCTCGCAGCGACGGGAGCGCCGCGCGCGAGACACGAGCAATACCAATGACATTGATGTTGAGGACCCGCAGCCACTCGTCATCGGGGTTGTCCGCCACGGTGCCCTGGGCCCCGATGCCGGCGTTGTTGACCACGACATCGAGACCGCCCAGCTCAGACACCGCGGTCGCGACGGCAGAGTCAACGCTGGCGGCATCGGCGACATCGCACAGCACACCGACGGAGCCCGGTGGGGCCTGGTCGGGCTGAAGGTCGAGGACAGCAACGGTCGCGCCCCGCTCCATCAGTGCGAGGGCGGTGGCGCGGCCGATGCCCGAGGCGCCGCCGGTCACGAGAGCCCGGACGCCGTCGTACTCAGCCATGTGCCAGTACCTCCGCGTCCTGGAAGGCGCGCATGACCTGTCGTTGTCGCCCGAGTCCGTCGATCTCGACCTCGACGACGTCCTCGGGACGCAGGTAGGGGAAGCGCCCGGACAGTGCGACACCCTGGGGCGTCCCGGTCAGGACGAGGTCGCCCGGCTCGAGCGTGAGGTACTGGCTGAGGTGGTGAATGACGAAGCCCACGTCGAAGATCATGTCCGCCGTGCTGGAGTCCTGGCGAGGCTCGCCGTTGACCCAGCTGCGCAGCGCTAGGTTGCCGTGGTCGACCTCGTCCGCGGTCGCGAGCCATGGGCCGAGCGGGTTGAAACCGGGCGCGCACTTGCCCTTGCTCCACTGGCCACCGGACTCCTGCAGCTGGAACTGCCGCTCGGACAGGTCATTGGCCGCGACGTACCCGGCGACGTGCTCGAGCGCCGCCTCCGGCGAGCTGAGGTAGGAGGCTCGCCGCCCGATCACCACGCCGAGCTCGACCTCCCAGTCGGTCTGGGTGCTGCCGCGCGGGATCGTGACCTCGTCGTACGGTCCGACCACGGTGTTGGGTGTCTTGAGGAAGATGATCGGCACCTCGGGCGGCTGTGCTCCCGACTCGGCGGCGTGCGCGGCGTAGTTCATCCCGATGCAGATCACGGCGCTGGGCCGGGCGATCGGCGGGCCGATCCGCAGCGACTCGGCTCGCTCGAGGAGCGGAAGATCACCGTCCGCCAGGGCGCGACGCACCTGCTCGATCCCGCCGTTCTCGAAGAACGCGCCGTCGATGTCATCCACGATCCCGGCGAGGGCGTACGTCCGGTCCCCGTCCACCAGCACGGGTTGCTCGGCTCCGGGTGGGCCGAGACGAGCGAGCTTCACAAGGGACCGCCTCCTTGGCGACACGCGATCCGCAGACATCGGATCTGAGGAGTCAAACGTGCCATGGGAGATGCGGATTGTCGAGCAGATCTCGGACTTCCTGAGATCGATTGACACACAGACATCCGATGTTTAGTGTCGGCTGTTGTGAGCCCCATCACCGTACCCGCGACCCAGAGGAGCCTGGCTTGAGCCGCATCGTGGCGCTCGACACCGACGACATCCGCTTCGCGACGTCGGTGTCGCTGGATGGTTCGGACGCGATGAACCCGGACCCGGACTACTCCGCGGCCTACGTCCGCATCCGCACCGACGACGACGCCTCCGGGCACGGGTTCGTCTTCACCATCGGACGTGGCAACGACGTCCAGGTGGCCGCCATCCGCAGCCTCGCGCCCTACCTCGTCGGGCAGGAGGTCGAGCCGCTGCTGGACGACATGGGAACCACCTGGCGCCGCCTCGTGCACGACTCCCAGCTGCGCTGGCTCGGGCCCGAGAAGGGCGTCATGCACATGGCCATCGGCGCCGCCGTCAACGCGCTGTGGGACCTCAAAGCCAAGCGCGCGGGCCTCCCCCTGTGGCAGCTGCTCAGCTCGATGACGCCCGAGGACATCGTCGACCTCGTCGACTTCCGCTACCTCACCGACGCCCTCACCCCGCAGGACGCGCTGGACATCCTGCGCCGCGCGGCGCCCGGCCGGGAGGCGCGTACGGCGCAGCTGCTCGCGGACGGCTACCCGGCGTACACCACGACTCCCGGATGGCTCGGCTACGACGACGCCAAGCTCGCCCGGCTGTGCAAGGAGGCCGTCGACGAGGGCTTCCGGCAGATCAAGCTGAAGGTCGGCGGCGACCGGTCCGAGGACCTCCGCCGGCTCGAGATCGCCCGCTCGGTCGTCGGTCCGGACATCGCCATCGCGGTCGATGCCAACCAGCGCTGGGAGATCCAGGAAGCCATCGACTGGATGAAGGACCTGGCGGCGTACGACATCGCCTGGGTCGAGGAGCCGACCAACCCTGACGACGTGCTCGGCCACGCGACCATCGCCCGCGGTGTCGCTCCGATCCCGGTCGCCACGGGCGAGCACATGGCCAACCGCGTGATGGCCAAGCAGTTCCTCCAGGCCGACGCACTGCAGGTCCTCCAGATCGATGCGACCCGCGTGGCCGGCGTCAACGAGAACATCGCCAACCTGCTGCTCGCGGCGAGGTTCGGCGTGCGAGTCTGCCCGCACGCCGGGGGTGTTGGGCTGTGTGAGGCCGTGCAGCACCTGTCGATGTTCGACTTCGTCGCGGTCTCCGGCACGACGGATGGCCGGATGATCGAGTACGTCGACCATCTGCATGAGCACTTCGTCACACCGGTGGTCATTCGTGCGGGATGCTACGAAGCACCGCGGGCCGCCGGTGCGGGCGCCGAGATGCTGGCCACGTCCATCGAAGCCCACAGGTATGCCACTGATGTCTGAGTTCCTGCTCGAGGTCGAGCATGTGAGTAAAGGATTTCCCGGAGTCCGTGCGCTGGAGGACATGCACCTCAATCTCCGCCACGGAGAGGTGCTGGCCGTGGTCGGCGAGAACGGAGCCGGCAAGTCCACACTGATGAAGCTGCTGTCCGGGATCTACACCCCCGACTCCGGACGCTTCGTGCTCGACGGGCAGGACTACGCGCCGACCAGCCCGAAGCACGCGATGGACCTGGGCATCGGCATCATCCATCAGGAGCTCAACCTGATGCCGCACCTCACGGTGGCCCAGAACATCCTCATCGGACGCGAGCCCCGGCAGGGGCGGGTGCTGATCTCGGAGCGACAGCTCAACCGTGAGGCGCGCGAGATCGTCGAGCGGTTGGACCTGCCGCTGGACGTCACCGCCCTCGTCAGCAACCTGACCGTCGCCAAGCAGCAGATGGTCGAGATCGCCAAGGCGCTGTCGCACGAGACGCGCGTGCTGATCATGGACGAGCCGACTGCGGCGCTCAACGACGCGGAGGTCGCCACCCTGCACGACCTCATCCGCCGCTACCGCGACGCGGGCACGAGCATCATCTACATCTCCCACCGGATGGACGAGCTCAAGGCCATCAGCGATCGCATCACCGTCATCCGGGACGGCCACTACGTCGACACCGTCGACACCGCCGATGCCGAGCTGGACCAGGTCATCTCGCTGATGGTCGGGCGCGCGGTCGACACCTCCGCAACGCCGGTCGGCATCCAGCCGGACCGACCCGTCGTGCTCGAGGTCGACGGCCTGAGCACCCGCGATCTGCTGCGAGACGTCTCCTTCGACCTGCGCGAGGGCGAGATCCTCGGTTTCGCCGGACTCATGGGTGCCGGCCGGACCGAGGTCGCCCGGGCCGTTGTCGGCGCAGACCGCATGAGCGGCGGGCGAATTTGCTTGCGCGGCAAGGACGTACGCATCTCCAACCCTGCTGAGGCGGCCAATCTCCGCATCGGCTATCTGTCCGAGGACCGCAAACAGCTGGGCCTGCTGCTCAATCAGACGGTCACCAGCAACATCGTGCTGACCTCGCTGCAGGACCAGTTCAGCCGTTGGGGCCTGGTGCGAGCGAAGGCCGCACAGTCGACTGCGCAGGACATGGTCACGCGGCTGGGCGTCAAGACACCGTCCGTGCGCCAGACGACCAAGAACCTCTCCGGCGGCAACCAGCAGAAGGTTGTCATCGCGAAGTGGCTCGTCAAGGACTGCGACGTGCTGATCTTCGACGAACCCACTCGTGGCATCGACGTCGGAGCAAAGTCCGAGATCTACAACCTGCTGAACGACCTTGCAGCACAAGGCAAGTCGATCATCATGATCAGCTCAGACCTACCAGAGGTCCTGCGCATGTCGCACCGTGTGGTGGTCATGACCGAGGGCCGGGTCAGCGGGATCCTCAGCCACGACGAGGCCACTCCGGAGGCCGTCATGCACCTCGCCACCTTGAGACCGGCAGAGCACGTCGAGGACGCCGTCGAGCTGGGACTCGTGGCCCCGCCCGCATCTGATGAGAGCACCGACCCGAGCACCGACCAGGACAGGACCGACCGATGACGACCGTGCTCCAGCCCGACGAGGCCGCGCCGGCTACCGGCCTGAGCCAGGCGGTGAAGGACAGGCTCCAGCAGCTCCTTGCGTTCGCGAGCCTGATCGTGATCTTCGCGTTCTTCTCAATCGCCGGCGACAACTTCTTCACCTACGACAACATCACCAGCATCCTGTTCGCGACGGTGGTGATCGGACTCCTCGCGCTCGGCACGACGTTCGTCATCATCACCGCCGGGATCGACCTGTCCATCGGGACGGGGATGGCCCTGTGTGCCGTGATGTCCGGTGTGTTCATCGTCAACTGGGGCCTGCCGGTCCCCCTGGGCGTGCTGTGCGCGGTGCTGTTCGGTGGACTGATCGGTCTCGTCAACGGGTTCAACGTCGCGGTGCTCAAGCTGCCGCCGTTCATCGCGACCCTCGCCATGATGCTCGTGGCCCAGGGGCTGGCCCTCGTCATCGCCGACAGCCGACCGATCTACTTCACCGATGACCCGGCGTACCAACGCCTTTCGACCGGCGACGTGCTCCCCGGAGTCAACTTCCCCAACGCGGTCGTGGTGCTCCTGATAGCCGCCGTGGTCGCCGGAGTAGTGCTGAGCAAGACCGTCCTCGGTCGCTACACCTACTCGATCGGCAGCAACGAGGACGCGACCGCGCTGTCCGGGATCAACGTCCGCAAGTGGAAGCTGATCATCTACACCCTCGCCGGCCTGTTCACCGGTCTGGCCGGCGTGATGATCTCAGCCCGACTGGGCTCGGCCCAGCCCGCCACGGGCAGCGGCTACGAGCTGCAGGCGATCGCGGCCGTCGTCATCGGCGGCACCTCGCTGGCCGGCGGCAAGGGCTCGATCGTCGGCACCGTCATCGGCGCACTGATCATCTCGGTGCTCAACAACGGGCTGCAGATCATGTCCATCCCCCAGGAGTGGCAGAGCGTCATCCTCGGCGCTGTGATCATCGCCGCCGTGTATGCGGACATGGTCCGCAAGAAGGAAGCGTGAGGGCCCGCCAGGCCCACCACGCTCGTACGACATCCCTAACCCAGAGAGAGCGAGTCACCATGCGTAGCAGTCGTTTCGGCGCAGCCGTCGCCATTGTCGCCGCCGTCAGTCTGACCGCCGCGTGCGGATTCGAGAGCGACGACTCGTCGACGAGCTCGGCAGGAGGTGGCACGTCCAAGCCTGCCGCCGGCGAGAAGCCGTACATCGCCATCGTGTCCAAGGGCTTCCAGCACCAGTTCTGGCAGGCCGTCAAGAAGGGCGCGGAGACCGAGGCGGCCAAGCAGGGCGCGCGGATCACCTTCGAGGGCCCGCCGACCGAGCAGGACGTCGAGGGTCAGATGACGATGCTGACCAACGCGCTCGCCAAGAAGCCGGCCGCGCTCGGCTTCGCCGCGCTCGACAGCAAGGCGGCCGCCGGCGCACTCAAGGACGCCAAGGCCAAGAACATCCCCGTCATCGCCTTCGACTCGGGCGTGGAGGGCGACATCCCCCTGACCACCGCCGCGACCAACAACAAGGCTGCGGCAGCCGAGGCCGCCAAGCGGATGGCCGCACTGATCGGCAACAAGGGCACCGTAGGCCTGGTCGTGCACGACCAGACGAGCGTGACCGGTCAGGACCGCCGGGACGGCTTCCTGGACTGGATGAAGGCCAATGCCCCTGGCATCAAGGTGCTTCCGGTGCAGTACGGCGCCGGTGACCCGGCGAAGTCCGCCGACATCACCAAGTCGATCATCTCCTCCCACCCCGACATCGCCGGCATCTACGGCGCCAACGAGGGCTCTGCCGTCGGCGTGATCAAGGGCGTACAGGAGAGCGGCAAGAAGAACATCAAGGTGGTCGGGTTCGACTCTGGTCAGGCGCAACTCACGGCCATCGGCAACGGGACCGAGGCCGGTGCCATCACGCAGAACCCGGTCGGCATCGGCCAGCAGGTCGTCCGCGCGGCCATGAAGGCCATCAAGGGCGAGACCCTGCCCAAGACGATCGACACGGGCTACTACTGGTACGACAAGACCAACATCACCGACCCGAAGATCCAGGCCGTCCTCTACAAGTGATGCTCAGCGCGCCGGCTCGTCGTCCGCATCCAGCAAGCTGCGACGATGCCGGCGCGCGGGAGCCTGCGACCGCGACCGGAGGAGGAGCCGCGCCAATCAACTCGGGTTCGGGCCGGCCTGCTGTTGCAGCCACCGCTCCACGCCACTGATGTGGACCGTGACGCACGAACGCACCAGGTCGGCGTCCCCGGACTCGATCGCGTCCACGATGGCGTGGTGCTCGGCCAGTGTCCGGGCCACCGCGTTGTCCTGGGTCAAGCCGCGCCAGATTCGGGCTCGCAGCGTGCTTCCGGACAGCCCCTCCAAGATGCTGCTCAGCGAGACGTTGCCGGACAGGCCGTTGATGAGCCGGTGGAACGCCATGTCGTGCGCGACGAGATCCTCGATGGGCGTCTGCTCAGTGACCTCGCTCAGCATCGCCCGCAGGGCCTGGGTGTCCTCACGAGTCGCGTGTCGCGCGGCCAGCGCGGCTGCAGCGGGCTCGAGGATCCGGCGCACCTCGAACAGCTCCAGCACGGAGGCGTCCTGATGCAGGTCCACGACGAAGGTCATCGCTTCGAGCAGGAGCCGGGGCTCCAGGCTGGTCACGTAGGTGCCGTCGCCACGACGGACGTCCAGCACCTTGATCAGCTCGAGCGCTCGGACTGCTTCGCGCAGCGAGTTGCGGGACAACCCAAGCCGATCGCTCAGCTCTTTCTCCGGGGGCAGCCGGTCTCCCGGTTTGAGCTCGCCACTGAGGAGCATGCCCTTGATGCTCAGAATGGCTTCATCCGTCACGGCCATGAGTGCGATCCTACGAGGACAAAGGAGGAACGCCGGTGAACGTCGCCCTGCAGGTGACCTGTCTCAACGACAGCCTCTTCCCTGATACCGCACGCGCGACCCTCACGCTCCTGCGCAGACTCGGCGTCAATGTCGAGGTTCCGCTCGGTCAGACCTGCTGCGCGCAGCCGATGATCAACACCGGCTACCTCGACGAGGCGGTGCCCGTCGTCCGCAACTTCGTCGATGTCTTCGAGGGCTACGACGCCGTCGTCACGCCGTCCGGCTCGTGCACGGGCTGCGCTCGTCATCAACACGCCATCGTCGCAAGGCGATCCGGTGACGCAGCCCTCGTGGCCGCTGTGAGCTCAACGGCACCAACGGTTTACGAGCTGTCCGAGTTCTTGGTCGACGTCCTGGGTGTCACCGACGTGGGCGCGTACTTCCCGCACCGCGTGACCTACCACCCGACGTGTCACTCTCTGCGGATGGTTGGCGTCGGTGACCGGCCGAGCCGACTTCTGGAGGCTGTACGCGGGATCGACCTCGTCGAGCTGCCTCAGGCGACCGAATGCTGTGGCTTTGGAGGCACATTCGCGGTCAAGAACTCCGACACCTCCGTTGCCATGGGCTCGGACAAGGCGCGCCACGTGCGCGACACCGACGCGGAGGTCCTCGTGGCCGGCGACAGCTCGTGCCTCATGCACATCGGTGGGCTGCTCTCCCGCCAGCAGGCCGGCGTACGCACCATGCACCTGGCCGAGGTCCTCGCCAGCACGCAGGTCGGATCATGAGCCGCACCTTTGTCGGGATGCCGCCGTTCCCGACCGCCGCCGCGCACGCGCTGCGCGACACCCAGCTGCGCCGCAACCTCGCCCACGCGACCGGCACGATCCGCGACAAGCGGGCCGGCGTGGTCGCCGAGGTCGACGACTGGGAGCAGCTGCGCGTCGACGGCGCTGCCATCAAGGATCACGTGCTGTCCCGCCTCGATCACTACCTCGTCGAGCTCGAGGAGTCCTTGACGCGAGCCGGGGCGACTGTGCACTGGGCGCGCGACGCCGCCGAGGCCAACGCCATCGTGGCGACCATCGCTCACGCGCACGACGCCGACGAGGTCGTCAAGGTGAAGTCGATGGCCACTCAGGAGATCGGCCTCAACGAAGCGCTCGCCGAGGAAGGCATCGCCGCCTGGGAGACCGACCTCGCCGAGCTGATCGTCCAGCTCGGCGATGACCTCCCCTCACACATCCTCGTGCCCGCAATTCATCGCAACCGCGCGGAGATTCGCGAGATCTTCGCCGCTCGGATGGGCGACTCGGGCCGGGCCGCGCCACCGGATCTGTCCGATGCTCCCGCCGATCTCGCGGCCGCCGCGAGGCTGCACCTGCGCGAGAAATTCCTGCGCGCCAAGGTCGCGGTCTCGGGCGCCAACTTCGCCGTCGCGGACAGCGGCACGCTCGTGGTCGTCGAGTCGGAGGGCAACGGCCGGATGTGCCTGACGCTGCCCGAGGTGCTCATCAGCGTCGTCGGCATCGAGAAGATCGTGCCGACGTACGACGACCTCCAGGTCTTCCTCCAGCTCCTCCCCCGGTCCAGCACCGGCGAGCGGATGAACCCCTACACGTCCATGTGGACCGGCGTCACGCCCGGCGATGGGCCGCAGGAAGTGCACGTCGTCCTGCTCGACAACGGACGCAGCCGCGCGCTCGCCGACGAGGTCGGCCGGCAGGCGCTGCGCTGCATCCGGTGCTCGGCCTGCCTCAACGTGTGCCCGGTCTACGAACGGACCGGCGGGCACGCGTACGGCTCGGTCTATCCCGGCCCGATCGGTGCCATCCTCAACCCGCTGCTCAAGGGCACCGGGGTGGACGCCCAAACCGACTCTCTCCCTTATGCATCCACGCTGTGCGGCGCCTGCTTCGAGGCGTGCCCGGTGCGGATCGACATCCCGGAGGTCTTGGTGCACCTACGCAGCAAGGTGGTCGACGGGCATCGCGGTGACCGGCGTCCGAAGGCTGAGGCGCTCGCCATGAAGGCCGCCAGTTGGACGCTGTCCGACTCGCGCCGACTTGACCGAGCACTCCGTACGTCGGGGGTCGCGCGGGCTGCTCTCGGTCGCTCGCGAGATCGCGTCTCTCAGACCGTGCCGCTTCCAGGTGCAGCGGCGTGGACACGCGCGCGCGACCTGCCGCTGCCCGCGCGGGAGCCGTTCCGCTCGTGGTGGCGCAAGCAGTCCGGGAGCGAGTCATGACCAGTCGCGAGGGCGTCCTCGGCGCCGTACGACGTGCGCTCACCGATGCGGTCGAGGCACCGGCACCGTTGCTGCGCAAGCGAACTCGTGACCAAGGCGATGCGAGTGCCCTCTTCGTCGAGCGAGTCGAGGACTACGGCGCAACGGTCACTCGATGCGCTGCCGACGAGGTGGTCGACACGATCCGGGCCGCGCTGCCCGCCGAAGAGTCGTACGTCGTCCCCGCGGGGTTGCCGTGGGATCTCCCGGACGGCGTACCGGATGACGACCTCAGCTGGGCAGCCCTCGATCAGGTGAGGGCGGTGGTGACCACCGCCACGGTCGCCATCGCCGAGACCGGCACGCTCGTGCTGGATCACGGTGCGGGACAAGGGCGTCGGGCGATCTCGCTACTGCCGGACCTGCACGTGTGCATCGTCCGCGCGGACCAGATCGTTGCCGATGTGCCCGACGCGACCAGCGTGCTCGACCCCACGCGTCCTCAGACCTGGATCAGCGGCGGCAGCGCGACCAGTGACATCGAGCTGCAGCGCGTCGAGGGCGTGCACGGCCCCCGCACGCTGCACGTCGTCCTGATCGACGAGTAGCCGGCCCGAAACCGCTGGTCGAGTAGCCGGAGCGCGCCCACCGCTGGTCGAGTAGACGAGGCGCTAGCCGAGACGTATCGAGACCCGGTGCACGCGTTCACCGGGTCTCGATACGGCTCGCGCCAGGGCGCTCGCCTACTCGACCAGCGGGGTCTGGCTCGCCTACTCGACCAGCGGGGTCGGGCTCGCCTACTCGACCAGCGGGGTCGGGCTCGCCTACTCGACCAGCGGGGTCTGGCTCGCCTACTCGACCAGCGGGGTCGGGCTCGCCTACTCGACCAGCGGGGTCGGGCTCGCCTACTCGACCAGCGGGGTCGGGCTCGCCTACTCGACCAGCGGGGTCGGGCTCGCCTACTCGACCAGCGGGAGGATCAGCCGGTGGAGCCTCCTTGGACGGTGACGGCGGTGCCGGAGCCGCTGGCTGAGAAACCCTGCGAACCGGTGCACGGGCCACCCTCACGAGCCGACGACAGCGTGCCGTCGCGCTGCACGTTGTCTGTGCCCCAGCCGATCGGCGACCGGTAGGTGACCTTGAAGTACGGGATGTCCGCGAGATTGCAGTTGTACCCGTCGATGTAGCGCTCGGCCCACGAGACCTGCGATGCCCGCATCAGCGCCGGGTCCGTGAGGGTCC
Organism: Luteipulveratus mongoliensis; assembly: GCF_001190945.1. Lineage (NCBI taxonomy): Bacteria > Bacillati > Actinomycetota > Actinomycetes > Micrococcales > Dermacoccaceae > Luteipulveratus > Luteipulveratus mongoliensis. The sequence goes on along the minus strand of NZ_CP011112.1, from coordinate 1,462,954 downwards.
AGGTGCCGATGTGGATGAACGGGCCGCCCGACGTCATGTCGGAGACGACACCTTCCCAGGTGCCGCCGCCGCGATTAAGTACCTGCATCCGATAGGTGTGCCCCATCGTCGGCGTGAACCGTGTCGAGCAGCTGACGCCCGCTCCACCGTCGGCGCCGGGCACGCAGTTGGCGTCGTTCTCGGTCGAGCCCGACGAGAAGTTGCTGAACACCGCCTGCAGGACCTGATTGCCATTGGCATCACGAGATTTGGGCTGCAGGCCGATGTAGCCACCCTGCCCAGCCAGAGTGGTGAACTGGTAGGCGAAGTACCAACCGCTCTGGTCGGACATGCCCTGCACGGTCAGGTAGTAGTTGATCTGCTTGAACCCGCTGGTCGGTGCGTTCGGTATCGACCAGTCGAGTGTGCCGGTCGGCGATGCGAGGGCTTTCGGCCCGTTGAACACCGTTGCGACCATGAGGACGGACAGCACCAGGACAGCCTTGCGAAGTGTGGAAATCATCGTTGCATTCCCTTCAGTTCCAGATGGATTCAGCTCTCGGTAGTGGTTGTTGGATCGATCGGCGAGGTGCCGAGGCCAAGTGCTGCGAGCTGTGCGGTTGCATCTGCATCGACGGGGAAGCCCCAGGCCCGGTAGAAGTCGCTCAGGTCGTAGCCGACGACGCGGCTGGTGAGGACGACGAAGTTGCGCAGGCGCAGAGCCTCGTCGGTGTAGGTGCCGGCCGCAGGCTTCTCCTGCCGGACCAGCTGATGCAGCCGCGGCCAGAAGTCGTCACCGAAGGTCAGGCGCAGCTGCTCGAACATGACCAGCTTCTCGTACGGGTCGAAGGTGGTCTTGTAGCTCACTCCGGCAGAGCGCAACTTGGGAATCGCGCTCTCCCACGGCGTCTTTCCCGTCTTGGCGTCGGCCACGTGCAGACGCGGCACCTGGCCGTACTTCTTGGCGAAGGACGCGTTCACGGCGAGCGAGTAGATGTTGACCGTCACCTCGGTGAGCGAGTCCGGTTTGTAGGTGATCTGCTGATGCTGGTGCCCCAGCTCGTGATAGATCCCCCAGCCACGAGTACGCAGTCCCTCGACCGTGAGCAGCCGGTCCTGGATCGGCGGGGGGAACGACATGTGGCCGTGCGTCGCGTATGCACCGACGTTCGGAATCGCCGAGGGGAAGCCGACGAAATGGTAGGGGTGCACGAGTCGCGCATCCTGGGGCTTGCCCGTGCCGTAGCCGCTGGTCGCGTCCTCGATGCCGATGATGTCCTCGAACGTCGACATCAGAGCGGCGTGGTTCTCGTTTCGGTACGTCAACGCGGACGCCCGCTCGACTGTCACCGTCGCGTGCGGACTCTTGAGCTCGACGTACGGCGTGAGCTGGGTGTCGAGCTGACGCTGGAAGTCGGCCTCGGTCGTCGAGCCGAGCTTGAAGTACGGCATCGGCTGGGCCGCGTCGCCGATGCTGACCTTCGCGCCGCCTGCGGATCCGACGAGCTTGAGGTAGACCACACCACCACCCGGGTCGGTGACGGTGTTGCGACCGACGGCGAGCGGGTACTCGCGCGGCGCCTTGTACTCCGTCCGCGCGTCAGCGTCCGGCGCGCCGACCACCAGGGTGGGTGGGGTGCTGCCTCTGTGCACGACGACGTTGAGGGCGGTGCCCGCGGGGAGGTAGAACCCCGTCGAGCGCAGGTCACTGGCGCTGAGCGAGTCTTGCGTGCGGAGCAGCTCGGTGTCCCGGGCACTCTCGAGCGCGGGGATCGTGAAGGTATGCGACCGCTTGGCCACGCAGGTGCTGCACGATGTGTGGCTCTCGGCGACCGGTGCTGCCGAGACTGCTGGTGCAGCGACGAGCCCGAGCGCGGTGAGCGCGGCGGCCGCGCTCACCGCGACACCGGGGCGGACGGATCGGTTCAGGGCATGACGAATCATCGTTCCTCCAGGGTTGGGATTTGACGGGTCGGTCAGCGGGTCAAGTCAGTGGGACAGGTCGATGGACAGGGTCGCTCCAGCCCGACCGCCGAGGTCGGCCTCGATCGTCGTGCCGTGCTTGGTGGCTATCAGCCGAATTCCTGAGTCGGCGCGAACGACCCTGCGGCTGTTGACTTTCGGCAACGTGACGGTCACGGTCTGAGTGGTACGGCTCGGGTCGCCGATCACGATGCGGGTCCGCGGGCCGGTCTCGCGTGCGAGGACGACGCAGCTCGCACTTGTGACGAGGTCAGGGGTGTTCGCCGCCGCGAAACAGCTCGCCAGGAGGAGCTTCGGTCGTCGCACCTCGAGCACGTGGGCGTCGGGTGTGTTCGTGAGGACCCTGGCTCCCAGGTTGGCCGCAAGCCGGCGGGTGGTCCGGACGGACGCCCCGGGGAGGAGGGCGTACGCGTACGTGTCGTCGGTCGGGTCCGTCCCGTGGTCGATGGCCAGCGAGACGTACGAGCGGGTGCGGCTGACGTCGTCTCCGGCCGTGTCGCCACCCGAGTTGATGTTGCGCCACGTGCCCGACCGCTCCCGCCGAGTCAGCTGAATCCTGTTGTCGCCCAACAGGACGTAGCCGCCGACTCCGTCGAGGTGGACCCACGACGGCCGCCCCGCCGTGGTGTCGCCGGCCTTCGTCACAGCCATCGCGCCGTCCAGCTGCACGGCGTTGCTGCCGCTTGCGCCGAGGTTGCGTTGCTCGACCGTGGTCCACACATGACGGCCGCCGGTTGCTGTCACGCCCGAGCCGAGCGCGATGACCATGTCGTCGAGGCAGAACCACGACTTGCGTGCGCGCACGTTGTGGTCGTAGCCCTCGTGATCCATCGCGATCAGGCCGTAGCGGTCATCGATCGATCCACCTCCGGCGAACGGGCGGTACGCGGACGGGATCCCCGTGCCGTCGGTCGCTCCGTTGGCTCGTGGCTCGTCACCGTTGGTCACACCGGGCAGCCGGTAGGGATCGACGGTCGGCCAGTAGTCGTCGGCGTAGTGGTCCTGGTCGGAGTCCAGGTGCAGGTACGTCATCCCGTCGCCCTGGTACCAGCCCTCGTTGTTCTCCCGGTTGCCCCACTCGTAACGGCCGATGCGCGAGGACGAAGTGCTGACCGTGAACGCCCAGCCGGGTCGGTGGTGCACCGATCGCTCTTGAGCGGCGAACTGACGATGGCCGACCCACTCAGGCGTCGGCTTCACCCTCGACTGGTCCAGGACCGGCAGCGCCAGCCGCAGCTGCGGGAGCGTCGCGGTGCCGAGGGAGTCGGCGGAGCATCGTTCGATCCAGCCCTTCGCGAGACTCTTGAAGCGGCGCTCGTACGGCTCGCCGGTGGTCGTCGCCAGCATCAGGGAGTTGATCGCGGCACCGAACCCGTCGACCGCGTCCGACTCCTTCTGGCGTGAGACTGCCCGTCCACGAACGGTTTCCATCATTCGACCGCTGCGGACGAACGGCGCAAAGCTCGACTCGACGGCGTCCAGCAGGACAGACCTCTGCGGGTCGGTGACCGCCCAGGTCGTGCCGCTGAGCAGCGACATCAGCTGGCCCGAACCGGCCAGGGCCACGTTGCCGTACGTCCCGACGTAGGGCAGCTTGTCGTGCTGGATGAACGACCCGTCGCGGTAGAAGCCGTCGCCGCTGGTGACGTACCGGAAGAGGCTGTTGCGCCCGCCGTCCGCCACGTCGCTGAGAGCGTCGCGGCCGAGGACGACTTCGTCAGGCCGCTCGTCCAGGATGCCACGCACCACGCACGCCAGCGCCTTGTCGCTGCGGTTCGCCCCGGTCTCGGCCATGCTGCCGCCACGCCCCCGGCGGTTGGGATTCGGTGCGAAGTACCGCACGTCGGCGAGGTAGGCCGTCCGGTCCGCGGCCGGCACGATGTCGTACGCGAGCGCAAGGATGCTCGCGATCTCGGCCGGGTTGCCGATCTCCCAGAACCACCAGTTGCCAACGGGACTCAGGCCCGCGCGATATCCGACGTCGTGCAGGAACCTCAGCGCAGCGACCAGGTCAGCCTTGATCGACTCGCTCCCTGACGTCGTCAGTCCCGGTGTCGCCCAACCGAGCGCGAGAGTGGTCAGACGCCGATAGCTGGTGCCGATGTTGGCCGTACGAACCGTCGACGTCTGACCAGCGAACGGAAGGTCCGCGAACAGACTGGTGCGATCGGTGGCGCGCAGCAGTGCGGAGCTCACCTCGGTCACGTCGTCCGCAAGGGTGGCGAGTCCCTTGCGAACCGCCGGGTGGGTGGTGTCCAGAACGCCGCCCGTCAGCATGTCGCGGCGACGGGCGCGCAGCGTGGCGAGCTCACTCGCGGTGTCCGCTGCCGCGCTCGGGACGCCGCGGGTGGCCAGGGTGAGGCCAAGCGCTCCAGCAGCGCCGAGCTGCAGCACCGTGCGCCGTCGCACACCGGGGGTCGTGTTGTGGTCCATGAGAAGTCCTCACTAGCTGTGGATGGCTCTGTCACTCCCCCAGGCTCCTGCCGATCAAGGGTGAATCTGCACCTCCGAGAGACCAATTCGGCCCACCGACGCCGAACCCTGCACTCGCACGTATCGACCCGTGGTCGACAGGTCGACCTCGGTCGGTCGGAGTGCCTTGCCGTCGAGGTGGACGCGAGTCGCGCCGGCGAAGTCAGGATTACTGGACACCAGCACGTCGACGTTCTGGGTCGTCATGCCGGCGTCGTTCCACAGCACGACCTGCTTGATCGACTGCTCGCTGCCCAGGTCGACCTGCCACCAGGAGCTTGCTGCTGACTGCGTTCGGCTATCGGTCACCGTGCTGCCGTCGACGGCCGCAGCAGCCGTGGCGGAGCCTTCGTTCGACGACTGTGATGCGACGCCGTGGCGGGCCAGGTTGGGCTTGAGCTGCTCGACCGCGTCCGGCCGCGCACCCGCGGCACGCGCCACGGCCACCGCATCGGCAGGCAGCGTCTCCAGCTTGGTGAGGTTGTCCACCAGCTGCGACCCGCGGCCCGACAGCGCGGGTGCATCCGTGTCCACCCAGTTGTGCCGCGCGATGTTCTCGATGCCGTAGCCGGCCCAGTTCGAGACCCACTTGTATGCGGCGCGGGTGATCACGTTGCGCTCCACCGTGATGTACGACGACTGCTCGTCCAGGTAGATCCCGTTGCCGTCACGCTCGGTGTTGCCGTACGCCGAACGGTTGATGTAGTTCTCGCTGATCACCGTGCCGGGCTGCGGGCCCTGCGTGTAGATCGCACCGCCGTCGTGCTGTCCGTCCTCGACGCGCATCACGTCGAGGATGCGGTTGGCGCGAATGATGTTGTCCCGTGAGACGGGCTTCTGGGCCTCCGGCTGGTTCCAGCCCCAGCCGACCGAGATGCCGCTGTACGGCAGGTGTTCCAGGCTGTTGTGCTCGACCTTCAGCCCGATCTCGTAGCCGCCCCAGATCCCCACCGCATCGGTGTAGTCGACACCGATGTCGCGAATCGTGTTGTACGACACCGTGTTGCCGATGCTTTGCAGGTCGGTTGCCGGGTTCGGCTCGGTGTCTCCCACATAGACCGCGCCCGAGGACAGGTCATCGAACGTCGACCGTGTGATCGTCGACTGCTGAGTGCCCTTCTCCAGGATCGCTCCCGCGCCACCGAGATGCCGAACATCGAGACCAGTCAACGAGATTCCACGCCCACCAGAGACACGGATCGCCGCAGCCGGCTTGGTGTAGTAGCGACCCGCGTGATCAACCGGACCCGTCGCACCGGTGAGGGTCAGACCCGCCTGCATCCCGGCGTACCCCTCGTCCGTGCTCGGCTGGTCGTACGCCGTGTGCCGGATCGCGAGGCCCTCAAGAGTGACGTTGCGCGCACCGTCGAGGACGATCATCGACTCCTGCTGTGGCGCGACAACCGTTGCGTGGCGCAGGTCTTCGCCCTGTCGCGGCAGGTAGGTGATGGTACGACTCGCGGAGTTCCAGACGAACTCGCCTGGTTTGTTGAGCAGCTCGGGTGCGTTCTCGAAGAAGGCGACCCCGTCGTACCGCGTGGAGTCGACGGTGGTCGAGTCCCAGGCGGGTCCGGTGCGGTTGGTGCCGCTGCTGGAGTTCGTCCAGCACGGCTGCGCAAAGGTCAGTACGTCGCCCGTCACACCGGCGATGCGGCAGTGGTAGTTGCGCCACCTCACCTTGATGACCGCCTCCGCGTCGGTCGGTCGCGACCACCCAGCGACGCCGGACGCGACCGCTCCGGTCATGCCGTCCTTGGTCGCGTCGCACACGGTCTTGGCACACGCATCCCCGCGAGCGCGCTCGGCGCGCACGTCGTTGACGAAGAGCTGTCGCGGCGTGACGCCGGCGGGGACCTTCGCCACCCATCGGCCGTCGGATCCCGGCTGCCACCCAGTCAGCCGGGCGCCCCCGTCGAAGACCGGCCGCGCACCGGTTGCCGCGGCCCAGGTCACGCGCTGCTTCCCGCGTCCGGAGTCGGCGGATCCCAGCGTGAGCGGCGTGGTGTAGCGGCCGCCTGCCATGACGACCCGGATGTCGCGGGTCATACCGTCCGCGATCGCACCGGCGACCTTGGCCTTGGCCGACGAGACCGAGCACGGTCGCACCTGGTTGCACGCCGAACCGCGCCCGTCGGCCGAGGCGTAGAACGTCTTCGGTCCGGGTGCCGCGTGCGCGGTGGCGGCCGGGACAGCGCCGGCCACGGCGAGGGTCGCGGCCAGGAGGACGCGAGAAGCGGTCGAGGTCATGACTGGCTCCATTCGGGATGTCCGGGCATCGCCGGGTTGGACAGGCCGTAGAGCCAGTCCCTCAAGAAGGCGTCGAGCCCGGGCTGGGGCGCGACCGTGGTGACGTGCTCGATGAAGTCCTCGGTCGAGGCGTTGTCGTGCCGGTGCTTCTGCACCCACGTGCGCATCACTCGGTCGAAAGCGGTCGTACCGATCTGCTGACGGACTGCGTAGAGGACCACTGCGCCGCCGTCGTAGATGTTGAATCCGCCCAGCCCATGCGGCTTTCCGGGTGGGCCGTCGGTCTTACGGACAGCATCGAGTTTGGTGTACGCCGTCCGCATCTTGCCCTCGAGCGTGCTCCGGCCCTCCTCCTCGTCCCAGAGCGCCGCGTAGAACACAGCAGGCCCCTCGTTGAGCCACGCGTCCTGCCAGGTCGCGGGCGTCACCGAGTCGCCGAACCACTGATGAACCAGCTCGTGGACCATCACGTTGGTGTAGCTCGTGGACGTCGATGCGTTGGTGAACCAGTTGGGGCCGAAGAGCGACATCGTCTGGTTCTCCAGCGCATCGCGGTAGCCCGGAAAGATGTGCACGCCATACGTCGAGAAGGGGTAGCGGCCGAATCGCTTTTCGGCCCAAGCAATCTGACGCGATGTCTGCGCGACCACCGGCGCGTACGTCGCCTCCTGGCCGACCGGGACGACGTGCCTCAGCGGCAGGTTGTGCGGTCCTTTGGCGCGCAGGTAGGTGCCGCTCGTGACACTCACACCGAGCAGCTCGGACGCCATCGGCTCCCGCTCCGTGAACGACCACACGTTGCCGCCGTCCGCACGCGGGCGCACCGAGTCGAGGATGCCGTTGCCCACGCCGACGAATCCCTTTGGTGCGCCTACGTGCAGAGACCACGTCGCCTTGTCGGACGGATGGTCGTTGACCGGCAGGAAGGTGTCCGCTCGAGAAGCCTGCACCGCCGAGGCGAACCCGCCGTCCGGTGCAAGCACCCAGCCGGTGAGGCCGACGTACGGATCAGTGGGTGTGCCGTCGTACGCCGTCTCGACCGTGAACTTCTCGCCACGGTGCAGCGGCCGTCCGGGCGTGATCACCAGCTCGCCGCCGTCGCGGACCCACGTCGCCATCCGGCCGTTGACCTTCACCGAACGCAGCGTGTGCCCGTCGAAGTCGAGGTTGAACCGGGACAGGCTCTGCGTCGCCCGGGCGGTCATCACGCTGGCTGCGGCGAAGGTGCGCGTGCTCGGCGCGTAGTCGAAGGTCAACGCGTAGTGCAGCGCGTCGTAGCCGCCGTTGCCCAGCAACGGGAAGAGCGGGTCGCCGAGGCCGGACGAACCCGGTGACGGCTCGTCCGAGGCGGCGTGGGCAGCCGGTTGCACTCCGATGCTCCCGCCGGCAATCACGGCCAGGGCCAAGGCACTACAGACAATCCGTGCTCTCATCGCTGTTCCTTCGGGGTCGGAGCGACTGACGGGATCTGCTCAGTCAGCGAGGAAGATCTCGATGACGGGGTTGGTGATGTCCGGCGGCGTCACCGGCAGCTGGAGGGTCGCGGTATCGGCAGGGAGTCCACGCAGATAGATGTGCGCCGGCTCGTGCGGATCGATCACCATCTGCCGCACCTCGGAGGCGTCGTGCAGCAGCTGGGCGTACTGGATCCGGCCACCAAGACCGGGCAGATGGACGAAGCGCATCGGCCACGAGAACAGGTGCAGATAAAGGCGATTGCCGTTCTGCGTGTAGCGGGCGTCGACCGGCGGGACGTACTCGCTCGGCCCACAGCCGCGTACGGAGCGCTCGTTGAGGCGCATCCACGCGCCGATCTCGCGCAGGCGTTCGACGGCTCTGGGCTCGAAGTCACCGCGGCCGTTGGGCCCGACGTTGAGGATCATGTTGCCGCCCTTGGACACCCCGTCCACGAGCATCCGCAGCATCAGCTCGCTGGACTTCCAGTCCAGGTTGTCGCGGTGGTAGCCCCAGCTGCCGTTGAGCGTCTGGCACGCCTCCCACGGCGCAGCCGCCTCACCGTCGAGCTGGTGACCGGGCGGCTGCACCTGCTCGGGAGTCGTGAAGTCGCCCGATCCCAGACCGAGCCGGTTGTTGATGAGGATCTCGGGTTGCAGCTCGCGCGCCATCTCCACGAGTCGTTCGGACTGCCACTCCTTCGGCCCCTTTGCGCCGAATCCCCTTCCCTCGTAAGAGAAGTCGAACCACATCAGGTCGATCTTGCCGTACCGGGTGAGCAGCTCCCGGACCTGCGCATGGAGGTACTCGGTGTACTTCGTCATGTCCCGGTCGGTCGCCGCTGCGACGGCTGCCTCGTCCTTGCCCTCCGGGTGATACAGGTCCAGGGGAAACTCGGGATGGTGCCAGTCCAGCAGCGAGTAGTAGAGACCGATCTTCATGCCGCGGGCACGGAACGCCTCGACAATCGGCCCGATCAGGTCGTTGCCCCATGGCGTGCTCGCCACGGTGTAGTCGCCCTCCGCTGAGTCCCACAGGCAGAAGCCGTCGTGGTGCTTGGTCGTGACGACGACGTACCGCATGCCGGCGTTCCAGGCCTCGTCAGCCCACTGGACCGGGTCGAACAGGTCCGGGTCGAAGTGGTCGACGTAGTGCTGGTACTCCTCATCGGTGAGGCGTTCGTACGCCCGCACCCACTCGTGGCGTGCCGCGAGGGCGTACGCACCCCAGTGGATGAACATGCCGAACCGGTCGTGGGTGAACCACTCTGTGTCGGCAGGCGATTCGCTCATGACGTCGCACTGGGAGAGGAGCCGGCCGACAGCGCCTTCTCGAACTCCGCGCGAATCTTGTCCCCACCACCGTTGCGCCACTTCTTGATGGCGCCGTCGAGCGCCGACAGCGGCTTGCGACCGGCGATGATGTCGTTCTTCGTGTCATTGAAGTCGGAGGTCAGCGACTCGTTCTTCTTGTCGTAAGTCGGCGAGATGAGCGCGGCGGTGGGGTCCGCCACGGCCGTCGGGATCTGCGTCGACAGGGTCTGGTGGACTCGCCGTGCGAGCTCCGGGTCGTTGTCGAAGAAGACCGCTCGTGGGCCGGCGACGACGTTCTTCCACGGCACCGTCATGTCCGCCTCACCCTTCTTGGTGAGGGACGGGTTGCCCTTGGCATCCCTGGTGAAGTCGACGCCCTCGACGCCGAACACGAGCAGCTGCGACTCCTCGCTGCCCACGGGCGCCGCCAGGAAGTCGGCGACCTTGAGGATCTCCTTGATCCGTTCGGGCGAGCCCTTCTTGACCAACGAGTAGGCCAGCACGATGTTGTCGGCCCAGACCTTGGCAGTGCCGCCCTTGGCGCCGGGCATGAGCGCCGGCCGGATGTCAGCCTTCGGGTCCACGTGCTTGGCGGCGATCGCGTACTCCCGGTAGGCAGGAAGGCCGTCGTAGACGAACGACCCCTTGCCCGCGTTGAACGCGTTCTTCCGCTGGATCGTGGTGAACGCGTCCGAGCCGGGCACGGTCACGCCGGCCTGCACGAGCTGACGAGCGAAGGCGATCGCCTCCTTGTACTCCGGCGTCTCGAAGCTGCGGACCAGCTTGCCGCCCTCGACGCGCCAGACGTTGGGGACGCCGAACATGTGGCTCACAGGAGTCATGATCGTGTTGCCCTTGGCGTTGACGATGCCCCAGCGTCCCTTTTTAGCATTGGTCAGCTTCTTCATCGCGGCCATGAACTCTGTTGCGTTCGTGGGGAACTCGACCCCTGCGTCGGCGAAGTGCTTGGCGTTGTAGAACCCGGATCCTCCGACGATGTCACGCGGGATCGGCAGACCGTAGATCTTGTCGTCGATGATGCAGGTCTCCCACGCGACCGTCGGGATGTGCGCCAGATTGGGGTACGCCTTCACGGCGTCACCACTCAGGTGCGGCGTGAGGTCGGCGCAGCTGGCCTTGAGGAACTGCGGCAGGTTCTTGAGGCCGCCCTCATAGAGGAAGACGTCGGGCAGATCGCCGGCCGCGACCGTCGTCGGGAACTTCGTCAGGTAGTCGGAGTCCGACACGATCGTCAGGTCGAGGGTCCCGCCGAGCCGCTTCTCGACCTCCTTCCATGCGGCGTTGCCGCCGCGCGGCGTGGGCAGTGGCGTGAATGTCGTGGTCAGGACTTTCACCGTGCCGCCCGAGAGGGGCGGCTTCGGGACGCTACGGACCAGGTCCTTCGGATACGTGAGGTACGCCGGGGGTACACCTTGGGACGTACCCGCCAGGTCCGGCTTCGGCCCGGCAAACGGGACGTACGTCGGTGGCTTGACCGTGCTGGCGCGCGCCTTGCCGGCCGCGGCGCTGTCGGAGCCACCGCATGCGGCGAGCAGCGGCGAACCCAGCGCGACCAGGGCCGCGGTGCTGATGCCGGCGCGGAGCACGTCGCGGCGAGCGGGATGCACGTTCTGGAGTGGTGCCATGGGAGCGATCTCCTCGGATGAGTGATGGGCAGGGGCGGGCCCGGTCAGCCCTTGATGGCGCCGGTGAGAACGCCCTTGGTGAAGTAGCGCTGCAAGAACGGGTAGACCAGCAGGATCGGGACCAGGGCGACGACGACCACGGCCATCTGGATCGCCTGGATGGACGGAACTGCCTCGGCGACACCGCCGCTGTCGACACCCACCTGCTGCCCCTGCAGGACGTAGAGGCGCAACACCAGTGGCAGTGGCCACTTCTCGGTGTCGCTGAGGTAGAGCATCGCGTTGAAGAAGGCGTTCCAGTGACTGACCGCGTAGAACAGCGCGACCACCGCGAGCACGGCCTTCGACAGCGGCAGCACGATGCGGATCAGGATCGAGAACTCCCCTGCTCCGTCGATGCGAGCGCTGTCGATGAGCTCCTGGGGGATGTTCATGAAGAAGTTGCGCAGGACCAGGAAGTTGAACGCGCTGATGAGGCCCGGCAGGACGAGAGCCGCGTAGCTGTCGTAGAGACCGAGCGCCTTGACCAGCAGGAAGTTCGGGATGATCCCGGCCCCGAACAGCATGGTCAGCAGCACCGTGGTCAGGACAAATCGGCCCGCGACGATCGGCCGGGACAAGCCCCAGGCCATCGTCACTGTGAAGATCATGTTGAGCGCCGTGCCGATGACGGTCACGCCGATGCTCACCATGAGCGCGCGGGTGACGACACCGCCCTCGAAGATCGCGCGGTACGCCTCGAGCGTCGGGTGATGCGGGAAGAGCGTGATGACACCGTCTGAGCGCGTGATCTCCTGCTCCGTCGCGAAGCTGGTGGCGACGATGTTGAGGAACGGATAGATCACCAGGAAACAGACGACCACCAGAGCAATCACCTTGAAGGCCAGGCCGATTCGGCTCGGTCGCTCCATCCACGGCGGACGTCCGGTCGACTTGCGCAGAGTGACCGGCGTGACCGGTCGGGTGCTGGTCGTCATCGTTGGTACACCCCGTCGTGTCCGAGTCGGTGGGCGAGCTTGTTGGCGCCGAGGATCATGGCGAGGCCGACGACACCCTTGGCGAGACCGACAGCCGCGCTCGTACCCCAGTCGCCGTCGACCACGCCGTGGATGTAGACGTACGTGTCCAGCACCTCTGAGGCGCCGGCGCCGACGGCGTCCCGCTGGAGCAGGATCTGCTCGAACCCGACCGACAGGATCGTGCCGAGGTTGAGGATGAACAGCAGGATCGTGACCGGCATCAGCCCAGGCAGCGTGACGTGCCAGAGGCGTCGCCACCGGTTCGCGCCGTCGATCGCGGCGGCTTCGTACTGCTCCTGATCGATGTTCAGGATCGCGGCGAGGTAGATGATCGTGCCCCAGCCGGCGTCCTTCCAGATCACCTGGAGCGCGAGCAGCCAGGGGAAGAAGCCTTCGGACGACATCACGTCGACCTGCGGCAGCCCGAGCGAGCCGAGCAGGTGCGGGACCAGCCCCGCACCCCCGAGCAGCTGCTGGGCGATCGACACGAGGATCACCCACCCGATGAAGTGCGGTAGATAGACCACCGACTGCACGAACCGGCGCACCTTGGTGCCGACCAGGCTGTTGAGCATCAGCGCGAGCCCGATCGGTGCCGGGAAGAACAGCACCAGCTGGATCAGTGCGAACTTCACCGTATTGCCCAGCGCCGACAGGAACTCCGGGTCCTTGAAGATCTGGAAGTTGTCGAGGCCGACCCACGGGCTGCCCTGGATGCCGAGATAGGGCTGGTAGTCCTTGAAGACGATGACGTTGCCCAGTAGCGGCACGTAGTGGAAGACCACGAAGTACAAGAACCCGGGCAGGACGAGCAGCAGCATCGTCCGGTCGCGCCGCAGCCGCTTGGACCACGGGACGTGCCGGGCGATGGTCAGGTCAACTGCACCGGAACGGTCCTTCCCGGCGTTCTGCCCGTCCTCCACCTGGTCTCCGGCCGACCGCCCAGAGGCGTCGACCGGCGGCGACAAAGTCGATCTCATGACACCTCCGTAGCAACCGCTTTCTATTAGACATCGGACCTTAGGGAGGCCCTGATTTCCTGTCAAGGGATACGCGAATTCTGAGATTGACGGGGCTGATGAGGCGGCCGTACTGTGCAGATCAGAAAACGCTTACTATGCTGCTGCTTCTGCTGATCGCGCTCGACACCGAGCGCCACCAACCAGGCGAAGGGGGACGGACGTGACGCACAGATCCATCGATGCCTCGTCCAGAGCGATGCACTCGCCCGCATCCGGAGACGTGCCCAACGTGCTCGTGGCCATGAGCCCGCGGGTCCTTGACGACGTACTGACCGCATCGAGCCGTCGGCGCCTGGCTCAGGTCGCGCACGTCCTCCCGATCCGGCCCGTACGAGACCTGCTGGCCCCGGACCTCGCCGCGACCCTGGGTGAGAGCGACGTCCTCCTGTCCGGCTGGGGCTGCCCGCCCATCACCGGTGAGGTTCTGGCCGCGGCGCCACGCCTGCAGGCCGTGGTGCACGCGGCTGGCACGGTGAAAGGGCTCGTCAGTCCCGAGGTGCTCGCGTCCGGTCTCCAGGTCTCGACCGCCGCAGCCGCCAACGCCGTACCAGTGGCCGAATTCGCTTTCGCATCAATCGTTCTCGCCCGCAAACGGGCCTTCCAGCTGGACGGGCACTACCAGCAGCACGCCCTGCGCGACCTGGAGCCGGTCGGCGACCTCGGTACGCACGGGATCACCGTCGGCGTCGTCGGCGCCTCCCGCATCGGGCGCCTGGTCCTGCAGCGCCTGGCCACCCTCGATGCCACGGTCCTGCTGTTCGATCCGCACGTGAGCGCTGAGGAAGCGAGTCGTCTCGGTGCGCGCCGGGTGGAGCTCGATGAGCTGTTCGGCCGCAGCGAGGTCGTCACGCTCCACGCCCCGGCACTGCCCGAGACCCATCACCTGGTCAACGCTGCGCGGCTGGCGCTGATGCCGGACCGCGGCGTCCTCATCAACACCGCGAGAGGGTCACTGGTCGACCACGACGCGTTGCTGCCCGAAGTCACCTCGGGCCGCCTCGACGCGGTCCTTGACGTCACCGATCCGGAACCCCTACCGCCGACATCTCCGTACTACGATCTGCCGAATGTGGTTCTCACTCCACACATCTCGGGCGCACTCGGCAACGAGCGCGCCCGCCTCGGGGAGGCCGCGGTCGCCGAGATCGAGCGCCTGGTCGCCGGACTTCCCATGCAGCATCTCGTGCACCTCGACGACTTGAGCCGCATCGCATGAACCATCCGCCCGCCACACCCTTCCTGCCACCGACCAACCGGGTGCAGTCCTCGCGCACCGGGTGGACCAGGGACCATTGGGAGGCGCTGGCCGATCACCTGCTGAACTCCCTGGCGCCCTGGGCCAGTCCGAGCGGTGCACTGATCAGTCCACCCGGCCGCGCCAGCTGGTCCGGGCTGCGCAGCGACGGGCTCGAAGGCTTCGCCCGATCGTTCATGCTGGCCTCGTTCCGGCTCGCGCACGGTGGCTCCGATGAGCTGGCCGAGCGGTACGCCGCCGGTCTCGTCGCCGGCGCGGACCCCGACCATCCGGATGCCTGGCCACGCCTGACCGACTGCTCCCAGCAGCTCGTCGAGGCGGCCGCGGTCGCAATCGGCTTGCACGAGAGCCGTGCTCGCATCTGGGACCAGCTTGATGACCGCGAACGTGCTCTGGTGGTCGACTGGTTGGCCGGCTTCGTCGGCGCACGCACCTGGGACAACAACTGGGTGCTCTTCCAGGTCGTCGTCGAGGAATTCCTAGCCTCCGTCGGCGGCCCGTTCGACCGCGGTGAGATCGACAGCGGACTGGACCGCATCGAGAACTGGTATGTCGGCGACGGCTGGTACACCGACGGCCCCGGGCAGAACTTCGACAACTACAACGGCTGGGCGCTGCACCTCTATCCGCTGCTGTGGGCACGAATCGCCGATGCGACCGGCGACGTCGACACGGCGACTCGCCGGGGCGCGTACCAAGAGCGGCTCAAACGGCACCTTCAGGACGCGGTGCATCTGTTCGGGACCGACGGCGCGCCCGTGCACTTCGGACGGTCACTGGCCTACCGGATCGGGTGTCTCGCACCGTTCTGGCTCGGCGAGCTCGAAGGCTGCTCACCGCTCGAACCCGGCGCGACCCGACGGCTGGCATCAGGCGCGGCGCGGCACTTCGTCGAGCGTGGCGTGCCCGACCACCGCGGCCTGCTCACCCTGGGTTGGTACGACACGTTCTTGCCCGCGACCCAGCCGTACTCCGGCCCGGGCTCGCCCTACTGGGCCAGCAAAGGCTTCCTCGGCCTACTTCTCCCACCGGACCACCCGGTCTGGACCGCGCCCGAACGCGCAGTGCCACTCGACCTCGCCGACCAGCAGGTCACCCTCACCGCACCCGGCCAGCTGGTCCAGGCGACCCACCACGACGGCATCGTCCGGCTCCTCAACCATGGATCGGATCACCTTCCACTACCTGACGAAACCACGAGTCTTCAACCACCAGAAGCGGATCCGCACTACGGACGCCTGGCCTTCTCCAGTCGTACGGGCCCGGAGACCGATGCTCATGAGGCGCTGGACAACCAGCTGATCCTGCGCGCGCCGGACGGAGCGCGTACGGCCCCGACGCAGATCCGACGGCTCGGCACTGGCGAGCGCTACGCCCGCTCCTGCCAGCAGGCGCCCCACCCCATCGACACCGATCGGCTCTGCCGGCTGGAGACCGCCAGCGTCGTGCACGGGTCGATCGAGGTACGCGTCCATCGCGTCGATGCGCCCGCCGGCTGTACGACACTCGCGGGCGGGTACGCCATCGCGTCGCACTCTCCGCTGGAGACGGGCCACAGCGCCGCAGGGCTTCCGTGGGCGCTCGCCCGGCGGGCGGACGGCCTCACATCCCTTGTCATCGGCCTGCATGGCTGGGACACCGCATCTATCCGAAACTCCATGGGCACCAACGCTTTTGGTCCGCACTCAGCCACGCCGTACCTCCAGTCCGCACCTGGCCCGGACACGCCCACCACGACCGTCGCCGCCGTCGTCCTGACCGGCGATGCCTGCTGGCCCGACGCACTCGCACGGTCCATCTCCGCCCGCGTCCAGGGCGACCAGGTGCGGATACGCTTCCCCGATGACAGGGAGGTGATCCTCGCGGTGGGCTCGGAGGATCACGACATGACGTGCGTCTGGCTCTCACCGGACGGCCCGGAGGTGCAGCGATGACGACACGGCCCGGCCGCCGACGCTCCGCTGGGCGGGGCACCGCCGACGGTCCTGTCACGATCGCCGACGTCGCCCGCGAGGCCGGCGTCTCAGCCGCCACCGTGTCCCGGACTGTCAACGGCAACTACCCAGTGGCAGCAGCGACGCGCGAACGCATCGAGTCCGCGATGCACAGCCTCGGCTACACCGTCAACGCCCACGCCCGTGCCCTCGCCGGGTCGAGCAGCCGCATCGTCGGCATCGTGGTCAACGACGTCGTCGACCCGTTCTTCGGATACATCACGCGTGGCGTCCAGCAGGAGTCCGCCGAGCGCAATCTCCTGTGCCTGGTGTGCAGCTCGCAGGGTCGTCCGGAGCGTGAGCTCGCCTATGTCGAGCTGCTGATCCAGCAGCGCGCCGATGTCGTCGTACTCGTCGGCGGGTCGTACGACGACGCCGACTACGTGGCCAAGATGGCCCGGCACGCGCGGTCGCTGGCGTCTCTCGGCTCCGTGCTGACCTTGTGCGGTCGACCGTCGCTGGGGACGGACGCGCCCGTCGTGTCCGTCGACTACGACAACGAGGGTGGCGCCTTCGCAGCGACGGACCACCTCCTGAACGCCGGCCATCGCCGCATCCTCTACCTCGGTGGGCCGACCGAGCTGTCCACGACCAGGCACCGGGTCGCGGGCCATCGACGAGCGCTCGAGGCACGGGGCATCACGCCCGATCCCGAGCTGATCCGCACGGGTGCGTTCGGACGTCGGTGGGGGCAGGAGCATCTCCATGAGGCCTTAGACGCCGGGCTGGACTTCACTGCCGTCTTCGCGGCCAACGACTTGCTGGCCGCCGGCGTCTACCAGGCCGTCCGCGAGGCCGGGCTCCAGATCCCGCAGGACCTGTCGATCATCGGGTACGACGACATGCCGGTCTCCGTGGAGCTCACGCCCGCGCTCACCACGGTCCGAGTCCCCCTCGAAGAGCTGGGACGATCCGCCGTACGCGCCGCCCTGGACAGTCTGAGGGAGGACGACCCGATGGTCCGATCCCGAGACAAGGACACGTTGGGCACCCACGTCGTCGTACGCGACTCGGTCGGCCCTCCCCGCAACGCCGGCTGAGCGGACCCCTCGCTGGTCGCCACCGCTGGTCGAGTAGCCCGAGGCGCTAGCCGAGGGCGTATCGAGACCCGGTGAGGTCTTGGGAGACTCAGCGTCCGCGCTTGCGGTGGTCTCGATACGGCTCGCCCTGGGGGCTCGCCTACTCGACCGGCGGGGTCGGGCTCGCCTACTCGACCGGCGGGGTCGGGCTCGCCTACTCGACCGGCGGGGTCGGGCTCGCCTACTCGACCAACGATTGCGGGTCAGGCGCTGCGTCCGAGCTGGTCTGCGTCGACCTCGGTCAGCATCGGCAGGCCGTGCGCCAGGCGCTCGACCTCCACGACCGCAGAGTCACCCAGACGGGCGAGCTCGGTGCCCAAGGACCCCGCGACGTGAGGTGTGAGCAGGACGTTCGGGAGGTCGTACAGCGGAGAGTCGGCGGCGAGCACCTCCGGCGTCGTCACGTCCAGCACGGCGTTGATCCGACCCGTCTGGAGCTCCTCGACCAACGCGTCGTGGTCCACGAGCGCGCCACGCGCAGTGTTGATCAATGTGGCTCCGGCCCTCATGGAGGCGAGGCGCCGGGCGTTCATCAGATGCTGCGTCTCGGGGATGTCGGGCGCGTGGAGGCTGACGACATCGCTCGAGGCGACCAGGTCGTCGAGATCCATGAGCTCGGCGCCCATCGCACGAGCGGCATCGGGGTCGAGGTAGGGATCAGCGACCACCACCTCGACCGACAGCTGCTGCAGCAGGGCCAGCACACGCCGTCCGATCTTCGATGCGCCGACGACCCCAACACGCTTGCGGTAGTTGCCCATTCGCGGATAGAGCGCGTCCCAGTCGCGATGGGCGCGCTCCTGCCGATAACGGTCCGCGATCGGCAGGATGGCCTTGTTGGCGAGGATGATCGTCGCCAAGGTGTACTCCGCCACCGGGATCGCATTGGCATCAGCGGCCGAGCTGACCGGGATGTGGTGTCTCCAGAAGTCTTCTGGCAGATGGGGTTTCACCGATCCGGCGGCATGTACGACAGCACGAAGCCGCGGCATCGCGCTGAGCGCACTCGCGGTGAGGGCGGGGCTACCCCATCCCGTCACGAGCACGTCGATGTCCGCGATCCCCTGCTGCACGTCGGGATCGAAAGAGGTCACCGTCTCGTTGGGATCGACGGTCGCGACAGCGGCCAGCCGTACCCAGGCATCCTCCGTGAAGAGCCGGTGCTGCAAACCGGGTCGCATCGCGAGCCCGAGAACAAGCCGTTCAGTCATGTCACGCTCCCCTGCACTCAGGATGCAGGCCCAGCTGCATGGCGTACGCCTTTGACGACGCGAGTGCGCTCAGTAACGCAGCCGACGCCGAAGCAGGTCAAGTCTCATTCGATCAATCGATCGTTATCGATCAGAAGAGGACGATGCGTCGCCGCCGCACGACGATCGCACGATGAGGCGCGGCAGCAAGGAGATGCGCTGCGACACCGAGTGATCAGCCTGCGTGAGGCGTTGCATCATCAGCTCGACACCGAGACGCCCCACCTCCCGTTTGGGCGGGGCGACCGCGGTGAGCGGGACGTCGCAGAGCGCGGCCACCTCGTCGTCGTACGCCACGATCGCCAGGTCGTCGGGCACCCGCAGACCACGCGCCGCCGCGATCCGGACCAGGTCCATCGCGTCCTTGTCGTTGTGGACGAGCACCGCGCGGATGCCGTGCTGCTCGCACCGGTCCAGGACCTCGGTCAGAGCCGCGGCCCGGAGCTCGGGGACAGCATCCGCCGGCGGTAGAAGGATCGGGTCGATCCCGTCGGCGATCATTCCGCGGGCGACCGCCTGGCGATAGCCCTCAAAGAGCCACCGCGCCGTCGGCGTGCCTTCCTGCGAGGCCAGTGCCACGGCGGAGTGACCGAGCTCGACCAGGTGCCGGATCGCCAGCCGAGCGCCGGCGGCGTGATCGCTGCGGACGTGCTCCACATCCACGCCGGCATCCACGTCAGCCTGGCGCTCGATCAGCACGGTCGGGACCGGGACGGACCCGACCCAGCGGGTCAGCTCGGCATCGTCGTCCGGTGCCTTGCTCGTGGCCAGAAGGATGCCGTCGACACCGATCTCGATCAGCCGGGACACCTGCCGGCGCTCCTCGGACTCGTAGTAGTTCGAGATGGCTAGCACGAGTCGTACGCCCTGGGCTGCTGCCGCTGCTTCCGCGCCGCGGATCACCGCGGGGTAGTAGTACGTCGCGGACGGCACCACCAGCCCGATCGTCGCGCGCAGCGCTCGACGCGGACCGGCGGCCGGCTGGTCGGGGTCCGGGGCGAGCGTCGCACCACCGTGCACCCGCTCGAGGACGCCCTCGTCGACCAAGGCCGTGACGTCCCGCCGGATCGTCACGGTGGAGACACCGAGCGCCTCGGCGACCTCCGTCACGCGCACGGATCCGCGCAGGCGTGCGGTCCGCAGGATCGCCGCCCGGCGTTCGGCTGCCAGCCTCATCAGACGTCCTTCTGCTCGTGGGCGGGCCCACTCTACGGCCGCATCTGAACGATTTGGAAGGATCTCTTTCGATTGTGTTCGATCCCCTTGCTTCGACCGCGCCAGTTCTCGATGGTGGTCACACCGCCCGTGCCGGCGGTGGGTGCCACGTGTCCGTGGCCCTCTCGTCGTCCTGAGGAGTGACATGTCACCGCAAACCCTGCGCATCGTGATGAACGGCGTCACCGGACGCATGGGCTACCGACAGCACCTGGTCCGCTCGATCCTCGCGATCCGTGATGCGGGCGGCGTCGACCTCGGAGACGGTCGACGCGTGCAGGTCGAGCCCGTGCTGGTCGGGCGCAACGAGGACAAGCTCGCTGCGATTGCCAAGGAGCACCAGGTCAACGAGTGGACGACCGACCTGACCAAGGCACTCGCCTCCTCGCCGGACATCTACTTCGACGCGCAGGTCACCTCGCAGCGCTACACCGCGATCAAGCAGGCGATCGCCGCCGGCATCCACGTCTACACGGAGAAGCCGACCGCCGAGACCCTTGACGAAGGCATCGAGCTCTCTCGCCTCGCGCGCGACGCAGGGGTTCAGGTCGGTGTCGTGCACGACAAGCTCTACCTGCCTGGACTCGTCAAGCTCAAGCGTCTCGTCGACTCCGGGTTCTTCGGCGAGATCCTTTCGGTACGAGGCGAGTTCGGCTACTGGGTCTTTGAGGGAGACTGGCAGCAGGCGCAGCGTCCGAGCTGGAACTACCGCGCCGAGGACGGCGGCGGCATCGTGGTCGACATGTTCTGCCACTGGTCGTACGTCCTGGAGAACATCCTCGGCCGCGTGACCGGCGTGACGGCAAAGGCTGTCACCCACATCCCGGAGCGCGCGGACGAGCAGGGCCGGACGTACAAGGCAACGGCCGACGACGCGGCGTACGCGATCTTCGAGCTGGAGGGCGGCGTGATCGCCCAGGTGAACTCCTCGTGGGCTGTGCGGGTCTTCCGCGACGAGCTGGTGGAGTTCCAGGTCGACGGCACCCACGGCAGCGCGGTCGCCGGCTTGCGCAACTGCGTGACTCAGCACCGCGCGAATACGCCCAAGCCCGTGTGGAACCCGGACCTTCCTGTCACGGAGCCGTTCCGCGACCAGTGGTCGGCTGTCCCCGACAACGCCGACCTGGACAACGGGTTCAAGGCGCAGTGGGAGCAGTTCATCAAGTCCGTGCTCGGCGAGGGCGATCACCCGTACGACCTGCTCGCCGGCGCACGTGGCATCCAGCTGGCGGAGCTGGGACTGCGCAGCTCGGCCGAGGGCCGTCGTCTTGAGGTCCCGGAGATCGCGCTGTGACCAGCGTCCGACTGCCATCTGCCGACGGCGGATGGAGCACGTACCAACTGCGCGAACCTGCCTCTTGGGCAACGGTTTCCGGGCCACCTGCTGGTCGCCGGGCGTACGCTGCCGCGCACGTCGTCGCAGAACCGCGCCTGGACAACCGCCCGGGCGCTCCCGCCGGCATCGACTGGGACTCCACGCTCGCCTTCCGTCGCCATCTGTGGTCATGGGGGCTCGGTGTGGCTGACGCCATGGACACCGCACAGCGAGGCATGGGTCTGGACTGGGAGTCGACCCAGGAGCTGATCCGGCGAAGCGCGGCCGAGGCACGCTCGGTCGGCGGTCAGATCTCCTGCGGTGCGGGCACCGATCACCTACTGCCATCGGCCAATTCGCTCGACGCGGTCATCGCCGGATACACCGAGCAGCTCGCGGTCGTCGAGGATGCGGGCGCCACGCCGATCCTGATGGCCAGCCGTCATCTGGCTGCCGCGGCCGACGGCCCGCAGGACTACCTCGCGGTCTACGACAAGCTCCTCGGTCAGGTCGCCTCGCCGGTGATCCTGCACTGGCTCGGCCCGATGTTCGATCCCGCCCTGGCCGGCTACTGGGGCCACGAAGACGTTGCAGCAGCAACGGATGTCGTCCTGGAGATCATCGCGGCGCACACCGATCGCATCGACGGGATCAAGGTGTCCTTGCTGGACGCCGCGCACGAGCAGGGCCTGCGTTCGCGCCTGCCGGACGGCGTACGTCTCTACACAGGCGACGACTTCAACTACCCCGAGCTGATCAAGGGCGACGGCACCCATCACAGCGACGCGCTGCTCGGGATCTTCGCTGCCATCGCCCCGGCGGCGGCCACGGCACTGGCCGCACTCGATCAGGGCGATCACGCGGCGTACGACGAGGCCTTTGCGGCGACCGTGCCGCTGGCCCGGCACCTGTTCAGCGAGCCGACCTACTACTACAAGACCGGAATCGCTTTCCTGGCTTGGCTGTCCGGTCATCAGCCCGGGTTCCTCATGGTGGGCGGGCTGCAGTCCGGGCGGAGCCCGATGCACCTGATCGACACGTTCCGGCTCGCCGATGCCGCCGGGCTGCTGCCCGACCCGGATCTGGCCGCGGAGCGGATGGGTCAGTTCCTCGCCGTCAACGGGCTCGTCTGATGCCGGTCGACATCCCGTCCGGCGCGCCGGCCGCCATCGCCACGCCGACCGCAGGCGACATCAGGCTGGCGCGGCTCTCACTCAACCAGTGGACGACCCGGCACTGGTCACTGCCGGACCTGGTCGCCGGCCTCGGGAGAGCTGGGATCGGCCACGTCGGACTCTGGCGAGAACCCGTGCAGGCGTACGGCATCGCGGAGTCCGCGGCCCTCGTGCAGCGCGCCGGGTTGCACGTCTCGTCCCTGTGCCGCGGCGGCTTCCTCACCGGTGACGACTCAGTGCAGGCGCATGCCGACAACGTCGCAGCCATCGAGGAGGCCGCCGAGCTCGAGGCGGACTGCCTCGTCCTCGTGGTCGGCGGCATGGACCGCGCCGACCAGCCTCGACTCGACGTCGCTGAGGCGCGTAAGAGAGTCGCCGACCGCCTGGCCGAGCTGGTCCCCGTCGCGCACCGCCACGGCGTACGTCTCGCGCTCGAGCCGCTGCACCCGATGTACTGCGCCGACCGCGCAGTGCTCTCCACTCTCGGCCAGGCGATCGACCTCGCTGAGCCCTTCCCGTCGGAGGACGTCGGCGTCGTGGTCGACACGTTCCACGTCTGGTGGGACCCGGATCTCGAGCGGCAGATCCGTCGCGCCGGCGACCGGATCGCGTCCTACCAGCTGGCCGAGTGGGTGCTCCCGTTGCAGCAGGACGTGCTGCTCAGCCGCGGCATGATGGGCGACGGCTACGCCGACTTCGCGTCGATCACACGCTGGGTCTCCGACGCGGGCTACGACGGTCCCGTCGAGGTCGAGATCTTCAATGAGGCCGTCTGGCAGGCGGATCCGGTCGAGGTCGTCGAGACTGTCGCACGTCGCTACGTGCAGCACGTCCAGCCCTCCCTGAGCTGACCCGGAGGTCAGAAGTGCTACTGCCACCGCTCGACCTCGCAGTCAGCCCGCGGACCGGCTACACCCGAGCACACTGGCTCGCGGCCGCCGACGGACTGCTCGCACCAGCGCAGCCGTTCGCGAGCCCAGGACACGCGCTGATCTCGCTGCCCGGCCGACCATCCCAGTCCGGACCGAGGTCCGACGGACTGGAGGGCTTCGCGCGTACGTTCCTCCTCCTCTCCCTGAGGGTGCGCGGCGCGGACGGTGAGGATCCGGCGGGACTGCTTCAGGCGTACGCCGACGGCCTGGCTCACGGGGTCGACGCGGCGCACCCGGAGGCGTGGCCCCGGATCGACGCCGACTGCCGGCAGACGATCGTCGAGGCCTGCTCGATCGTCCTCGGGCTCCAGCTGACCCGGCCGTGGCTCTGGGACGGGCTCTCGAGCCGCACCCAGGAGCAGGCGGTGGCCTGGCTGACGGGAGCGAGCGGGCTGGAGATCCCGGACAACAACTGGCACCTCTTCCGGGTGGCCGTCGATCGGTTCCTGCGCAGCGTTGGCGCGCCTCTGGGCGCCGCCGAGATCGAGCGCGATGTCGCACGGATCGAGGAGTTCTACGTCGGAGACGGCTGGTTCCGCGACGGGGGTGACGCGCAGACCAGTGATCGTTTCGACCACTACTGCGGCTGGGCGATGCACACCTACCCGGCGTTGCTGGACCACCTGTTCGGCGACATCGGCCAGTTCCCCGAGACGCGTCCGCGACTTCGCCGGTTCCTGGAGGACTACGTCCATCTGGTCGGCGCTGACGGCGCACCTATGCACCAGGGGCGTTCGCTGATCTACCGATTCGCGGCCGCTGCCGCTCCGTGGACGGGTGCGCTGGTCGGGGCAACGCCGCTGGAGCCCGGGCTGACCCGTCGACTGGCGAGCGGCATGCTGCGGCACTTCGTCGACCGCGGCTTCACCACGCCCGACGGAGTGCCGAGTCTTGGCTGGTACCAACCGTTCTCGCCCATGGTTCAGAGCTACTCTGCCCCCGCCTCGCCCTACTGGCTGGCCAAGGGGTTCATCGGTCTGCTGCTGCCCGCGGACCACCCGTGCTGGGTCGACCGCGAGGCTGATCTGCCCGTCGAGCGCGCCGACCAGCAGGCGTCCTTCGCTGCTCCTGGCTTCACGATCAGCGCGACCCGCAGCGACGGCGTGGTCCGATTGAGCAACCACGGCAGCGACAACCATGCGACCTTGTCCAGCCTCGACGACCCGCACTACTCCCGCCTGGCCTACTCGTCAGCGACTGCCCCGATGCTCGGCGTGCACGACTCGATGTCGTTGGCGGACAACCACATTGGGCTCATCGACTCAGCGGGCGCACTCTCTCGACGGAGCCGCATCCATCGCACATCCGTGTCGGGTTCGTTCGCGGCGTCCTGGCACGAGCCGATGTGGCCGGACGGCTCGACCGGACCGGGGCGGATCGACACGGTGGTGGTCTCGGCCGGCCCCTGGGAGCTGCGTTGTCACCGGATCGAGGCACCCGCCGAGCTGGACGTCTTCGAGAGTGGTTGGCAGCTCGCGTCCGACGACCCTCCACCAAAGATCGATGACGCGGTCGTACGAGCTGCAGGGCTGACCAGCGCCCTCCTCCCGCTGGCCGGGCACGACGGCTCGGCCCAGGTCGTACAGACCGAGTCGACGAGCGCGTTCGGCAGGTATGCCGCGACCCCGCTCATCCGGTCGGTCCGCGGTGCCCCTGTCACCTACAGCGCAGCTCTGGTCGGGCTCGGCGCCGATCTCGACCGCGGCAAAGCCGCCGCGGAGGTCGTTGACGGCAGGATCGAGGCGACCCTGCCGGACGGCAGACCCGTCCGGGTGGAGTTCAAGCACCAGGATGTGCTCCTGTGATCATCGTCGCCCCGGACTCGTTCAAAGGATCGCTGTCGGCACCCGCAGCTGCGGCGGCGATCGCACGCGGCATCCGTCAGGCAAGTCCGGATGTCGAGGTGCTCGAGATGCCCGTCTCCGACGGCGGCGACTCGTTGCTGGAAGTCCTGGAGCCAGCGGGCTTCCGACCGGTGACCATAGAGACTTCCGGCCCCATCGGCGCTCCCCTGGACACGTCGTACGCCGTCCGCGGCGACACTGCGGTCGTCGAGCTGGCCGCGGCGAGCGGACTCAACCAACTCCCTGCCGGGCACCTCGCACCGTTGGACGCGACGTCGTACGGCACGGGTGTGCTGATGCGCGACGCGATCGAGCGCGGCGCACGCCGCATCGTGCTCGGCCTGGGTGGCTCCGCCTGTACGGACGGCGGCGCCGGTCTGCTCGAAGGCTTGGGAGCCGAGCTCCGTGACCTCAACGGGGGGCAACTCGGCCGCGGCGGCGGAGTGCTGCGCGTACTCAGTTCGGTGGACCTCCGACCGTGCCTCCGCTTGTGCGACGGCGTCGAGGTCGTCCTCGCCTGCGACGTCGACAACCCATTGTTCGGACCAACAGGCGCAGCAACGGTGTTCGGCCCGCAGAAGGGCGCCAGCCGCGACGACATCAGGGCGCTCGAGGCCGGCCTTCACCAGTGGGTCGAGTGCTGCGAGACCGCACACCCCGTCGCTGGGGCCCTGGCCGAGCGACCGGGAGCGGGCGCGGCGGGTGGGACCGCGTTCGGAGCGCTCGCCGGATGCGGCGCCACGATCGCCCGAGGCATCGACCTGGTGCTGGAGCTCCTCGACTTCGACCGCGCGCTCGAAACGGCTTCGCTCGTGGTGACCGGCGAGGGGCGGCTGGACACCCAGTCGTTGCGCGGCAAGGCGCCGGCCGGCGTGGCTGCACACGCCCGTGCCGCCGGCGTACCCGTCGTGGCGGTCGCCGGCCGCGTCGATCTGCGCCAGACCGAAGCACGCACGCTGGGTCTCGCGGCGACGTACGCCCTCACGGACCTGTGTGCCGATCAGCAGCAGGCGATGTCGGACGCGGCCGACCTGCTCACCCAGGTCGGCGCGCGGATCGGCCGCGAATCAGGCTCGTACAGCTAGCTGCTGGCTTGCCCGTCACACTTCTGCCGTGCGCTCCGTCAGGGAGATATCAAGCCACTGACTCACGGAGGAGCAGCACGATGGAACAGCGTATGAAGAACCCGGCCGCCTACATCGAGGGCTCGGTCGAGGCCCTGCAGTCGATCGCAGCCATGCCCCACGGGCACGGCGTACCCGACGCGACTCTCGAGCTGGTGCACCTGCGCGCCAGCCAGATCAACGGGTGCGCGTGGTGCCTCGAGTATGGGCACCGGCTGGCGAAGAAGGCGGGCGAGACCGACGAGCGCCTCTCAACGGTCGCGGCCTGGCGCGAGGCACCGTACTTCGACGACGCCGAACGAGCCGCCCTCGCGCTGGCCGAGTCGATCACCCGGATTGCTGACACGAGCGACGCCGTACCGGACCACATCTGGGAGGAAGCGGCCAAGCACTACGACGAGGAAGGACTCGCGGCTCTCGTGATGCACGTCGCGATGACCAACGTCTGGAACCGACTCAACGTCAGCGTCCGCCAGGTCGCCGGCACCTGGGCCTGAGCGCCGCCCACCGCTCGTCGAGTAGGGCGAGCCCCTGGGCGAACTCGTATCGAGACCAGGTGCGCGTCTGCACCTGGCCTCGATACGCCTCCGCTAGCGCTCCGGCTACTCGACCAGCGAGGAAGCGGCGTTGGGGTCAGGCGGCAGCGGATGCTTCTCGACGGCGGCGGAGCGGGCTGAAGCGGTCGGGGGTCAGCATCGGGTCGTGCAGCGTGGGCGCTCCGTCGAGCAGACCGGTCGTCACCATCTGCGCGGTCACGGGCGCCAGCACGAGGCCCCACATCCCGTGCCCGGCGGCGATCGTCAGACCACGCGCTCGACTGCTGCTGCCGATCACCGGCACCCCATCGGGCGCACACGGGCGCTCTCCCGCCCAGACGTCCAGAACCTGACGGACCTGTACGCCGGGGAGCGCCTTGGTCACCACGTCCACCATCGCGTCCGCTCGTCGAGCATCGACCGGACGCCCCTCCGCGCCGAACTCCATCAGGCCGCACACGCGCATGAACCCCGGCATCGGCGACACCACCATCCGCCGCTCCTTGAACCGCACGGGCAGCGTCGGTGCGCCATCAACCTCAAGGTCGATGACATAGCCCCGACCACCACGCAGCGGCACTCGTAGACCGGCTGTCGCCGCGAGCGCCGATGTCTCGAGCCCCGTTGCCAGCACGACGGATTCAGAGCGGAGCACGCCCGCGGAGGTGACCACCCCGCGTACCCGATCGCCGTCCATGAGAACCCGCTCGACCGGCGTACCGAACCGGACCAGGGCGCCCGCCTTCTCGGCCGCGGTCACCATGGACCGCACGTAGGCGCGGCTCTCGACCACGGCCTCGTCAGGCTGGAAGTACGCCGACCGCACCGGGCCCAGCGCGGGCACCAGCTCGCGCGCCTCGGCCTCCGTCAGCCCACCGCTCGGCCCGTCCTCCGACAGGTAGATCTCCAACGCGCCGGTCGTTCGGTAGGTCTCGCTCAGGCCTGCTTCGGCGTACGCCCGGTGCAGGTCCGCGCTGCGGTAGGCCAGCTCCTGCAGCCTGGCGGTGACGACGTCGACCCGCCGCTGACGCGCCGACACGACGAGGCGGGCCAGCCACGGCACCAGTGATGGCTGCGGATTGACCCGGACTGCAGGCGGATTCGTGAACATCTGGTGTGCGCCCTCAGCGACCAGCGAAGGTGTTGCGAGCGGCCCGACGTGCGAGGGCGCGATGACCCCGGCGTTGGCGTAGGAGCACCCGCCGCCCACGTCTGACGCAGCGTCGAGCAAGGCGACGGACGCGCCGGCGCGCGCCAGCTCGTACGCCGTGGTCGCTCCGACCACTCCGGCACCGACCACGATTACGTCATATGTATCCAGCACGGCTGGCGACGTTACGAGCCGCCGCGGCCGGCCGCCTCATCCCTCAGGGAGGATCTCCCTACCGGCACAATGGCTCTCGTGCCTGGAGACGCGTACCGGATCATGCTGGTGGAGGACCACCCGATGATCCTGTTCGGGCTGGCTCACCTGCTGCAGGCAGAGCCGGACCTCGACGTCGTCGGGCAGGCCACGACGGCTGACGTCGCGCGGCGCCTGGTGCAGACGACCGACCCCGACCTGATCGTGCTGCCTGTACGACTCGGCGACCGCGTCGCCGGCATCGAGCTGTGCCGCCACCTCAAGTCGAGTACGACTGCGAAGGCCCTGGTCTACACCTCGTTCACCGACCCGGAGGACGTGCAAGCGGCAGTGCTGGCAGGCGCCGACGGTCTCGTGGGCAAGGCAGCCACCCCGGAGGACCTGCTGTCCGCGATCCGCTCCATCCGGCGAGGACAACGCATCTGGCTGCCTGGCCCGCGCGCGGACCAGCGAGCAGGCGCGGCGCTGCTGGACCACCCTCGACTCACTGAGCGCGAGCGCGAGGTGCTGCGGCTGATGCTGGACCGGCTGACCAACCAACAGATCGCCGAGGCGCTGACGGTCGAGATCACGACGGTCAAGTCGCACGTCCGCAGCCTGCTGCGCAAGCTCGGGATGGAGTCACGACGCGACCTGTTCGACGCTCAGCCCTGACGTGTCAGGCCTCGGACGAGGCCGCTTCGGACTCGGCGTGCCGGTCGAGAACCTTCGACCACGCCACCGCCGCCGGCACGGCGATCACCACGCCCAGCACACCCGCCACCGCGATCGTCGACTGCGGCCCGATCTGCTGAGCGAGTACGCCGCCCAACGCGACTCCGACACCCTGCGAGACTCGTAGCCCCGTCCGCGCGACACCGATAGCGCCTCCGCGAATCTCGTTGGGAACCCACGAGTTGAACGTCGCCATCACGGTGATCTGGTACGCCCCAACAGCACCGGAGGCCGCCAGCAGTGCCAGCGCAACCGGCATGCTCGGCTCGATCACGAAACCGACGAGCAGCAGCAGGGAGACGACCGTCAGCGGCCCGGCGAGGCGCCTGCGACGCTCAGCGGCGACGTACCTCGACAGCACGAACGTGCCGACGATGTAGCCGGCCGGGTCCGCCGCGAGCAACCATCCGACCGCCGAGCGGCCGGCGCCCATCTCGTCAGCGAGCGGGGCCACGATGCCTTCGGGTACGACTGCCAGGCCCACCAGCCAGGACAGCGTGAACAGCACGCGCATGTCGTGCCGTCCGAACAACCAGCGCGCCCCGTCCAGCGCACGTCCCGCTCGCCCACCCGCTGCGGGCCGGTCCTTCACCCAGCGGTGGATCACCACGGCCGCGATCGCATAGGTGATGGCGTCGACGGCCAGCGCCCAGGACGTACCGATCAGCGCGACGATCGCGCCTCCGCCGGCGAGGCCGAGCAGCATCATCGTGTTCGTGGTGACACCACGCAGGTCCTGACTACGCAGGTAGAGGTCCTCGTCGTCGACGAACACCTCTCGGGTCAGGGCGTTCTGGGCGGCGAAGAACGGCGACTGCACCAGCTGGGTGAGCACGAGCAGCGCGCACAGCAGCACGAGCGGCGCCGACGTGAACGTCATCAGCCCCGCCAGCACCGCCTGCGTCACGGTGCACACGACCATGAGCTGTTTGCGTGGGTAGCGGTCCGCGAGGTGCGACAGCCCGAGCCCACCGATGAGCGCAGGGAGGAAGGTCAGCGCATAGACGCCGGCCGACCACAGCGCGGAGTGGGTGCGGTCGTAGACCAGGATCGCCATCGCGACCTTCGCCAGCTGGTCACCTGCGACCGACTGGGCCTCGGCCAGCCAGAGCGCGCGGAACTCGGTCACGCGCAGCGATGCGGTCATCGTCGGTCTCGACGCGTCCACCGGCTCCCCCGATCGTCCGTACGCCGATATCCGAGCACACGACGGTCGTCAGGTCACCACCATTCAGCGAGGGCCGAAGGGTGAGCTCAGCCCCACCAGAACGCGGCGGCGATGACGGCGTACAGCCCGACCAGGCAAGCGCCCTCGTACCAGTTCGACTCACCGTCCAGCACGACCACGATCGTGACGATGACCGAGAGGACCAACGCCGCAATCAGCAGCGGCGGCAGGACCAGCGTGAACGCGCCCGCACCGAGCACGGGCGCGATCAGCACCAGGACCGGCGCGAGAACCTGAGCGATCTGGACCGGGCTCTGCAGGATCACCGACAGCGCGTAGTCGGTCTTGTTGCGCGCGGCCAGCTGGATGCCCACGACGTTCTCGACCGCGTTGCCGGCGATCGCGACGATCACCAGACCGGCGAACGCCTCACTGATGTGCAACGTGTGGATCGCCGGCTGGAGCGCTGTGACGAACCAGTCCGACACGAACGCCGCAGCAACGGCCGTGGCGGCCAGCATGCCGATCGCCACTGGGAGCGGCCACGCCGGAGCCTCACCCTCACCCTCCGCATCGGCAGCGCCGGCGGTCTCGCCGCCCGAGGACCCGCCCGACGACCCGCCCGTACGTCGGAGCGCGGCCGGCAGGGAGAGCGCGAACAGCACGAGGAGAGCGACCGCGACCACCCGGGACAGGGCCGTCTCGTGCCCGGCGGCCGGTGTGTGCAGCGCGGCGGTGAGCGCCGGGATGAGCAGTGCCGCCACCGAGAGCAGCAGCATCAGCGCGATCCGCTTGGCGGCGTCGGTGCCGAACTTCTGGGTGCCGTTCTTGAGACCGCCGACAATGAACGCCAGGCCGAGCACCATCAGCACGTTCGCCAGGATCGAGCCGACAATTGCTGCCTGTACGACCTCGGTCAGGCCGGCTCGCAGCGCGAAGATCGCGACGAACAGCTCCGGCAGGTTGCCCAGCGCACTCTGTACGACTCCGGTCGCGCCCGCGCCGAGCTGGTCGCCGAGCGCCTCGACGCTCCGGCCGACCAGGGTCGCCAACAGACCCAGGGCGATCGCCGCGATGACGAACGGCACGACGTCGCCGGGATGGAACGCCTCGACGGTCAGGAAGGTCGCGATCGCGGCCGCCAGGCAGATGCCAATGAGCCGGAAGTCTGAAGCGCTGAATCCGAGGGTCACAGCGAGATCATGCCGTGCGCGGGCCTCGGATGGCGGTAGCGCGGCCGTGCCGATCTACCTCAACGGGAAGTGCACTTCCCAGTGCTTGCCCGTGTCCTGGTAGGTGACGCCGGCGGACGTCTTCCACTGGGGGCGGTCGACGCCCGCGGGGTCCGCACCGTCGTACACGCGGGTGAAGTACTGCACGAGACACGTGTTCTTGGCCAACGTGACCTGGGCGCCCGCCCAGTGCGCGCCGCCGTCGTCGGTGTGCCCAACCTCAGTGCCAGCCGTGATCGTCACGGGGCACCCGCTGGCCCGCCTGAGGCCGATCAGCCCGACGACGGTGGACTGATTGATCTGCTCGAGCGAGGTGCATGACGAGCCGTACCAGTCGTTGCAGCCGCCCGTGGCGCTCCAGGTGACGCCGGCGAGACCGAGCTGATCCATGGCCTGCGTCTGGTCGAGCTTGGGGGTGTGATCGGACTCGCTGGCCTGGGAGAGCGCGCGGCCGGCAAAGCCGACTGCGATCACCACCGCAGCGATGACCAGATAGCCCACGATCCGTGCTCGCACAGTCGCCTCCGGGGCCGACCACCGCGCGCCGGTGGCCGCTTCAGATAACGCTACAGCCGCCCCCACCACCCCTCGCCAGACCCTGTCCGTCCTCCGGACAGAACAGGCAGAAATGACTGGCGCCGCAGCCGATTCAGCGCCGACTACAGCGAGACCGTAGCGAGGTCGTAGCCGGGCAGTAGCGAGCAGGTCCACGGTGAAGCCATCAGCTCGACTTCCCAAGGAGAGAGCCCATGGTCCCCTCGCTCGGCCGCCGCACTTTCATCGCCTCCGGTGCCGCTGTCGGCGCCGCGATGGTCCTCCGCCCCGGTGCCGCCCACGCCGCCCTGCCCGTGGTCAACATGGAGATGGCGCTGCTCGCTGCTCAGCGCGACCCGGTGAAGCCCGATGAGGCGGTCACTCCCGGCGCCGGCCCGAGCGTGACGCTCGTCGAGGACGCGCTGGTCGCCCAGGGTCTCCTGGCCAGCCAGTACGTCGACGGCCACTTCGGCACCGTGACGCGCACGGCGTACATCAAGTGGCAGAAGTCGCTCGGCTACACCGGCCTCGCCGCCAACGGGCTCCCGGGCAAGGCATCGCTGGCCGCCCTTGGTGCACAACGGTTCTCGGTCACCCGCCCGGTCTCCATCGGTGCGCGTACGACGCTGCAGGGCTTCCCGTTCAACACCCGCACCGTGGCCATGCTCAACAAGGCCAAGCAGCTGTCCGGTGCGGCGCTCGTGGTGGAGCAGGGGTCGTACTCACCTGGAGAGGACCCGACCTCCGCTGGCACGCACGACGGTGGCGGCGCGGTCGACATCGACGCCGAGGCACTGACCTCGGGGCAGCGGACGGCGCTCGTCACTGCGCTGCGCCAGGTCGGTTTCGCAGCGTGGCTCCGACTGCCCTCCGAAGGTGACTGGCCGATGCACATCCACGGCATCGCGGTGAACGACACGGACCTGTCGCCTTCTGCGCAGAAGCAGGTCGGCCAGTACTACCTCGGCCTCAACGGCCTGGCCAACAACGGCCCGGACAACGGGCCGAAGGTGACCAAGGTGACGTGGGAGGACTACCTCCGCGCGCACGCCTGATCGATCTTCCTGGGCCGGGTCCCCGTCCGGCCCAGGGGCAACCTGCACCACTTCAATGAGGAGGAAGTCATGCCCAAGGTCAGCAAGCGTCTTGCATCACTCACTCTTGTCGCCGCAACAACCCTCACCGCAGGAGTAGCCGCGTTCGCCGCGTCACCGGCGCACGCAGCAGCTCGCGACGGTGTGTGCGATGCCGGCGAGTTCTGCCTCTACTACAACAGCAACCAGGCCGGGTCGTTGTCCGACTTCACCGGGTCGATCTCCGACTACGGTGCAGCCCAGCCGGGCTGCTACGACTTCAAGAGCACCGGTGCCGGCAAGGGCCTCTGCGTCAAGAACAACGCCGCGTCGGTCTGGAACCGCACGGGCGCTGTCGTCACGGTCTTCTACAAGAGCGGGTACGCCGGCGCCATCGACTCCATCCCTGCCAACAGCAAGGCCAACCTCAAGGCTGAGCTGAAGAACGAGAATGCCGGTCATCGATACGGCAGCGCCAGCCGCACGGCTTTGTCGAACGCGCCGTACAAGGGCGCCGCCGGCCACATCTCGTGCTACTTCGACGGCTACCTCAGCCAGAGCGGCCGTCACGAGGGCATCGACATCGCCCGCGCCGTCGGCGTCCCGGTCTACGCGATGGTGCCCGGCACGGTCACCCGCGTCAGCCAGGGCGCACGCGGCGGCGACGGACTGTCGACGATCGCCATCTACAACGCCTCCTTGGACAAGACCATCGTCTACCTGCACACCGACCCGCTCGCGCTGAGCGTGGGCCAGTCGATCAGTCAGGGTCAGCAGATCGCGGTCGAGGACTGGCGCGGTATCTCCGCCGCGAGCGGCGCACACACCCACGTCGAGATGCGACTGGGCCGTCAGACCGCGGCAGCCGTCAGTGTCGGCGACCCCGACCTGACCAACCAGAACCCGACCGCGTTCTGGGAGTCCCGCGGCTACAACATCTCCGCCGACTGAGCCCCTCCCCCACACTCTGCGGGGTCCGGCCTGTAGGACAGGCCAGGCCGGACCTCGCAGCTCCAATTTCTCGCAGTACCAGTTCGATTCGAACGACGACGTCGCACGCAGTGGCGTACGGCATCGCTTCCTTCCCTCAAGGAGAGCTCCGATGAGATTAAGTTCACTGACTCGCCGTACGACCTTGGCCCTTGCTCCACTCGCGACCCTCGGGATCGTGGGGGCCGGCATCATCGCACCGTCGGCGGCGCAAGCCGCCGGGCGTGACGGAGTCTGCGACAGCGGCGAGTTCTGCTACTACTACAACAGCAATCAGGCCGGCTCGATCTCCGACTTCACCGGCGACATTGCTGACTACGGCGCCACCCAGCCCAGCTGTTACGACTTCAAGGGTGCCGGCGCCGGCAAGGGCCTCTGCGTCAAGAACAACGCGGCCTCGGTCTGGAACAAGTCCAGCAAGCCGGTCACGGTGTACTTCAACAGCGACTACGGCGGCTCCAGCCAGACGATCGCGGCCGGCACCAAGGCCAACCTGAACTCCACCCTGAAGAACAACAACGCCTCTCACCGGTCCTACTCGAACAACCAGCTGGCCGCGTTCAACTTCTTCGTGGGCATCGGCTACACCAAGAAGCAGGCTGCCGGCGTGGTGGGCAACCTGATGCAGGAGTCCGGCACGAGCGTCAACCCGAACGCCAACCAGTCGGGCGGAGCCGGTCGCGGCATCGCCCAGTGGAGCACCGGCGGGCGTTGGGACACCTCCGCCAACGACAACGTCGTCTGGTACGCCAACAAGCTCGGCATGTCGCCCTGGTCACTGACGTTGCAGCTGAAATTCATTCAGTACGAGCTGAATACGTTCAGTACCTACGGCAAGGGTCCGCTCGTGGCGTCCACGACGGTCGACACGGCCGTGGTGGTCTTCCAGGACTACTTCGAGCGATGCGGCACCTGCAACACCGCCGCCCGCAAGACGTACGCCCACCAGGTCTACGACAACTACGCGTAAACCCGTGACGCACAACCCGTGAGATCCCCGGTGGGTCGGCCGCTCCCCAGCGCCGACCCACCGGTCACGCGGTGAGCTGTTGCAGCGCCGAGGCCGAGGCCTCGGCTTCTTCTGTGTGACCGGTCGCGCGCCACAGCTCGGTCGACCGACGTAGGTGCTCCCGGGCCGTGATGACGTCGCCGCGCGCGACCTCGAGCTGGGCCATCGCGTGGTAGCAGCTCGCCTCGTCCGCCCACGTGCCGTTGCGGCGGAAGGTCGCGGCCGCCTGGGAGAGGTCAGCGCACGCCTCCTCCGGGCAGCCGAGCTCAGAGTGGATCTGCGCGCGCCGAGTGAGAGTGAACGCCAGGCAGCGCTCGTCCTGCAGCTCGGCCAGAATCGCGGTCGCGTCGCGGAGCCCCGTCAACGCCTCGGCCGACTCACCGGACCGGTGCTGCAGCTCACTGAGCTCGCGCAGGACAACGGCCTCGCGGTGGACGTCGCTCTCTTCTCTCGCCATTGCCAGCGACTGCCGGAACCACCGGCGCGCATCGGGCAGCCGCCCCTGGGCGACGCGGATCATCCCGGCCGAGCACCGCAGGTGCGCCTCGAACGCCCGGTCGTCCAGATCTTCGACCTGCTCAAGAGCCTGCTTGATCAGGTCGAACGCCGTGCTGAACCGCCCCGTCAGCCGGTGCGAGGAGACCAGGCCGGTCAGCGCCATGGCTTGGCCACGGCGGTGACCGAGTCCGCGGAAGAGTGCCAGGGAGCGCTCGGACAGCTGCGCCGCCTCATCGAGCTCGGAGCGGTAGAGGTGGATCTGCGCCAGGCCGCGCAGCAGCACGGCCTGACCGAGACGGTCCTCGGTGGCCGAATCGAGCGCGGTCTCGTGGTTGCGTCGCCACTCATCCAGCAGCGCTCGGTCGTCGAAGTAGGCCGACATCCCGGCCGCGAGCTCCCAGCACAGCTCGACCAGACCCCAGTCAGCCGCGAGCTGCACCATCGCGAGCAACGTGCCTCGCTCGGCGTCGAGCCAGGAGAACGGATCCGCGACCTGCACCGCCACCACCGGCTCGGGAAGCGGCCGACGAGGGGCGTTGCCCCGAGGCGGGTCGAGCGGGCTCGGCGGCAGCCGCCGTTGCGCCTCTTCGACCAGGTGCAGCCAGGTCGCTACGACACGTTCGACGGCAGCCCGCCGCTCCGAGAGGTCGAGGTCATCGCACGACTCCACGGCGCGTACGCGGAGCAGGTCGTGCAGCCGGTAGCGCGGCTGACCGTGCGCATCGGTCGAGGCGAGCGACACGAGGTTGGCATCGACGAGGGCGTCGAGCATGTCGTCGGCCTCGTCGCGGTCGAGCAGCGGCGCGACGACCCAACCCGGCACGTCACACGGCCCGAGCAGACCCAGCAACCCGAACGCCCGTCGCGCGTCGTCGGGCAGCAACCGCAGCGACAGGTCCACGCTGGATCGCACATCGAGGTCTCCCAGCCGCAGCTCGCTGAGCCGCCGCGACTCGTCCGCGAGCCTCGAGCGCAGCACCGCGAGGGACCAGCCCGGCCGACCGAGCAGCTTGCCGCCGGCGATCCGGATCGACAGCGGCAGGTAGCCGCACGCGCGACTGATGTCGTGCGCGGTCTCCTCCTCCCGAGCCACCCGCTCGGGCCCGACGATCCGGCCGAGGAGCTCGTACGCCGATGTCGCGTCGAGCGGGTCGAGCTGGACGTGGCGCGCTCCCGGGATCCCGGTCAGCAGCCTGCGGCTGGTCACGATCAGTGCGCTGCCACCGTTGGGCGGCAGGAGCGGTCGTACCTGCTCGGCCGAGGCCGCGTCGTCGAGCACGACGAGGATGCGACGTTCGGCCAGGATGGAGCGCAGCAAGGAGGATCGGGACGCGGACTCGTCGGGCAGGGCGCGGCCGATGACGCCGAGTGAGCCGAGGATCTCGGCGAGCAGGGCCGGGGCCCCGCGTGGCGGGTCGGAGGTCCCGGCGAGGTCGAGGTACAGCTGCCCGTCCGGGAAGACATCCGCATCAGCCAGATGTCGCGCGGCCCGCAACGCCAGCGTCGACTTGCCCATACCGGGCGCGCCGTGCACCACCACGACGCTCGGCGGCTGAGCCGGGTCAGAGGCGGTCGTCAGGTCGACGACCGTACGAAACTCCTCGTGCCTCCCTGTGAAATCGGCGACGTCGGCCGGCAGCTGGCAGACCGCCGTGAGCGCGGCGACCCGCACGGGCGAAGCGACGGCATGGTCTTCCACCTCACCCGCGAGGATCTGCTCGTGCAGCTGCTGCACTGAGGCGCACGGCTCGACACCGAGCTCGTCGATCAGCAGCCGCCTCAGACGCTGGTACTCCTGGAGCGCATCCGCCTGCCGACCGCTGCGGTGCAGCGCGAGCATCAGCTGTTGCCACGGCTGCTCGCGCAGCGGATGCGCACCGATGTGGTCGCGGACCTCACCGATCACCTCGGCGTGCCGCCCGGCGTCGATCTCGGCCTCGAAACGGGTCTCCACCAGCGAGATCCGCAGCTCGCGCAGCCGCTCGACACGTGGCTGGACGAGCACACTCGAGTCGACGTCGGCGTACGGCTCTCCGCGCCAGAGTGCGAGCGCTTGGGTCAGCACGGTCGCCGCTTCGTCGGGCGCTCCGGCCTGCAGGAGGCTCGCCCCGTCGGCAAGGCCCGCGCTCGCGGCCTGGGCGTCGACCTCCTCCGGCTCGACTTCCAGCCGATAGCCGGGTGGCGCCGTCACCAGCACCTTGCCGCACGTGTCGTCGAGCAGGCGGCGCAGTCGTAGGACGTAGCCGTGGATCTGCGTCGATGCAGTCTTGGGTGGCGACTGGCCCCACACCTCGTCGATGAGAGTGTCGATCGATACGGAAGCGGGCGCCTGTGCGACCAGCGCGGCCAGGACCGCCCTGCACTTGGCTCCACCGACCCGGTGCCAGTCCCCACCTTCGAGCACTTCGACCGGCCCGAGCACCCTGATCCGCATCACCCTGACTCCGCTCGTGACCCCAGAGCATCGGCCCACGCCGATGAGATGGAACCTAGCCGCCCACGGTGAACGAGCGGCGATCAACGAGCGACGGATTCCCCTGCCCTCGCCCACTACCCCGCCGAAACGGCCACTACCCCTCGTGAAGTGACCGGCTACTTCACGAGGGGTAGTGGATAGATCGGCGGGGTAGTCGTAGCCGACCGGTCAGCCGCCGCTGGTGAAGTAGGTGATGTCCCAGTGGTTGCCCTCGTCGCAGTAGAGGTTGCCCGAGGCCGCCTTCCACTGCGGGTAGCCGTCTCCGCGGAGACCGATGTAAGTGAAGGTGTTCTTGATGTAGCTGCCCACGCACGCGTACTTGGTGATGTCGACCTTGTAGCCGTTCCAGTGGCTGTACGTGCCCGATGCGTGGCCGGTCTCGGTGCCGCCGGTGATGTTGATCGCGCAGCCGCTGGCCCGCTTGAGCGTCTTGACGCCGTCCACCGTGGTCTGGTTGATCTGCTCGTACGACGTGCATGAGGCGTTGTTGCGGTTGGTGCATCCGCCGCTGGAAGAGTGCGTCACCCCGGCTGCAGACAGCAACGAGGCCGCCTGCGCCTGGGTCAGCTTGGTGACTGCGGAGGCGGACGGTGCGAGTCCAAAGACCGCGAGTCCAGCAGCCGTGACGGCTGCACCCATCTGTGCTGCTCGGCGTACGGGAACGCGCATCACATCTCCTGACCTCGGGGAGCACGGTTGCTCGTCGCCCGAGATTAGGACGCCTCGGGTCTGCTGCAGGTAAATGCGCGGCGACCACTGGGCCACCAGTTCAGGTGAGCTGGAGGTACTCGTCCCAGCCGCCGGTCGGTGCCTCATTGAGGTGCTGGAGCTTGTCGAGCACGGCGGGGTCCTGCGCGTCGAGCCAGTCGCAGAGCTGCTTGAACGTGACGAACCGGGTGTCCTCACACTTCGCCATCGTCGCCATCGCCTCGGTCACGGCGTCCATGTAGATGCCACCGTTCCAGTGCTCGAAGTGGTTGCCGATGACCAGCGGAGAACGGTTGCCGTTGTAGGACCGGCGGAAGCCGTCGGCGTACGACTTCACGGTCTGCTTCTTCCACGTCGGCCGCATCGCCGGGTCGCCCTGCGTCACCCTGGACTGGTTGGCCATGAAGTTGTAGTCCATCGAGATCACGCCAGCTCGCGTGCCAGGCAAGGGAATTGGCTGCATCGACAGGTCCCAGACACCCGAGACCTTCGACGGCCAGGAGGCCGGACGAGTGCCGCTCGAGTCGTAGCGCCAGCCCAGCTGACCGGCTGCCTTGCGGAGGTTCTCGAAGCCCTCGAGGCACGGAGCGCGGCCGCCGACGAGCTCCTTGGTGTAGTCGAACGGGAGCGACGGCAGATCGGTGAAGCCGGTGTTGGTGCGCCACTGCGAGACGAACCGGTGGACGTAGTCGATCTCGACCTTCCAGTCCGCGGGCGACCACTGCGAGACGCCGGTCGGGCCACAGAAGTGCCCGTTGAAGTGGGTGCCGATCTCGTGGCCGGCCAACCAGGCCTTGCCGGTCTGCTCGATCGTCGCGTGGATCCAGTCATCCGGGAAGTAGCCGATGTCCGAGGCGCCGACCCGATGCCGTGGCGGGTGGTAGAGCGCCTTCTTCGAGCGCGGCAGGAAGTAGATGCCCGACAGGAAGAACGTCATCGACGCCTTGTACTCACGTGCCACGTCCTGGAAGTGAGAGTTGAGCTTCAGACTCGACTCCCCCGCACCGTCCCACGAGATGACCACGAACTGCGGTGGTTTCTGCCCGGCCTTGAGCCGTGTGGGAGCGGGCGGCTGGTGCGGCTGCGGCCCGGTGTCCGACATCGAGCCGTCGCCGATCGTCTTGCCCGTCGGCGTCGGCGACGGGGTGGGAGAGCTGGGCTTCGTCGTACGCCGACTGGGGCTTGTCGATGCACCTCGCCCTGCCTCGGGCTCGCTCGAGCAGGACGCGAGCACCGCGCCTGCTCCGACCGCTGCTGCGCCCAGCGCAGACCGGCGGCTGACATCCGACATGGCCTTCACCCCAACTGACGACCGTCTGTGGTGCGGTCGTCCTTCGACACCGTCATACGTGCCGTACGACGTTCGGCTCCCCAACCAGGTTGGGGCTAAACGAGAGTCGAGTCGAGGACATGACCGGCCCGTCGCACGATTGGCACGGATTCGCCCCGGTCAGGAACCTGCCATATGCCAAACTCCGTCAGCACCACGCCGCCCCGTCACGGATGTCGTGGTTGGGGGAACAACATTTCGAGATGGGACATCGATGGGTCGCGCAGGCCAGGTCCGAGAGGCCGCAACACAGATCGCGCAAGGCGGTGACATCCGGGAGGTCGTCGGCAACGCCGTGCAGCAAGCGGCCGGAGAACGACTCCCTGCCGGACTGGACCCCGGGGACTTCGCTACCGCGAGGCAGCACGGCTTCTCAACCGGAACCCGGATCGTGCAGCAGACCTGCTCCCTCGACAACGCCAGCGAGACGCTGAACCAGTCCAGCTATCAACCCGGTCCGCAGGGCCCGGTCCACGTGATCACACCGATGGTGATGCCCAAGGGCCGCCGCTTCATCGGCATGCTCCCCGTCCTGGCGCTCGCCGTGCTCGGCGCAGTCGGAGCGATCGTCCTGCTGCCGGTGGACGGGCTGACCCTGGCACTGTTCGGGCCGCACTTCTGGGTGATCCTGGTCCTGATGGCCGCGTTCTTGTGGTGGCGGCTCGGCATGGTGATGGTGCCGGAGGGGTGTCAGGCGCTGATCAGCCGGTTCGGCAAGGTCGAGAACCAGGTCGGCCCCGGACTGGTGACGCTCTTCAACCCGTGGAAGCGGGTGTCGTACATCGTCAACACCACGCGTGAGTACCCGTTCAACGCGCCGATCCACCAGGCGCCGACCAAGAGCGGCGTGCAGGCGAGTGTCGACCTGTTCCTGCAGTTCCGGATCGTCGAGCCGCGCAACTTCATCTTCGCGCTCGGAGCTGTCCAGGGTTTCCAGGACAAGCTCAACAACGCCATCTCCGAGACCACTCGCTCGCTGATCTACGAGCAGGAGGCGTCCGGCATCTACGACCTCGTCGGTGAGTCGACGCAGCGGCTGCTGGAGCAGCTCAACCACCAGTTCTCGCCGGCGGTCGAGTTCACGCACGCCAACATCACGCACGCCGAGCCGTCCAGCCAGGAGTACCGGATGGACCTCGCGGCGCCCGAGATGGTGCGCGTCGCCAAGGAGGCGTACACGTACGAGTACGAGCTGCAGCTGAAGAAGGAGCAGAACGAAGGTGACGTCAACAAGGACCTCGCCTCGCTCAACGAGACGCTGAGCTCGATCCAGGCCGACATCGCGAAGTACCAGGCGCAGATGGACACCGCGCTGGAGCGCGAGACCAACCGTGCGAAGGCGATGGCTCGTCAGCGGTTCGTCGAGGCCGAGTCCGATGCCAACGCCAACGCGGCGCTGCTCGAGGCGCAGGCGCTCGACATCCGCGCGATGAGTGCCGCTGAGGCACCGGAGATCCTCGACTACCGCTACCAGCAGGACCTGCTCTCGCGGCTGGAGGAGGTGCGCGGCAGCCTTCCGCAGATCGTGCAGATCGGCGGGCAGGACGAGAGCGTCGACTACCTCAAGATCGCTCAGGGCCTGGTCGGTGGTGGCGGCACGCAGCTGTTCTCCGCCGAGGAGCTGGACGGGATCCGACAGCGCAAGGACGTCATCTCGACCCGCATCGACGGCCGTCAGGACTCGATTGCCGAGCTCCTCAAGCCACCGGAGCCGACGCTGCTGGACGAGGTACCGGAGACGACCGCCGACGAGGCGCTGCCCGGCGCCGACCGGCTGGACGCGATCCGTCGTTCCGTCGAGGCCCCACCCTCCGGCGAAACCGCTGGTCGAGTAGGCGAGCGCCCTGGCGCGAGCCGTATCGAGACCACCGACACCGCGGACGCGAAGTCTCCCGACAAGGCACCGGGTCTCGATACGTCCTCCGCTAGCGCTCCGGACTACTCGACCAACGCCGCGGAGGCTCCGGACTACTCGACCAACGCCGCGGAGGCTCCGGACTACTCGACCAACGCGGCGGAGGCCTCGGGCTCCTCGACCAACGAGGGCGGCAGTA
Organism: Luteipulveratus mongoliensis; assembly: GCF_001190945.1. Taxonomy (NCBI): domain Bacteria; kingdom Bacillati; phylum Actinomycetota; class Actinomycetes; order Micrococcales; family Dermacoccaceae; genus Luteipulveratus; species Luteipulveratus mongoliensis. The sequence continues at coordinate 1,420,950 of NZ_CP011112.1, read as the reverse complement.
CGCCGTTGGCGACCAGGTCTGCACGGCACCGCAGGACGAACGACGGCACCGAAGGGACCCAGCGATGAGCCAGGCGACGCAGGAGACGATGCAGGACGCCGGCGTCGGCCGGCCACGAGGCATGTCCTCGATCAAGGAAGTCCTCGGTTCATGGGGCGACATTCGACAGCTGCTGCGCGGTGGCGAGTCCGGCGCGATCGTGCCCGTGGTCATCCCCAAGGACAGCCGCGGCCTGCGCTGGCTGACGCTGGTCTGGATCGCACTGTGGGCGTTCGCGACCGCGGCGATCTCGGCGACCACGGACGCCGACTGGCTCACGGTGCCGGCGGCTGTCGGCGGGCTCGCGTTCCTGCTGCTGGCGTTCCTGTGGTGGTGGCGCTCGTCGATCGTGGAGATCGAGGAGGGCACGGTCGGGGTCCTCACGAAGTTCGGTGCGATCACCGGCCCGGGCCTCTCGCCGGGGCGTCACTACTTGTGGCACCCCTGGGCGCGGGTCGCCTATGTCGTCGACGTGACGACCGAAATCCCTTACAACGCACCGGTTCTCGCGTGCCCGACCCATGAGAACGTCCCGCTCAAGTCGATCGAGTTCTTCCTGAAGTTCCGCATCGTCAACGCGATCCAGTTCGTGCAGACGATCGGCGCGGGCAACTTCGACCTGGTGCTGTCCAACTCGGTGCAGGACGCGATCCGTCAGCGTTCGCGCCTGGTCCGCACCGAGCAGGCGTACGACCTGCGCGGCTCCGATGTCGCCGACATGCAGGAGCTGCTCAACCGCCAGCTGGCTCGCTACGGCGTACAGATCCTCGGCTGCAACATCCCCGACGTGCAGCTGCCCACGCAGTACCGCCAGCACATCTCGACGCGCGAGCGCGTGGCCAAGGAGCTGTCGGCGTACGAGAAGGAGTGGGAGCTCACTCGCAAGCGTCGGATCGACACGCTGCTGATGGACATCGAGCGGTCCAAGAAGGTGCGGGACGCCAAGGTCATCGAGGTCAACGCTTCCCTCAACAAGGCGCGCAAGGACGTCGCACAGATGTTGGAGGAGCAGGAGACCGAGGCGCAGCGGGTGAAGTACGAGATCGAGACGCGTGGTCGTACGAATCTCGTTGCAGCACAAGGAGAGGCGCGGGCTCAGGAGCAGCTGGCGACGGCGTACCGCGACAACCGTGCGGTGCTCGGCTACGAGCTGGCGAGGCGGCGGCTCGACGTCGGCGCCCAGCTCGCTCGGAGTGCACCACAGCCGGTCATCGTGCAGACCGACTCCGGCTCGACAGACAGCTCGGCACTGTCGACGCTGATGCTGGCGCAGCTGCTGCCGCGGCTCGGTCAGGGTCAGGGTCAGGGTCAGCGCACGCCGGCGCTCTCCGAGGAGACCACGGAGCGCGTGGAGTCGTTGGCGCAGAAGGCAGCTCGCGGCATCGACCGTTCGTCGGTCGAGTAGGCGGAGCGGGAGCGGAGACGTATCGAGACCAGGTGCAGATGCGCACCTGGTCTCGATACGTCTCGCCCTGGGGCTCGCCTACTCGACCGGCGCCTGGACAGTCAGACCCAGGATCGACGACGCAATGGCCACGACGGCCGGGCCGATGTCGGGCGCCCCGCGCAGGTGCGGGGTCCGAGCGACGTCGTTGATGACGGTGAACGCCGCCTGGACTCGGATCCTGGCCGGGCCGTTGTCGAGCCGGTGCAGGTCGCGCAGCAGGTCGACCCAGGCGTTGATGTAGTCGCGCTGAACCTTCCGGACCCGTCGTTGCTCCGATGACGGCAGCGCGTCGGTCTCGGCGATCAGCACGTCCATGGCGTCCGGGTGGCTCAGCGCGTACTCGGCAAAGGACCGAACCACCCGGTTGAGTGCCTCGACCGGACTGGTCGTCTCGGCGAGGGTACGAGCGAGGTCGTCGGTCAACCAGCGCTCACCTTCGGCGATCGTCGCGAGCAGCACCTCTGGCTTGCTCGGGAAATGGTGATAGATGCTCGGCCCTGCGATTCCGACAACCGCACCGATGTCATCGACGCTCGTCCCGTGGTAGCCCCTCTGGGAGAACAGCTGCATCGCCGCACTGACGACCGCGTCCTTGGTCGACGACGTGGGCTCGACCTGGCTCGGGGATGCAGCCGCCGGCCCCGACTCCGCAGAGAACGTGGTGGCCAGCACGTCAGCACCTAGCTGAGCCAGTAGACGTACGTAGTCAGCACGTGGGAGCTGAACTCGGTGGTAGGACACGCTGATCAGACTGCCCAGCGTCGCCCACGCCAGCAGGTCGACCTGCTGGTTGTGGAGGTCCACGCGCGTTCCGCTGATCTTGGCGGCCAGGCGTCCTGAGATGGCGACCAGCTCGGCACGCAGCTCCTCGTGTCGCTCAGGCTCCAGATGCCGGGCCTCGCGCTGCCAGAGAACTCCGACCCCGCGGTGCTCGAGGGCCGCGGCCGCGATCGTGTCCAGTCCTGCCCGACCGTCGGCGAGGTCCGTCTCGAGCGCGACACCCAGCGCGGTGAATGCCGTACTGATGACCTCGTGCAGCAGCTCCTGCTTGCCCCGGAAGTGGCGGTACAGCGCGGAGGGGCCGATAGCCACCGCCTCGGCGATGTCGCTCATCGCCACCTGGGGATAGCCGCGCTCCGCGAAGAGCTCGGCGGCGGCGGCAAGGATCAGCGCCCGGCGGTTGCGCGGTCGCGTGCCCCGAGCAGGGGCGACCGCCCGCTGCGTTGAATTCCGTTGCGCCGTCAGTGCACTCGCCTCTCGTGACCGTCCCAGTAGGGCTCGCGCAGCTCTCGCTTGAGGGTCTTGCCGGCCTCGGACATCGGGAGGTCCGTCGCGAACTCCACGCTTCGCGGCACCCTATATCCGCAATCCGCTCACGGCAGTACGCCCCGTACCTCCTCGTCGGTGACGCGTTGGCCCTCCTTCGGTGCAGCTTGAGCACCGGTGGCTGCAGCGGCAGCACACGAAAGGACCGGGTCTCCCCCGCGGGGAGACCCGGCCCTCGACGTACGTGCCGTCAGTGCTTAGTGCTTGCCGACGTACGGCTGCGACTGCGGGTTGAACTGGTCCATCTTCACCTTCGCGGCCTGGTCGAAGTCCTTGCCGCTGACCTTGAAGATGTCGAAGCCCTTGCCGAGGTCCGAGGAGTAGACGTGGCCGTTGTAGTAGTACGACGACCAGGTGCCGCCGCCGTCCTCGCCAGCAGCCGGACCCCGCTCGAAGTAGCCGAGCTCCTTGGGGTGCGCGGAGTCGGTGAAGTCCCAGATCTGGGTGCCACCCATGTACCAGGACTGGACCATGATGTCCTTGCCCTTGACCGGCACGAGTGAGCCGTTGTGGGCGACGCAGTTCTCGTCGTCGGTCTGGTAGCGCGAGATCTTGAAGTACGACTTGAACGTGAGCTTGTTGCGCTTGCTCAGGTCGTAGATCGCGTCCGCACCGCGCTCCGGACCGGTCTTCTCGTTGCACGTCGCCGCGCCACCGCCACCGAGCTCGTCGGTGAAGATCACCTTGGTGCCGGCGTTGTTGAAGGTCGCCGAGTGCCAGAAGGCGAAGTTCTTGTCCGAGACCCGCTCGATGACCTTGGGCGCCGCCGGGTTCTTGATGTCGAGGATGATCCCGTCACCCATGCACGCACCGGCCGCGAGGTTCTTCAAGGGGTAGGCCGTGATGTCGTGGCAGCCGGTCGTCCCGGCGTTGGGCGTCCCACCATCGGGGAAGAGGTTGGGCTCGGCGACGACCTTGGCCTGCGTCGGCGCCTTCTTGGGGACCTCGATGATCGAGATCGAGTCGTGCGGCGGCTTGCAGTCCGGGTAGGTCTCGTTGGGGCTGTAGCTCGAGACGTAGAGGAACTCACTCGAGCGACCCGGGATCAGCGTGTGCGTGTGGGAGCCACAAGCGGTCTCGACCGACTTGATGTACTTCGGGTTGCGCACATCAGAGATGTCGAAGATCTTGATGCCCTCCCAGCTGGACTTCTCGGTCGCCGGCTGCGGCGTCGACGCGCAGGAGTCGTCCGACCGCGAGGAGTCGGTCGACAGGTAGAGCAGGTTGCCCGAGACCGACACGTCGTTCTGCGAGCCCGGGCACAGGACCTGCGCGAGCATCTTGGGCTTCGACGGCTTGGAGACGTCGAAGATGGTGAAGCCGTTGTAGTTGCCGACGAACGCCTTGTTGCCCTGGAAGGCGATGTCGGTGCCAGTGCCGTCGGCGAGCGGACCGCTCGGCGCGACGCTCGCGGCCCGCTTGACGTTGGCGCTGCGGCCGATCTGGTCGGCCTGCAGGCCGAGGCCGGACCGTCCGATCTCGGCGGGGTCGTTCAGCGGGTCACCTGGCTTGGCAGCCGGCGCGTGGTGCGACCGGATCTGCTCGTCGCCGACCGGTCCGCTGCCGTCACCGGGATCGCCGGTAGCCGCTGCCATGCTGACACCCGCTGACGTCGCGAGCGCGGCGCTGGTGATCAGCGCCAGGCCGAACCTTCTGCTTGATCGCATAGATGGCTCCTGTCTCGTACTCCCGTGGCTGACTGCCGCCTGTACGGAGGATGGGAGTCTGACCACCCTCCCTTGCGGCCGAGCACCAGAACAAGGAGAGCAAGGTCAAGGCTGGGTAAAGCGGCGGTCTAATGGCCGCCGCAGCCGTCGTACGCAGCGATCATCGAGCCATGTCCTTCGCACCAGGCCGCCGTCGTACGACCTTCGCCGGGTTGGCCGTGCTCCTCACGTTCGCGCTCGTCGCCTGCAGCAGTGACGACTCCGCGCGCCCCACTTCGACCGCCACGTCACCCAGCGCCCCGGTGCTGCAGCCGGGCAAACCCGGCGAGGCCAACTCCTCGTTGAGCGGGACGCAGGCGGTGCCCGGCAAGAAGGCCGAGCCGGCGCCGGCCGACGTGACCTTCATGCAGGACATGATCGTTCACCACGCCCAGGCCATCACGATGGTCGACATCGCGCTGCCGGGTCTGACCGACTCCCAGGCACGCTCGCTGGCACGGCGCATCAAGGCTGAGCAGGGCCCGGAGATACGGGTCATGAAGACCTGGCTGGAGAAGCACCACAAGGCGGTGCCGCCGCAGGCCACCAATACCCGGATGAAGGCCGACGGCCATCACGGGATGATGCCCGGCATGGCCACGCAACAGCAGCTGATCGACCTGCAGGGCGCCAAGGGTCCGGCGAAGGACAGACAGTTCCTGACGCTGATGATCCGTCACCACCAGGGCGCGCTCACGATGGTCGGCACCCGCGGCAGATCCGGCACCGACGACGACGCCGAGCGGATGGCGAACGACATCGGCTCGGTGCAGACATCGCAGATCACCCGGATGAAGTCGATCCGAAGCGGGCTCCCCCAGTGACCGTCGATCTCTTCTCCCGCTCATGGACTGCGTTGCGTACGACCGTGGCCGGGCTCTCGGACGCGGACTTCGCGCAGCCGTCCGGTTGCGCCGGATGGCTCGTACAAGACCTCGTGTGCCACCTGGTCATCGACGCGCAGGACGTCCTGATCACGCTCGTCACTCCCGCTGACACGGAGCCCACGCACGACGCGGTGACCTACTGGACGGTCTCCCAGACGCCGCCCACCGGCTACGACCCGCTCGATGCGCTGATCGTCCGTCTGGCGGCGGCGTACGAGCACCCCGAGCTGCTGAAGTTCCACCTGGACGACGTCGGCTCCGCGGCCGGTCGCGCGGCCGAGCTGGCCGACCCGGCTCTGCGGGTCAGCACCCAGGAGATGGTGCTGACGGCCGGCGACTACCTGTCGGCGTACGTCCTGGAGTGGACGCTGCATCACCTCGATCTGGTGGCACATCTCACCGACGTCACCGGGCCGCCTCCGGACGCGCTGGCGCGGACGCGCGCGATGCTCGAGCAGATCGCTGGAGCCTCGTTCCCCGCGTCGTTCTCCGACGCGGACGCCCTCCTGATCGGCACCGGCCGGCGTACTCCAACAGCCGCGGAGACCGCGGAGCTGGGTGACCTGGCCGCTCGGCTGCCCTTCGTCCTGGGGTGAACCTGGGACCCTCCTGCAGGCGGTAAACTGGAGGCTGCACAGGGCTCTGCGTGCCTGTTGGGTGGGAAGGCGCGCGACTTAGTTCGCGCTACCCCTGGAGCCCAGCCCCGTGTCCCCCACACAGTCCTATCGACGTCTGTTCGCCTCCACCGGCCTGACGTACGTCCTCGTCGCCTTCCTCGGTCGACTCCCCCTCGCGATGAGCCAGCTCGGCGTCCTGCTGCTCATCGCCGACACCACGGACAGCTATGGCGCGGGCGGTGCCTGTGCCGGTGCCCTCGCAGTCGCCAACGCGATCGGCGCCCCGATGTGGGGTGGCTGGGCCGACCGCGCCGGCCAGCGGCTCGTCGTCCTCATCCAGTCGGTGACCGGAGCCTTTGCTCTCGCCGTTCTGCTCATCACTGCGCACTCCGATCTGTCCTGGGCGTGGGCTGCAGTCGCGAGTGCGGTCGCCGGGTTCCTGATGCCGCAGGTCGGTCCGCTCGCGCGGGTGCGCTGGCGCCCGATCACCGCCGACAGTGGTCCGCACCAGCCGCGGCTCGTCAGCACCGCCTTCTCCTACGAAGGTGCGGCCGACGAGGCGTCGTTCGTGCTCGGCCCCGCCCTGGTCGGGTTGTGCGTCAGCATCGTCAGCCCGACCTTCGCGCTCGCCACGGCCGCGGTCCTGCTGGCCGTCTTCGGGACGTGGTTCGCGCTGCACGAGACGGCGCGCGTGGCCCACGCCGCGCCCCGCGCCTCGGCTGAGGGCGCGAGCCGCTTGCTCACGCCGGCGTTGACCGTCTTGTGCCTCGCCCAGCTGGCGATCGGGATGGTGTTCGGCTCGGTCCAGACCGGCACCTCCGTGCTGGCGACCGATGCGGGAGCGCCCGGGCTGACCGGCATCTTCCACGCGCTGCTCGGCATCGGCAGTGTCGCGGCCGGACTGGCTCTCGCCGGCCTGCCCGACCGGTTCGCGCTGCCGACCCGGCTGCGCTGGTTCGCGGTCGCGTTCCTCGCGCTCGCCCTGCCGCTGCTGATGGTCAGGTCGCTCGCGACGCTGGCGCCGGTGCTGCTCGTCCTCGGGCTGAGCGTCGCGCCCTACATGATCACGACCTTCACGCTCGGCGAGCAGCTGACACCGGCGTCGCGGACCAGCGCCGCCATGACTCTCCTGGCCGCGGCGACCGGTCTCGGCTACGCCGCGGGTGCAGCCATCGCAGGCCGGCTCGCGGACTGGGGCGGCCACACACCGGCGTTCGCGGTGACGGTGGCGGCCGGCGTACTGGCCGTGCTCATCTCGTGGTCCGGCCGAAGCCTCTTGGGACGTGCCGACGAGCGTGCGCGACATGGGGCACCCCTCGTCAATACAGTGCACCCATGAGCACTACCAAGAGCTCCTTCCTGAGCTCCCCTCTGGCCAAGAACCTCGCCGCGGCCGGTGCTGCGGGCGCGGTGACCCTGCTGCGTCCCGCGCGCTTTCCGAAGTGGCTGCGTCGCAGCATGCTGGCGACCAACACCGCCGGCACGGGCGCCTCGATGCTGCTGGGCACGGGAGGGTCGGCTGACCCGACCGGTTCTCCGGCGCTGCTCGCTGGTCGCCTCGGTGGCAAGGGCGCGAGCGCAGGCTCCACGGCCGGGGCGCTCGCAGCCGTCACGGGCGGGCTGACCCTGGTGACCTCAGGTATCGGGCTCAAGGCCGACGCCAAGGCCGAGCAGTTCCTGGTGGGTCGCGGCGTCAAGCGGCCGCGCATCTGGATGGCGGTCGGCGTGGTCGGCGTCGTGCTCGTCGCGCAGGTCCTGCAGGACCGGGCGGCCAAGATGGCCGAGGAGGCCGCCGCCAAGATGCAGCACAAGGGCGATGAGCCGTCCGAGCCGGACCAGCCCGCTGAGGCACGTCAGCTGCCCGGCAGCGGCGCGACTCGGCTGACCTGACCGGCTCAGGTGTCATGCCAGGTGAGCAGTACCGTCGCGACGACGAACACGATCAGCCCGTAGTACGAGAACGGTCGGCTCACGCTGATGATCGCGTGCGTGACGTCCGGGGTGGACCCAGCCTCGGTGAGCCGCTGCTGCACGGACTTGCGGACCTGAACCTTGCGTTGCTTCCCGGCCGTCGCGTCCCGGCCGCTCGCCAGCGTGGTGAGCGGCACGTACAGCGCAATCACCAGCAGCAGCAACGGGATTCGTAGGTACGGCGCATCCCAGCTGATCTGCGCGACCATCGCGAGCACGACCATTGCGGTCGCGACCACCGCGGCGACGAGCTGCCAGGTGAGCGAGAGCGTACGAGCTCGCAGGGCACTACCCTTGGCCGCGCGCACCAGCCGGGTGAGGTACGCCGACCGGATCCGGTTGCGTACCCACCACACCCAGAGCCCGCCGAGCACGAGCGTGACGGGAATCAACCAGGTCCTCATGGCCGTTGACCCTAGCCATCGTCCGGACCCGACACTGCAGGAGCATTGATGTCACAACCGATTCGTCTGACCGACGAACCGATGACGTGGGTGATGACGGGCGACAGCATCACGCAGGGCGTCTTCCACACCCACGGTGCCCGCTGCTGGGTCGAGCACGTGCACGAGCGTGTGCGATTCCAGCTCGGGCGACTGGACGATGTCGTCATCAACACCGGCATGTCCGGCTGGACCGCGCCGCAAGTGCTGGACCGGTTCGACCATCTGGTCGGGCGGTTCGAGCCCGACGTCGTGAGCATCTCGTTGGGCACGAACGACGCGATGGACGGCGCCGACGGGATCCCGCGCTTCCGTCAGGCGCTGAGCGAAATAGTCACTCGCGCAACGGATCTCGGCGCTCAGGTGACCCTGCAGACGCCCGCGCTGATCACCGCCGGAGCGGCCGCGGCGGGCCGACCGGACATGACGGCCTACGGCGACGTCGCCCGCGAGGTCGCGACGACGTACGACGTCCTCCTGGTCGATCATGAGGGGCACTGGCAGGACCACTTCGGGGATGAGGAGCCGGTCGCCTGGCTGGACGATCCGATCCATCCCAACGCGGCCGGGCACGAGGCGATGGCTCGTCACATGCTCCGCACGGTCGGCCTGGGCGATCTCGGCTGAGGCGAACCAGCCCTTGCGTTAGAGCGCGCTCTAAGTCGTAGCGTCGGCAGCATGAGCATCCGTCTCGGCTATCAGATCCCGAACTTCACCTATCCCGGCGAGCGGCCGGACGCCATCTTCCCCACGGTTGCCGCGCAGGCGCGCGAGGCCGAGGCAGCGGGCTTCGACACCGTCCTCGTGATGGATCACTTCTACCAGCTGGCCATGATCGGCAAGCCCGAGGAGCCGATGCTGGAGTCGTACACCGCGCTGGCCGCCATCGCGGGCGCGACCGAGTCCGTCCAGCTGTCGACGCTCGTCACCGGCGTCACCTATCGCAACCCGGCCCACCTCGCGAAGACCGTGACCACCCTCGACGTGATCTCCGGTGGCCGCGCCGTCCTCGGCCTCGGCGCCGGCTGGTTCGAGCTCGAGCATGACGAGATGGGCTACGAGTTCGGCACCTTCACCGACCGCTTCGAGCGCCTCGAGGAGGGCCTGCAGATCATCCAGCCGATGCTGCGCGGCGAGAACCCCACGTTCAAGGGCAAGTGGTACGCCGTCAACGGCGTCCGCAATGAGCCGCGGCTTCGCGATGACCTGCCGATCATGCTCGGCGGGTCCGGTGAGAAGAAGACATTCCGGTTGGCGGCGCAGTACGCCGACCACCTGAACATCATCTGCGGTCCGGACGAGCTGCCGCGCAAGCTCGAGGCCCTCGACCAGCGTTGCGCGGAGGTCGGACGAGACCGGTCGACCCTCGAGACCAGTTACCTGGCAACGGTATTCACCGACCCTGACGGCAACCGGGCGCGCGAGGTCGCAGTGGCGCACGCGGGCAAGCTGGGACTCGACCCAGCGGCGTTCACCGATGGCGGGCGTCTGTTCATCGGCACGCCGGACGAGGTGGCTGGCCAGATCAAGGAGAAGGTCATCGACGTAGGTGTCGACAGCATCGTGATCAACCTGATCGGCAACGGTCACGAGCCTGGCATCATCACCGCCGCCGGCGAGGCCCTGAAGCCCCTCGTCTTCTGACCCTTCTTGGCCGACAGTGCAAGCCGCGTCGCTTCCCGGATCTGGGTAGCGACGCGGCTTGCACTGTCGGCCAAGTGGGTTGAGGCGCGGATGGGTAGGCTCGGCGGGTGGAGCCGTTTGACGCACTGAGGCGGATCGCCTTCCTGCTGGAGCGATCTCGCGCGGGCACCTACCGGGTGAAGGCGTTCCGTCAGGCGGCCGACACCGTGCTCAGCACGCCGCGCGACGAGCTCGAGCAGCGCGCGAAGGACGGGACACTCGCCAAGCTGCCCGGTATCGGCAAGTCCACCGAAGCGGTCGTCCGCGAGGCCCTCGAAGGCAAGCGACCGGCGTACCTCACCACGTTGGAAGAGAAGTGGGACAAGCCGCTGGTGGAGGGCGGAGCCGAGCATCGCGCCGCGCTCAAGGGTGACTGCCACTGCCACTCCGACTGGAGCGATGGGGGCTCACCGATCCCCGAGATGGTCACCACGGCGATGGAGCTGGGCCACGACTACCTGGTGCTCACCGACCACTCCCCCAAGCTGCGAGTCGCGAATGGCCTTTCGGCAGAACGACTTTCGCAGCAGCTGAAGATCATCGACAAGATCAACGCGCACCTCGACGGTGAGTTCACCCTCCTCAAAGGGATCGAGGTCGACATCCTCGATGACGGCGAGCTGGACCAGACCGAAGAGATGCTGGGGCGGCTCGACGTGCGCGTCGTCTCGGTCCATTCCAAGCTCAAGATGGGCCCGGACGCGATGACCCGCCGTATGGTCGCCGCCGTGCAGCACCCGCGCGCGAACATCCTGGGCCACTGCACCGGCCGCCTCGTCGAGGGCGAGCGCGGGACGCGCGCGCAGTCGACGTTCGACGCGAACCAGGTCTTCCAGGCGTGCCTCGACAACGACGTCGCGGTCGAGATCAACTCCCGTCCCGAACGCTGCGATCCTCCGGACAACCTCCTCACCCAGGCGCTCGAGATGGGTTGCCTGTTCTCGATCGACAGCGACGCGCACGCCCCCGGGCAGCTCGACTTCCAGCAGTACGGCTGCGAGCGCGCCGAGCGCCTCGGCGTCCCGATCGAGCGCATCGTCAACACCTGGGAGCGCGACCGTCTCCTGGCGTGGGCCGACAAGTCCTGATGCGGCCTGAGCCCGGCCAGGTCCTGCACTTCTCCGAGGACCCGACAATCACTCGTTTCGTCCCCCACGTGGCCGCGACCGCCCAGCAGGCCGAGGCGTACGTCTGGGCGGTCGACGCTGACCGGTCTCCCGACTACTGGTTCCCGCGACAGTGTCCGCGCGCCATGGCCTGGACCACGGACCGGACGGCGGACGCGGACCGCGAGCGAATCATCGGCCCTGGCGGGGGCGAACGAGTGCACGCCATTGAGTACGCCTGGCTCGACCGCGTGCGCACGGTCGAGCTGTACGCCTACCGCCTTCCGGCGCAACACTTCTCGCCGTTCGGCACGCCGGAGCTGCATGCCATGGTCGCCACGGTCCCTGTCGAACCGCTGGCTCCCCCAGAGCCCGTGGGCGATCTCCTCGCCCTCCACGAGGAGGCCGGCATCCAGCTGCGGGTCCTGCCGAATCTGTGGGCGTTCTGGGACGCAGTGATCGAGAGCTCGCTCGGCTTCAGTGGCATTCGCCTCCGCCACGCGCAGCCGAAGGGTGAGCGCTGACGCCGCTGGTCGGGAAGAGTGGAGGCATGTCCTACCCCGACCCGGTCTATTTCGGCGATGACGGCGAGCTCACCGCCACCCTGCGACGCGGCGATGCCCAGCCAGACCTGACGTACACCAAGGGTGGCACGGTCGACTACCTGGCGACCGGCGCGAGCACGGGTGGCGCCTTCGGGATGTACCGGTGGAACTTCGGCACCCAGGTCAGCGGGCCTGACCCGCACTTCCACCGCACGATCTCCGAGTCGTTCTTCATCCTGTCCGGTGTCGTCAAGATCCACGACGGCCACGACTGGGGCGAGCGCACGGCAGGCGACTTCGTGCACGTCCCGCCGGGCGGCGTACACGGCTTCCGCAACGAGTCAGGAGCGCCCGCTTCGATGCTGCTGATGTTCACGCCGGGCGCCCCGCGCGAGGAGTACTTCGAGACGCTCAAGAGGCTCGGCGACGGCCTCACCATGACCGACGAGGAGAAGGACGCTTTCTACCTCGCGCACGACAACTACTGGCTCTGAAAACCGCGTCAGTCCGGGCCCAGATCAGGCTCCACGGGGCCGTTTTGGCGGATCGGCCAGGCTCCCCCTATGCTTACCGAGTCCTCGACGGATCCGAGCTGGCGCTTGGCGGGCCGGGACCTGTCGACAGGTCCCCATCGTCTAGCGGCCTAGGACCCCGCCCTTTCACGGCGGTAGCACGGGTTCGAATCCCGTTGGGGATACGCAGTACTTGCAAGAAGCCTTTCACGAGGCCCCGTAGCGCAGTTGGTTAGCGCGCCGCCCTGTCACGGCGGAGGTCGCCGGTTCGAGCCCGGTCGGGGTCGCCAGTATTCACTACCTGGCCAGGTAGCTCAGTTGGTAGAGCGAGCGACTGAAAATCGCTAGGTCGGCGGTTCGACCCCGTCCCTGGCCACCATCACCGAAAGCCGCAGCCCACGGGCTGCGGCTTTCGTCATGTCGGCACGACCATCAGACGGTCGGTCACCGCGCCCAGCTGTTCGGTGGTCGCCCCGGCCCCCGCGAGGTACGCGGCCGTGCTGCCGTAGCGCTCATGGACGTGCTCCAGCAGGCGGCACATCGTCTCGCCGTCAGCCCCAGAACCCTCGTAGTCAGCAGCTATCAGTTCCGGCTGCACGCCGACGAGATCGAGGACCAGGGCGATGACGATGCCCGTTCGGTCCTTGCCCGCATGACAGTGCACGACCACACACCCGATGGGCGCATCCGCAATGGCGACGACGGCCAGAGCGATGCGGTCGCGGTGCTCGTCGATGAGGGCTCGGTACTGCTCGAACACGTCGGCCCCAGGCAGGTCATCGTCGTCACCCAGGAGCGGTACGTTCAGCCACCGCGGATCATCGGCGTACGGCGACGGGTACTTCGCGCACTCCCACGCACTTCGCAGGTCGACGAACCTGCTGACGCCGGCGGTCTCGACAGCCGCGAGGCCGTCTGCGCTGAGCTGGTCGAGGTTGTCGCTGCGGACCATGCGCCCCAGCTGCAGCTTGCCGGCTGCTGTCGGTAGCCCGCCGACGTCCCTCACGTTGCGGCAGTCGGGCCAGGTCAGGGGACGCACAGCGATCACCGTAGCTCCGCCGGGCGGCGCGCGCGTGACGTGATCGCCGCTTCACCTCGCGCGAAAGCCGCAGCCCCGTGGGGCTGCGGCTTTCGTCGTACGTCTCTTCCCGCGCCCAGCGATGGGCCGTGGGATCCGGGCCTACGGGCTCTTCGGCAGGGCGGCCTTCGGACTCGTCGGCAGGACGGCCTTCGGGTGGCTACGCAGCCACTTCTGGGCGTCCTGGTCCGTCTTGCTGGAGGTCCGCTGCTTGGAGGCCGCGGGCACCTTCAACGCTGCGTTCGGGGCCGATCCGGTCAGCTGCTTGTAGATCAGGCTGCTCTCCGCCTTCATACCTGCCGCGAAGGGGTGGTAGGACACAGCTGCGAGCAGATTGGTCGACTGGCCGTTGACCCAGGCTGCATCGCCCGCGCACGCGTCGTGGCCCAGACCCGGGCCGTACGTGTCGACGTACTGCACGTTCGGGATCGACTTGGCGGCGTTGGAGACGGCGAGGTTGAGCCGCCGGTTCAGGCTGTCACCCCACTTGTAGTCGCCATCCGCGAGTGGGACCACGTCCGGGCAGTAGCCCGTCGGCGGCAAGATCCGGGGATAGCCGACCATCACGATCGTGGCGCCCGGCGAACGCTCGCGAATCGCCTTGACCGCACGCTTGAGGTTCTTCTCCGTGTTGCCGAGAGCGGCCGTCAAGGTGTCGACGCCGTTGACCGTGTAGTGGTCCTTGCACGGCGAGCCAGTCGGGTCCGAGTCGCGGTACTTCGGGCACTCGTAGACCATGTTGCCGAAGACGCTGTAGTCGTTGCCGCCGAGACCGACCGTGACCAGGTCCGTGTCCAGCGTCAGGGCGTCGAGCTGGGGCGCCTGGTTGGCGAGGTTCAGGTCGGCCGTCGGTGTGGGCTGCGGCTGCGTGAGGTGCGTGGTCTCAGCCGACGAGCACGTGACATCCGTGAACGCGCCGGACTTGTAGTACAGACCGAGCTGGGTGGCCAGCCACGACGGGTAGTTGTTGTTGGAGCGGAAGCACCAGGAGCTGTTCCAGGGGATCAGCGGTCCGGCCGAGTAGGAGTCGCCGAGGGCGACGTACTTGGTGAACGTCTTCCCGGCCAGCGGCGCGACGCGCGGCCCACTGACCTTCGACGCCGTGCTGGTCTTCGAGGCGCTTGTCTGCGAGTCGCTGTCGCTGGCGCCTGCCTTGGCCGGCGAGGCGACCGTCGCACAGGCGAGGCTCAATGCGGCGGCTCCCACGAGCCCCCGTCGTAGTCGTCGTGACACTGTTCCTCCGCTGAGTCAGGGCTCCGGTGTGATGGTGCTCACGCAGAGTGCCCTGCACAGCCGACTTGGTCAAGTGTCCGAGTCGTAAAGTTTGGCCAATCCCGCCTCTCCGCCAAGCGCCCGCAAACGCCTCGAAGACCTACGCGGCCGACGACGAGGCGTCCCCCAACCACTGCTCGAAACCGTCAGGACGACCCGCCCACGACGTACGCGCTGTGAGCATCTCCTGATCAGTCAGCAGGGCAGTCCGGAAGGCACGGGTCACTCGGTCGGCGATCTCCGGACAGCAGGTCACGACCCACCGACTGGCTCGCTGCGCGCCGTCCCAGTCGCCCACGCCCCCAAGGCTGAGGCGACCACCGATCGCCTCCCAGGCAATGGCCGCGTCAGGTCGACCCGGAAGCCACATGGCGCCCCGTCCACGCATCTCGCCCTCTGCCAGATCGCGCAGCCGGTCAAGCAGCCGCTGCGGATGGAACGGCTTCCAGCTCGCCAGCTCGACGGTGACCATCGTGGCGTCGTCCACAGCGTGCGCCGGGCGACGGCGTCGCCGTGGGTCGACGAAGGCGCGGGACGCATCGGCATGATGCTCGGCACGAACCAGCTCTCGACCTTCGAGCCGGCCGGTGCCGAGCACAACTCCTGCACCCTCGCGATGCAGATGATGCAGGAGGTCGAGGTCGAGCTGAGTCGGTCGACTACCGACGACCACGATCGTGTCGGCCAGCTCGACCTGGGCGACGAAAACCTCGGCGTACGAACGCTGGTCGTCCTCGGACAGACCCAGCCCTACATCAGTCAGGTCGGCCTGGCCGAACACCGATTCGTCCACGTCAGAGCCAATCACCGCGATGACGTTGGCCAGGCGAAGCGGCACTGCGGCACCCTCGTCCCGCAGGAGCCCGGTGATGCCGACGACCAGCGGCAGCGGCTCGGCCGCGACGGGCAGCTCGACCACGATCGCCGACCACCGCCCCGCCTCAGCGAGCGCGATCATGGCCGGCAGGATCACCTCGCGCATCGCGCAGGACAGGCACGGGTGCTCGAGCGGGGTGGCCTCATCCTCGATGACCCCGGTCAGGTCGCTGGCCACCCTGCGTACGGCCCCGGCCTCCTCATCGATCTCGACCCGCAGCAGCACCGAACCCGGCAGATCGCACTGGATCGCGAGCGCCGCGCTGTCCAGATCGAGCCGATCGAGCCCCGTGAGTACGACGACCGGCACCCGGCTGTCCATCTGACACCTCCATGCCTAAACTGAGAACAATTCTCATTACCGTACAGGAGTGACGGTGGCGCGCGTCCAGGCTCGCGGCGAGAAGGTCTAGAGCTGCTCCGGCGGCTCCATGAAGCCTCGCTCGATGGCTCGCACGAAGCGACGCGGCACCCTGCGCACCTCGCCGTCGTACGCGATCGGGACGAGGCCAGTGGGCGTCGCCTTCCAGTTGGCCCGGCGGCTGCGGGTGTTGCTGCGAGAGGTCTTGCGCTTGGGGACGGCCATGGGTCACCCTTTCGTGGAATGAAAACCGTTCTCATATGGTTGCACAGTCCAGAACGACACAAGGAGGTCTCCGATGGCCAGGTCCGTCGACGTACGCCCGAAGATCAAGCTCCGCTCCACGGCGGGCACCGGGTACACGTACATCACCAAGAAGAACCGCAGGAACGACCCCGACCGGCTGACGCTGCGCAAGTTCGACCCCGTCGTACGACAGCACGTCGAGTTCCGCGAGGAACGCTGAATGGCCAAGCGCAGCAAGGTCGTTCGCGATCAGCAGCGTCGAGACGTCGTCGCTCGGTACGCCGAGCAGCGGCTCTCCCTCAAGCGCGCCATCGCGTCTCCGCAGTCCAGCGACGCCGACCGCGAAGCGGCGCAGGTCGCACTGCAGCGGCTGCCTCGCGATGCGAGCCCGACCCGGCTGCGCAACCGCGACGTCGTCGACGGCCGACCTCGGTCGGTCTACCGCAAGTTCGGGCTCTCCCGTATCCGCCTTCGCGAGATGGCGCACGCCGGCGAGCTCCCTGGAATCACGAAATCGAGCTGGTGAGCATGCAGAAGAATCTCCACCCCAACTACCACCCCGTCGTCTTCCGCGACCCGAGCGCGGACTTCGCCTTCCTGACGCGGTCGACCGCGACGAGTGCGAACACGATCGAGTGGGAGGACGGCAACACCTACCCGCTGATCACGGTCGATGTCTCGAGCGCGAGTCACCCGTTCTACACGGGCCAGACGCGCGTCATGGACACCGCCGGACGCGTCGAGCGCTTCAACCGGCGCTATCAGCGCGGCGACCAGAAGGCCTGACGACCTCCTGCACAAATTGACTCCGGTCAATTTGTGCAGGAGCGGGGCAGGTCAGGCGCAGTGCGGTATCACCCCGTCTTGATACCGGTGAGAGCCGCGTAGATCAGCTTGCTCTCCGCGCGCATGCCGGCCGCGAGCGGGTGGTACGCCGCGGCCTTGAGCACGTTGGAGTACTGCCCGTTGACCCAGGCCGCGCTCCCGGCGCACGCGTCATGCCCCAGGGCAGGACCGTAGGTGTCGACGAAGAGCGCGCCCTTGTTCTTGGCCGCCGTGGAGACCGCCGTGTTCAAGGCCCGATTGATGCTGTCTGCCC
This sequence comes from Luteipulveratus mongoliensis, assembly GCF_001190945.1. NCBI lineage: Bacteria > Bacillati > Actinomycetota > Actinomycetes > Micrococcales > Dermacoccaceae > Luteipulveratus > Luteipulveratus mongoliensis. The sequence continues at coordinate 1,403,736 of NZ_CP011112.1, read as the reverse complement.
AGGCGTAGTCACCTTCGGCGAACGGCACCTGATCCGGGCAGTATCCGCTTGGCGGGACCAGCCGCGGGTAGCCGACCAGGACGACCGTCGCTTTGGGAGAGCGCTTGTGGATGGTGTCGATGTTGCCCTCGAGATTCTTCTCCGTCTTGACCAGCGAAGCCTTCAACGTGTCGACGCCGTTGACGGTGAAGTGCGCCTGGCAAGGAGCACCCGTGGGGTCACTGTCCCGCAGACCGGGGCAGGTGCCGACGAGCGAGCCGAACACGGAGTAGTCGTTGCCGCCCATCCCCAAGGTGACGAGGTCGGTGTCCGACTTCAAGGCGTTGGCCTGAGGGGCCGCGGTGCCCTGAGGCGCATCAGGCGTCGGAATCGGTTGAGACTGCGTGAGATTGGTGGTGTCCGCTGACGAGCAGCTCACATCGTTGAACGCACCGGCCTTGTAGTACAGGCCCAGGTCCGTCGCCAACCACGCCGGGTAGTTGTTGGTCGAGCGGAAGCACCACGTGCTGTTCGTCGGGATCAAGGGGCCGGCCGAGTACGAGTCGCCCAGCGCGACGTACTTGGTGAACGAGGTCGTGGCCGTCGGACGGCTCCCAGGCCCCGGGTCCGGCGTCGCGCTCGCGGAGGTCATACCGGCGGCCGCACTTGCAACTGCGAGGGTCAGGGCGGCAAAGGCGCTACCCATGGAACGTCTGGACATCGTGTCTCCGATCGCTCAATGCTCCGGTGTGACTGACGTCACAGACCTTGGCGCACGATGAACGAATAGGTCAAGAGTCCCAGTCGTACGACCTAGTTGTGTGGGGCGATCCGCCGCCCGGACGCCCGAGCATCGAGACCTGATCTGATGGCTGAGGCTCTCTCGTCGAATCCTTTTGTGGATCAGCGGCACTCGGAGTCGCTCACCCTTCGGGGTGATCGACGTCGAATGCGGTCGATACGCCGACGAACGAGCTGACTCGGCCGTCGGCTCCTCGAGCATCGCCGAGGTATCGAATGCGATAGCGACCCGGTGCCGTGCCCTCAGGGATGTCCCAGGTGATTGCGATCGTCTGCCCGGAGTGCTTGTCCTCGGACCAGCGGAAGGTGGTCGACCAGTCGCTGTCGACGGCCACGGTCTCCCAGCGCTCGGGAGCACTGCTGACCTCGCGTTGCACCTCGAGATACGTGCCACCCCGGCGTAGGTCGTTGTTCGGGTAGGCCCCGGCGAACACGGCACGCGCCTGACTGCCTGCGCGGTAGCTCTCTGCTGGTTGCTCGAGCACATCGCCCGTCCGTCTGCCACTGGGAGCGGAGTCCGGTGACGTGCGCGCCTTGGCAGGCTTCTGTCGTCGTGACAGATCCGGCTCCGGCGTGCCGCGCTCAACCGAACGACCGTCGCGCAGCGCTCTGGCGAGGCCCGCGACGGTCTGCTGCAGCGCGGGCAGCTGCCAGCGGCCGAACATCGTGCTGCCGCCCTCGTAACGCTGCGCGTCGTACTCCTCGGGTGTCGTCACGTAGTGGAAGTAGCCGTTGCTGTAACCGGCGACCAGGACGTACGGAAGGTCGACGCCGAGGATCTCGGCCACCGTCCGCCTGAGGCGTAGGCCGGCGACGATGGTGACCTCACCCGAGATGCCGATCAGCACCAGCGGCCCAATCCGTAGCAGCTGCACCGGATACCGAGTCCCCATCAGCGGACGCAGCCGGTTGATCAGTCGTCCGGGGACGGCCATCGCCTTGGGCGCTTGAGAGTCCTGCAGTCGCGGCGACACGCGGTACAGCACCTGAGCGGAGACGGCGTCCAGCACCGGGTTGCGCTCCTGACGGAAGCCGGCGAAGCCCTTGCCCTCGTCCGTCCCTGCCAGGGCCGCCGCGCCGGCGATCGGACCAGAGGTCCGGTGCCTGCGGCCGTCGCCGGTGAACTCCGGTGCGACGTCCACATCGGACAGGTCGACGTAGGTCAGCGCGCTCGCCAGGCCACCGGTGACCGGGGTGCCGGGCTCGGTGCGCAGCGTGGCGGCCGCCTCGTACTGGCGGGTGCCGATGATCCGGGTGTTGTCGAACTCGTCCTCCGTGGGTCCGCTGCCGGGACGCTGGTTCAGGTTCGGGGACATGTCTCCGCTGTTGGTCTGCGCGAACGCTGACACGAACTCCGGCGGCTCTTCGGCGAGATAGTCCACGCCCTCGACGTGACGCTCCCAGTGCAGTGCCGCATAGCCCTTGTTGTCCGAGCTGATCAGCAGGTTCTGATTGGTCATGCTGGTGCCGTGCGTGGCGAACCAGTTGATGGCGCCAACCAACGTGCCGTTGCGTTCGATACGCAGCAGCGTCGTCTGCGGGTCGATCGCCGATGCGGGGAAGAACGCCCGATCTGAAGATGGATTGCGGTCGAAGGCGACGCGCGAGCGGTTGATGCTGGCGTCGTGCAGCTCGCCGCGCGCGAGAGTCAGGTCGGCAGGTGCGACATCGGCGTGCGCACGTTGGACGGCTTCGACGATGCCGTCGACGATGGCGCCGAACGTCTGCGGGTGAAAGCCGTTGGACAGGTTGTACAACCCGTGGTGCGCGTACCCGCCGGGACCGCAGTGGGTGTGCGTGACCGTGAGCATCACGTTCCGCTCGGTGTACTGATCCCCGTACTCCGCCGCGAGCCGAGCGAGCACGGCCTGATGCACGCTGGCGAACATCAGCGGAAGGTCGCAGACGACCAGCAGCACCCGTTCGGCCCCCTGCGCGAACACGAAGGCCCGCGCACGCAGTCGAGTGTGGATCCCCGCTGAGCGCTGCCACGACTTGCCGTATCCGAGCAGCTCACACTCGGCAGCTTCGCCAGTGACATCCGAGATACCGCGACCGACAAGAAGACCGTCCATCCCGCGAGCCTACTTGGTCAAATGTCCGGGTCGTACGACCGATAGTGCACCGTCGCATCTGGATGTTCGCTGAGGCTTCACGTCGGCTTCTCTCGAGTGGAACCCCCGGCCGTCAGGGTCGGCGGGATGACCAGGTTCCGCGCGCTCGCAGCTGCCGCTCTCTCGACCATCGCCGCCATCACCGTCGTCGCCCCTGCGCGGGCGGGGACCGATCACTTGCCGATCGGCGACGCGGACCTGCCTGAGACGCGTACGACGTCCACGTTGGCGCCCGGTGTCACCGTCACCTCGATCGTGCGTGGGGACACGCCGGCAGACCCCGATGAGATCAACACGACGCCGCGCGGGCCTTGGGTCGTGAAGGTGCTCACCATCGACCCGAAGCGCGCCCGCGGGCGACTGCTCTCGACGTACGGCCCGGATATTGCGCGGACCGAGAAGCCCACCGAGCTCGTTCGCCGGGCGAAGGCGCTCATCGGGGTCAACGCGTCGTTCTACACGTTCTCCGCGAGCAAGGACTACCCCGGTGACCCAGTGGGCCTCGGGATATACGGCGGTGTGCTGCACAGCGAGCCGACAACCGATCCGACGGAGTCCGACCTGGTCTACGACTCCGCATCTGGTCGGATGCTGATCGGGCATCTGCGATGGAGCGCCACCGTGACACATCGCGACTCGCACCGAAGGCTCGCACTAACCGCGGTCGACCACCCGCCCGTTGTGCCTGATGCGTGCAGCACGCTGCCGGACCAGACGCACTGCACGACCGACGGCGACCTGGTCCGGATCAGCAACAGGTTCGGTTCCTCCACGCCCAAGGGTGCGGGAGTCGAGGTCGTGCTCGACTCCCGTGGCTGCGTCGTACGGACGGCATCGACTCGCGGCACCGCGCTCGCGAAGGGTCAGTCGAGCCTGCAGGCGACCGGTTCCGACGCCAAGGAGCTGAAAGATGTCGTGTCCCACGGCTGTGTCTCTGTCACGCAGGACCTGCGAGACGAGCGCGGGGAGCGAGTTCCCTTGTCCGGCAACGTATCCGGGGTGAACGGCCGCTTCCAGCTCACAGCCGGTGGCAAGATCGTGGTCCCCAGCGGCAGCGGACCCCTCTTCGGCCGCAACCCCCGCACTATCGCCGGCAAGACCGATGACGGCAAGACGGTTCTCGCGGTCCTCGACGGACGGCAGACCACCTCGGTCGGTACCACGACCGACGAGACCGCGGCGGTCGCCCACAGCCTTGGTCTGGTGGACTCGATGAACCTCGACGGCGGCGGGTCCGCCACCATGGCCACGCAGGACGGTCCGCTGAACCATCCGGCCGGCAGTGGTGAGCGCGCTGTCGGCGACGCCCTCGTCTGGATCCCCCGCCCCTGACCCGCCCGTTGCTGGTCGAGTAGCCGGAGCGCCAGCGGAGGCATATCGAGACCGGGCTACCGCGAGCGCTCAGTCTCCCTTCGAGTCACCAGGTCTCGATACGGCTCGGCTAGCGCCTCGCCTACTCGACCAGCGGGGGCGGGGCGTCGATCCAGGACTCACCGTGCAGGTCGAGAGTCGCGCGGCCGCTCGTCGCGGCCGCGACCCACTCTCGCGCTTGACTGAGTTCCTCGGGACGTACGCCGACCCGCACCGTGGCGAGCGCTGCGTACTCCGTGCTGAGGACGCTGAGGCCACGTGACCGCAGCTCATGCTCGACCCGACCCGCCTCGGCATGGTCGACGCTCACCGTCCCGAGCAGCATGAGCTGCCGTGACACCAGGACTGCGTCGTCGAGTGCGAGGCGAGCGGCCTCGGCGTACGCCCGGACGAGCCCGCCGGCGCCGAGCAACGTGCCCCCGAACCAGCGCGTCACGACGGCGACCACGTCACTGACCTCGCGGCCGCGGAGCACGTCGAGCACGGGCGTACCCGCAGTGCCGGACGGCTCGCCGTCATCCGAGGAGCGCTGGATCGCGCCGTCCGGACCGAGGATGAATGCCGAGACGTGGTGTCGCGCGTCCCAGTGCGTGGAGCGCGCCCGATCGACGACCGCGCGCGCTGCGGGCTCGTCGGCGACCCGCTCCACCCGACAGAGGAACCGCGACCGCTTCGTTTCGTGCTCAGCCTCGACGCTGTCGCGCACAGTGAGGTAGGTCGAGCGCGTCATCCAGCCGAGCGTACGGGGTCAGGTCAGGCGGATGACGGGGCCAAAGCGACGGCGGACGGGAGGAACTCCGCGATCAGCGGAGCACACACCTCCGGCAGCTCCAGGAGCGGCAGGTGCCCGGCGTCCTGGATCCGCCGCACCCGGCATCTCGGGACTGCCGCCCGCAGCCGATCGGCATTGGTCACGAACCGTGGCATGTCCTGCTCCCCAACGATGACCAGGGTCGCGGCGGCGATGCGCGCCAGGTCCTCCTCAGTCTGGACGGAAGCGAACATGCCACCCATCGATCCGCTCAAAAGCTCGTCGTACGAATGAGCTTCGACGACGGCGCGGACGGCGGCGAGTCGCGCCGGATGGCTGTGCAGACCCGTGAAGATGTCCGGTGGCGCGCTCATCCAGATCTGCGTCAGCCAGCTCGGCCGCATGCCGGCTGCCTTGGCGCGCACGAGCTGGGTCATGCGATCTCGTGCGGCGTCGTCGACCGCCGGCTCGGAGATCGTCGGCGCGGCCAGCACCAGTCGCGCGACCAGCTCCGGATGGTCGATCGCGACCTGAAGCCCCACTGACGAACCGAACGACATCGCCACCAAGGTCCGGCTGCCGTGCTCGGCCATGACGCGCGCGACCTCGCGCGCCACCGCACTGAGGTCGTCGGCGGGTGACCCGGGTCGGGACGCGCCGTGCCCTGGCAGGTCCACGCCGATGTGGTGCCCGGGCAGCCGCGACCACAGGTTGGCCCAGACATCGCTGTTCATCGTGTAACCGTGCAGCCAGGTAACGGCCTCGCCATCAGCCGACCGGAGCTCGTGCGTTGCCAGCCGGGGAATCATGAGTTCTCCTGATGCTCAACAGTTTCCAGCTTGGGGAACTTGTCGCAGAACTCCCAGAACGATCTCAATGCGTCATCAGCCGCCGTCAGCACCGGGGTGATCGTCTCGTCGAGGTTGTTCCACACGACGAGGTCCTGCTGGAAGCCCACCTTGGTGCCGATGGCCCACGTCCGCCACAGCTCGCCGTCCTCGTGGCGAACGGCGTAGCCGATGCGGGTCTGGCACCCGTCGGCGCTCGGGACGGTGCCGGTGATGATGACCTGCGTGCGCTCACGGAACCGCAGCTCCGTGACCACCAGCGTCGGGCTGAACGCGCGTGCGAAGAACGACGCGTCACCCGCGCGACCCATCGTCCCGGTCATGACGATCTCACCGTTCTCGGACGGCGCGATGCGGAAGCCGGACACACCAGGCATGTGATGCAAAGTCTCGAAATGCTCTGCGTCGAAAGCGTTCTCGATGACCATCGGCCCGCTCGCACGCACCGGCTCGTTGATCACCTCGACGAGGTGACGCTCTTCGGCGTACGCCTGGATCAGGTCTGCGAAGCCGAGCTCGCCGTCGAGGCCCTGGCCGAAACGTACGAAGAGCATCTCGCCGATCAGCATGGTCTCGTGCTCGCTGATGCTGTACGGCCGGTCGGGCCGGTCGATGGCGACGCGGCGGCCGTGGAAGGGGCAGACCACACAGTTGCCCGACACCGTTCCGCCGTGGCCCAGGTGGGCGCCGCGGTGAGGACACGTCGCGTCCAGCACCCGGATCGAGCTGCCGTCGCGAATCGTCATGAGCCGTCGGTCGCCGAACGCCAAGGGGCTCACGCCCTCGGGGACCTCGCGGTCATACGCGGCGAGGTACCAACCAGCATGTGTGCTCATCTCATGCGCTCCTTTCCAGAATCTCCGCCGCCGAACGCTCCCCGGAGAGCAGCGCCGCGTCGACGAAGGGTGGTTGGCTGCCGGCGGCCGTCGACTCGCCGGCGAAGAACACTCGGTCATCCCACGGGCGCCGCCAGGTCTCGACGTCGCGTTCCCAGCCCACGCGCGGGTAGGCGAACACGCCTCCAGAGAACGGATCCGCGCCCCAGTCCGCGATGGTCAGGTCCTCGAGGGCACAGCCGGCCGTCCACGGCAGAGCTGTGCCGAGACGCGTTCTGAGCGCCTCCACATCTCCGAGGAGCGCCCGAAGCGCCGGCGTACCAGCGCCTTTCGCATCGACCGAGACAACGGACGAACCGGTGAACGTCTGCACGAACCCGAGCGGCCCTCCCGCATCGAAGACGAACTCATCGCGCTCGGCCGGGCGACTCAGGCGTACGGCCACCGAACACCCGTCGCCGGCAGCGAGCCCCCTGGCTGCCTCTCGCTTGTCTTCGGCACCGACGAGCTTGAGCAGGCCCGACACGACGACCGACGGCGGCACACTCACCACGCACACGTCGGCACGCAACTCGTCCTCGCCGAGGTCGAGCAGTACGCCGTCGCGCTCGACACTGATCGAGCGCACCGGGCAACCGGTGCGGATCTCGAGACTGTTGGCACGGTTGTCGACCACCGCGGAAAAGCCTGTGGTGAAACGGAACTCGCCGTCGACCAGCCCCTTGTCCGCGTGCGCGAGCGCTGCCCCGCGGGCACTCATCTCGTCAAGGTCTGCGGACCAGTTCTGCTCCAGCCAGGAGCGAACCAAGCGCTGATGGTCGGCGTTGCGCGCCGTACGCGCACCCCACGTCGCGACCGTCTCTTCCGCAGGAAGCTTGCCCGCCTCGGCCGTGAGCTCGTACTGGGCGCGCATCGGCAACAGCCCCGCGACCGCGAGCATCCGGGGAGCGAGCAGGGTCTCGCCCTGAAGGAAGTGCCCCCGGGCGGCGCGAGGAACGGGCTCGCTCGGCACCCCCAGAGTGAGCGCCGGACTCCCCGACCCGTGCACCACGTGCGCACCGAGCTCGACGGGAGGCTCGCCAGGCGTACGGACCGTGCGGACCCGGCCACCGATGCGGTCCCGACCCTCCAGCACCTGGACCGACCACCCGGCCTCCTGCAGCCGGCGCGCGGCGGTCAGTCCGCTGAGCCCGGCCCCGACAACCACTGCGGTACTCATCTGCTCCCCTTCCGGGTACGTACGTCGTGTGCTTGCGTGCGTAAGTCCGCCGACCGGTCGTACGCATCGGGCCTGGCGCGCCGAGTGCGTGATAGTGCTGTGCCATGAACGAGCAGAGGCAGTCCGTTCGCTGGGACGACCGCGGCCGGGTCTGGTTGATCACTGGGCACGCGGCCGCTGTGGAGACCTTGCGCTCCAAGAGCTTCTCCGCGGAGGGCGGTCAGCGCGAGCGCGGTGCCGCGATCAAGCTGCCTCCGACGATGCTCAACACCGACGGTGCGGCCCATCAGAGGCTGCGTACGCCGGCGGCGAGCCTTCTCGGCGTACGCGCCACGGCACAGCTGCTCGTCCGATCGACGCCGCGGATCAGGGAGATCATCGCGGACGTAGACAGCGATCTCGACGCGCTCGAAGGCATCGGACTTCCTTGCGCCACAGCGGTATTCGCCGAGATGCTCGGCCTGCGGGCGGACCAGGTGGCGGAGTTCGAAGAGGTCGCCGCGGCGGCCGGTGAGGTGCTCAACCCGAGCGTACGAGGGGCGGCGGCTGCGCGGTCGGCCGCCGCTATGCCGCGGCTGGCCAAGATCGTGGCGGAGCGTCTTGCCTCGGCCGGTCCCGACGACCACCTGCACGCGCTGGCGACCGACAACCGCATCGATCGTCGCGAGCAGGTCGGCGTCGTCATTTTGGCGATCGTGGGCGGCTGGCAGCCGCTGGCCGACTTCATCGTCAACGGTCTGCCGCTGCTGCTCGAGGAGTACGCCCGCGTCGGGACGTCGGTCCTGGACGACCCGGAAGGGCTCGAGTCGGAGCTGATGCGGCTGCATGCGCCGATCCCGCTGGTCAGTCGAGTTGCGTTGCAGGACACCGTGATCGACGGACAAGCAGTCGAAGAGGGTCAACGAGTCGTCGTGATGCTGTCCGAGGCCAATCGGGACCCGGCCGTCTTTCCCGAACCCGACGCGATCGACGTACGACGCGACCCTTCCCTGCACCTCGGGTTCGGTGCCGGCAGTCACTACTGCATGGGCGCGATCCTGGTGCGTGACGCGTCCGCACTCGTCCATGAGGTGCTCCTCGAGCTGCATCCGAAGGTGCGGCCGGTGAGTGACCAGTGGTCCTGGGAGCCATCGCTCATCCCACGGCGGCTGCAGCCTTACCGGCTGTACCTGCGCTGAAGTCCTGCGCTTGAAGGTCCTGCTTCAAAGTCCTGCAGAAACGCCTGTGGTGGATGGCACGCGCGAAGCGTGCCATCCACCAGCGTGCCCGGTCTGCACGGGCGTGAGGGTTGATCAGGTGCAGCAGCAGCAGGGGCAGCAGTAGAAGTCGCCGCCGGCCACACCGGCCAGCTCGTCCTCGTTCAGCTCCGCCATGTCGACCTGAGGGCTGGTCGGGATGTGGAACTCGTACACACCCGTCTTCTGGCCCTCCTCGAAAAGCGCAACCTGGGTGTCCAGGGTGCCCTGGTGACCGTCGGAGGGGTCGCTGCGGTCGACCTTGATCTTGGCGTCGGCCGGGAGCTCGATGCCGTTCTCCGCAAGGGCCGGACGCGGGTCCGACTCCAGCTTGGCGGCGAACTCCTCGTTCGACCACGCGGCGATCAAAGTACGGGTGTAGGCGCCGACGAAGTCTGCGCGAGCCTGCTCGGAGAGTGCCATGACTACTTTCCTTTCGTCGTGGGATTCCTGCGATGAGACTGTGTGACATTTGCTTTGCCGGCAGAGCCATCGTGTGCCGGTCGGGGCTGCGAGCAACAGACTTCAACGACAGTTCGGAGGCGTAATGCGTCCCTGCGAGTTCCGTTACGTATGAAGGGCACTCATGAGGTCTGAATACGTAATGGGACCGGTCCCCAAAGTGACGTCTTGTGACCCTCTCGACCCCCTCGTAGCGTCGACAGCAACCGACTACCCGGGGGCGGGCACGCATGAGCGCATCAGCGACGGATCTGCACGGGAGTACGCCGCCGGCGAGTGTCGGGCAGTGGCCTCCTGGCCCCAGCGAGCCGGTCGACGGGCAGACCATGCGTGGCCGCCCGCTGGAGTTCGTCACGGACCTGGCGACGTCGTACGGCGACATCACCTCGCACCTGCTGCACGGGCAGCGGCTGGTGATGGTCCACCACCCCGACCTCGTCCGGCGCGTCCTGCGGGACAACGGCCACGGCTACACCAAGCAGGGCACTCCGGACGACATGATGCTGCGCCCACTGCTCGGCAACGGGCTGCTCACCAGCAGCGGTCGCGACTGGGAGCTGCAGCGCAAGATGTACGCGCCCGCGTTCCGCCCGGCGCGCATCACGGCATACGACGAGGTCGTCACGGACTGCACGCAGGCGCTGGTGAAGCACCTGGCGGAAGCCGCCGAGTCCGGCGAGCCGCTGCCGATGGACCACCACCTCACCGGGCTCACGCTCGGCATCCTGATCCGTGTCATCTCAGGCACCGACGTAGGCGAGATCGGCAACGGTTTCGGTGAAGCCGTCGACGCCGTCAACCGGTTCATCGGCGAGTTCGACCCGGCAGCCGGCGGCGAGGAGCAGGCGAAGGAACGGATGCGTGCGTATCTCCAGGCGCGCAAGTTCCTGCATCTGGTGACCGGCACGCTCATCGCCGCACGCAACGGCCAGCGCGCGTCCGCGGACGACCTGCTCGGCCAGATCATCGGCGCCGACCACATCGCGTCGACCGATGACCTGCGCGACCAGGTGCTCACGCTGATCATGGCCGGCCACGAGACGACGGCGAAGACGCTGACCTGGGCGCTGCACCTGCTGGACCAGCACCCCGATGTCGCGGATCAGCTGGCGGAGGAGGTGCAGCGCGTGGTCGGCGATGGTGTCCCGGACGCCTCTCACTTCCCCGACCTGCAGCTGTGCCGCAACGTCATCTCGGAGTCGATGCGTCTCTACCCGCCCGTCTGGCTGATGAGCCGGCGGTCGGTGGCGGACGACGAGCTCGGCGGCTACACCATCCCGGCCGGCACGTTGGTGTCGATCAGCCAGTGGGTGTTGCATCACGACCCGCGCTTCCACGAGGAGCCGTACGCATTCCGTCCGTCGCGCTTCGGGCCGGACGCCCCGGACATGCACCCCTTCAGCTATCTTCCGTTCGGCGGCGGGTCGAGGGTGTGCATCGGTCAGCACCTCGCGATCTTCGAGGCCACGCTCGTGCTGGCCATGCTGTCCCGCTTCCGATTCAGCGTGACGCCCGATTGCGTAGTGGAGCCCGAGGCCCTGGTGACCATGCGGCCACGAAATGGCCTGTCCACCAAGGTGACCCGACGATGAAGACCGGTTCCTACGACCCACAGGACACGTTCGGGTCCGGCCTCACCGACGAGTCGGACCGCCTGGACGCGCAGGCCCTGCTGTCCGCGCCCGCCGAGCTGGACACGCTCGCCGCGCTGGGGGTACCGGGACGGACGATCGTCGAGATCGGCCCCGGCACGGGCGCTTTCCTGGCCCAGCTCGTCGAACGCTTCCCCAGCCACGCGGTCAGTGGCCTCGAGCTGAACCCCGACCTCCGTCGTACGGCCCTGGAGCGAGGACTCGACGTGACCGCGGGCGATGCGTACGCCCTGCCGTACGCCGATGCGTCCGTCGATGCGCTCGTCTACCGCTTCGTCTTCCAGCACCTCCAGGACCCGGAGCGTGCGCTCGCTGAGGCGCGTCGTGTACTGCGCCCCGGAGGCGCCGTATTCGTGATCGACGTGGACGCCAGCATGTGGGGTGCAGTCGAGCCCTGCTTCGCCGAGCTGGCTTCTGTCCAAATGAAGTTCGCTCAGGCGCAGCACTCACGAGACGGCGACCGACTGGTCGCGCGACGCCTCTCCAGGACCATGCGGGCCGTCGGTTTCCCGCAGGCGGTGACGACGCCGTACGCCGTCTCGACCGACACCCATGACGTCCAGGACTTCCGCCCTCACCTGGGTCCGGAACGTCTGGCTCCACTCGTCGCCTCGGGTGAGCTCTCCCTGGCTGACGTGATGGTCGCGACGCGGGCGTGGGATCAGCTGGTCGCTCACGAGGCGCCCTGGGTCCTGCTGCTCGGCTTCGTGGTGTGTGGCCGGCTGGCCCTCGATGACATCTCCGACGACAACCGATCACTATCAGTGAGGAGAGATCACCGATGAAACCCGCCAACCGCAGGCCCTTTCGCGTGTTCTGGGCCATCTTCGCGTTCATCAGCTGCATCTGTGCGCTGATCTCGCTGACCCAGGCACTCGCGGACAGCCCCGTCGACACGACTCACGCAGCGCTCCTGCTCGGAGTCACCCTCGTCGCCGGCATCCTCGGCTACGCCCTCATCCGCAAACCCAAGTTCTAAGGGCCGCCACCGCCCCCGCACTGACTTCGGCCGACAGTGCAAGCCGCGTCGCTTCCAAATTCTGGGTAGCGACGCGGCTTGCACTGTCGGCCAAGTTCTAGGCGGACATCTGGCGGCGGGCGAGGCGGGAGAAGACGCCGTCCTCGTCAGCCAGCAGCTCGTCGTACGTCCCCTCCTGGACCACGTGGCCGCGGTCCAGCACCACGATCTTGTCGGCGTCGGCGACCGTGCTCAGGCGGTGGGCGATGACGATGCGAGTGGCGTTCAGGCGGCGGGTGCTCTCGGCGACGATGCGCTGGGTCGGGTTGTCCAGCGCGGAGGTTGCCTCGTCGAAGCAGACCATGCGAGGTCGGGCGATGAGCGCACGCGCGATCATCAGCCGCTGACGCTGACCACCCGACAACGCGGTCGAACCCTCCGAGACCACGGTCGCCATCCCCATCGGCATGGCCTTGATGTCGTCCTTGAGGCCGGCCATCTCGGCAGCCTCCCAGGCGTCCTTCACGGTGAGCCCGGACGTACCCAGGATGTTGGAGCGGATGTTGCCCGGAGTCAGACCGCCGCCCTGGAGGACGACGCCGCACTGCGAGCGCACTGATCGGACGTCGAGCTCGGACAGGTCGAGGTCATCGAAGAGCACACTGCCGTTCTGCGGATGCTCGAAACCGAGGATGAGCCGCAGCAGCGTGGACTTGCCGCTGCCGGACGGGCCGACGATGGCGACGAACTGGCCGGGCTCGGCCGTCAACGACACGTCCTCGAGGACCAGGGGTCCGTCGCCGTAGCGGAACGTCACACCGGCCAGCGCCACCTTGCCCGACAGCTCGCCGGGATCGACTGTCCCAGAGGAAGACTCGGGCTCTTCGCGCAGGATGCTCTCGATCTCGGAGAGCATCGGCACAGCCGCCAGCGCGAGGATCGCGGCCGACGTGAACTGCAGCACCGACGCGATGAGCAAGTTGAGCGCGACGAAGACCGTGAGGAAGCTCGCGGTCGGCACCGAGTCACGCCACAGCCCGCCGACGAGGGCGAACAGCACGATGGAGCAGACCAGCGGGAAGCAGAAGTTGAACGTCACCAGGATGTTCTGCGAGCGACGCAGCTCCATCTTGCGCTGCCCGTGCGCGAGGTGGAGCGTTGACCACTCCCGCAGAGCGCGGTCCTCGGTGGCCGAGACACGCAGCTTCGGGATCGAGGTCAGGAACTGCAGCACGAGCGCGGACAGCCGCTTCTCGCCCTGGTAGACCTTCGCCTGCTCACGGACCGTGCGCTTGCCGACCACCCAACAGACCAGCAGCGCCACCGCCACCAGACCAGCGGCCACGGGCGCGAGCCGTGGGCTGTAGTAGGCGATGACGAGCAGGTTGAGCAGTCCGCTGAACAGGCCGAGCGTGCTCACGGTCAGCGGGCCGGTGAGCAGCTCCTGGCTCCGGTGGACGCCGAGCACCTTGGTCGACAGCGAGCCGGTCGACTCCCGCTCGAAGAACGAGACCGGCAAGGACAGCACCTTGCTCCAGACCGCAGACTGCATACGCGCGACGGTGCGACCCGAGACGCGCAGCACGGACAGGTTGATGACGACACCGAGCACGGCGGTCGCGATCGCCGTGACCATGACGAGCAACGCACCGCTGACGACCAGGCTGCGATCGGCGTTCGACACGAAGGTGCCGAGCACGCGGCCGGTCATGATCGGCACCGACAGCGTCAGCAGGCCGGCGAGGAACGCGAGCACGACGGTGCGTATGAGATCGGAGCGGTTGCCCTCGAGGCCGTGTCGGATCAGCGCACCGGTGCTGTCCACGGAGCGCGGCAGCTGCGGATAGATCTGGTACGCCCGGTCCCCGACCACGCTCTGCGTCTTGCGGCCGACCTCGACCACGGGATGCTCGCCGGTCGGGTCGATCATGTAGTACGACGATCCGTGGCGCAGCAGGGCGACCGGCGCCGTGCCGCCGGCACGCGTGCCGATCAGCGGGCCGTTGTCCTTCTTGTACCAGTTCTTGGTCAGCAGCACATCGCGCGAATGTGCTTGCGACGCATGGAGAATGCGGCTCAGCTTGCGCGCGTCCGGGCCACCTCCGAGTCCGGACAGCGGCAGTCGTACGCGCATCCCGATCTGCTGCGCCACCAGCCGCAGCGCGCCGACGATCGGGTCGTCCCGCTGGACGTCGGACAGCCGGACCCGCGACTCGCGCTCGGCGAAGAAGCGCTCGATGCTGTCCGCGACCCGACCGAACTCCTGCCTGTCGACCTCCGCCGCCGCCTGCAGCACCTCGGCCTCGGCGACGTCTCCGGTCGCGACGTGCGCGTCGACGCCGACGAGGTAGCACTCCATGTGCTCGCGCAGGCTCGGCCAGAGCTCGCCGTGCACGAGCAGGTCAGCGGTGCCTCGCGCGACCAGCCGGGTGTCACCCTCGGCCAGCAGCCAGTCGTTCTTGGGCACGAACAGGCAGCTGCCAGAACCGAATACGCCGAGAATGCCCTCGCCGTACCGGACCTGTCCCTCGCAGATTGACACCCACGTGGCGTCCTCGACCGTACGCGCGAAGTGGCCGTCCTCCACCTCGACCTCGCCGCCGTCGATGGCGGTGAACTCTCGTGGCGGCAGGCCGTCTCGGACGGCAGCAGACAGCGCCGTCAGGGTGCGGTCGACCGCATCGGCCAGCTCTTGCTGGGCCATCCGCCGGGCGAGCACGGCCACCTGACCTGGGAGCGTCGTACGCCCCTGGTCCCATGACGACTCGAGCTCGGCCAGCGGGAGCCGGGCGAGCGAGGCCTCCGCGCCGATCCGGGCGACGAGGCGATGCTGGGGTCCCTGGCCCGCGGTCGGGATGAGACTCCCGCCCTCGATCCGGCACAGCCGCCGCCAACGACCGCTCGGCGTACCGTCCACCAGCTTGACCGCGAACAGGTCCAGGTGACCTTCGAGCAGGACGTACGCCGCGCTCGTGTCGTCGAAGACGAAGACGGTGCCGTCCGCCAGCTCGAGAGGGACGGCGACCTCGGTGGCCCAGGTGGACAGCCGGCTCAGCCGTGGTCCGCTGACCATCGTCATGCCGCCACCTCCTCGTTGTTCTCGGTGGCCTTGATCAGGTTGGGGTAGATCTGGCCGTGCTGCAGGAGGTGGTCGTGGGTGCCGCGCTCGGCGATCCGGCCCTTGTCCATCACGAGGATTTCATCGGCGTCCCTGATGGTGGAGAGGCGGTGCGCGATGATGACCGCGCTGCAGCCGCGGCGGCTCAGGTTGTCCATCACCTGCCGCTCGGTCTCGGGGTCCAGCGCGCTGGTCGCCTCATCCATCACGAGCACGGTGGGCTGGGCCGCGAGAGCGCGAGCGATCTCCAGCCGCTGCCGCTGGCCGCCTGAGAGGTTGCCGCCGTTCTCACCGATGCGCGCGTGGATGCCGCCCGGGCGGGCCGAGATCGCGTCGTGGATCTCGGCATCCTTGAGCGCCTTGATCACGACGTCGTCGGGCATCGACTCGTCCCACATCGAGATGTTGCTCTTGACCGTGCCCTCGAACAGCGTGATGTCCTGGTCGACGTAGCCGATCGAGGCGGCCAGCACCGTGCGCGGATAGCTGCCCAGGGGCCGACCGTCGAATTCCAGTGAGCCACCTGTGGGTTCGACGAGACCGGCGATCAGGCGACCGACCGTCGACTTGCCGCTCCCTGAAGTACCGACCAGCGCGACGCGCCCACCAGGCGCCACCTCGAAGCTCATCTCGGCGATGATCGGCGGCTCGCTGTCGGAGTAGCCGAAGGCCACCTTGTCGGCCTTCATCGCTCCGGAGAGCCGGGTGCCGACCGGGCCTTCGGTCTGGGTGAAGCACGCGTCCACCGGGTAGTTCTCGACATCGCGGAGCCGGGCGATCTCGGTGCCCAGGCTCTGAATTCGGCTGCTGAGGTTGGTGAGCTCGATGATCGGCCGGTTGAACCCCGCCATCAGGCTCTGGAACGACATCAGCACGCCGACGGTCATCGCCCCGTCGATCACCCGCAGGCCACCGAGCATCAGGATGAAACCGGTGTTGATGCTGGCGAGCAGCGGCGGCACGACGGCGATGATGACGGTGGGTACGCCGATGCGCTGGTTGGCGCCGACGACCTTGGCGTAGAAGCCGGCCCACCGCATGTGCGCGGTGTCCTCACCGGCGGTCGCCTTGATCGTCTCGATGGTCTGCAGCGTGTGGAACGTCGTCCCGATCATGTTGCCTGTGTCGGCGTTGATCGAGTCGTTGATAGCCCGCCTGGCGGAGATAACCCGTTGCAGGAGAATGACATTCGCGATGGCGGTGCCGATTCCGATGCAGCCCAGCAGCACGTCGTACCGCATGAGGAAGACGGCGTAGAACACGACCAGCAGCAGGTTGACCGCACTCACCGTCAGATCGCGTGAGACCACCTCGGCGACCCGGTCGTTGAACGACACCCGCTGGTTGACCTCAGCCGCCTTGCGCTGCAGGAAGAACCCCACGGGCAGCCGGAGCGTGTGCCGCAGGAATCGGGTCGAGCTCACCAGAGAGACCCGGGACTCCCAGCGCATGAGGTACTGCCGCTGCACCCCGGACAGGAGGAATGCGACGGCCACCGTCACGACCATGACCCCGATGAGCGGCCACAGGTAGTCCGGTGCCATGCCCGACAGCACGCTGTCCAGGAAGACACGGTTGAACGCCGGCCCGATCACACCGGGGATGACGAGCAGCAGGCTCGCCACCAGGACGAGCGGCATCGTACGACCGGAGCTCACACGTCGCTCCCGCAGCGCCCGAGTGACGCTGGGCCGGCGCCCACCCTTCGCGAAGTCAGGTCCAGGCTTGAAAAGCAGTGCTACGCCTGTGAATCCGGCATCGAACTCATCCCAGGACATCAGCCGTCTGCCACCGGCCGGGTCGTTGACGCTCACCACGATCTGGTTGAACCGGCGCGCGAAACCCTCGACGACCATGAAGTGCTGGAAGGCCCAGAAGACGATGACCGGTGACCTCATCCGCTTGAGGTCCTCCAGCTCCATCTGCAGACCGGTCGCCTCCAGACCGTGCTGCCGGGCGGCGGCGAGGATGTCGCGCGCGTTCGAGCCGTTGCGCGAGACGCCGCAGTCGGCACGCAGGCGCTCCAGCGGTACGACCCTGCCCCAGTAACCGAGGATGATCGACAATGCGGCGGCACCGCACTCGACCGACTCCATCTGGATGGTGACCGGTGTGACGAACCGTCGCGGACGACGTGGCCGACCGGCCGCGGAGTGGAGGAACTCCTCGTGCTCGTCGAGATCGTCCCGCTCGCCTGGCGTCTCGGGCTGGTTGCCGCGTGTCAGGACCCTTCCGAGGACGCCCCATCGGCGACGAGCCTTGGTAGCCGGGCCTGCCGACGGCTGGTCGGCCACCTTGGCGACGGCCTCCTGCTGGGCCGCGCTCCGGCCCCAGTCCCCTGCCGGCTTGCTCGCCTCGCCCTCTGGGCGAGCCGGCTTGCTCGCTTCACCCTCCGGGCGAGAGGGAGTCGGTGTCGCCGGCATGTCACTTCACGCCCAGGAGTACGTCGAACGGTGTCCGCGAGCCGAGGGAGAACTCCGCTGAGACCACGCGTTGCGTCGTGAGCTGCACGGAGCGTCCCGTGACGGCCGTCCAGTCGTAAGTCGAGTCCACCTTCTTGAGAGCGACAGTCACCGCGGTCACCGAGCCCTGCGAGCTCAGCTCCTTCGCGTTGCCACTGCTCCCAACCAGAGCGCGTACGCCGTCCTCGTCGACGGGGTACGCCCCCACGTCCTCGACCGTGCCGCGCAGCAGACCGAACCGCGCCTTCGGGATCCCGTCGACCGCAAGGTGCACGTTCATCCCCTTTCGGATGGCGCCGGCCTTGTCGCTCGGCACGAACACGTAGGCGATGATCGGGTCGTTCGCACCTTGCCTTCGCTCCAGCGTGATGACCTGTCGGCCGCGACTGATCAGATCGCCAACAGCGGTGCTGACATTGATGACTCGGCCATCGAAGGGCGCCTTGACCCAGTGCGGCCCAACGGGCGCTGAGGCGCCGGCGGTGCCGTGGCCGGACACGACGAGCAGGGTCTGCCCGGCTGTGACCACCTGGCCCGGTTGCGCCTTGATCTCGGTCACCGATCCCTCGTAGGGGCTCGAGAGCTGATGCGTACCACCGTGACTGGTGAGGAATCCGGGCGCCGACGTCGTCAGCGGCAACCGACCCGTCACGGCCCACAGACCAGCGCCGATCGCCAGGATCAGGACGACGAAGACCGACGTCCACCCGCGTGGATCGACCAGGACGACCGGCCGGTCGAGCTCGTCCGGCTCTCGCATCTTCTGAAGCGCGCGGCCACGGAACTGCATCAGCTGCTCCCGTCCGGCTCGGCCCCTCGGCTGCCCACGGTGATCTCGCCGACCGTGGACAAGGAGAACGGGTCAAAACCACTGACATCGTTGAAGACCGGCGACAGGCCGGCCCCGAGCGCACAGGTAGCCAGCCCCATCGACTCCGCTGCGAGATAGACGGACTGGAACATGACCCCGACGTGTTTGCAGATGAGCGAGTAGCCGATCGACTCGTACTTGTACATCAGCCGGTCGAAGCGCGCGCCAAGGAGCAGTACGACCTGGGGCCGCTGTCCGTCCGGCATCAGTGACGCCGATGCCGCTGACTCGCGCAGCTGCTCCGTCCGCGGGTCCTGCTCGGCGATCAGGTCGAGCTGGTGCGCGGCGCCGTCGTAGTGCCACAGCCCGGGCTCGATCCCGTCGCACAGGCCGACCAGCGGGAACACGTCGATCTCGTGGATGGATCCACCGGATGGCACCGGCCGGTCGAGCAGCTCTTGTCCATCCGAAGCCGTGAACTGCCTTCGTATCCGGGCGATCCGGTAGAGCAGCTCACCCAGCTGGTCAGCCGTGATTGGACGGTCGTCGTCATGCACGCGACGCGACCGGCGCGACTCCATGACCTCGGCGAGCGGCGGGTCCGAGCGTCGTGCCGCCTCCAGGTCTGGGACCGAGAGGGCAAGTGAGCGGAGCGGCTGCGTACGCAGGGCGGCCGGTGGCGCCTCGACTACTCCTGCAAACCGATACGTCCCGGCAAAACCGGCCACCGTACGCGGGTCTCGGCTCTGCGTGTGCATCGCCCACTCTGCCGGTGACCACCAGCGTTCGGTGTCGTCGTCCTTCGCGGCCGTGGCGACCTGTGCCGTGAGCAGCGCGCGCACGAACCACGTCCAGACGGGCGAGTCCGCCTGAGCAGTAACAACATCCGCGTTCTGCGCCAGCTCACCCCACATCTTGAGAGCGCGGTCAGACAGGTGCAGCTCGACGGCACTGGTGGGAGCCTTCGCCCGGACCCGCCCGTCCAGGGCGGTGAGCGTGGCCAGGCGCGACAGTCGTACGGCACCGAGGTCGTCCGGCAGGCGCATGAGCTGGCTGGAGCCTGACCCGACGACGTGCACGGTCAGCAGCGGAGCGCCGTCGACGACGAGCTGCCGATCGATCGCACCCGCCCTGTCCAGGCGGTCCAGCAGCGCATTCCACTGCAGGAGACCCGCCACGGAGCCCGCACGCTCGACTGCAACTGTCAGGTCGCCCACCTCGCGCGGACCGACCGAAAGTGCTTCAAGGGCAACGCGTACGCCGGGGTTGGACGCTCGTAGAGGGAACTGCCCGCCACGGTGACGCAGCTCGTAGCCGCCCTCGCCAACAGCGGCGAGCGAGGTGCCGCCGGCCAGCGCGAGGAGCTCGACGACCTCAGAAGAAGACATTGCGCGGGTTGAGGTCGTGCTCCGATGTCGGAGCGTCCAGTCGTCCGAGGCGAACCGGCACGTCGTACAGGCGGCCAGGACCCGTGCGCCGCCAGAAGTGGCGCATGCCCGGCACGATGACCTTGACCACGGACAGCTCGATCTCCGGCCGGCTCAGGTCCGCCACCACGACGTCGAGGCCGCTCTGTCGCGCGGCCTCCACACAGTGCTCGATGCAGTCCACCAGGTCATAGCTCTGCATCTGCGGGAAGCTGTCGATCCGAGCCAGCGGAATGCTGGGATCGGCTTGCAGCCAACGGTTTTCGCCGAGTCGCACGGTCCTCGCCCAGCCGATCATCTCCGGGTCGTCGCCGAGGTAGACCGTGTTGCCGTCCTCATCGCGTCGACGCACGACAGGCAGGAACTGGTTGAGCTCGGTCAGAGCGCGCATCACGGCGATGTTCGCGTCCGGGTGGGCGCCAAACCCGACCATGATGTCCTCGACCTCGTGGTCGCGCGCCGAGCAGGCGGCGAAGGTCGGGATGCCCAGGTCGGAGGTCAGGTCCAGGACCCAGATCGAGCGGTCCATCGACGCGTAGTAACCCTGCATGGTTGCGATGTAGGGGTCATCGATCGAGGAGAGATCGACTCCGCGAACGGGCGTGCGGTTGTACCACCAGATCGCCACCGCGTCCCGCTCGACGATCTCGCAAAAGCCTTGCAGAATCGCCTCTTCGAGCGTGTTGCCACTGGCACTGCCGTTGGAGTCGGAGATGCAGAAGAAGTGCTCTCGCAGGTCCGGGTGCCCGTACCAGAGGTAGGCAGCCGGGACCTCGCGCTCGCGCTGGTCGGTCAGCGACCAGACCTTGGCCCAGTCGATCGGCAGGTCCGTCCGGAACCGTTCCGGCACGAGGTGCAGCCGGTGCATCTCGTCGTCGTTCCAGGTGTCACGCTCGTCGTACTGCGCGTCCGAGTACATCGTCAGCCGGTCTGGATGGATCGCGACATCCGACGAGAGATCGTCGTACGACGCCTGCCTCACACGCTCGTCGCCGCGCCAGACCGCCGAATACCGTTCCAGCGCCTCACAAACGGCGCTGACCTTGGCCTGGATGGAGGTTCGTCCCTTGCCGCCGCTCTGCGAGCGCATGTTGCGCTTGAGGGTGTCGACGTTGTCACGCACCATCGCGAAGTTGTGCCCGGCGGCGTAGGAGTACGTGATGCCGTCCTCGGCATCGACATCGAGCCCGGTCAGCCCGGTGATCGCACCGATCGCCGGCGAGATGTGCTTCTCGAGGCGGTCGTACGTCTGCTGCGGCGTGAACATCCGGTAGCCGCCGTCAGTGGTGTTCGTCGCGTCGCCTCGGGTCAGCGTGATCTTGACCTCCGGCGTGCTCGCCCGGGTGACGTCGCCGCACTCGGGACACTGCGGCTGCCGGATCAGCTCGTGGTCCAGCGCCGCTCCGGTGCCCAGGTCGATCGAGCGCATCCGGCCGGTCAGCTCGCACCGGTCGCGCGTCGCGATCATCCGGCTGAGTGGAGCGGCAAGCAGCCCGGTCACTACCGCGTCACCTGCGACGTGGTGCGCGGACGCCGGAAGGTGTGGCGTCTGACCGGACCGCTTGCCGAGTACGTAGCGCTCGACCTGCCGGTTGGCCGCCAAGCGTTGCTGCAGGCAGCGCCAGCAACCTGTCTCGCCCGGCGCGAAGAACGGGCCTGCCCACAGCTCGCGGCCGCCAGGCTTGGCCAGACCCCAGGGCTGCTCGGCCTGCAAAAACGCGGCGTTCAGGCCGGCGAGTGCGTCGTTGAGGTAGTCGTCGGCCAGCACCAGGACGAAGTCCGCCTGCGCTTCGGCCACCTCGTCGGACGGCACGGCCCGCACCTTCAGCCCCAGCTCGCTCAGACCCGCCGTCATCGGCCCGGGGTCCACGTCGCCGACCGCGGTCACGACGACCTGGAAGGTCCGGACACCCACGTCGTACGCCGCCGCCGGGATCGCGAGCGCGTCCAGCCACTGCATGGTCTCGAGCGGCAGGTCGGGTCGGCCCTCGGTCAGGTGACCAGCGGCGTACAGACGCTGGAGGGCGCCGAACACGCGCATGATGTCGAAGCGGTCCGACAGCGCAGAGACCAGGTCCTCGACCGCACGGGTGCCGTCCAGGAGCGGGATGAGGGCGACCATCACCTGGCCCTCAAGCACGAACTGGTCCGACTCGGCCAGCAGGAAGACCCGCTCACCGTCCGTGGCCTCGACCCGGTAGTGACCTCGAATCCTTGGACGCTTCAGCACTGCCCACCACCCCGTCCGCCCGACCGCTGTCTCGTACGGCCAGTCAAGCTCCCAGCCAGAACAGGTGTACATACCTCACGGATGCGTACGGCATGCCTCACTCGCGCCTACGTATGGAGCCGAACGACACCCTGACGCGTCGGCGGCTAGGACCGCATTTCGCTTAGACGCGAAAGGTCTGCCGTAGGCCAAGTGTTTGCCATCAGTACGTATGTGTTCGGCAGACAGGCACCAAGCGCGGGTTACCGTGACGCCGTCTGGACCAGGGGGTAACGATGGACGAAGCACCCGATGTCAGTGGCCACGTACTGACACGGATCACAGCGGGCAAACCGCAGGTTGTCCTCGTCGAGGGGGGCCGGGGTTCCGGCCGGTCCACGACCTTGCACGACCTCACAGCGCAGCTGCACGACGCGGGCGTCGGCATCCTGCGAGCGCGATGTCACCGCGAAGAGTCCGGGCACGCGTACGGCGTCATCAGGCAGCTCCTGGATGACGTCGAGGATCTACCGTCCGGGACGTCCGTCGGCAGCCACGAGCAGTCCGAGCGGTTCTACCGGACCACCCGCCGGCGCAGCGACGCCCGGCCACTCGCCATCGTGATCGACGACTTGCGGCATGCCGACGGGCCCTCGCTGCAGGCGCTGACCTATCTCAGCCGGCGACTGGACAACCTGCCCGTCGCGCTCATCGTGGTCCTCGACAGCGATGGCCCTCACGCGGGCACGCTCGCGGACGAGCTGCGCCAGCTGACCTACACGACGACGGTGTCGATGACCGCCTACACACCGGACGAGGAGGTGCAGGCGCTGCGGACCCTGAGCGGTCGGACCCTCTCGGAGCACACGCTGCAGATCTGTCGCCACACCACCCGCGGCGTACGCCAGGCGGTCGCAGTCCTCGCCCGCCAGCTGGGGAGTCGCCTGCCTGCGCACGACGGCGACATCTTCGCCGCAGTCCTCACGGCGTGCGCGATCACCTCGTGGCAGACGTGGTACCAGTGGCTGGTGGCCGAGGACGAGCAGGTCGCGGCGATCTATCGGGCGATGCTTGTCCTGGAGCCCGAGGCCAGCCTGTCCAGCGCGGCTCTCCTGCAGGGGCTCGGTGAGACCGCTGCGCTCCAGGCGGGAGTCATGCTCCATCGCTACAACCTCATCTGCGGCGAGGGCGAGCATCTGCTGCATCGTGGCTTCGTCCCGCACCACTACCGACAGCTCCCCGTCGAGGACTCGTTGCAGCTGCACGCCTCGGCCGCCCAGCTCTCGACCCAGGTCGGCAGCTCGGCGCGGACGGTCGCCCACCACCTGATGGCCGCCGGGACCGAGCTGAAACCGGACGACCTCGCAGTCTTCCGTCGGGCGTCCAACGAGGCGATGCAGGTCGGTGACTGGCCGTTCGCGCTGCGGACCCTGCGCTACGCGCTCCTGCGCTCGTCCGACCGCTCTGCCGCCACGGGGCTCGCGGTCGACCTGCACGACGTCCAGCTCCGGACGGACGTCAACGCCTGCCTGCAGTCCACAGTCGGCCTCGTCAACGCCGGGCTCGAGCCCCACCAGATCGCCCGCGAGCTGGCACCCATCTCCCACCTCGTCCTCGTGCTCAGCCACGCTCCGGTCAGCCATCTGGTCCGCGACCTCGCGCAGCAGGACGAGCTCGCCGACGAGGGCTCGCCCTGTCGACGGCGATCGTTCGACCTCGCCGCGCAGGCCCTCGTCATGGGCGACGCGACGTCCGCACGCCGGCTCATGCGCACCCTGACGTCGACCACCTCGACCGGTCGCGACCGCGACGCGGCGGGCCTGCGCGCCGCGTGGGCGTTGTCCGTCGCCGCGCACGGCAAGGAACGCGAGCGATGCCGCGCCCTGATGCACGAGGTGGCGCCGGACCTGGTGACGCTGTCGCAGCTGGACCCCACCGTGATCGCCCTCGCGGCCTTGACAGCCACCTGGGCCGAAGAGCTCGACGCCGCGCAGCTGTGGGCGTCCGAGGGCGCCTCCGTCGCGCGCTCGGAGCAGCGGTACGCCGACGAGGGCCTCAACCTGATGGTGCGCGCTGAGGCTCACGACCGGCTCGGTGACCCCGAGCTGGCGTACGCCGACGCGCTGGCTGCCGAGGAAGCCTTCGCCAAGGTCTCTGCGGACCGGCTCGCCGATGTCGCGCGCGCGTTGGCCGCGCGGGCCGCGCTCAAGCTCGGCCGCCACGAGGAGGCGCAGTCGCTGGTGGCCGAGGTGGAGGTCCACCAGGGCGCCCACCCCTACTTCAGCGCGATCATCTCCAGCGTCAAGGGCCAGGTCTGCGAACGCCAGGGCGACGACACCGGCGCGATGACCCATCTGCTCGACTGCCCGCGCTACCTCGATGCCGCCGGCATCCGCAACCCGGTGGCGGTCCCGTGGCGGGCGGAAGTCGTACGCATCATGCTGCGGACCAAGCGGCACGGCGTCGCACGCGCTTTGTGCGCCCGCGAGCTGGAGTCCTCACGGACCTGGGGCGCGCCGGCCACGGTCGGGCGAGCGCTGCGTACGCACTCCACGGTGCTCGGCCGAGAGCACCGACTCGAAGTCTTGGAGGACTCAGTGGCACATCTGGAGGAGGCCGGGCTGCTGGCCGAGGTCGCACACACGCTGTCCGAGATGAGCGCTCTGCAGGCCCTCCGGGGCGACATGCGCGCGGCGACCACGAGTCTGACGCGCGCAGACGAGCTCAAGGCCGCCGTGGCCCAGGTCCGTCCGATCGGGTCGACGCGCAGCGCCTGCCCACAGATCTCGGGCCTGACGGCCGCCGAGTGGCGGGTGGTCATCAAGGTCATGGAGGGGCTGAGCAACGCAGCGGTGGCCAAGCAGCTCTACCTGTCCAAGCGGACCATCGACACCCACCTCGGCCGGATCTACCGCAAGCTGGGGATCAACTCGCGGCAGCAGCTGGCGGCCGTCGTCGGCACCCCGCCGCCGCTCGCGTCGTCCAGCTGAGGCGGCTCAGCTGGACCAGCGCTCGCCGGTGATCCGCTCGTAGATGTCGACGTAACGCTGCCGAGTGTCCCGGACGACATCGTCCGGGATGGCCGGACCGGGAGCCGTACGATCCCAGTCGGTCACCGTCGAGCTCCAGTCGCGCACGACCTGCTTGTCGAAGGCGTTCTGGGGGCCGCCGGGCTTCCATTCGTCGGCCAGCCAGAAGCGCGACGAGTCGGGCGTCAGCACCTCATCCGCGAGCAGCAGCGTGCCGTCCGCGTCGGTGCCGAACTCGACCTTGGTGTCCGCCACGATCACGCCACGGTCACGCGCGATCTCGGAGCCGCGCCCGTAGATCGCCAACGTGAGGCGCTCCAGCTCTTCCGTACGCTCCGGGCCGACCAGAGTGCGTACGTCATCGACGGTCACCAACTCGTCGTGCTCACCGATCTCCGCCTTGGTGCTCGGCGTGTAGACCGGCTCGGGCAGGCGCGAACCTTCCACCAGGCCTGGCGGGAAAGCGATACCCGACACCGTGCCGGACTCGCGATAGGACTCCAGCCCATGGCCGGCGAGATAGCCGCGGACGATGCACTCGACAGGCACGATCTGCACCCGCTTGCACCGCACCGCGCGCCCCGCCCACTCAGCCGGAACGTCCTCGCTGATCACGTGATTCGGCACCAGGTCGCCCAGCTGCTTGAACCACCACAGCGACAGCTGCGTCAGCACGGCACCCTTGTCAGGGATCGGCGTCGGCAGGATCACGTCATAGACGCTCACCCGATCCGAGGCCACCAAGATGACGTCGTCGCCGTCCGCGTAGACCTCGCGAACCTTGCCTCGATGCAGTAGCTCCACGGTCGAGTTCTAGCACGAGACGCTGCCGGCCAGGTGCGCGGGCTCAGCCGTTGAATTCGTTGACGCCGAGGGCGAAGTCCCCGTGGCCCACTCCGTTGCCGGCGAGGCCCACTGTGACCAGGCCCATTCCTTCCAGCCAGGGCGCCATCTGCAAGCCACCGACATCCAGGGCGCGCAGCCCCAGGCTCTCGACGAACGCCTTCACGCTCGCCTTCGCCTCCGCGCTGTCGCCCGCGATGAAGACGTGGGGTCGGCCTTTCTCCAGAACGTCACGGAAGATGGTGTTGAACGCCTTCACCACGCTGGCGCCGGCCGGGGCCACCTTGGCGACCTCCTGCGCGATCGACGTCTCCTCGCTGTGAGTCAACCCGTCGAACGTGGCGTTGAAGGGGTTGCTGATATCGACGATGACCTTGCCCGAGAGAGCGTCTCCGTACTCGACGACGACCGGAACGACACCGTCGTACAACAGCGCCGTGATGACGATGTCCCCGGACGGGACGGCACCCCACTCTCCCGCCGTCGTACCGCTGCCGAGGGCCTTGGCCAGGTCATCGGCCTTGGACTGATCGCGGCCCAGGACCTCGACGGTGTTGCCGCCCGCAACGGCCAATGTGCCGATCGTGCGGGCCATGTTCCCCGTACCGATGATGGTGATGTCGCCCATGAGATGTGCCTCTTCGTGTTGTCGAGATGCGTGGTTCAAATGGCGGAGGTGCCGCCGCCGGCGGCACAGGCTGCGGTGCTAGGTACACCAGTCAGTGTGCTTAACATATCCGGCTGCCCGGCCGCCCGCAACTATGTACACCGATTGGTACCCGTCGGACTACAGTGGTGCTCATGACGGAGTTGGAGAAGGGTCCTCGGGGCCGACGCCGCGGCAGGGGCGCGCGCGAGCGCATCCTCAGCGCGTCGCAGCAGCTGTTCCGCGATCAGGGCATCAACCGCACCGGCATGGACCAGCTCTGCGCGACGGCCCAGGTGTCCAAGCGCACGGCCTATCAGCACTTCGCCAACAAGGACGAGCTCGTCGCCGAGTACCTGCGCCGAATCGATCCCGACGTCATGCCCGGAGTGTTCGACCGCACCGACCTCACACCTCGCGAGCGGCTCCTCGCCGCGTTCGAGATGCCCGCGTCCATTCCCCTGTGCCCCTACATCGCGGTCGCCGTCGAGCTCCACGACCCCCAGCACCCCGCATCCCAGTACGCACGCGAGTACAAGACCGCCATCGCCGCCCGGCTCTCCGAGACCGCTCGCGAAGCGGGCGCAGCCGAGCCCGAACAACTCGGCGAACAGCTGGCGCTGCTCCTCGACGGCGCCTCCGCCCGAGCCCGAGTCCTCAACAGCGAGTCCTTCCCCACCGCTGCCGCCATCGCCGCCGTCCTCATCGACAACGCCCTCCCGGCGTCAGCTCCTTAGGCCGAGTTCGTCGCGACGGGAGCCGTGACGTCAACGCCAGAACGCGGTGAGCGGGTCGGCGATGGCCTTGCCTTGGTCGTAGCCGGATTGAGCAGCGGGCGCACGCAGCGAAGGATTCATCGCATTGGTGCCGAACAGGTGCTCGGCACTGCTGTCCGGGAAGACCGTCTCGACACTGCTGCCGTTGGCCCGCAGCTCGTCGACCTGAGTGGCAAGATCCATGCCCCACTCGCGTGGCGTCAGGGTCCGGCCGCCGAAGGGTGAAAGCACGAGCACTCGCCCGAATCCGGCTGCCAGATCAGCGTTTTCGGCGTTGGAGCGGAAGCCGCCGTCGATGTAGAGGCGGTCCGCGATCCTGTACGGAAGGGCGCTCGCGCAGCTGGCGGCGACCGCGTCTGCCAGGTCGACGCCGCTGTCGCGGTCGAGCAGGATCGGCTCACCGGTCCGAGCGTCGACGGCAGTGATAAGCACCCTCCGCGCCGGCCAGTCCCGACTGGGCAGCCGCGCGGCGACCGTGGCGCGCCACTGTGCCTGCCAGGTGCCATCCGACTCCTCGTCCAGGACGAGTGCCGCCGCGCCCAGCCTGCGGCGCATGTCAGCCACGTCCCCAGAGGACGCGATGATCTTGCGTCGTCTCTCCAGGTGGTCCACCACGGGGCCGCTCCGATGGGGCCGGCTGGGCCTGGCCGCACCGCCCTGTTGCGGTGCAGGCACGGCAAGGGTGGCGGCAAGCAAGTCGGTCGGGCTCGCGCCGGAGAACTGCGCCGCGGCCGTCGAGCCGGCTGACGTCCCGACCGTCAGGTCGGCTGCCGTCACGTCCAACCCGGACTCGAGCAGGCCGGCGACGACGCCGATCAGCCACGCGTTGCCTGTCGATCCGCCGCCGCCGAGGACCAACGCTCGCGCGCCCGAGTTGTCAGAAGGTGTGGTGCTCAGGGGAGTCACCTTTCGTCAGCTGCCGGGCACGCGCTCTCGATCGCCTCGAGCACAGCAGCCCAGGGAAGCTCTCGCCACCCGGCAGGGTCGTGGGGCTCGTACAGCGGCCACACGTCCGGACCATGGACGAGATGTACGCCTGCCTCCCGGAGCGTCGCGAGGTGACCGGCCCACGCGGGGTGCCGCGCGTTCGCAGCGTTGATGCACGGGAACACGACGACGGGTACCTCCGGGACGCCCAACGCCTCAGTCACCTGAGTCAGCGCCTGGCTGTCGGCGATACCCAGCGCGAGCTTGGCCACGGTGTTCGCGCTCGCAGGGGCGACCACGTAGCAGTCCGCGTCCGGGTGCGGCCGAGGCTCGCTCGGCAGTCGGCTTGCGTCGCGGACGGGTAGTCCCGTCAGCTCCTCCAGACGATCGACCTCTCCGCTTGCGCGAAGCCAGCGACCAGCGTTGGGGGTCAACGTGATTCCCACTCGCCAGCCTCGTGCCATCGCCGGCTCGACGAGTCCCGCCCGCAGCGTCTCCACGCCTCCCGTGCTGGACGCCACCACGCCGAGAACTCGATCCATGCCGCGCGTCACCCGGGTCGCGCAGACAGCCCGTACGCCGCGCCGTAGGGGTCGACCACAACCGAAACTTGTTGCAGATCAACGGATTCCGATGTCCCGAAGACCGGCAGCCATCCGTTGACGCCATCAGGCGAGTCCACGGTCTGTACGCCCTCGACCGGCCCGCCGCAGATCGCGGCGTAGTCCTCGAGCAGCCCCGCGGCGGAGGGACTTCGCAGCTGTACGCCAACCACAGCACCCGGCTCGTCCACCGTCACGATGCCCTCCTTGGTCGCCCCGGAGAACAGCCCGAATACGTGACCACCGCGATCCAGTCCGAGCGCTAGGTGACCCGCGCCGACATCGCGAGGAGGCATCAGCACGCGCGCGCCGTGCGTAGCCAGACGTCCCACGCTCGCATCGATGTCCGCAGTCGCCAGACACACGGTCCACGCGGCGCGCGGTCCGGCCGACACACTGCACACGGTCCCGGACGGCAGGGCTGCCTGCCACTGCCCGGGACCGTGCGGCACCGACGACCACCCGAGCTGCGCGCCGTAGAACTCGAGCGCGGACGCAGGCTCAGGGCAGGCGTACGCGAACCAGCACGGCGTGCCGGGGCCGTACGACGATCGCACGGGCATGGTCAGGACCTCACTTGACCCGCGGCCCACGCCACTTGAACGTGCGAGCCGTGATGACCAGGCCGATCACGATCCACAACGCGAGCACCGCAGCGACGCGCGAAAGCTCCCACGCGCCAGCGGGTTCGGCGTGCGCGAGGGCATCGGGCAGGAACACCGACCGCAGCCCCTGCGCCATCCACTTCAGGGGGAACAGCGCACCCAGCGACTGCATCCAGTCCGGCAGCTCGGAGAACGGGAAGAACACCCCGGAGATGAACTGCAGCCCCATGAAGACCGGCGTCACGACTGCCGCCGCCGCATTGGCCGACGGCACGATCGCGGAGTACGCCATCCCGACCAGCGCGCACGAGATGGCGCCCAGCGGGATCACCCACGCAAGCGTCAGCCAGCGCCCTGCGGTCTCCGGCACCGGGAGGCCGAAGAACGCCAGCGAGATCGCCATCAGGATCGCGACCTCGATGATCGTCGTGACCAGGACGCGAACGAACTTGGCGATGAAGTAGGCGGCCTTGGGCATCGGTGAGCTGGCGAGCCGGCGCACGAGACCCGACTCGCGCTCCTGCACGAGGTTGATGCACAGCCCCTGAAAGCCGCACGACATCACGCCCGCCGCGATGATCCCCGCCATGAACAGCTGCTTGGCCGGGATCGTCGTCCCGCCACCGCTGACCGTGCCGGAGAAGATCGCCGCGAAGATCACCAGCAGCATGACCGGGAACGCCAGCACGAAGACCAGCGACCTCTTGTCCCGGAAGAACCCGCGCAGCTCGACGGCGGACAGCGCGAGCGTGGCCCGGAGCAGACCGCCCGTCACGACCTCGGGCTGGGCACGAACCGATGGCTCGGAAATGGTGGCCTCCTTCATGCGACGTCCACCGGTGCGGCCACGTCTTGCTGATGGACGAGGTTGAGGTAGACGTCCTCGAGGGAGGGTTGCAGGACCCGCAGACCCGGCAGCTCGCGTACGCCGTGCTCGCGCGCCCAGGACAGCAACCGATAGGTGACCTCGGACGGTTCGTACGTCGAGACGGTCACCTGTCGGTCCTCCCGGGTCAGACCATCGAGACCGGACGGGAGCGGCTCGGCGTCCAGTGCCTCGGGGACGATGAAGGAGACCGTCGTGGGCGTACGACCGCGGCCGCTCAGCTCGGCGATCGTGCCGACCTCGACGATCTTGCCGGCCACGATGATGGCGGCCCGGTGGGCCAGCTCCTCGACCTCATCGAGGTAGTGCGTGGTCAGGACGGTCGTCGTCCCGCGCTCGCCGAAGTAGCGGACCAGGTCCCAGGCCTCGCGGCGCGCGACCGGGTCGAGCCCGGTCGTCGGCTCGTCCAGGAAGATCAGCTCCGGATCACCGATGACACCGATCGCGACGTCGAGCCGACGCTGCTGGCCGCCCGAGAGGTCCTCGGTACGCGCCTTGGCCTTGCTGGTCAGTCCGACCATGTCGATGACCTCGTCGACCGGCAGCGGACGCGGGTACATCGCGGCGAACAGCGTCACGACTTCGCGCACCGTCATCTCCACGAAGGTCGCCGTGGTCTGCGGTACGACGCCGATCCGGGCCCGCCACGCGCGGTCGTCGTCCGCGGGGCTGGCGCCGAGGACGCTGATGTCACCGGACGTGCGCGCACGGCGCCCGGTCAGGATGTCGATCGTGGTGGACTTCCCGGCTCCGTTGGGTCCGAGGAAGCCGAAGACCTCACCCGCCCGAACGTCCAGGTCGACGTGATCCACGACGTTGCGGCCGGCGTACTGCTTGCACAGCCCCCGGACGACGACGGGGTCGTCGGACGTGATGTCGACCGACGCCTGTGGCGCGGCGGGACACATGTCATCGGCTCCTTGGACGTCGCTGACCGGAACACCCACGATCATCCTGGGCTCACCAGACGGTGTCACGGGCGATCGGAAGTCTTCGCCGAGATTACGCACCACGTACGCATCGAGGCGGCCCGCGGCGTCGATAGGTTTGGCAACGCCATGGATCGGGGTCCAGGCGCTGTGCGGCGCGATCCCTGACGACTTCGTACGGAAGGAATCGCACGACATGTCAACCGACCCAGTGCACGCCAAGAACGCTCAGATCAAGCGCTTCTTCGCCATCTTCTTCGCGATCTGCGCCGTCGTGGCCGCCATCAACGCGTTCCAGGCCGACGGCGGGAGCCGCGTCGTGTTCGGCATCGGAGCCGTGATCTGCCTCGGTCTGGCGGCCTATCTCGCCCGCAGCTTCACGGTCTTCCGGCGGCAAGAGTTCTGAGCCCCGCGCCCGACGGGCGATGAGCCACGTCAGAATGGGTGGCGTGCACCTCCAGCTTCGAGCCTCTGCCCCCGCCGCCCTCGCCGTCTCGCTGGCGGCTTTCGGGCTCTGGCTGACGCCGGCTCACGCCGAGACGGCCTCGCCCAGCGGCACGGCGACTGGCTCAGCGACCGCGACCGTCGGCGGCAAGCTGGCCACTGCGGCATCGAGTGCCGCCAAGAGCTCCTCCTCCTCATCGACGACGACGCCCGACCCGACGCCGGGCAAGCATGTCGACACCGACGCGACGGCCAACCATCCGACGCTCGTCATCGGCAGCGCTGTCGGCGCCCTCGTGCTCATCGGTGGCGGCGCGGTCTATGCCCGACGACGCCTCACCGACGACCAGCACTGACCCTCCTCGGCGCGTCGCCCGGACACCCCCTTCCGCGGCATGACGCGGCTTCCGCGGGTCTTGGGAAAGATCCCACCATCGGAGGTATGGCCGGTGAGCGAGATCGCCACTCGCTGAGGTACCGTTTGTCCCACGACATGACCGAAGATCCCCATGGGCCTCCGAGCTGTCCGGCACCCGCATTGGGTGGCGGATTGTTTGGCCGCCTTGGGCAAACACAGAGGGGGTCACGCCATGGGGCGCGGCCGGGCCAAAGCCAAGCAGACGAAGGTTGCACGGGAGCTGAAGTATTTCTCCCCTGACACCGACCTGAGCGCACTGGAGCGTGAGCTCCGCTCTGGGAACTCCTCCCCTGAGGCCCAACGGGCCCCAGTCGAGGACGACAAGGGCGATGACGACGAGTACGGCGACTACGACAAGTGGGCGTCGGGCGACCGGTGACGGTCGTCCCTCAGACTCTGCCTTGACCTTCGACGCCGGGGGTCACGCTTTCCCTCAGTGAGCCGGGTGCTGCCCGACCATCTGACAGGCCCCCGCGTCGACGCCCTTGGACCCACTGACGATCTCGCCGTACGCCGGATCGCCGCTCTCCCGGTCTGAGACCTCTCCCAGCACCCAGGTGTCGATCCCCGCATCGGTACACACCTCGATGGCGAGATCTGCCTGCTCTGCGGGCAGCACCGCACAGAAGCCGACGCCCATGTTGAGCGTGCGCTCCAGGTCGGCGACCGGCACCTGACCCAGTTCCTGCACGAGGCCGAAGATCGGCGCCGGCGTCCAGGACGCTCGGTCCACTCGTGCCAGCACTCCTGTCGGCAGCACGCGCGCCAGGTTGGCCGCGAGTCCGCCGCCGGTGACGTGCGAGAGCGCATGCATGTCGATGCCCTCGGTGCGGATCAGCTGGAGCAGATCGGCCGAGTAGACCCGTGTCGGCTCCAGCAGCTCCTCGCCCAGCGTGCGCCCCAGCTCGGGCACGTCTCTGTCGTACGCCCAGCCCCGGCTCTCGAACACCTTCCGGACGAGCGAGTAGCCGTTGGAGTGCAGCCCGCTGGAGGCGAGTCCCAGCACCACATCGCCCACCTGGACGCGCTCGGGCGTCAGCAGGTCGGCCCGCTCGACGACACCGGTCGCGGCGCCTGCGACGTCGTACTCGTGGGGCTCCAGGAGCCCGGGGTGCTCGGCGGTCTCGCCGCCGATGAGGGCCACGCCAGCCTGCTCACACGCGGCGGCGATGCCGGAGACGATCGCGGCGATGCGCTCTGGGACGACCTTGCCGGTCGCGATGTAGTCAGTCATGTAGAGCGGCTCGGCTCCGCAGCAGATGATGTCGTCGACGACCATGCCGACCAGGTCGAAGCCGATCGTGTCGTGCCGGTCCATCGCCTGCGCCACCGCCACCTTGGTGCCGACGCCGTCGGTCGAGGTGGCGAGCACGGGATGGGCCAGCCGCGCGAGGACCGACGCATCGAACAGACCCGCGAACCCGCCCAGGCCGCCCATGACCTCGGGGCGCTGCGCCCGGCGTACGGACTCCTTCATCAGCTCGACGGCCTTGTCACCCGCCTCGACGTCGACTCCTGCTTCGGCGTACGTGATCGGGGTTTCGCTCACTGATGAACCTTTCACGGGTGGAGCAGGGCGTTCTCGGCGCCGCCGGCGACGCCCAGCGAGACACCTTCGGCGTCCTGGGACTCGTGCGGGGGCACCTTGTCCTGCGGGCGATGCTCGATCGAGGAGTCGTGGCCGCTGCGGACCTCGATCGGCAGCGTCTCCAGGACGTGCTTGCCGACCTGGCCGTCCTCGGGCAGATCGATCGGATAGCTCCCGGTGAAGCAGGCGCGGCACAGCTCGGACTCCGGCTGGTTGGTCGCGGTGACCATGCCTTCCTCAGAGATGTAGCCGAGCGAGTCGGCGCCGATGGACGCGCGGATCTCCTCGACCTGCAGACCGGGCGCAATGAGCTCGGCGCGGGTGGCGAAGTCGATGCCGTAGAAGCAGGGCCACTCGACGGGCGGCGCCGAGATGCGCACGTGGATCTCGGCCGCGCCGGCTTCACGCAGCATCCGGATCTGCGCGCGCTGGGTGTTGCCGCGCACGATCGTGTCGTCGATGACGACCAGCCGCTTGCCCTTGACGCTGTGCTCGAGCGCGTTGAGCTTGAGCCGGATGCCGAGCTGGCGCAGCGTCTGGCTGGGCTGGATGAAGGTGCGGCCGACGTAGGCGTTCTTCACGAAGCCTTGGCCGAACGGGATGCCCGACTCCTGCGCATAACCCGTCGCCGCCGGCACACCCGACTCGGGCACACCGATGACCAAGTCAGCGTCGACCGGGTGCTCGCGGGCCAGCTGGCGGCCCATCTCGACGCGCGCCTCGTGGACGACCCGGCCGCGGATGACGGCGTCGGGGCGGGCGAGGTAGACGTACTCGAAGACGCAGCCCTTGGGCTCCGGCTTGGCGAACTTGTGGCTGCGCAGACCGTTCTCGTCGATCGCGATCAGCTCACCGGGCTCGACCTCGCGGATCACGCTCGCGCCGATGGTCTGCAGCGCCGCAGTCTCGGAGGCGACCACCCAGCCGCGCTCGAGCCGGCCGAGGGCGAGGGGGCGTACGCCGTGAGGGTCGCGGGCGGCGTACAGCGTGCGCTCGTCCATGAAGACGAAGCAGAACGCGCCACGCAGCCGCGGGAGGACGTCCATGGCGGCTTCCTCGAGGCTCTGCTCGGGGTCGGCGGCCAGGAGGGTCGTGACGAGTGCGGTGTCCGAGGTGTTGCCGCGGGCGAGCTCGCCCTTGCTGGCGCGGCCGCGGAGGCGTTCCTTGACCAGCTCGCTCAGCTCGACGGTGTTGACCAGGTTGCCGTTGTGGGCGAGGGCGACCGTGCCGCGCTCGCTGCCACCGAGGGTGGGCTGGGCGTTCTCCCAGGTGCTGCCACCGGTCGTGGAGTAGCGCGTGTGGCCGATCGCGACGTGCCCGCGCAGCGAGCCGAGGCTGGTCTCGTCGAAGACCTGGCTGACCAGCCCCATGTCCTTGTAGACCAGGATGCTCTGCCCGTCGCTGGTCGCGATGCCGGCTGACTCCTGGCCGCGATGTTGCAGCGCGTAGAGGCCGAAATAGGTGAGTTTGGCGACATCCTCACCG
The DNA here is from genome assembly GCF_001190945.1 of Luteipulveratus mongoliensis. Lineage (NCBI taxonomy): Bacteria > Bacillati > Actinomycetota > Actinomycetes > Micrococcales > Dermacoccaceae > Luteipulveratus > Luteipulveratus mongoliensis. The sequence continues at coordinate 1,368,305 of NZ_CP011112.1, read as the reverse complement.
GGAGCCCAGACACCGAAGACACCGCAGGCGTCCTGCGGGCCTTTCTCACCAGGGAGCAAGTCGTGCGAGAGACGTCCGTCACCAGCCACGGTCACCAGTGTTCCATGCCCGGCGGTGTGGTCTGTGTCACGCCGTACGTCGTGGGCCGGCCTAGCGGTAGATCCGCGTGGATCCGACCCGATCGCCATCGACGAGCACGTGCAGGATTGCGAAGGGATGCTCGGCTCCGCGGAACTCGACCAGGACCCGATCCGGACCGGTGGCGGTCACGACTGTCTCCTCGGCCGCTTCGACCAGTGCAGCGATCTCGGGGTCGGGTTCGTCCGCGAGCATCGTGAGGACCACCTCGCGCGGCGCGGGCGGCGGCGGTGAGTAACCGCGCGCGGGAACCCGGCGAAAGCGGCCGTCTGCACGACGGTCTCCGTGATCTCGGCGGGTGCCAGGCCCGAGGCGAGTCCCGTGCGGGTGTGCACGCTGAGTGGCGGGCCGGTCATCCCGGCGGCGACGATGGCCGCCAGGGTGGCGACCTCGCGCGTACGAGGATCGAGGGCCGGCCGGTGATGCAGGTGGCCGTAGACCACGCCGACGGCGACCTCGCCGAGCGCGGGAACCGTACGGAACATGGCCGAGAGCCGGTCCTCGCCGCCTTCGACCAGCTCTGAGAAGTGCTGCACGCCGCGGCGGTGCAGCTCGCTGATCGGATCGCCCCCGTTGCTCATGGGCTTCAAACTACCGACGCGAGCGTCAGCGCAACGAGCGCCGATCCAGGATGACGGCGACGGCACCGGCGAGCAGGACGCCGAGACTGCCGAAGATGACCGCGAGGAAGCCCATCGCCGTGGTGTCGGTGTAGCCGCCGGAGTCGCCGCGCGATCCGATCCACAAGCCGACGATGATGCCGATGACGCCGCCCGTGATCATGAACTGGGCGAAGTTGGGCGCACGGCGGACGGGCCGCAGAGTGGGCTTCGCGGTGGGCTCGGGCTCGACATCAGGCACGCCACCACGGTAGTCGCCCGTGTTCGGGAGGCCGGTGACGGTCCTCACCACGGGTCCCAGCATGGTGACGGTTGTGGTGCGCGGAACTACTGCTGCGTAGGGTTCGGGGTCATGAAGTGGGTCTGGCTCCTCGTCGTCCTGGTCGTGCTCGCTGTGATCGCCTGGTGGTTCATCCGCGACCCGCAGCGGTCTCGTGGCGGTTCTGTCGGCATCCATGGCGTCAATGCCAAGGACAAGCTCGGTCGCCCGGAAGAGGCGCCTGAGGCTGAGCCGGCCGCGGAATTGGCTGATACCGCCGCGGCTGACGCCGCGAAGGCTGACGCTGCCAAGGCTGGGGCTGCCGCAGCCGGCGCAGGATCCGCCGGTGCCGTGGCTGCCGCTGGAGCAGCCGGTACGCCGAACGCCGGGCCCGCGACCACCGCCGAGTCCTCGTCCGCCGAGTCTCCGGCTGACGTTCCCACTGACGCTCCCGCCGCGGACGACTGGGACGCCGCTCCCCCGCCCGTCGCCGATGCTGCGCCGGCCGCACCTGCTGCCGATGACTGGGACGCAGCACCGGCCCCTGTTGCGGACGCGAAGCCTGCCGCTCCGGCGCCTGCTCCTGCCGCGGACGACTGGGACGCGGCGCCGCCCGCCCTGGATGACGCCAAGCCCGCGGCCGCAGCACCTGCTTCCGGCGGCGATGACTGGGACGCGGCGCCGCCTGCTCTGGACGAGGCCAAGCCCGCGGCCACAGCACCTGCTTCCGGCGGCGACGACTGGGACGCAGCTCCCCCTGCTCTGGACAACACCAAGGCCGCTACGCCGGCGGCGGCTTCCGGCGGCGACGACTGGGACGCAGCTCCCCCGGCCCTCGACGAGGCCAAGCCCGCGGCCGCAGCACCTGCGCCCAACGCGTCAGGCGGCGATGACTGGGATGCCCCGCCACCCGCACTCGACGACGCCAAGCCTGCGCCGGCAGCGCCCGCCGAGCCGAAGCCCGTTGAGGGCAAGCCAACGGCCGCGCCCCCGCCCGCTGCGTCAGGCGGCGACGACTGGGGTACGCCTCCACCACCACTCGATGACTCGGCTCCCACCGCCGCACCAGCTCAGACATCGGCTGAGGACGAGGGGCCAAGCGATGCCCAGCCGCCCGAGCCCGAGCCCGAGGCTGAGCCCGAGGCTGAGCCCGAGGACAAGCCTGCTGCGAAGCCAGCACCTGCGGCATCGACCGGCGACGACTGGGGCACTCCGCCACCGCCGCTGAACGACTAGGCGCGAGCCTGTCTCGTCGGACGTGCACAAGGCGGACTTCCCGACGCCGCGCGGCCGGAATCACGCGGACTCGGGCGATGCGTAGACAGGGTATGCACGTCGGACGGGACCGGCCCGAGCAGCCGCGGCCGACGACGTACGGGTCAGGACCATGGCGTCATGCAGAACGCGACGCATGTGTCGCGTCCCGCATGACCGTGGGCGATGACCGTGACCGTCAGCGCCAGCGGGGCAGGACTTCGGCGGCGACGGTCTCGAGCACTTCGATCGTGCCGCGGTACGGCTCGGTGGCGCGCGGCCAGTGGGCGATCACATCCGTGAAGCCCAGCTCGGCTGCCCGCCCGACCGCGTCCTCGAATCGGTCCACGCTCTCCAACGAGTAGAACTCGTCCGGGTCGAGGTTGAGGTGCCGCTGGAACCCCTCGGCCGCGCGACCTTCCTTCTCGAGAGCCTCGTCCAGCCGACCCGACAGCTCGCGCAGCGAAGCCCACCACGCGTCGTACGAGTCGCCTGGCTTGCCGTACGTCACCCAGCCCTGGCCGGTCCGGGCCGCGAGTCGCAAGGCGCGAGGACCGTTGGCAGCCATGACGAATGGGATCCGCGAGCGCGCGGGACCGGGGAGCGTACGAGCGTCGCGCGCGGAGAAGTACGTGCCCTCGGAGGTGACGTGGTCCTCGCTGAGCAGCCGGTCGAGCAGCACGGTGAACTCTTCCAGCCGCTCGAACCGCTGGCGCGGCGTCAGATCCGGTCCGCCGAGCAGACGCGAGTCGATGTCGCCGCCCGCCCCGATGCCGCAGATGAACCGGCCGCCCGAGATGTCGTCCAGCGACAGGAGATCGCGCATGAACGTCACCGGGTGCCGATAGTTCGGCGAGGTGACGAAAGTGCCCAGCTTGATGGTCGACGTCACCAGGGCGGCCGCCGTGAGCGTGGGCGTCGTGCCGTACCAAGGCGAGTCGGGCAGGCCACCCCAGATCAGGTGGTCGTAGATCCAGGCGTGATCGAAGCCGAGCTCCTCCGCCTGCCGCCACATCGGGGCGGCCTGCGCCCAGGGGTACTCCTGCAAGATGGTGATGCCGAATCGCATCCCCCGAGACTAAGGGTCGAGCTTCACGAGCGGCAGGTACGCCGACAGGTCGGCCCGCTGGCCCGACGCACGTACCCGTCCGCTCGCCTCCGCGTCCTCCCAGGTGATGCTTCCCGTCACCATCGCAAGCCACGAATCCGCAGTCATCTCAATGACATTCGTCGGTGTGCCCCGTTTGTGGCGTGGCCCTTCGATGACCTGCACGGCGCCGTACGGCGGCACCCGCACCTCGACGCTGTTGCCCGGCGCCTGGAGCGACAGCTCTTCCAGCGTGTAGCGGACGGCAGTCGCCGTCGTCGTACGGTCGGCCTCGGTCGGACTGGCGTGCCACCGTACGACGGCCGCCCGGCCCTCGCGCGGATCGATTCGTCGGCGGGGAGGCATGGGGCCATCTTCGCCGATCGCCCTACGATCGGTCGGTGGATGGTCGCCAGGAGTCCGATGATCTTGGCCTGCTCCTCGCAGAGGCGGGCGTCATCTGGGACGAGGACACCGACGGATTGCTGCTCGGCGACACGGTTCTCGTCACGGCGCGTACGACCGACGGACGCCTCGGGACACGGCCAGGCGCCGCCGCCTTGCCTGACGGCGGAGGCAGCGCGACGTCCTCCTGCGTGTCCTACCTGATCAACGAGATCGCGGCGCCGCCCCTGCCCAGCGGCCTGTCGATCCGAACCGACGATGACAACGCGTGGCTGGCCACCCGCCGACCGGCCGACTGGGAGCCTGACGAGTGGCTCGACCTGCTCGCCGGCACACTCGGCCCGTGGGCGATCGTGACGGACGCGCACGGTGTGGCATCGCTGTGCTTCTCCGCTCGCCTCAACCCGCGCGGCGCCGAGGCCGGCGTCCGGACTGCCGAGCAGTATCGCGGCCATGGCCTCGCATCGATCACCACTGCAGCCTGGGCTGAGCAGCTGCACGATCGGCGAATCCCGTTGTTCTACAGCACTTCTGAGAGCAACCCGTCATCGCAGCGGGTGGCTGCCCGCCTGGGCCTCCACCCGCTGGGAAGACTCTGGCGCGTCTACGTGGAAGAGAGCGAGCCAACCGCCTGAGGAGCCACCCCGGATGAGGCGAGCGGGGCGCGAGGTCCGGCGAGGACGTACGTGATGACGGCGGCGACGACCCAGACCCCGACGAGGGCGCCGAGAGCGAACAGGCCGCCGTCCTCCTCGTCGAACAGCGACACCAGGCCGAGGTTGACGGCCGCGTGCAAGGCAGTGGCGATAGCGACGTTGGCGCCCCGAGCCGTCCGGAGCAGCGCGCCCAGCGTCACGGACATGGCGACGGCCATCGCGACGAAGAGCAGGACGAAGACCGGCCCGTGCTCCCAGGCGCCGATGTGCCACAGCCCCCAGATCACACCGACGATGAGTGATGCCTTCAGCTCGCTGAACCGGGTCTGCAGATAGGGCTGCAGGTAGCCGCGCCAGCCGATCTCCTCGCCGGCCGCACCGATCGTCATCGCGATCACCAGGGACCACCACGGGAACGGCAGCCCGTCGTCCCAGGCGCCGTGCACGTCCTTCCCGGAGACGACGTGCACCAGCACGGCGACGAGCATGACCGCCAGGACCACGGCGACGGCTAAACCGCACCGGCGTGCTACATCACCTACGGGCGACAGCCGGTTCAGCACTGGGGTCGTTGGCCGGAACCACAGCAGCATCAACCCGACCCCGATGGCAGGGGCGAACTGGACGATCTGGATCAGGTCGGGATCGAGGCCGATCGCTGACTGCACCCCGTTGAGCAGACCCGACAGCAGGAAGGTCGCGAAGACGAAGACAAACACACGCTTGAACATGAAAACCCCTATGGCAGATACGGATTGAGGATGCGGTCGAGCTGCTCACGGACGAAGTCCGAGAGCGTGCCGCCGCCGTGGATTGCCCAAATGATGAGTGCCCCCTGGAACGTGACGAGCACGGTGCGGGCGAGAGCCGCGACGTCGACGTCGTCGACCAGCTCGCCGGCCTCCCGCGCCGCATGCAAGAAGCGCGCCGAGCCGTCCTCGATCGCTTGCGAGTGCGCCAGCGCGTGGACCCGGAAGTCCGGATCGCCGACGTCGAGCTGGACGAAGCCCAGCCCGTTGCCGATCTCCTCACGCTTGACGATGTGGGCGACGCTGCTGGTCGCTACGTCGTAGAGCGCCGCCAGCGGCGAGGTCGCTCGGGCCTCGGACTCGGCGTACGCCCGCCTCACCATCTCCGGCGACCGCGCCGCCGACGCGAGCAGGAGTCCGCGCTTGGAGCCGAACCGCTGGATGAGGGTGGCCGGCGCGAGACCGACCTGCCGACCGACCGCCGCGAGCGTCAGACCGCTCGGACCCTCCTGGCCAAGTACGACGCGCGTGGCGTCGAGGATCGCCTCGTCATCCACTGATCGCGGTCGTGCCATGGTGTCCCCCGACGGTTTGTAAACGGTCATTCATAAACTATCGAGACCGTAGCACCGCCGTTCTGTCCTGCCAAGCGATCGGCTGAGGGCTAGCGTCGAGCCATGCCTGGGACCTCATGCATGTTCTGCGGCGATCGCTCCGTGTGGGTGCGCCAGCTCGATCCGGACAAGGCGACCTTCCGGATGTACGGCAAGGGCCACACATTCGCGCACGACATGACGTTGTGCGACGACTGCGAGCAGCGTTGGCAAGCCGACGACATCGCGACGCTCATCGAGCGATTTCGCCACTCGGACGAGCATTTCGGCGACGAGGCTGAGCTCATGGTCTCCGTCGTGCGCCGCGCCGGCGAGGGGCTATCCGCGACGCCGTACGACGACCACTTCCCGGCCGGTGTGAAGGAGCTGCGCGCGCAGGGTTTCGTGCCGCTTCAGGAGCTGACAGGCCTGGACGAGGTCTGGAGGGTCTGGCCGGAGCTCCATCGTCGATCGGTGCCCGAGACCCGGCCGGAGTGGTCGCCCGCCACCGAGTGCTGGTTGGTGCGTTCGCCATCGACCGATCTGGAGCCGGAGCACTACCTCGGTGCGATCTGGCGCCTTGCCGAGGCCGGATACCCGGCAGAGATCTCGAACGACGAGTACTGGTCACGCGTCGAGCGGGCAGCAGCTCGTGTCTTCACGATGGACCCGGCCGAGGTCCGCAGACAGAGCACATGACAACGCCCGCGCCGCTGGGGAGCGGGCGCGGGCGTCGTACGGGAGGGGCTGTCAGGTGCAGGCGTTCAGGTGGCTGGCCTGGACCCATCCCCAGCGGCCGGTGGTGGTCGCGCGGCCGTAGATCCAGGACGCCGGGTCGTGCACGCCACAGGTCGCGGTCGTGATGTGGAACTCCTCGCCGTCGCGCACGTTGCCGATGGCGAACGACATCGGCTCGTTCCGCAGCGTGCCCGGCGACGTGACGTGGATCGTGTGCACCTCGTTGCCCGGCGTCGGCGCGATGATCACGTCCTTCACATTGCCGTCCCCGCCGACCGCGCGCAGGTCCGGCAGCGGGGTGGTGAAGGAGTTGTCGTACGCGTGCGGGTCGGCCAGGCACGACTTGGCGATGAAGCCCCAGTGCAGCGGGTCGCTCGCCCGCGCGCTGTCCTTGATGAGCGCGTAGTCGTTGAACGTGTAGCGCACCCCGAGCGGGGTGTTGGGTCCGACGTCCCAGCCGTACGCGTCGATGCCAGCCTTCGGGTAGTTGCCGTAGACGTGGCAGGCGCCGGTCGTCGTCGTGGGGTGCGTGTAGTTCGCGGCCTGTGCGGCCCCGGCTCCCGTCGACAGCGCCAGCGCAACCACGCCGCCGGTGGCCGCAACCGCACCGATGAACCGCGCGTTCTTGAGCTTCATGTCAGGGTCTCCCTCTCGTGGTTCGTCCTGGTGCCACCCTCCCTTCGGTGACAGCCGACGGCCACGGACAGGCGCCCGTACATCCGTTGTGCAGGTCCTCAGCGGCGCGCCAGGGCGACATCGAGAGCGTCGGTGGCCGCGCAGGGCACGTCGGGGACGACGCCCACCTGCTCCCAGTTCGTCCCGGTGATCGCGTTGCGCGCCCGGGCGACCGGGATCGTCGCCTCCAGGTCGCCCGCCAGCGCAAAGGCGCCGACCGGATGGGCACCGCCTCCCGTGGTCTCGCCGATGAGCGTCGCCCGCCCGACCGCCTGCAGGTTGTACGCGAGCTCTTCGCAACCGGAGAACGTCGTCGCGCTCGTGAGTACATCGATCCGAACGTCATCACCGAGCCGACCGGCCATCGGACTGGTCCAGTAGTGCCGCGGCGGCTCGTTCCGAGACAGCACATCCATCAGATGAACGGGTTCCCGTCCGAGCAGGTAGGAGCAGATCAGGGCGATCGTCTCTGGTGTCCCACCGTGGCCTTCGCGCAGGTCGATCACCAGGTGCTCGACGTGGCCGAGCAGGGTGAAAGCCGCCTCGACGTACGGCCTGGCGAGGTGGACGGGTGAGGTGTAGGGCGCGATCTTCATCAGTCCCGAGCTGTCCGTGATCCGTCGAACTTCTTCGATGCCACCGGAATTGGTCCGCGCTTCCTGCTCCCACCGCTGCTCGTACGCGTCCCCTGAGATGTCACCGAGTGGGCCATCGGGGCAGTGCCGCACCCGCATGTGGCGGTCGTTGTTGGTGATCTGCAGCCGTCGGGTCAGCTCGCCGGCCAGGTCCACCCGGGAGTCGGGGAGAGGCGAGCTGTCGTCGTACAACGCGGCTGCGATGGCGTCGATGTCAGCCTCGAGGACGTAGTGGTCGCGAACCAGGCGTTCCAGGTCAGCGATGAGGTCGGTCTTGAGTGCGGGTGTCATGCGCCGAGTTCAGCAACCCGCTTGACCAAGCGACAACTTCTCTTGACGCTTGACTCATGGACACCGAGCCCACGGACGCTCTCGACGCCACCTCGCCGGCCCAGATGCGCGCGCTGTCGCATCCGTTGCGGCACCGGATCCTTAGCTCCTTCGGTGACGAGGGCGCCACGATCAGCCAGCTGTCGAACCGACTGAAGACCAACAAGGGCAACGTCGCTCACCACCTCGGCGTGCTCGTCGAGGCCGGGCTGGCGCGCAAGGACCGGACCCGGACGGTACGCGGCGGGACCGAGCAGTACTACGTAAGAGTCGCCCGGCGGCTGCGGTTCAGCACCGGGGATGGCGGCGCGGCGACCAAGGCCATGCTGGCAACGATGGGCGAAGAGATCCCGCCCGACGACAATCACCTGCTGAACCATCGGCACCTCAAGTTGACTGCCGCTCAGGCTGCCGCCCTGTCCGAACACCTCGACCGCGTGGTCAACGACCTGCAGCCGGCGAACAAGCGCGAGGCCGAGTACGGCGTCGTCGTCGGCGTCTGGCGAGTGGCGGGCCAGTGAGCCTGGAGCTGGTCCGCGACGAGCGCGGTGGCGTGACGGTCGTCCGTGATGGGCACCCACAGTCGTACGTGCAGCTCGACGACCCCGGACTACTGGTGTTCGAGTATGTCCAGCACCTCGCACTGGCGCTGGATGCGTTGACGCCTGGGCGAATTGGCGTGACACACGTCGGCGGCGCGGGCCTGACGCTCGCGCGCTATATCGAGCACACTCGGCCGGGTTCGGCGCAGATCGTGCTGGAGCCGGACGCCGAGCTGACCGATCTCGTACGCCGGGAGCTGCCTCTCCCCCGCGGTCACCGGATCCGCGTCCGGCCGACGGATGGCGCGAGTGGCGTTGCAGCACTTAAAGACTCGAGCGCGGACGTGATCGTGCTCGATGCGTACGACGAGGGCCGGGTCCCGGCGAGCGTCACCTCTGCTGTGTTTGCGGCTGAGGTCGGGCGGGTGCTGCGGCCGGAGGGGTTGCTGCTGATGAACCTGGCCGATGAACCGGGTCTTCGCTACATCGGTCGCGTTGCCGCCACGCTGGCGCCTCATCTGCCGGCGCAGGCGTTGGTCGGGCTGAATGAGGTGCTCAAAGGCAAGCGATTCGGGAATGTCGTTCTGGTTGCTGCTCGTTCGACCTTCGACGTCGGCGAGCTGCAGCGGCGTTCGGCGCGCGCGGACTTCCCCACTGGCGTACGCGGACAGGGCGAGCTGAATCGCCTGATCCGCGCGGCGAAGCCCTTTGACGCGGTCGGTGAGCCTTCCCCCGAACCACCCGATCCCGGCCGCTGGCGCCTTCGCTAAACAGGCCCGCCCGCCGGTTGAGCCTGCGGCGGAACGGACGAGCTCGCACGCGAGTATCTGAGGAGCGACCACTCGGCTGCCTCCTCAGGTGTCAGAGCCGGCCGGCGCCTGGGGAGTGACCACTCGACCGCCTCCTCAGATTGCGACGTTCGTCGCAATAGAGTGCGGCAAGGGAGGTCGTGATGGCTGTTGAGGACACCTTGGCCCGCGCGGCAGCGGACGTCGCGCGAGGTGACGTGGGGCTGGCTCGTCGGCGCCTCTCAAGCCTGCGGGTGGCGTACCCGACCGACTTCACTGTCCGGCGGGCACTGCGTGATGCGTGCCGAGCCGGGCACGATCTGGCGGAAGCGGGCCGATGGGGCTACGTCCTGGAGGACGCGACGCCCGAGGAGATCCGCGCCTTCGAGCTGTCCCGGGGCGGGCACGCCCGAGAGATCGTCCGGGCGGCTTCCTGGTCGCTGAACGCTGACACCGAAGGCTCGGTGAGTGCTGACCGGCTCGGGCGCCTGCGCGAAGAGTTCCGTGAGCTCCCCAAGTCCGTGCAGCGAGAGGTCGAGGGGCATGCAGCCGACGAGTGGCAGGTCGCCCTGGGCTGTGCGCTGATCGTCCTCGTGATCATCGGGCTGCTCGTGCTCGCGATCTACCAACTCGTACAGGTGATCGCGTCCTGGCTCGGGTGAGGCTCCCGCCGGTCGAGGAGGCGAGGAACGAGCCGTATCGAGACCCGCTCCGGCTACCCGACCAGCGGAGTGTCAGCTGATGAGGGTCGTCTTGGGGCGGACGACGCAGAACTCGTTGCCCTCGGGGTCAGCGAGCACGTCCCACGACTCCTGCCCGGTCTGGCCGACGTCGATCCGCCGCGCGCCAAGCGCCAAGATCCGCTCGATCTCGGCGTCGCGGTCGGCGCCCTCGGTGGTCAGGTCGAGGTGCAAGCGGTTCTTCACGACCTTCTCGTCCTCGACCGGCATGAAGCACATCCCGACCGGCGCCTCAGGAGACGGACCAATCACGATCTCCCGCTCGCGCTCGGACAGGACGGGCCAGTGCAGCACCTCCGACCAGAACGCGGCAAGCGACGGCAGGTCGTGGGTGTCGACAACGACGTGATGCAGCTGCAACGGCATGGTGAATCAGTCCTTGCGTTCGTAGGTGGGCGGTAGGCCGAAGCGGGCGAACAACGACGCGTCGACGAAAACCGTGATGCGAGAGACCAGGTCGTCGGACGTGGTCAGCACGTGCACGGCGTGTGCATGGTGCTGGCCGTCGTCGTGACGTCGGTAGTACGCGACGGCCGGCTGACCGTTCGCGCCGACCGGGACCGCTCGCCAGAAGTCGGCGTCCGGCCCGACCTTGAGACCGAAGAACTCCAGCGTCCGCGTACGCCCGGCGAACCAGACGAGCGCCGGCGGCATCTCCAGCACGACGTCCTCATGGAGGATTCGGCTGAGCCCGTCCATGTCGGAGTCACGGAACGTCGTCACATAGCGCTCGATCAGTGCCTGCTGTCCGGTGTCCAGGCGTTCGGGCAGGTCGTCGCTCACGAGATCCGCCTTGTCTATCGTCGCTCGGGCCCGCTGCAGCGCACTGTTGACAGCAGCCGGGCTGAGCTCGAGGAGGTCGGCGACCTCAGCCGCTGACCAGGCGAGCACGTCACGCAGGACAAGCACCGCCCGCTGCTTGGCCGGCAGGTGTTGCAGCGCAGCGACGAACGCCAGCCGGATGCCGTTGCGTGCCGCCACCACCGTGGCGGGATCGTCCGCTGCCGTCCCGAGCAGGCGGTCCGGGATCGGCTCCAGCCACGGAACCTCAGCATGCATCTCCGGGAACTCGACCAGCTCCGGACTCGGGCCCGCGATGCCGGACGGCAGCTCCCGTCGCCCGCGGCGCTCGAGCTCGGTGAGGCAGGCGTTGGTCGCGATCCGGTAGAGCCACGTCCGCAACGAGGCGCGCTGCTCGTCATAGCGGTCGGCCGCCCGCCACGCCCGCAGCATCGTCTCCTGAACCAGATCCTCGGCATCGTGGATGGAGCCGAGCATGCGGTAGCAGTGCGCAAGGAGCTCGGGTCGGTATCCGTCGATCCGAGCCTGGAGGTCAGTGACATCAGCCACGTCACGAACCTATCGGGCGGACCCGACGGGCGCGGCCGCGTCGCCGGCCACCTGACCGATCCGTCCAGGAATCAGACGGGACCGGGTACGCGCGGGGATGAGCATCGCTGCGGCCGCACCGACGAGGGTCAGGACCGCAGCTGTGGCGATCGCCGCCGTGAACCCGTCAGTGAACTCCGTCACCGAGCCGACATCACCCGCCGCCGCGAATACCGTTGCAGGGATGGCGATTCCGAAGGATCCGCCCAGCTGACGGAGCGTGTTGAAGGTGCCGGAGGCGGCGCCCACAGCTGCCGGCGGCACGGCGCCGAGGACTGCGCTCTGTGCTGCAGGGATGGCCATCGAGACCCCCACGCCGGCAACGATGAAGGGAGGGATCATGGCGACGTACGACATGTCAGGCGACGCGATGACGGCGATCCAGCCGAGGCCGATCGCCTGGAGCAGAAGGCCACCGGCGACGAGCGGTCGCTCGCCCACCCGGTTCACCAGGCGTCCGGCGATCGGTGCGACCACGAACAAGGTTGCCGTCCAAGGCAGCAGGCGTACGCCGGTGCCCAGCGGGCCGTAGTGCATGACAGTCTGCATGAACTGGGCGAAGAAGAATGCTCCACTGAAAACACCTGCAAACAAAAGAAACCCGGCCGCGTTGCCCGCTGAGAACGCACGCGATGCGAAGAGCTGCATCGGGATCAAGGGCTCCTCGACCCGGCGCTCCCAGGCGACGAAGGCCACCAGCAGCACTGCCCCGATGACCAGGGCCCCGAGCACCTCCGCGCTGGTCCAGCCGGCCGAGTTGCCCTCGACCAGACCCCACACCAGCCCGAACGCGGCGCCGCTCACCAGGAGGATGCCGACCAGGTCCAGTCGGCGTACGGGACCTCGGCTCTCCTCGAGCCTGGTCAGGACGAGCGGGATGAGGACGGCGACGACCGGAGCGTTCAGCCAGAAGATCCACGGCCAGGTCGCCCCTTCGACGACGGCTCCGCCGAGCAGCGGTCCGGCCAGCGTCGCGATCCCCGTGATTGCCGCGAACAAGCCCAGCGCACGACCTCGCTCGGTCGGACCAAAGGCCGTTCCGAGCATCGTCATCGAGACCGGTACGACCGCGGCGGCACCTGCGCCCTGCACGGCCCGGGCGACGATCAACCAGCCGATCCCCGGCGCGAGAGCGCAACCGATGCTGGCCACACCGAACAGGACCAGGCCGGCGACGAGCGTACGACGGCGCCCGAAGCGGTCACCGAGTGCGGCGGCCGCCATCAGCAGGACCGCGAACGGCAGCGTGAAGGCGTTGATCGTCCACTCGAGCTGCTCGATCGAGGCGTTGAGGTCGAGGCGTATCGCGTTGAGCGCGGTCGTCACGACCAACGCGTCCAGCATGATCGCCAGCGAGGCGACCGAGGTCAGGACCAGCACCCAGCGCTGGTTGGTGTTCATCGACATGTCCGTGTCCTTCCTGGAGGGAGGTTCACGGGTACATACCGGCGTCGCTGCCCGAACTCATCGGTCGCGAGCG